>NZ_PYVW01000004.1 GCF_003056355.1 Devosia naphthalenivorans
GTCATTCCCGCGAAAGCGGGGCCCCCCGTTGGAGATGGTTGCGTTCAAAACAGGGGTTCCCGCTTTCGCGGGAATGACCCGGTGGTATTGCATCCACAGTGGTTGTTTGCGTCCATCAACCCAGTAGACCTCGCGGTGAGTTCGTCGAACCGTGAGGTCGTGGCACCAGAGCCTCCACTCGCTCGACCTCGGCCAGCGGTAGTGTTTGCTTTATGTGCTTTTCCACCGGGTCATTCCCGCGAAAGCGGGAACCTCCGTTGGCGATGGTTGCGAGGGAAACAGAGGTTCCCGCTTTCGCGGGAATGACGTTGTGGTTGTTGCATCCACACTGTGGTTGTTTGCGTCCATCAACCCAGTAGACCTCGCGGTGAGTTCGTCGAACCGTGAGGTCGTGGCAGCAGCCCCTCCACTCGCTCGACCTCGTGGTTCGACAGGCTCACCATGAGGTCTTGGGGGCCTCGCATCAGGCCAATAACGGCAGCGTAGCGCTCTGGCGTAGTAGAGCCGGTCTCAGCTTAATCGAGGGGCTTGAGGCCCGCGAACAAGGTTGGGAGCAGTTCCGTCACCGTCGGATGGATGTGGACTGTTTCCATCATGGTCGTATAGGGCGTGCCTGCTGCCATCAGTTGCAGCAGGGAGTGGACCACCTCGTCGCCGCCAATGCCCAGGATTGCGGCGCCCAGAATACGCCTGGTGTCGGCATCGACGAGGACTTTCATCAGGCCCTGGGTTTCGCCGCGTTCGCGGGCGCGGGCCACCTTGCTCATGGGCATGGTGGCCATCATCGCCTTGCGGCCGGATTTGCGCACTTCCGTTTCGCTCATGCCGATGCGTCCCAGGGGCGGATCGATGAACAGGCCGTAGACCGGCACGCGGCCGGCGATCGAGCGCTTGCCGCCATCGATCACATTGTCGGCGACGATCTCGAAATCATTGTACGAGGTGTGGGTGAAGGCGCCGCGTCCGTTGACATCACCCATGACCCAGACGCCATCCACCTTGGTGCGCAGGTGATCGTCGACGGGGATGTAGCCCCTGTCATCAACTTGAAGACCGGCGGCCCGGAGGTTGAGATCGGCGGTGTTGGGCGTGCGACCAACCGCCAGCAGAAGGTGGCTGCCTTCGACCGACGCACGGCGCTCGCCGGATTTGAGGGACAGCAGGACGCCAGTACCGGCCCTAGCGACCGCTTCGACTTTTGTGTCGAACAGGAACGTTACGCCCTCACCTTCCAGGATCGAGCGGATTGCATCGGAAATATCCTCGTCTTCCCGGCTGGCGGGACGTGATCCGTGCGCGATCACGGTGACCTTGGAGCCGAAGCGGGCGTACATCTGTGCAAATTCCAGCGCGATATAGCTGGCGCCCACGATGATCAGATGACCCGGAAGGACATCGAGATCCATCATCGAGCTATTGGTCAGGTAGGGGACATCGTTGAGGCCGGGCCAAGGCGGAATAATGGGACTGGCCCCGGTGTTGATGAAGATCTGCGGCGCCGTGAGGGTACGCTTGCCCACCCGGATCTCGGTCGGGGAATGGAAGGCGCCCTGCCCCTTGATGAACTCAAGCGTCTTTAGGCCATCGATCCAGTCCGTCAGGCTCTGGACTGACGCGCCCACAACCTTATCCTTGCGGGCTTTCACGGCCTTCATGTCGACGCTGACGGGGCCGGCGAGCTTGACGCCATAGTCGGCCGCGTGCCGGGCTGTCCATGCTGCACGGGCGCTGGCCACCAGCGTTTTGGTGGGCGTGCAGCCATCGTTGACGCAGGTGCCGCCCAGATGCTCGCGCTCGATCAGCGCGACCTTCTTGTTCTTTTCGGCAAGGCGCGCTGCGAGAAACGGGCCGGATTGCCCGGCACCGATGATGATGGCGTCGAAATGTTCAGACATGGGCGGTCCCCGAAATCGATGGGCAGTTTATGGAGCGCCCGCTTGGGGTGCCAGCGGGGTTGGCTAGGCTATTCGATCTGGGCGATGGGCGTAGTGTGCGGCATGCGGTTCCAGGCGTCCAGCGCCGCGATCTTGTAGGCTTCGGCCAGCGTTGGATAATTGAACGCGTTCTCGACGAAATAGTCGAGCGTGCCGCCAAGGTTCAGTACGGCCTGGCCGATATGGATGAGCTCGGTTGCTCCTTCGCCCACGATGTGCACGCCCAGCAATTTGCGGGTTTCGAGCGAGAAGATCATCTTCATCATGCCCGACTCCAGGCCCATGATGTGGCCGCGAGAGGTTTCCCGGAAACGGGCGATGCCGTTTTCGTATGGGATGCCCTGGGCGCGCACTTCCTGTTCGGTGAGGCCGACGGTGGAGATCTCGGGCACGGCATAGATGCCATAGGGGAAGAATTCGGGCGCAGGCGGCATGGGTGCACCGCAGGCGTGGAGCGCGGCGATGCGGCCCTGCTCCATCGAGGTCGAGGCAAGCGAGGGGAAGCCGATCACATCGCCCGCCGCATAGATGTTGCGCACATTGGTCTGGAAGGTGACCGGATCGACCTTGAGCCGGCCGCGGTCATTGGGAACGATGCCGCAGCTTTCCAGCCCCAGGCCTGCCGTAGCGCCCGATCTGCCAGCGGCGTAAAGCAGCATGTCGGTGCGGATGCGGCGGCCGTCGGCCAGGGTCGACACGGCCCAGCCCTGATCGTCCAGTTCGACCTTTTCGACCTTGGCGCCGAAGCGGATGGTCATGCCGCGCTGGCGCAGTTCGTGGGTGAATTCCTCGACGATTTCACGGTCGATGAAATCCAGGATGGTTTCCTTGGGTTCGATAATGGTGACGGGCACGTCGAGCGCCGAGAAAATGGTAGCATATTCGATGCCGATGACGCCGGCCCCAACCACCGTAAGACTGCGCGGCACGCGTGGCTCCGTGACGAGGCTATCGCTGTCGACCACGGAGTGATCGTTGAAAGGTATGTGCGAGGGGCGATGGGGCGCAGTGCCGACGGCGATGACGGCATGGCTGAATCCGAAAATGGTTTCATCGCCATCGGGGGCGGTAACGCAGACCCGGTTGGTGTCCAGAAATCGCGCCATGCCACCAAAGGTGCGGACGCCATTGCGGGCGAACTGGTGTTCGAGCACTTCGATTTCGTGGTTCAGCGTCATGCGCAGACGCGCGCCGAGGTCCTTGCCTTCGATGTCCTTCTTGACCCTGTAGGCAAGGCCGTAAAAGCCGCGCTCGCGCCAACCGGAAAGGTTCAGCACGGTTTCGCGCAGCGTCTTGGAAGGGATGGTGCCAGTATGAACCGAGACGCCGCCCAGGCGCAGCCGGTTTTCGATGACCATCACCGACTTGCCGAGCTTGGCGCCTTGCACTGCGGCGCGGCGGCCGGCCGGTCCGCTGCCGATAACCAGAAGATCGAAGGTTTCCAAGGCTGCAAGCTCCTATTTGTGCGCCGGTGCGCGAGGCGTTATGTGGCACCGCTCGAGCAGGAATACAAAGGCGCACTCGGCAGGACAGGCATGCGAGGATCAGACGGGGTTCACCACATCGCCTGTCATGGACAAATCATAGAATCGGCGAACGACGTCCCAGCCTTCCTCGGCCGAATCTACGATATTGAACAATTGGGGATCGGTGGGCGCAATGGTTCCGGCCTCTGCCAGTGCCTCGAAGTTGATGACCTTGCCCCAGAATTCGGCCCCGAACAGCAGAAGCGGAATTTTGGACATGCGTCCGGTCTGCACCAGGGTGAGCGTTTCGAAGAACTCGTCGAGCGTGCCGAAGCCGCCCGGGAAAACCGCAACAGCCTTGGCGCGCATCAGGAAGTGAATCTTGCGCGTCGCGAAATAGTGGAAGTTGAAGCTGAATTCGGGTGTGACATAGGCGTTGGGCGCCTGCTCGTGCGGCAGGACGATGTTGAGCCCGATCGAGGGCGCACCAACGTCGGCGGCGCCGCGGTTGCCGGCCTCCATGACGCCCGGACCACCGCCGGTGACGACGACGAACTCCTTGAAGTCGAGGGCGCGCGAGGTTTCCGAAGCCAGTTGCGCAAAGCGGCGCGCTTCGTCGTAATAGCGCGAAGCCGCTTCGAGATTGGCCTTCTGGGTGTCGTTCATGGCCGCCCAGGCCGGCTTGCCGGGTTCGGGAATGCGCGCACCACCGAACAGCACGACGGTGGAATTGATTCCCGCCTCGCGCATATGGAATTCGGGCTTCTGGTATTCGAGCTGAAAACGGATGCCGCGATTTTCTTCGGCAGTGAGGAAATCGTCGTCAGCAAAGGCCAGCCGGAACGCGGGCGACTCGGTCTGCGGGGTCGAGGGCGCGCGTTTGGTGGCTGCGACGTCCTGCTCGGAAGTGCGCAAGGGCGTCTGTCGGCGCTTGGCCATGGATGACTTCTCCTGGACAGGCGCCGCTAGGGACGCCTTATTTTTCGAATATTGTAACAGGGCATAGCCAGCATGGGAGATGCAGGCAAGGGCGACGGGCACGCCAACCTACACTGACCTTATCAACAGGGCAGTTGAGGCCTTGCCAAGGTCGCATTTTGTTCGCATATAACGCCTTGGGAGGTTGGCGCGGACGTGTTCCTCGCCAACCGGGTCAGGTCCGGAAGGAAGCAGCCCCAACGAGACCTTCACGGGTCGTTGCCAGCCTCCTACTTCAGCTTATGATGCTTCATGGCATTGGGCACACTCCCTGAGACGCAGCGAATGGAAGGGCTGGATGGCTGACGCTCCGACATCCCCCTATCTCGTTCTTGCCCGCAAGTACCGGCCGCGCGACTTCACGACGCTCGTGGGTCAGGACGCGATGGTGCAGACGCTGGGCAATGCCTTTGCGCAGAACCGTATCCACCACGCCTTTATCCTGACCGGCGTGCGCGGGGTGGGCAAGACCACGACAGCCCGCATCCTGGCGCGCGCGTTCAACTACGAGGATGCCTCCGGCCCGCACCCCACGCTCGATCTGAGCGTCGAAGGCGAGCATTGCCGCGCCATCATCGAAGGTCGCCATGTCGACGTCATCGAGATGGACGCCGCCTCCAATACCGGCATCAACGACATCCGCGAAATCATCGACTCGGTGAAGTACGCGCCGGCGTCTGCGCCCTACAAGGTCTATGTGATCGACGAGGTGCACATGCTCTCGACGGCGGCCTTCAACGGGCTGCTGAAGACGCTGGAAGAACCGCCGCCCTATGTGAAGTTCATCTTCGCGACGACGGAAATCCGCAAGGTTCCGGTGACGATCCTGAGCCGTTGCATGCGGTTCGACCTGCGCCGGATCACGCCCGAGATCATGTCGGCCTATCTCGAATCGATCCTGGGCCAGGAGGGCATCAGCTTCGAGCCCGAGGCGCTTGCCATGATCGTGCGGGCTGGCGAGGGATCGGCGCGCGACAATCTGAGCCTGCTCGACCAGGCCATTGCGCATGGCAACGGCACCGTGACCGCCGCAACGGTCAAGGCAATGCTCGGTCTGGGTGATCGGGCCCGCATCATCGATCTGTTCGAAGAGCTGATGGGCGGCCGGATTGGCGACGCCATCGAGACGATGCGGGCGCTCTACGACATGGGCGCCGATCCGCAGACGCTGATGGCCGATCTCGCCGATTTCACGCATCTGGTGACGCGCATCAAGGTCGTGCCGGCGGCAGCCGATGACGTTTCCCTCACGCCAGACGAACGTATGCGCGGTGCGGAGCTTGCCGGCAAGCTGCCGATGCGGGCGCTGACGCGGGCATGGCAAATCCTGTTCAAGGGGCATGAAGAGGTGGCGCGGGCCAACAATGCCCTGCAGGCCGCCGAGATGGCATTGATCCGGCTGGCTTATGCGGCCGATCTCCCCAGCCCCGATGACCTGATCGCAAAACTCGCCAACCAGCCCGCTCCCGGCCCTGCGCTGCAGCCGATGAATTCTGCGCCGCGTGGCGTGCCCAGTGGCTCTTCGGCGATGCGCAAGGAATTGCCGCAGCCGATCGCGACCGAAGCGATTGCCCAGCAACCGGCAGTTGCCCAGGCCGCGCCGGCCATGGCGACCGTTTCGAGCTACAAGGAACTGATTGCGCTGGCGACTGCCAAGCGGGACGTTCTGGTGCGGCTGGCGCTGGAAGGGCAGATGCGGCCGGTTTCGTTCGAGCAGGGCCGGATCGAGGTGGCACTGCAGGAGGGCACTGACCCCGGCATTATCGCGACGCTTTCGGCGCGATTGCAGGCCTGGACCGGCGAACGCTGGCTGGTCAATGTGTCAAGCAAGCCGCCGGAAGGGCTGACGCTGCGCCAGGAGCAGGAAAAGCGCAAGGAAGCGGATCATGCTGCAGCGCATGAAGACCCGCTCGTCAAAGCCATTCTGGAAACATTTCCCGGCGCCAAGGTTGTGAACGTGACGGTGCGCGACGACGCCACCGCCGCAACCAGCGAAGTGCCCCCGCCCCCTGTTGAAGAGGATGACGAATGAAAGACATCATGGGAATGATGAAGGCCGCCAGCGAGATGAAAGGCAAGATGGAGGCCATGCAGGCCGAGCTTGCCGAACTCGTGGTGGAAGGCCGCTCCGGCGGCGGCATGGTCACCGTTTCGCTTTCGGGCAAGGGTGACCTCAAGGGCGTCAAGATCGATCCGAGCCTGTTCAGGGAAGACGATGTCGACGTGCTCGAGGATTTGATCATTGCCGCCCATGGCGATGCCAAGGCCAAGAGCGAAGCCGAGATGCAGCGCCGCATGAGCGAAATGACGGCGGGCTTGCCGATCCCTCCAGGCATGAAGTTCCCGTTCTAATTATCCATGGCATCTGGTGGTCCTGAAATTGAACAGCTGATCCAGCTGCTGGCGCGGCTGCCGGGGCTTGGGCCCCGTTCGGCCCGGCGGGCGGTATTGCAGCTGGTCAAGAAAAAGGAACAGCTGATGATCCCGCTGTCGGCGGCGCTTGACCGCGCCGTTGCGGCGGTGCGGACCTGCGAAGTCTGCGGCAATATCGATACCATGAGCCCCTGCTCCATCTGCGCCGATCCGCGCCGCAACGAGAGCGGCATGCTGATCGTGGTGGAGGATGTGGCGGACCTTTGGGCGCTGGAGCGGGCCGGGGTTGGCGCCGTCAAATACCATGTGCTGGGCGGCGTGCTGTCGCCGCTTGATGGCGTCGGGCCGGACGATATTTCGGTGGATGCGCTGTTGGGCCGGGTGCACGAATTCAGTGAAATCGTGCTGGCCGTCAATGCCACGGTCGAGGGGCAGACCACTGCCCATTATATCACGGACCGGCTAGGCGATGCCGCTCCCAAGGTTACGCGGCTGGCGCATGGCGTTCCGGTCGGCGGAGAACTCGACTATCTGGATGAGGGCACGCTCAGCCAGGCTTTACGCGCCCGCACCCAAATTTAACGCTTCGCGTCTCCTGCCAGCTCCATCCACGGTGTCATTCCCGACAGCGGAAACCCCTGTTTTGAAACGGACGTTCCCGCTTTCGCGGGAATGACCCGGTGATAGCTGCGACGCCGGTTAGTGCCGGAAATGAACACTCCCCAGATCTAGGGGTTAGTGAACGCCCTTTTCCGGATCGAAATCGTCGCCGTCGTCCCATTCCGCCTTATCGAGCGGTTCGAGGTCGTCTTCATCGGCCTCTTCATCTTCGGCTTCGTCGACGTCCTCGCCGGCAATGGCGCTGATGGCGTCCACGTCGTCGGGGGCCAGGGTGTCGAGCCGGTCGGAATTGTCCATGTCCAGCGTGGGTTCGCGCAGCATGTAGTCCTCGCCCATATCGCTTGAATTGGCGATGGTGGCGCTGAGCTCATCAATGGCGCGATCCAGCTCGTCCATCATGGCGGCGGGGTCCTGGTCGCCCCAGTCGCCGCTTTCCCGCATGGCCATCTCATCGCGGATTTCCCGCAGTCGGGCCAGGCGTTCACTGGCCGAGCGGTCGGTGCCGAAAAGCAGATCGTCTACTTCGTCCTGCGTATAGGGGCGGGCCAGACCTGGCTGATCGACCGCATCGTAACTCGTATCCTGTGGCACGATGGAGCCGTGCTGATTTTGATGCTGGGCCATTGTCGTCTCCGATGATTGTTGCTGAGCGGGCTAACGCAGCGGAGGCAGACGAGTTCGCCCAGGGGGACAATCGTGATCGGGCGCGACTAGTGCATCAGGAAAGATCGCCCGGCTCCTCGCCCACGAGACGAAGGACGGGTGGTTCGTCCGCGCCATTGTCCCAGCCCGAGGGGAGTTGCTTGGTGGACTTGGCGCCGAGTTCGCGCAGCATTTCCACCTGTCGCACGACGCTGCCCTTGCCCGTCGCCAATTGGCCGCGCGCTTCGTTGAAGCTCTGTTGCGCCTTGTCGAGATGGCCGCCCGTCTTGTCCATGCTTCCAAGGAAGCCGACCACCTTGTCGTAAAGCGCGCCGGCACGCGCGGCGATTTCCTCGGCATTCTGGTGGCGCTTTTCGATATCCCAGACATTGCGCACGGTGCGCAGCACGGTCATCAAGGTAGTGGGCGTGGTCAGCATGACGCCCCGACCCATGGCGAATTCCACCAGCGCCGAATCGGCCTGGATCGCCGTTGCCAATGCGGATTCGATGGGCACGAACATCATGACATAATCGAACTTGCTGCCGCTGTGCCGCTGATAGCTCTTCTCGCTGAGGGTGCGGACGTGGCCACGCACCGAGGCCAGATGGGCGGCGAGGTGCTGCTCGCGCGTGTCGTCCTCGCAAGAGGTATAGGCCTCGAATGCGGTGAGCGAGACTTTGGAGTCGATAACCAACCGGTCATCGTTGGGCATCAGGACCTCAACGTCCGTGCGCACGCGCGAACCGTCTTCGGTGGTGTGACTCTTCTGCGTGATGAACTGCTCGCCCTCACGCAGACCCGAGCGCTCGAGAATGGTGGAGAGGATCATCTCGCCCCAGGCGCCCTGTGCCTGTGAATTGCCCTTGAGGGCACGAGTGAGATTGTTGGTTTCGGCGGTGATCTGCAAATTGCTGGCCGCCAATGCGCGAATCTGCTCAGCCATTGTGGCGCGATCCCGGAGCAATTCACCCTGGAATTCACCGATCTTTTCGTTGAGCGGCTTGAGCAACGTATCGACCTGCTCGCGGTTTTGCCGTGAGAAGGTTTCGCTGTGGCTCTTCAGGACATCGCCGGCGATGGATTTGAACTCATCGCTCATCTGCTGGCGCGCTTCGAGGAACCGCTGCAGATTGGCTTCCGATTGCTTGGCCTGTTCCGCCATGCGCGCCCGCAGCGCCGATACTTCGACGAGCAGCTGTCCGGATTTGTCGCGCTCGGCGTCCAGCAGATCAGCACCCCGCTCGCGCTCCAGCATGACCTGGTGATCAAGCTCGTTGATGCGGACGTCACGCTCGGCGATCTGCGCCAGAAAACTGCTTTTGAGCTGCTCGGCGGCTTGTTCTGCCAAGACTTCTACGCGCCTTGTGCTCGCGCGCATGGCACTGACCAGCAAGGTGAACATGATCGCGAGAGCGACCACTACAGCAGCAATCAGAGCCACCGAATAGGTGACCGGAAAAGTGCCCAGCGTGAAAAGTGCAGTATCCATCGCGCCAGCTTAGCGCGATTCGAGTGTTCGCGAAATGTTCTACAAATCGGTGTCTTCGCGGAACTGCCCGGCGCCCACAACGGCCACCAGCCATGGCTCGCGCCGCTTGATCCAGCCTTCGCGCAATGGAACGAGCGCAACAGGGGCTTCATCGAGCGAGCCGAGAGCAATTTCCACGTGATCGTCGCTGAGGTGAAACAGCGTGCCGCCGCAGACCGGACAGAAGCTGCGCCCGTCATAGGTCTTGTAGTCGCCCGAGACGGTGAAGCTATCGGTGCTCCAATCTGCATAGTAGAGGAAGGCCGAGCCGGTTTCGCGGCGGCACTCGGTGCAGTGGCAGACGCCGGACTTATAGGGTTCGCCGCCCAGTTGGTAGCGGACAGCGCCGCAACGGCAGCCGCCTTCGTAGGAACTGGCCATATTGCTCTCCTCTCGCTCCGCGAAACGGGTGCAATGGGTCCAAGTTCCACCAGCGGAGTTGACCCAGCGCGCGGAAATACCATATCGAGAGGCAAATCCCTTTTCCGCCGGACCCCAAGCCATGGCTGTACGCCCAATCCTTGTTATTCCCGATGCGCGCCTGCGCGCCGTTGCCGATCCGATCATCGAGGTCGATGACGAGATCAAGACGCTGGCCAAGGACATGCTGGACACCATGTATGATGCGCCCGGCATTGGTCTCGCCGCGACCCAGCTTGGGGTGATGAAGCGCATCGTGGTGATGGATCTAGCGCCCGAAGGGGAAACGCCGGACCCGATGGTGCTGATCAACCCCGAGATTACCCATTTCGGCGAGCAGATGCAGGTGACCGAGGAAGGGTGCCTGTCCATCCCCGAGCTCTACTACGAGGTCGAGCGGCCAAACGAGGTGACGGTGACCTATACCGATCTCGACGGCAAGCAGGTGACCAAGGAAGCCGAGGGCAAGCTTGCTGTGTGCATCCAGCATGAAATCGACCACCTCGATGGCGTGCTCTATATCGACTATCTCAGCCGCCTGAAGCGCGACCGGGTGATCAAGAAGTTCGACAAGGCTGCCAAGCGCGCGGCCGGCTAGTGCTGCGATCTCGTGGTTCGACAGGCTCCATGAGCTTTACTGGTAATCCACCGAACAATTCATAGACCTCATCCCGAGCCTGTCGAAGGGCGAGGTCGTGCCCAGGAGTTTGCCGATGCGTATCATTTTCATGGGCACGCCGGCGTTTTCGGTGCCGACGCTGACCGAGATCGTGTCGTCGGGCCATGAGGTGGTGGCGGTTTATACGCGCGCGCCAAAGCCGGCCGGGCGCGGGCAGGAAGAGCGCAAATCGCCGGTGCATCTGGCAGCCGAAGGCTTTGGCATTCCGGTGTTTACGCCGCGCTCGCTCAAAGGCGAAGCCGAGCAGATCATCTTCGCCAGCCACAATGCCGAGCTTGCAGTGGTGGTGGCCTATGGCTTGCTGTTGCCCAAGCCCGTGCTCGATGCGCCTGAGTTGGGATGCCTGAACCTGCATGGATCGCTGTTGCCGCGCTGGCGCGGGGCGGCCCCGATCCAGCGGGCGGTGATGGCCGGCGACAAGCAGACCGGCGTCATGGTGATGCGCATGGAAGAAGGCCTCGATACAGGGCCGGTCGCCGTGGGCGAAGTTATCCCGATCGGGCCGGACATGACGGCGGGCGAATTGCACGATGTGATGATGCGCGTCGGCGCTGACCTGATGGGCCGGGCGCTGGCGGCGCTGGACCGGGGAAGTCTGGACTTCAAGCCCCAGGTCGAAGACGGCACCGTCTATGCCAGGAAGATCGAGAAGGCCGAGGCCCGGATCGACTGGTCGCGCCCAGCCGAGGACGTGCACAACCACATTCGCGGCCTGTCGCCATTTCCTGGGGCCTGGTTCGAGATCGAACTGGCTGGCAAGCCAGTGCGAGTGAAGGCGCTGCGCTCGACCCTCGCCGACGGAACGGGTGAGCCGGGCACGTTGCTGGCAGACCTGACTATTGCCTGTGGCACGGGCGCCGTGCGGCTGACGCAGGTGCAGCGCGAGGGCAAGAGCGCAATGGATGCGGCGACGTTTCTGCGCGGCGCCGGTGTGCTGCCGCAGTCCGTTAGCTAGATGCCTCGATACAAGCTAACGCTTGAATATGACGGAACACCCTTTTCCGGGTGGCAGCGGCAGAGTGAGCGGCCATCGGTGCAGCAGGCGCTGGAAGAAGCGATTCTCGGATTTTCCGGAGAGACTGTCACGACGCAGGCGGCGGGCCGCACCGATGCCGGGGTGCATGCGCTGGGACAGGTGGCCCATTTCGACCTTGCCAAGGCATGGGACCCGTTCCGGGTGCGCGAAGCGCTGAACTACCATCTGCGCCCTGCCCCGGTGGCAGTGATTGCGGCCGAGGCGGTGGATGATGCGTTCCAGGCGCGGTTTTCGGCCAAGGCACGGCATTACGAATACCGCATTCTCAATCGGCGGGCGCCGCCGGTGATCGAGCGCAACCATGTCTGGCATGTGCCGATGGAACTCGATGCCGAGGCGATGAACGAGGCTGCCGGGTCGATCCTGGGCCTGCATGACTTCACCACGTTTCGCTCCGCCGAGTGCCAGGCGAAATCGCCCTTGCGCACGCTGGACGTGTTCTCGGTTCGGCGAGAGAATGAACATATTCTGGTGACGGCGAGTGCAAGGAGCTTCCTGCATCATCAGGTTCGCTCGATGGTCGGCTCGCTCAAGCTGGTTGGCGAAGGCAAGTGGCAGCCGCAAAAGCTGCGCGCCGTGCTCGACGCCCGGGACCGCAGCCAATGTGGCGCGATGGCGCCGTCATCGGGGCTGTATTTCACCCACGTCGATTATTAGACGCCGGTGGCCGGCGGGCCGATGATGACGGCAACAATGGCCAGGGCCACGAAGACGCCGACGGCCTGCGAGACAAACAGGATGCCGATCTGGAGCGGGGTCAGCGTCACGATCAGGCGGCCGATATTGATGAAGGTGGCGATGGCCACGATCACCACGGCGACGAGAATGATCAGCCCCAGCGGCCCGAGCAGGGTCGAGAGCAGAAGCAGGACGGCCGAGACCAGGGTGACCCAGTTGGAGGCAACCAGGTAGGGCAGGAAGCCGTCTTGCCGGCCCATCTGGCGCAGGGCGATGAAGGCTGTGCCGGCCTGGGCAACAAACAGCACGGCGTTGACGATGATCGACTGGGTCGCGGCGCCACTGGGCAGGGGCACGCCGACCAGCACGGGTCCGAACCCAGCCAGCGCAATGCCCAGGATGACGGCAATCAGGCTGCCGATCAGGCCGCGCTGGGAGAAATCGAAGAACGAGGGCGCGTCGCGCTTGCCGGTGACGAGGGCAAGGCACCCCTGCACGGCAGCCATCAGCTCTTCGAAGAAAGTCGCGGTCGTCTTGGCCAAGGGATAGTCTCGAAGGTTAGATGGTGATGCCGGCGGAACTTGAAACGATGTAGAGCGCCAGACGCAAGGCGACAAGCAGAACAACGCTGAAAACGGCAAAGCAGAATGCCACACCCACATTCCAGCTGGTTGCGGCGCGGGCAAGGCAGAACAGCATGAATGCGATTCCCAGCCACGCCAGCATGACAATGGGCCCGCCGATCATGGCCAGGGCGCCTTCAACCAGCAGGAACGCAGTCAGCGCGTATGTGCCGGGGACCAGCAGTTCCAGCATGGGCTCCTGGCTCTTGAGCATCATGCGGGTGCCCAGAAGGGTCAGCACAAAGGTTATGACCGGCAATGCCAGAACGAACATTGCTGCCAACACTCCGGGAAGGCTGGGCAGGCCGATGCTCATGGAGGCAAAGATCACGGCGATAAAGGCCGCGAGGACGAATACCAGCAGCGCGGTGACGAACCCGGGCGCCGAGAGCGTGAAATAATCGCGCCAGCCCGGCTGTCCGCGCAGGATCAGCACCCAGCCGGCAAAAGCTCGCGTGATGGCGCTCCAGAGCTTCACGCGACACCGCCAAAGAAACGAAGCATGAAGCTGCGGTAGATTTCGGTGAGGTTCGCCAGATCGGCGATGGCGATGTGCTCGTCGGCCTTGTGCATGGACGGACCGACAAGGCCACACTCGACCACTGGTCCGTATTCCGCAATGAAGCGGGCATCGGATGTGCCGCCGCCGGTGGAGAATTGGGGGCGGTGGCCTGTCAGTGTTTCGATGGTGGCAGACAGTGTTTCCACGTCATCGCTGAGTGGTGACAGGAACGAGCGCGACGGAACGCCCGAGACCGTGAAGGCGATCTCGGCGCCCTTGGGATCGACGCTGGCAATACGCTCGCGGACCCAGGCGGCCAGAGTATCGGGGGTCCACAAATCGTTGTAGCGGATGTTGAAGCGGATGGTGCCCGCCGCAGGGATGACGTTGCCGGTAGCATTGCCGACGTCGATCGAGGTGACTTCCAGGTTCGATGCGGGGAAGTGCTCGGTGCCGGCGTCGATCGGCGTTTCAAGCGCCGTAACGATGCGGGCCAGAACCGGCAGGGGGTTGTTGGCCTTGTCGGGATAGGCCACGTGGCCCTGAGTACCCGTAACGGTGATCAGCCCGGAGAATGAGCCACGCCGGCCGATCTTGATACTGTCGCCGACGCGAGCCGTCGCGCTTGGCTCCCCGACAATGGCGAAATCGAAATGCTGCTGCTGGGCCTGCGCCCAGGTCATCAGCTTGTCGGTGCCATTGATCGAGTCGGCCTCTTCGTCATTGGTGATGGCGAGCATGACCGTGCCGCTGTCGGCGGGGACCGCAGAGGCGGCGGCAACGAAAGCGGCGATGCCCGATTTCATGTCGGCAGCGCCCCGGCCATAGAGCTTGCCGCCGGCCTCGCGGGCCACGAACGGGTCGGCAGTCCAGTTGGCCAGATCGCCCGGCGGCACGACGTCGGTATGGCCGGCAAAGAGCAGGCGCCGGCCGCCGCTGCCGCGAATGGCGAAGAGATTGCCGACGGGATAGGAGCCATCGCCCTCGAAGCGCAGCCGCGTGACGGTGAAGCCGATTTTCGTTAATTCGGCTTCGAGCAGGTCGAGCACGCCGGCCTCCTCGGGGGTGACCGAGGGGCAGGCGATCAGGCGCTTCAGCAGGTCGAGGGCGTCAACGCTCATGTGTCAGTCGCGCAGCAAGTCGTTGATGCCGGTCTTGGAGCGGGTCTGGGCGTCGACGGTCTTGACGATCACCGCGCAATAGAGATTGGGCCCGGGATTGCCGTTGGGCAGCGGCTTGCCGGGGAGCGACCCTGACACGACGACTGAATAGGGCGGCACCTTGCCGATGTGGATTTCGCCGGTGTTGCGGTCGACGATCTTGGTGGAGGCGCCGATGAATACGCCCATGGAGATGACGGAGCCCTCGCCCACGACGACGCCTTCAACCACTTCGGAGCGTGCGCCGATAAAGCAATTATCTTCGATGATGACGGGACCGGCCTGGAGCGGCTCAAGGACGCCGCCGATGCCGACGCCGCCCGAAATGTGGACGTTCTTGCCGATCTGGGCGCAAGAGCCGACGGTGACCCAGGTGTCGACCATGGTGCCTTCATCGACATAGGCGCCGACATTGACGAAGCTGGGCATAAGCACGACGTTGCGGCCGATAAAGGCGGGGCTGCGCACCACGGCGCCCGGAACGGCACGGAAGCCGGCTTCGCGGAAGCGGTTTTCGCCCCAGCCTTCGAACTTGGTGGGGACCTTGTCCCAATAGGAAGAGCCGCCCGGTGCGCCTTCGATCAGGCGATTGTCGTTGAGACGGAAGTTCAGCAGCACGGCCTTCTTCAGCCACTGGTTGACCTGCCAATGGCCATCGATCTTTTCGGCCACCCGCGCCTCGCCCTTGTCGAGCAGGGCCAGCGCCTGTTCCACGGCGTCGCGCACTTCCCCCTTGGTATCGAAGCGGATCTCGGCACGAGCCTCAAAGGCGTCATCGATGGTCTTGGCGAGATCGGCGTGGGACATGGCAAACAGTTCCGTGAACAAGAGGAGTGCGCGGACCATAGCGGGGAGAGGCGCGGTGTCAATTGGTTGGGGTCGCCAACAGCGATTGCGCTCCACCTAAGCCGCAACCTGCTAGGGAATCCTCATGAGAGGTGCTAGGGCAGCGCTTCCAATCAGGAGCGGGTGCCAATGGCGACGATGTATCTCGTGCAGGCTTTCAAGTTGAGCGGGAAAAAGCTGGTGGCCGAGCCGGTGCAGCAGGTCAAGACGCATGAAAAGGCGGTGCAAACAGCCGAGCGCATGGCGCCGAGCCGCGCCGGCGTGATCGCGTTTTCCCAAGAGGTCGACGTAGAAACCGATACCTATGACGAGCCCCGGGTGCTGCTTCGCATCGGGAGCTTGCCGCCGGGGCTGCTGGAGGGCTGAGGGGCCCTCCTTGCGCCTTACTTGTTCTCGGAGGCGGGATAAACGCCCAGGATGCGGAAGCGATCGGTGAAGAAGCCCAGCTCTTCAAAGGCGTGCTGCACGCCGATATCCTGCGGATGGCCCTCGATATCGGCGTAGAACTGGGTGGCGGTGAAAGCGCCGCCGACCATGTAGCTTTCGAGCTTGGTCATGTTGACGCCATTGGTGGCAAAGCCGCCCATGGCCTTGTAGAGCGCTGCCGGCACGTTGCGCACGCGGAAGACAAAGGTGGTCTTGACCTTGCCGGCGTCCTGAGGCGCTTCCTGCTGGGTTGCCGAGAGCACCAGAAAGCGGGTGGTGTTGTGGGCCGCGTCCTCGATATTGGACGCTAGAACCTCAAGACCATAGATTTCGGCGGCAAAGCGGGACGCGATGGCGGCCACCGATTTATCGGCCTTTTGAGAGACCTCGCGGGCGGAACCGGCGGTATCGACCGCATTGATGGTGCGGAAGCCCTGCTCGGAAATGAACTTGCGGCATTGTCCCAGGGCGACGGAAAGCGACTGAACGGCCTTGATGTCGTCCAGCGTTGCGCCCGGCACGCCGAGCAGGTTCATCTCGACGCGAAGATAGGTCTCCCCGATGATGAACAGGCCGCTTTCGGGCAGCAGGTGATGAATATCGGTGATGCGGCCATAGAGCGAATTCTCCACCGGAACGACGGCGTAGTCGGCCCTGCCCGACTGCACCGCATTGATGGTTTCTTCAAAGGTGACGCAGCCGATCGCCTCTTCTCCGGGAAAGACATTGTTGGCGGCGGCGTGGCTGAAGGCGCCCGGCTCGCCCTGAAAAGCGATCTTCTTGGTCATCGGCAAGTTCCGTTGATGGTCGGCCCCGGGCTTTTGAACCCGGGCGGGAACGGAGTCAATCAAGGGGCATTGGAACCGGGAAGAGACCGGCGGGGAGGAATTGTCGCAAGGCGGTTATCGATGGTTGCGCAGGCAGGGGGTTGCGACTATCTTCCGCCCGCAAGCGGCCCGGCTGTTGAGGCGATTTCCCGTTGGGATATCGAAAGTCGTGGCTGATACGACTAATGTCCACAGGGGATGGACTGGCAGAGAGACCAAATGGATTCGTTTGAGCTAAACAAGATCATGGGCGCCGTGCTTGGCACGCTGTTGTTCGTCATGGGCGCCGGCTTTGTCGCTGAAGCCATCTACCACCCCATCGAGAACCGTGGGCCGGGCTATGCCTTGCCGGAGCCCGAAGTTGCAGAGGCCGGTGCTCCTGCCGATGCGGCGCCGGAAATTCCGCTTGGCGTGCTGCTGGCCAGCGCAAGCGCCGAACGCGGCGCCAATGCGGTCAAGAAGTGCCAGTCCTGCCACACCTTCGGTGAGGGCGAGCCCGACAAGCAGGGTCCGCATCTTTTTGACGTGGTGATGCGTCCGGAAGGCAGCGTTCCAGGTTTTGCCTATTCCGACGCTCTGCTGGCGCACAATGCAGCCGGCGACATCTGGACCTATGAAAACCTCAATGCCTTCCTGACCAAGCCGAGCGATTATGCTCCCGGCACCAAGATGAACTTTGCCGGCGTGCGCACGCCTGAAGAGCGCGCCGACATCCTGGCCTACCTGCAGACCCTGTCGGCCGATCCAAAGCCATTCCCGGCAGCCGAGGAAGCTCCAGCGGCTGAACCTGCGGCCGAAGAAGCAGCGCCAGAAGCACCAGCCGAGGATACTGGAGCCGCAGAGACCGTATCGGAAGAGCCGGCCGAGGATATTGCAGCCCCTGATGAAGTGGTAGCACCAGCCGAAGAACCCGCCGCAGAGCCAGCAGCGCCGGCAGTCGTGACCGATTCGCCGGTTACTACGCAGCAGGAAACCCAGGTGGAGGGCACGCCCACCACCAGCGGTCAGGGCGGCTCGCCCGCGCCGCAGGACCAGGTGGATGCGCCTCCGCCGGCAGCACCTGCCGCTGCCCCCTCGACCAGCACGCCGGCCCCTGCGACCCCGGCGCCCGCGCCGACGCCATAAGGGTCTTGGCAACGTCTTATCCAATTCAAGCCGCGCTCCCAAGGGGCGCGGCTTTTTCAATGGGGAACTTTACCGCTCATGTTGTTGCTGCACCTTTCCGATGTTGACGAAGCAGGCTGGGCCAAGCGCTTCAGCGAAGCGCTGGCGCCCTATCCGGTCGTGCGGCGCGGCGATGATTTCGATCCGGCAGAGGTGCGTTACATCTTTGTGTGGAAGCCCAAGCCGGATGCGTTCGAAGGTCTGACCGGACTTGAGGCGATATTGTCGCTCGGTGCGGGCGTCGATGCCCTGCTCAAGCATCCTAACCTGCCAGAGCGGCCAATCGTGCGCTTCGTGGATGAGGATCTGAGCCAGCGCATGAGCGATTATGTGGTTGCCCATGTCACCATGCACCATCGCGGCTATACAAAGTTCCGCGCAGACCAGCACGCCAGGCGCTGGGACCAGTATTACCCGCCCGCCGCCTCTGAAACGAGCGTGGGCATCATGGGCATGGGGGTTTTGGGCCAGGATGCAGCAGCGCGACTCAAGCCATTGGGGTTCGCGTTGCGCAGCTGGAGCCGCACGCCCAAGATCATCGAGGGTGTCGAGGGATTTGCTGGAACCGAACAGTTCGACGAATTTCTCGCGGGAACCGACATCCTGGTGAATTTGCTGCCGCTGACGCCGGAAACGACCGGTATTCTAAACACCGATACCTTCGGCAAGCTGCGGCGTGGCAAACTGCTGGGCGGCCCGGCAATCGTCAATGCGGCACGCGGCGGGCACCAGCGCGAGGCCGATATCGTCAAGGCGCTGCAAGACGGCACGCTGGGAGCAGCGAGCCTCGACGTGTTCGAGGTGGAACCCCTGCCCCAGGACAGCCCGCTATGGGACGTCCCCAATTGCTACATCACCCCGCATGTGGCCGCGATTTCCAATGAAGCCTCGGGCGTGCGGTATTTTTCGAGCATCATTGGGGACCACCGGGAGGGAAAGCCCCTGATCAATGTGGTGGATCGCAGCCGCGGGTATTGAGGTGCTTTCCCTTCTCCCCTGAGGGGAGAAGGTGGCCCGCAGGGCCGGATAAGGGGTTCAGACTCAGAGCTTGAGCCGATGGCCTTCACCCCTCACCCCAACCCTCTCCCCTGAGGGGCGAGGGGCGAAAGAGCCGGCAATATCGCTCCTTAGTACCCTACCCGCCATAGCGCTTCTTGAGCACCCCATAAACAGCGCGAATACCGTGGTCGGTGCCGCCAACCGGGCGGCCCGGCCGGGCTTCGGGTGCCCAGGCCATGATGTCCAGATGCACCCAGACGCGTGCCTTCTCGACGAACCGGCGCATGAACAGCGCTGCGGTGATCGAGCCGGCAAAACCGCCGCTGCCGGCATTGTTGACGTCGGCGATCTTGGATTTCATCATCGCGTCATAGGGCGACCAAAGCGGCATCTGCCAGAGCGGGTCGTCGGCGAGCAGGCCTTGCGCCATCAGCTCGCGCGCCAGATCGTCGTCGGTCGAATAGAGCGCAGGTAATTCCGGACCAAGGGCGACGCGGGCGGCTCCGGTCAGCGTTGCCATGTCGATCAGCAGGTCGGGCGCTTCTTCATCGGCGAGCGCCAGCGCATCGGCCAGGATCAGCCGGCCCTCGGCATCGGTATTGCCGATCTCGACGGTGATGCCCTTGCGCGAGGGCAGCACGTCGCCGGGGCGGAAGCTGTCGCCGGCAATGGCGTTCTCGACGATGGGGATCAACACCCGCAGGCGAACCTTCAGACCCGCCGACACGACGGCGCTGGCAAGGCCCAGCACGTTGGCGGCGCCGCCCATGTCCTTTTTCATCAGCAACATGCCCGTGGCGCTTTTGATGTCGAGCCCGCCGGTGTCGAAGGTGACGCCCTTGCCGACCAGGGTCACCTTGGGGTCGTTCTCGTCGCCCCAGACCAGATCGAGCAGGCGCGGCTGTTGCGTCGCGGCGCGGCCAACGGCGTGGATCATCGGGAAATTGGCGGCGAGCAGATCATCGCCCACGATGGCGCGCAGGCGCATGCCGCTTTTGTCGGCAAAGTCGCGGATGGCCGCCTCGAAGGCATCGGGGCCCAGATCATTGGTGGGGGTATTGATGAGATCGCGCGCGAGGACCGCCGCATCGACCAGCCGGTCGATCTCGGCAGCATCGGCATCGGCGGGTGCCACGAGACGCGGGGCAGGCTTGCCCTTGCGGTAGCGGTCAAAGCGATAGGCACCGAGCCGGAAGCCGACGGCGGCAAGCACTGGGTCGCCATAGGCACCCTCAAAATGGTAGTCGCCTTCCGCCAGGGCCGCGCCGGCAAGGCCGAGCACCAGGGCGGAACGAGCTTCGGCTTTGCCCATGCCAAAGAGATAGCCGGTGACTTCCCCTGCCCCGCCCGGCAGCGCCAGCAAACGGCCAAGCTGGCCCGTGAAACTGTTGGCAGCGGCCCAAGCCAGGTTGGTTGCCGACAGACCGGCGGCTTCAAGGCCATCCTCTTCGAAGGCGATGATCGGCAGCGACGATGTTTGCGGCATTGGCACAGGCTCCGGGGCAGGATTTTGCGGGCAACCTAGCGGGCGCCGACAGTCCTCACAACGGGACAGAGCCCCCTTTTAACACCACGTTAGGGTTAATGATTTATTGCATGAGCAGCTTGGCGCGATGCCACAGGAGTTGCCCGTGACGCCCCGGAACCGCTTTTCGACAACCATGCGTGCCATGCTTGTGGCGGGGGTGGCGGCGTTGGCGCTGGGAGCCTGTGCATCCAACCGCATGCCCCCACCCGACTATTCCGGCCGCCCGGCAGCGCAGAGCCAGCAGACGCTGGCCGAGCTCACCAAGCGCTACAAGGCCAATCCTAAGGACAAGGCCACCATCATCCATTATGCCGCGGCCCTTCGCGCGGCGGGCCAGAGCCAGCAGGCCGTGGCCGCGCTGGAAGTGGGCGTTGCCACCTATCCGCGTGATCCCGATATCACGGTTGCCTATGCCAAGGCGCTGACTGCCGACGGACGGTTCGAGCAATCGCTGACCCTGCTCGATGGCGTCATCCGCCCGGACGCGCCGGACTGGAATGCCCTGCTGGTGAAAGGCGCAACGCTGGACCAGCTCGGCCGCAACCAGGAAGCGCGCCACATCTATGAGCAGGCCCTGGTCGCCGCGCCGGGGGAAGCCTCCATCGAGGCAAATCTAGGCCTGTCCTATGCCATGACCAATGATCTGGGCGCTGCCGAGCGGCACTTGCGCCGGGCCGTGCAGATGCGCGGGGCCAACAGCCAGATCAGGCAGAACCTGGCGCTGATCGTCGGCCTGCAGGGCCGGTTCGACGAATCCCGCGCCATCTATGCCGCGGAATTGCCGCCTCAGCAGGTGGAGAACAACATGAACTATGTGCGGGCGCTGCTGACGCAGCAGAACCGCTGGGATGCCATCGCCAAGAGTTAAGGCTAGCCCGCGCCGCCATTGGCCACGCCGCCCGGCCCGAAGATCTTGAGCATGGCCGGCGCGATGATAACGATGAACAGCACCGGCAGGAAGAACAGGATCAGCGGCACGGTCAGCTTTGGCGGCAGCGAGGCGGCCTTTTTCTCGGCATCCATCATGCGCATCTCGCGGCCTTCCTCGGCCATCACGCGCAGCGCCTGGCCAACTGAAGTGCCGTAGCGATCGGCCTGGATCAGCGCCGTCATTACCGACTTGACGCCATCAAGGCCGGTGCGGCGGCCCAGATTTTCATAGGCGCGGCCACGGTCTTCGAGGAATGACAGTTCAGCCGTGGTCAGCGTGAGTTCTTCGGCCAGTTCCGCGCTTTGCTGGCCGATCTCCTTGGCGACGCGCTTGAAGGCGTGCTCCATGGACATGCCGGCTTCCACGCAGAGCAGCAGCAGATCGAGGCAATCGGGCCATGCCCGCTTGATGGAGAACTGGCGCTTGGTGGTGTTGTTCTTCAAAAGGATCATGGGCAGATAGCTGCCCACAATGCCACCGCCAATGGCGTAGACCAAGTTCAGATAGAGCGGGCGCTCGCCGGGGTTGAGGAACACCAGATAGACCGCCAGCGCCAGGAAGAACCCGATCGGCGTGGCAAAGCGCATGAACAGGAAGGTGGTCAGATGCCCCTGCCCGCGATAGCCGGCCATGGCCAGCTTATCGACGGTAGCATCGTCCTGGAACGCCTTCTTGAGGTCGAACCGCTCGACGATGGTCTTCATGTAGGTCTTGGTTTCGGCATTGCGGCGAATGCCCCGGCCATCGGCCACGGCGGCGCCGCCACGCAGGCGCGCCATCTCTTCGGCACGCATCTTCTCACGCTCCAGCGCGACGCGCTTGATCCGCTGCTTCATCTCGGATTTGACGATGAAGCTGGAGCCGAAGGTAAACACCACCGCAGCCGCTGAAATAGCAGCCAGAACGGAGATCAGGAATTCACGACTGCCCAGCAGGGCGACGATGTTCACGGCGCGCTCCTAATACTCGAACTTGACCATGCGGCTCATCACGAACACGCCCATCGAGAGCATGACCACGCCCACCCCCAGCCAGATAAATCCCAGCGTGCTGGAGACCAGCGGCAGCAAATAGGTCGGTGAGGTGATCGAAACCAGGATGGCGACCACGAAGGGTAGCGAGCCGATGATGCCGGCCGAGGCCTTGGCTTCGGACGACATGGCCTTGATCTTCTGCTTCATCTTCTTGCGATTGCGCAGCACCTTGGCGAGGTTGCCCAGGGCTTCGCTGAGATTGCCGCCCGCCTGCTGCTGAACGGTGATGACCACGACGAAGAAATTGACTTCCGGCAGGGGCACACGGTCGAGCAGGACGCCGACGGCCTCGGTCATGGACATGCCGAAGGACTGCTGATCGAGAACGCGGCCAAATTCGGACTTCACGGGTTCCTTGGCGTCCTTGGCGACCACACGGATGGAATCGTTGAGCGGCAGGCCGGTCTTGACGCCGCGAACGATAGCTTCGACGGCATTGGGCAGTTCATCGAGGAACTTGCTCTGATACTTCTTGCGCTTGCGGCTGACCCACCAGCGCGGGCCCAGATAAGCTGCGGCCACGCCAAACACCGGCGCCAGGAATACCGGCACTTGCACCAGCATCAGCACTACGGTGAGCGCCACCCCGAAGATGATGCTGTTGCGGATGAAAGCCGCCGGCTTCATGGTCATGCCGGCCTGGAACAGCAGGCGCGACAGGGTCAGCCGTTTCCTGGCGTTGAGCGAAGCGTTTTGCTGCTTGAGGACGCGCTGGACGTCCTTGCGGCGCTGATCGCGATTGCGGGCCGCATCGGTCTCGGCGCGGTTCACGCGTATGTCGCCCTGCAGCGCCTTGCGCCGTTGCTCGGCCCTGCCGCCCCCCATGGCGGCGGGCACCAGGGCAAAGCCCAGCGCCCCCACGGTCACCATAGCCAGCACTGCGACGAGGATCAGGTTCATGGCTTCAGGAATCCAGCAGTTCGCGCTGTTCGGTGTTGGACTTTTCGAGTGCTTCGACGAGATTGGCTTCTTCGTTGAAGTAGCGGGCCCGCTCGGCGAACTGCGGCTTGGTGATGCCGGTCGAGCGGTGGCGGCCGACCAGCATGCCGTTCGAATCTTCGCCGATGATGTCGTAGAGGAAAATGTCCTGCGTCACGATCACGTCGCCTTCCATCCCAAGAATCTCGGTGATGTGGGTGATGCGGCGCGAGCCATCGCGCAGGCGCGCGGCCTGCACCACGACGTCGATGGATGAAGTGATCATCTCGCGGATAGTGCGGCTGGGCAGCGAATAGCCGCCCATGGTGATCATGGATTCAAGGCGCGACAGGGCTTCACGCGGGCTGTTGGCGTGCAGCGTGCCCATGGAGCCGTCATGGCCCGTGTTCATGGCCTGGAGCAGATCGAAGCTCTCGGGGCCACGAACTTCGCCGACGATGATGCGTTCGGGGCGCATACGCAGGCAGTTCTTGATGAGATCGCGCATGGTGATCTCGCCTTCGCCTTCGAGGTTCGGCGGACGGGTTTCGAGACGGACGACGTGCGGCTGCTGCAGCTGGAGTTCAGCCGAGTCTTCGCAGGTGATGACGCGCTCGTCTTTTTCGATGAACGCGGTGAGGCAGTTGAGCAGCGTCGTCTTGCCCGAACCGGTACCACCCGAAATCAGCACATTGGCCCGCACCCGGCCCAGGATGCGCAGCACCTCGGCGCCTTCGGGGGAGATGGAATTGTATTTGACCAGCTGCTGGAGGGTCAGCTTGTCCTTCTTGAACTTTCGGATGGTGAGCGCTGCACCATCGATGGCGAGCGGCGGCGCGATGACGTTGACGCGCGAACCGTCCGGCAGGCGGGCGTCACAGATCGGCGAGCTTTCATCGACGCGGCGGCCGACCTGGCTGACGATGCGCTGGCAGACGTTCATCAAATGCGCATCGTCACGGAAGCGCACATTGGTCAGCTTCACCTTGCCGGCGACTTCGATGTAGCAACGCTGGGAGCCATTCACCATGATATCGGCGATGTCGTCGCGCGCCAGCAGCGGCTCGAGCGGGCCATAGCCCAGCACGTCGTTGCAGATGTCCTCGAGCAGGTCTTCCTGCTCGGAGATGGACATGATGATGGATTTGAGCGCGATGATCTCGGCGACGATATCGCGGATTTCCTCGCGCGCCGCATCCTGCTCCATGGTGGCGAGTTGGCTGAGGTCGATGGAATCGATCAACGCATTGAAGATGGCCGACTTGGTCTGGAAATATTCCTTGTCGCGCGCCGCTTCCGCAGGGGCGCGCACGTCGATGACGTCTTCGCTGCTCCGCATGCGGGCGGCCATGGCGTCGCTTTCCGCGGCCCGCTTGATCTGTGCAGGGGTATCGACCCGCGGCGGTGCGCTGGGGATCGGGCGCGCGACTTCGCTGACGCCCGGGGTGTTGCCACCAAATGATGTGCGCTTACCAAACATGGTCGTCCTATCGTTTCAACGGACCGTTCAGGCCCGCTTCTTGAGGAACGAGGGCAGCTTCATCAGGCTTGATGACTTGCCCCCGATATGGGCCGCATTGCGCCCGGTAACATGCATGCCGATAGCGCGATAAACTTCGTTGATCTTGTTGTTGGCCGCGACCTCAGCGATCATCTGACCGTTATTGGCGGCGGTGCCGAACAGGGCCGCGTCGAACGGGATCTGGCCCAGCAACTGGCATTCGACCGACTGGGCGAACTCGCCTGGACTGATTTCGGGACGGCGCGGCATCCCCACCTGGTTGAGCACGAGGCATGGTGCGCTCTCGGTCGGGCGAAGGGCCTTGACGGTATCGGCAAGGTTCTTGGCATTGCGCAGATTGGCCAGGTCCGGCTCGGCGACGATCACCACTTCGTCGATGGTCGCAAGCGTCTGGCGGACCCAGGCATTCCAGGCGTGGGGGATATCGAGCACCACGACGGGCATGGTGTTCTGGCACATCTCGATGACGGATTCGAACTCGCGCTCTTCGAAATCGAAGGTGCGATCCAGCGTCACGGGAGCCGTCAGCAGGTTGATGTGGCTGGCCGCCTTGCTCATCAGGCGGTCGAGCATGGTCTGGTCAACCTTCTGGTTGGCCGTGATGGCATCGGCCAGCCCATGCGGGGGGTCCTGATTGAAGTTGAGGCCCGCCGTGCCGAAGGGCAGATCCATATCGAGGATCACGCTATCCTGCCGCAGCACGGTTGCGATCGCCCAGCACACATTATGCGCCACGGTGGAACCGCCGGCGCCGCCCTTGGCGGACACGAAGCCCACTGTGCGCCCGATGGGTGCGGCATTCTCGGACGCGAACAGCTCGGTTATCGCCGTCACGATCTGCTGCGCCGTTGCGGGCAGCACGATGTATTCCGAGATGCCCGAGCGGATCAGTTCGCGATAGAGCACCACGTCATTTGCATGGCCAAGCACGACGACCCGCGTCGAGGCATCGCAGACCTCGGCGAGACGTTCCAGCGCCTTGGGAATTTCGCCCGGCGAGAGAACCGTCTCGACGATGATCAGGTTCGGCGTCGGATTGGATTTGTAGGTTTCCACCGCGCCGTCGATGCCCCCATTATGGGTGGTCAGCGCGACCTTGGACATGCGCCGGTCATGAATGGCGCTCTCCACCAATTGGGCCGTCTGCGAGTTCTCACAGAACGCCTGAATGGTGATGCGCGGAATGAGGCGCGCGCCCGGAGCAATATCTGCTGCGGGCTCTTCCTTTGCTCGGACGTCAGGGGTGAGGAAACTCATGAAACAAACACTCCTTCGCCAGGGATCATCGCTTTTCCCTAGTCGAGAACAAAACCCACGGAACCCGAAATGCTGCCGCGCATGGCGCCGCTGGTTCCGACGCCGTACATGCTTTCCATCTTGCCCAGGAAAATCGCCTCAGCATCGCTGGATGGCACCGTATGGTCAGTCGGCACGGCTATGGCATTCAACGGGCTTGCCGCTACCAGATAGGGGGTGACCAGGATCACCAGCTCGGTCTGCTGTGACTGGAAGTCGCGCGAGCGGAACAGGGCTCCCAGAATTGGGATATTGCCCAGGCCCGGCATCTGCTCGATTTGCTGGCTGCTGCGCTCCTGCAACAGGCCACCGATCGCCAGCGTAGTGCCCGGCTGAAGTTCCACTGCGGTTTTGGCCGACCGATTGGTGAGAGCGTAAGTGCCCGTCTGGACTTCCGAAACGCCGGTGTCGATCGTCAGCGCGACAAGGCCGTTGGACTTGACCACCGGCGTGAAATCCAGGGTTATGCCGTATTCCTTGTAGGTGATGATGGTATTGCCATTGTCATCGAGGAGGGGAATGGGGAATTCACCGCCGACCTTGAACTCGGCGGGCTGACCCGAAATCGCCGTCAGCGTCGGCTGCGCCAGAACCCGCAGTCCGCCACGGGTTTCCAGGGCGCGAATGGCCGCGTTCAGCTGCAGATTGCCGATGCCGAAATCGCCGGTGGCGCTGTAGGCCGGCGTGGCTGCAGTTGGAGCATTGAAGCCGAAATTGACGCTGCCGACGCTGAGCGAGCCCGACAGATTGATACCAAACTGCTTGGCGACATCCCGGTTCACTTCCGAAACGGTGACCTGCAGCATGACCTGCTGGTTGCCGGTGATGTCCAGGATGTTGGCCACGTTCTCGGGGGCGCCGGCAAACTGCACGGCTATCGAGGTGGCGCGCTCCTTGTCTTCACCCGACAGCACCGTTCCCGTCAGCACGACCCGATTGGTGTCCGACCCCAGGGTCACCGACTCCACCGAAATTCTCGAACCCGGAATGACGCGAGCAAGCGCGGTTTCCAGCGCGTTGCCGACCTGGGACGGCTCTTCGATCACCTTCACGTCCAGCACGGCGATGGTGCGGCCCTGGTCGTCGATGAAAAAGACGTTGGTGTCGCCGCCAGTGATGCCCTGAAGAATGGCCCGGCTGCGCGTGCGCATGATGGCTGCTGCGACGCCCGGCTGGGCCACGATGACCTCGGCGGCACCTGCCGGCAGATCCACCAGAACCGTCTTGTTGAGCTCGATTTCCACCTTGCGCGTAGCGCCGTAGGAATTGGGCGAGATGGTGATCTGGTTTTCTCCGGCCAGCACCGGAGAAATTGCTATCGCCGTGGCAGCCATGAGCAGGGCGAGTGCCGAAGCCTTGATCAGGCGGGGAAGACTATTGGAAATCCTGGACATTATTGTCTCCACCCTAGCGCGGCATGTCTTGCGCCGCGGCCGGCACGATCGGCGTTACAGGTCCCAGCGGGATCGTCGAATCCGGCAATACGGTGGGGTCGGTTTGTGGGCTGACGCTGCTGACGGTCGTGCCCGCGCTGATGCTCTGCTCCTTGCCGAAGCGGATCAGGCGCACGGTCTGGCTGGAAGCCGCGCTGGTGTATGAACCGTTGTCGACGAAGTCTGCTACCGAGCGCAGGGTGAGGGACAGCTGGCCGCGCGTCGCCGCCGTGACAAGGGCTTCGGCTTGGCCCGGATCGAGTTCGATGGTCGCGATGGTGGCATCATCGAAGGTGATCGGGGTGGGTGCTGCGGCCGCAGGATCTTCCTGGCCACCGCTGACGCCCACCTCGCCCAGGCGCTTGCCGATCGCTAAAATGCGTACATTGGACAGAACAAGTTCGGATACCTGACCGGCATCGGTGCTGGTCGTCAGCAGCACGTCGACATGATCATTGGGCAGCACAAAGCCGCCGGCGCTGGAAGCGGCTGTAACAGGCACCGACACGGCCCGCATGCCGGGCGCCAGAACTGCCGACAGATACCCCTGGTCGGTGCGGGCCAGCTTGGCCTCGCGGATCGGCTCTCCCGGGAAAAATTCGAAGCGCGCCACGGCACCGGTCAGGTCCGTGGTGGCGTCCGGCATGGCGGCAATGGTGACGTATTCCGGGCGCACGGCGCCTTCCGGCCAATCCTGCCATTGCAGTTTGGTGGGTGCCAGCCGCTCGCCCACGCCGATCGGCAGACTTGCGACCAGAACCTGCGTCTTGGCCTCTTCGATGACCTCGGTGGTAATGACCTGCTCGGGTGCCGGGCCGCCACGCGTCACCAGAAAAGCTGCCAGGCCGCCTGCAATGATGGCGACGAGCAGCAATATCAAACGGGCCGGCTTCATCTGGTACTCCGGAGCTAGGCAGGACGCAGACGTCCATTTCCACCGGATGAATCATGAACCGAAAGGGTCAAAGTTTGGTTAACCGAAACTTTGCCGGAAGAGTTAACGACTAGTAAATTTCTTCAAAATGCAAGAGCGAACAAATAATCGGTCACTCTCGGGCGACGTTTACTTCAAAAGGTCAGGCGGCGAGACGGGCGAACATTGCCGAGTTCGAGTAGACCAGTAAACCAGCGGCAGCGAGAGCTACGCCATAAGGCACGCCCGACTTGCGATCGTGCAGGCGCTCGATCCAGCGGAAGCGGGCGATCAGGGGCATCAGTGGCAAACGGCGGAAAGCCAAAATAACCAGGGTCAGAAGTCCGCCCAAAAGCGCAGCATAAATCAAAAAAGGCAGAGCAAGACCGAAGCCAAGCCAAAGCGAAGTCGCAGCAGCCAGCTTCGCATCTCCCCCCCCGATCCAGCCAAAAGCAAAGAACGCAAAACCCACCACAAGCACCACCAGCGCGCAAGTCAGGTGCATGGCAAATTCGGGCAGTGGCAGTCCGGTGGCCAGCGCCACAATCAGGAAAGCCCCGACAAGCAGCATCACCAACTTGTTGGAAATTCGCATGGTCAGCAGGTCCGAGGTTGCCGCAAAGGCCATGGCGAACGGGAATATCAGCAGCGCTATGGAGGACATCTCGGGCTCCGGATGGTTTGACCGGAAGTGTAGTGCAGTGGAGTTAAGGAAAACGAAAAAGGGGGGCACGAGGCCCCCCTTCCAAGTTAGATAGGTGTCTTAGCCGCCAGCAGGAGCCGGGGCCGCCGGCACTACAGTGTCATCCAACCGGTCGCTGATATCGTTAAATAGGCCCGATAGGCTGCCACCAAGGGTGGTTGCTGCCACGATGATACCAACAGCGATCAGGGCGGCGATAAGGCCGTATTCAATTGCGGTCGCGCCAGACTCGTCCTGCGCGAAGCGTGCGAAGATGTTCATTACCAGGCTCCATTACTACGTCATCTAGTGACGCTCATCGTTCGACACGTCACACATCGAACAATTTGGAAGCTATTCGCGACGTCTTGAAATTGCGTTAATTGCGAGCTCGGGACACTACGCCGTCCTGCCTAGAATATTACATAGATATCAACCGGTTACCGGAATCGATCAAATGCGAAACGCCCTTCAGCCGGACGGCGGGCGGCACGCCTCTACTGCAATTATACTTACTTGCCATGTATTATGAAGATGATCGGCACGCAGGAACAAGCCTTTACCACCGGGCACATCAAGCCAGCAGTTATGACTGTTTGTGAATTATTCACTATTCGAGACGAAACTGTCTTGCAGTGTATCTGTGCCGCCGGACCCGTTCATGCGTAAACATCTTGCCATTACCCTCGCTCTCGGCCTCTTCGGGTCCGCCGTCGCGCCACTTGCCAGTCTTGCGGCCGATGCGCCTATCAATGTCAATGTGAACATGGCGCGCATCCTGCGCATCAATGCTTCTGCAGCGACGGTGATCGTTGGCAATCCCGGGATAGCGGACGTGCTGATCCAGGACCCGCAGACGCTGGTGCTCACGGGCAAGAGTTACGGGCAAACCAATCTGATCGTTCTCGATAGCGCAGGCACGCCCATCGCCGACACGATCATCGAGGTTGTGCAGATGCAGGCCGGCACGCTCACCGTGTTCCAGGGACAGGCACGCACCAGCCTTGCCTGTGCGCCCGTCTGCCAGAATACGATTACCATGGGCGACGACCCCGGCTTCTCGGGTGAAGCGATTGCCTCGGCCCAGCTGATTCAGACCATCGGGCAAAACTGAGGCTCAACGGTAGCAGACTGTTAACGCCATTCGTAACTCTGGCGGTTCAATCACACAGTCTAAATGTTCAATTAGTGCCCCGCTCCTAGACTACGCTCGCAACAAGAGTGCGGTGTCGTGACAAGCAGGTTCGCATCGGTGGTAGGCAGAAGGCTGTTGGGACTCCAGCGGTCGAAGCTTCTGCGCGATGAGAGAGGCGCAACCGCCGTTGAATTCGGGCTGCTTGCCCTGCCCTTTTTCATGATCGTGGGGGCCATACTCGAAACCGCCGTCGTGTTTCTGTCGGGTCAGATCCTGGACACCGCCGTGCAGGACGTCAGCCGCCTGATCCGTACCGGCCAGGTACGCGAAATGGGGATCACGACCGCGCAGGATTTCAAGGACCGCGTTTGCGAGCGGCTGTATGGATTGTTCACCAACTGCGACGCCCTGCACGTCGAGGTCGACGTACAAGATACAGGCAGGTTCTCGGACATCACGATCAGTGCGCCGATCGACTTCGCCAATTGCAAGAAAGATGCCTGCGACTGGACGCGTCCAGAAGTCTTTTCTGCTGGCCAGGGTTCCAGCATTGTTGTCGTGCAGGTCTATTACAAATGGCCCGCCATCGTCAGTTTGGGGGGGTATCACCTCGGCAATCTTGGTGACGGAACCCGCTTGATGAGCGGGACGACAGTGTTGCGCAACGAGCCGTTCACATGAGATTGGCAAACCAGCTGATTGCAAAGCTTCGCCGCTTCAGGGCAGCTCAGGCCGGTGCTGCAGCGGTGGAGTTCGCACTGATCCTGCCGGTCATGCTGATGCTTTATGTCGGCGCCAATGAAGGGAGTGTGTTGATCAGCATGGACCGCAAGGTTCAGCTGATATCGGGGGCGGTGGGCGATCTGGTGTCGCGGTCGGAAGGAGAAATCCTCACCGCTGATCTACTGGACTACGTCAAAGTGGCTAGCGGCATTGTCTCGCCCTATGTGGTGGACGGCATGGTCCAGATCGTGACGCAGGTGAAGGTGGAGAACGGTGAGGCGGAAGTCGTCTGGTCGCGAGGTTTCATGAACCAAGTGCCAGACAATGCGCTGAACCGAGAGGATAACAGCAGCTATCCGTTACCCCAATCAGTTATCGCCATCGCCGAAGGCCAGTTCGTCATCGTAGCGGAAACGCGCCTGCCCTATACCCCGCTTTACGGGATCGTCTACACTTCGCCCATCAATCTTTACCGCGAAAACTTCTTTCTGCCACGCTTTGGCGGAGACATCGATATCAAGTGAGCCTGCGCTTGCACCTTGCCGGGGCTCGTGCCACAAGCCAGCCAGCTTCCCCTCACTGGTAGAGTTTTCCGCATGACCGATACGCTTGTTCCTGTGTTTGACCTTGGCGGCGTGTTCGTTGACTGGAACCCGATGTATCTGTTCCGCAAGCTCTTCGAGAGCGAGGAGGATGCGCAGTGGTTCCAGGAAAGCGTCTGCACGCTGGAGTGGAATTTGGAGTTCGATGCCGGGGAGATTTACTCCGAGGGTGTTGCCAAGCTTATCACTCGCTTTCCCAAGTATTGGCGCGAAATCCAGGCGTTTGACTTGCGCTGGAAGGAAACACTCGGCGGCTTCATTCAGGGCACGATCGATATTCATGACGAACTGGTCGAGCAGGAGATCCCGACTTTCGCCATCACCAATTTCTCCTGGGAGAAGTGGGTGAGTTGCCTGCCAGACTGGCCGTTCCTCGAGAAGTTCGACGGGGTGATCGTCTCGGGCCTGGAAGGCATGGTGAAGCCGGACCCACGGATCTATCGCGTGTTCTGCGAGCGCTATGGCCTGGCACCCGAGAGCTGCGTGTTCATCGACGATAGCGAACCCAACATCACATCCGCCCGCAAGTTCGGCATGCACGGAATCCACTTCAAGGACCCCGTGACCTTGCGCAAGGAACTGATCGGGCTGGGGCTGCCGCTCAAGGCGAAGTAGCGCCCTTAACCGAACCGGCGGCCTTTCTGGATCACTTCGATCTGGTAGCCGTCGGGATCGGCGATGAAAAAGAAGCGGGCAACGGGTACGCCGCCATTGTTGAAATCGACGAGCTTGCGCGGGCCGTAGCCGAGCTCTGTAAGCCGAGCGTGTTCAGCGTCTACGTCATCAACCACCACTGCCAAGTGCCCGTAACCATCGCCCAGATCATAGGGTTCGGTGCGGCCGAAATTCACGGTCAGTTCAAGCTCAAAACCACCGGACCCGGTGGCGAGGTAGATCAGCGCGAAATCGGGGAACTCAATGCGCTCCTGCACCGTCAACCCGAAGGCCTGTTCATAGAAATCAACCGAGCGGGCCTCGTCGATAACCCGGATCATCGAGTGAACGAGCTTGGACATGCTATTTGGTGCCGTACATACGGTCGCCGGCGTCGCCGAGGCCGGGGATGATATAGCCCTGCTCGTTGAGATGGCTATCGATTGCCGCGGTGTAAACCGGCACGTCGGGATGGGCTTCGGTGAACCGCTTGACGCCTTCGGGCGCCGCCAGCAGGCACAGGAAGCGGATATCGTTGGCGCCCAATTGCTTGAGCTTGTCGATCGCAACGGTGGCGGAATTCGCTGTTGCCAGCATCGGGTCAACCACGATGATCAGGCGGTCTTCAAGGTTTGACGGTGCCTTGAAGTAGTATTCCACCGGCTCCAGAGTTTCGTGGTCACGATACATGCCGATATGGGCCACACGTGCCGCCGGCACCAGATCCAACATGCCATCCAAAAGGCCGTTGCCGGCACGCAGGATGGAAGCAAAGACCAGCTTCTTGCCCTTGATTGCCGGAGACTTCATCGGCGCCATCGGGGTTTCGATGTCGATCAGTTCCAACTCGAGATCGCGGGTCACCTCGTAGCACATCAGATGCGCAATCTCGCGCAGCAGGCGGCGGAACCCCGCTATGGAGGTCTCCTTGTTGCGCATGATGGTCAGCTTGTGCTGAATCAGCGGGTGATCGATGATGGTGACGTTGCTCATGGAAACACCCGTGTCTTAGAGAAAACTCTTGCCGTGCCGGCCGGGATCAAGTCCGAGCCAGTGGGCTATGCTTTCACCTATATCAGCGAAGGTGGGGCGAATGCCAATCTCTCCCGGTGACAGGCTTGGGGAAAAAACCAGGATCGGCACCTGTTCTCGGGTGTGATCGGTGCCAGGCCAAGTCGGATCGTTGCCGTGATCAGCCGTCAGGATCAGCAGATCATCGTGCCGCAGCTTGGAGATCATCTCAGGCAGGCGAGCATCGAACAGTTCGAGCGCTGCGGCATAGCCTGGCACGTCGCGGCGGTGACCGTATTCACTGTCGAAGTCGACGAAATTGGTCATGATGAAGGCGTTGTCAGCGGCCATTTCCATGGCGTCGAGCGTCTTGTCGAAGAGCTGAGGGATGCCGGTGCCCTTGAGCTTGTGGGTGACGCCATGGCCGGCATAGATGTCGGAAATCTTGCCGATGGCATAGACTTGGTTGCCAGCCGCCTGGTTTCGATCGAGCAGTGTCGGCTCGGGCGGGGCTAGGGCAAAGTCGCGCCGATTGCCGGTGCGCTTGAAGCTTTGGGCATTCTCGCCGACGAAGGGCCGCGCGATGACACGGCCGATCATCATCGGGGCGGTCAGCTCGAAGGCGATCTGGCAGATTTCGTAGAGTCTGTTCAGGCCGAAATGGGTTTCGTGCGCGGCGATCTGGAACACGCTGTCGATGGAGGTGTAGCAGATCGGCTTGCCGGTCCGGATATGCTCGTCGCCCAGGGCGGCGATGATATCGGTGCCCGAGGCGTGCTTGTCGCCGAGGATGCCGGGGAGTCCGGCACGTTCCATAAAGTCTTCGATCAGCTGCGGCGGGAAGGTTGGCTCCGACTGCGGGAAATAGCCCCATTCGAAGGGCACCGGCACGCCTGCGATCTCCCAATGGCCGGATGGAGTATCCTTGCCCTTGGAAACTTCGCGGCCCACACCGAAGCGGCCACCCTTGGGGGTGGCTGACAGACCGGGCGGCAGTGTGCCGGTTGAGAGCTTAATGGCCGCGCCGATGCCGAGCGCATCGAGGTTGGGGACATTGAGGGGCCCCGATCGCAGGCCGGGGCGGTCGGCCTTGCCGGTGGCGGCCCATTCGGCGATGTGGCCAAACGTGTTGGAGCCGGTATCACCGTATGCGTCGGCGTCCGGCGCGCCGCCAATGCCGACGCTATCGAGAATGCAGAGAATGGCGCGGGGCATTGCAGGCTCCTTGGGAAATTATCCCACCGGGTCATTCCCGCGAAAGCGGGAAGCTCTGTTGCGGTGGCGACAAGAAAACGGAGGTTCCCGCTTTCGCGGGAATGACTCCGTGGTGGGCTAAGTCGGGGGGACCGAGGCAGAGATCAGTGGGTTGCGCGGCGGCGTGTCGCCCAGACGGTAGGCGGCTTTGAGGCGTTTCTCCGCATCGGCCGCCGACGCCTCGTCGCGAGCGTGGATGCGGGCGATAGGTGTTTTTGCGTAGAGCCTGGTGCCGAGACCGGCCAGCCGATCGAAGCCGACGGCATGGTCGATGGTGTCGGTTGGGGTGGCGCGGCCACCGCCCAGCGCAACCACGGCCATGCCAACGCCGCGCGTGTCGATGTCGATGGCCTTGCCTTCATCGTCCGCGAAAATATCGCGAACGATGGGCGCGGGCGCCAGATAGTCGTCCATCCGCTCGACGAAGTCGCTTGGTCCGCCGAGTTCAGCAACCATGCGAGCGAAGCGCTCGGCTGCGCGGCCACTATCGAGCGCGTCTTCGACCAATTGGCGGGCAGCGGCGGCACTGCTGGCCGTTCCGGTCATCAGGGCCAGCTCGGCGCAGAGAGCCAGCGTCACCTCTTTCAGGCGGGCATCCTGATGCTTGCCGGTAAGGAAGTCGACGGCATTGCGGACCTCGAGGCCGTTGCCGGCGGCACTGGCGAGCGGCTCGTTCATGTCGGTGATCAGAGCAGAGGTCTGGAGCCCTGCGCCATTGGCGACGTCGACAAGGCTCTGGGCAAGATCCCTGGAATTCTCCAGCGTGGGCATGAAGGCCCCGGAGCCGGTCTTGACGTCGAGGATCAGGGCGCCAAGCCCGGCCGCCAGCTTCTTGGATAAGATGGACGCGGTGATCAGAGAGATGGATTCCACCGTGCCGGTGACGTCCCGGATCGCGTAAAGTGTCTTGTCGGCCGGCGCGAGGTCAGCGGTCTGGCCGATAATGGCGCAGCCGGCGCTTTTGACCACATGACGGAAAAGGGCATTGTCCGGGCTGGTGGTGTAGCCGGGGATGGCATCGAACTTGTCGAGCGTGCCGCCCGTATGCCCCAGGCCGCGCCCGGAGATCATCGGCACATAGATGCCGATGGCGGCAAGGATCGGGGCGAGCATGAGGGAGACATTGTCCCCTACCCCGCCAGTGGAATGCTTGTCCGCGACAGGGCCGTCCAGATCTGACCAGTCGAGCACCGTGCCGGAATCCCGCATGGCCAGGGTGAGCGCCACGCGCTCGGGCATGGTCATGTCCTTGAAGTACACCGCCATGGCAAAGGCTGCCGCTTGGGCATGAGAAACGGTGCCCTCGGCGAACCCGCCGATGAATTGCGCAATGTCGTCGGCTGGAAGGACGTCACCGTCGCGCTTCCTGATGATGACCTCTTGGGGCAGGAAGACCATGTCCTACGCCCCGTACGGAATCCAGACGTTCTTGACCTGTGTGGCCTTGCTCAGGAAATAGTCGCCCTCGAAACGCCGGTCGGCAAGATCGTAGTCGAGGCCACGCGTGGTCCAGGTCTGTTTGACATTGGTGATCGAGGCTTTTTCCACCATGGCCGAGGCTTCGGCGGAGCCGGCGAACCAGAGGGCGTCGACGCCGTCGTGTTCGGCCAGGGTCTTTGCCAAGGTCACGCTGTCGCCGGTGACGATGTTGACGACCCCGGCAGGCACGTCGGAGGTTTCCATGACCTGATAGAGGTCGGTGATGGACAGCGGCGATGTGGCCGATGGGACCAGCACCACGGTATTGCCCATGGCCAGCGCCGGAGCGATCAAGGCGATCGAGCCAAGCAGCGGGCGGGAGAGCGGCGCGACGATGCCCATGACGCCGAGAGGCTCGACCATGGCTGCGGCGACAGCGCGCAAGGGCGGATTGTGCACCGCACCATCGTATTTGTCGGCCCAGCCGGCGAAGGCGAACAGGCGTTCGACGGAGAGCGCCACTTCTTCCGCACCGTCTTCGCCGGTCTGCGCCAGAATCCGCGCGGCGAACTCGTCACGGCGATAGTCTAGGTTTTCTGCCAGGAAATAGAGGATTTGCGCGCGGGAGTGAGCGGCGGTGGTAGACCAACCGAGAGCGGCGCGGGCCGCTTCCACGGCGTTGCGGATGTCCTTGCGGTTGCCGTCGCCCACTTCACCGATGAGCTTCCCGGCGGGGTCAAGCACGGGGCGGCTATAGCCGCTGTCGGGGCGGGCCTGCTTGCCGCCGATATAGTTCTTTGCGGTCTGGTCGAGATGGGCGGCGTCGAGGGGGGAGATTCCCGTTTTTGCGGGGATGACATTGTGGGCGGGGGCGGGCTTGAGGTCCTTCTCCCAAGCGGGTTTCAAATACGCTGCCATGCCTTCGCGGCCGCCTTCGCGACCGAAACCGCTTTCCTTGTAGCCGCCGAAGCCGACGGCGGCGTCGAAATTGTTGGTGCCGTTGATCCAGACCACGCCGGCCTTGATCCTGGGCGCGATATCAAGCGCCAGATTGATGTTCTCACTCCAGATGGTGGCGGCAAGGCCATAGCGGGTGTTGTTGGCCAAGGCGACAGCTTCCTCGGGCGTGCGGAAGCTCATGGCGACGAGGACCGGTCCAAAGATTTCCTCGGTCACCATCGTATTGGCGGGGGAAACGTTGGTGACCAGAACGGGCTTGAGGAAGCAGGTGCCGCCGGGCAATTCGCCATCGGGCTCATAGATCACCGCGCCCTCCGCGGCGCCGCGCTGCATAAGGTCACGGATGCGCTCGACCTGCACTGGCGCGACCAGCGCGCCGATGTCCACCGACTTGTCGAGCGGGTCGCCGACGCGCAGCGTGGACATGCGCTTCTTGAGCTTGGTGATGAAGCGCTCCTCGATGCTCTCCTGCACCAGAAGCTGCGAGCCGGCGCAGCAGACCTGGCCCTGATTGAACCAGATGGCATCGACGAGCCCTTCGATGGCGCTGTCGATGTCTGCGTCGTCGAAGACGATATAGGGCGACTTGCCGCCAAGCTCGAGCGAGAGACCCTTGCCGGTGCCGGCCGTTGCGGCGCGGATGGCCTTGCCCACTTCGGTGGAGCCGGTGAAGGCGATCTTGTCGATGCCCTTATGGGTGACGATGGCCTCCCCGGTTTCACCCTGGCCGGTGACGATGTTGACGACGCCCTTGGGCAGGCCAACGCGTTGGCAGATCTCGGCGAACAGCAGCGCAGTCAGCGAGGTGAACTCGGCGGGCTTGAGAATGACGGTGTTGCCTGCGGCAAGAGCCGGGGCAATCTTCCAGGCGAGCATCAGCAGCGGAAAATTCCACGGGATGATCTGCCCACAGACGCCGTAGGGCACCTGATCGGGGAATTCGCGCGCCAGATGCTGCGCCCAGCCGGCGTGGTGGTAGAAATGGCGGGCGACCAGCGGAATATCGATGTCGCGGCTCTCGCGGATCGGCTTGCCGTTATCGAGGGTTTCGAGCACGGCGAAGAGGCGTGAGTGCTTCTGGATGGCGCGGGCGATGGCGTAGAGATATTTGCCGCGTTCGTAGCCCGACAGCGCGCTCCACGGCCCAAAAGCGGCGCGGGCCGCGTTGACGGCAAGATCGACGTCCGCAGGTGCTCCCTCCGTCAGGTCGGCCAGCTTTTCGCCGGTGGCCGGATTGTCCGTTGCGAAGGTTGTGCCCGGTTCGGTCCAGTCACCATCGATGAAATGACCGAATTTGCGCTCGTGGCTATCGAGCCATGCGATTGCTTGATCGGCGGCTTCGGGCGCCGGGCCATATTCGAGAGTTTCGAAGATTTGCGCGATCTTGTTCATTCGATTTCTCCGGCTCCGTGCAACGGACCTCGTGGTTCGACAGGCTCACCATGAGGTCCGACCGAAAATCGGCGCCTCAGGAGCCCTCATGGTGAGCCTGTCGAACCACGAGGGCGGCGCGCACCTAGATCATCGGCTGGCGATAATCAGCCGCGTAGTGTCCGGTCAGGCCATGCTCCATTTGCCGTTCTATATCGGTGAGCAGTGAACTCGCCCCGAAGCGGAACAGGTGCGGCTGCAGCCAGTGGGTGCCCAGCTCTTCCTTCATCAAGGCCATGTATTTAAGGGCGTCGCCAGCCGTGGAGATGCCGCCCGCCGGCTTGTAGCCGATCTCGATGCCGGTTTCCTCCGCGAACCAGCGGATCATGCGGATCATGGTGAGCGAGGTCACCAGGTTGGCATTGACCTTTTCCTTGCCGGTGGAGGTCTTGATGAAGTCGGCGCCGGCCAGCATGCAGACGAGGCTCGCCTTGGCGATATTGGTCTGGGTGGCAAGCTCGCCGGTGCCCAGAATGGTCTTGATATGCGCTTCGCCGCAGGCCTTGCGGAAGGCGCGGACCTGGTCGTAAAGCGCTTGCCAGTCGCCGCGCAGCACCATGCCGCGCTCGATGACGATGTCGATTTCCTCGGCGCCGTCCGCGACCGAAAGTTCGATTTCGCGCAGCTTGGTTTCGACCGGCGCCAAGCCGTGCGGAAAGGCCGTGGACACCGCCGCAACCGGAATTTCCGAGCCCTTCAGTGCAGTCACCGCCGTCTTGACGAAGCTGTGGTAGACACACACGGCGCCGGGCAGGATACGCAGATCGCCCACATCGAGCTGGTCAACGATATCCTGGCGTAGCGGGTGACGGGCCTTGGCGCAGAGGCGTTCGACGCGGCCGGGCGTATCGTCGGCATTGAGCGTCGTCAGGTCGATCAGCGTGATCGCCCGGAGTAACCAGGCCAGCTGGTATTCCTTCTTGACCGTCCTGCGAGTGCCGATGGTCGAAGCGCGCCGCTCCAGCGCCGAGCGGTTCATGCGGACGCGGCCGACCCAATCGAGATCCAGCGGGAAGCCCGGGTTGCGCTTGTGAACGGCTTCTGACCTGTGGCTATCGACAATTTTCAGGCTCATAGTTCCTCCACCAGCGCGGGGATGAGCTTCTTGAGCTTTTCCGCGCCCTGCACAGCCATGGTCTTGGTGTGCTCATGGCTGATGTTCTCGGCCGAGAGCCCGGCGCCCATATTGGTGATGGACGAGCAGGCCCACACTTTGAGCCCCAGGAAACGCCCCAGGATCACCTCTGGTGCCGTGGACATGCCCACGGCATTGGCACCCAGCCGGATCGCCATCTGGATTTCGGCCACGGTCTCAAAGCTGGGGCCAGAATACCAGAGATAGACGCCTTCGCCGAGCCTGATATCGAGCCGCTCGGCCAAGCCCCGTGCCTTGGCGCGCAGGTCGGAAGCGTAGCAATCGACCATGTTGACAAAGCGGCGGTCGGTGGCTTCCCCGATCAGCGGGTTCATGCCGGCGTAGTTGATGTGGTCGGCAATGAGCATCAGATCGCCCGGGCGGAAGCGCTCGTCGACGGAGCCGGCGGAGTTGGTCAACAGCAGGCTTTGCGCGCCCAGTTCGGCCATGGCTTCGAGCGCCGGACGCATGGCGGCGGCGTTGCCGTGTTCGTAATAGTGTTCGCGACCGGACAGGATTGCCACGCGCTTGCCGCCCATGGTGCCGATAAGGAGGTCGCGCCCATGGCCGGAAACGCCGCCACCTGGGAAGCCCTTGAGTTCGGAAAAGGGGATGGTGACCTTGTCGGCCAGTTGATCTCCGATGGCCGAAAGGCCTGAGCCAAGCACGATGGCCGCGGAGATGGGCTCCTTGCCGGCGATCTTCTGGATGGTCCTGGCGGCTTTGCTCATGGGGTTACTCTTCACTTCGGCAAGTATTCGGGACCAAAGCTGTGCGGCAGCAATTGTTCCAGGGTTTGCACCAGCGGTTCGCCGTCCACGCCATGGGAGATGACGGTGACATCGAGGTTGGCGAATTCGCGGAGGCGCTGGCGGCAGCCGCCGCAGGGGGTGACGGGCGCTGTGCCGGGCCCCGTGACATAGATGCGGGTGATGCGGCGGGCCCCGCCGGCGATCATGGCGGCGATGGCGGAGGCTTCAGCGCAATTGCCCTGCGGATAGGCAGCGTTTTCGATGTTGCAGCCGGAGTAGATCTTGCCGTCTTCGGCCAGGATCGCCGCGCCCACGGAGAAGCGCGAATAGGGCGCATAGGCCTTGGCACGAATGGCTTCGGCTGCTTCGAACAAGGCTTGGTCGGTTTGTGTTTTCGACATCGGTATCCTCAGTAGACCTCGTCCTGAGCCTGTCGAAGGACGGAGTCGTGGCACGATTAGTGTTCCCGACCTCGTGGTTCGACAAGCTCACCATGAGGTCTCCGAATGACCGGTGTGCTAGCGCTCCTTCGTGTACGGCACGCCGCCGGCTTTGGGACCAACGGCCTTGCCGATGAAGCCGGCGAGCAGTACGACGGTCAGCACATAGGGCAGCGCCTGGATGGCTTGCACCGGCACTTCAATGCCGAACAGTTCGGCACTTTGGAGGCGGATTTGCAGCGCATCGAGGAAGCCGAACAGCAGGCAGGTGAACATGGCCGGCACAGGCTTCCACTTGGCAAAAATCAGCGCGGCGAGCGCGATATAGCCCTTGCCGGCGGTCATGTTGTTACCGAAGCCCGAGCCTTGAGCGATGGAAAAATACGCACCGGCCAGGCCGCAGAGCAGCCCAGTGATCAGCACCGCCTGGAAGCGAAGCTTGTTCACCGAAATGCCGGCGGTATCGACCGCCTTGGGGTTTTCGCCAACGGCACGCAGGCGCAGTCCGAAGCGGGTGCGATAGAGCACATAGGCGGTCACAGCCACCATGGCGAAGGCGATGTAGACCAGGAGGTAGTGACCCGAGATCAGGTCAGCGTAGATTGGACCGAGGATTGGCACGCCGGACAATTCGGCAGCAAAGGGGAGTTGGATCGCGCCGAAGCGGCCATCCGGCCCAAGGGCCGGCGTGCGGCCGCCCTGGTGGAACCATTGCTGGCCCAGAAAGGTAGTGAGGCCCGCCGCCAGCATGTTGATGGCCACGCCGGCGATCAGCTGGTTACCCTTGAGGGTGATGGCGGCAACACCCTGCAGGCAGGCCGTCATGACGGACACGGCCATGCCGGCCATCAGGCCGATCCAGGCCGAGCCGGATACGGCCGCTACGGCTGCGGCAGCGAAAGCCGCCGCGAGCATCTTGCCCTCGAGCCCGATATCGAAAATGCCAGCCCGTTCGGAATAGAGGCCAGCTAGGCAGGCGAGCAGCAGCGGCGTGGAGAGGCGTAGCGTCGCGTCGAGGATCGAGAGAATGGCGCCCATGTCCATGGCTTAGCTCTCGCTTTTGACGGTGGAGCGTTCGAGAGCCTCGGCACGGCTTTCCTGGCTGAACAGGGCAAAACCGCGCTGCAGCCCCGGGCGGAAAAGGCCTTCCATCGCACCGGTGAACAGGATCACCAGGGCCTGGATGATGACGACGACCGTTCGATCCAACCCCGAAATGACATATTGCAGCTCATTGCCGCCCTGGTAGAGCGCGCCAAACAGCAGGGCCGCAAGGCCGATGCCGATCGGATGATTGCGCCCCATCAGCGCCACGGCGATACCGACAAAGCCGGCATCGGCGACGAAATCCAGCACCAGCCGGTTCTGGACACCCAATACCTCATTGAAGGCGACCATGCCTGCCAGAGCGCCCGAAAGCGTCATGGTGATCATGATCATGCGCGAATTGGAGATGCCGGCATAGCGCGCCGCCGTCGGGTTGGCGCCCATGGTGCGCAGGGAATAGCCGAAGCGCGTGTGCCAGATCAGGATATAGACCAGTACCAGGGCGAGCAGCGCCACGAAGATGGAGAAGTTGACCGGCGTGTAGTTGAACGGCGCAAAGAACTGCCCAAGCTTGGGCATGCGTCCGGCTTCCTCGATCATCGCCGATTCAGGACCGGACACGCCGGCAGGCTTCAACACGCGATTGAGCATGTAGATCATCAGCGCGGCGGCGATGAAATTGAACATGATCGTGGTGATGACCACGTGCGAGCCGCGCTTGGCTTGCAGATAGCCGGGCACAAATGCCCACACGCCGCCGAACAGCGCGGCGGCGAGCATGGCCACGGGAGCGACGATGAGCCAGTGGGTCTGATCGAGCGCAAGCGCCGTTACGATAACGCCAAGCCCAGCGACATAGGCCTGGCCGTTGGCGCCGATATTGAACAGCCCACCATGGGCAGCAAGCGCCACCGCAAGGCCGGTGAAGATGAAGTTGGTGGCGTAATAAAGCGTGTAGCCGATGTTGTAGCCGTTGCCGAAAGCACCGGTCACGATGGCCCACATAGCGACGAAAGGATTTTGCCCGATCATCAGCACCACCAGACCCGAGATCAGGAAGGCCAGGATCAGGTTCAGCACCGGCAAAAGGGCAATGTCGGCCCAGCGCGGCAATGGACGAAGCGCGCTCATTCGGCGGCCTTTCTGTCGGTGACGCCGGCCATCATCAGGCCCAGTTCGCCTTCGGTGGCGGTGGCCGGGTCGGCCTCGCCCACGATCTGACCGTCGAACATCACGAGGATGCGGTCGGCGAGCGAGCGGATTTCGTCGAGCTCGACGGAGACCAGAAGGATGGCCTTGCCGGCGTCGCGCATCTTGATGATCTGGTTGTGGATGAACTCGATGGCGCCGATGTCGACGCCGCGGGTCGGCTGACCGACCACCAGCACGTCGGGATTGCGCTCCATCTCGCGCGCCAGCACGATCTTTTGCTGGTTGCCGCCGGAGAACAGTGAGCCCTTGAGATTGATGTCGGCGGGGCGGACATCGAAGGTCTTGATCCGTTCGGCGGCTTCGCGCTTGGCGGCGGCGATATCGAGCAGGGGGCCAGTGCCGTAGGTGGGCGTTTCGTGGTAGCCCAGAATGGAATTTTCCCATTCGGAGAAGCTGGTCACCAGCCCCATGCGCTGCCGGTCTTCGGGCACATGGGCAAGTCCCGCCGCGCGGGCGCGGGCAGCGCCATCGTCGCCCTTGAGCGAGAGCGGATTGCCGTTGAGCACAACGTTTCCGGACCTCTGGTCACGCATGCCAGTGACGGATTCGAGCAATTCGGATTGCCCATTGCCCGACACGCCGGCAATGCCGACGATTTCGCCGGCGCGCACGGAAAAGCTCACATCCTTGACGCGGACAATTCCCAGATCATCGGCGACGACGAGGTTCTGCACTTCGAGCAGGGTCTTGCCGGGATGGGCCTCGCCCTTATCAATGCGTAGCAGCACGCGGCGGCCGACCATGAGTTCGGCCAGCTGCTCCGGGCTGGTTTCGGCAGTCTTTACCGTGGCAACCATTTCGCCCTGGCGCATGACCGAGACATTGTCGGTGATAGCCATGATTTCGCGCAGCTTGTGGGTGATCAGGATCACCGTCTTGCCCTGGGCGCGCAGGGTTTCAAGCACGCGGAACAGATCGTCGGCTTCCTTGGGCGTCAGAACGCCCGTGGGTTCATCCAAGATCAGCGTTTCGGCGCCGCGATACAGCGCCTTGAGAATTTCGACGCGCTGCTGCTGGCCAACGGAAATGTCCTCGACGATGGCGTCCGGATTGACCTCCAGGTCGTACTCGGTTTCCAGCCGATCAAGCTCCTTGCGAGCGCGATCGAGGCTGGGCTTGAGCAGGCCAGAATCTTCGGCGCCAAGGATGACGTTTTCGAGGACCGAGAAATTGTCGACCAGCATGAAATGCTGGTGCACCATGCCGATGCCGAGCGCCAGCGCGTGGCGGCTGTCGGTGATGGCATGAACCTCGCCATTGACGCGGATAGTGCCGCTATCGGCGGTGTAGAAGCCATAGAGAATGGACATCAGCGTCGACTTGCCGGCGCCGTTCTCACCCACGATGCCGTGGATAGTGCCGCGCTCGATTTTGAGGTCGATGTCCTTGTTGGCGTGGACCGGGCCAAAGCGCTTGTTGATCTTTTCAAGCTCGATTGCCCAGCCAGAGGCCGGAACGCTTGCAGCGGCCGGTTGGGGCCGCTGCGGATCTTGTGGGTTAATCTCGCTCATCAACTGGCGCGTGTTACAGCGGGCAGCTGGTGTCGGTGGTGTAGTCGTGTACCTCGATTTCACCGGCGATGATCTGGGCCTTGAGATCGTCAAGAACGGCGACGTCCTCGTCGGTGATCAGATCCTCGTTGTGCTCGTCCACGGCATAGCCGACGAAGTCGCCTTCGAGGCCCAGAATGGTCAGGCCCGGGGTAAAGGTGGCGTCATCGCCAGCTTCGGTGAAAGCCTTGATCACGGCGTTGTCGACGCGCTTCAGCATCGAGGTGAGGACCGAACCGGGGTGCAGGTAGTTCTGGTTGCTGTCCACGCCGATCGAGTACTTGCCAAGGTCGGCCATGGTCTGCAGCACGCCCAGACCCGAGCCACCGGCGGCGGCAAAGATCACGTCGGCACCAGCGTCGGAGGCAGCGGTTGCCAATTCGCCCGCGGTGACCGGATCATTCCAGGCGGCCGGGGTGGTGCCGGTATAGTTTTCGATCAGGGTGATGTCCGGGTTCACCGACTTGGCGCCCTGGGCATAGCCGCAATAGAATTTGTGGATCAGCGGAACGTCCATGCCGCCAACGAAGCCGACAGTGCCGGTTTCGGACTTCCGGGCAGCCAGCGCGCCGACCAGGAACGAGCCGGTGTGCTCGTCGAACAGGATGGACTGCACGTTCGGCGCATCGACCACGGCGTCGATCACGACGAAATTGGTATCGGGGAATTCGGCAGCCAGCGGGCCAAGCACGGATTCCCACATGAAGCTCATGACAACGATCGGGTTGGCACCCTGCGAGGCGAAGCGGCGGAGGGCCTGCTCGCGCTGGGCATCGTTCTGCAGCTCGAGCTCAACGTAGTTGCCGCCGGTATCGGCCTTCCACTTTTCAGCGCCGTTATAGGCGGCTTCGTTGAACGATTTGTCGAACTTGCCACCCAGATCATAGATCAGCGCAGGATCGGCGAAGGCGGTACCGGTCAGGACGGCGCTCAGCGCAACGCCACCAGCAATGACCTTGGTCAACTTTGAAAGTTTCATTGATTAGTCTCCCTGTATCGCACTTGAGCGAAGGCGTTAAAGCCAACGGTGCAACCTCCGTGCGCTAGCAAGGGATACAATCGTGCAAACGCGCCTCCTGCAAGAGGGAATCGCGCAAATTTTTCCGGTTGGTCAAAAATTGAGCATGATGCCCACAGCCTTGTTCAGAGGCGACGAGGGCCGCTACCAGAGCGCCAGAATGGAGCCGAACAGGCTCGCCAGATCAGTGTCGCCATAAAGTACGGCAAGCACGGCCAGCGATGCAATGGCAAAAAGGGCAAGAGTGTCGCGCGTCTGAGTGGACATGGGATTTGTTTCAAATGGGCCAGATAGGGTTGGCGATTTGATAACCCATCGAACGGTGGCCGATTGTGATCCTTTCGGGGCAGACGCGGGCATGGTTAGGGTTGGGTTAACCGGCTACTCGGGCGGCAGCGGCGTGACCCCTGCCCCCATCGCCGCACCGAAGCGCTCGAAGAAGCCATCGATGATCCTCTGCGCGGAATTGCCGATCATGGCCTTGCCCAGCTTCATGATCTGGCCTGAAGCGCCACCTTCGGCGGTGAAGACCAGAAGCGTATCTTCGCCCTGATCGGAAAGGACGATGTCGGCAGCGCCCTCGGCCAAACCCAGCAGTCCGCCCTTGCCGCGGCCGGACAGCGTATAGCGTTCGGCGGGTACGATGTTTTCGAGCAGGAGCTCACCCTTGAACACCGGCTTGGCCACGCCCAGGTTCACCTTGATTTCGAGATCAAGCGTCGTGTCGCTGGACCATGCAATGGTGTGACAACCCGGAATGGCGGCCTTGAGCACGGCCGTGTCGTTGAGCGCTGCCCAGACCGCAACGCGCGGTGCCGCGATAATGTAGCGTCCGCCAAAGTCCATCAGCAGGTCCCCTCCCCCAGCGCCCTATTGTGGCCGGAATGCCCCATGAAACAAATGCTTGTCACGCTTGGACGCCCCGCTCTTTACGTGCGGCTTTTTCGCACCAATATGGGCTAAATAGTTGGCCAGGCAGGCAGTTGCAATTGCCACGAGCCGATCCAGCGTCAATCTAGAGCGCGTAGAGCGCAGGCAGCCAACCCGGCGCCAGATATGGGGAGCAAACCGAATGGCCGATCAAGTGACCACCGCAGCAGCAGTCGAGGCAGCACCGGCGAGCACGGCGGCTGAGGGCCCCCTGCAGTATCTGGACAAGGCGGTGAACGCCATTCGCGATCTGGGCGTCTGGCCGGAGCAGCAGGGCGAGCAGCCGATCACGGGCCTTTTGAGCCAGATCACCGAACTTGACGAGACGCGGGTTATCCTGATCGGGCGGACGCTGAGCCAGGCCAGCGCCTTCAACGAAGTGGTGCGCGAGCAGATCGCCGCCATGAAGATTGGCGAACGCTACGAGGAAATCACCAAGGGATTCGATTCCATCCGCGACGATGCCAAGGGCATGGTGGATCAGCTGTCGGACAACAAGCTGGACCTGCTGGAGCGCGCCTCCAACGTGTGGATGAAGGTAAGCCGGGGCGATATCGCCACGCGCTTCAACAAGATCCGTGACACCTATCTTGCCGTCACCAAGGATACCAAGGACCAGATCGATCGCGAGCATACCATTCTCGAGGCCTATCGGGATTTCCGCGGGGCATTGAAGCAGGCTGAGGTGATGGCGCTTGAAGTGCTGGCCGTGGCCGAGCAGCGGCTCGCTGAGAGGAAGACCATCCTCGAAGGGGCATCGTCGGCGGTTGCGGGTTATGCCGGCACTGTCCCCGCCGACCGCGCCCGGCTCGAAATGGACCGGGACGAGAAGCTGCGCGACATGCAGAACGAAGAAAAGCGCTACCAGATCGCCAAGGACCTCTCGGACAATCTCACCATTTCCTACAATACCTCCGAGGTGGTGATGGCGCGGCTGATGCAGACGACCAACGCCAAGGAGCGCGTTTATCAGCAATCCATTTCGTTCTTTTCCACCAACGAGACCGTGCTGACGGCGCTTTCGGCATCGTTCACCGGCATGTTCGGGTTGCATGAATCGACCGCGACGCTCAACGCCATGAAAGAAGGCATGAGCAAGAGCCTCGAAACGCTCAGCGAGATCGGCGACAAGGTGCAGGAAGAGGCGGTTCGGGCCGGATACGGCCCCACGGTTCGTGCCGATGCAGTCAAGAAGCTGGTGGATTCGGTCATCAACTTCCAGGAAAAGAGCCGCACCATCATCAACGAAATGCGCGTCGCCTCGACCAAGAATTCGGCAGAAATTCGCGATGCGGTGGAAGACGGCAAGCGGCGCCTCGCGACCCTTGCGGCCGAGGGCAACGCATTGTTGCTCGAAACCAAGCAATAGGGGAGCGGACCTGGGGGTGAACGCCATCAATGAGTGACGTTACAGCGAAAACCGCTGCGCCTCTTGACGAAGTCATGCTGGCGATGGACGTGGTCGATACGCTCCGCCATCGCCAGGATCTGGCGACCCGCGAACTGGCCGGGGTGACGCGCGAGCAGCAATTGATCGACAAGCTGCGCGACATCTATCACCAGCAGGGTATCGAGGTTCCCGACCATATTCTGAAGGAAGGCGTCGCGGCGCTGGCGGAAAGCCGCTTCGTGTATGACCCGCCCAAGCCCGGTTTCAGCACCACGCTGGCGCGGCTCTATGTCGGCCGCGGCCGCTGGGGCAAGCCAGTGCTCGCCGCTGGAGCGCTGCTGCTGGTGGTGCTCGTTGGCTATTTCGGCATCTACCAGCCTTATCAGGCGGCGCAGGCCGAACAGGCGCGCATCGAGCTTGCCGAGGGTCTGCCCGCGCAGATGGACGCGCTGTACCAGACCATATTCGAGGAAACCAAGGTGCAGCAGGCCGTGCTGCAGGCGGAAACGCTGCGCCAGCGCGGCCATAGCCTGGCGGCAGAAGGCGACCGGGCCGGGGCCGCGCGTGCCGTGGCCGATCTGACGGCGCTGCGCGACCAGCTGCGGCAGGAATATGTGCTGCAGATCGTCAATCGTCCTGACGAGCAATCCGGCTTCTGGCGGTTCCCGGAGATCAATACCGCTGCCACCAATTACTATCTGGTGGTGGAAGCGCTCGATGGCGACGGCAAGGCACTGAGCATGCCGATCCGCAACGAGGAAAGCGGAGAGACCGAAACCGTCAGCCAATGGGGCGTGCGGGTGCCTGAAAGTGTCTATGAAGCCATTGTCACCGACAAGCAGGATGACGGAATCATCCAGAACAATGAACTGGGCCGGAAATCGGACGGGTTCCTCGACGTCGAATATAATTTGCCCGTGCTCGGCGGCGCAGTAACGCGGTGGTAGTTTCATGAGCATCCGCGGACCCGAAGCCCTGGCCAGCCTCGATGAGGCCATGCGCGACATCAGGCGCGAGGAAGACGAAATCTCCAAGCGCCTCGCCCGCTCCGCCGAGAGGATCGCCAAGATCAAGGAGGGCGAGGCAGAGCTGTTTCGCCAACTGGCGCAACTGCGCCTCGATCCGGCAATCCAGAGCGAACTGGATGGCGCCATTTCCTCGGCCGAGCTCAAGGCTCGCGGCATGCTCAAGAACCATGCCGCGGAGATGAGCCAGGCCGAGAAGTCTGTCGCCGACAGCGATGGCGTTTTGGCACGCCTGACGGCCGAGCGTGCCGAGGCGTTGCGCGCCTATGAAGGACACCAGGGGGAACTGAAGGCCCTGGCGGCCAGGTTTGGCGACACCATCGCGCGCGATCCGCAGTTTGCCGCCAAGCGCCGTCAGGCCAATGAACTCGCGGAAATTGCTGCCCAGTCGATGCGTAAGACAGAGCAGGCGGAGGCCGACCAGCAAGACAAGGGCAAGCCCTACCGAGACGATCCACTGTTCATGTATCTGTGGGAATCGGGCTATGGCACCGCCAGCTACCGCGCCAATAATCTGATCCGCTATTTCGATGGGCTGGTGGCCAATGTGGTCGGCTTCCAAAAGGCACGGCCCAATTTCACGATGCTGAACGAAATTCCGTTGCGCCTGAGGGAGCATGCGGAACGTCAAATCGAAATCGCCCAGGCAGCGGAAGCGGAAGTCGACGCCCTTGAAATGCAGGGCATCGACAATGCCGGCGGCAAGCCGCTGCGCGAGGCAATGGAAGCGGCACAGGCAAAGATCGACGCGCTGGATGCGCAGATCATTGCCGCCGAGGACCAGCGCGACGAGGCCACGAGGACCCTGGCGGAGTTTTCGCAAGGCGGCGATCCGGCCTTCGAGAGCGCGCTCGCCCAGCTGGCAACGGCCCTGGGCCGTGAGGACATCCAGACCCTGCTGGCAGAAGCACGCCGGACGCGAACCGCGCAGGACGATACCATCGTGGCGCAGATCGACGATGCGCGGGCGCGGGCCAAGGAAGAGGATGCCGAGACGCGCGAGCAGAAGGAGCGGCTCAAGACCCTTGCCGCCCGTCGCCGTGAACTCGAAGACATCCAATGGGAATTCAAGAAGCAGCGCTTCGATGACCCGCGCTCGACTTTCCGCGAGGAAAAGCTGGTGGGCGATTTGCTCAACGACTTTCTGCGCGGCGGCATTTCCGCGGCGTCCTATTGGGATCAATGGCAGCGCAGCCAAAACTGGAGCGCCGGCACATCGGACTGGGGCGGCGGGGTCGGGCTGCCCAATAATGGGCGGCAGTCGAACTCGCCATGGGGCGATGGCGGCGGCACGTTCAAGTGGCCCGACAGCAGCTTCGGCGGAAACTCCGGCAAGCGCCCGCGCAGCGGCGGTGGCTTCGGTGGCGGCTGGGGCGGGCGACCCTCCGGCGGTGGCGGCTTTTCGCGGCCTCGCACGGGCGGCGGCAAGAAATCGGGTGGCTTCAAGACGGGCGGCGGGTTCTAGTCCCTTCACCGCGCCTGTTTGCATCGGCTATTCCGGGCACTCGCAAAGGCAACAGAGTGCCCTCGGGTCAGACCCGAGGGTTCCGATCGTAGCTGGGCGGCCGGCGCGCATGCCGGCCGTTCAGACACTTCAGGCCGGGTTGATGAACCCGAATACCGCAGCGCCATTGCCGCTTTGTTCGGCGAAACGCTGGCGGTGGACGCGCTGCACGAGGACTTCGCCATTCTCCGGGCTTCCGGCCAGCAATTGCATGGTTTCGGCGATATAGGCGTCGAGCGGCATGGCGTTGGGGTCATTGGCCTGTTGCTCACCCTGCAGAGTGGTCTGCACGTAAGGCGGGGCGATTTCGATGACGTCGACGGCGGTATTGCGCAGCTGATAGCGCAGGGACTGCGTGTAGGAATGAATTGCGGCCTTGGTGGCGCTGTAGGTGGGCGTCGAGGCCTTGGGCACGAAGGCGAGGCCCGAAGACACCGTCATGATTGTGGCACGAGCCTGTTGCAGCAGGTGCGGGATCAGCGCGGCCGTTAGCCGGATCGGGCCCAGCAAATTGGTTGCGATGGTTGCCTCGGCGGTGTCGAGATAGTCGGGCGCGGCCAGGACATCCTCGTCCGCCATGATGCCGGCATTGTTGATGACGGCATTCAGCGCGGGATAGCGCTCGATCACCTCTGCGGCGAACCGCACGATATCGTCCTTGTCGGTCATATCGACCGTCAACGAGACCATGCCCGGATTGGCGGCAGTGACCTCATCCAGTGCCGCCTTGCGCCGGCCGGAGATGATCACCTGATTGCCCGCGTTGTGGAAGGCTTCGGCGAGGCCGCGGCCGATGCCGGAGCCGCCGCCAGTGATGAGAATGGTGTTGCCTGTGGTCTGCATCGAACTTCTCCTTGTTCTTGATGTGGGAGAAGTTAAGCGTCATACTCTCCATTCGGAAGTAGGCGCTCTAGAGTTCGATACATACCCAAAGGAGAGTGAAGGTGGCACAAGGCTCGGCGGCTCACAATATCTTCGACTGGACCGATCGCATTCCCGAGGGTCCACTGGATCCAGTGCTGCAAGCGCTGGTGCGGGACATCATCGGCAAGGTGGCCGACAAATGGACCATGCTGATCCTGGAAGCGCTGGAGGAGCATGGCACGTTGCGCTTCACCGATGTCGGCCGCAAGGTCGGCGACATCAGCCAGAAGATGCTGACCAAGACCCTGCGGCAGATGGAGGCCGACGGGCTGGTGGAACGCACCGTGCATCCGGTGATCCCGCCGCATGTCGATTACCAGCTGACCGAGATGGGCCGCAGCCTGGGCGGCGCGTTCTGTGGCGTGTGGCTATGGGCAGAGGCGCACCACGACCAGATCGAAGCGAGCCGAAAGGCGTTTGCGGCGCGACAGGCGGAAGGCTAGTTCGCTGGCGGCTGCGCCATCAATTCCCAGACATTGCCTTCGCTATCTTCGAAATAGGCCGAATAGCCCCATTCCGATTGCGTGCCATCCATGATGATGGCGCCGCCGGCGATCAGCACCTTGCGCAGAATCTCGTCAACTTCCGCGGGGCTCGTAGCCTGATGGCTGAGAACGAAGCCGGGTGTTCCGGCAACCGGGACTTCCTTTCCGGCGGTTTGCGCGATCTGCTCGCGCGGGAAGAGCACAAACGAGAAATCGTCGTCAAAGAAGAAGGCGACGTGATCTTCACCGGGCGCGATTTGCTCGTCGGAGATGTCGAAGAGGGCGCGATAGAAGGTGAAGGCCCGTTCCAGGTCGTCGACGCCGATGGTGATGATGGAGATCGATGGCTTCACGGCGGCACTCCCTGGCATGGATTCGATGGTCAGCCTAGCACGGCATCATTCGTAATAGAGACTGATCCGCTGCCCGCCGATCTCGTGCACCTTGATCTCCATGTCGTAGATTTCGGACAGCACTTTTGGCTGGATCATTTCGGCGGCGGGGCCCTGATTAGCGACCTTGCCGTTCTTCATGGCCACGATGTAGTCCGAATACCAGGACGCGAAATTGATATCGTGCAGGACAAGCACGACGGTCTTGCCCAATTCGTTCGCCGCGCGGCGCAGCAGCTTCATCATGCCCATGGCATGCTTCATGTCGAGATTGTTGAGCGGCTCGTCGAGCAGCACATAGTCGGTGTCCTGGCAGAGAACCATGGCCACGAACGCACGCTGGCGCTGGCCGCCGGAAAGCTCATCAAGAAAGCGGTCGGCAAGCTCAACAAGGTTGAGGTAGCCGATGGCGTCATCGATGTGCTGCTTGTCCTCGATCGTCAGGCGCCCCTTGGAATAAGGATAGCGGCCGAAACTTACGAGGTCGCGCACGGTGAGACGGGCCGTCATGTGGTTGTCCTGCCGCAGGATGGACAGGCGCCGCGCCAGCACGTCGCTTGGCGTCTTGGTAACATCGAGACCGTCCACCTTGACGGTGCCCATGTCCATGCTCATCAGCCGGCTGACCATGGACAGGAAGGTGGATTTACCCGCGCCATTGGGGCCGATGATGGAGGTGATGCCCCCTGCCGGCAGGGTGAGCGAAACGCCATCCACGACGCAGGCGCTGCCGTAATTCTTGGTGACGCCTTGTGCGACGATCATCGGGCGGCTCTCCGCAGGACAAGAAAGATGAAGACCACGCCGCCCAGGAATTCGATGATGATCGAGAGCGCGGTGTCGAAGGCGAATATGCGTTCCAGCACGGTCTGGCCGCCGACGAGGCACACTATCGCAAGCAGCACCGCCGCGGGCAGCACATATTTGTGATTGCTGGTGCCAACCAGGGAATGGGCCAGGCTCGCGACCAGCAGGCCAAAGAAGGTGATCGGGCCAACAAGCGCGGTCGACACCGCCACCAGAACCGACACCAGCATGAGGATGATGACGATGGTGCGCTTGTAATTGACGCCCAGATTGATGGCCTGCGAGCGGCCCAGCGACAGCACGTCATAAGTGTGCATCAGCCGCAACGCCACGACCGTCACGACCCCCACAATGAGACTGGAAACCAGCAGCAGCGACGCATCGACCGTAGCGAAGCTGGCAAAGAACGTATCCTGCAGCACATTGAAGGCATTGGGATCGAGCAGGCGCTGCATGAACTGGGCAAGGCTGCGGAACAGGATGCCAAAGACGATGCCGACCAGCACGAGCAGGTGCAGGCTGCGCTCCTCGCCCAGGAACAGCCAGCGAAACAGCAGGCCCGAAAAGGCGATCATGACCAGCACTTCGACGCCGAACTGCATTTGCGGATTGAGCGTGCCTAGCGCGCCGACGCCCAGGAAGAAGACGATCGACGTCTGGATCAGCACGTAGAGCGCATCGAACCCCATGATGGATGGCGTCAGGATGCGGTTGTTGGTTGCCGTCTGGAACAGGACGGTGGAGATCGCCACCGAATAGGCAACGAGGCACAGCGCCAGCAGCTTGCGGCCCCGAAAGGGTAACACGAAGTTCCAGCTGCCCTTGGCGCCGAGCGTCATGAAGCAAACGATGGAAATGACGGCGAGTAGGCCCAGCACCAGCAAGGCGACGACCGGGCGGGAGAGTGCAATGGACCAACCACCGCGTGCCCGACCTCCGGGTGCTCCACGATCCACGGCGTCATTCCCGCGAAAGCGGGAATCTCCCTCCGGCGCAGAAAGCGAGATTCCCGCTTTCGCGGGAATGACGCCGTGGGTGGGAATGGTCTTGGGCTGATCAGGCTGCATTGCGACGGGTCCTGAGCAAGAGATACAGGAAAATGGCGCTGCCGATGACGCCTACGACGACACTGATCGGGATCTCATAGGGCGCGCGCAGGATGCGGCCCAGAATATCGCAGGCAAGCACGAAGCCGGCGCCCATCACTGCTACCCACGGCACGGTGCGGCGCATGTTGTCACCGACCATGAGGCTGACAAGGTTTGGAATGATGAGGCCCAGGAATGGGATCGAGCCGACCGATACCAGCACGACGGCACTGACCAGCGACACGATGACGAGACCCAGCACCATGACGCGCTGGTAGTTGAGCCCCAGATTGGTGGTAAAATCCTTGCCCATGCCCGCGACGGTGAAACGGTCGGCCGCGACATAGGCGAGGATCGTGCAGCCCAGCCCGATCCAGAGCAGTTCATAGCGCCCGCGCAATATGCCCGAGAAATCGCCCATGTTCCAGGCGAGCAGCGACGCCAATAGCTCGAACCTATAGGCAAAGAACGTGGTGACCGCGCCGATGATACCGCCCAGCATGATGCCGACGAGCGGCACCAGCAGCGTGTCCCGTAGGGGCACGGCCCTCAGGATGCGCAGGAACAAGGCCGTTCCGGCCAGCGCGAAAGCCGCGGCGATCAGCATCTTGCCCATCAGCGGCCAGGCAGGAAAAAAGATGGTGGCGACCAGGAAGCCGAGGCTGGCGGATTCGGTGGTGCCGGCCGTGGAAGGCTCGACGAACCGGTTGCGCACGACCATCTGCATGACGAGGCCCGCCACGGCCATTGCCGCGCCGGACAGCACGATCGCCAGGGTGCGGGGAATGCGGCTGATCAACAGCACCTGCATGGCACGATCTTCGGCGCTGGACGACAGCAAGGCGCCGAGCGACACATCGCTGACGCCAACGAACAGGCTGGCGATAGCCAGCAGGATCGTCACGATGATTGCGCCTGCGAGAAGCCGCACGGGCGGGCCTTCCATAAAACGAGGAAGACCCGGCGGTTCGGGCAAACCGCCGGGCCAAGATTGTTAGGCGGTCAGATCAGGCGTTGAGACCAGCCAGAACCTGGTCGAGCAGCAGCATCAAACCCGAATAGCCATGCATGGTGATGTAGGCGGCCTGCGGGTCGAGGTAAACGATGTGACCTTCCTGGGAGGCCTTGGTCTGGTTGACCAGTTCGTTGTCGAGCAGCGCGGCAGCAGCGCCCGTGCTTTCGCCAACGCCGGCGTCGCGGTCGATCACGAAGAGCCAGTCCGGGTTGGCCTCAAGGATGAATTCGAACGAAACAGTGTCGCCGCCGTGGTCGCCATCATCGACTTCGCTCATGGGCGAAGGCATGCCGATTTCGTTGTGAATCCAGGAAACGCGGCTGTCGGGCCCATAGACGCCGACATTTCCGGCATTGGTCACCAGCACCAGTGCCGAGCCCCTGCCTTCGGCTGCGGCCTTCACTTCAGCGACCTTGGCATCGAGATTGCTGATCAGCTCGGCGGCCTTGTCCTCGACACCGAAAATCTCGCCGAGCTTGGTGATGTTGTCTTCCACCCCCTGGACCAGAGCGGCATTGGAAACCGACAGATCGATGGTGGGCAGGATTTCGGAGCCGGTCGGATAGGCCGTGCGCGAACGGGAGGCGACGATATAAAGGTCGGCTTCGGCGGCGGCGATGCCTTCGAAATCGGGCTCCTGGAGCGAACCGATCTTGAGCGCGTCAGCGGGTACGCTGTCGGCCAGATAGGCGGGGGCGTTGGAGCCCGGAACGCCGGCGACGGGGATACCCAGCGCCGTCAGATTGTCGAACGCTGCCCAATCTGAGACCAGCACCTTGCTCGGCACACCGGTGATGGTGGTTTCGCCCTGCGCATGCGTGATGGTCTTTTCCTGCGCAAAGGCCGGGAGAGCGGTAACGGACATGGCGCCAGCGACAAGCGCGGCCAGAATGGCAGAGGTGGGGGTGAGCTTCACAGCGACTTCCAATTCGAGGCGGACAAAAGAGTAGCGCAAAACATGAATGCACTTGTCGGCTTACTAACCAGCCCCGGCAGGAGTGTCAAAACTTAATATGATGATCCACATCATCTTAAATGCAGCCCGGCCGGAGGGTAGCCGGCCGAGCCATGAATTCAGCTTTTAGCCAGCAGATTGCGCAGCTTCTGCACGGCGACGGTGCTGTCTTCGCCATAGGCTATGGTGCCCTGAAATTCCCCCTTGGTATCGAGCAGGAACACCGAGGCGGTATGGTCCATGGTGTAGTCTTCCCCTTCGAGCGGCACTTTCTCGTAGTAGACGCCCCATGCCTTGGCGATCTTGGCGATCTCCTCAGGCGTGCCGGTAATGCCGGTGATGCGATCGGACACCCAACTCACATAGTCACCGAGGATAGCAGGCGTGTCCCGCTCAGGATCGACGGAAACGAAATACCCGCGCAAGTCGCTGCCCTCTTCGCCCAGTTGCTCGAACCAGGTCGACATTTCGGCCATGGTGGTGGGGCAGACTTCAGGGCAATGGGTGAAGCCGAAGAACAGGACGGACGGATGTCCCTCGAACATGTCCTGGTCAACCGGAGCGCCGTCCTGGTCGACGAGGCTATAGACGCCGCTGCCGAAGGTGGAGGCTGCTGGCTGCTGCGGCCGCAGGAACAGCGCCGCACTGGCTATCCCGAGCCCCAGGACCGCAACTGCAATCCAGAGCCCGATACGAACGGTCTTGATGGCCATGGCTAATGATCCATTGTGTGCGCGGCTTCGCGGGCGGCTGCACCCAGAACCGGCAGTTCGACATCGACCGTGCCGGCTTTCTCGAATGTCAGGGTCACGGTGACCGTCTCGCCTTCGACGAAAGCGCCGTTGAGGCCCATGAACATGATGTGAAGGCTGCCAGGCGCCAATTCGACGGTTTCCCCGGCCGGGATAACAAGGCCCTCTCCCAGGTGACGCATTTTCATGACGTCGCCTTCCATGGCCATTTCGTGGATCTGGGTGTCCTTGGCGATGCTCGACGCGGCCGAGACGAGCCGATCATCTTCGGTGCCGGTGTTCTCGATGCTCAGAAAGCCACCGCCGACCGGCGCATTGGGCAGGGTCGCGCGGCTGAATGGGCTCGAGATATTGATGGGGCCAAGATGGATGACGCCATCATGGGCGAAGGTGGGGGTGACAAGCAGAAGGGCAGCCGCAGCGGCGGCGCGAATGGTACGGAGCATGATATAGGTCCAGTTTCAGGATAGCTGAAGAGGCCGCGTGGCCGGAGTTCAGGCCTTGGCTGGAGGGCCTCGGGGCCCGTGTGGCGCCAGAAGGAGCGGTGGCGAAATAGCCGAAGCGCCCTGGGGCAGCCATGCCAGCTTTACCGGCAAATCATGGGCGAACGGCGCGGACGCAAGGGTTGGAAGGGCCAGATCATGCTTGCCGATGCCCGCAGCGGGGCATTTGCTGACCAGGATCTCACCGTCGCCGCCGGTCGTGCCTTGCGGCGTGCAGAGCACCCAGCCCGTTTCGATGGTGGAGTAACCCAGCTTCTCGAAGGCCAGCTGGCTGGCGCGCGCCTCGTGCAGCGGAGCAAGAATGGTGAGCAGATAGATCGCCAGCACGGCGAAAGCCGTTCCGATCTCTCTCATCATGCTGCGCTGCTTGCTCATAGGAGAAGTCGTATGCGGGTTTTGCGCTGCGCTCAATGGCCGTCTTGTCGCGGCGTGGGCACACTGGGCACATAGGTATCGCTGCAGAGCGTGATGAAGCTCTTCATGGCCGCCGAAAGCGGGCTCGATTTGCGACGCGCCACGAGCAGTTGCCGCAACGCCCAGGGTTCGGCCAGGGGTGCGCAGACCAGGTCGGTTCCGGCCAGGAGGTGCAGGCTGGTCGAGCGCAGGAACCCGATGCCGAAACCGGCTTCCACCATGCGCACCAGGGCCGGAAAGCTCTCGACGCTGACTGTGGTGTTGATCGGTTTGCCAGCCTTCTTGGCGGCTTCCCCGACCAGCCGATCCAGCGAGCCGGTGTGGTGGATGCCAACCATTGGATAGTCGATCACGGTATCGAAGGCGATGTCCTTGCGCGGCTGGATCTGGCTGGCAAGGGGATGATCGGGCGGGGCCAGAACCCAGACCCGATCATCCTCGAAAGGTTTGATCTCGAACCGGGTGAAATCATAATGATCGGAGACGATGGCGATATCGGCCCGGCCTTCGTCGAGCGACAGCAAGGCCTTGGCGGCGCCGGTTTCCTGAATGTCGATCCGGATGCCCTGGTGCTTGGCGGCGTAACGCGCCAAAAGCTCAGGCAAGCGGCCGGTGAGGGCCGAGCTGGTACAGGCAAGGCGCAGGCTGCCGCGCTGGCCGGACCCAAAATCGGCCATGACGGCGTCGAGGTCGGCGATGGCGCGCAGCACCGTGCGGCAGCCCTCGGCATAGGCCTCCCCCGCGGTGGTGAGCTTGACGCCATGCGCCGAGCGGTCGAACAGTACTACGCCCAGGCGGCTTTCGAGATCGGACACACGGCGGCTCACCGCCGATGAAGCAATGCCCTCGCGCTCGGCGGCGCGGCCGATGGAGCCGGTATCGGCCAAAAGCAGGATCAGGCGCGCCGTGACGCTGTCGAATGGTGCCATGTCATCTCCCCAGATGAGCGGCAACATAGCCGACAAGCTCAGATCAGCAAGAAAATGCCGCGGGCAAGATAGAAAATCCCGATTGCTGTTACGATCCAACGGGTCCAGGCTCGAAAATTGGCATCGGTCAGGCGCTGCAAAATCCAGTGTCCGGCGCTGGTGCCCGCGATGGCAAACGGTGCGGCCAGAGCGATGGCACCCCATTCGAGCGGCGTCAGCACCATGGTGGCGTTCCAATAGAAAACCACCTTCGCAGCGTGGGACACGACCTGTGTCGCAGCCTTGGTAGCAATGATCTTGCGGCGATCCATTTGGGTGCGGATGAAGAAGATGTCGACGGTGGGGCCGGAAACGCCCACCGCCAGGTTGAGCCCACCACCCAGGATACCGCAAAGGATCGCGTGATGGGGCTTGCTCGCGTCGAGCGCCAGCCAGCCTTTGGGGATCCAGACCAGTATCGGCAACAGGCCGATGGTGATGCAAACCGTTGCAAGATCAGGCGTGTAGCGGACGATGAACAGCACGATACCGGCTAAGAGCAGCCCCAGGCAGATATAGCCCAAAATGGCCCAATCGATGAAGGCGCGGGACAGGACTGCGCGAGAGCCATTGGCGACGATCTGAATGGCGCCTTGCACGGCAATGGCAGTGCCGACGGGCAGGATGGCCAGCAGAATGCCCAGGAGAACCAGGCCCCCCGCCATGCCGAACACGCCCGACAGGGTCGAGGTCAGAAATACCGAGACCAATAATGCCGCACCAACCCAGATCGCCAAGCAAACCTCCGCCGTTGCGGGCTTTCTGGGCTCGTTGGCGAATAGTGACTAGAACCGATTGGGCAAGAGGGGGTGCCGATCAGCGCAGGGCGCGGCCGGCTTCGTCAAACAGGTGCAGGGCTTCGGACGGAATGGCCATATGAATGGGCTGGTGCAGTTGCAGGTCCGGGGCGCCGTCGAGCTTGATGGTCATGAGGTCCCCGGTGCCGATCTCGACATAGGCCAGGGCGTATTCACCGAACTGTTCGATCACCGCGAGGGTACCGGTGAGGTCAGCCCTTTCGGGGCTGGCCAGGGTGACATGTTCGGGGCGAATGCCGATGGTTCTGACGCCCGCGCGACCCTCGATCAACTGCCGCAGCTTGGGGGAATTGGTTAGCATTCTGTTAGCATCGAGCGTGACGTCAAGGAAGTTCATGCGCTGATTGGCGATGAAGCCGGCGACGAAGGTGTTGACCGGGTTGCGGTAGAGCTCGAGCGGGGTGCCGACCTGCTCGATACGACCGGCATTGAGCACGACGATCCGGTCGGCCAGGGTCATGGCTTCCACCTGATCGTGGGTGACGTAGATCATGGTGGCGTCGAGCGTTTCGTGCAGCTTGGCGATCTCGATGCGGGTCTGGGCGCGCAACGACGCGTCGAGGTTGGAAAGGGGTTCGTCGAACAGGAACACCTGGGGATTGCGCACTATGGCGCGGCCGATGGCAACGCGCTGGCGCTGACCACCGGAAAGGGCCTTGGGCATGCGGTCGAGATAGTCTTCGATCTGGAGAATACGCGCAGCTTCGCGAACGCGCGTGTCGACCTCCTCCTTGGGCGTTTTGGCCAGTTTGAGGCCGAAGGCCATGTTGTCGTAGACGCTCATATGCGGGTAAAGCGCATAACTCTGGAACACCATGGCGATGCCCCGTTGGGGCGAGGGTACGTCATTGACCACCCTCCCCCCGATGGAAATCTCCCCGCCCGAAATCGGCTCCAGCCCGGCGATCATGCGCAGCAGCGTTGACTTGCCGCAGCCGGATGGACCGACAAAGACCACGAACTCGCCCGAGGCGATGTCGAGGTCCACGCCGTGAACGACTTCGAGGTTGCCGTAGGATTTGCGGATGCCGCGCAGGGAGACTTCAGCCATGGCGGGCTCCTCAGGTTTCGATCAGCAGGGTTGCGATTTCGAAGGGGCGGAGCGAGAGGGTGACGCTGTTGCCACTCAGCTCCAGCGGCTTGCCCTCCCCCTCCTCCATCAAATTGACGCTGCGGACAGATTTGACCGGAACGCCGAAAGTGATGGTGGCCTCGGCACGGATATTGGCGTGCTCAAAGATGCGCAGCACGATGGCGTCGGACTTCTCGGCCTTCTTGACGGTTTCAAGCGTGACGTTGGGCTGGTCGACGCTGGCGAAGCTGAAACTGCTGAGATCAGTGGCGGCAGCGGCAGCGGCCTTCAGTTCGCCGATGACCGCGACAGGATTGTTGAAGCGTTCGGCGGCGCGATGGACGTCGGCGAGGTCGGCGACGCCGTCATGGACGAACAGCGCATAGCGCAGGCGGTGTTCGCCCAGGTCAGCATCGGGGCTCGGGAAGGTGGAGCCACGGACAAGGGTCAGCCGGACGGATTGCTCGAAGCAGTCATAGGCGTATTTGCAGTCGTTGAGCAGGGCAATACCGAAGTCTGCTTCGCTCAAATCGACCCAACGGTGCATGGAGGCTTCGAAGCGTGCTTTGTCCCACGAGGTGTTGCGGTGGGTCGGGCGCCTGACATGGCCGAACTGGATTTCCGAGCGGATTTCGGAGGTATTGAGGTCGAACGGAAACTGCGCCTTGAGCACCGTCTGGCGCTCCTGCCAGTCGATAAAGGTATCGAACTCAACCTGGCGGGCTCCGGCGGCGAGGGAAATGACCTGCACGATCCTTGAGGCTTGATACTCACGTTCGACGCGGATAGCGGCGCGGTGCGGGCCGGTTTCGACCACGGAAATAGTGGACTTACCGTCAGCCAAAGGCCAGAACTGCTCCTCGAAATAGCGGTCGATATCCCAGGCGTCCCATTCCATCGGCTTGTCTTCATAGGCGATGAGGCGGTTGGCCCTTTCGCCCGCGGCGAGTGTCTCACGGTCACGCGTCTTGTCGAAGACGGAGGTGATCTCACCTGACTTGTCGAAGGTGACGCGGAGCAGTTCGTTCTCCAGATGGGTGCTAGAAACCGACAGCGTGGAGCTGGTGTTGGCAGCGCCGCCGGAAACGAGTTGCGCCGCAGTCCAGCCCAAGGGCGCAATGTCGGACACGGGCGAGACGAGTTCGGTCGCCCCATCCGCGCGGGTAATGGCCTGCACCGGATGGGTGCCGCTGGCCGTCGCGAGTGAGAGACCTTCAAGATCCGGCGCGCCGCCAATGGTCACAAGACCCGAACGGGTCTGGCCGGTGAAGTTGAACAGGCGCAGCTGGTCGGCGCCGGGTTTGCTGAACGCCTGCGCCGCAGCGTGCCAGGGCCCGTTTTGCGAGCCGAGGGTCGAGAAAATCTGACCATACTCGTTGTCGCTATCGACGTAGACTTCGGGAATGGAGGTCCCCGGCAGGATGTCGTGGAACTGGTTGATCAGTACCAGTTCCCAAAACTCGGCGAGCGTATCAGTGGGATAGGCTGCGCCGGTTTGGCTCAACGCCATCGCGCCAAGGAATTCGAGCTCGCGCAGCATGCGTTCGGCGCGGCGGTTATTGGCCTTGTTCTTGGCAACCGAGGTCAGCGTGCCACGGTGATATTGCAGGTACAACTCGCCATTCCAGGTCGGAAACTTATTGCCGGGCGCGTCCATCTTGGCGCCGAGCCGATCGAGGAACGGCACGATGCCTTCGAGCTTGACGCGAGGCGCCCCGGGAATGCCGCGCTGCAGGCGAATGCCGCGCTCGATCATGCCGCGCGTGGGGCCACCGCCGCCGTCGCCATAGCCATAGGACATGACGACCTCGTCGTGGACCGCCTTGGGCTCATAGCGTTTCCAGGCGCCCATGGTTTCCGAAACGGAGAGATCGCCATTATAGGTGGTGAAAATCTCATCGCTTTCAAAGCGCTGGGCAGTGATCAGTTGCGCCTTGGTGACCGTGCCATCGATGCCGCGCCAGTGGAAGCTGTCGTATGGGTGACGGTCGGTGTCGTTCCAGCTGAGCTTGGACGTGACGAAGTATTTCAGCCCCGACTTGTCCATGATCTGCGGCAGGTTCGCCGAATAGCCGAATGTATCTGGCAGCCATACCGTCCTGGGGTCGACGCCGAAATGCTCAAGGTGGAAGCGGCGGCCGCGCATGATCTGGCGAACAAGGGATTCGCCTGAGACGATGTTGACGTCCGGCTCCACCCACATGGCGCCTTCGATCTCGAACTGGCCGGATTTGACCTTGGCGAGCATGCGGTCCCAAAGCTCTGGATAGTCCTTCTTGAGGAAATCGAAGAGCACCGACTGGTTATACATGAAGATGAATTCGGGGTACTCCTCCATGAGGTTGAGCACCGTGGCGAAGGAGCGACCGGTCTTGTCGCGGGTGTGCATGACGCGCCAGAGCCAGCCGACATCCAGATGGGTCGAGCCGACAGCGGTAATCTGCGGCTGGGTTTCGGTATCGATGATCTCGTAGATTTCGGCCGCGATCCTTTCGGCATCCCCGAGCGATGCGGCGAAAGCTTCGGTGTGAGCGCCACGCCGATCCAGCGCACGAAGCGCCCGGTCAACGATGGCCAGAATGGCATGACGACGCGGGTCGGACTGGTGCAGGCGAATGGCCACGTCGAGCGGGGTTTGCAGGTCGTAGTAGAGTTTCTCGGCGCGCTCATTGCGTACGAAGAACTCGACCGTGAAGCCGACCAGGGGTCGCTCGAAGAAGGTGAATGCGTTGAGCAGCAGCGTGTGCGTATTGCCCGGCTTGGCGTCGCGTTCGATGACCAGTTCGGTGTGGTTTCCATCCAGCGCCTGGGCGATCTTGCCATCGATATAGGCAAGGCATTGCGGATCGGTCGAACCGGGGCGGTCCTGCCATTGGCTGGTGAATTTGAGCACCAGCGTCTGGCCGGCGGCGGCCTCCGGCACGGTAACTTCAGCGGCAAACCAGGTGTGGCCCTGCTTCTTGGCCCAGACGGAATGGGGGCCGAATTTTTCCCATGCCTGCCAATCGTCGGCCAGTGCTTGTTCGGTAGAAACGTCGGCGCGCTGCACATGCCACTGGAAAGGCGCGTCGGCAATCGGCGTCAGGATCTTGCACTGCAGGTCGGCGCAGAGCCGGAGCAGCTTTCCCTCCATCTTGAGGTCATCGTCCCCCAGGGCAAGCTTGGATGAGAGGGGATTGGAATAAGTCATCCTTTAACTCCGACACCGGCGAACCCTGTGTTCATGTTCCGCCGCAATAGAAAATAGACGCCGACCGCCGGCGCTGCGTAGATGATCGAATAGGCGGCAAGGAAACCGTAGTCGACGGCCCCCTGCTGCCCGAATGCTGCGTAAAGCCCCACCGACATGGGGAAGGCATCCTGCACCCGGGCAAAGATCAACGGCAGCAGGAACTCGTTCCATGCGCCGGTGAAAGAGAAAAACCAGACCACGGCAATGCCGGCGCGCGACATGGGCAGCACGATCTTGGTGACGATCTGAAAGAGGGAAGCCCCTTCGACATAGGCGGCTTCTTCAAGCTCGATCGGGACCGTATCGAAGAAGTTCTTGAGCAGCAGCAGGGTGAACGGCAGGTTCAAAATCGTTAGGGCGATAATGACGCCGAACTGGTTGAGCAGCCCCCCGCGCTGAGCCGCGAAATATAGGGGCACGAGAACGCCCGCCGAAGGCAGCATGCGCAGGAGCACCAGCGTCCACAGGAACGCATTGCGACCCGGTATCTTGAGGCGGGAAAGCGGATAGGCGGCGGCTATGCCGATCACGACGCTGAGCGTGGCGGTGCCTGCCGCAATCAGCATGGAATTGAGGAATTGCCGGCCGGCATTGCCGCTGACGGCCTGGGCAAAATTGTCGAGGCCGACAGCGCTGGGGATTTCGAGCTGGCCGGTGGACGCCGTATTGAAGGCGTTGAGGAACAGCCAGGAGAAAGGGCTGACCCAGATCACTGCCATGAAGGCCAGTGCGATGGCGGTGAGGCGGGAATGGGCGGGATTGGCTTCCATTATTTAGGCTCCCGCAACAGGCGCAGATAGAACAGTGACAGCACACCCACGATGACGAGCATGGCGACCGAAATGGCGCTGCCGTAGCCCAGATTGCCGCGTGAAAAACTCTGGAGATAGAGGTAGACGGCGAGAGTTTGCGTTTGCGTGCCCGGACCACCACCGGTCATGGCAAAGATCAGCGGGAAATAAGTGAAGGTCCAGATGGTGATGAACAGCATGTTGGTGGCGATGTGGGGTCGGATGATGGGCAGCATGACCAGCCAGATGCGCTGGAACGGGGTGGCACCGTCGACCTTTGCGGCTTCAACGACTTCGCGGGAGATGGAGTCGAGCGCCGCCGAGAACAGCAGATAGGACCAAGCCGTGCCTTTCCAGATATTGGCGATGGTGACGACGGGCAACGCATAGTCGTTGATGAGATTGATCGGCGGGAAGCCCAGCGGCACCACGATCAGCTGGTTGATGAGGCCGGTCTGGTTGGTTGTGGCCGACCACAGGAATGCCGCCACGATATCAGGCAGGAGCCAGCCCAGCATGATGCAGACTTCCACCACGCTCCTGATGGAAGAAGCACTGCCGCGCAGTGCCGCGGCGAGAAGAAAACCGAGCACGGACTGGCCGACAATGGCGGAGAAGAAAACGAAGATGACCGTGGTCCAGAGCGATTCAAGGAAACCGCGGCGGGTAAACAGGCGCTCGTAATTTTCGAAACCCACCCAGCTCCATTCAACAGCCTTGCGGCCCACCAGAGCCAGATCGGTGAAGGAGAAGGCAAAGGCCCAGGCCGTGAAATAAAGCAGCGCCCCGACCAGGAGCATCGCCGGCAACATGCCAAGACCCAGAACGAGGAGATTGCTGGTGAGCCAGGGATTGGCCTGGTTTTTCATGGGCGGTTACTCATTCACTCAGTCCCTCAACACACTCGGTGTCATCCCGGGCTCGACCCGGGATCCATCTTGAGATGCTTGTTCGAACCACCTGGGGCTGTTGCGAGATATCGAGATGGGCCCCGGCTCAAGGCAGGGGTGACAGCTCGGTGGAAAACCTCCGCCACGGCGGCACCCGGAGGACACTGGGCGCCGCCGCGTCGGGAGGGACCTGTTTTATTCGTAGGTGATGACGTTTTCCTCGCCGAACTCGTCCACCAGGGCGTCATGGTATTCCTGGATCGCGTCCTCGGCCGAGGCGCCGTCGAGAATATCGGCGGTTGCCTGCTGGATGAGGGCGGAAACGGTCTGGTAGCCGGGAACCGTATCGCGGCCGGTGGTGTCAGCCGCGAGCGCGGTTGCTTCAGCGAGGAATGGGTCCTCGGTATATTCCGGCGATTCCGAAATGTCGGTGCGCACGGCCATGCGGTGGTTGGCGAGCGTCCAGGCCTTGAAGTTCTCCTCGTCGAAGATGGCAGTCACGAGCTTGAAGGCCATGTCCTTGTCGGCGGCATTGGCGTTGATGCCAAGGGTCCAGCCCCCAGAAATATTGGTGGTTTCCTTAGTGCCGGGTTCGCCCGAGCCGGGCCATGGGGTCCAGCCGACCTGGGCGTCGCGTTCTTCGCGGCTGGGTGGGTTGTTGCAATCCCACAGGCATGCATCTTCCCACGACCCGGAGGCGAGAATGCCTAGGTTGTCATCGGCCAGGGCTTGGCGGACGGCGGCGGAGATATCGGTGGCGTAGTTGAGATCGGCCGGGTTCAGCTCACGCTCGACATAAACCTGGTGGTAAAGGTCGAAAGTGCGGCGCAGCGCCGGGCTGTCGCCGATCCACTGGTTGGTTTCGCGGTTGAGCAGGCGATTGCGATCGTCTTCGGGAACGTCGGCGCCAAGCAGAGCCATGTAGACGCCCTGCATGGTGGCGGCTTCCGCCTGCTTGGTGCCGGCGGGAAGCTGGAACGGGTATTGCACGCCCGCGTCCTTGAGCTTTTGCGCGGCATCGAGAATGTCGGCCCAGTTCTTGGGCTCCCACGGCATGGCGATGCCGGCTTTTTCGAAATTGGATTTATCGTACCAGAGCATGCGCACGTCGGTATCGGTGGGCAGGGCATAGACTTCGCCTTGGTAGGAGGCGACTTCGAGCAGGCCCGGGAGATAGTATTGGTACTGGTCCCATTCGGCAGCCATGGCGCCCAGCGGCTCGAGATAGCCGGCGGACGCCAGTTCGCTCACCATGAAACTGTCGATCAGATTGACGTCGGCGGCGGTGCCGGCACTCAGATCGAGCGCGATGCGCTGGTCATAGCCCTGCCCCGGCAGCTTGATCGCGTTGACGGTTTCCCCCGTCTCGGCCTCGAACTTCTCGATCCCTGACTCGATCAGGGCCGCGAAGGATTCCATGTACATGATCGATACTTCGGCACGCGCCGGTATCGCAGCCGCTGCAATCAGCGACAATGCGGCCACCGTGGTCAGAAAACCTCGTTTGAGCATCCACTCCTCCTTGTTTGCTCGCGCCACCTGTTGACGGGCGGCCCCTGCCGGAACCTCCATTCCGGACAGCAGCGAGGTAAACACAAGAGATGCAACGTTGCAACGTGTTTCTCTGCTGGGTCAGTGATAGTGACGTCTATTCATTATAACCCTTCAAATACAGACGCTTATAGCCTCTGAAGCGATTTCCGTCCGCCATTTGCCTAGCTATATCGTTGCAAAATTGGCCTGTTGGGTTTCTCGAAGTCTTTGTGTAAAACGGGCATGGGGATGACGAATTAATGAGCAGCAAGACCACATCGGACGGCCGCGGCGCCGGACAAGGCCAGCGCGTGACACTGCGCACCATTGCGGAGGTGACCGGGCTCAGCCTTTCGACGGTCTCGCTGTCGTTGCGCGGCGGCACCACGCTGAAGCAGGAAACGCGCGACAAGGTCGCCGAAGCCGCCAAATCGCTGGGCTATATTCCCGATCGCGCGGGCGTCCGCCTGCGCACTGGCAAGACCAACGTGATCGCGCTGGTGCTGGATGGGGCCGAAGATTCCATCGATTTTGCCCGCCAGATGATCCAGGGAATCGGGCACGCCATCAAGGGCACGCGCTACCATCTGACGGTGATCCCCGAATTCGAGCGGCACCTGTCGGCCGATACGATCCGCTATGTGCTGGATAACCGGACGGCCGATGGCGTCATCATCACCCATACCGGGCCGCGCGACAAACGCGTGCAGATGATGATCGACGCCGATTTTCCCTTCGTCAGCCACGGGCGCACGGAGTTCTATACCCCCCACCCCTACCATGACTTTCACTCGGAGGCCTTCGCTGCCATGGCCGTCGAGCGGCTGGCGAGCAAGGGCTGCAGCAAGGTGATGCTGGTGATCGGGGACGACAGCACCACCAACTACCACAACATCGTCACCGCCTTTCACAAGACCGCCGCCCGTGCCGGGATTGAAACGCAGGTGCTGGAAAACACCCAAGGGATGGCGCCCGCCGAGACGCGCAAGCTGGCGCTGGAACTGGCCCAGTCCCCCGACCGGCCGGACGGCATCATCTCCGATAGCGAAATGCGCACGATCTCGCTGGTCAGCGGCCTGCAGGATGGCGGGCTGGTGCTGGGTCGGGATGTGCACCTGGTCTACAAGCAGACCTCGGGCATATTGCCCACGCTGTTTCCGGCGCTGGACAGCATCCGCGAGGATGTGTTTTCGGCCGGAGGCGAGCTGACGCGATTGCTGCTGCAGCGGATCGCGGGTGCCGAGGTGGATACGCTGCAAACGCTGGCAGAGCCGCTGCCGCAGTGGCGGGGCTAGGCCATGGCAGACCTCATGGTGAGCTTGTCGAACCACGAGGTCTTTGCGCGGAAGGTGCCACGGCCCCGCCCTTCGACATCCTGAGCTTGTCGAAGGGTCAGGGTGAGGTCTACTGGGCGGCTGGAGTCAGAAGTCTACCCTAATGCCCCGGCACCTTGATGGGATTGACCTTCCGCCATTCGTCGTATTCCGGACGGGCGTCGTCGTGCAGGGGGTAATAGCGCTGGAGTGGCTCGCCGGCCATCAGCTTCATGCGTGAGAAATCTTCCCAGTCGTGCTGCTTGCTGGCGTTTTGCACCATTTGCTCGGCCAGATGCGCCGGAACGCAGACTGCGCCATCGTCGTCGGCGATGATGATGTCGCCGGGCATGACGGTGACGCCGCCGCAGGCGATAGGCGTGTTGACCGCAAAGGGCATGAGGTTGGTCTGGGTGTGGAAGTTTGGCGTCCAGCCGCGAATCCAGATCGGGATATCGAGCTTCTTGAGGTTCGGCTGGTCGCGCAGGCACCCGTCGATCACCATGCCGGCGCCGCCGCGGCCCTTGAAATAGGTCGACATCATATCCCCGAAAACCCCCGAGGACATGTCGCCCCGCGCGTCCACCACCACGATATCGCCCGCCTCCACATGATAGAGCACATGGCGGTGCAACTGCTTTTCAGGATCGGCATATTCGGTTTCGTTGTAGAGATCTTCGCGCTTTGGCATGAACTGCAGCGTCAGTGCGGGCCCGCAAATCGCCTTGCCGGGCGAGAAGGCAACCGGCCCCTGAATGTGGCAATTGCGGATGCCCATATGGGCGAGCGTCGAGGAAGCCGATGCCGCCCCGACCGCCAGGACAGCCTGGATGAGGTCTTTGGAGGGCCGTGTGATGCCAGGCGTATGCGTCATGATTTTGTCTCTACCAATTGGTGACTGAACCATCTGTGCGCCGCAGATGCGGTGCTTCCCAGAATTTGAATGTCTGCTGCTTCACCAGGTCCTCGTTGACCTCGACGCCCAACCCGGGCGCGTCGCTGACGTCGAAGACGGCGCCGTTGAGCATGGGCTGGGTGGTGAAAATCTCGGCATTGTCGAAGCCGTGATAAAGCTCGCCCGGGGAGGCGCGGGTTTCGAGCCAGGCGAAATTGGCGACTGCCGCCGAAAAGTGGATCGTGGCCGCCGTGCAGATGGGGCCGAGCGGATTGTGCGGCATCATGTCGACATAGTGCGCCTCGCTCCAGCCGGCGACTTTCATCGCCTCGGTCAGGCCACCGACATTGCAAACGTCGATCCGGTTGAACTGGTGAATGTCCCGTTCGATATAGGGTAGGAACTGCCATTTGCTGGCGAATTCCTCGCCGATGGCGAAGGGCACACCGGTCATCCGGCGCAGGGCTTCGTAGGCCTCCGGCGTTTCGTCACGAATGGGCTCTTCCAGGAAATCGAGCGTGCCGGAGGGCATTTTCTGGCAGAAGCTGGCGGCCTCAGCCACGGAAAGGCGGTGATGGTAATCGACGCCAAGAACCACATCGGCACCCAGTTCCTCGCGCGCCCTGGTGCACCATTTGGCGGTTTCACCGATGCTCTGGCGCGGTTCGTAGATTTCGGGATTTCCGTGGCCATGCGGAAACAGGCGAATGGTGTCCCAGCCGAGCGCCACAAGCTCCCTGGCCTGCTCGATCATTTCAGGGCCGCAGGGCCCGCGCGTCGTGGCAAAGGTGGGGATACGGTCACGCTGCTTGCCGCCGAGCAGTTGATAAACCGGCACGCCGAGCGCCTTGCCCTTGATATCGTGCAGGGCGATGTCGATGGCAGAAATGGCGGCGGTGAGCACGCGGCCGCCCTCGAAATACTGGCTGCGATACATCTCCTGCCACAGCGCGCCGATGCGCATGGGATCGCGGCCAAGCAGGAACTCGCGATAGTGCTCAATGGCGCCGAGCACGGCCTTTTCGCGGCCGGAAAGTCCGCTCTCACCCCAGCCATAAATGCCTTCGTCGGTCTCGATCTTGACAATGAGCTGGTTTCGGATGCCGACCCAGACTGGGTAAGGGATGATGGCGGTGATTTTCATGGGGTGGTCACATGGCAGGTGGCTGCCTCGCCATTGAACGGTAGCTCCCCCTTGATGGGCGGAGCATTCACCTTGGCCGCATGGATGAGATTTATCCCACCCACCGCGTTGCCCTCGGGCTTGACCCGAGGGCCATTTCCCCCAAGCACAACCGCTTCGGCAAGGGCTCCCCGGCTGTTCCTCGGGTCAAGCCCGAGGGCAGCACGGCGCTTTTGATGGCATCGCGCCAACCTGCCCCCACCCTTGATCCCTCCCCGCAAGGGGGAGGGTGTCGACTGAAGCGACCGGGGCAAGACATCCGTCATCATCGACGTACTTCCTCAAGCCGCCTGTAGCGCCATGGTGGTTTCTGCGTCGAACAGGTGCATGCGCTCCTGGTCGAACTCGATGAACACCTGCTCGTCGGGATGGATGACGACGCTGGGCTCGACCGAGATATTGACCACCGCGCCATTGATGAACACCTGCGCGAAGGTGACGTCGCCCGTGGGCTCCACCGTATAGACCTTGCCGGGCACGGAGCCAGGCACCTGCGTCTTGTGCAGCTTGAGGGTGGAGTGGCGGGCGCCGAGCACGATCTTGCTGGTGGTGGAACTCGCGGCCTTGCGCGCGTTCATGGGCGAAAGGGGAAGCTCCCAACCTTCGGGGCTACGCAGGGAAGCGTCGGTGCCGCTGGTGACGCCTTCGAGCGGAATGAGGCTCATGGCGGGGCTGCCGATGAAGCTGGCGACGAAGGTATTGATGGGATTGGCGAAGACGTTGGCCGGGGTGTCGTATTGCAGCAGGAAACCGCCATTCATCACGGCCATCTTGTCGGCCATGGTGACGGCCTCGAGCTGGTCGTGCGTCACATAGACGATGGTGGCGTTGAGGTTGTGGTGGAAGCGCTTGATCTCGCTTCGCATCTGTACGCGCAGCTTGGCGTCGAGGTTGGAGAGCGGCTCGTCCATCAGGAACACCGCCGGGTCACGCACCAGGGCGCGTCCCAACGCGACGCGCTGCTGCTGGCCACCCGAGAGTTCGCGCGGCTTGCGCTCGAGCAGATGGGTGATGTCGAGCAGCTTGGCCGCATCCCTGACCTTCTGGTCGATCTGGTCTTTCGGCAGCTTGCGCATCTGCAGCGGGAAGGCCAGGTTTTTGAACACGGTCTTGTTGGGATAGAGCGCGTAATTCTGGAACACCATGGCGATGTCCCGGTCCTTGGGGTCGAGATCGTTGACCACGCGATCGCCGATGACGATGTCGCCGCCCGACATCGGCAGCAGTCCCGCGATAAGATTGAGTGTCGTGGTCTTGCCACAGCCGGAGGGGCCGACCAGGGCGACGAATTCGCCGTCATTGACGGTCAGGGACACATCGTTGACCGCATAGAGCGGGCCATAATTCTTCATCACACGCTGGAGGACGATCTCAGCCATCGGCAAGTTCCTTTAGTGTTTGACGGCGCCTTCGGTGAGGGCACGGACGAAGTATTTCTGCAGGACGAGGAAGAGCACGACCACGGGCACGCTCATCATGAAGGTTGCGGCCATCAGGCCCGGCCAGTCCGTCGCGAATTCGGTGAAGAAGCGCTGGATGCCCACCGGCAGCGTCATCTGGTCGTCGCGGGACAGGAAGGTGTAGGCGTAGACGTATTCGTTCCAGGCGCCGATGAAGGAAAAGATCGAGGTGGCGATGATGCCGGGGGTCGAAAGCGGCATGACGATCAGGAGGAACGCCTGGAAGCGCGTGGCGCCGTCGATCCGGGCGGCCTGTTCGAGCTGGATCGGGATATTGTCGTAGAACCCCTTGAGCAGCCAGATCGAGAGCGGCAGGCCGAAGGTCAGATAGGTCAGGATCAGCGAGCCGTGGGTATTGACCAGGCCCAACCAGCGCATCAGCAGGAACAGCGGCATCAGGAACACCACCGCCGGAAACATGTTGCGCACCAAGACGCCAAAAAACAGGAAGTTGCGGCCGGGAAAGCGGAAGCGCGAGAACGCGTAGGCGGCGGGCACGGCGACCACGACACCCAATATGGTGGTCAGCAGCGAAACGTAAAAGCTGTTCCAGAAGTAGCGCAGGAAATCCGCGCCCACGCGATTGGTGGGATCGAGCAGCTTGAAATAATTGTTGAGCGTCGGCTCGGCCGGCCACCATTGCGGGGGGTATTGCATGGCGGCGAACTGGGACTTCACCGAAGTCAGGATCATCCAGGCCATGGGCAGCACGGTGAAGATCAAAAGGAAGGTGAGAAAGAACCGCCCGGCCCAACGCCACCAGTCGATGGGCTTTTTGACGACGGGGCGGGTTCGCTGGAGGGTTATGTCGGTCATGGGTGGGCTCCTGGGAATGAGTCCGGCAATCGCCGACCGGACTCGTCCCTCAAGCGCAGGGCAATTGCATGCGGCCGGTGGCACGAAGCGGCAGCGTGGGCCGGCCGAGCCTCCCTCCCCCTTGCGGGGAGGGAATGAGGGAGGGGGTGCGACAGCCCGAATATCGCGGCCAAACCACCCCCACCCTTGATCCCTCCCCGCAGGGGGGGGGGAGACGACTGACACATTGCGAGCCACAGCATAGTCATCACCCTGCCCTCGCTTCGTCGCCGCGCGTCAGCGCTTTCACGTAGAAATAACCCAGCGCCATCATGACCACGAACAGGATCACCGCGTAGGCCGAGGCGATGCCCCATTGCTGACGGCCGAAGGCGAGCTGATAAATGTGCGTAATCCAGATGTGCGAGGCGTCGGCAGGCCCGCCGCCAGTCATCACGAAGGGGATGATAAAGGAGTTGAAATTGGCCACCATCAGCAGGAGCACGGTGACCATGGAGACGCCCTTCAAATGGGGGAAGGTCACGTGCCAGAAGCGGTTCCAGGCATTGGCGCCATCGACCTGGGCGGCGCGGATGAGCTGATCGGGCACGGTCTGCAGGCCCGCCATGAGCATGACCATGGCGAAGGAAAACTCCTTCCAGATATTGACCACGATCAGCGAGGCGAGGACCGTTTGGCGGTTATCGAGGAAATTGATCGGCTCGTCGGTGAAGCCCAGCTGCACCGAGATGGCGCCGATAACCCCGAAATCGGAGTGGTAGAGCCATTTCCACACATAGGAGGCGGCCACCGCGCTGATGACATAGGGGATCAGCAGCAGGGCGCGCATGACGCCGCGGCCGATGAACTCACGATGCAGCGACAGCGCCGCGCCAAGCCCGAGCAGGAAGGCAAAGAAGGTGGAGGCGGCGGTCCAGATTATGGTCTGGATGGTCACCTCGTGAAACACCGAGGAGCTGAGGACCGTGCGGTAATTGTCGATGCCGGTCCAGATCTTGTCCCGCATCTGCAGATTGGGCGGGGTGCGGAAGAAACTCAGCTCGATCGTGTAGTAGATGGGAAACGCAATCACCACTAGCATGACGATAATGGCCGGCAGCACATAGAGATAATCTGTGCGGTGGGCGATGACGCGGCTGAGAATGCTTGGCCGTTTCGCCACCTGGCCGATCAGCGGGCGCGTGGCCTGTCCGGTCGCAATGCTCACGGAGCCGTCCTTTCTTGCCTGGTCGAGGGATCGACGGCGCGTACGCCGCCAATTGTTTCAACAATCGCAGTTCGGCTCCTCCCCCTCGGCGGGGGAGGCTGGGAGGGGAGGTGAGAGCCCGGATATCCGGGTCAATCCACCCCCACCTTGATCCTCCCCCTCATGAGGGGGAGGTGTCGACTGGGACGGTCAGGGCAGATTAGAGCCCGCCCCCGAGCAGGGATTCCACCTTGGCTGCCGCATCGGCTGCCGCTTCATCGACCGCCATGCGTTCCGTCAACACGTTTTGCAGCATATCGGGAACGATGATGTTCATGATCTCGGTGGCTTCGGGGATGACCGGGAACGGAATGCCGCTGGGCAGCATGGAGGTGGTGACGTCGAGGAACTTGATGGTGTCCAGACGCTCCTTCATCCATTCGGTCTTGAAACCGGCAAGGTTGCCCGGGTTGGACCCCGTCCAGGCCAGCTTGGTCGACCATTCAGGGCTGTTCCAGAAGCAGGCGATAGCCTTGGCCGCCTGTTCGTCGAACCCGCCTTCGACATATTCATCATTGATGAAGTGCATGTTGGAGCCGCCGAACACCACAGCGCGGCGTTCCGGACCTTCCGGGATGAGGCCGTAGCGCATGTTCTCGACCACCGTGTCGGCCACTTCCTTGTCGGCGCCGGTTGCCTGGCCGGCAAGATCGACCATCTTGGCGTATTCCGATGGGTGGGCGATCATCATGGCCAGTTGGCCAGCGATGAACGGCGCCTGGTTTTCGTTCTGCGTATTGGTCAGGGCCGATGTGGGCACCGATTTATCGCGCACATACATGTCGTAGGCGGCCTGCAGGGCGGCCTTGGTGCCGTCATTGTCGAGATAAACCTGTTCGTAGCTGGGGGTTTCCTCGGCTTCGTCCAGCGCGCCACCGCCAAAGGCCCAGAGTTGCGGCATGAAGCGGAACGGGGTGTTGCCGGCGTTCTGGCGCGCCACGAGCCCGTATCCCGAAATCCCCAGCTCGTCATGGATCTTCTTGGAATATTCGACGACATCCGCCCAGGTGGCGGGCGGCGCTTCAGGGTCAAGGCCGGCCCGCTCGAAAATGTCGGCATTCCAGATCATCGCCATGGTTTCGTTGTTGGTCGGCACCCCGTAGGTCGTGCCATCCCAGGTGACGGACTTCATGGCGCCGGGCCAGAAATCGGCGGTTTCGTAGCCGATGTCCTCGGGCTTGAGCTCCTGGAAGTAGCCCTTGGAGGCAAATTCCACACCGCCCAGGATCTGCAGGCGGATCACCATCGGCGCGGCGTTGCCCAACAGCGTCGTGCGCAGCCGGTCGAGCAGCTGGTTGTAGTCGATGTTCTGCGCGTCGGTTTCGATATTAGGGTAGGTTTCGGCCCATGCGGCCCAGAAGGCATCGTTGATTTCGTGCTCGATCTGGGGCGAGGCTTCGGTCGGGCCGGTCCACCAATAGGTCAGCCGCCCCGTATAATCGAGCGGCACCACGCTGGCGCAGTGCCCGGCCGTATCGTAGGTCTCGGTGCCGGCGATCGAGCGGATATATTCGGGTGACCATTGGCTCAGATCGACACTCTGGCCGTAGGCGGTGCTGGACATAAGGGATGCGGTCGTAACTGCCGCCATGGCAATGGCGGTAATCTGCCGACGAGTCGGCGAGCGCGGCCGCGCGGGGCGGCCCTGCGTATTCGACATCGATATTCCTCCTCACAAGCGGAAGGACCGTCCAGCCCCCTCGGCCGAACCAGGGCTTCCTCGCAGCTTTTGGCTGCGCCTCCTCGGGGCCGGGCTTGTTGCCCATGTCTCCCACACAGGACAGTTCCAGAGCTAAACTCGTCTGTCAATACAAGTTAGATCGTACATTATTTTTCTTCTATCATGTGCAAAACTGCTTGGCTTGCGTGTGATCGCGGCCTAGAGAGGCAGTATGGACACCAGGCCCACAGCCCGCATCGATGTCGAACCGATACCCGCGTCAGTTTACGAGCTGATCCGGGAAGACATCATTTCGGGCAAGCTCGGGCCCAATGAGCGCCTCAAGATCGCCGACCTGGCAGCGCGCTACGGCACCTCCACCAATCCGATCCGCGAGGCGCTGCAGCAGCTCCGGGGCGAAGATTTCGTCGTCATGGAGCCCAATCGCGGTGCGCGCGTGCGGCCCATCGACGAGAATTTCGTGCGCGACATCATCGAAATCGCGGCCCTGATCGAGCCCGCGCTGACGCGCTGGTTCGTTTCCATCGCCACCGAGGCCGACATCAAGCAGCTCGAGACGATCCAGGCAGAGATCGAGGAGTTGAACTTTGCCGATCCGGCCCTGCACGGCCAGCTCGATACGCGCTTCCACGAGGTCCTCTACGACCGGCACTACAATCGCCACGCGGCGGACCTGTGGTGGCGGCATCGTGAAGTGCTGCGCGCCATCAGCCGCCGCTTTCCGACCTCGCTCAGCCGCCGCGTCGCCGTATTGCGCGAGCACCACGAGCTGATCGATGCGATCCGCGCGCAGGATGCCGACCGTGCGGCGGAGGTCATTTCCGGCCATGTCGAGGGTTCCGGCCGCCACATCATCGAGCACATGCGCCTGGCGCAGAACGCGGCTCGCAAGGCACAGACATAGATCAAGGTTTTTCCAAGGGAGGGGAATATCAATGACGATGGAACTGGATGCGCTCAAGACCGAGGAGTTGATCGGCAACAATGTGCGCACGAGCTCGCGGCCCAGCGATTTGCGGATTACCGATATTCGGGTGGCCGAGATCGTGGGAGCGCCGTTCATTTCTGCGCTGGTCAAGATCTACACCAACCAGGGCATTGTGGGCCTGGGCGAGGTGCGCGATGGCGCCAGCGCGACCTATGCGCTGATGCTCAAGAGCCGGCTGCTGGGCGAAAATCCATGTGACATCGACCGCCTGTTCCGCCGCATCAAGCAGTTCGGCGGGCATGGAAGGCAGGGCGGCGGCGTGTCCGCCATCGAGATCGCCTTGTGGGACCTTGCGGGCAAGGCCTATGGCGTGCCGATCTACCAGATGCTGGGCGGCAAGTTCCGCGACAAGGTTCGCATGTATTGCGACACCGACGCCAGCGTCGCCAGCGGCACCGAGACCGGCAAGCGCCTCAAGGAGCGCATGGATCTGGGCTTCACCTTCCTCAAGATGGATCTGGGGCTGATGCAGGTCGTCGACACGCCCGGATCGGTCGTGGCCCCGGCAGGCTCGCTCGAAGGCTATCGCATCCATCCCGAGCGTGGCGCCGGCAAGACGCTGGAAGACCGGCGCGAGCGCAACGCCGTCTATGACATCCACAATGTGCGCCACCCGTTCACCGGCCTCAACTTCACCGAGCGGGGGCTGGAGCAGCTCGAGCAGTATATCCACGAAGTGCGCGAGGTGATCGGCTACGAAATCCCCCTCGCCATCGACCATGTGGGCCATATTTCGCTGCAGAGCGGCATTCGCCTCGCCAAGCGGATCGAGAAATACGCACCGGCCTGGCTCGAGGACGTGATTCCCTGGCAATATACCGACCACTACCGCCAATTGCAGGAAGCCACGTCGGTGCCGATCTGCACCGGCGAGGACATCTACCTCAAGGAGGGCTTCGAGCCGCTCCTCAATTCGGGCATTTCGATCATCCACCCCGACCTGCTGACCTCGGGGGGGATTCTGGAAACCAAGAAAATCGGCGATGCAGCCCAGGACAAGGGCGTGGCCATGGCCATTCACATGGCCGAAAGCCCGATCGCCTGCATGGCCGCCGCCCATGTCGCCGCTGCAACCGAGAACTTCATGGCGCTCGAATACCATTCGGTCGACGTGCCCTGGTGGGACGATGTCGTCACCGGACCACCCAAGCCGCTGGTCAAGGACGGCTTCATCACCCTCACCGACAAGCCGGGCCTGGGCATCGACGATGTGGTCGACGAAGTGATCGCCGAGCACATGCAGGAGGGAGTCACCGGCATCTGGCAGCCAACGGACCACTGGGATCGGGAATATTCCTGGGACCGGACCTGGAGTTAAATCTGCTGCCGCTGTTTCAGTCGACACCCTCCCCCTTGCGGGGAGGGATCAAGGGTGGGGGATGATTGGCCCCGATATTTGGGCCAACCGCCGCCCCTCCCAGCCTCCCCCGTCAAGGGGGAGGTGCCGCCCGGCGAGTAGGAAGCATCCCACCTCCACCACCGGTCATGCGCCCAAGTGCTCCCTCCCCGCGGTGGGCAGGGTATCGACCAAGGGCCTTGTGACGCCGCAAATATAAGGTTGAGAGAGCAAAAATGAAAATCACCGATCTGCGTTGTGCCGTTATCGGGCGGCACCCCATCGTCCGGATTGTCACGGATGAGGGCATCTACGGCTTGGGCGAGGTGGAATACACCAAGAGCTATCTCAAGCCCTGGGTGTTGCACTTCAAGGATGCGCTGATCGGGGAGGACCCGACCGACGTGGAACGCGTCATGCTCAAAATCCGCCAGCGCGGTTCCTTCAAGCCTTATGGCGCGGCGGTGAGCGCCATCGAACATGCGCTATGGGACATTGCCGGCAAGGCCGCAAACGTGCCCGCCTACAAGCTTCTGGGCGGCAAAGTGCGGGACAAGGTGCGCGTCTACAATGGCTCGATCCGCCAGAAGCGCACCGGCGACCGCCCGGAAGATTACGCGGCCGACGTCAAATGGATGATGGAGCAGAAGCAGAACTTCTTCATGGTCAAGCAGGGCATCAGTTTTCATTCCAACATGAAGACCAATGTGCCCGATTTTCACTATGGCGTGCGCCAACCGCCGCTGTTTCACGGCGCAATGGACCAGGGTCAGATCAGCGAGCATGCCTTCAACCACATGCTCGATTGCGTCATCGCCATGAAGGAAGTGCTGGGCGACAAGGTTTCGCTGGCGCTCGATTGCGGCCCCGGCTGGTTCCTGCCCGACGCCATCCGCTTCGCGCAGGCGGTCGAAAAATACAATCTGATGTGGCTCGAAGACATGCTGACCGGGGACTACGTCCCATGGGTCAATCCGCAGGCCTATCGTGAGCTGACCATTTCCACCTCAACGCCCATCCATACCGGCGAGCAGATCTACCTCCGGCACAATTTCAAGGAGTTGATCGAAACGCAGGCGGTACGCGTTATCGGACCCGACCCAGCTGATATCGGTGGCATTGCCGAACTCAAATGGGTGGCCGAGCACGCCTATATGCATTCGATCATGATGGCCCCGCACGGCACGGCCAACGGCCTCCTTGGACTGGGCGCGCTCATCAATGTCTGCGCCACGCTGCCCGCCAACTACATCGCCTTCGAATACCCCAGCGCCTCGGACCCCTGGTGGGAAGATATCGTGATCGGACTGCCCGACGAGATCGTCAGGGATTCCATGGTCGACCTGCTGGAAGCACCCGGCCTGGGGCTGGATATCGATCCGGAGGGTGCCAAAAAGTATTTGCTGGAGGAGGATATGGGGTTCTTCGACCTCTAGAACGCTTGCCAGTGGCGCGATGTAGTCAAAAACGCTGTGTTGCCCTCGGGCGTGACCCGAGGGCCGGTCAGAGAGCCGTTGCCGGAGCGGTGTGTTTGCGGAACCTGGCCCTCCTTCGACAAGCTCAGGATGAGGGGGGCAAGCCCGAGGGCAGCACGGTGTGCGGGATAGAGCGGCCTACCGGCTTGCCAACTATCACCGCGTCATTCCCGCGAACGCGGGAATCTCCTTCATTTGCACTCAAAAGTGGGATTCCCGCGTTCGCGGGAATGACGCCGTGTGACCAAAGCAACCACCTCCGGCTCAGGGCCGGTGTGACATCGAGTTCGGGCGGACCACGCTAGCCCGCCGTGCGCACTACGGCGAAATAATCGGATGTTTCCAGCCCAAAATCCGTTCGGCCTTGCCGGAATTGAAAAAGCTCTTGTGGCCGCTCAGATCACCGGTGACCGGCACATCAGGAAAATGCCGGCCCGCAAGTTCCAGGCTGGGCGTCCTGGAGAAGGTGATCGGCGAGACGATATAGAAGGCTTCGTGGCCCTTGAACGGCTTCTCGACGCTCAGCAGACACGCATCGGCAGCGGCTTCCAGCTGGGTCCAGGCCCAGAGATAATTGGGGTAGTTGGTATTGCCGGCGAAGCTCGTCACAACCGGTCCGATGGCCGGCGCGACATAGTGGAAGCGCATGCTGGCGATGGACATGTCCTCGTAGCGGCGAGCGAAGGCCTCGCCCTGTTCCTCGCAGATCCACTTGGAGAGGCTGTAGGGTTCTTCGCTGTAGTTGGGATGTTTCTCGTCGATCGGGAAATAGTCGTAGCGCGGCTTGCGGCTATAGGAATGCCCGATAGCATTGACGCTTGAGGCCTGGCACACGCGCGTGATGCCGTGCTCGGCTGCAGCCCGTAGCGCGTTGTAGCTGCCCACCACATTGTTGTTGTGGATGACGTGGTCGGGATCGCGGCCCGGCGAAGGAATGGCGGCCATGTGGATCACCGCGTCGCAGCCCTTGAACGCCGCGACCATCGCCTCGTAATCGGTTGCTTCGGTGAGAATGAACGGCAGCGCCTTGTCCTGGGTTTCCGGCGGCGCGATCCGGTCGATCAGCACGAGGTCGTGCCCGCGTTTGCGAGCCAGGGCGGTAATGCCCCGCCCAATGAGGCCGCTGGAGCCGGTAAGGGCTATCTTCATGGAGTTCACCTGAGCGTTGGATGAAATGCGATTGCCGTCGGCGATCCGCTGGGGATCGGCTGACCAAGGGGCGCCAAAGCGCCGGTGTCGGGCTGGTAGCGAAACAGCGACAGCACATCGCTTTCCTGATTGGCCACAACCAGCACCTGCCCGCTCGGATCGAAAGCGAAATCGCGCGGAACGCGGCCGCCGCAGGGCGTCGTGCCAATGAAACGGGCAATGCCCGTGCCCTGATCGATGGCGAAGCCCGCAATGCTGTCATGGCCGCGATTGCCGACATAAAGATGCTTGCCGCCAGCAGCGATGTCGATGGCCGAGCCCGAATCCCCCTCACCCGGCTGGAGAATGGTGGATTCAATCGCAAGGATGTCGAACGTCCCGGCCTCGGCATCGAAGGCAAGGCTTGCCAGGATGCAGGTGAGCTCGTTCACACAATAGGCGAACGGCAGGCTGGGGTGGAAACGGAAGTGACGCGGCCCGGAGCCCGGCGGCATCAGGGTTTCGCCATGCGGGGTCAGCGATCCGGTTGTCTCGTCGAAGCGATAGACCAGCAGGCGATCGATACCCAGATCCGCCACGACGACGAAGCGGTTATCCGGCGTCCAGCGCACGCAATGGGCATGGGGACGCTCCTGGCGCCCGGCATCGGGGCCCGTGCCGTGATGGCGGATTTCGGCAACCGGCGGACGCAACGTGCCGTCTTCGTCGCGCGGGTAGATGGCGATGGACTGGTTGGGCCGCGCTTCGGCCGGCAGACCGGAATAATTCGCGATGGCGGCAAAGCGGCCGGTACCATCATGGCTGTTGTGCGCCGGACCATCGCCACGGGTCGGCTGCTTGGAGAGGTATGTCAGCGCGCCGCTGTTATAGTCGATCGCATAGGCGGCGATATCGCCTTCGTTCCAGCCTGCGACTTCACTGATCGCCGACAATGACCGGCCATCCCGCGCGACCTCGAGGAATGTCGGATTATCGATGCCTTCGGTGATGCCCAGGGCTTCCGCAGCGCCGCTCTCCAGGTCCAGCCGATAGGCCGAAATGCCCTTGCCGGCGACGTTCTTGACATAGCCCAACGGGCGATTGCAGCAACCAACGTAAAACAGCGCAGAAGGCATGCGAACTCCGGATCGTCCTGATATTAGCCACGATGATTCCATCCTTGGCTGCCGCCCATCTTAGGCTCGTGATCGCGCCCGTCCAGTTCACTTCGCAATGCGCGATCCGCCTAGTAAATAAACAATTTTGTCATGATGACTGCAGAATAGGCAGGCTGACGATCGTTTGAGCCTGACCGCTGACCGGCAGCAAGCGGCGCGCCTCGACGCCTTCCGTTAACCGCTTGATCTAGCGACCTCATTTCCCTGTGAGCTGGTCTGGCACGGTTCGTGCAACGCTGCCAACGAATGGAGAAGTGGACCATGAATGCACAAACGAGCCGGCGCAGTTTCCTCCGCGGTGCAACGGCGACGGCGGCCACGTTGCTGGCCGCCAGGGCGCTGTTTCCCTCGGGCGCATTCGCGCAGGGCGCGGGCCCCGAAGTGAGCGGCGCCAAGCTCGGCTTCATCGCCCTGACGGATTCCTCGCCCCTCATCATCGCCCTGGAAAAGGGCCTTTTCGCCAAGCATGGCGTGCCCGATGTGGAAGTGCTCAAGCAGGCGTCCTGGGGCGCCACGCGCGACAATCTCGTGCTGGGCGGCGCTGCCAACGGTATCGATGGCGCCCATATCCTGACGCCCATGCCCTATCTGATGAGCCTGGGAACGGTCACGGGCGGCAAGCCGGTGCCGATGTCCATCGTCGCGCGGCTCAATCTGGATGCGCAGGCGATTTCGGTCAGCCAGGTCTACAAGGACGCGGGTGTCGGTCTCGATGCCTCCCCGCTCAAGGCCATCTTCGCCGAGCGCAAGGCTGCGGGCCAGGACGTCAATGTCGCCATGACTTTTCCCGGCGGCACGCACGATCTCTGGATGCGCTATTGGCTCGCCGCCGGCGGCATCGATCCAAACACCGAAGTCTCGCTGATCACCGTCCCGCCGCCGCAGATGGTCGCCAACATGAAGGTCGGCACCATGGACGCCTTCTGCGTGGGCGAGCCGTGGAACGAGCAGCTGGTCAACCAGAATGTCGGTTTCACCGCCACCACCACTGGCGAAATCTGGAAGCAGCACCCCGAAAAGGCACTGGGCCTGCGCAACGACTTCATCGAGGCCAACCCGGTCGCCACGCAGGCGATCCTGATGGCCGTGATGGAGGCCGCGCAATGGGCCGATGCGCCCGACAACAAGGAAGAACTCGCCCAGATCCTGGGCAAGCGCCCCTGGTTCAACATCCCCGCCGCCGATGTCGCCGGCCGCCTCAAGGGCGACATCAACTACGGCAATGGGCGCCTCGAAACCGCGACCGGGCTCGAAATGAAGTTCTGGCGCGACCACGCCTCCTACCCCTTCAAGAGCCACGATGCCTGGTTCCTCGCCGAGAACATCCGCTGGGGCTATCTGCCCGGCACCACCGATATCAATGCCGCCATCGACCAGGTGAACCGCGAGGACATCTGGCGCGCCGCCGCCGCGGCCCTGGGCGTCGCGGCAGCCGATATTCCCGAAGGCACCTCGCGCGGCGTCGAGACCTTCTTCGACGGCAAGATCTTCGATCCCGCGGACCCACAAGCCTATCTCGACAGCCTTGCCATCAAGGCGATGGCCTGATCGCCCGGAGGAAAATACCATGTCCGCCACTGTGCAACGCCTGCCCACCGCAGCCCTGCCGGAGCCCAGCGCCCCCGCTGCCGTCGTCAGCTTCCCCAGCACTGCAAAACCACCCCGCTCGCTCGGCAAGACCGCCGCACGCATCGCCGCCAATGTGGTGCCGCCACTGGTGGTGATCGCGCTGATCCTGATTGTCTGGCAGATCCTCTGCTCGTCCCCCGGCGCCACCCTGCCCGCCCCCACCCAGGTGTGGACCGATGCGGGCGAGCTGATCCTCAATCCGTTCTTCGATTATGGCCAGGGCGATATCGGGCTGGGCCTTCGCGTCCTCACATCGCTGCAGCGCGTCGCCATCGGCTTCGGCATTGCGGCCGTCGTCGGCGTCGCCATCGGCGCCGTTATCGGCCAATCGATCTGGGCTATGCGCGGGCTCGACCCGATCTTCCAGATCCTGCGCACGGTGCCTCCGCTGGCCTGGCTGCCGCTGTCGCTGGCGGCCTTCATGGACTCGGCGCCTTCGGCCATCTTCGTGATCTTCATCACCTCGGTCTGGCCCGTCATCATCAACACCGCCGTGGGCGTGCGCAACATCCCGCAGGACTATCGCAATGTCGCGCAGATCCTACAGCTCAATCCCGCCGAGTTCTTTGCCCGGATCATGATCCCGGCGGCCGCGCCCTACATTTTCACCGGCCTCAAGATCGGGGTGGGCCTCTCCTGGCTCGCCATCGTTGCCGCCGAAATGCTGACCGGCGGCGTGGGCATCGGCTTCTTCATCTGGGACGCGTGGAACAGCTCGCGCCTCTCCGACATCATCGTGGCGCTGGTCTATATCGGGGTGGTCGGCTTCATGCTCGACCGCCTGGTTACGGCCATCGGCGCCTTCGTCACCCGCGGCACCGCCGCGAATTGAGGGCATGGCCATGACCTATCTTCGCATCGAAAACGTCGACAAGCACTTCGACCGCGGCGGACAGCGCTCCGAAGTCCTCAAGGATGTCTCGATCGACATCGCGCAGGGCGAAGTGCTGTCCATCATCGGGCATTCGGGCTGCGGGAAATCGACCCTCCTCAACCTCATCGCGGGCCTGACCGAAGTGTCCTCGGGCGGCATCCAGCTCGAGGGACGCGAGGTCAATGGCCCCGGCCCCGAACGCGCCGTGGTGTTCCAGAACCATTCGCTGCTGCCCTGGCTGACGGTCTACGAAAACGTCAACCTCGCCGTCAGCAAGGTGTTCGGCAAGACCAAGTCGCGCACCGAACGGCACGACTGGATCATGCACAATCTCGATCTCGTGCAGATGAGCCACGCCAGCGACAAGCGGCCCACCGAGATTTCCGGCGGCATGAAGCAGCGCGTCGGCATTGCCCGGGCCCTGGCCATGCAGCCCAAGATCCTCTTGCTCGACGAACCCTTCGGCGCGCTCGACGCGCTCACCCGCGCCCATTTGCAGGATGCCGTGATGGACATCCAGAAGCGCCTCGGCTCGACCATGATCATGATCACCCACGATGTCGACGAGGCCGTGCTGCTCTCCGACCGCATCGTGATGATGACCAATGGTCCGGCCGCCCGCATCGGGGAAATTCTTGACGTGCCGCTGGAGCGGCCGCGCAGCCGCATCGAGCTGGCGGGCGATCGCACCTATCTGCGCTGCCGCGAGGCGGTGCTCAAATTCCTCTACGAACGCCACCGTTTTGTTGAAGCCGCCTGAGGAGACCGCCATGACCGAAAAACTCGTCATCATCGGCAATGGAATGGCGCCGGGCCGGGCTCTCGAAAAACTCTTCGAGACCGATCCGGGCCGCTACAGCGTCACCATTTTCAATGCCGAACCGCGCGTCAACTATGACCGCATCATGCTCTCGCCGGTGCTCTCGGGTGAAAAGTCCTTCGAGGACATCATCATCCATGGCGACCACTGGTACATCGAACACGATATCATGCTCTACAAAGGGCACCGGATCGTCGAGATCGACCGCGAGAACCGCATCGTGCGCTCCGAACAGGGTGCGACGGCCGAATACGACAAGCTGATCATCGCCACCGGATCGGTGCCGTTCATCATCCCCGTGCCGGGCCACAAGCTGCCGGGCGTGCTGAGTTATCGTGACCTGGACGACGTTCACGCCATGATGCTGGCCGCCAAATCACGCGGCCATGCCGTGGTGATCGGCGGCGGGCTGCTGGGGCTGGAGGCGGCGGCCGGGCTCATCAACCAGGGCATGAGCGTTACGGTGCTCCATATTTCCCCGACGCTGATGGAGCGCCAGCTCGACCCGGCAGCAGGCTATCTGCTGCAGCGCGAGCTGGAGCGGCGCGGCATCGAAGTCATCACCAAGGCCAATACCAAGGAGATCGTCGGCGACAAACGGGTCGAGGCCGTGCTGCTGGACGATGACCGGCGCATCAAGGCGGACCTCGTCGTCATGGCCGTTGGTATTCGCCCCAATGCCGGATTGGGCAAGGAGGCGGGGCTGGCGGTCAACCGCGGCATTGTCGTCAACGACCAGATGCAGAGTTCGGACCCCACTATTTACGCCTTGGGTGAATGCGCCGAGGTCGGCGGCACCTGCTACGGGCTGGTCGCGCCGCTGTACCAACAGGCCAATGTGGTGGCGGCGCATCTGTCCGGCGATCACGCGACGGCGTTCATGCCGCAATTCACGGCCACCCGGCTCAAGGTCACCGGCATCGATCTGTATTCGGTGGGTGATTTCGCCGAGGGCGAAGATCGCGAGGAGATCGTGCTGCGCGACGCGACAGCCGGCGTCTACAAGCGCCTGATCCTGCGCGACGACCAGATCATCGGCGCGGTGCTGTATGGCGATACTGCGGACGGCCCCTGGTTCTTCGACATGCTCAAGAACCAGACCGACACGCGGGAGATGCGCGATACCCTGATCTTCGGCCAGGCCTATCAGGGGGGCACCCCCCTGGACCCTATGGCGGCCGTTGCAGCCTTGCCGGATGAGGCAGAGATCTGTGGCTGTAACGGCGTGTGCAAAGGTAAGATCACTGTGGCAATCACCGGCAAGGGCCTGACGACGCTGGATGGCGTCCGGGCTCACACCAAGGCTTCGGCCTCGTGCGGATCGTGCACGGGCCTCGTCGAACAATTGCTGCATGCAACGCTGGGGGATGCCTACAACCCCGCTGCCGTGCAGCCGATGTGTCCGTGCACCGAATATGGGCACGACGATGTGCGCCGGCTCATCATCGCCAAGTCGCTGAAATCCATTCCGGAAGTGATGCAGGAGCTGGAGTGGAAGACCTCGTGCGGCTGCGCCAAGTGCCGGCCGGCGCTGAACTATTATCTGGTCGCCGACTGGCCGGGTGAATACGAGGACGATGGGCAGTCCCGCTTCATCAACGAGCGCGTGCACGCCAATATCCAGAAGGACGGCACCTATTCGGTGGTGCCGCGCATGTGGGGCGGCATGACCAGCCCCAAGGAATTGCGCGCCATCGCCGATGTGGCCGACAAGTTCGCCATCCCCGCCGTCAAGGTGACCGGTGGGCAGCGCATAGACCTGTTGGGCGTGAAAAAGGAAGATCTTCCCGGCGTCTGGGCAGACCTCAATGCCGCCGGCATGGTTTCGGGCGCCGCCTACGCCAAGGGCCTGCGCACGGTCAAGACCTGCGTCGGCTCGGACTGGTGCCGCTTCGGCACGCAGGATTCCACGGGGCTGGGCATCCGCATTGAGAAGTTCATGTGGGGAGCCTGGACGCCGGCCAAGCTGAAACTGGCCGTTTCGGGTTGCCCGCGCAATTGCGCCGAAGCCACCTGCAAGGACATCGGCGTCATCTGCGTGGATTCCGGCTACGACGTCCATTTCGCCGGTGCCGCGGGGCTCGACATCAAGGGCACCGAGCTTTTGTGCCACGCCGATAGCGAGGATGAGGCACTGGAGATCATTGTGGCCCTGACCCAGCTTTACCGCGAGCAGGGCCGCTATCTCGAGCGCATCTACAAATGGGCCAAGCGCGTCGGCACGCCATCGATCCTGGCCAATGTGGTGACCGACAAAGACAAGCGCCGCGCCTATTACGACCGCTTCGTCTATTCGCAGCGCTTCGCCCAGGTCGACCCGTGGGAAGAGCGCGTCAATGGCAAGGACGCCCATGAATTTGCCGCCCTGGCCGAATTCGGCCTGCCGGTTGCAGCGGAGTGATGGCCATGACCGAATGGATCGAAATCGGCACTGTTGCAGCCATTCCCCGGCGCGGCGCCCGTTGCGTGACGACACCCAATGGCAAGATCGCGGTGTTCCGCACCCAGGAGGACCAGGTCTTTGCCATCGAGAACCGCTGCCCGCACAAGCATGGACCACTGAGCGAAGGCATCGTGCACGGCGCATCGGTCACCTGCCCGCTGCACAACTGGGTCTTTGACCTCGCAACCGGCAAGGCCCTGGGCGCCGATGAGGGCGAGGTCCGGACCTATCCCATCGACGTGGTCGACGGCCGCATCTTCATGGCGGCTGACGTCGTCGCAGTGGCAGCGGAGTAAATAGTGGCCAGCGCAATGCTCTCCCCTGCACCGGACGAGCCCCCTCGCCCCTCAGGGGAGAGGGCTGGGGTGAGGGGTGCGATCTCAGCCCCTCCCCCATCCATCAGCACACCTCAGTCCCCCACATGACCACCACCCGCACCACCTGCCCCTATTGCGGCGTCGGCTGCGGCGTCCTCGCCACGCCCAACCCCGACGGCACCACCGCCATCGCCGGCGATCCGGACCACCCCGCCAATTTCGGCCGCCTCTGCTCGAAGGGCTCCGCACTGGGGGAAACACTGTCGCTCACCGGACGGCTGCTCCACCCCGAAATCAACGGCAAACGCGCCGCTTGGGACGAGGCGCTGAACCTGGTTGCCGACACATTCAGCCGGACCATCGCCGAGCATGGGCCGGATTCCGTCGCCTTCTACGGCTCAGGCCAGTTGCTGACCGAGGATTATTATGTCGCCAACAAGCTGATGAAGGGCTTCATCGGCTCGGGCAACATGGACACCAATTCGCGCCTCTGCATGGCCTCCTCGGTTGCAGGCCACAAGCGCGCCTTTGGCTCCGATACCGTGCCGGGCAATTACGAAGACCTGGAACTGGCTGACCTGATCGTGCTGGTCGGCTCCAATCTGGGCTGGTGCCATCCCGTGCTCTATCAGCGCATCGCCAGGGCCAAGGCGGAACGGCCCGGCATGCGCGTGGTCCTGATCGATCCGCGCCGCACGACGACTGCCGACATCGCCGACCTGCATCTGCAGGTGCAGTCCGATGGCGATAGCGCGTTGTTCGTTGGGTTGCTGGCGCATCTGGCGCAGAACGGCGCAATCGCACCCCAATTCGTCAGCGACCACACCAGTGGGCTCGATGCCGCCATGCTGGTTGCCGAGGATTGGCCAATCGCCCGAATTGCCGAGGCAACAGGCGTACCGGAACACGCCATCGGGCTGTTCTTTGAATGGTTCGCCAAAACCGAGAAGACCGTCACCGTCTTTTCCCAGGGCGTGAACCAGTCCGCCTCGGGCACCGACAAGGTCAATGCCATCATCAATTGCCATTTGCTGACCGGCCGCATCGGCCGGCCGGGCATGGGGCCGTTCTCGGTCACCGGGCAACCCAATGCCATGGGCGGCCGCGAAGTGGGCGGGCTGGCCAATATGCTGGCCGCGCACATGGATTTTATCCCTGAAGCAGTCGAGCGCGTCGGACGCTTCTGGGGCAGCGACCGGGTGGCGTGCGCGCCGGGGCTCAAGGCGGTAGACCTCTTTGCCGCCATGGCGCGCGGCGAGATCAAGGCGGTCTGGATCATGGCCACCAATCCGGTGGATTCCATGCCCGAAGCCGATTTGGTGCGAACCGCACTCGCCTCCTGTCCCTTCGTTGTCATCTCCGACATGTCGGCAGAAACCGACACCGGCATCCATGCCCATGTCCGCCTGCCGGCAGCCGGATGGGGCGAAAAGAACGGGACCGTCACCAATTCGGAGCGGCGGATTTCCCGCCAGCGGCCGTTCCTGCCCCTGCCGGGAGAGGCAAGGCCCGATTGGTGGATCATCACGCAAGTGGCCAAGCGCATGGGCTTTGGCGCAGCGTTCGACTTTGCCGGCCCTGACGAGATCTTTGCCGAGCACGCGGCGCTGTCGAGTTTCGAGAACAATGGCACCCGGGATTTTGACCTCACCGGGCTCATCGACGCCGAGTATGAGGCCTTGCACCCGGTGCAGTGGCCAATAAGGACGAAACCGACCGCGCGCCTGTTCGCGGATGGCCGGTTCTTTACGCCCGATGGCAAGGCCCGCTTTATTCCGGTCCTGCCACCGCCGCCCTTCGCGCCGGCACCGGGGCAGTTCATCCTCAATACCGGCCGGGTGCGCGATCACTGGCACACCATGACCCGCACCGGCAAAGCGGCACGCCTTTCCGCCCATTATGCCGAGCCGTTCGTGGAAATTCATCCGGCTGATGCCGCCGCCCTCAATATCCGCCGGGCGAGCCTGGTCCGCATCGGCAACCGGCATGGCAGCGCCGTGCTGCGCGCCCTGGTGACGGACCGGCAAAGGCGCGGTCACCTGTTCGTTCCGATGCACTGGACGGACCAGTTCGCCTCCAATGCGCGCATCGACGCCCTGGTCCCGGCCAAGGTGGACCCGGTCTCGCACCAGCCCGCCCTCAAGATGGCGCAGGCGCATGCCGAGCCGTTTCAAACCACCATCTATGGTTTTTTCGTCGCGCGCTCCCGGCCGATCCTGACTGGCATCGACTATTGGGCCATCGCGGAAGCGGCTGGCGGCGTGCGGGGCGAAATCGCTTTGGCACGCGAGCCCGCCGAATGGCTGGCCTGGATTCGCGTCGTGTTTCAATTGCCCGAGACCGCCAATCTGGTCACCCTGCACGATCGCCATTCCGGCCGCCGCAGCATGGCGCTGATCGAAGATGGCCGGCTGATCTTCGCGCTCTATCTCTCGCCCGATCCAGTACTGGTCTCGCGCCAATGGGCGGCCGATCTGCTGTCGGCCGAAGGGGTGAGCGGACCCGTGGTGCTGGCCGGCAGACCCGGCACCGACATGCCCGATGGTGGCCCCATCGTCTGCGCCTGTTTCTCGGTTGGCAGCAACACCATCGCCGCTGCTGTCACTGATCAGGGCTGCACCAGTGTGGAGGCCGTCGGCGCCTGCACGAAAGCCGGAAGCAATTGCGGTTCCTGCCGCCCCGAAATCCGGAGCATCATCGAAGCATTCCGGCTGCAAGCCGCAGAGTAAGCTCGCAGCAAAACCGCAGCATGCTGTCGGAACAATGCGCCTTTCCGTCCGTTGATAGAGCCAAAATGCGACTGTCCCTGCCCGCGAACGCCGGCAGGGCAGCCACCGCTGCATGCCGGCAGTAAACCTTTGTCACCCTTGCGAATTCTGCGGAACTTACGGCCATGCATGGCCGTTGGGCCCGCAACTTGCAACCGCCTCGGAGGAAATTCCAGATGAGCACCGATGACTCGACGAATATGCCAGGCTCCCCCTCACCAATCCAAGACCGCGCCAAGCACGATCTGGGTAGCGCCACCGAGACCGCAAGGCGCGATCTCGACGCTGTGGCACAGAAGGCCGCCGACGAAGTTGCCAGCCTGAAACACCAGGCGGGCGAGCAGATTCACGATGCCACGGACAAGGCAAAGACCTTCGCGTCCGAGCAGAAGGATCTTGCCGCCGGCCAGATCAGCGGCGTTGCTTCGGCGATCAACAAGGTTGCCGACGAACTCGACGGCGGTGACCAGCAGATGGTCGCCCGCTATGCAAGGGACCTCGCCTCCGGTCTCTCCAAGTTCGGTGGTACAGTCCAGAACAAGAATGTCGATGACCTGATGGGCATGGCCCAGAATTTTGGCCGCAGCCAGCCACTTGCGTTCCTTGGCGCCGCTGCCCTGGCCGGGTTCGTCGCCAGCCGCTTTGCCCTTGCGTCGGCCCACCGTCGCGACAAGGCACAATCGATAGACGGTCAGTACTCCGGCAATCAGTCCAACAACTACACCGGCAATAGCACGGCGTACGGTGCTGGTTCATCGACGGGATACACTTCGGGTTCCGCCAGCGGCGCCGGTTCGAGCGCATCGACCGGTTACGGCTCCGGCTCATCCGTTGGAGGAAACTCCAGCTATTCGGATAGCTCGAGTTCCAGTTCGTCCCGCAATTACGGCGCGAGTTCCTCGCCGGGCATCGGCGGTAGTTCAAATCAATCGGGGGAATAACGATGTCTCAAGTTAACGAGGGCCGCCCACTTGCGGAACTGCTGGGAGGGCTCGCCAGCGACATTTCCAACCTGTTCCGCAAGGAAATCCAGCTTGCCAAGGCAGAAGCGTCCGAGAAATTCTCGCAGACGCTGGGCGGCGTCATTTCGCTCGTGATCGGGGCCGTATTGGGCCTGGGCGCGCTTGGTGTGCTGCTGAGCGCCATTGTATCCCTGCTAGCCTCCTTCTTCGTCAACCAGGGCATGGACCCGGCAATGTCCAACGCCATCGCGGCAGGCATTGTCACTGTCGTGGTGGGCATCATTGCCTGGATATTCTTCAACCGGGGCATGAGCGCCCTTAAGGCAAGCAATCTCAATCTAAACCGCACAACTGCATCGCTCAGCCGCGATGCCGATATCGTCAAGGAGAGGCTCTAATGGCTTATGATTCCGATACGAAGAGCGCAGCCGAACTCCAGCGCGAGATAGAGCTGCAGCGCACCAGGGTGGAAGACACCATCGATCAAATTCAGCAGAAGCTGTCCCCCGGGCAGCTGGTGGATGAAATGCTGGCCTATACCAAGGGAGGCGGCGGCGAGTTCCTGTCCAGCCTACAGCGCAATGTGATGGCTAATCCGCTGCCGGTAGCGCTATTGGGCGTGAGCATTGCCTGGCTCATGGCCAAACCAGCGAGCACAGACTCTACATCATCGAGGAAGTATTCCGACCGTGATTGGGATGAGACGATCAACGCCAATCGCGGCTATACCGGCGGCGCTGGTGACGACTACGACTTTTCCGACGATTATGAATATGACGACGTGGAATATCCGGTGACCTCGGTGTCCGGCTCGATCCGGCGCACCGGCTACTCGACGGATGAAAGCGGCAATCGCTTCAGCCACTTCGTGGATGACGCTGGCAAGAAATTCCGCGCTGCGACTGACGCGCAGGGCCGCCGTGCCGGCCACTTCATGGACGATGCGGGCAACCGGTTCCGCGGGTTCAGCGATGCTGCGGGTGGCCGCATCGAACAGATCCGGGACGAGGCCGGCAATCTGCTGGACGAAGCGAGCAATTGGGCATCCCACACCTGGAAAATGGCCCGTCAGAAAATGCACGATGCCCGCGATACGGTCAGCCGCGGCGCCAGTGGTGGGCGGCATCAGGCTGGCAAGGCCGGCGCTGCGATGCAGCACCAGTTGGGCAGCCTCAACGAGACGGTGATGACGCAGTTCCGCGACCAACCCCTGGTTGGTGGTGCACTGGCTTTCGCCCTGGGTGCGGCACTGGGTTCGGCCCTGCCACATACCGAGCAGGAAGACTCGTTGCTGGGTGAAGCTTCCGACGCCGTGAAGGGGATGGCCGGCGAACAGGCTGCTGAGCTTTACGAGCAAGGCAAGCAGAAGACCACTGAGGCATATGAAACGGCGACCGGCAAGGTGGGCGATCTCTACCAGCAGGCCAAGGAAGGCGCGACTAACTCGGGTTCGACCGGCGGGCCCTCGCCGAGTTCTACCTACTAAAGAGCTGTAGCTGACGGGAGGCTGTTGCCTCCCGTTTTTTTGGGGCGCGCCAGGGATGAGTACCGATACCAACCAGATCTATGCACGCCAGCAGAACCGCGGGCGGGATGCGGAAGCGCCCACCGAAATCCCGCAGCGGGGCTGGAAGGACATTCTCTGGCGTCTCTACCGAGCCATCGGGGAAGACCACATTCTGCTGACAGCTGCAGGAGTGACATTTTACATCCTGCTGGCCCTCGTCCCCACCCTATCGGCATTCGTCTCCATCTACGGCCTGTTCAACGACCGCGGAAGCGTGTTGGATCAGGTCCAGTTGCTCGCAGGCCTGGTGCCCGCAGGTGCCCTCGAAATCCTGCGGGATCAATTGACTCGTCTGACAGCGGAGAGTTCCGAGAAGCTTGGCCTCACGCTGATATTTTCCGTTGCGATCGCCCTGTGGAGCGCCAGCGCGGGGATCAAGGCGATGTTCGAGGCGATGAACGTGGCCTATCACGAGAAGGAGCAACGCTCCTTTCTGGTGTTCAATGGCCTTGCCCTGCTGTTTACGCTGGGTGGCGCCATTGCAGCGGTGCTGGTCCTGAGCGTGGTGCTGGTCATGCCGGCGCTGCTTACCCTGCTTCCGGGCGGGCATGGGCTAGAGTGGACGGTGCGAGTTGCAAGCTACGCGGCGATGCTGGCGGTGATCTCGCTCAGCATAGCGGCGCTCTACCGTTGGGGCGCAAGCCGTGAACAGGCCAAGTGGCGGTGGATTACGCCGGGCGCGGCATTCGCAGTGGTAGCGCTCGGGCTGATCTCGGTGACCTTCTCCTGGTATGTCAGCAATTTCAGCAACAATGACGCCACTTACGGCTCTCTCAGCGCCATGATCGGCCTGATGACCTGGCTCTGGATATCAACGACCCTGGTGATTCTGGGCGCGGAAATAAACTCCGAGATCGAGCACCAAACAGCTGAGGACAGCACAACCGGGGCAGAACTGCCCCTTGGTGAACGGGGTGCCCACATGGCTGACAATGTCGGCCGTGTCTGGCCGCCAGATCGGGACAAGATGGAACAGCAGGCTTGGGAACACGCTTCCGATACTCGGGAGCGCAAGCGTTTTTCGGCCGGATCATGGCTGCTGGCCGCGCCCGCCGCTCTTACAATGCACTGGCTGAACCGCAAGAAGCGCTGAGCGGCAGCTCAGCATACATCAGTCATCGAGCGTGATAGCGGTCATTTGGGCATGGAGCCCTTGCTACGGGCGCGTGGCGGCGACTTGCCGTCATGCGCGTAGCTGTTGGGGACGACCTCATGGGCATCGGGTGGGTGCCTCCCTCCCGGATGAGGGATCTTGTCGTATTCTTCTTCGGTGGCCGGATGGGGATCGGCAACGTCATTGCCTTTGGATGTGCCCTCGCCCGAGGGGAGACCGTCGCGTATCATTGGTCCAGCTCCAATTGTGGTTTGACCGTCGGGTTCAATGCAAAGCGCGGGTTAACCTATGTTGGGATGAAGCCGACCCAATGCGGCTAGCGGTCAGTCACCTTGGTATAAAGGCGCACCATGTTCAGAGGCTGGCCGCTGTGCTGCCAATAAACCCGCGCCGCCAGGTCTCGCTTGCTACCGCTCCTGATGAGTTTGAGGCCCAAGGCCTCGCGGGCGGCGTCTTCGGGCGTTCGGGCACCCTCTATGATCACGTCCCCCGGCGTGTTTGAATCCACGCGCAAGTCCACTACTCGATAGGCCAAGGTCATTATCGGGTCATTCGAAATGAGTTGTTCAGCATGGTGTTAAATGCACGCCATGGTGATTGAGTTGCAGGCACTCGCCCAGGTTACCCCCGGAACCCATCCCGGAAGGAAAGGTTATCCGGCTCCAACCGAGGAGAGCCAGATGAGCAAGACCGATCGCCAGCAAGAACAACTCAAAAATGTGAGCGGTGGAGGGCAGACGCCCGGCACGAACTGGGGCGCCACTCCTGGAGAAGCCACCAATAGCACCGACAACAAGAAGACGGTGCCCCATACCCAGCGCGGCAATGAGGAACCAGGTGCGGACGGCGACGACAAGACCCGCATCGAATCTGACGACTAAAGTGGAGCGGACGAAACTCACCGGCGCCAAAGACGGCGCCGGCAGTATCTGAGCATTCTAGCGGGCAGAGGAGCGCTTGTTTCTAGTGCCGGTGGGGCCGCTGGCGGCTCCGCCCGTCCCCATGCTGCCGACGAAAGACGCACCACCGGCAGGCGCGACACCACCGGGATGAAGACCGCTGGAAATGCCGCCGTCAGCCCGCATCGTCCCGCCACCTTCTTGTTCCGCCATCATCTGTGCCACGGCATCCATGTAGTTCTGGAATTCGCGCCCCTCGGGGCATCCTTCCTGTCCCCACAATTGATATGCCCGTTGCTTGACTTCTTCCTCGTTCAGATCGGCCATGACTTGCCTCCCGCGTCGGCCAGCGACACGGTCGCCGCTGCCTCATGCCGAAACCCGCGCCGGGTAGCCTCGTTCCTTCAGGAGATCGGGGCTGTCACAGGTTACCGCAAATGGGGTCGGGCTCTCATAGGACAAGCGCGGAACAATCGATGGCTGGCCAGAATTGGACGGAAACATAACCGTATCTGTTCACCAGGAGAACATCATGATCCCCACCCGCGTACATGGCATCATCGACTACATTGTAGGGTTGTTGCTGATTGCTGCGCCATTTCTGTTTGGCTTCGCTGATGGCACAGCGGCGCAGTGGGTTCCGATCATTCTGGGCTTGTCCGCACTGGTTTACAGCCTTCTCACCAAATATGAGCTCAGCGCTGCCAAGATAATCCCGATGCCCGTACATCTGGGGCTCGATGTGGCGAGCGGACTGTTGCTTGCAGCATCGCCGTGGCTGTTCGGCTTTTCGGAAAGGGTCTGGCTCCCGCACGTCGTCGTAGGCGTGGCCGAAATCATTATCCCACTGCTGACCCAGCGCCATTCCCCTGTGATCCGTTAAGGGCAGTCCCAAGGCAACCATGCTACCCATCCACGCCCATTTTGGTGATCCAGACTTCGAGCAGATCGTGCGCGAGAACGCGTATGATCTGTGGGAGCGTGACGGGCGTCCGCAGGATAGCGAGAAGCATTACTGGCATCTTGCCCTTGCCAAAAGCCTGCGGCAACGCGAAGAAGACGAACGCTCGAGGCGCGGTCTCGTCGATCCGATGTAGAGCCCCCTAAAAATGCCGACGGCCTGTTCCCATATTCGGGGCGTCGGTCAGATCGTAAGGAAGTTGCCCATGTTCGCCTCGAAAGGCTTTCGCCTAGCCAGTTTGTTTGCCGTTGTCTTGATGTCCATGTCGATGGTGACGGTGGATCAGGCCGAAGCACGTCGCGGCGGCAGCTTTGGCAGCCGTGGCATGCGCACCCAGCAAATGGCTCCGGCGACACCGACCTCGCCGACCGTGACCGCGCCCGTACAACGCACCATGACACCGTCGCAGCAGACCAACACGAACCAGCGAGCCGGCGCCGCTACGCCACGGCAGAATTCGTTCTTCAACGGCTTTGGCGGATCACTGATGCGCGGCCTGTTGCTGGGTGGCCTGCTGGGCATGCTGTTCGGAGGTGGACTTGGCGGCATGGCCGGGCTGTTCGGGCTGATCGTGCAACTCGGCTTGATCTTCCTCGTCATCCGGCTGGTCATGGGCATCATGGCCCGCCGTTCCGCGCCCGCGACAGCAGGTGGCCCATCCGTCGGTGGCTCCGGTTATAGTTTTACCCGTGAGGCCACGGCACCCCGCTCCAGGCAGGGCTCAGGCTATGGATCCCCGACGCGGCCGAGCAGCCCCGACGAGATCGGCACCACGCAAGCCGACCTCGATAGCTTCGAAGCGATGTTGAGGGAACTGCAGGCCGCCTATGGACGCGAAGACTACCAGGCACTGCGCCGCATCACGACGCCGGAGATGATGTCCTATCTTTCCGAAGAACTGGGCGAGAACGCCTCCAAGGGCCTCAAGAACGAGGTTTCCGATGTCACGCTGCTGCAGGGCGATATCAGCGAAAGCTGGCGCGAGGGCAACAAGGACTATGCGACGGCGGCGATGCGCTATTCCTCGCTGGACGTTACCCGCGATCGCAGCACCGGCGCGGTCGTGAGCGGCGATCCGGACGAGGCCAGTGAAACCACCGAGCTTTGGACCTTCGTGCGAGAACGCGGCGGTGAATGGAAGCTGTCGGCCATCCAGGAAGCCTAGTTGTAGCGGCGCGGGTCATTCAGTGTCTCGCGCCGGCTTTTCCCGATGGGCGGCCTCGCCGCGAAACAGAGGACCATGCCCCCGCATCAACGCAACAATGCGGTTCGACACAGTCCGTACGGCAGGCTCGTGACGTTCTTCGTGATGGCTCACCAGCCATTGCTCGGTTTTCAATTCGGCAATGGGCGGGGCAACCCGCACCAGCCGGGGATCGCTGTCCCCGACGAAGCATGGAAAGACTGACAATCCCGCTCCATTGGCGACGAGCTCGCGCACGCTCATGGCATCATTGCCGCGCACGGCTATGCGATCGCCGTGCCGTGCCTCAATCCACCGGGACGAAGGCGTTTGGCCCGCCTCCCCTGCCACGCCTACGAAATAGCCAGCCTTGATGCCGTTGATGAGATCGCGTCCGGAATAGATGGCGAAGGCCACCGAGCCGATGAGCCGGCCCGCCAGCCATTGCTCGGTCGGCCTCTGATTGCGAATTCCCAAATCGGCATGGCGGCGGCCAATGTCGATCTTCTGGTTCGCCGTCACCAACTCAATTCCAAAGCCGTCTTCAACGCTCCAGATCGCGCCGATATGACGGGCGACAAAGGCGGAGGTCCATGACCCCGCCGACAGGCGCACCATGCGGTCGCCCAGCGTTCCCTCATGCCACCGCTTCAGCGAGAGCATGGCCGCGTCCACATCCTGGGCGCGGCTCAGCAGGCTCTCGCCAGCTTCGGTAAGGCGATAACCGGTCTGACTGCGGTGAAACAGCGGCTTGCCGAGCTTCTTCTCCAACGAGGCTATGCGTCGTCCCAGTGTTGCGGCGCTCAGCCCGGTGCTTTGCGTCGCGGCGCTCAGCCCGCCCAGGCGAGCCACGCTTAAAAAGAGGCGAAGATCGTCCCAATCCAGATCCATTTTTCAAATTCGCAAAGCGTCTTTCGTTCTGGATCGTAGCGCGTCGCGGCCAAAGAGAACAAGTTCGTCCTGTTCATTGAACTAATGCTGCCCGAAACGGGCGGTGAAACTCAAGCTGTTTTCTCCGTCCTGCTGCAGCATTGTTTTTCAATAATGGAGAGCACTCATGTCCAAACCCCTTATCCGCAGGTTTGCCGACTGGCGCCTGCGCAGGATCACCATACGCAAATTGCATACGCTGGATGATCGACTGTTGGCCGACCTGGGAACGACGCGAGAGGATATCGACTGCTTCGTTGCCGGCTGCACCGAGAACTGAACCAAGAACGGAGATTACAATCATGCAGAGCGGCAATTTGGGAAGCTTCGGTCCGGTCAGCCGGCTCACGCTTGGCGGTGGTGGGATCGGGATGGTCTGGGGTCCCACCTCGGAAGACGAGGCCGTGGCAACGTTGCGGCGTGCCGTGGACGCCGGGATCACCCTGATCGACGCTGCGCCAGGCTATCGCATCTGCGAGGCGATGATCGGGCGAGCCTTTGACGGAAGGCTGCCCAGCGGCGTGCGGGTAACCACGAAATATTCGCTGGGCACGGTGGCCGCTGACCAGGTCTATACCCTGCTGCGAAAGTCGCTGGAGCGGAGCCTTCAAACCATGCGGCTCGAGCGGGCCGACATGTTCCTGCTCCATAGCGAAATCAGGCCGGACGAATTCGAATATCCGCCGGGACAGCCGCCCAAGGATGAGCGATCCACCGCGCTCTCCCTCTACCGGGAAGCTGTCGTGCCCGCATTCGAGCGCCTCGTGGCCGACGGGTTGATCGGCGCCTGGGGAATCACCGGCATCAACCATGCCGCGGCAACCATTGAGGCCATCTCCCAGGGCGCGCGGCCAGCCGCCGTGCAAGCCATCGCCAACCTGCTGGACAGTCCGGGCGAGATGAACGGCACTGGGCTGGCGCCGCGGCCACGCGATGTCATCGCCGCAGCACAGGCAGCGGGCGTCGGCGTGATGGGTGTCAGGGCGGTGCAGGCGGGCGCCCTGACCTCGGCGCTCGACCGGCAGGAAGATTCCCCGACTACGGCCGATTTCCGCCGTGCAGAACCGTATCGCGAGCTTTGCCGGAATTGGGGGAAGGACCCCGCGATCACCGCCTATCGCTATGCCTTGGGCATTGAAGGTGCCGATACGCTGGTGCTGGGTGTCAAGAACGTAGCCGAGCTTGAGCAGGCGCTGCTGGCGGAGAGCCAGGGGCCGCTGGAGCGGGCGCAGATCGCTTCCATCGACGCTCTGGGTCTGCGGTGAATGCCGAGCGACCGGTTCCGGTGGGAAACTCCGCAATTGCCCGGGCCCATTTACCGCTCGTAAACCGTCCACTTCGATAGTGCGGCTGCGCTTTCACATAGGAGAAACCATGAGCGATTTGGGTATTGCCGGCGGACGCATCCGCTCGTTCGTCGAACGCATCGAGCATGTCGAAGCCGAAATTGCCGAGCTTAGCGAAGGCAAGAAGGAAATCTTCGCCGAGGCCAAGGGCGAGGGTTTCGACATCAAGATCATCAAGGAAATCGTCAAGCTGCGGAAGCAGGACGCCAATGAACGCGATGAGCACGAAACGCTGCTGGACGTCTATATGAGGGCCATGGACGGCGCCGAAGCAGACGACGAACCCAAGGCGGCATGATCTTCAAGGCTTGGGCGGTCAACCTGCCCAAGCCTTCATATGCCGTACGCCGCGATATCAGGGCTGAGCCACCGCTTTTTTGCTCTTGGCTGGCGCGTTCTTCTTCAGATGCGTCCGGTTGTAGACGATCGCCTCCTGCACCAGTTCTGCAAGCGCCTGTTCGTCGAGCGTGTCGTTCTCGAATATGTCGATCGAGCGCCTGGTGGCGCCGGTATCCTTGCCGTTGAAGAGCTTGTTCGCGTCAGCCAAATGCGCCCCATGGGCAAAGGTGAGCTTGATCTTGCCCTTGTGCGGATTACCCACTGCGACAAGGCCATCGCAGGACCAGGTCGGACTGCCCATCCATTTCCATTCTTCGATGATGCCGGGATCTGCCTTGAGGATCGTTGCGCGTACCCTGGCCAGGACCGCGCCGCGCCAGTCGGCCAAATCCGCAATCATCTGATCGATCTGCGCGGAGGCATTCATGATCCAAACCTTTCACCAGGCATTTGGCTCGCCTGCTTGGTCCAATCGGCAAATTGCACGCGGTCGAACTCCCCTTCATGGACATTGAGATAGCGCACGTTCTTCTGCTTGGACGTTCCCGAGGGCACGGGCTCGAGCGATGTTCCGTCAGGAAAGGCGACCTTGATGTATTTGGTCATGCAGTGAAAGCTCACGAACCAGGATTTCGGGTCAGTGCCATAGAATGGCGAGTTCCACTTGACGCTTTTGCAGACGCCGGGCACCGCATCGGAAATGATCGCATCCATCTGGCGGCCGATCTCGCTCTGCCAGCCGGGCATTGCAGCGATAAAGGCTTGTACGGGCGCGTCGCCATCACCTTTGGGGATTTGGGGATTGCCGCCACTGAGGCGTATCACGCCATCCGGCCCAGGCTTCAATGATGGCCTGGCGGCCTTTGACTTGGTGCCGGCAACCGGCGATTTCGCAACTCCATCGGGCATGAGTGAGGCCTTTGTGATGCTTGCCAGCGGGTTCGGAATTCAGCCATTTTAGAGCATGAGAACCGTCATGCCACAGTTTTTTCCGGGCAACGTGGCCTAAGTCGCGTCCTGCGATGGCACCGCCAATTGTTGGGCCCGGGCTTTTTCTCCACCGAACAGGCGCTTGAGCGAAAGCGCCGGCCGTTCCACCCAGTGCCAGGAGAGATAGGCCAAGCAGATCGTGGTCAGAGCCGCGGCGACGCTCATCAGCAGCACCATCCACACGCTGGTGCCGAAACGCGCCAGCAGAGCCTGTTGAATGGGGAAGGAATAAAGATAGATGCCATAGGAAATGTCGGCTTGTCTGGTGGCGCGGGTGAGCAGCGGAATGAATGTGCCGCCCAGCGTCGCCGCGAAATATGCAAAGGCAATAATGGACGCCACCTGCCCCACCGCGGTTGGCGATAACCAGATCGCGAGAATTATCCCGAGGATGGCAATTGGCCAGTTCAGGACAATCTGGAAGCGGAAGGTAAATGCGAGCATGCCCAAAGCAAAACAGAAGCCAAAGCGAATGATGCTTCCTGCCATCGAAGCATCGAAAGCATGGGTGTGGTACGAGACGACCAGCAAAATGCCGAACGCCATCGAGAGCGCAGCCATTGCCCGACGCGAGCCGAATACCTTGAGCAACGGGATGCTGACGAACGCCAGATAGGCGAGAAGCTCGTATTTAATGGTCCAGAGCGGGATGTTGACCTGGCCCGGCTCCATGCCGAACAGGAACGCTCCAGGCAGATGCGGCTGGCTGAAGAGCACCGGCATCAGCAGGGGATAAAGAAGCGTCGCGGGATTGGTGAAGTGCTCGGCCAAGCTCAGGCTGGTGCTGAACGGGGCAATGAGCCATGCGATCAAGGCGCCGCACACCAGAAGACCCGGGAAAATGCGCAAAGCGCGGGCGGCAATGAAACCAGAAAGATCTGGTTTGAGGGCATAGCTCCGACTCAGCATGAGACCTGAAAGGAAGAAGAATACGTTGACCGCCAATTGACCGAGATCATAGGCGGTGTCATCCAGCGGCTGGTGGTGATTGCCGACCGGCACGATCAGGAAGATGTGGGAAATGAACACCGCGGCCGCCGCCAACAGGCGAACCGCGTTGAAGCTATTGTTGCGATCCTCGAGGACTTCCCCAAGCGTTCGGCGGCTCATTGGTCACCCGTGACATCACGCCGGAATATGCTGCAATGCCGGCGCTTTTGACAGCGGTCCGGCGGATTTGATGCGCACCAAAGTTAATGGAGTCATCTGAGGTGCACGAAGGCCGCCCCAGTCTAAGCCTCAGCAATGAAGAGCAAATTCTGGCTGTGCTGGCGGCAGGCACCGTGTAGGCTGATCCCAAAGACGCTCCGACATGGCCCAGCAACGAGGTTTCCCCACCATGGCTCTCAACGTACTTTTCATCGGCGGCACAGGTCAGATTTCCTATCCTTGCGTCGAGCGAGCAGTGGCACAGGGGCATCGGGTCAGCGTCTACAATCGCGGGCTACGTGAGAGCGAGCTTCCCGCCGGCGTCACTTCGATTGTGGGGGAGCTCAAGGATATTGGCAGCGCCGGGCTGGATAAGGCCAATTACGACGTCGTCTGCCAGTTCATCGCGTTCACGCCCGATCAGGTGGCGCGGGACATAGATGTGTTTTCCGGCCATTGCGGGCAATACATCTTCATCTCCTCGGCGTCGGTCTACGAAAAGCCGGCGAGTCATTATGTGATCACCGAGAAAACACCGGCCATCAATCCATATTGGCCTTATAGCCAGAACAAGATCGCCTGCGAGGAACTGCTGACCAAGAGCGACAACCTGGCCTGGACCATCGTGCGCCCCAGCCACACGGTTCGCACCGGGCTGCCGGTCATGCTTGGGGATGCCGAAATCATGGCGCGGCGGATGCTCGACGGCGAGCCGACCATTGTCGCCGGTGACGGACATACCCCTTGGACGCTGACGCGCTCGGTCGACTTCGCCGTTCCGTTCGTGGGGCTGTTCGGCAAGGAAAAGGCGCTCCGCGATGTCTTCCACATCACCTCGGACCGCGCTCATATCTGGGACCACATCCAACGAGAGATAGCAGCGCAGCTTGGGGTTGAAGCCAATATCGTGCACGTACCCACCAACACGCTGGTCAAGTTCAATCCGGAATGGGAGGGGCCGCTGCTGGGCGACAAGTCATGGACCGCCATCTTCGACAACTCCAAGGTCAAGGCCGTTGCGGGCGATTTCACCTGCGCCGAGAACCTGAGCGAAATCCTGGCCGAGCCCATTCATCATCTCAAGCAGCGTCTTGCCAACAAGCGGCCGCCCAAGGGGGAACTGGACCAATTGATCGATCGCATCTGCAAGGCACAGTCCACACTGGGCTAGGCCGCGTCAGACCCTCTTGCCGTTGCGAGCCTCTGCGATAGGATCGAAGCAAAGCGCGAAGCGCCGGGGGAAACATATGAGCGAACGATTGGTTGGAAAGGCCTGCGTCATAACCGCTGCAGGCCAGGGGATTGGCCGGGCAATAGCGGAGAGTTTCCTTCGCGAGGGCGCCAAGGTTTGCGCAACGGACCTGGATCCTGAAAAACTCGCGGGTCTGGAGGGCGCGGACCTGCGCAAGCTCGATGTGCGCTCAACCAAAGCGATTGATGAACTCGCCGCTGAGATCGGCCCAATCGACATCCTGGTCAATGCGGCCGGGTTCGTGCACCACGGCTCGGTGCTCGAATGCAGCGACGAGGACTGGGACTTCTCGTTCGACGTCAACGTCAAATCGATGCACCGGACCGCTCGCGCTTTTCTGCCCGGCATGCTGGAGCGTGGCGCAGGGTCCATCGTCAACATCTCGTCGGGCGCTTCTTCGGTGCGCGGCATTCCCAACCGGCACGCCTATGGCGCCAGCAAGGCAGCCGTGATCGGGCTGACCAAAGCGGTTGCCGCCGATTTCATCAAGCGCGGCATCCGCTGCAACGCGATCTGCCCGGGCACGATCCAGTCACCATCGCTGGACCAGCGCATCGCCAGCCTGGCCCAGACGAGCGGACGCTCCCAAGACGATGTGCGCGCCGATTTCGTCAATCGCCAGCCGCTCGGACGCTTGGGAACGCCCGAGGAAATTGCTGCCTTGGCCGTTTATCTGGCGAGCGACGAAGCCAGCTATACGACAGGCGCCGTCTTCATGGCCGATGGTGGGTTTTCGCTCTAGATCGCCGCGGAAGCGATACGCATGAGGGAAGGCTAGTTCGATTGCACAAGCCGTGAACTCAGCAACTCGCCATTGTCGCTGAGGATGGAATAGGCGATCCCCGTCATCAGCGAATTGATGCGGCGCAGGGCGTGGACCGTTTCCAGGTGCAGATCGCTCGATTCGATGCTGGTCGGGTTACCGCCGCGAAGCCGGCTGAAATGCTGGTCCATGCTGTGGCGCTCCAGAACCCCGATCTCGTCTTTTTCGGCGATCAGGTGGCGTGCCGACTCCGTGTCTTCGGATACGAGGACGTTGAAGGCCAGTTGCATATTGGCAAGGACGCGGGAATGCAGATCGGTCAATTCTTGCCACCCTTGGGGAGAGAAAGTGAGCCTCCGCTCCATCTTTTGCTCGGCCAGCCTGACCAATTGCTTGGCGATGATGTCACCGGCCTGTTCCAGACTGATGGCAAAATTGGTCAAATCCGTAACGCGGCGGGTCTGGCTGGCGTCCATTTCCTTCCAGTCGAGGCGTGTCAGGAAAAGCTTTATTTCGCGATTGGTCTGATTGACCTCAGCTTCCAGCGATTTGATGCGCCTAATGGCTGGCTTGTCCCCGCTCTGGTAAATTTCCATGACGGGCTGCAGCATGACCTCGACCATCTCGCTCATACGCAGCAATTCGCGGGTGGCGCTCGCCAGCGCGGCATCGGCATTGCGGTGGGCCGCACCGAGCAGTGCCGGCGTGCGCAGGCGGGCAACATTGAGTTCACCCTCCACCACAGTTTCGTTGATGAAGCGGTCGGCGAGGCGAGCGACCACACCGGTCAATGGCAAGCCTAGCACCAGGACGGCAAGGTTGAAGGCGATGTGAAGGAGGCTGGCCTGCAGGCCCACGCCGCCGGGCAGGCTTGCCGTGTGCAGTTGCAGCAGCTGAAAAAGCACCAGGCAGAGAATCGCGGCGCCACCGCGGAAGACCAGCGCCCCTGCAGCAATGCGGCGGGCGCGGACATCGGAGCCGCGCGTCATGCTCCAGGCGATCAGGGTGCCTCCAAGATTGGCGCCGAGCACGAAAGCCGCCGCGACCTCGAACGGAATAAGACCTGCCGTGCCGAAGGTGATGATCACCAGGACGCTGGCCACGGACGAGTAGGACATCCAGGTGATCAGCGCAGCGGCCAGGAAACTGGTCCAGAGATCTCCTCGCAGATAGCCGATTATCGCGCCCATCACGTCGCTTTCCCGCCAGGGGGCGGTCGCCTCGGATATCATCCCGAGCGAGAGCAGCACGAACGCAATGCCCAGAACCATTCGTCCCAACTGCTTGGTCTGACGGCTGTTGCCACGCAGAAACAGCACGCCGCCCACGATGATGAGTGGTGCCGTCAGCAGGCTCAGGTCGAAGGAGAGGATGCTCGCGACCAGCGCCGAGCCGAGATAGGCACCCAACATCAGCGCCAGCCCGGTGGCACCGCTCATCAGGCCTCCAGCGGCGAAGCTCGATGCGAGAGCCGCAACTGCGGTTGAACTTTGGAGCGCCACCGCCATGGCGGTGCCCACCAGGGCTCCCCCCAGCTTGCTCTTTTCAGCGTGCGCCAACATGCGCTTGAGCTGCGCTGAATAAGCACGCTCAACTGCCGTGCGCACCATGCGAACGGCCCACAGCAACAGCACGATGGCCGCTACCAGATGCACGGCGATAAAGTACAAGCGGAGGCTCCTTCCGGCGGCAGGCGCGCCGCCAAACATGATGTTCACATGAACCATCAGCTTGCAACAGCCCAGATGCGCACACCCCCTTGATCACTGACGACTGTCACAAAACTGCTAAGTAGCTCGCATAGATGGGGCGTAGCAGCGCAACGGGTGCGGTTGCTCGCCTCTAAATGTTCAAATGAACATTTGGTATTTGCAAAGGAAGATTCGATGCTATCAAATGGTGACAAGCTCGGGACGAGGAGGTCCCAGCGCGATAACAAGGGAGTGAGCATGTTCAAGAACGCAATGTTCCTGTCAGCAGGTCTGACCGCCATGATGGCAGCAACGCCGGCTTTTGCGCAGACAGAAATAACCTGGTGGCACGCCATGAGTGCCGAACTGGGCGAAAAGCTGGAGGAGGTCGCGCAGGGCTTCAACGACAGCCAGACCGAATACAAGGTCACGCCGGTATTCAAGGGCAGCTATCCCGAAACGCTGACTGCCGCGATCGCCGCATTCCGCGCCAACGAACAGCCGGCCATCGTGCAGGTTTATGAAGTCGGCACCGGCACCATGATGGCAGCGAAGGGCGCTGTATATCCCGTGCACCAGTTGATGGCCGACAAGGGCGAGCCATGGGAAACCGAAGGCTTCCTGCAGCCGGTGGTCGGCTATTATTCGGACACTGAAGGCAACATCCTGTCGATGCCCTTCAACTCTTCGACCCCGATCATGTACTACAACAAGGACGTGTTCGAAAAAGCCGGGCTCGACCCGGAAGTTGCGCCCAAGACCTGGGCCGAGATGGAAGAGTTCTCCAAGAAGATCGTCGATTCCGGCGCAGCCCAGTGTGGCTTCACCACCGCGTGGATCACCTGGATCCATACCGAGAATATGTCGGCACTGCATGACCAGCCTTTCGGCACGCTCGAAAACGGCTTCGGCGGCATGGGAGCCGAGTTCACCTTCAACAATGATGTGAACGTCAAGCATTGGGACAATCTGAAGAAGTGGTCCGACGAAGGCTTGTTCCAGTATGGCGGACCGGTCGGCGGCGCTGACGCACAGCCCAAGTTCGTGTCGCAGGAATGCGCCATGTTCATGAACTCATCGGCTGGCCGCGCTGGTGTTATCCGCAATGCCACGGACTTCGAAGTCGGCTTTGCGCCCCTGCCCTACTACGACGATGTCATCGACGAACCCAAGAACTCCATCATCGGAGGCGCCACGCTCTGGGTGCTGAATGGCAAGTCGGACGAAGTCTATGACGGCGCTGCCAAGTTCTTCACCTATCTGAGCCAGCCCGAGGTGCAGGCCGATTGGCACCAGTTCACCGGCTACCTGCCGATCACTACGGCGGCTTACGAACTGGGCCAGGAACAGGGCTACTACGCTGAAAACCCGGGTTCGGACATTGCTATCGAGCAGATCATGCGCGGTGAGCCGACGCCAAACTCCAAGGGCGTGCGCTTCGGCAATCTGACGCAGGCTCGCGACGTCGTGGACTCCGAGTTCGAGGCCATGCTCGCAGGGCAGAAGACTGCTCAAGAAGCTCTGGACAGCGCCGTAGAACGCGGCAACCAGATCCTGCGCGACTTCGAGGCTTCCAACAGCTAAGCCTTTTCTTGTGGAGGATCCGCACCAAAAGTGCGGGTCCTCTTCTAGCTGCAGCCCCACGAGTCGGCGATGCAAACTAAACGTACGATCTTTCCAAACAAGTTGCTGCCTTACGCGCTGCTGGCGCCGCAACTGATCATCACGATCATCTTCTTTCTTTGGCCGGCAGGCCAGGCTGTCAAAAGCTCGTTCGAGCGTGAGGATCCGTTTGGCTTTCGAACCACATTCATCTGGTTCCAGAATTATACCAGGTTGTTTGACGACCCCGAGTATCTGAATGCCGCCGCTCGCTCCGCGGTGTTCGCAGTAGGAGTTACCGCCCTTTCCATGGGTGCGGCACTGTTGCTCGCAGTGTGCGTCAACCGGCTGCTGCGCTCGGGCAAGTTTTACACGACGCTGCTGGTCTGGCCGTATGCCGTGGCCCCTGTCGTGGCAGGTATTCTGTGGTGGTTCATGTTCAACCCCACCATCGGTATCGTGCCCTATCTGCTGGAAGCATTTGGCTATCGCTGGAACCACAGGGTGAATGGCAACGACGCCATGATCCTGGTGATCATCGCTGCCAGCTGGAAGCAGATTTCCTACAATTTCCTGTTTTTCGTGGCGGGCCTGCAGTCCGTGCCAAAATCGCTGGTCGAGGCGGCTGCCATGGATGGCGCCGGACCCTTCAAGCGCTTCTGGACGATTGTGTTTCCGCTGCTCTCGCCGACGACGTTTTTCCTGATGATCGTCAACATCAACTACGCCATGTTCGACACGTTCGGCATCATCGACGGCACCACGTCGGGCGGGCCCGCTGGCTCGACGAACACGCTGGTCTACAAGGTCTATGCCGATGGCTTCCTGGGCCTCAACATCGGCTCCTCATCGGCGCAATCGGTCATCCTGATGCTCATCGTCATCATTCTCACCGTCGTCCAGTTCCGCTGGGTCGAACGGCGCGTACAATATTGAGAGGGCCGAACCATGGTTGAGAACAGGCCGCTCCTGAACATTTTGACCCATCTGGTGCTGATCGTCGGCGTCGTGATCGTGGCGTTCCCGGTCTACCTGGCATTTATCGCGTCTACCCACGGCGCTGATGCCTTTGCGCGAGGTCTGGCGCCCATGCTGCCCGGCCCGCACATGATCGAGAATTATCACCGGATGCTGACCAGCGGCTTGTCATCGGCCGGGGCACCACCGGTTTGGCTGATGCTGATCAACTCGACGATCATGGCGCTGACCATCGCTATCGGAAAGATCGCCATCTCGATCATTTCCGCCTACGCCATCGTCTATTTCAAGTTCCCCTTCCGCCTCCTGGCCTTCTGGATGATCTTCATCACGCTGATGCTGCCCGTCGAAGTGCGCATCATCCCAACCTTCAAGGTTGTTGCGGATCTGGGCATGCTCAATTCCTATGCCGGGCTCACCATTCCGCTGATTGCCTCGGCAACGGCGACCTTCCTGTTCCGGCAGTTCTTCCTGACCATCCCGGACGAGTTGATGGAAGCGGCACGCGTGGATGGCGCGGGACCACTGAAATTCTTCCGCGACATCCTGCTGCCGCTCAGCCGCACCAATATCGCGGCGCTCTTCGTCATCCTCTTCATCTATGGCTGGGTGCAGTATCTCTGGCCGCTGCTGGTGACCACCGACAGCCGCTATTACACCATCGTCATGGGCATCAAACGGCTCGCCGCCAGTGCCGATGCCGACCCCTATTGGAACCTGGTCATGGCCGCGGTGATGCTCGCCATGCTGCCGCCTGTGCTCGTCATCATCTTCATGCAACGCCTTTTCGTCAAAGGCCTGGTCGAAACGGAAAAGTAGAACATGGCAACCATCAATCTGGTCGACCTGCAAAAGAGCTATGGTGGCAATGTCATGGCCGTCAAAGGGGTCAATCTTTCCGTGGCCGATGGCGAACTGATCGTGCTGGTCGGACCCTCGGGTTGCGGCAAGTCCACCTTGCTGCGCATGGTAGCAGGGCTGGAAAGCGTTACCGCCGGACGCATCGAAATCAATGGCCGCGACGTGGCCAAGGCCGAACCCGCCGAGCGTGACATCGCCATGGTGTTCCAGAATTATGCGCTCTATCCGCATATGACCGTGCGCGGGAATCTCGAATATGGACTCAAGAACCGCGGCACCCCCCGGGCCGAAATCGACCGTCGCGTAACCGAGGCGGCCGATATCCTTGAGATCGGGCCGATGCTCGATCGCAAGCCGCGCGAGCTTTCCGGCGGCCAGCGCCAGCGCGTGGCCATGGGTCGCGCGATCGTGCGGGAACCCTCCGCGTTCCTGTTCGACGAGCCATTATCGAACCTCGACGCCAAGCTGCGCGTGCAAATGCGGGTGGAGATCCGCAAGCTGCAGCGACGCCTCAAGACCACCAGTCTTTATGTGACCCACGACCAACTCGAAGCGATGACTCTAGCCGACCGGCTGGTGGTGATGAATAGCGGACTTGTCGAGCAGATCGGCACGCCGACCGAGGTCTATGATAGCCCGGCGACGTTGTTCGTGGCCGGTTTCATCGGCTCGCCCCCGATGAACCTGATCCCCATAGAGGCCATGGCAGCGGCCGAAGGCTTCGCCAATGTGAACCTGCCGCCGAATACCGACATTATCGGCCTGCGTGCCGACCAGCTGGTGATAGAACGGCCGGAAGGCGAAACCCTGGTGCTTGACGGTATTGTTGAGCTGCTCGAGCCGATCGGCGGGGAAAGCCATCTGCACGTGTCGGTGGCGGGCCAGACCCTCATCTTGCGTGTTCCAGGCCGGCCGGAGCTGACCGACGGAGCACAGATCAAGCTCTATGCACCCCCATCCGCCATGCACCCCTTCAATCGCGAGACAGGTCGTCGAACCGATCACATCGCGTGAATCCAACTGGACCGCGGCAGCAAATTGCTGCCCGCTTCCTCGAAAGAAAGCGTCATGACTAGCAGCGTCAAGAATGGTCCCGCTCGGGACGAAGTGCAAGCGCATCGCGGAGCGTCCGCCGTTGCGCCCGAGAACACGTTGTCCGCCTTCCGGGCGGCGGCCCAGCAGGGTGCCAAATGGGTCGAGTTGGACGTCGCACTGCTGGCGGACGGAACGCTGGTAGTCATCCATGACGACAGCGTCGACCGGACGTCATCGGGCACCGGAGCCTTGGGTGCGCTCAACCGCGCCGACATGGACCACTTGGATGCAGGATCGTGGTTTGGCGGCACCTTCGCGGGCGAACGCATCCCGACCCTCGAAGAGGCGCTGAAGGTTCTTGGCGAGCTGGGTCTCGGGGCCAATGTCGAGATCAAGCAGCACAAGCACCACAAATCGCTCGATCAACTCATCGGCGCCGTGCGGGCGGCATTGCAGACGCGCCCGCAGGGCATGCCCATCATGATCTCGAGTTTTGACGCACAGGCTCTGGCCGCCATGCATCGGCTGGAGCCGGGCCTGGAAATGGCGATGCTGTGGAGCAAGGTCCCGGCCGACTGGCAGGCGCAACTGGCCGCCATTCCCGCCACAACGATTCACCTGGATTATAGGGCCCTCAGCATTGGCTTCCTCGAAGAAGCAGTTGAAGGGGGGATCAAGGTGCGAGCCTGGACCGTCAACGAGCCATCCATTCTGGCCTCGTTCTGGCCCGCCGGGCTTGCCGGTGTCATCACCGACAATCCTGCGGCGTTCCTGAGCTGAGCACGAGATGGAACACGGCATGCTGTCAGGCAGGCAACGCGATATACTGGCCCTGATCGAGACGGATGGCACTCAGTATATCGAGGACCTTGCGGCCCGATATCATCTGACCACCCAAACGATCCGACGGGACATCAATGCCTTGTGCGACCTGGGCTTTGCCCGCAGGTTTCATGGCGGCGTGAGTGTGCCCGTCGAAGGCCACAACATCTCGATCAACGCCCGGGCAGCGCTCAACCGGACCGCCAAACAGTGCATCGCCAAGCGCGTGGCAACGGCAATCGAGCCGGGCTCCACCGTGTTCATGGGCATCGGCAGCACTGTGCAGTTCGTGGCCGAAGCCCTGCTGGAGCACCGCGGACTGACCGTGGTGACCAACAATATCGATGTGGCGCTGACGCTATGCGAGGCGCCACACATCGAGGTGCACATGACCGGGGGGCTGCTGCGCCACAATGATCGTGACGTCGTCGGTGCCGATGTGCTGCGCTTTTTCGAGAAGTTCTATGCCTCCTATGCGGTGGTCGGGGCTGGGGCGCTGCATCCGAGCAACGGGGTGCTCGATTTCAGTTACAGCGAAGCGCAAATTACCGCTGCCTTGATCGAGAATTCCCGCATGGCCATCCTGGCAGCCGATTCCAGCAAGTGGACGCGCGATGCGTCCGTCAAAGTGGTCCCGTTCAGCAAGGTGAAGTCCCTGTTTACCGACCGGCTGCCGGACGGGGAAGCGGCCGAGGCTCTAGGGCAAGCCGGCACCGAAATCGTGCTGTGCAGCGAGGATTCGGCGTGACCTTCCGCGGATTGGCGCCCTCGCCCAGTGAACTGGCAGGCGTGCGTTACCTTTTTACAGACGTCGACGACACGCTGACGACCGAAGGCCGTTTGCTCCCGCAAACCTATCAGGCGCTCTGGGATCTACACTTGGCCGGCATCGCAATCGTGCCCGTCACCGGTGGCTCGGCGGGCTGGTGCGAGCACATGGTTCGCGCCTGGCCGGTTGCCGCAGTCATAGGGGAAAGCGGCGCCTTCGCCATGACCCTGAACAATGGCCGGGTCGAAACGCGGTTCTGGGAAGGGCAAGCGGTACAGGCGGAGCGGCAGGTGCTGCACCGGGAGCGGATCGAGCAAATGCTGGATGGCCGCTTCGCGCTCGCGCACGATCAGAATTTCCGCCTTGCGGACGTTGCAGTCGATATCGGCGGGCACAGCCGCGAAGCAATTGACGCGCTCGCCGCCCGGATCAGGGCAATTGGTGGAACCGTGGCCATCAGCTCGATCCACATCAACACCTGGATCGGGAACTACAACAAGCAGGCCATGACGCAGCGTTTGCTCGCGGAGTTCGCGGTAGCTGACGGCGAAATCGCCGGTGCGACAGCTTTTGTGGGGGACTCCCGCAATGATGCGCCCATGTTCGGCTTCATCCGCAATTCCTTTGGCGTAGCCAACATCCTGCCGGTGCTGGACGATCTCCCGTTTCGCCCGAGATGGATCGCAGACCGTCAAGCCGGACTGGGCTTTGCGGATGTCGCCGGCACTTTGCTGCAAGCGCGCAGCACCTGACCGACGGCATCGGCTGCCTTGAGCGCGGCGGAACGGAGCGCCTGGAGCAACGTTTGGATAGCATCGCGCAGGAGGGCCTATCTTGGCAGTTCGACCGTATTGGAAAGGCTATCTGAAGCTTTCGCTGGTGACCTGCGCCGTCTCCCTGTCTCCGGCAACGACGCAGGGGGAGAAAGTCCGATTTCATACGCTGAACAGGAAAACCGGCGAACGCATCCATACCCAGTATGTTGATGCAGTCTCCGGCAATCCCGTTGACGAAGACGACCAGGCAAAAGCCTATGAAAAGGGCGAAGACGACTACGTCATCCTTGAAGAGGAAGACCTGGATTCAGTGCAACTGGAAAGCGCACGCACGATTTCCATCGACGAGTTCGTGGACACGGATTCAATCGAGTGGGTTTACTATGACAGCCCCTATTTCGTCGTTCCGGCCGATGAAGTAGGCGAGGAGGCGTTCATCGTTATTCGGGAGGCCATGGCCCAGAGCGATGTAGTGGGTATTTCCCGCCTGGTTCTCGGAGGACGCGAGCGCGCGGTCATGCTGCAGCCTTGGGACAAGGGAATTATCTTGTGGACCTTGCGGTTCGGCGATGAAGTCCGTGACGAGGACGAATACTGGAAGAGCGTCAACGCAGACAAGCCAGACGCCAAAATGCTCTCCATGGTCGAGAAACTGATCGAGGAGCGGACAACCACCTGGTCCGCCTCCATGGTCAAGGACCCGGTGCAGGACCGGCTGCTTGAGATCATCAAGACAAAGCAATCTACGAGGCGCAAGGCCAAGCCGAAGAAGCAGGATCAGGAGACCGTCGAACCGCAGAGCAATGTCATCGACCTGATGGCGGCGCTCAAGAAAAGTCTCGAAGCAAAACCAGAAACAGCCAAGAAAAAGCGCTAACTCGCCTTGCGCCGCGTGGGAGCCGCTTTCGACGTCCTGGAAGCGCTCGACTTTTTCGTGGATCTCCGTTTCGACGCAACCTTCTCTCCGGAGTCTTCCGATCCTCTAGCACTGAGACGCAGCGCCTCCAGCAGGTCGTTGGCCTTGGTCGGCTCTGGCCTGCGCAGGGGAATAATTTTACGCCCTTCGATCTTGGCCCGTACCAGTTCGGCCAACGCTTCCTCATAGCGGTCGTCGAACTTGCTCGGCTCGAACTCGCCCTCCTTGGTCTTGAGGATGTGCTTTGCCAACTGCAGCATTTCGGGCTCAATCTTGCGCTGAGTGATCGTGCGAAACACATCCTTGGACGACCGGACTTCATAGTCGAAATTGAGTGTCGTTGCGATGAGCCCGTTGCGGTGAGCCCGGATCAGCACCGGTCGCAGCCGGCGGAACAGCACTGCATGAGCGATTGCCGCCGTCTTCCGGTTGCGCAAGGCTTCTCGGATAAGCACGAAGCCTTCTTCGGCATCATCGGAGGCGGGAAGCAGGTAGTAGGGCCGATCGAAATAGGTAGGCTCGATGCGATTGCAGGCGATAAATGAATCAACTGTCAGGCTCTTGTCGCTCTGCGGAACGGCGGCCGCGATCTCCTCCGGCTCCAGTATCACATAAGACCCCTGCGCAGTTTCGTAGCCCTTGACCTGGTCCTCGGCTTCCACAGGCTTATTGGTCTTGTTGTCCACGTAGACGCGGCGCAGCCTATGGCCTGTACTGCGATTGACCATATGCAACGAGATGCGCTCGGCCGTGGTGGCTGCCGTATACATTTTCACTGGGCAGATCAATTCGGCAATCTTGATCACACCCGTCCAAACCGCACGTGCTGCCATGTCTTCCTCCGATCCTATTGCAGAACGGCATGGATGCGGTGACGTTCCTTGGAAGGATCGGGGACGAGTCTGTAATGGAAAGTGAATTGGCGGAGAGAATGGGACATTCCGCCACTATGTCCTGAAAGCCCAGCAAATCCGGCTTCAACACTCGGGTTGGTTGAAGAACTACGTTGGGATGTACATAGGGCGTACCAGCCGCCGCTGCAACGGCCTCGAAGCCCGACACGGAAAGCCAATGCGTTTGCCGGCCAGATCCGTAAGATCGTCGATCGGACCATCGGCCAAAACGGTCAGCGTTTTGAGCGGCGTCTCGACTAGCGTCCCGATCGGCACCAGCAGCACGCCGACCTCATGGTCGAGATAGAGATTGGGCTGGTAATGCCCCCGATCTCCGCCTGTCCGGAGGCGACGGCACGTGGCACGATCGAAGGATCGGGCGGCGGAAGCAGTTACCTCGAGCCCAGCCTTCTCGAACAGCCCGAGTTCCAGGGCGGCGACGACAGGATCGTGATCCGAATTAACGAACCATTCGAGCAATACGGTCAGTTTATCCTGAGCAGCGGCAGGGCTTGCCGGCATGAGGTCGGCGGCAAGGATATGCGACAGTCTCACCAGACACGCCGGTCACTACAGCCAGCGACCCGTTCAGCTGCGCGACCGACGTTATTGCTTTGGTGAGCTCATCCACCAATGGATGTGATTGAAAACCGCGGATCTAAACGTCCCTGCATCGTCGCAAGCTTTTCCCAGCGTAGGTCTTCTTAAAGATCCTGAGCACGCTGGCAGCCCCAGATTAAACCGATAGTTGCCCCGCCAGTGGTTTGCACGTCCCCCTGCGCCAATTCTTCGCGCGCGAAGATGACGGCGAGAACCAATTTTCAATTTCGGGATGACTTAGACTGGAGTGCCTCCACGATCTCCTGATTAGAAATGGAACCGATCGGCTCGCCCTGATCATTTTCGACAAGAATCCGTGCGCTGCCCCCGGAAAGCGCGTCGATTACATCGGCAACGGGTGCCGTCTCCACGACATTGGCGTCCATGCGCCCGCTGATGTCGCTGGACATGACATCCCCGGCCTGGAGGACATTGAGCGGGTTCGTGTGCTTCACGAAACTCTCGACATAATCGTCGACCGGATTGGCCATGATCTCCTGCGGCGTCCCGCATTGAACAATGCGCCCGCCTTCCATGATCGCGATACGATTGCCGAGCTTGAACGCTTCGTCGAGATCGTGGCTGACAAAGATAATCGTCCGCTTCAACTGGCTCTGCAGATCGAGCAATTCGTCCTGCAAGCGGGTGCGGATCAGCGGGTCCAGGGCCGAAAATGGTTCGTCCATCAACAGGATCGGCGCTTTGGTGGCAAAGGCGCGGGCAAGCCCCACGCGCTGCTGCATGCCGCCCGAGAGTTCGCTGACCTTGCTGTCGGCCCAGTCCGAGAGCCCCACGAGTTCCAGCTCCTCGCGCACCTTGCCTTCACGTTCGGCCCGGCCCATGCCGCCCAGCTCGAGCCCCAGCGCGACATTGTTGAGCACACTGCGCCACGGCAGCAGCCCGAATTGCTGGAATACCATGGCGACGCATTCGCGGCGCAGCCGCAGCAACTCGTCCTGCGTGCAACGCGCAGGATCGCAGGACCAGTCGTCGGTTGTCACCGTGACAGCGCCCCGCACCACGGGATTGAGACCATTGACCGCTCGCAACAGCGTCGATTTTCCGGACCCGGACAGGCCCATCAAAACGAGTATCTCGCCCTCTTCGACCTCCAGCGAGCAATCGTGCACCCCCAGGATCTGACCGGTCTTCTGCTGGATTTCGGAACGGCTTTGCCCCTCGTCCATCATGGCCAGGGCGGGCTCCGGATTGTCACCGAAGATGATGCTGACCTTATCGAATACAACTGCGTGACTCATTGTTTGTTCTGTCCAATACGCAGCATGCGATCAAGAATGATGGCGACCACCACGATGATGAAGCCGCTTTCAAAACCGAGCGCGGTGTTGACCTGATTGAGGGCGCGCACGACCGGCACGCCCAGACCGTCCGCACCCACCAGCGCGGCGACCACGACCATGGAGAGGGACAGCATGATTGTCTGGTTGAGGCCTGCCATGATCTGCGGCAGGGCATGCGGCAATTCCACCTTGCGCAATTTCTGGTTGCCCGTGCCGCCAAAGGCCTCTGCCGCCTCGAGCAAGGTATCGGGCGTCGACGAAATGCCAAGATAGGTGAGCCGCACCGGCGCCGGCAGGACGAAGATCACCGTCGCGATCAGGCCCGGAACCATGCCGATGCCGAAAAAGACGATGGCGGGAATGAGATAAACGAAAGTCGGCAGGGTCTGCATCAGATCGAGCACCGGCTGCATGACCCTGTAGAGCCGGGGACGATGCGCTGCCGCTATGCCGATCGGCACGCCCACCGCCATGCAGACAAGACATGACGAGACGACAAGCGTCATGCTCTCGGTCATCTCTTCCCAATAGCCCTGGTTGATGATGAACAGAAAGCCGGCGGCTACCAGAAGGCAGGTCTTCCAATTGCGCTGCAGGACCCAGGTCAGGCCCACGAATGCTGCGATAATGATGAACGGATGCGGCGTCTGGATCACCCAGAGCAGCACCTCGATCAGCGCCTCTGCACCATCGGCCAATGTGTCGAAGAAACCCGAGAAATTGTTCTTGAGCCAGTCGAAGAACGAGCGTGCCCATTGTCCGACCGGAATTTTATTGTCTGTCAGCCACTCCAAATGGCAGTCCCCCAAACCAATAGTCTGTGGTGGGCCAGCCGGGCATGACTACCCGCTGGCCCACGGGTTCTAGAGTTCGAGCGCGCCCTTGACGGCGGCCACGGCATCGCCACCATCAAGCGTGGTCACGCCTTCAAGCCAGCTCAACGGCAGGTCGGGATTATCCTGCAGCCAGGCCAGCGTTGCCTCGTCGGCTTCCATGCCCTCGTCGAGAATCATGCCCATCACCTCGTTTTCCATCGGCAGAGTGAAGGTGAGATTCTTGAGGAACTGGCCGACATTGGTGCATTCATCGGCCAGGCCGGGGCGGGTAACGGTGTAGACTTCGCCTTCGCCGCCAAAGAACTCCTCGCCGCCGGTCAGGTAGGCGATGTCGAAATTGGCGTTCATCGGATGCGGTTCCCAGCCGAGGAAGACGATAGGCTCCTGATCGTCCACCGCGCGCTGGACTTCGGCGAGCATCCCCTGCTCGGAACTTTCGCGGACGACGAAATCACCCAGGCCATGTTCGCCGGCATCGATCATCCCGATGATATAGGTATTGCCCTCATTTCCGGGCTCGATGCCATAGATCTTGCCGTCGAGCTCATCGGAAAACTTGGCGATGTCCTCATAGGTCTTGAGGCCGGCTTCGTAGGTGTAGGCCGGCACGGCAAGATTGTATTTGGTGCCGGCCAGGTTGGGGCCGACGACCTCGATCTCGCCGCTCTCGGTATAGGGCGTGATGGCTGCCGACTGAGACGGCATCCAATTGCCGAGGAACACGTCGATGTCGCTTCTGGCGAGCGAGGCGAACGTAACGGGCACGGAAAGCACCTTCACATCGACACTGTAACCGAGCGCCTCGAGCACATGCTTGGTGGCAGCGGTCGTGGTTGTGATGTCTGTCCAGCCAACGTCCGAAAAGCTTATCTCTTCACACTGGGCGAACGCGGCACTCGAGACCATGGATAGTGCAAGCGCACTGGTCAGAGCTGCGGCGTGTTTGATCATAGTCATCTCCTTGGAGGTCCGGAAGGGTCAGCAGGTGTTGATTGACGGATCAATCAAAAAGAAATTATGAAGGGATGTAAACCCATTTAATGGCCGGTCTGCCAATATGTCGAAATCAGGTACGCCTATCGTTCGCCGAAAAGCGCTAATTCTGGCCACTATCGCGGAGATCGGCGAAGCGGGAACACTGGACGTTACAGTGAGCCAGATTGCCCAGCGCGCAGGCATGTCACCAGCACTCGCGCACCATTACTTTGGATCGAAGGACAAGATATTTCTCGCGGCGATGAGATATATTCTGGAGAACTTCCGGCAAGCAGTCAGCGCCAGGCTGAAAACAGCTAAATCGCCCGAAGACCGCATAAGGGCAATCATCGATGCAAGCTTTGACTCAAGCCAGTTCGAGCGGGAAATCGTGGCGGCCTGGCTGGCGTTCTACATGCGCGCATTGCAGTCGCCGCCCGCCCGCCGGCTTCTTCAGGTGTATGCTAGGCGATTGCACAGCAATCTGGTCTTCAACCTCATCCAGATCTTCGATGCCGCAACCGCCCAACAGGTCGCGCAGGGACTGGCTTCGATGATTGACGGCTTCTACATCCGCCGCGCCCTGCAGGATCGGGTCCCTGATCAGCAGGGCATCCGCCAACTGGTCCAGGACTACCTCGAACTCTGGCTGGAAAGAGAAAACCGCATTGACCAATCCGCCTAACGTCCTCGTCCTCATGGTCGATCAACTCAACGGAACGCTGTTTCCGGACGGTCCGGCCGACTGGCTCCATGCCCCGAACCTGCGCGCCCTTACCGCCCGCTCCACCCGCTTTGCCAATTGCTACACCGGCTCGCCGCTCTGTGCGCCTGCCCGGGCAAGCTTCATGACCGGGCAATTGCCGAGGCGCACACGGGTTTACGACAATGCCGCCGAATTCGCTTCGGACATCCCTACCTATGCCCATCACCTCCGGCGCGCCGGCTATCACACCGCGCTTTCCGGCAAGATGCACTTCGTGGGAGCGGACCAATTGCATGGGTTCGAGGAGCGGCTGACCACCGATATCTACCCCGCCGATTTTGGCTGGACCCCCGACTACAGGAAGCCCGGTGAACGCATCGACTGGTGGTATCACAATCTGGGATCGGTGACCGGCGCCGGGACCGCCGAGATTACCAACCAGATGGAGTACGACGACGAGGTGGCCTACCACGCCACCCGCAAGATCTTCGATCTGGGGCGCCGCACCAATCCGGCCCCCTGGATGCTGACGGTGAGCTTTACCCATCCACACGACCCCTACGTGGCGCGCAAGAAATATTGGGACCTCTATGCCGATTGCGAGCACCTGGCCCCTGACGTTCCGGCGATGTCCTATGACGAACTCGACCCGCATTCAAAGCGGATATTCGATGCCAACAACTGGCGCGACTATACCATCAGGGCGGACGAGATTGCGCGGTCGCGGCGCGCCTATTTCGCCAATATTTCCTATGTCGACGAGCTGATAGGCAATATTCTCGAAACGCTCGCTGCAAGCGATCAGGACGAGAACACGATCATCGTCTTTACCTCCGACCACGGCGACATGCTGGGCGAGCGTGGCTTGTGGTTCAAGATGAGCGGTTTCGAGGGTTCGGTCCGCGTGCCGATGATGATTTCGGACCCTCGATTGCCGGCCGCCCGCATCGACACGCCGGTCAGCACCATGGACATTACCCCCACGCTTGCCGATCTCGCTGGTGTCGATCTTTCCGATATCGCAGCTTGGACCGATGGGGAGACGCTTGTTCCGGTTGCGCAGGGCGCACAGCGCCAGACGCCGGTGCGGTTCGAATATGCCGCCGAGGCTTCCGAAGCGCCGCTTGTCGGCATCCGCGACGGGCGCTGGAAATATGTCCATTGCGACCTCGATCCGCCTCAGCTCTACGATCTGGAAAATGATCCCCATGAACTGACCAACCTTGCCGCGGCACCCGCTGCGGCGGCAGTTTCGGCACGTCTTGCAGCGCAGGTCGCCCAATTCTGGGACATGCCAGCCTATGACGCAGAAGTGCGGCAGAGCCAGGCGCGACGCCTGCTCGTTTACGAGGCGCTGCGCAATGGCGCCTATTTCCCTTGGGATTACCAGCCCCTGCAGCGGGCGTCCGAGCGCTTCATGCGCAACCACATGGATCTCAATTCCCTCGAATACGCACAACGCTATCCCAAAGGCGACTAGAGCATGAACTCAGCCCAACCCCCGGCCAGCCATTTTGTGGGCGGTGCCTATATCGAGGATGCTGCCGGCGCCCCATTCGAGTGCATCTACCCGGCAACCGGCGAAGTCATCGCGCGATTGCATGCCGCGACACCGGCCATCATCGAGCGCGCCCTGGTATCGGCCAACCGCGCACAGAAAGAGTGGGCGGCCCTCGCTCCCGTGGCGCGTGGCCGCGTCCTGCGCCGGGCGGCAGACATCCTGCGCGAGCGCAATCAGGAACTGTCCGAACTTGAGACCCTCGACACCGGCAAGCCTATCCAGGAAACCCTGGTGGCGGACGCCACCTCCGGGGCCGATGCGCTTGAGTACTTCGGAGGCATCGCCGCCTCCATCACCGGGGAAACCATACCCCTGGGACAGGATTTCGCCTTTACCACACGCGAGCCGCTGGGCGTTTGCGTGGGCATCGGCGCCTGGAACTATCCCACCCAGATCGCCTGCTGGAAGGCGGCCCCTGCCCTGGCCTGCGGCAATGCCATGGTGTTCAAACCGTCCGAACTTACACCGCTCGGCGCTCTAAAGCTGGCGGAAATACTGATCGAGGCCGGCGCGCCAGCCGGGCTGTTCAACGTCGTTCAGGGCGCGGGCGAAGTGGGCGCCCGCCTGATCGCAAATCCTCTCGTGGCGAAAGTTTCGTTGACCGGCTCCGTGCCGACCGGTCGCAAGGTATACGCTGCGGCAGCCGATGGCATCCGGCACGTCACCATGGAACTGGGGGGCAAGTCGCCGCTGATCATTTTCGAGGACGCCGATATCGAGAATGCGGTCAGCGCGGCGATCAACGCCAATTTCTACTCGACCGGTCAGATCTGCTCGAACGGCACCCGCGTCTTCGTTCACGAAGATATTCGCGTCGATTTCCTCGAACGGTTGGCGGCGCGAACGGCCAATGCCCGTATCGGCGACCCGCTGAACCCGCAGACCAATGTCGGCCCGCTCATCTCGTCCGCCCAGCGGGACAAGGTCCTCGCTTTTATTGCAGCAGGACGCGCCGAGGGCGCGCGGCTCGTGATCGGCGGCGGTATTCCCCAAGACCAGCATTCGGGCGGCTTCTTCATCGAGCCCACGATCTTCGATGGCGTGACGGACGACATGACCATTGCCAGGGAAGAGATTTTCGGGCCGGTGCTCTCCTTGCTTTCGTTCAAGGACGAAGCGGAGGTGGTTGGTCGTGCCAACGGCACGGAGTTCGGCCTGGCGGCTGGCGTCTTCACCAGCGACATCAAGCGCGGCCACCGGATCGCTGCTGCCCTTGAGGCAGGTACATGCTGGATCAACACCTATAATTTGACGCCCGTCGAAATGCCCTTCGGTGGCGTCAAGCAATCGGGGGTCGGGCGCGAAAACGCGCGTGCAGCCATCGAGCACTACACCCAGATCAAAACCGTTTACGTCGCCATGGGCGACGTCGAAGCCCCTTACTAGGCGCGACAGTCAAACAAGGACGGATACGTGCTCGCAGATTTTGTCATTATCGGATCGGGTTCCGCAGGGTCGGCCATGGCCTATCGGCTGAGCGAAAGCGGCCGCTACTCGGTCATCGTCCTCGAATATGGCGGCACCGACGCCGGGCCGTTCATCCAGATGCCGGCAGCCTTGAGCTATCCGATGAACATGGCCCGCTATGACTGGGGCTACAAGAGCGAACCGGAACCCCATCTCGGTGGCCGCCGTCTCGTCTGCCCGCGCGGCAAGGTCATCGGCGGTTCGTCCTCAGTCAACGGCATGGTCTATGTTCGCGGCCATGCCTGCGACTACGACCATTGGGCGGAAAGTGGCGCGCACGGATGGGGTTACGCGGACGTCCTGCCCTACTTCAAGCGCCTCGAAAACTGGCATGATGGCGGCCATGGCGGCGATCCGGCCTGGCGCGGCGATAGTGGTCCGTTGCATGTCACCCGTGGTCCCCGCAGCAATCCCCTTTACCAGGCTTTCGTCAACGCAGGCGAGCAGGCCGGATTCGTCAAAACCGACGACTACAATGGTGAGCGCCAGGAGGGTTTTGGCCCCATGGAGCAGACGGTCTGGAAGGGCCGGCGCTGGTCGACGGCAAATGCCTATCTCAAACCCGCACTCAAGCGGGCAAACCTGGAGCTGGTGCGCTGCTTTGCCCGTCGCATCGTCATCGAGAATGGACGCGCCACGGGCGTCGAGATCGAGCGGCACGGCCAGATCGAGACCGTCACCGCGCGCCGCGAGGTCATCGTCGCCGCGTCGTCAATCAATTCACCCAAAATCCTGATGCTGTCCGGCATCGGACCCGGTGCGCATCTGGCCGAACACGGCATCGAGGTCATCGCGGATCGGCCAGGTGTCGGACAGAACCTGCAGGATCACCTCGAACTCTATATCCAGCAGGCCAGTATACTGCCGATTACCCTCTACAAGCATTGGAATATGTGGGGGAAGGCGCTGGCTGGCGCCGAATGGCTGTTGTTCAAACGCGGGCTCGGCGCCTCCAACCAGTTCGAGAGCGCCGCCTTCATCCGTTCGAGGGCGGGGGTGGACTATCCCGATATCCAGTTCCACTTCCTGCCGATCGCTATTCGCTATGACGGCAAGGCAGCAGCAGAGGGGCACGGTTTTCAGGCCCATGTGGGCCCTATGCGTTCCGCATCGCGCGGAGCCGTATCCTTGCGTTCCGCCGATCCCCGTGTCGATCCAAGCATTGCCTTCAACTACATGTCTCACCCCCAGGACTGGGCCGATTTCAGGCGATGCATTCGCATCACGCGCGAAATTTTCGCCCAGGCAGCCTTCGATCCCTATAGGGGGCAGGAAATTCTGCCTGGGGCAGACCTGCAGAGCGACGAGGACCTCGACGCCCATATCCGTGCCCATGCAGAAAGTGCCTTTCACCCCTGCGGAACATGCCGGATGGGCCGCACCGACGACCCGATGGCGGTGGTGGACCCCGAATGTCGCGTCATCGGCATTGACGGTCTTCGCGTCGCCGACAGCTCGATTTTCCCGCGCATCACCAATGGTAATCTCAATGGCCCCTCCATCATGGTGGGCGAGAAGGCCTCGGACCACATTCTCGGCCTGCCGCCATTGCCGAGCGATAACGCGGTGCCGTGGATGTCACCGCGCTGGCGTGAAGCCGATCGGTGACCACCTTGTAGACAGGCGACCGCGCTACAGTTCAGGCGAACTTCACCTCGTCTGCGGCATCAAATGCTCCAGAGTCTGATCGCGATCTGAAGTCGGCCCCCGCGGGCGCCTGGAACGCGCGCAGGCCGAATTCTGGCAGTATGGCATAGAGGTGATCGAAGATATCGGCCTGGATACCCTCGTACTCGACCCAGGCGACGGTGTTGGTGAAGCAATAGATTTCGAGCGGCAGTCCCTGGGGGGAAGGCGGCATTTGCCGCACCATCAACGTCATCCGCTGATGCACACCCGGATGGCCTTTAAGATAGTTCTGAATATAGGCCCGGAACGTTCCAAGATTGGTGGCGCGGCGCGTATTGGCGGGAACGCCCGCTTTGTCGCCCAGGGATTTGTTGAACGTTGCCAGCTCGAGCTGTTTTTCAGTTAGATAGTTTTCAAGGTTATAGAAACGCGCGAGGCGCCTCAGTTCCTGCTCGTTCAGAAAGCCAATGGTGCTCTGATCCAACAACAATGCCCGCTTGATCCGACGGCCACCCGATTCCTGCATGGGCCGCCAGTTGCGGAAAGGTTCGGTCACCAGCTTGCGAATGGGCACCGTAGTGATGGTCTTGTCCCAATTCTGCACCTTGACGGTGTGCAGCGCGATTTCAATCACCTCGCCATCTGCATGCTGGCCGGGCGCCTCGATCCAATCCCCAACGCGCACCATGTCGGTCGACGAGATCTGGACACCGGCCACCAGCCCCAGCAGCGTATCCTGAAAGACGAGAATCAGAACTGCAGCCATGGCGCCGAGCCCCGACAGCAGAATGACGGGCGACTGGTCCATCAAGGTGGCAAGGATCAGCACCGCCGCGATGATGTAGACGGCAATCTTGCCGACCTGCACATATCCCTTGATAGGCCGGCGCCGCGCGATGGGCCGGCGGTTATAAACCTTGTCGAGGATATTCATGGCTTCGCCGATCGCCAGAGCAATCGTCAGCAGGATAAATGCATTGGCGACGTTTCTAACCACCGACAGCAATATCGGCGGCAGGCCCGGGACAAACACGATGCCGCTCGCGATCACGAACGCCGGCATGATATTGGCCAGGCGCTTGATCACGTCATGCTGGCGAAGCTCCTCATCCCGCCCATAAGCCGTCTGTCCGATGAACCGGTTCACCAGCTTGAGCAGCAGGACCTTCACCACGAAATTGGCGAACAATGCTGCAAGCACCAGCGCAGCCAGAGCCACGATGGTCGCCAGTAGCGGGTAGTTGCTCAAAAGAGCGGCAAGATCCGACAAATTGTATTTTCCATTTCAACAGGATGATTGAACAGGTTTTCACAAGCGCGTCCTTGATCGGATGTGACCCTGGAAACTTTCGGGTGCGGTCCTCGCCGGGCTCGGTGGGCAGTGGTTTGGGCGCACCTCCCTCGGGGACTAGCACACGCCATCGGATATCTCGCCCGCGAAACGCAACTTGTGGGAATAAAGGCCCAGCGCCAAGTTCTCCTATCCCTTACAGAAACTTGGCATGATCGCCTTCAGGAGCGACGGCGATCAGGCCCAGCTACTGGCGCAGTTCTCCGCTCGGAAAGACTGGACAGCATGCTTGTCGCGGCACTTGAAGGGACGAACGACATGCTCGACAGTAACCACGTCGATGCTGCAGCCGTTTTAGACCACGTGGTGGAACTCTCAAGCGCCAAGCGCTGGAAACTAACTCAGGTGTGTGGTTCTGTCTGCTGCATCTCAAGCATCTGGACAATCCGCCTGCGCTCGCGCCGCGACCTGATCTGCTCCGCAGCAACAGTCAACGGACGCAATTCTCTTTCGCCTTGCTCATGTATGATTTGGAAGCGACGCCTCGCTGCAACCATGACGTCTTCAGATCCATAAACGGCGACTACCTGAAGTTCCAATTCCTTTGCATCGTTGGTTGGCCAAACAGCGTCCGCTGACATGCGCTTGGATTGAACGTGGTCGAATATAGCCTGCATTGTGCCCATATCCCGGACCTTGCCGCTTTCGAGCGGACCTTGACGTGTCCAGAGCTTGAGGTCGGAAGGCTCTTGCCAATCTTCGGCATCGTCCGGCTCGGTAACCGGACAGGCAATCGTCTCATCGGGGCCTTCTAGCCTGGCAATGAGGGTGTGGATGTAGATCGGTCCAGCGCTCATGTTGGTGACGAGACAATGAGCTCCTAACCCCTTTCCCCCACCTCGATTGATCAGGATCGTGGCCTTTCTCTGCCGCTTGTAACCAGCAAGAAACACCTGCAGATACGTTATCCAGACGACCAGCATCCCGATATTGCTCAGGACGTTGATCAGGTCGCTATGCTCGGCAATCCAGTTCATGGCGGAGCTCTGGGCAAAGGAGGGAAGCTAGTCAAACGCATGGGGAGAGGCTTTGGTTTTGTATGTAGGCAAAAAGGGAAGCGTGGATCCCCTGCTCTATCGATGACTTGAATCGTGGGTACTCACCGAAGGCGGCGACGCAATGCTAGCATGTTCAAAACCCTTCATCATCAATCGACCGGTTTTCTTCGGCTCGCTTCTGATCATCGACGCCTTCCTTGCCGTGGAAATGCTCTTCCCCGACCAGGCTGATGACCGATCGTGGACGGCCCGCCCAAACCGAGACAGACGGGGCCGGCAGCATCGCCCTGCGATCGCCCGCGTCACTGCCCATCCCCCATTTCGCGCCACGCGTCACGCGCCGGCCTTAACAGCGCTGCCAAGTACATACGCCGGTTACCCCCGCCGGTTCGATGCCGCCTTCAGCGGGGAATGATATGCTTTGGCCCACGCGCAGCCCCAGGAGCGCCAATCCCCTTGGCTGCTGCAGCGAAATGGCAGACGCATCTCGCGAACCGGGCCTGTCCCAAGTCAGGAGATGTTCGGCCTCCATCGCGCCGTTGACGGTGTATCGCACCCGGCGATCACCGGTCACTAGATCGTCGGTGCCGGCTTCCAGATGCACGATTACTGCCGTTTCGAGTGTCCGCCGCAACAGGGTAGCTATTCGACTCCCGACTACCCGAAAGCGTGCACATGAGCCGCTCGAGCACCGCGTGATCGTCGGAAGTAAGCGTGGTTGGATGACTGATCTGCATGAACATTCTCCTTTGCTCGTATCGGTCCAGACGCTCCATGATCAGGGCGCGAGTTAAACTGCAAGCTGCACGGCATGGTCAGTACGGGTGTGCGGAGGCCCTTGCTTCGGCAACATCCCCAATGGTGGTTGCGGGCGAATGGTCGCGCCGCCGGTACAGGACACCGGCGCGTTCTGCAGCGGAGACGAGATATGCTCGTGCAGACTCCGCCGAAACCAGATTGTCCAGCGCGCTCTGACAGATCGCATAGGCGCGCCGATACTCTCTGGTCCGAGAGCCCGACCAGAACCGCTTTAGGTAATCCAGCGCATCGGCAGCATTGTCGGCACGGAAGCTTCCAACGCGCCCCTGGTTCAGTCGGAGAGTGACCGGTGTATTGAAATTTCTGGTGCCCATGCCCTATCTCCTTGCTCTATGCTGATATTGTTACAGTATCGATGTGATGGCTAAAAACAGTTATTCAATAGATATGCGACAAAGCGACCGGAATATCCCAACATAGAATATTGATGCTATGTTAAAATATACACAATAGATCGTTCATACTTCTTAAATATACAGTTCTTCAAAGTCATTTTTTACATTCCAAGCAATGTAATTGGAGGTTCGGAGTGATCGAAATCAAGATAACAGGTCGGCTGATCGCAGCAGCACGAGCCCTGGTCGGTGTGCCGCAAGCAGATTTCGCTGCGGTGGCGGGGCTGACGCAGACGGAGCTGCAACATCTCGAAGCCAGCGGGAGTGCCAGGGTGACGGAGGAAAGGGAACTTGCAGCCGTTGGCAAGGCGCTCGACCATTTCGGCGCGGTGATCCTCGATGAGAGCAATGGCATGGGTGCCGGCGTGCGGCTAAAATTCTCGCGCATGGACGTGCGTCAGATCACGCGGCTGGAATCCGAAGGTGGGGCGGTAGGGGCAGACGACTCTCCCTGACGACACTGCAGGCCCCAGGCGTGGTTTTTTCTCTCCATCCGCTTATGACCAAGTGGCGACAGAAGCGGATGGCCGTGCCATGCGCTGTGATCCTCGTTTCCGGAATCGGGAGTTTTCTCGACAATGCCCACCGATCAGTCGCATCCATTTCATGGACTATCGGTTTTTCGCGTTACACCAGCGGACGGCGATGGATGCGTTGACACAGAGACACTTGCGCGGTTGGTGAGAGGCTATCGAAGGCGAAAGTAGATTCAGTTGGTCTTCTGGGCTCAACGGGCATTTATGCTATCTCTCACGCCAAGAGCGGCGTCGCGCCGCGAAGGCTGCAGCTGAATGTTTGCAAGGCCAAGTGCCGCTTGTTGTCGGAATCGGAACACTGCGCACCAATCAGGCTCAGGATTTGGCCCGCGACGCCGAAACCGCGGGCGCTGATGCGCTCCTGATGGCGCCGGTCTGCCATACACCGCTGACGCAGGACGAGGCTTTCGAGCATTATCGTGCAGTGACGAGCACGTCAGGGTTGCCGGTCTGCATCTACAACAATTCCGGAACAACGCACTTTACCTTTGGCTCCGAACTCTTGGGACGGCTATCCCGCCTCCCGACGATCCGAACTGTGAAGCCCAGAACGAAGTAGATATGCTCAAGCCGGCAGTAATTTTGATGATGACGGCTTTGTCGGCGCAACAGGCGTTTCTCTCGAAGTGCGATGCAGGACCGCTGCGAGGATCATACCTCGACCCACATGAGCTCGACCTCAGCTTCCAGAGCGTCCTATGCTTCCGACCGGCTTGGCCAGCCCGGCTGACTCACCTTCGGTCGGCGATGCGTCCTGCCGACGATGCCAGGTGAGCGTGGCGCAACCACTGGTTCAATCTAGGCGTCCAACCCGCAGACTTCTCTTTGTTGCCGCGGAGGATTGGCCAATCGTTAATGATGCTGCGTCCGAGATCAGAAGCTGCTTAGGAGCGCTCCAGCGTTCAATCGGGCATAGGTTCTAAGCAATTGGCGCTGCCGTTCCAGCCCATCGGTGGCGATGATGGCCTTCAGCGTACTCGCAAGTTCAGTGGCGATTTCACACAACTCGCCGGCGCTGTCGATCGGGAAAGTCTCCAAAATGCATAACAGCAGAGTTTCCGACAGTTTGTCCACTTCATCGGACTTCAACAGCCGCGCGGCCCGGGCAAGCCAGTTTGGATCGATCTGGGGGAGCGCATCCCAAAAAAGGGTGGCGTGAAACAGGCTATACGCCTGGGCCTCGGCATCTCCCCACCTATTCCCAACCAGCCGATCCAGGGTGGGCCGGAGAATGACATCACGCCGGATGCGCTCGCTAAACAACTCGATGCAGACCACCAGTTCATCTTCGTCTACAAACAGGATGGGGCCGGACAGCAGGAAAGACATGAATACTTGCTCGGTGTGACCGCTAGCGGCGACAGCCTTGTGCCTATGGGGCGGGCAATCTGCCTAAAGGAAGATGAACGCGACCGCGATTAGGCTAAAAGCCATGGCAATCATGCTCGGAATGATCACCGCCGCTCCGAGCAGGTAAGTCGCCAATGAAAGGGAAAGGGGCTCGCCATCGGTTTTGCCAGACACGGTTTTCACCTCAACTTTAGTGCAGCTGCGTGGGATACCATTGTCCGGCAGCGCTGCATTGAACTACAGGAGACGTCGGGACGGAAGGGGGCGGCCCGGGCCGCTTTAGTTGTCATCAAGAAGAATTCGTTCGGCTGCGCCATCGAGGTCTTCGTATTGTCCACTGCGAAGCGACCAGAGAAAGGCGCCAAGCGCCACAGCGCCCAACCCCATAGCCACTGGTATCAGAATAATGATGCTGTTCATTTTAATGCGGCCTGCTTGAATGAAGTGAGATCAATAAATCTCCCCCTGGACGCAGTTCCTGGCAAACGAAGGGAATTGGCCACGACCGCAACCGAGGAAAGCGACATCGCCACCGCAGCAACAAGGGGCGTAACATAGCCAAGCACGGCGATCGGTACGGCGACAGCGTTGTAGGCTACCGCAAAAGCCAGGTTCTGGCGGATCAACCGCCCGGCATCCGTAGCTACCTGCATCGTCAACGGCACGGCATTCAGCGAGTTCCGCATGAACACGAAATCGGCAGCATTGCGCCCGATGTCGGCGGCACTGGCGGGCGCAATCGAAACCGTGGCGGCCGACAGCGCAGGAGCATCGTTCAGGCCATCTCCGACCATCAGCACCTTATGTCCAGTGCTCTTCAGTTTTTCGATGGCTTCAACCTTGTCCCTGGGGGAAACGCCGAACCTGTAGTCCGTCAGCCCGATATCCTGCGCCACGCGGGCGACTGCCACCTCGTGGTCGCCCGAGAGCATCAGCACTGTGAGCCCGCGATCCTTCAACGTGTCGATGGCTGCGCGGGCGTCGGGCCGAAGCCGGTCCTCGAACCTGAACTCTGCCAACACAGTGCCGTCGCACGTCAGCACCGTGCCGCGGACCGCCTGTTCGCCCGTGCGTGCCTCCATTGCCCAACTTGACCGGCCCAGCCGATAGACGCTGCCTTCGGCCTCTGCCTCGAGTCCGAAGCCGCTGACCTCGGATACACGGGCGAACGGCGCTGCCGAGAACGAAGGGGCAAGGCCCGCCAGGGATCTGGAGATGGGGTGGCTGGAGTGGGCAGCCATGGCGGCCGCCAAAGCCAGGTGCTCGGCCGCTATCTCGTCGGCATTGCTGAGTTGCGGAACCCCGACGGTGACCGTGCCCGTCTTGTCCAGAACAACCGTGTCAATTCCCGTTAGCCGCTCCAGCCCCGCGCCGTCCTTCACCATCACGCCGCTCTCGAACAGACGGCGGGCCGCAACGATCTGGACCATGGGCACCGCCAGGCCTAGGGCACAGGGACAGGTGATGATCAGGACCGCTATGGCGGTGCTGATGGAGGCATGCCAATCACCGGTGATGAGTATCCAGCCGAGCAGGGTTGCTGCCGCCGTCAGGTGCACGACGGGCGAATAGAGCTGCGCGGCCCGGTCGGCGATCCGACGATAGCGGGCACGGCCACCCTCCGCCGCCTCCATCAACCGCACCATCTCCGCAAGGAATGAGTCTGCGGCCGCCGCGTTAGCCTTCAGGGTCACCGACTCAGCCAGGTTGAGCGTGCCGGCCTTGATTACGGCCCCTGGTGCGATCTCCTGCGGATCGCTCTCCCCAGTCACCATGGAAGAGTCGACCTCGGAATTTCCCGCCACCACTACGCCATCCACCGGAAAGCGCCCACCCGCCGAGACGATCAATGTGTCTCCTACGGCGATGCTCGCAACCGGTACGTACTCCGTACCGCCATCGGAGCGTATCCTGGTAGCACCGCGGGCCTCCAGCCTGGCGAGATTGCGAACAGCGGTTCGGGCCCGCTCCCGCATAACGTGATCCAGGGTACGGCCGATCAGCAGGAAGAACAGCAAGGTAACGGAGGCATCGAAATACGCGTGATGGCCCCCTGTGACGGTTTCGTAAACGCTGAGGCAAAACGCCAATGTGACGCCCAATGAAATCGGCACGTCCATGTTTGTACGCCCATGCCGCAGCGCATTGAGGGCAGAGACAAAGAAGATACGCCCCGAATAGGCAAGCGTCGGCAGCGCAAGCAGGCCTGAGAGCCAGTGAAACAGGAGCTTGGCGTCTCCCTCGGCCCCGGACCACACTGAGGCCGAGAGCATCATGATGTTGCTTGCGGCAAAGCCTGCCACGGCCAACGCCCGGATCAGGCGCCCAAGTTCCTTATCCTTGTCTTCACGGGGCTCGTCGAAATAGCTGGCAGAATATCCCAAGCGGTCCAGCGTATTCTTGAGCGGAGGAGGATTGTCCCCGCCTCTCCAGTTTACCGTCACGCGCCGGGTTGAGAGATTGACCCGCACGTCCTGGACCCCATCGAGGGCGACGATGGCCTTTTCCACTCTTCGGATGCAGGCGCCGCAATGCACATCAGGCACCGATAATTCGGTGCGCATGAGGCCGTCCTTCAGCGGCTGGCTCGCGAGAAGCAACTCTGAGCCGGTGCCGGATAGCGTTGTCTGATCCATCGCCGCGTCGGTCATTTTGGGGCTTGTCTATCGTTGTTCGGCGGGTTCATTCACCCAGATTGCCTTGTAGGCATGCCAGGTGGCGTGACCCAGGAGCGGGAACACCAGGATCAATCCCACCAATCCCGTGAGCATCGACACCGCCAGAAGCAGTAGCACGACAGCGCCCCAGGTGATCATCACCGTCAGGTTGTTCCAAACCAGCTTCATGCTCAGCCCCATGGCCGTAAACGCGTCGGTACGCTCGGCCAGGAGCATGGGAATGGAGAAGGCGCTGATGGCGAACCCCAGAGCGGCGAAAAGCCCTCCGACCAGGGTTCCGGTCACCAGCAGGCCCCAGCCCTCATAGGTGCTGAGCAGCAGCGCCAACATATGATCGAAGCCGGGGAATGCCCTGTAGCCGAAGAACAATGCGTAAAGCAGCACGGCGGCTCTCATCCAGACCATGGCCAGGAGCATCAGCAGCAATCCGGCAAAGATCACCTGCGCTCCAGACTTTGCTCGCGTCAGAAGCATGGAATCGAGGCTGGTTCTTTCGCCGGCTTCAAGGGCGCGGCTCTTTTCGTAGAGGCCGACAGCAAGAACCGGGGCAACGATCAGGAACCCTGAGAGCGCGGGAAACAGCACGAAGTCCCAGGAGAACGCGAACATCGAATATACCACAATGGCTGACACTGCGAACACCAGGATGCCATACGCAAAGCTCGATGCAGGTTGGGTGAAGAGATCACGCCACCCTGCCCGAAGCCAGGAAAAGACAACCGTCGGCGGGTAGTGCCTCTCCATCCCGGTATCTCGAGTCTTCTCGATTCCCGACACCTGGCTCAGCAGACCATAGTCCGACATTTTCGTCTCCTCGCTTCGCCGCTAACAGGCCGATTTGGCGGCACTGAACTGACCCGAAACATTCACGCCCGGCTTGACATGCGCTATGCACTCAGGCTGGGACATCAGCGCGACGTACAGAAAGTGCGCATTGGCAGCGAGCAGCAGGAACACCGCGGCCAAAGCCAATATTACCGCAATCAGCTTGCCTCTTTTCGCACCTCGCGGAGAGGTCCCGGTCTGTGATGTCATGGCGTTGTTCCGCCCAGTGAGTGGACATACAATGCCAGGACCTTGCGCTCGACTGGAGTGAGGCGCTCGTCCCAGGTCGGCATGTGTCCCGCCCTGCCCCCGTGAACGCTCTCAATGATCTGGTCTAGCTCGCCACCGTACAGCCAATAGGCGTCCGTGAGGTTCGGAGTACCGGTTTCGGCATCGCCCAGCGCCGCCGCGCCATGGCAACCGGAACAGTTCTCGGCGAAGAGAGACTCGCCCTGAGCAATGCTCTCGAGGTTTTCCTCGGTCGAGAACTCGGGGTGGGAAAGGGAATAGACATAGCGGGCAACAGTCCGGACATCCGCGCTGGCGAGCATGCCGTCGCGTCCGAACGCCGGCATTTGCGCGAACCGGGATTCCGGGTGTGACGTGTTGATGCCGACGCGCATAGTCTCGGCTACAGCCTCGGCACTGCCGTCTCCCCAGAGCCAGTCACCATCGGTCAGGTCCGGATAATTGCTGCGCCCGCTCGCATCGAAGCCATGGCACGCGCCGCAATTATCGCCGAAAAGCTGCGGCCCGGTGTCCTTGACCACCGCCATAAGCGATTCATCGGCCTGAATCTGGTCGAAGGATGATGTCTCTATGGCACTCGTCCAACTGGCACGTTCGGCCTGGTTGGCTGAAATTGCTTGCTCGACCGTGGCCCGTTGATCAATGCCCAGCAGCCCCCTGGTATAGGTCCACCCCAAGGGAAACGCCGGCATGAGAAACCACCACAGGATTGCGAACACATGGGTCACGACCACGAATATCAGCACGCCGCGTGGAACCGGATTATCCAGCTCCTTTATGCCGTTCCACTCATGGCCCGTTGTTTGTTCGCCGGTGGCCGGATCAACCTCTGTCTTGCTCATGGACGGTCTTCTTTCCGAAGCACGGCTCGTTTGGCGTGATCGAACTTCTTCTTATTGCCGGGCCAGAATGTGTAAACGACCACCACAATGGCCATCCCAATGAGATAAAACAGGCCCCAGCTCTTGGAGAAGGCGACCAGCGTTTCGTGTTCGAAGTTCAATTCCTTTCCTCCTCCGCCTGAGTGACATCACGATCTTCGGCGTCTGGAGGCAGTTCAGATGCCGCTGTGTCGAGATAGGCCGCGTCGGTCATCTGCCCCAGCACCTGCAAATAGGCGATCAGGGCATCGAGCTGCGTAACGCTGGTCGCCACGCCATCGAAAGCGCTGACCTGCGTCTCCTCGCCATAACGGTCCAGAATGCTGAAGGCTGCGTCGCTGTCTGGGGTGGCCTGACCCAGGGCATCCCTGGCCGCGTTCGCAATCATCTCGTCCGTGTAAGGCACGCCCACCGCCCGTTGAGCGGCAAGATGGTGCCCCAGATTGTCAACCTCCAGGGGCGTTCTGGCTAGCCAAGAATAAGCTGGCATGTTCGATTGAGGCACCACGTCCCGAGGGTTGTTGAGGTGTGCCGCATGCCAGACGTCGGAATACTTGCCACCAATGCGAGCCAGATCGGGTCCGGTTCGCTTGGAGCCCCAGAGCATTGGATGATCATATTGCGACTCGACGGCCAGCGAGAATGGCCCGTAGCGGTCCACCTCGTCGGCAAGGGTACGGATCATCTGGGAGTGGCACGCATAGCACCCCTCCTGGATGTAGACGTTCCGCCCTGCCAGTTCGAGCGGCGTATAGAGCCGCATATCGGCAACGTTCTCGACCGTCTCATCGATAGTGAAGAGAGGTGCGATCTCAACGATGCCGCCGACACTCGCCGCGGCGATGATCGCCACGACGAAGCCGATTGCGGTGCGTTCAATCTTGCGGTGAAAGAACTCAGGCATATTTACTCCGCCGCGTTCGGTGTCGGGTCCAGGTCATGTGGGCGGTCATAAACGCCCGGCGCTGCTTGTGAGGCGGGCGAGCGCCTGACCGTCAGCCAGATGTTGATGGAGCCCACGATCGCGCCAAGCAGGAACAGGAACCCGCCAACAGTTCTGGCGATATAGTAGGGGTACATCGCAACCAGGCTATCCACGAAGGAATAGGCAAGGGCGTTGTTCTCCGTGTAGGTGCGCCACATGAGCCCCTGTATGACGCCGGAGTTCCACATCGCGAAGATGTAGATAAGCGTCCCAGACAGGGCGAGCCAGAAATGGAGCTCCACAAGTGCGTTGGAGTACATCGACTGCCGCTTCCAGACGCTGGGCACCAGGGTGTAGAGCGACCCGAAGGTTATCAGCGCGACCCAGCCAAGCGCTCCGGCATGCACATGCCCCACGGTCCAATCCGTATAGTGGGACAGTGAATTGACGGCTCGGATAGCCATGAAAGAGCCTTCGAAAGTGGAGAGGCCATAGAACACCGCCGCCACCACCATGAACCGCAAGGTCGCGTCATCCCGCAGCTTGTGCCAGGCGCCGCGCATGGTCATCAGCGCGTTGCCGGCTGAAGCCCACGAGGGAACCAGCAGCATCACCGAGAAGGACATGCCCAGGGTCTGCACCCAATGGGGCAGAGCCGTATAGTGCAGATGGTGCGAGCCGGCCCACATGTAGAAGAACGTGATGCCCCAGAAACTCAGGATCGACAAACGGTACGAGAAGATCGGGCGATCAGCGCGCTTGGGAAGATAGTAGTACATCATCGCGAGGAAGCCCGCGGTCAGGAAGAAGGCGACCGCGTTATGGCCATACCACCACTGCACCATTGCATCCTGCACGCCAGGCCAGACCGTATAGCTCTTGGCACTGGCCAGCGTTATCGGCACCGCCAGATTGTTCACAATGTGAAGGATTGCGACCACGACGATGAAGGCCAGATAGTACCAGTTAGCCACATAGATGTGGGGCTCCTTGCGCCGCGCCAGGGTGCGCAGGAAGAGCACGAAATAGGTCACCCAGACGATCACCAGCCAGATGTCCGCATACCATTCGGGTTCGGCGTATTCCTTCGATTGGGTCAGGCCCATCGCATAGCCGGTGACCGCCAACAAGCAGAACAGATTGAAGCCGAAAAGAACGAACCAGGGGCTCACCCTATCGGCCAATGGCGCACGCGAAGTCCGTTGGACCACGTGGTACGAGGTGGTAATTAGTGCATTGCCGCCAAAACCGAAGATCACACCAGTGGTGTGTGCCGGCCGCAGCCGCCCGAAGCTCGACCAGGCCTGGTGGAACGTCAAATCCGGCCAGGCGAGTTGGGCGGCTACCCACACCCCAACGAACATGCCGAAAATCGCCCAGGCCATCGTAAGGCCCACACCCACTTTGATGGGGGCGTCATAGTAGCCGCTAAGCTCTTCGGGTGAGGGCTCCGGCACATTCAGGCGCAGCAGGAGGTACCCCGCTGCTCCGGCACACAGCAGCACAACCATAAGTCCATGAACGCCTATCGGATCCCATCGTCCAGGGACTGCGATGCCCAACGCGCAAAGCGCCAGCACACCCAGAATGAGGAGACACGTCCGCCGTTCCTCTCCCGTAAGGCTTCCTGCCATTAGCCCTGACTCCCTATTTTCTGCTCTGGTACCCTGGCCGATCAAGTGCGCCTAACCAAGATCGGGTAGCATTCTGGATGATCGGTTCTTTGATCCAGATCAAAGAGGCGAATGAATTGCTCTCGGATACGTTACCGACTCTGTTGATAATTGCTAGGGGCTCTTTGCCGCGGATGGCCCACGCCTGAGGCATGGTCATTGAGGTCGCCAGACGATCTCGGACAGAGGCGGCAGTTCGTCATGGGCTATAAATCGGGCATCAGGCCGAACTGTCGGGCAGCTGGAAACTATTGCGATTTGTCAGATCGTAATTCCGGCAGGAACCATGGCGCGGCCCTCCCCTAGAACTGCCGGGCGATCTCGGGAGCCATCCGCTCGGGGGTCCATGCAGGGTCATAGGTGAGTTCCACGACCACTGCACTAACGCCGGGAACCGCCGCAGCGCAGGCGCTTACCGCCTCCCGGAGGAAGGCGCTGGCAGGACAAAACCTGGCCGTGGTCGTCATCAATACCGTCGCCCCGCCTGCCCCGTCCACCGCGATGTCATAGACCATGCCAAGGTCAACGATGTTGTGCCCCAGTTCAGGGTCGATCACCTGACGCAAGGCCAGGCGGACATCTGCTTCTATACCTGTTTGGCGTGCGGAGTTCATGGCTTTTGACCAGCACGAACCATCAAACGATAAGCCTCCCCCTCTGCGTCGAAATCCCCGACCCAGGCGTGTCCTCGTGCCTGCAACTCCGGAAACAGGAACACTGGCTCGCGCCCCAGGAGGGAGAACAAGACCTGGCCTTCTTCCATTGCTTCGAGCCGGGTAAGGATTTGCACCATGGGTTCGGGCGGCTCCATCTCACTGCAGTCGAGGTAATGGATAGGGTCGGGCCAGGTTTCCGGATCGCTGGGCGATGAAGGCGTGCTCTGCGCAGCCGCATTCTGGGGCGTGAAGATCACCTGCCAGTCGCCGCCATCCAGCGGCGTGGCCTCGTAGCCGAAACCCTTCGACGCCATCACCTTGAACAGCGGCTCCGGCCGAAAAGTGGCGATCAGCCGGAGGCTTTGCCCGGGCGCAAGGCTTTTCAGCGCCCCCATGATGGCGCCGAACGGTTCCCCGCCGTCGCGAAGGATCGGGCGGACATCGAGTTCGAGGGCCGTAGTCATGTGTGTCTCCTTGTTGTTCGGGCCGGCAGAAACAAGCGCGGCCTTGGATGGTCGCACCACTGAAGCGGCAAGTCCGCCAGTCTGCGAGCCCTGAAAAACTCGCCGATCAACAGCAGGGTGGCGAGCAGTTGTACCGTGGTGGCCATTCGAAAGAGCGGGGAAAGCTCGAAAAACAGCGCGGTCCCGCCCACAGCCACAGCGGCAAAGTACATCCAGAAAAAGAGTGCGGCACGGTCTTCGCAGACCAGATCCTGGACGCGTGGTATGGCCATCCGTCCCATCAGGGGAGCGAAGCATTCGAGCCAGGTGAGGAAAGGTATGATCTTGTAGAGCATTGCCAGGCCCAAGCCGCTTAGCCAACCCAGGGCAAGCACGAAGACTGCTGCGGTTATGCTGCCTTCTTGCGCGGTGCATGCTCCAATCGTGAGCAGCATTGCTCCCAAGATCAGCATGGCGAAAGCGCCGATTGCTGCGGCGGTGTGCAGTTCGAGCGCGCGCCTCCGCCGCGTCCGGTACAATCCCACCATGTCTGCGAGATAGGCGCCTATGCAGGCAAGGGCCGCCGCGCCGGCTGCAGCAAGTCCCGCGGGCCAAGGAGCGTTGGTCGCCAGCAGCACTCCGAGTGCCATTAACAATGCAGCCAGCGCCATGCCACCGAGCCAGAACACCGCCTTGGGCCAGTTTCCCTTGCGCTCGGGCGCGACCAGGAACATCGACACCAGCCTGTAGCTGACGCCCATGGCGGCAAAGCTCAGCCAGCCGCCCAGGCCAAACCCGGCATGCAAAGAAACGCCGTGGGTCATCAGGGCCAGCGAGAACTCACCGCCGATCATCCCCGAAAGGGCCGCGGCCAGCGTTTCGCCGACCACCGCCGTGACAAGGATGCTGATCACCCCGACGCCGACGAACGCGGCCGGCAGCGGCAATGTCTCGGCGCGCAGCAGCGTGACCATCAGCACCGCAGCGGCAACGCAAAACCCGGCAAGGAGCACCAACCCGCCGATGGGCAGCAGTGCGGAGGGCAAACCGGGCCAGCCGTCAATCGCGGCGAACCCCGACAACAGCAGGGCCAGTCCGGCGAGCACCAGCACCAGCGCAACCGGCGCCAGCCTGCTCCCCCAAAGCTCATGCCCGACCAGCACCGGCAGGAACTGCAGCAACGCCCCCATCATCAGCAGAGTCAACCAACCGATGGCGAGCAGATGCACCACAACAAGAGTCTGCGGAGCCGCAAGAGCCTCAAAAGGGTAGCCGAAGCCCAGTGCCATCAAGCTGAGCGCCGCGACCAAAGCCACCAGCGCACAGCTGAAATAGCTCAGCGTCCAACGCGATATGCTGGCCATCTGCATCGATCAATGCTCCGGAACGGGGGCCGGCATCACGCCGGCCTCACCTTATCAAGCCGCAACCTCGCGCCCCAACTGAACGCGCCATACCTCCGGCCCGGCCTCCAGATAAGTCCAGGTGAACTGTGCAGGATATTCTGCCTGCAGTTGATAGTGCAGCGGACGTGGGTCGTGGTCATTGATGATAAGGAAGCTCTCTCCCGCAGCGAGCGCATCAACCATTGCGAAAATTCTGGGGTGCCGCTCGCGCGGCGGAATGGTGCGCACATCGATGAAGGGGAGGTCAGCAGCTTGTTCTGCCATAGGTCTTCTCCCGGCCGTGAAACAGTCTGCCGGGCTGAGGCCGTGCAACCCGGACGATTGCATCTGTATCGAGGGTTCGGGTGGCGCACTTTGTCGCGGCGCAAATTACTGAAAAATGGCCGCTCCGGGTGAACGCCTTATGGAGCGATATCGATCTCGCCGTTCAGCTTTACCAACTGAAAATCGCTGACCCGGACCTCCAATTGCGTCAGCCAGGAGCCGGCAAGCGGAATGGTGATGTCCTCAATGTGCCAGTTCCCATCTTCGAGCGGCTCGGCCATCTGAGTGAGAGGCGCGATCTGCCCGGCACCTGGCTCAAGCGACAGTTTGACGGATTTGGGAGTGACGAGCTCACCTTCCCCGGTGCGGATCGATATGGCGACGTCGACGCTGCCCACGCGAGCGGGCAATAGCGTCAGCATTGCGTGCAGGGTTCCATCGGTGAGCATGATTTCCGTTGCACTTGGCGCGTCAACCGCCAAGGCTCGTGGCGGGGGCGTGAACCGCCAGGCTGACACCAAGCCCAGAACGGCCAGAATGATGACGATTTCGGCAAAGATGCCTCGCCGCATATGCTGGAGCGCACGCACTTCTCCGGTTGCTGCGGGAGCGGTGAGTACCCAACGGTTCCAGCTAGCAATGCCGAACAGGACAACCAGCAGAGACAGCTTGGCCGCCAGGATCTGCCCGTATGCCGACCACCAGGCGGGGCCTGGAGGTCCCAGTTGCACGATAGCCAGGATCACCCCCGAAGCAACAAGCGGCACAATGGCGAACGGAATGGCGCGGGAAAACCGGATCAGTGGTGGAGCGGCGGTACGGCGGTCTTGCCTGAGCAGCAGAACCAGGGGGAATAACGCTCCGACCCACCAGGCGATCGTCGTCACGTGAACAAAAAGCGCACTCCTGGTAACCCATTGAGGATCGGCGGCACTGGCGTGCCCGCTGGCGCTTATGGAAAACCCGATCCCCAGGAGAGCCAGCCCACCCGCCAGGCTAGCCTGCCAATTTTTCCTGACGTGCAGCGCCGCCAATCCGCAGACCAGAGAAAAAACTGCCAACAGCACCGTAGCGCCATATGGACTGTTCAGCCCAAGCGACCAGGTGCGGGCGTCCAGCGCAGCAGACAGCCCTGCCCCGGACAGGTCCAGCCCCTGAAGGCACAAGATGGCCGGTGCAGCGGCGAAGCCGGCAAGCATTGTCCAGTGCGAAGCCGACGCTGCCTTGGACGGGATTTCGTCCGCCAGCAGCCGAAAGACCGCTCCGCCGACGCCAAAGAAGAGGCCAATAAAGAGCAGGAGGCGCGCAATCCACAAAGATTCTGCAACGCCGGTTTGGCTTGCCCCGATTTCGGGAGCAGCTCCCTGACTGGGTGCACCGACCACAAAGAAGGTGGTTCCGGAAATGGGGTGCCCGTCTTCCGAGACGGCTCTCCAGCTGAGCGCGTAGCTCCCATTCGCCAGATCGTCGGGCAAGGCGATGGAGATGGTGGCTCCAGAGGTAGAGAACTGCTGGAGTTCGGAGATATTGCCTCCCGGAAGCACCAGAGACGCGACGATAGGAGTGGCCGCCTCGTTGAACGAGAGAATAACAGCGTCAGGCGGAGCTTGGAGCACCGCGCCATCGGCTGGCACTGTTCCGGTCAGCGTTGCGTGCGCATGCGCCGTTTGGCAAATGGCAAGGCAGATAACCAGCGCGACGACCGCAGCCAGTAGAGTGGTAGCAACGAGCCGTCCGGGAGAAAGGACGCGGAGGTTCTCCCCCGCGCCCATTGCAACTGCGCTCAATGAGCATGCCCCGCCGCAGGGGTGAGAGTTATCGCGGGCGCCGGGAATTCCGCGTCATGATCCCCCGACTGATCGATCCAGGCGTCCTCCTTGGAGCCGCAAGTCTGGATGACCGGGAAAAACAACGTGCTTCCTTCTTCGAGCTGACCGCCAAGGGTGCCGCGGAAGGTGAACTCGTCGAAGAAGTCGTTGGGAAGGTTGCCCCCGGTCCAGGAAATTTCCTTTACGCCTTCGGTCAGCTGAGTGCCGTGATTTTCGAAGGGCGTATCATAGGGCCCTGTCACAGTCTCGATGGTCCAGCCATCCTTGGGCATGGGCTTGACGTTGTACAGCCCTTCGGGAACCTGGACACGAACGCCGGTGGTGGCGTCCTCGCCGCATCCATGGCCCACGACAAGCACGGCACGATAGGCAGCGCCAACCTGGGCTTCCTTCGTCTGCAGTACGATATGGGCGAAGGCTGGGGCGCACATCGCTAACGTGGTGATGGCACCGGCGGCCAAAATGAGTGCCGTTTTCATGCTATTTTCTCCTTGGGAATAACTAATGGGCGATCAGGGTTGTGTCTCTGGAATTTCAATCCTGAAGGGTACGGTGAGTACCTCTCCGCCGCCGATGAACTCGATCCACAGCGCGTAAGTGCCAGGAGCCGGCGGAGTGACGTGCAGGCTCATCTCTGGTGCGACACTACCTGCAGCGTCGGCTTGCGTTCCATGGCCGCCGGTGTCGTGTTCCGAATGGCTCTCCTTCATGGAACCATGACCGCCATGATCGTTGCTCATGTCATGCCCGGTTGCCGGCTCTGCAGCTTGACCGTGACCGGCATGGGCATCTGGTTGCTGTGTCGGGGGCTGGTGGCCGTCGCTTCCGTGATCATGGGAAGGGGCACCCGACGTCGGCTCGCCCGCGCCCATGGCGTGTGCATGCACGTAAGCCAGATCTTCCGCGTGAATAAAAACCGCATGGGCCGCAACGCCGAGATAAGGCGCCAGATCCGCGGCGGGCTCGCCGTTCTTTGTCACGACCAAGTTCATCATGCTTTCGATGCCGACCTCGAGCTGGGATGGATCCAGGGTCACCGAGTATTCGCCATCGGAGGACGTAACAGGGCCCGTTGAGGCTTCAGCGGGCGCTGCGGAGGCCGCATCCGGTGGTGCAGCGGTATCGGCCTCACCGATCGTCACGTCGAAACGGAGTACCTGCTGACCAAGCCCGGTTGGTACTGCGTCGGTGTAGATATGGTAGTCGCCTGGTGCCGGGAACTCCACTTCTGCGGTGAAGGCGCCATCTACACCGGCTTGTTCCACATGCCGATGAACCAGGGTCGTCAGCCCGGCATCCGTCGCCAGGATATGCAACTCCTGTGTGAGCTCCACGTCGAATTTGGGAATCTGCTTGCCCGTAGACAGATCGGTGTGCACCAGCTGAAGCTCACGGCTGAGCGGCCCGGTTTCTTGCAGTGTCATCTCGCCCGACACCAGCGGCTCAACGTCTGGAAGAGCGAATACGCCTTCAACCGATTGTTCCTGAGCCGCGATATCAGGCCACCCAGCGCATACCACAAAAGCAGTCATGCAACTGCCGAACAGCGCTCGGTTGATTGGGGTTAAGATCATTCATCCCTCCACGGAGTGTGTTTGAAATAGCAGGCGGCCCGACGATAGCTTTACGTCAGGCCGCCCACAAAATTTTACTAGTGCCCCGACATTGCCGGGTCCGGTGGCTCGCCGATGGGGCCAAACACATCGGGCTGCTCATCCCCCTCCACGATGAGGTAGCCGGCCAGGCCCCGTTCCGCACGCGAGAGAGCATGATCCACCAGCACGTAGCGTCCTGGCACTTCGCACTTGAATTCGACGATCGCTGCACCGCCCGAAGGCACCGTTACAGTCTGAACGTCGGTCAGCGGTGGGCTCGTTATCGAAGCGGCCTGATAGACGCGATCGAAGATCTCGCCGATCACGTGGAACGACGATGTGAAATTCGGGCCGCCGACACCAAAGAAGATGCGAACGGTCTCACCGACATTTGCCCGCAGCGGGAAGTGCTCGGTCAAGGCGCCGACATGGCCATTGAAGACAAAGTACTCCGGCCGCTCATTCAGCAGCTTTTCGTAGCTTTCGGTCAGCAGGCCGGGCGTACCGAATGGTTCCTCGGTATAGATTTCGCCCTGCATCACGTAGAATTCCTTGTCGACCGGAGGTAGTCCCTCTTCTGGTTCGACCAGGATCATTCCGTACATGCCCGCGGCAATGTGCATGGCAACCGGTGGCACGGCGCAGTGGTAGACATAGAGCCCGGGATTGAGTGCCTTGAAGCGGAAAGCGTGCTCTTCGCCAGGCATCGAAGTGGTCAGAACCGCACCGCCGCCCGGCCCTGTTGCAGCGTGGAAATCCACGTTGTGGGCCATCCAGCTGTCTTCTGCATTGCGCAGATAGCACTCCACCGTATCGCCCACGCGAACGCGGATCATGGGACCGGGGACGCGGCCGTTGAAGGTCCAGTACCGGAATACACTGTCGCCACCCAGATGCGCCTCGAGTTCCACCGTCTCGAGGTCAACGCGTACGGTCTGCGGCTCACGACGTGTGATCGGCGGAGGTATGTCGGCAGGATCGTGCGCGATGTCGGCGTGGTGGGTCATCTCCGGATTCACCTGGTAGAGGCGACCACTCAAGCTGGTGCCACCAGCACGCGACATTGCACCGTACGAGGGTGACGCACCCGACATGCTACCGTGCGAGTGTGCTGGCTGCGCCTGTGCAGCCTGAACACCCAGGACCCCCAGGGTGAGCCCCGCCGAGCCTGCCAGGATGCTGCGCCTGCTCATGCCGCGATCCAGTCCGACAGGACCGGCTGGTTCGTCATCTTTTTGCTTGTTGGTCATCTTGCTTCTCCGGTGAGAGGTCACGGGCTAACGAGAGAGATAGTGGATAGTTCACGCGGACGTTACATCTTCGCGGGTCGTCGCCTACTGCAGCAGATCGGTCATCAGGCTTTCACAGGCCGAGTGCCGCGTAGGCTGCGTCCATCCGCTCCTGCGCCTTGGGTGGCAGCTTCACGCCCTTGGCCGTCTCCAGATTGGCAGGTGCGTCACCGACCACGATCATCGCGACCATGCCCATGCCGAAGTGCGGGGCGCACTTGACGCCATAGGCACCCGCTACCTCCAGGTTCACGGTGAAAGTCTCACCCATCTTGCCCTTGAAGGCTTCGGCGCCCTCCGGCAGCATGTCCTTGATGGTTTCGGCGTTGTGCCCCTTGTCCGTTGCGACAAAGGTGACCGTGTCGCCCGGCTGGGCCTGGATGAACGCGGGCTCGAACACCATCGTGCCCGCCTCGCCCTTGTTCATCATGTGAATTTCGTGGTCGGCGGCGAAGGCTGGCACCACGAGAAACCCCGCCATAGCAATGGCCAGGGCGGCGGTGTTGATTGCGATGCGCATCGTGTATCTCCTTAAGCGCGAGGTCCAATTTGGCCTCTTCGCGATCCTTCTAGTTGGAACCTCATGGCCGCTCTTTGATCCGGATCAAAGAGTTGGCTCTTTGCCGCAAGTGGCTTGGTCGGTGTTTGGATTGCGGTTCGGCAGTGCTCTCGTGTAATGGTGCGGCATAATCACGGAAGGGCAGGATATTGGCCGGTATTGATCCAAGCCTGGTGCGGTCGCTGCCGCTGTTCCAGAAGCTGAACGAGGACGAACTCAAGAACCTGCTGTCCCGTGCGATGCTGCGTCGCGTTCCTGTCGGGGAGGCGGTGTTCGAGCAAGGTCAACCGGCAACCCAGTTTTTCCTGCTCCTGCATGGTCGTCTGAAAGTCACACAGGTAACCGCGGACGGCCAGCAGATCATCGTGCGGGTAGTCCATCCAGGGGACATCTTCGGCTTTGCCAAGGCCCTGCAACGCACGGACTACCCCGGCACCCCCACGGCGGCGGCGGAAAGCCTTGTGATTTGCTGGCCGACGGAGAGTTGGGACATTTTGATCGAACAGATCCCTCATCTGGCGGTCAACGCGATGCAAACGATAGGCCAGCGTCTTCAGGAGGCTCACACCCGGCTGCGGGAGATGGCCACCGAAGAGGTTGAACCACGCCTGGCCCATGCTGTCCTGCGGCTGATCAAGCAGGCCGGGAAAAAGGAAAGTGCCGGCATCCGCATTGATTTTCCCATTTCACGGCAGGACCTTGCCGAGATGACCGGCACGACGCTTCACACCGTGTCGCGGATCCTCAGCGCCTGGGAGGCTCAGGGGCTCGTCATCGGGGGGCGGCGGAAGCTGTTGGTGTGCGATACCGCCGCCCTGGGCGTCATCGCCGAGAAATCCAGCGCCTCCAAATGAGCGCCGTTCCGCATCCCAGTTGCGTTGAGGCACTCGCTGATGCATAGCCTGAGGGCGAACCTGCCAGCCGCCGGGCAGAGCACTCCTTTGTTCGAACCAACAAGCCCTCCAAATTGACCGAGTTTCTTGTCGCCCTCGCCGCGTTCCTGCTCCTGCACATCGTGCCTGCCCTTCCAGGCATCCGCGCCAGGCTGATCGGCACGGTTGGCCGTGGGGTCTATCTGGCGGCGTATTCGATCGTGTCGTTGGTGTTGCTCGCCTGGATGATCCATGCGGCACTCAAGCTCGAGTTCACCCCGCTATGGTCTTCGGCGTCCTGGCAGGCATGGTTCACCTTGATCCTGACCCCGATCGGGCTGTTCCTGCTTCTTGCCGGGCTGATGAGTGCAAATCCGGCTTCGATTTCCATGGCGCGTGACGGCTCGCCAGGCGCCATAACCGCAATTACCCGCCATCCGGTGCTGTGGGGTTTCGTGTTTTGGTCGGCCAGCCATATCGTGCCGAACGGCGATCTCCGGAGCCTGCTGCTGTTCGGCATTCTCCTGCTTTTTGCGCTGCTCGGCATTCCCATGAGCGAACGCAGAGCCCGCAAACGGCTTGGGGCGGATTGGCCAAACCTAAGTCGCACTACTTCCGTGGTGCCGTTTGTGGCCATTGCAGGGGGTCGAACGAGGCTCCGGGTGGATAGGCCCATGGGGCTGGCTCTGCTCATCACCGCCGCAGTCACAGCCTGGCTTTTGACTGGCGGGCACGTGATGCTGTTTGGTGCCGATCCGCTGGCGCTCGCGGGGTGGTAGGCTCGCCCCAGGAAGATGATCGGCCTCCACGGTCTGCACCGCCGACGCCAGAACAGGAAACCGCCGCAACCGGCGCCCGCAAAAGAGCGGGGCCGGTGAAACGGGCGCTCTATCTGACGCTGGCTGTCACAATGGTGGCACTTGGGCTGGTCGGTATCGTGCTCCCGCTCCTTCCCTCGACGCCTTTCTTGCTGGCCGCACTGTGGCTGTTCACCCGTTCCTCGCCGAAAGCCGAGGCCTGGCTGCTGAACCACAGCGTGCTTGGCAGACCACTGCGCGATTGGCGCAAGGAACGGGCGATTTCCCGAAGGCACAAGGGCGCCGCTCTGGTGGGCCTGGCGGCGAGCTATGCCGCACTCCTTTATTCAACGGGACCGGATCTTCTGCTGTCCCTCCCGGTTGCGGGTATCCTACTGGCAGCTGCCGGCTTCATCGTGACGCGCCCTGCCCCAGCGGATGGCTCACGAGAATAGCCTAACTGACGCGGGAATTCCTTCGCCGTTTGTTGCTGTAGCGCAAAGACTGCTGCCCGCTTTGCGGCCATCACCATCCCGCATGAAATCGAGGTGCGAGATGGCCAATGTGGAGAAGATCAAGAGGGAGCCGGTTCCCAGGGGGCTACTGAGGAGCGGCCCGGTGATCCTGTCCTACGGATTCCGCCCATTTTTCCTCGGTGCGGCAGTCTGGAGTGCTGTCGCCATGGTTCTTTGGATTTCGGAGATATCGCTCGGTCTGGGCCTGGGAGGATCTCTGGGCGGCTCCGCCTGGCATGCGCACGAAATGCTGTTCGGCTTTACCTCCGCAGCGCTTGCCGGCTTTCTGCTCACGGCCATCCCCAATTGGACCGGACGACTTCCTGTTTCGGGGACCCCGCTGTTGGGCCTGTTCTCTCTCTGGCTCGCTGGCCGGCTGGCACTGCTTTGGCCGGGCGTTCTTGGAGAGGCCGCCAGCATCGCAATCGATGTTTCGTTCCTGCCGGTTCTGTTCCTGATTTGCGGCCGCGAGATTGTCGCTGGGCGCAAGTGGAAGGACCTCAAGGTGCTTGGCGTACTATTCGCCCTTGGCGCGGCCAATGGCTTCTTCCACTATTCCAACGTCGTGCTTGGCGAAGTGTCGTTGCCGTCGCGCATTGCCATCGGCGCCTACCTGATGCTGATCATGATCATTGGCGGCAGAATTCTCCCCAGCTTCACCACTAACTGGCTAAAAAAGCAGGGAGCGACCAGGCTGCCGGCCTCATACGCCCGCCTTGATACGGCATCTCTGCTCGTGGCAGTTGGCGCCCTCTCGCTCTGGGCTATTCGCCCATATGACCAAATCGCAGGCTTGGCCTGCCTGGCAGCGACAGCGCTCCAGGGGGTGCGTCTTTTCAGGTGGCGTGGCTGGGCGACGTCTGCCGAACCTCTAGTGCTCATTCTCCATGTGGCCTACGCCTTCGTGGTCTTGAGCTTTGCGTCCTTTGCCGCGACTGCCTATGGCTTGCTGGAGCCCACTGCCGCGTTGCACGTGGCTACTGCAGGCAGCATTGGCTCGATGACCCTGGCTGTGATGACACGAGCGTCCCGCGGCCACACGGGCCTTGAGCTTCGCGCCTCGCCCATGACCATGGCCGCCTATGTCGCAGTTGTTCTTGCAGGCGTCCTCCGTCCGTTGACCGCCGCTTTTCCCGATCTGCATCTCGAGGTATTGGGCCTGTCAGGTGCGCTGTGGATTGCTGCCTTTCTCCTGTTTGCGCTGGAGTATGGCCCGGTTCTCAGCAGCAAGCGGAAGGAAATGCCGGCATCTCGGCGATCGATGTGAGTAAATGCCAGCTCTTAATCCGGTCGGCACGGTGATGATCATGGACGCGATCATGAAATAGCCCTGCACATCCACCGATAGACCTGACGTCAACATGCGCCAATGGTGAAAGCTCAAATGCCCCTTCCCTACCATTCCGCACACCAAGAAGTGCATTTTATCAACCGCTCCGGATGGCTGCGTGCCGCGGTCCTTGGGGCTAATGATGGTATCGTCTCTGTGTCATCGCTGATCGTCGGCGTTGCGGCTGCCGATCCGGGGCCTGGAACTGTTCTAATCGCAGGTGTGGCCGGGCTTGCCGCCGGAGCCATGTCCATGGCAGCAGGAGAGTATGTGTCGGTCAGTTCGCAGTCTGATATCGAACGCGCAGACATATCGCGGGAGGAACAGGCGTTGATCGATACGCCAGCCGAGGAGGAAGCCGAACTGGCTTCAATCTATGAATCGCGCGGACTGTCACCGGCAACAGCGGCACTGGTCGCCAGGGAAATGACCGAAAAAGACGCCTTGGGTGCCCATGTCCGGGACGAGCTTGGCTTGTCCGAAGTTCATAGCGCCAACCCCTTACAAGCAGCATTGGCCTCGGGCCTGACCTTTACTGTCGCCGCTGCCTTGCCGCTGGTCGCAGCTGTGATGGCGCCGGCTGGCACCATCATACCGGTAGTCATCGTGACAACCCTGATCTGCCTTGCAGGGCTCGGAGCGCTGGGCGCTCAAGCGGGCGGTGCCCCAAAGCTGCGCCCTACTGCACGCGTGTTGTTCTGGGGAGCGGCCGCCATGGCCACTACTACGGCTATCGGTGCCGTGTTTGGCGTCAGCGGATAACGCCGACATTTTGGCAGAACAGGGCGCATGGCTCTTTGGCTTATGCTATGCCTGACATCATTCCATCTGCTAGGGCAAGGTCAGTTGCAGCAGGGCGCGGAATCATCATGGGACGGTTGGCCTTGGCTTTGTGGCAACACCGTCGTTTTATGCCCTGCTTGAAAAGGGCTAGGCTATGCTGATCCGTGAAGGCGACCAACGCAATATTTCGATCGATATTCGCCTCGCTGTCCTGCTCGCCGGTATTGCTGGAGCGTTGAACGCTGCGGGCTTTCAAGCTGTCGGGCTATTCTCGGCCAATATGACCGGCAACGTCTCCGCGCTTTCGGATCATCTGGGTCTCGGGCAATTCAGTGCGGCAGCCCTGTTTGGCTCTCTGATTGTGCTCTTCATTGCTGGAGCGTTCGTTTCGGGTCTTCTAATTGAGGCCGGACGCAAGCGACAGGTGCGGGCGATCTACGCGTTCAGCATCGCGCTTGAGGGATTATTGCTGTTGTTACTCGGCGGACTGGATGTCATCGTCCACGCTCTCGACCAGAGCTTTTCATTGGTGCTCGGTCTGAGCTTTGTGATGGGCCTACAGAACGCCGCAACAACACGCATCTCGAATGCCCGGGTGCGCACCACTCACGTTTCGGGAATGGCAACTGATATCGGCTTGGGAATCGCTGCCTTGTGCGGTGGCGGCGGCCCTGAGCGGGAGGATGCCCTTGCCAGACTTCGCCTCTACACAAGCACGATTATTGCGTTCCTGATCGGCGGGGTTCTCGGAGCCATCCTATATCTCCTCATAGGCGGTTATCTTCTCATCATAACAGCTGCAATTCTGTTCGCCATCGCCCTACCGGAAGTCAGGCGCGCTCGCATGAAGGACCATCACGCGGTTTAAACACCGCATGTTGCATTGCCAGTGCAGAGTCCAGTTGCGGCTTACCGGTCCAAGAGTACATCTGTGATCTGCCATGTCCATGATTGTCGCAGTGGCTTTGCCGCATATCAGTGCGCGTGACCAAGGTTTTGTCGGCATTTAAGTTCGTTCGGGCAAGTCGGTGGTGGAGAACAAATCCTCGCGAAATTGATCTCGCTCAAAGAACGCCGGTTGTCGCCGATATAGACAGCGGACAACAGCACACGCGCTGCAACTTTAGGAGATCTCCCATGAACATGCTCGCCCGTATAACAATGGTTGCGGCTATTGCTGGCGCCTTGATGGCACCAGTTGCATACGCAGCCGAGTATGAAGTCCACATGCTGGCAAAGGACGCCAATGGCCGATTCGCTCAATACGAGCCCGCGTTCCTCAAGGTGCAGCCGGGCGACACCGTCACATTCATCTCGAGCGACGCCTTGGACAACACAGAGAGCATCCCCGAACTGATACCGCAAAGCGCTGAAAACTGGACGGGTGACCTTGGCCAAAATGTTAGCGTTACCTTCGAAACCGAGGGGCTCTACGTCTACAAGTGCGTCCACCATGTCGGTCGTGGAATGATCGGGGTTGTTCAAGTCGGCGATGGTGTCCAGGTGCTGGATGCTGCCGCGGTCTCGAAATTACCCGCTCAGGCCAAAGCGCGTCTCGATGTTCTACTGACCGAGGCAGGACCGAGCGTAGCCAACGCGAATTGATCGCAATCGAGTTGAGTCACCACGTGTGGCGGCTACCCTTCACAGGCCGCCACCGGTTTTTGACAGATTTGACTCGCCTGGCACCAAAGTCGCTCAAGTGAGATTCCGAACTGCCATGCGCCGTGGCGGTCAGCGGCAGTCGGCCCGGCCTGATCGCTTCACCCCTAACATCCCTGGCTTGGTTGCCCAAGCTCCGGGAGCAATTCAGGAAATCCGAGGCAGCACACTGAACTGGTGGAACGGCGGGGGCGAGGGAAGTGTCCATTCCAGCGTAGTGGCACCCGCTCCCCAGGGATTGTCCGGCGCCGGACGCCTGCGCACAAATGCCTCAAGAACGGTCGCCAGAAAGAGCAGGACGCTGGCGGTCGAGAGGTAAGCTCCGGCAGACGACACCAGGTTCCAAAGGGCAAAAGCATCCGGATAATCGACATAGCGGCGAGGCATGCCCGCAAGCCCGAGGAAGTGCTGGGGGAAGAACACAATGTTGACGCCAACGAACATCAACCAGAAATGCGCCTGCGCCAGACGTTCATTGTAGAGGTACCCGGACATCTTCGGGAACCAGTAGTAAAATCCAGCGAATATCGCGAAAGCCGAGCCCAGTGAGAGCACGTAGTGGAAATGCGCGATCACGTAATAGGTATCGTGAAGCGTGTGATCCAGGCCGGCACTTGCCAGCAAGACGCCGGTGACCCCGCCGATCGTGAACAGGAAGATAAACCCGATCGCCCAGAGCATGGGCGCCCGGAAGCTGATCGAGCCGCCCCACATGGTCGCTATCCAGGAGAATACCTTTACTCCGGTGGGCACGGCGATGATCATGGACGCGGTCATGAAATAGCCCTGCACATCCAGCGATAGGCCGGAAGTGAACATGTGGTGCGCCCAGACCAGAAATCCGAGTACGCCTATCGCAACCATGGCGTAGACCATCGCCATATAGCCGAATACCGGCTTTCTCGAGAAGGTCGACACGACATGACTGACGATGCCGAACGCCGGCAGGATCATGATGTAGACTTCAGGATGGCCGAAGAACCAGAAGAGGTGCTGATAGAGCACCGGATCGCCGCCTTGCATGGGCATGAAGAAAGCGGTGCCGAAATTTCTGTCCGTTAGCAACATGGTGACTGCGCCTGCCAGGACCGGCAGGGACAACAGAAGCATGAAGGCGGTGACCAGCATCGCCCAGCCGAACAGTGGCATTTTGTGCAGCGTCATGCCCGGTGCCCGCATGTTGAAGATGGTGGTGATCAGGTTGATCGCCCCCAGGATCGAGGAAGCACCGGACAAATGGACAGACAGGATCACGAAATCCACCGCTGGCCCAGGCTGGCCTGTGCTGGAGAACGGGGGATATAGCGTCCAGCCGCCACTGTGTCCGGTAGATCCCGCAGCGCCCTCCACGAAAAGAGAGATCACAAACAGCAGGAACGCAGCGACCAGTAGCCAGAACGACACGTTGTTCAGGCGCGGAAATGCCATGTCAGGGGCGCCGATCAGAATCGGGACGAACCAATTGCCGAACCCGCCGATCAAGGCGGGCATCAGAACAAAGAAGATCATCACGATCCCATGGGCGGACACGACCGCGTTGTAGAGTTCGTGATTGTGGAAAACCTGGACTCCTGGCTGCTGCAACTCGAAGCGTATTGCGAAGGAGAGCGCGGTTCCGACAAGGCCTGCCAGAATGGAGAATAAAAGATAGAGCGTGCCGATATCCTTGTGGTTCGTTGACAGGAACCAGCGGCGGAAAACGTCTCCGACGCATGGGTATTCGGCGGCACGTAGTCCATTTGCGCTCTCCGGTGCGGCATCGGGTTTCAACCCGATCCAATCGGAGGGTAGTACCCGAGGAACATGCGCACCAACGAATTTCATCTTCGATTAAGTGCAATTTTTTTGCTTGGACAGACTGCCTGCTTGCTCACGCTTTATCAGCTCGACTATTTCCACTCCGGTCGCAAATCTGAATGCGGCAAGCGGTTCTTTATTGCACTTTGGTGCAATTTTGATGCTCAATCGGGCATGGACACCGAACTTGCACGTACGTTTCTGGAAATCGTCTCCACCGGCAGCTTTGTGCGGGCGTCCGAACGCCTCAATGTCGGACAAACAACCGTAAGCGCCAGAATACGCAATCTGGAACAGCAGCTTGGCCGCCAGTTGTTCGTTCGTCACAAGGGCGGTGCCACCCTGACGCCGGCAGGCGAACAATTCCTGCGTCACGCCCCGCTATTCGTGCAGCTATGGCAACGTACCCAACATCAGGTGGCGGTTCCGGCCGGACGACGCGCCGTACTGACTGTGGGCAGCGAGGTGAGCCTGGCTCAGCCGCTGTTGCTGAACTGGATTTTGTGGATGCGCGACGCCCTGCCCGACATCTCCCTGCGAGTGCAGGTCGACGTTCCCAAGGACATTCTCTCCCAGGTCGCCTCCGGTGCGATTGACATCGCCATCATGTACGCGCCGCAGCACAAGCCCGGGCTCAAGATCGATCTCCTGATGGAGGAAGAACTGGTGCTGGTATCCACCGAGCCCGACATCCGGCGAATCGATGGTGGCGGCTATGTCTATATGGATTGGGGCTCGGATTTTGAGCTGCACCACGGGATGAACTTTCCGGACCTGGCACCGGATGTATACATCAACCTGGGGCCTTTGGCCTTGAACTACCTGCTTGCGGCGGGTGGATCAGGTTACTTCCGGGTCAGTGCCGTCGAAGCTTACATCAAGGCGGGACGCTTGCATGTGATCCCCGATATGCCGCGATTTTCCTACCCCGTCTATGCGGTGCATCATACGTCCGCCGATGAATCCGTGCTCACGCCGGCCTTGAGGGGCCTGCACCAGATGTCCCGTGAGCTCCCCGGTACCTCCTGACTGGTAGGCCAAGGCTTAAAGATCGACGCATGGTTCGGACGCGTTCTGCCAAGTTGACCGACCGCCGTTCCGCGCTCGCGTCAATGATCACATCTCTCCGGTACGTGAGTAATCTATTGTGCTCATTGTCAGTCTCCTCAAGCCGACTTTGGAAAGGCGCAGTGTCCACTAACCTGGGATACGGGGCGGGCGATCGCGCTTAACCTGCCGCAGTCCGCTTTATGGCAACTAAAGTCTCCTATGGCCGGTAATAGCGTCGCATGTAGATGCCGCGCGGATCAGATCGGTAGCTTAAGCTAGCAACTTGGAGCCAATGCTCTTCGGTTGAGGTTTGGTGGCCGGCAGGACCAGCAAGCAACCAGAGCGAAATTTCTGGCGAGCGGCAGAACGCCGAGTGTTTAAGATGACCTAGAGCATTTCACGTTTGAGGTGAGGCATACCCTGCGTTTATGAGGTAAGATTGGACCAAACCACGCCTTTACATGGAGTGGGAACAAAAATGGGAGCCAACTCGAACTATTTTCTAAAACATTAGCAATATCAATTACTTGCTAGAAGATAATGGCGGAGAGAAAGGGATTCGAACCCTTGAGACGGTTCCCCGTCTACACACTTTCCAGGCGTGCGCCTTCGACCACTCGGCCACCTCTCCGCATCGCCTTGAACTCCGGTTGGAAGACTCCGGAGGGGCCGGCTGGTTGGCCGACGCGAGCGAGGCGCAATATACTTATCGCGGGCGCAGACGCAAGCGTTCACGACGATGGGATCACGATTGTTTTTGCCTTTAGGGCCTCCCATCTTGTGAGAGGACCCGCGGGCATGGCACAAACACCTTGTCCGCAGGATGAAAAGGCAGGCCAGCCTTGTTCTTATCCCCGCCGGCACAGGGAATTTGGATGCGGCTGATCTTACGAATAACGGGCACCTGGCTGATTGGCCTGGCGCTGGTCCTGCTTGTAATCGATGGCACGAAATCGTTGGGCGCCAATGGTTTGGTGTTCACCAGCCTGAGCGATTTGTGGACGCAGGTGCACACGCCCAGCCTGGACAGCGTCAGGGCGTTCTTCGCCAGCCGGTTTTTTGCGGACCTGCTCGACAACGGGCTGGATGCGTTACTAACTTACCCGGCGTTCGCGGTGTTCGGTATCCCCGGCATCCTGGTGGCGCTGGCGGGACGCAAGCCGAGACGAGAGCGGTTCCTGCGGCAAGACCAGATCTGAGATGCCGTTCGCGCTTGCCGAGCCGAATGTGTCGTGAAAGGAAGCATGATGTTCTTCAAGTCCAAGCCTTCGACGATCCCTAGCGCGAGCGAGGCCCTGCCCGGCCGCGACGCCCCTATGCCTGTGACCGACCAGCATTTCGTCAATGGCGCCGGCCTCAAGGGCCCCTATCCGGCGGGCGCACAAACCATCTATTTCGGCCTGGGTTGTTTCTGGGGAGCCGAGCGCCTGTTCTGGGAATTGCCCGGCGTCATCGTCACGGCCGTGGGCTACCAGGGCGGCTCGACGCCGAACCCGACCTATGATGAGGTTTGTTCCGGGCTGACCGGGCATACTGAGGCGGTGAAGGTGGTTTACGATCCTGCCCAGATCAGACTTGAGGCGTTGCTCAAGACCTTCTGGGAAGAGCATGACCCGACCCAGGGCATGCGGCAGGGCAATGATTTGGGCACGCAATATCGCTCCGCCATCTATACCACGACGCCCGAACAGGCAGAGATGGTCGAGAAGAGCCGACAGATGTTCCAGCAGGCGCTATCCGCCAAGGGGCTGGGGCGGATCACCACCGAGGTCGCGCCAGCGGGCGAGTTCTTTTATGCCGAGACCTACCACCAGCAATATCTGGCCAAGAACCCGAATGGCTATTGCGGCCTGCAGGGTACCGGCGTCAGTTGCCCGATCGGACTGGGCGTCACCGCCGCGGCCGAATAAGCACTGATTGGCGGCTTAAGTATGGGCCGATCCGGTTTTGCCGGTTCGGCTTTGTTGTCGGAGCGTTGAACCGTGACCATCACCCATCCGCCCATCATGCACCGCGCCGCCTTCGAAGCCTTTGTCCTCGGGCTCCCCAAAGCCACCTTGGTGCGGCAATGGCGCGATGATTCAGTGGGCAAGATCGGCGGCAAGGTGTTTGCTTTGCTCGACAGGGACCCGGGCGAGATCTGGCTCAAGGTTTCGCCCATGGCCTATGAACTGTTGACCGAACTGGACGGCATCAGGCCGGCGCCCTATTTCGCGCGGGCGGGTTGGGTTGCGATTTCGGCCGCCAGCCCGCTTACCGAGGATGAGATCAAGGCGTATATCACCGAGGCACATCGATTGGTGGCGCTGCGGCTGACGCGAAAAGCGAAGTCAGAACTGGGGCTCGCCTAATCCACCCTGCCCCGTGCCGCGACTGGAACCGTTTCCACGATCTGATCTCCCGAAATTAGCGTCACCTCGTCAAACAGATTGCTGACTACGCAGGCATGGTTGGGGATGATGCGGATCTGTTCGCCAATAGCGGGCTTTGAGGGGCAATGGGTCAGATCGATTGTGCCGTGTTCTTCACTGAGGCCGGTGATGACTGCGCCGGGATAGGCTTCGATCAGGCCAAAGCCGGACATGCCCAACGTGTCGCTGGTGAGCGATTTCGAGCCCGCATCGATGATGGCGCGGTTTTCAGTGGGGCGGCTGACGACGGTGGCGAGCACGGTAAGCGCGCAATCGGCGAAGCTGCCAACGCCTTTGGCGACCTGGAAGCGGTCCATGTAAATGTAGGTGCCTGGGCGGTGCTCGGTGGCGGCCGTGACCTCATGGGCGCGCCACAGATCGGGCGTGCCGCCATTGGAAACGATCTGCGGCGGCAGGCCTGCAGCAGTCAGTGCCTGGCGGGCGGCCAGTAGCCAGGCAGCATTGGCGTCGACCTGTCCAGCGGCCGGGTAGGTCATCAGGCCACCAAAACGGAGACCGGGCGCATCGTCGATGGTGCGGGCAAGTGCAAGCGCTGCTTCGGGCGACTGCACCCCGCAACGGCCCATGCCGGTGTCGCACTCAACCAGAACGGTCAGGGGTTTCGTCGCCTTGGCGAAGGTTGCCGAAAGCCCAGCGACCGTTTCGGCGCTGTCGGCCGTGACGGTGATGTTGACCCGCTCCGCCAGCGCCTTGAGGCGCGCGAGCTTGGCGTGACCGATGATGTTGTAGGGCAGGAATATCTCGCTGATGCCGGCATCGGCCATGGTCTCGGCTTCGCCAAGCTTTTGCACGGTAATCCCGACGGCACCCAGCTCCATGGCACGCTTGGCAAAGCGTGGCAGCTTGTGGGTCTTGATGTGGGGACGCAGCTTCAACCCGTGGCTATCGGCATAATCCTGCGCGCGGCTGAGGTTGACTTCGACCCGGTCGAGATCGATCAGCACGGCAGGCGTTTGGAGTTCGCTGAACGCTGTCATTTGCCCCTCAACACATCATCGACGAAACGCAGATTGCCAGCCGTTAGACCTGCATCGACCGGCAAGACAGTTCCGGTAATGCCCGAAGCTGCCTCGGAGCAGAAGAACACGGCCGCATTGGCGACCTCAAGCGGGGAAACCATGCGGCCAAGCGGATAGTGCGGCAAGACATTGTCGAGCAGGGTGGGGTCCGCCTCAAGGCGATGGTCCCAGGCGGGCGTACGCACCGAACCAGGGCAGATCACATTGGCCCGCACCCCATGACCGCCGCGCTCGACGGCAATGGCCTTGGCATAGGCAACAAGGCCGGCCTTCGCGGCTGAATAGGCGGGATTGCCGTAATGGCCAAGAGCGTTGACCGAGGAGATGAAAACCACCCTTCCTCGTCCGCGCTCGGCCATGGCCTTGATGATCGGATCGGTCAGCGCATAGGCGCCATTGAGATTGATGGCGAGTTCGCTGGCCCAGATCTCGTCATCGAGATGTTCGAGCACCTCGGCGCGGGTGAAACCAGCGTTGGACACCACAGCATCGGGCACGCCGAACTGGCTGAGATGCCCCTCGATTGCCGCACGGGTGGATTTGGGATCACCCTGATCGCAGAGAATTTGATGAGCGAGGTCGAGGCCATCGAGCATCGCCGCTTCCCGGTCGGCGCCGATGACGCTGGCTCCGGCTGCGAGAAATGCCTCCACCATGGAGCGGCCAATACCGCCGCCGGCGCCGGTGATCAGCACTGTCTTGCCATCCAGGCGGAAGGGGGAATTGGAGGTGGTCATTCTTTCTCCAAAGTAACGGGAGTAACCTCCCTTCATGCTCAGTTGTTACAGCAGACCTCGTCCTGAGCCTGTCGAAGGACGAGGTTTTGGCAGGCACAGTGTACCCGACCTCGTGGTTCGACAAGCTCACCACGAGGCCTCATCGGGTGCTCTTACGGCCCCTTATACGCCACGCATTCGATCTCGACCTTGCAATCCACCATCATGTGGCTCTGAACGCAGGCGCGGGCTGGGGGATGTTCGCCGAAATAGCTCTTGTAGACGCCGTTGAAGCTCCAGAAATCGCGCGGATCGTCCAGCCACACGCCGCAGCGCACGACATGTTCGAGGCCATAGCCGGCCTCGTTGAGGATGGCGATGATGTTCTGGATGGTGAGGTGGGTTTCCTCCACGATGCCGCCGCGGACGATTTCGCCGTCCTTCATGGCGACCTGACCGGAGACATAGAGCCATCCCCCAGCTTCCACGGCACGCGCGAAGGGCAGGTTCTGGCCACCGGCTCCGGTCTTTTCGGCTCCATAGCGTTTGATCGGCATTGCGGGCTCCTCTTCGGTGATTTTTGAAAGGCAATTTCTCTGGCAAGCAGTCTAATCCGAGAAAACGCCGTCCGACCCTTCAAAATGCGAGCGAGAATGTAAATTTCTTACGTGATTGCAGGGTTTGGGTTGTGCTAGCGTCCGAACTGGACGCATCCTCCCCATCCTTCTGCGAGCATAGACACTTGCGCGTTTTTACCGCCGCCCTGGCCACTGAGACCAACACGTTTTCCCCTATAGCGATCGACAAACGCGCCTTCGAGGCATCGCTCTATGCCCGGCCGGGCGAACATCCGCTGACGCCTACGCTGTGCACAGCGCCGATCACGGTTGGACGTGAAGTTTGCGCGCGCGAAGGCTGGACCCTGATCGAGGGCAGCGCCAGCTGGGCGGATCCGGCCGGCCTTATCGCGCGGCAGACCTATGAGGAACTCCGCGACGAAATCATCGAACAATTGCGCGCCGCCATGCCGGTGGATGGCGTGGTGCTGGGCCTGCACGGGGCCATGGTGGCGCAGGGCTATGACGATCCGGAAGGCGACTTCCTTGCCGCCGTGCGCGATCTCGTCGGGCCTGACGTGCTGGTCTGCGCCGAGCTTGATCCGCATAGCCATCTGACGGCAAAGCGGGTGGCCGCCGCCAATTTCTTCGTGGCATTCAAGGAATTTCCGCATACCGACTTTGTCGAACGGGCGCGTGACCTGTGGGCCATCGCGGTGCGCGCGCTCAAGGGCGAGGTCACGCCGGTGATGAGCGTCTTCGATTGCCGGATGATCGATGTATTCCCCACCTCCAAGCAGCCCATGCGTGGGTTCGTGGACAAGCTCTATGCACTGGAAAAGTCCGAGCCGCAGGTGCTGTCCCTGTCGGTGATCCATGGTTTCATGGCGGGCGACGTGCCGGAAATGGGCACCAAGCTGATCGCGGTGACGGACAATTCTCCCGGCAAGGGCGCGGCCCTGGCCGAAAGCCTGGGGCGGGAACTGTTCTCCATGCGCGGCACCTTCATGGTGCGGCAGGTGGATGAGCTTGCCGCCGTCGACGCCGCCATTGCTGCGCCACGGGGGCCGGTGGTGATCGCCGATGTGTGGGACAATCCCGGTGGCGGCACCGCAGGCGATGCCACGGTGATCCTGGCTGAACTGATCGCGCGTGGGGTCAGCGACGTTGCCGTAGGCACGATCTGGGACCCCATAGCGGTGCATATCTGTTTTGCGGCTGGCGAAGGCGCTGAAATCCCGCTGCGCTTCGGTGCAAAGTCTGCGCCCCTCACCGGCGATCCCATCGACAAGTTCGTCACCGTGCGCAAGTTGGTGCCCAATGCCGAGATGCGGTTCGGCGAGAGCTTCGCCCCATTCGGCGACGCAGCGTGGATCAGCTTCGACGGGATCGATGTGATCCTCAATTCTACCCGGGCCCAAAGCTTTGATCCGAGCCTTTTTTCCGTGATGGGGATCGACCCTAGATCGCGGAAAATCCTGCTCATCAAATCCACCAACCACTTCTACGACTCGTTCTCGCGGATCGCCTCCGAGATCATCTATTGTGCGGCCGGCAAGCCCTATCCCAATACGCCCGCAACGACGCCCTACCGCAAGGCGCCGCGCAATATCTGGCCGATTGTGGAGAACCCCTGGGGCTAGATTCCCGATCTCACAGCCGGGGCTCTCCCGTGCGGGAAAGGACGACTACCCCGCCCGCGCCGACCACCTGACCTCGGGCGACCAGTCGAAGTCCTTGTCGAACGGATATTGCGGCCCGCTTTTGTGCTTGCGCTCCAGCCGCTCGACGAACTGGTCGACCACACCGGGCGACAGCGCCATGAGGCTGGGATTGGCGATGGGTCCGAGATCGGGCGACAGATAGCCCGACTTCACGACCACGATCCTGGCCGTTCTCGGGTCAAGACCGAGCCGGGTGAAATCCGCGATGTTGTGGAACGGCCGGCGGCGCGCCGTCAGGACCAGTTCGATCCCTCCGATCCGGACCACGGCTTCGCGCAGACGCTCCTCCGCCTCGAGAAGGAAGACCACTTCGGCTTCCGCCGCCACCTTCCGGCTTGATGGGTCAAGGCTTGCCCCGATGGTCAGCGGCAATCGCGACCCGACGCCGGCAGCATAGGCCGCGTCGGTAGAGGCCTTGTCGGCGATGCCGGCAAAAACTACGCCCTGCGCCCCTGCTGCGAGCAGCGCTTCCAGCACCTCCGCCCGGTCTCCAACGCCCCCGCCGGTGGGATTGTCCCCGGATTCGGCGAGCACCACGGGTCCGGTCGAGGAAGCCACGGCCCAGGTCACGCACTCCTCGATACTGCCGGTCTTGGTGCCGAACACGAACTGCTCGCGGAAGTTCCAATAATCCTGCGCCAGATGCCGCGCCGCTTCCGTCATTGCCGCGCGATCCGTGCCGGTCACGACCGCGCAGGCGGTCGCCCGCGGCTCGTCGGCCCACACATAGCCCACCTGGAACGAGGCATCCCAGATGCCGCTCGGCTCCTCCACCTGATGGAGTTGGGTATAGAAGCTGCGCGCCGGTTCGTCCTGCGTCGACGTCCGTTCGCCGGGTAACAATACCGGCACGGGTGCCCATGCCAGCATCGGCCTCACGCCGGTCCGCAACGCCCGCACCAGCATGGTCACCGCCCGGCGCATGGTATCGGCCACGTCGATATGAGGCGCGGTGCGATAGGTCGAAAACATATCCAGATTATCGATGATGGCCTGACTGATATTGCCGTGCAGGTCATAGCTCGCTGCGATCAACACGTCCGACCCGACCACGTCGCGCACGGCGGCAATGAAATCGCCCTCGGCGTCCAGCAGTCCTTCGACGAACATAGCGCCATGCATGGCAAGATAGACCCCGTCGAGCGGCAGCGCCGACCGCAGACCATCGAGAATCTCCGCCTTCCAGCGATGATAAATGCCGCTCTCCACCGGCCCGCCGGCAATCGCCCGGGCATGAAGGATGGTGATGAACTCGGCCGGGAAGTGGGTCAGGAAGTTGAAATAATCGTCCTTGAGCATGGTGGGGCCACGCAACACGCGAAAATCGGCTTCACGCGCCAGAACGGGATTATAGGTGCTGCACTCGGTGTGCAGCCCGGCGACGGCGATGCGCATCACAGCACTCCGGCAATTTGGGCTTGGGGATCAGTGGAGGGAGGGCTGGCTTTTCTGGCGAGCCGTCCGCTCAGGAGCAGGCTCACCAGCAGCACCGGTATCAGGCACGCAATGGCCAGCCGCATGTCGAAATGCTCCGCCACGACGCCGATGACGGGTGGACCGATCAGAAAGCCAAGCAACGCCACGAAGCTGAGGATTGCAACATTGGCCGATGCCGCCCGGTCCCCAATGCCGGCAGCCGCCGTCACCGCCAGCGGGAAACCCACCGAAACGCCAAGGCCGATGACGGCAAAGCCGACCAGCGCCACCGCTTCGTTTGGCGCCACGAACAGCACCAGCGCGCCAATCAGCGCCAGCACGCCGCAAATGCGTGCGGTGGCTACTGCGCCAAACTGCCGTTTGAGCGTATCCCCACCGAACCGGCCGGCCGCCACCATCATGGCGAACACCGAATAGCCCAGGCCGACCATGCCGCCTTCCGCGCCGATCGCATCGCGCAGGAAGATCGCCGACCAGTCGGCCATGGCGCCCTCCGTCATGGTGATGCCGAACACGAAAAAGCAGATGCCCAGGAGCGCCCAACTCGGCAGAGCCCAGGCCGAGCGCTGCTCTTGTTGTGGCGCCTCTGCCGGGTAAACCGGCAGCAGCCACGCCACCAGCAGCGCGAGCGGCAGCACCGCAAACGCCACGGCCGGGATTGCCCAGTGCGCCGCGATGCCCAAAGCGGCCAGACCCGAACCCACTAGGCTCCCCACCATGATGCCGACGGACCAGAACCCGTGCGATGTCGTCATGATGACGGTGCCGGTACCCTTTTCCACCGCATCGGCCTGAACGTTGAGCCCCAGTTCGACAAAGGACAGCGACGAGCCCGCCAACATCAGCGCCACGAACAATTGTGCAGGATCGCCGGCCAGGGCCGGTAGGCATACTGCCAGGGAATAAAGCGCCATGCCCCACAGGATCGCCACGCGTGGCCCGATCCGCCCCACCAAGGGGCCGGCAAAGGGCAGCGTCAGCAATGTTCCGCATGGCAATCCCAGAAGGGCAATCGCCAGTGCCGCGGGCCCAAGCCCAAGGCCCAGTTGCACGTCTGGAATGCGCGGCAACCACGAACCGAACGCAATCGGCTGCAGGAAGAAGATAAGCATTGTAAGCCGCTGCGGCCGTTGGATGTCGGGTCTTTGACTTGATCGAAGAGCCATTCGGGTGTCAGCTATCCGCCGTTGCGGGTGCCGTGATGGGCAACCGCGTTGGTGTTTCAAATTTTCACTGGCGGTCTCGCCACTGTAAGCGGCGGCGCAGCCCAGTTGCATACCAATTGCGACATGCTGCGCTATTCGCCGGCGCTTGTCCACACCCGAGGTGCGGAAATTCAGCGGAGAATCCTACGAAATTTGGGCAGATTGCCCCTTGTTTGAGCAATGTTCCGGGGTGGCTTAAATTGGTATTGTCAACGTGACGGATTCGTGTTGACATGACTTCCTGAACGATCCTAGTCTTGAAAATCGTTTACAGAACTACGCACCAATCCATCAAGAGATTGGCGGGACGAATAACGGGAGACGCTATCGCGATGCGGGTTGGCATTATCGGACTGGGCTATCGATTGGGCTATCTGGCGCGGGTATTTTCCGCGGCCCGGCCTGATTTCAATGTCGTCGGATATGTCGATCCTGCCCCTGCCGGCCTGCCCTATACCGTCGAGCATGGCGTTCCCGTCGGCAAGCCATATGACTCGCTCGAATCCCTGCTCGATAATGAAGAGCTGGACCTGTTGATGGTGGGTTCGCCCAACCATCTCCACCTGCAGCACATCCGCATCGGCCTTGAACGCGGCCAGAAGATTTTCACTGAAAAGCCGGTGGTGACCTCGGTCGAGGAAACCATGGAACTGGCCAAGCTGATCGCTCAGTATGGCTCGGACAATGTGATGGTGGGCCTCGTGCTGCGCTATGCCCCGCTCTATGTCGATTTGCGCAAGGCGCAGGCCGAGGGCTTGCTGGGCGACATCACTTCGATTGAGGCCTCCGAGCACATCCCGCCCTATCACGGCGCCTTCTTCATGCGCGACTGGCGTCGCTATGAGCGCTATTCCGGCAGCTTCATGCTCGAAAAATGCTGCCACGACCTCGATCTCTACAACGGCGTCATGGGTTGCCGGCCGCAATATGTGTCGAGCTTCGGCGGGCGCCGTACCTTTACCCCCGTCAATGCGCCGGCCAATGCCGGCATCAACGACATGGAAGTTTACCACCGCAAACCCAGCGGCTGGCAGGGCAGCGACAAGGTCTTCGACAGCGACGGCGACATCATCGACTTCCAGACGGCCATGGTGCAGTACGAGAATGGCGCGGCGCTCAGCTTTCACACCAATCTCAATGTCCCCGACGATTTCCGCCGCTTTGCCGTGATGGGTGCAAAGGGCATGGCAGAGGGCGATTTCATCCGCAATTTCCTGCGTGTCACGGATTCGCGCAGCTCGGACCGGCTGGTTGACGCTACCTACAAAACCAGCGGCCTCAGCCAGCACTATGGCGCCGACGAGCAGATGGCCGAGGACATTCTCAAGCACGTGCTTGAGGGCGCGCCACTCCCCGTCTCGGTAACGGATGCGCTCGAAGCGGGGCTCCTGGCCCTGTCCATGGACCAGGCGATGCGCACGCGCTCGGTGGTCGACATGACCCCGATATGGCAGCAGTTCGACGCTGCCCTGGGCCGAGCGAGCTAAGGAGAGCCAAATGACCAGCAGCCGTAGCGCCGTAATGTTCGCCCTGGCCCTGCTGGCCCCGGCTCTCATCTACATCCTCATCATCGTCGCCTACCCGCTGTTCGACACAGTGGTGCTCAGCTTCACCAATGCCGCCTTGCGGCCGACCTATGATTTCGTGGGCTGGGCCAATTACGAACGCATCTTCGGCGCTGGCAACTTCACCGAAGTCATCCTGCGCACATTCATCTGGACCTTCTTCTCGGTCGCCACCAAGATGATCATCGGCACTCTGGGCGCCACACTGCTCAATGCCGCCATCCCCGGCCAATCGGTGTTCCGCATCCTCACCATGCCCCCCTGGATCGTCCCCATGGCAATCGGCATCTTCATGTGGGGCTGGATGTATAATGGCCAGTTCGGCATGATTTCGGGCATCCTGCAGAATACCGGCATCATCGACAAACCCTGGCCGATCCTGGCCTATGGCGACAGCGCCTTTTGGGCGACCATTGTCACCGACGTATGGATCGGCGTGCCCATGGTCACGATCTACATGCTAGCCGCCATGCAATCGATCCCCAAGGACCTCTACGAGGCCGCCTGGACCGATGGCGCCGGCCGGTTCTACCGCTTCCGGCGCATCACGCTGCCGCTGCTGGTGCCGGCTTTGCTGACCATGAGCCTGCTCTCGCTCATCGCCACCTTCAATTCCTTCGACATCATCTGGATTCTGACCCAGGGCGGCCCGTCTGGCTCCACCACCACGATGATCATCGACACCTACAAAACTGCCATGGGCAGCCGCAAATACGGCGAGGGCGCCGCACGTGCCGTGGTTATCTGCATCTTCGTCAGCCTGTTCTGCATCGTTTACTTCCGCGCCGTCCGCAAGCTCTCGCAGGGAGAAGCCAAATGAGCGATGTCGCCCGCACCACTGAAGTCGCCGCTGTCGACAGCCCCGCCGCGGTCAAGCCAGCCTACAAGGTCCGAAAGCGCTCAGTCAAAGCGATGATCGACCGCTACAAGTGGTACGAGATCGTGCTGATCTATGCCGGCATGGCCCTGTTCCTGTTCTTCATTCTGGCGCCGTTCATCGAAGGCTTCCTGGTTTCGCTCAAGCCGCTGAGCCAGCTGTTTTCCACGCCCTACAACTTCATTCCCGAAAACGGCTCGTTCGAGGCCTATTTCACCATGTGGCAGTCCGTGCCCATGCTGGCGCTCTACATCTTCAATTCCTTCTTCATCTCCACCGTGGTCACGCTGATCGTCATCGCCGTTGTCGTGCCCGCATCCTATGCCTTCGCCCGCTTCCAGTTTTCCGGGTCAGGGATGATGCTGGGCGGGTTCCTGGCGGTGAACATGTTTTCGGGCGCCGTGCTGCTCATCCCGCTGTTCCGCCTGATGCGGTCCATGGGCCTGCTCAACACCTATTGGGCGATGATCGTCCCCGGCGCCGCGTTCCTTATTCCTTCATCCATCTGGCTGCTGCGCACCTATATGCTGCGTATCCCGCGCGAGCTGGACGAAGCCGCTTGGGTCGATGGCGCATCCCGCCTTTATACGCTGCGTCGGGTGGTGCTGCCGCTGGCCATGCCGGGCATCGTCGTGGTCGCCATCATGACCTTTATCGGCGCCTACGCGCAGCAGTTCATCTTCGCGCTGACCTTCAACTCCAAATCCGAGTTCATGCCGCTGCCGATCGGGCTCTTCGCCTTCTTCGGCAAGCAGGAGGTGATCTGGAACGAGCTGATGGCAGCCAGCTTCGTCGGAATCCTGCCGGTCATGGTCGTCATCGTGTTCCTGCAGCGCTATCTCGTCGCCGGTCTCACCGCCGGTGCCGTGAAGCAGTAGTGCAACGAGATTCGGGTCAACTGATCCGGGTCGAGGGAAGGCGTCCTTCGGGGCGTTCAACAAGGGAGACTACAAAGTGAAAAGTACTACCGGACTTCTCGCGGTATCGCTGCTGACCCTGGTCACGGCGAGTTCCGCGGCCTTCGCCCAGGACGTGAAGGAAATCTCCTTCATCAACTGCGGCGACGAGCTGACTGCCGGCTACCCGGAATATATCGCCGAATGGGAAGCCGCCAATCCCGGCTTCAAGGTCGTTCCCGAGGTCGTGGGCTGGGGTCAGTGCCAGGACAAGGTGACCACGCTCGCCGCTGCCGGCACTCCCGTTGCGCTGGCCTATGTCGGTTCGCGCACGCTCAAGCAATTCGCCCTCAATGACCTCATTGTTCCCATTCCGATGACCGACGAGGAAAAGGCAGCCTACTACAACTACGTGCCCGAAACCGTCACCTTCGATGGCACCCAGTGGGGCGTTCCGGTGGCTTTTTCCACCAAGGCTCTGTTCTGGAACAAGGACATCTTCGAAGCCGCTGGCCTTGATCCCGAAGTCGCCCCCAAGACCTGGGAAGAAGAGATCGCCTTTGCCAAGCAGATCGAGGACAATACCGATTTCGACGGCTTTGGCGTCGTCGCCAAGACCTTCGACAACACCATGCACCAGTTCCTCCATTGGGTTTATACCAATGACGGCCAGGTCATCGATGCCGAAGGCAATATCGTTCTCGACAGCCCGCAGAACCTGGAAGCCCTGACCGCCCTGCGCGACATCTCGGCCTATTCCGAGGAAGGCCCAACCGCATACGAGCAGAATGAAGTGCGCGCCATCTGGCTCGATGGCACGCTGGGCATGATTCACGCCTCGCCAAACGCCGGTATCCTCGCCACCGAAGCCGGCATGAACTGGGGCGTCGCCCCGCTGCCGCTTGGTCCATCCGCCAAGGGCCCCGGCACGCTGCTGATCACCGACTCGCTGGCCGTATTCAAAGGCACGGGTGTCGAAGAGCAGGCCATCAGCCTCGCCAAGTTCATCACCGATGGTGAGCGCCAGTGGGCCGCTGAAATGGCCCAGGGCCTGACCCCGCTGCGGCCGATCGAGCCGCAGACCAGCGAACTGCTAGCAAAGGACCCGAACTGGGCGCCCTTCGTCGACGGCATTGAATTCGGCGGTCCCGAGCCGCTGCTGACCGACTATGTCGGCCTGCAGAACGTGATGATCGAAATGGTCCAGTCCGTCGTGACCGGTCAGTCCGAACCTGCCGACGCCCTCACCACGGCTGCCGGCGAAATCGAGCAGTACAAGTAAGATCCTCCCGCCGCCGCCGTCCTCCGGATGGCGGCGGCACCCCAATGCCCTTGCCTGCCCGCGGGAACAGCCCCGCCGACCGGAGACGAACAATGTCCGAGCTCAGCCTCAAGCATGTGCAGAAGTCCTTTAGCGAAGCCCATATCATCAAGGGTATCGACCTGGAGGTTTCCGAAGGCGAGTTCGTGGTCTTTGTGGGCCCATCCGGCTGCGGCAAGTCCACCCTGCTGCGCATGATCGCCGGCCTTGAGGAGGTCAGCGCCGGCGAAATCGAGATCGGCGGCCGCGTCGTCAACGACCTGCCGCCCGTGCAGCGCGGTATCGCCATGGTGTTCCAGTCATATGCGCTCTATCCGCATATGACTGTCTACGAAAATATCGCCTTCCCGCTGCGCGTCGAGCGCCTGCCCCAGGCCGAGGTCGACAAGCGCGTCAGTGCCGCCGCCAAGGTGCTGCAGCTCGAATCCCGTCTGCAGCAGCGCCCCGGCACCCTGTCGGGCGGCCAACGCCAGCGCGTCGCCATCGGCCGCGCCATCGTGCGCCAGCCCCGGATTTTCCTCTTTGACGAGCCGCTCTCCAATCTCGATGCCGCGCTCCGCTCCGAGATGCGCATCGAGCTCATGGAACTGCACAAGCGCCTGGGTTCCACCATGATCTACGTGACCCACGACCAGGTCGAAGCCATGACCATGGCCGACAAGATCGTGGTGCTTGATGTGGGCACCATCTCCCAGGTCGGCTCCCCGCTCCAGCTTTACCACAAACCCGACAACCTCTTTGTGGCCGGCTTCATCGGTTCGCCCAAGATGAACTTCATCAACGGCACCGTGACCTCCGCTGATGGCACCACGCTTGCTGTCGACCTGGGCGCTCTGGGCACGATTTCCTTGCCGCGCGATGCCAAGCTGGGTGCCGGTCAGAGCGTAACCGTGGGCATTCGCCCTGAGCACCTCCAACTCGGCACAGGTGATTTCACCCTCGATATCACCCCCCGCATCGTCGAGCATCTGGGCATCCACACCGTGCTCTATTCGACCCTGCCGGCCGGTGAAAACTTCGTCGGGCTGTTCGAGGGTGACCCAAAGGTCAGCGATGGCCAGCCGGTGACGCTAGGCTTTACCCGCGACCAGGTTCATCTGTTCGATAGCGCCGGCAAGGCGGTCTATTAGGTCTGCGTCTCGCGGAGGATTGGGTTGATGCTCGATATTGTCGGCCTGTTGCAGACCGAGAAAAATGCGTTCACCCGCTCCGAACGTGCCCTGACCGAGATCGTGCTGGCCGACGCCGACAGCGTGCTCAAGATGTCGATCGTGGACCTTGCCGCCCAGGCCGATGTGTCCCCGCCCACGGTGACGCGGTTTTGCCGGCGGCTGGGATGCGACAGCTATGCCGATTTCAAGGTGCGGCTGGCCCAGTCCCGCTTTGTCGGCCAACGCTACTATACCGCGACTGCCGGGCCCTCCAGCGCGCGCGAAATCGCCCAAGAGGTCATCAATGGCATCCAGTCCACCATCTATCAGAGCTTTGATCATTTCGACTTCGAAGCCGTCGAACGCGCCGCCGAAAGCATCGCCGGATCAAGCTTCGTGCTGGCATTCGGTTCGGGCGGCGCCTCGTCCATGATGGCGAGCGAAACCGAAGCCCGCCTGTTCCGGCTGGGCCTGCGCATCGCCTCCACCGAAGATCACCAGATGCAGATGATGCGCGCCGCTGCCGCCCCGCCGGGTTCGGTCATCATCGCCTTTTCCCTGACCGGCAATAATTTGCCTTTGGCCAAGGCCATGCGGGTCGCGGGCGATTATGGCATCACCCGCATCGTCGTCACCCGGTCCGGCTCGCCCATAGCGCAGGAGGCCGACATCCTCTTGCCCGTCAATTGGCAGGAGAACACCGACATCCTCCGCCCCACACCGGCGCGCTATGCCTTTCTGGCCACCATCGACGTTCTCGCGCAGACCGTCGCCACGCGCCTGGGTGCCGCCTCCATCGCCAGCATGCGCCGCATCAAGCACCAGCTTGTCGTCAATCGCGACGGCGATGACGGGCAGCCTTTGGGAGATTGAAGACGAGACTGCCACGCCCTCGTGGTTCGAGGGTCGCTGCGCTCCCGCCTCACGATGAGGCTACTGGGAGCGCTGTATCCGGAGTAGCCCTCATGGTGAGGTGCGAGTTCTTCACGAGCCTCGAACCACGAGGGCGTGGCACAAATTCAGAACGAGTGTCCCCATGACCATCGCCTTCTCTCTCGTCACCACCTGGACCCCTGCCGCCGATGGCGAACCGCTCGGCTATGGCCTTGAACTCACCAACGAGGGCGACGAAGCGGTCAGCAATTTCCAACTGAGCTTTTCCGGCCCTGCCCGCATCGACCCCACGGCCACGCTGGAAAACGGCAATCTGCTCAAGCGCCTCTCCAACCACACCGTAATCGCCCCGCCGGATGGATTCGTGTTGGAACCGGGCTCCAAATGGACGGCGGTCGCGCGCGGTCTGTCTTATGGCTTGCGCCACTGGAGCGACGGCGCCAATGCCGCCTATGTCGTGCTGGCCGATGGCACGCTCGTTCACCTCGCTACCACGCCGACCCAGGCCAAAGGCCACAATTCGCCCCTCCTCAAGGGTGCTGCGAAATTCCCGGTGCCGGCCAAGGCGCCAGTGTCGCTTTCGATCATTCCCTGGCCGCGGTCGGTTGCCACCACAGGCGCCCGCACCGCCCCTCCGGGTCTCGACCTCAGGCCCCAAGGCACTGATGCCGGCAAGGCCGCAGCCGCCTTTGCGGGCCTTGTCGATGATTTGTTTCCCGTGGAAGGTCTGGTTCGTCCGGCCTCCGAAGCCGGCATGCCGGTCAGCATCGTATCCACAGAAGGCATGAGCCCTGAGGCATACGAGATCGCCTTCACGTCCGAGAATGCCACAGTGTCCGCCACCACGCGCCAGGGCATGTTCTATGGGCTGGTGACGCTTGGGCAGATCCTGCGCGGTGCAAAACAATATCCGCAGACGTTCCTGTTCCCGACCGGCGGCACGATCACCGACGCGCCCGGCTTCGGCTATCGCGGCTGCCATCTCGACGTCGCTCGCCAATTCTATTCCACAGCAGAAGTCTCGCGCCTCATCAAGCTGGTGGCCTGGAACAAGCTCAACAAATTCCACTGGCATTTGAGCGAGGATGAGGCCTGGCGCCTGGAGATCGACGCCTACCCCGAGCTGACCGAAATCGCTGCCTGGCGCGGGCACGGCAAGGCGCTGCCGCCACTGCTGGGTTCAGGGCCGCATCCAACCGGCGGCTATTACTCCAAGAACGCCGCCCGCCAGATCGTGGCGCTCGCCGATAGCCTTGCCATCACCGTCATCCCCGAAATCGACATGCCCGGCCATTTCTATGCCGCACTTCAGGCTTTGCCGCACCTGCGTGACCCGGCGGAAACCGGGGAATACCAATCGGTGCAGGGCTTCCCCAATAACAGCCTCAACCCGGCCTACGAACCCGTCTACGAGTTCGTGCAGAACATTGTCGACGAAGTGCTCGAGCTCTTTCCCGCCGGCATCTTCCACCTTGGCGCCGATGAGGTGCCGCTTGCCGCATGGTCCGGCTCGCCGCTGGCGCTTGACATGATCGAAAAGCTGGGCGGCCCCGAAATGCGCCGCAAGCACGAGGCGCAGTTCAACCAATTGGGCAACCACCATGGCGCCGACGAAATCGAGGGCTCTCCCACGGCACTGATCCAGGCGGCGTTCATCCGCCGGGTGCACGATTACATCGCGTCCAAGGGCGCCATCACCGGTGGCTGGGAAGAAGCTGCCCATGGCGACGCGGTCGACAAGGACAAGAGCTTCGTCATCGGCTGGCGCAATGTCGAGATCAACGCTGCCCTCGCCGAACGCGGCTTCAACATCGTGGTATCGCCCGGCCAACGCTATTATCTTGACATGGCCAACGGCGTGGCTTGGGCCGAACCTGGCGCCGGCTGGGCTGGGTGGTCCGGCCCGCAGGAGACCTATGAGTTTGAATCGCGCGAAGGCATGTCCGAAAAGGGACTGACCCATCTCCTCGGCATCCAGGCTTGTATCTGGAGCGAATCCATGACCAACCGCGCCATCTTCGACCGCCTGGTTTTCCCCCGCCTGTCAGCCATCGCCGAATCCGGCTGGACCACCCCGGAGCGCAAAAGCTGGGACCGGTTCAAGGCCCTGGTCGGCACCATGCCGATCATGTACGGCCATTGGGCGGAGGATTAGGGGCTAAATCTGCGGCCCCACCTTGGACGGATCAAGCGAACCCGGCCGCCCCGGCAGGCCCAACTGCGCGGTCCGTGGCGCCGTCTCCGAAATAATTTTGCCGCCCTTGATCACCTTGAGCCGCGTTGCCTTCAGCCGGATCGCCTCGATCGCATCGCTGGCCTGCAGCAAAACCATGTCCGCCTTGCAGCCCAGATCGAGCCCATAGCCCTCAAGCTGCAGGATCTTGGCCGGGCCGGTCGTGACCGCAGCAAAGGCCTGCCGCATGGCGTCGCGGCTGGTCATCTGCGCGACATGCAGGCCCATATTGGCCACCTCGAGCATGTCGGCCTGACCCAGCGAATACCAGGGGTCCATCATGCAATCCTGCCCGAAAGCACAGGTGATGCCGTATTGCAGCATTTCAGGGAAGCGGTTCATGCCCCGGCGCTTGGGGTAGGTATCGTGACGGCCCTGGATGACGATGTTGATGTTGGGATTGGCAATTGCCGCAACGCCCGCCTCGGCCATTAGCGGCAGCAGCTTGGACACGTAGTAATTATCCATGGAGTGCATGGAGGTGAGGTGCGAGCCGGTCACGCGGCCACCCAGGCCCAGGCGCTGGGTTTCGTAGGTCAGCGTTTCGATGTGGCGGCTGAGGGGATCATCCGTCTCGTCGCAGTGCACATCGATCAGTAGACCGCGCTCGGCGCCGATCTTGCACAGCGCCGTAACGCTGGCCGCGCCATCCGCCATGCTCCGCTCGAAATGCGGAATGCCGCCGACCACATCGGCACCCATGTCGAGCGCGCGGTTCAGCAGTTCGACCGCACCGGGATAGCGGTAATAGCCATCCTGTGGGAAAGCGACCAGTTGCAGGTCGATATAGGGCGCCACGCGGCGCTTGACCTCAAGCAGCGCTTCCATGCCCAGCAGTCGCTCGTCGCAGATGTCGACATGGGTGCGGATGGCGAGCAGCCCCTGGCTCGCCGCCAGATCGCAATAGGCCATGGCGCGTTCGATCACCGCTTCCTGGGTCAAAAGCGGCTTGAGCTCGCCCCAGATCTTGATGCCATCGAGCAGGAGGCCCGATTCATTGAGCCGCGGCAGGCCGAGCGAAAGCGTTGCGTCCATGTGGAAATGGCAATCGACGAACGGCGGCGACACCAATTGCCCCGCTGCATCGATGGTCCGCCCCGTCTCGCCACCAAGGTTCGCCTCAACCGCCGCAATGCGCCCGTCGAGGACGCCGATGCCCATATTGGTGCGGCCGTCTGGCAGGGTGGCATTGGTGATTTTCAGGTCGAACATATTGGCCTCTATTGTTCAGCAGACCTCATCCTGAGCCTGTCGAAGGACGAGGTGTGGCGGGATTTGTGTGCCAGGACTCCGTGGTTTGACAAGCTCACCACGAGGTCACATGGGATTAATGCCGCTGCCCCTTGAACCAGGGCTGCAGCAGCGCGCGGGGATAGTCGGCACGACGTGCCACAACTACCAGCGCCAGAATGGATAGCAGGTACGGCAGCATCAGGAACACCTGGCCGGGCACGATCTGGCCGATCTCCGCCTGCAGCCGAATCTGGAAGGCGTCGAACGCGCCAAAGAGCAGCGCCCCAAGGAGCGCCTTGCCCGGCTGCCAGGACGCGAACACCACAAGCGCGATGCAGATCCAGCCGCGGCCATTGACCATGCCGAAAAAGAACGCGTCAAACGCCGAAAGCGTCAGGAACGCGCCGCCCACGGCCATCAGGGCGGAGCCGGCGACAACGGCGCCAACGCGCAGGCCCTGCACCGACAGGCCCTGTGCCTCAACTGAGGCCGGGTTGTCCCCCACCGCGCGGATCGCCAACCCCAGCGGCGTGCGATAAAGCACAAACGCCAGCACGGCGACGAGCACCAGCGCCAGCCAGGTCATCGGCGTCTGCGCAAACAGCGCCGGCCCGATGAAAGGCAGATCGCTCAGGCCGGGAATAGAGATGGGCTGGAATGGGGTAATGCGCGGCGGGGAAGTGACGCTGGGCAGCGCCGTGCGATAGGTAAAGTAGCTCAAACTCGTTGCCAGCAGGGTTATGCCGATACCCGACACGTGCTGCGACAGACCCAGGATGACAGTCAGGACCGCGTGGAGCAGGCCGAACATGGCTCCCGCAAGCGCCGCGATCAACACGCCGCCCCAAAGCCCGGCACCCAGATAAACCGCGATCCACCCAGCCATGGCCCCGGCCACGAATATACCCTCAATGCCAAGATTGAGCACCCCTGCCCGCTCGCAGATCAGCGCGCCGAGCACGCCGAAGATCAGCGGCGTGGCAATGCGGACGGCGGCGGCCCAGAAGTTGGCGGAGCCGAAAATATCAATGAGAACGTCCATGTCTCAGCGTCCCTCCGCCAGAGCGGGCCTGCGCTCATAGCGCACCCGGAACCGCAGGAAGAAGCCGCCGACCAGTACGCAGAGCAGCGATAGCGCCACCACCAGATCGGCCAGATAATTGGAAATGCCTGTCGCGCGGCTCATGGAATCGGCGCCCACGAACATGGCTGCGACGAACAGCGCGGCAAAGACCGTGCCGATGGGCGAAAGCCCCGCCAGCATGGCCACGACGATGCCGGAATAGCCAAAGCCCGGCGACAGATCGGCAGATAGATAGCCCTTGACCCCAGCGACTTCGCCGACGCCAGCAAGTCCCGCGAGTCCGCCCGAAATCAATGCCACCTTGAGCATGGTGGCATTGACCGGAATACCGGCAAAGCGCGCGGCAGCGCGGTTCTCGCCGACAGCTTTGATCTCGAAACCCAGCACAGTCTTGCGCACCATCAGCCATAGCAGCAGCGCCGCGGCAAGCCCCACGATCAATCCCCAGTGCATACGCAGGCGCGGCACCAGTTTGTCGAACTTCGCCTCAGCCAGCAACGGCACCGATTGCGGCCAGCCCATGGATAGCGGGTCCTTCAGCGGCCCCTCGATCAGCATCTGGACGAACAGGATCACCACAAAATTGAGCAGCAGCGTGATCACCACCTCGTCGGCGCCAAAGCGCTGCTTGAGCATGGTGGGGATCACCATCATCAGCCCGCCGGCCAGAAATCCGGCGATCATCACCGTGGGAATAAGCAGCATCGGCGGCATGGCGAACAGCCCGCTGCCCACCAGCACGGCCGCCAAGGCACCAATATAGAGCTGACCCTCGGCACCGATGTTCCAGAGCCGGGCCCGGAAGGCGACGGCGGCGGCAAGGCCGGTCAGGATCAGCGGCGTAGCGCGGTTCAGCGTTTCGGAAAACGCGAACATCGAGCCAAACGCGCCCTGGATGATCAAGCCATAGGCGCTGAACGGATTGCCGCCGGCAAACAGCACGGGAATGGCGACCAGCAACAGCGCCACCAGCCCTGCGACAAGCGAAACGGCGAGCTTGAGAGCCAAGGAGGGGTTGGCGCGGGGTTCTAGGCGAAAACTCATGCGGAAGCGGCCGAGGGTGAGGTGATGGACTGGCCGGCCATAAGCAGGCCCACGCTGCCGCGGTCAAGCACGGCGGATGGCCCCGCATCGGTGACCTCGCCGGCATGAACCACCAGGAACCGATCTGCTAAGGCAAAGAGTTCGTCCAGATCTTCGGATATGACCATGACGGCCGCGCCCCGGTCGCGCGCGGCGATGATGCGGCGATGCACTTCGGACTGCGCGCCGACATCGAGGCCACGGGTGGGCTGGTTGGCGAGAATGACGCGCGGCTCCCGCTCCAGCACTCGCGCCAGAATGAGCTTTTGCACATTGCCGCCCGACAGCAGTCGCGCTTCGGCGTCCGGCCCGGGACAACGAATATCGTAAGCCGCAATGGCGGCCGTCGCGCGCTCGCGCATCGCCTTGCGGTCGAGCATGCCCATGCGAGCGAATGGCTTGCCGCGCACTTCCTCGATGGCGATGTTGTCGGCCACGCTCATGGTGCCCACCACGCCATCATGCTGGCGATCCTCGGGCATGCGCGCGACACCCGCGGCCACCAGCGCACGCGGATCGGCGGAGGTAATCGTCACCCCGTTCAGCAGCACCTCGCCAGAGCTTGGCACCGCCAGCCCCGAGAGCAGCGCCGCGATGGCCGCCTGTCCGTTGCCTGACACGCCGGCGACGCCCACGATCTCGCCAGCCCTCAACTCGAAACTGGCATTGCTGAGCGGCGCCCGTGCCACGCCGCGGGCCAGCGATACATTGCGGAATTCCACCAGCGTTTCGCGCGGGGTGGGCGCCGTGCGCTTCACCTCCGCCACCGCCTTGCCAACCATCAGATCGGCGATCGCGCGACGATCAGCTTCAGCCGTCACCAGTTCCCCGGCCTTGCGCCCACCACGCAGCACCGCAATACGATGCGACACCGAGAGGACTTCGCCCAGCTTGTGGGAAATAAAGATGACGCCCAGCCCATTATCCGCCAGCCGCCGCAAAACGGTAAACAGCCCCTCGGATTCCTGCGGCGTCAGCACGGCCGTGGGCTCGTCCAGAATCAGCACCCGAACGTCGCGATAGAGCGCCTTGAGGATTTCCACGCGCTGCTTCTCGCCCACCGTCAGCGCTGCAACCCGACGGTCGAGATCCACCTCGAGCCCGCTCTCCGCGATGATCTGCTCGACCTTGCGGCGCGCCACAGAGCGGCCATTGCCCAGGCGCAGCAGCGGCTCGGTGCCAAGCCGAATATTGTCCAATCCGGATAAGTTTTCAGCCAGGGCAAAATGCTGGTGCACCATGCCCACACCGGCCGCCAGCGCCGCGCCGGGCGATCCGGGCGGCAGCACCTGCCCGCCGACGCGCACAATGCCCTCGTCCTGCACATAGTGGCCGAACAGGATATTCATCAGCGTGGTCTTACCCGCGCCGTTCTCGCCCAGAAGAGCCAGGATTTCGCCGCGATGCAGCGTGAGGTCCAGCCGATCATTGGCCACAAGCGCGCCAAAACGCTTGGTGATGCCTTCGAGCGAAAGGACGATTGGGTTCTCTTGCATGCGGCCCCGGATAGAAAAGGCCGGGCGCTGTTGCGGCGCCCGGCTAACGATTACTGCGTCGAGGTCGGCTCGACGTCGTTGATTTCGACAGTGAAGGCGCCCGACTTGATTTCTTCTTCCTTGGCCTTGGCGGCGGCAACAGCCTCTGCCCCAGCCAGGGCTTCGTCCACCACCAGGCTCGAGCCGCCATGCTGCATGAAGGCATAGATGCCGTAATCCGAAGCGGTGAAGCTACCGGCCTTTACGTCGGCGATGGCTTTGTCGATCATCGGCTCGCCATGCCAGAGCGCGCTGGCGAGGATGGTGCCGGGGTAGTCAGCCGCCGTGTCGATAACATTGCCGATGGCAAGAATGCCCCGTTCCTTGGCGGCGTCGGAAACCCCGAAGCGCTCGGCATAAAGGATGTCGGCGCCGGCATCGACCATGGCGAAGGCGGCTTCCTTGGCCTTGGGCGGATCATACCAGCTATTGATGAAGCTGACCGAGAACTTGACGTCCGGATTGACCGCTAGCGCGCCCGCCATGAAGGCGTTCATCAGGCGATTGACCTCAGGGATGGCGTAGCCGCCGACCATGCCGATCTGGTTGGTCTCGGTCTTTTCGCCCGCAATCATGCCCGAGAGATAGCTCGGCTCATGGATGAAATTGTCGAAAGTGGCAAAGTTCGGCTCCACCGGCGGCAAGGACGAACCCATGAGGAACGCGATCTCCGGATAGTCCGCCGCAACCGCGCGCGCTGGCTGCTCGACACCAAAAGCTTCGCCAACCATGAGCTTGACGCCTTGCTCGGCATATTCGCGCATCACGCGCTCATAATCGGTGTTGGAGATGTTCTCGGAAAACACGTATTCGATCTCGCCGCGCTCCTGGGCTGCGGTGAGTGCGTTGTGCAGGCGCGAGGCCCACTGCTGCTCGACCGGCACGGTCCACACGGCTGCAACCTTGAGCACATCCTGCGCCCAGGCTGCGCCACTCAGCGCCAGCGCGGTGCCCATTGCCAGGCCCGCGACCAATGTGCGTCGGCCAATTGTTGCTCTTTGTGTCATTTACCAACCCCGTTCTGTTCAATAAACGCCCAAGCTTTCCTGCTGCTTATCTAGCGTGCATCGAGGTGGGCTTGGCAAGCTGGAAATGGCTTCGTCAACAGATGGTCCATTTGCCTCGGCAGCGACATCTGAGCCTTTTTTGCCGAGGGACCATTTTTCGCTTCATAAGCGGCGCGAAGCGTAAGATGTATGCGACATGCGGATGCACCGCACGAGATTGGCCGTGGGGTACGGCCGGGAGCACGGAATGAGTATCGTCAAACTTACCATCGCCGCCACCATGGTCGTTGGCGCCTGCGGCTCCACGGCGCTGGCCCAGGACAAGGTAATTTTCGGCACTAACTGGCTGGCCCAGGCCGAGCATGGCGGTTTCTACCAGGCGGTTGCCGATGGCACCTATGCCCGATACGGCCTCGACGTGACGATCCGCCAAGGCGGCCCACAGGCTCCCAACCGGCAATTGCTGATCGCCGGCCAGATCGATTTCTACATCGGTGGCATGACGACCATCGACGCCGCTGCCGAAGGCATTCCGATCGTCTCGGTGGCTGCCATCTTCCAGAAGGACCCCCAAGTTCTGCTGGCGCATCCCGACGCACCCTTCACCGATGTCGCGAGCCTTAACGGCGCCAGCAAGATCATCATGGGCAAGGACACGTTCTTTGCCGGTTATTGGCCCTGGATCAAATCGACTTTCGAAGGGTTCAGCGACGATCTTTATGAGCCCTATACCTTCAATCCCGCGCCGTTCCTTGCAGATCCGATGGCCGTGCAGCAGGGCTATGTAACCTCCGAGCCCTACGAGATCGAAAAGCAGGCAGGCTGGGAACCGAAGGTATTTCTTCTGGCCGATTATGGCTACCAGCCCTATTCCACCACCATCCAGACGAGCCAAAAGCTTGTCGAAGAAAACCCCGACCTAGTACAGCGCTTCGTCGATGCCACGGCGATCGGCTGGTACAATTACCTTTATGGCGACAATGCCGATGCCAATGCGCTGATCAGACAAGACAATCCCGACATGACCGATGGGCAGATCGCGTTCGGGGTCGAAAAGCTCAAGGAATATGGCATCGTGGTTTCCGGCGAAGCCGAAACCCAGGGGATTGGCTGCATGACCGATGCCCGCTGGTCGGAGTTTTATACCGAGATGACCGAGGCCGGCGTCTACCAGCCGGGGATCGAACTGACCAAAGCCTATACGACGCAGTTCACCTGCAAGGGCGTCGGCGTCGAGCTGGCGGCGCAGTAAGCCAGCCATGTCCACACTCCTTGCCATGCGCGATGTCAGCAAGATCTTCGCCAATGGCACGCTGGCGCTCAACGGCATGTCGCTCGAAATTGGGGAGGGCGAGTTCCTGTCGCTGCTCGGGCCCTCTGGTTGCGGCAAATCCACGGCACTACGCATCATGGCGGGGCTGGCCGCACCCAGCTCCGGCACCGTGGAATGGCCCTCTTCCCGAACCAATGAGCGCGGCCTGCCGCAGGGCGATATCGGCTTCGTCTTCCAGGAGCCGACCCTGATGCCTTGGCAGAATGTGTTCGGCAATGTCTACCTGCCGCTCAAGCTGCATGGCCTGAGCAAGGCCCAGGCACGCGAGCGGGTGATGGACAATCTCCAAAACGTCGGCCTTGCCGATTTCGCCAATGCCTACCCGCGCCAACTTTCAGGCGGCATGAAGATGCGCGTTTCCATTGCGCGGGCACTGGTAACCCGGCCCAGGCTCCTGCTGATGGACGAACCCTTTGCCGCACTCGACGAGATTACACGCCACAAGCTCAATGACGATTTGCTGGCGCTCTGGCGCCGGACGGGCATCACGGTGATCTTCGTAACCCATTCGGTGTTTGAATCGGCATACCTCTCCAGCCGGATCGTGGTGATGCGGCCGCGCCCCGGCCAGGTGTTCAGCGATCTTCCCATCGCCCAGCCCGAGATGCGCGGCGAAACCTATCGGGTGTCGGAATTCTACCGGGCCAATTGCCAGAGCGTATCGGAAGCCCTGCAAGGCGCTATTCGCGCAGCGGAGAGCTGAGTTCCATGGCATCCACACCGAGAGTTCCCAGCATTTCCACCCGCCAGAGAGTGTTGCAGGTCCTCGTGCTCCTGCTGGCACTGGCAGGGGGAATCCTGGTCTGGCAGTGGATCGTCACTGCCAATCAGATTCCCAAATATATTCTGCCCAGCCCGGTCGATACGGCCGTGGCGCTGTTTACCGATAGCGACACGTTGTGGCCCGCGCTGCTGGTGACGATGCGTATCACCTTCATGGCGCTGGCTGTGGCCATCATCGGCGGCGTGACCATTGCCATCATAATCGTCCAGAGCAAATGGCTGGAACTGGCGCTGTTTCCGTTCACGGTGATCCTGCAGGTCACGCCCATCATCGCAATCGCGCCGCTAATCCTGATCTATGCGCCCGACACGCAGACTGCCTTGATGATCTGCGCGTTCGCCGTCGCCTTCTTCCCCATTCTTTCCAACATGGTGCAGGGCCTAAAAAGCGTCGATCACCGGCTGCTTGACCTGTTCGAGCTGTATGGCGCCAACAGGTGGCAGACCCTGCTTTTCCTCAGGATTCCTGCCTCCATGCCCTATTTCATGGCGGGGCTACGGATCGCGGGCGGACTGTCGCTGATCGCCGCCGTTGTCGCCGAGTTTGCCGCAGGCTCGGCCGGACAAGGCGCCGGTCTGGCATTCCGGCTGCTGGAAAGCCAGTATCGGCTCAATCTACCGCGCATGTTCGCCGCGCTCATCATGCTGTGCGGCACGGGCATCGCGATCTATGCACTGACCTCGCTGATCGCTTGGCTGACGCTGCATCGCTGGCATGAAAGCGCCATCGAGCGCGAGGACTAAGGCGCATCGTGCCGCTTGCGCGGTGAGGCGGTGGCCGCACCTGCTCCTCCATCCCTCACCAATGCGGGGCCCGTTGGCCGGTTCCTGTGGGCGCGAGGTGGAACGAAATCGCCCCGGATTTATTTGCCTCATCGAGACCAGCGCGCGTCAACCGGACGTGGCGGCACAGGGAATGGGTTGGTTTTTCCGGTTTCCCCTCCCAGCCAACGAATAGGCAGCCGAGCCCTTATCCCGCCCGCGCTGGTTTCATTCTTCAATACCGCCTAGGGACGAGCGACGATCTTGATTTCGCCTTGTGCCGGAGGATTGGCAATGATCGATGGCACCTCCGCGAGCGACACAATGCGGCTCACCAGCGGGTCAAGCGCCAGTGTGCCTGCAGCGATCATCGCCGCTGCGCGGGCATGGGTCAGCGGGTTGAGGTAAGCACCTTCCAGCCGCACTTCGTTGACCAAGAGATCGAACGGGGTCACCTCCACTGCCTGCCCCTGCGGCATGACGCCGAAAATGACCACAGCGCCCCCACGTCGAACCGCCGCGATCGATTGCGCAAAGGTCTGCGGCACCCCGGCGCATTCCAGCGCCACATCGACGCCACCGGCGACAATGTCGCGGATCTGCGCGACGGCATCGCCGGCATTGGGATCGACAGCATGGGTGGCGCCCAGACGCAGCGCCAGATCGCGCCGCGGTTGCTGGCGGGTGGAAAGAATTACCGTGGTGGCGCCCGCGAGGCGGCAGAGTTGCGCCATCAGCAGCCCGATCACCCCGCCGCCGAAAATCGCCACGCTACCGCCCGGGCGGATACGTGCCACATCCAGACCATGCAGGCAGCAGGCGAGCGGCTCGCTAAAGGCGCCGTGCGCGGGATCAAGATCATCGGGTAGCACATGCGCCTGTCCCTCGGGCATCACCAGATATTCGGCAAAGCCCCCGTCCCGCCGCACGCCGATTGCGGTGAGCATGACGCAAAGATTGACACGGCCCTCCCGGCACTGCGCACAGGTACCACAAGCGATATTGGGATCGCCCGTGACGCGCTGACCGACGCGGATGCGCTCGACGCCGGAACCCAGTTCGATCACCGTGCCGGCGAACTCATGCCCCAGCGTCACCGGCGTGCTGGTCGGATACTCCCCCGCATACATATGTCGATCCGACCCGCAAATGCCGCAGGCTTCAACCTTGATGAGCACCTCGCGAGCGCCCGGCGCAGGTGTCGGAACATACTGCAGTTCGAGCCTATTAGCGCCCAGAAGGCGAACGGCCTGCATCGCCCCTACCGGTTACGCCGGCGAAGCTGATCGAAGAAGACGATGATGATAATCAACGCGCCGGTGATGATGCGTTGCCAGAAGGAATTGACGTTGAGCAGGTTCGCGCCGTTGCTGATGGTGGCCAGGATAAAGGCGCCGATCAGCGGTCCGTGTACCGAACCAACGGCGCCAAACAGGGAGGTGCCACCGATCACCGAGGAGGCGATGGCCTGCAGTTCCCACCCCTCGCCCTGCGTCGCGTTGCCAACGCCCAGGCGCGCTGCCAGCATGACCCCGACGATGGCCGCGCACATGGCGGAGAGCCCATAGGCGATATAGATCATCTTGGGAACACTGACGCCCGAAAGGCGCGCTGCTTCGGGGTTTGAGCCCACGGCATAGAGATAGCGGCCCCATTTGCTCAGGTGCAGAAAAACGAATGCCGGCACCGCGACGATGATCACCATCCAGAACAGGTTCGGCACGCCCAGGAAGCTCTCGCGCGAGAACTGGTTGAAGCTCGCATCAGTGATGTTGATGGTCGACCCATTGGTCATCAACAGGCCGATGCCGCGCAGTGAAGTCAGCGTTGCCAGCGTGATGATGAAAGGCGGCAGGCCCATCTTGACGATGCCGAAGGCGTGGAAAAATCCGATCAGCAGGCCCATGATCAGTGTGATGATGATGGCCAGATAGACCGGCATGCCCGACTGGATCAACCCCGCCACTACCACCGTGGAAAAGCCCACGATGGCGCCCACGGAAAGATCGATCCCGGCGGTAATGATGACAAAAGTCTGCCCGATGGCGAGGATCGCAATCATCGAACCCTGCCGCAGCAGGTTGGAAATATTGTTGCCGGTGGCGAAATTAGGGGTGGCGATGCTGAGCGCCACGCAGATCAGGACAAGCAGGCCAACCAGCGTCAGCGCGAACAGAAAACTGAAATTGCGACGGGTCTTGGTGGTGGTCGGGGTAATCTCTGTGGTCATCGTAGTCTCCAGAACGGCAGGCTAAACGCCGATGGCCTCTGCCAGAATGTCTTCGTGCGAACGCTCGCGATCGGTTTGGCTGCCCACCAGATGCCCCTCGCGGAACACGTGCAGCGTGTCGGCCAGCTCGTAGACCTCAGGCAGATAGGACGAGATCAGGATGATCCCGGCGCCATTCTTGAGCAGCTTGGCGAACAGCCGGTAGATTTCCGCCTTGGTGCCGACGTCGACGCCAACGGTGGGTTCGTCGAAGATGAACACCTCGGCCCCATGGTTGAGCCATTTGCCGATGACGATCTTCTGCTGGTTGCCGCCCGACATGGAGGAGGCCAGCGAGCGGCGCGACGGGGTCTTGATGCCCAGATCCTTGATCTGCTGGTCGGCCCGGCGTCTTTCCTCGCCATGGTCGATGATGGGGCCAGCCATCAATTGGTCATAGACCGGCAGATTGATGTTGAAGCCGATTGGCAGGTTGAGATTGAGGCCCTGGTCGCGCCGGCTCTCGGGCGCCAGCGCAATGCCCAGATCGATTGCCTTGCGCTCGTTGCTGATATCGACGGGCTGCTCCTTCCACAGGATATCTCCCGAGGTTTTCGGGTTGCGCCCAAAAACGGACAGCGCGAACTCGCTGCGGCCAGCGCCGATCAGGCCATAGAGGCCGACGATCTCGCCGGCCCGCAGGGTGATGGAAATGTCGGTGAAGCCCTTGCCGCTCAAATTGCAGGTTTCCAGCAGGGTCTTGCCGAACGGGATCTGCTCCTTGTGGTAGATCTGGTCCAGCGTGCGATTGATCATCAGCGACACCAGTTCGGCGTCGTCGGTCTCATCGATATTGCGGGTGCCCACATGGGTGCCGTCCCGCAAGACAGAGACGCGGTCGGCCAGTTCGAACACCTCCTCCATGCGGTGGCTGATATAAACAACGGTGACACCCTCTGCCTTGAGACGGCGGATCAAAGCAAAGAGCTGGGTGGCCTCCTGACGAGTGAGGTAGGCGGTAGGTTCGTCGAAGATGATGAACTTGGTTCCGCGCAACGAAGCGCGGGCGGTCGCCACCAATTGCTGCTGGCCAATGGTCAGGGTGTCCAGAATGACGTCGGCCGGCAGGCTGAAGCCCATGTCATCGAGAATTTTTTGCGCCGCGCGGGTCATGTCGCGCCGCTGCAACAGGCCAAATTTGGTGCTTTCGTCCCCCAGGAAGATGTTGGCGGCGACGGAAAGGTGGCGGCAGAGTACCACTTCCTGGTGCACTGCGTTGATACCCAGAGCGATCGCTTCGTTAGGGGTGGAGAGGTCGACCTCCTGCCCGTTCCAGACGATTGTGCCGCCCGAACGCCGAATGACCCCGGTCAAAAGCTTGATCAGCGTGGATTTTCCCGCGCCGTTTTCGCCCACGATGGCGTGTATTTCACCGCGCCGAAAAGCCAGCGTGCTGCGCTTGAGCGCCTGGATATGGCCATAGCGCTTCTCGAGGTCGCGCAGTTCAAGGATGATATCGTCGCCGCCCACAGTGGCAGCGTTGCCCTGGCTCGCCGGTTGGGCCGAGCCACTGGATAGATCAGTCAAATGCGACACCCCCCGCACGTGGCAGGACCTAGCCCTGTTGCCGGGCCGTGGCACTGCAGTGGAAGGACGCGCGGTGCAGATCCGCTCCGCGCGTCCGGTCTGGTCAGTTCACCTTGGGATTGAGCAGTTCCTGGCTGCGCGGCTCTTCCATGTTGGCCGTGGTGATGAGGTTGGCGCCGGTATCGACGAACTTCTCCACGGTTTCACCCTTGGATACGGCAAGCGCCGTTTTGATGCCGTCAAAACCCATGCGGTAGGGGTCCTGCACCACGAGGGCGTCGATGGTGCCATCCTTGAGGAAGCCGACGAGCTTGTCGTCGCTATCGAAACCGATCAGCGCAACACGTTCAGCCGCGCCGTTTTCCGCAATCGCCTGGCCTGCGCCCTGCGCCTGGATGAGGTTGGACGCGAAGATGCCCACCAGGTTTGGATTGGCGGTGAGCAGGTCGGTGGTGATGTTGAGGCCCGTGGCAGCTTGGCCGTCAGCATATTTGTCAGCCACTAGCGTCAGGCCCGGATATTCGGAGGCCAGTTGTTCCATGAAGCCCTGGCGGCGTTCTTCGAGCGAGCCGGCATTGGGGCTATTGGTGATGATGGCGACTTCACCCTCGATCTTGCCGGTGGCAGCCTCGATGGCGGCGGCGAGGCCGTCGGCAGCGATGCGTCCGCCCTGCACGTTGTCCGTCGTCAAGAACGAGGAGAAGGCTTCCGATTCAGCCGAAGAGTCGATGCCGATAATCGGCACGGATGCCGCAGCTTCGGTGATCGGTGCACCCAGCGCGGAGCGTTCGGTTGGCGCGATCACGATGGCGGCGGGACTGCCGGAGACGGCGTTTTCCAGAATGGAAATCTGGCCGTTGATGTCGGTTTCGGCCTGGGCGCCCAGTTCGGGAACATTGACGCCGAGCTCCTCCCCTGCGGCTCGCGCGCCGGCCAGGACGATCTGCCAATAGAAGGACGTGGTGTCCTTGACGATGATTGGAATGGTCACGTCCTGCGCCATCGACACGGACGAACCGAGCATGCCAGCGGCCAATGCGATGGTCGACAGGCCAAGGACCGCACGGCGGCCCAGCTTCTTGATGATCATTCTTCACTCCCTTTACGTGCCCACTCCGGCTTCTGTTAGTCCGGTAGCGCGCCAACCCATCAAAGCATGGCCCGGGGGAATGTCCAAGCGGGGAATGGTGAAAATTTATCAGGAGCCCGCCCGAGCGAACGACGCTTATGCTCGCGGTTGGTCCACGAACCCTCAGTGCCGCAGGAGACGGTCGCGCGCCTCGTTGATCTTGGAGGCAAGATAGCTGGAGCCACCGTGGTCCGGGTGCACCGCCTTCATCAGTTCGCGATGGGCCGCCCTGATCTCGTCGTCCGTGGCGCCGGGTTTTAGGCCGAGAACCTCATAGGCTTCCGCGCGCGCATCGCGCGGCTCATCCTGCTGCTGGCCTGCGTTCCCCGCGGCATCGGTTTGCGCGAAATATTCGCGCCATCCGGCCCGGTTGGCGTCGAGCCAGCTTTCCAGAAGGCTGATGCTGTCGGGATCGGTTTCTATCTCCATGATCAATTGGCGTGTGTCATGCTCGCCCAAATCCATGAGATCGCGTCCGGCGAACTGCCCGGTCAGCACCCGCCCGGATACGGCGCCAGTGTCATGGTCGAGTTCCATGGCGAAATACTGGCTGCGCACTTTCGAGATATTGCCTGCCTCGGCGGCGCCCCCATCAAGGGAGATTGGCCCCAACCGGCCTGTGCGCCACACCGAGAAAACGGCGGCCCCTACAAAGAGTGCCAGATCGATCCGGCGGGCAATCAGCAGCAGCATGGCAATCAGCGCACCGCCGCCCACCACCAGCCAGCGCAGCCCTCGGAACAGCGTGCCCCTGTCGAGTTTCTTGAGATAGCCGTGTGCGGCCAAGGTCGCGAGCAGGGCGATACCGCCGAGAAAGACGTAGCTCATCGGTTTTCGATCTGCGCCAGCAGTGCCCGCGCCTGACCGCTGTTCTGCAGCTTGAGGTAATCGCGGCCACCGCTGGCATAGGCAGCCACAGCCTTGAGCAGGGCGGCCAATTCCTGAGGGGCCGACGCATCGAAACGTGCATAGGCGCCCTTGGTCAGCCGCGCGAATTCGCGAAATGCCGCTTCGACACGAGCGTCGCGGCCTTCCTGGAAAAAGAACACCGGGCAATTCAGCAGGCCAAGCTGGCCGGCCTTCTCGGCCAGCCCATCGACGCTTTCCTCGATGGCGTCCCCAACGAAAACCACGGCATTGACCTTGCGCTTGGCATGCTCGGCACGCGCGTGAGCGAAAACCTTGCCAATCTGGGTATTGCCACCACGGCAATCGATGCCGCTCATCAGCCGTGCGAGCGCCTGCGCGTCGATCACCCATTTGGAGGCGCGACATTCTCCGAAACCGCGGAAATAGAGCAGTTGCACCTGTAGCGCACTATCCTTGGGCAGCGCCTTGAACATTTCTGCCTGCAATGACTGCGCCAGATCCCAGGTCGGCTGCCGGCTCATCGTGGCGTCGAGCGCAAACAGCAGCCGTCCATCCTGCGCGGCATCGGGCCGAGCGAGAGTGCCCACCTTCTGGACGAAGGCTGCAACATCGTCACTGACCTTGCCTTGCCGTGCAGGCGGAGCGCTGGCGGGTCGCGTCGGCGTTTTGTCTACCATAGAGTGAATATGTGCGCGGCACTGGCGCGAGACAAGTGCCGGGCCTATTGCCGGTCAGGATGACGCGGCTTTGTTTGCCCCACCAGCTTTGCGAGCTCGGAAAATGACAGGTCCTGTCCTTGGGCCGCGTTGTTGTTCGCCAAGTGCAGAAGACGCGGAGCAAAGGCCACGGCGTCGCGCTCGGCGCCGCTTAAATCCTCGGACCGGTAATCGCCCAAGGCGATCTGCTCGGCGCGCCGCAGCGCCATGGCGATTTCCTCGCGGCTCAGCAGGCCCTTTTCCGCCAGAGCATTGTTGATCGCCGCAATGGCAAGATACAGCCCCTCAAGCTGTAGATTGGCAGTGTTCACCGGTATCTCCTTCCCTCCGTCCTTGTGGATGAACATTGCCGGAGCCCGTCTAGTTCCAAGCCTTCAGGCAACCCGGCGAACCGCCAAACCGTTGCCCGCCATGACCTGCAACAAACGAGGACGGACATGAACGATCCTGCCAGCCCGGAACGGCCCCGTCCGGAGACCGACGAAACCCTGGTGGAGCGTGGCCGTGGCTCGGCGGAGCGGGCGGTGCTCGGGCGCAATCCTTATGGGAGCATGGTCCGCGTCATCCTGGCCGTGGTGCTTTTCGTGGTCGTGTTCGGAACGATCTTCTTCCTGGTGCAGGATTAGGAGCCCGCTTTGCCGCAGAATTCCGTTCATCTCTGCGTTGATATGCAACGCATGTTCCTTGAGGGCACCGACTGGCAATTACCCAGTATGCCCGACACATTGCCCGCCATAGAGGCGCTGGTGGACGCCGATCCGGCAAGAACCGTGTTCACCCGCTTCATTCCCCCGCCGGCCGAAGCCACGCACGGCGCCTGGGTGGATTATTATGCCGCTTGGCCGCGCATGGCGCGGGAAGCCATCGCCCCTGAGCTGCTAGGCCTGGCCCCCAGTCTTGCGCACTACACGCCCCCGGCACGAGTGTTCGACAAGCCGGTGTTCTCGCCATGGTGGTCGGGGGAACTGCACCGTCTGCTGCAGCAGGCCGGGATCGACACCGTGATCGTTTCGGGCGGCGAGACAGATGTATGCGTGCTCGCCACGATCATGGGCGCAATCGATCTGGGCTATCGGGTGTGGCTGCCCACCGATGCGGTGTGCAGTTCGGCAGAAAGCTGCCACGAGGCCATGCTGTCGGTGTTCGAGAGCCGCTTCGGAGTCCAGGTCACCACCTGCACAACCGATGACATTCTGGCAAAGAAACTTGGCGCATGAAGATCGGCTTCCACGCATCGCACGAGCAGTTCCGGAGAACGCGACGCGCTCTAGCCGGTTTTCTTGAAATCCTGCAATGCTGCCCGCCGCAGAACATCGGCATGCTGGCGCAATTCCTCGGCCTTGCGGATCGCTGCTGAGGCAAGGGCGTCCCAATGCGATATCGATCTCGAGCAGCACACTGTCGGGGACAGGCGGGGAGGGCTCTGGCGACTGGGCCAGCAATTGCATCAACAGTGAGCCGAGCTGGCTCACCGGCGCCCGATGGTCGACGTCAGCCGCGGCCAGGGCGCCCAGCGGCATGTCGGGGGCCGGTGCATCGGTAGGATTCTGGATCACGGCTATACCGCCGCAGCGCTTGAGATCCGCCATGCCCGCCGCCCCGTCGTTGAGTTTGCCGCTCAGCACGACAGAGATGGCGCCGCTCCCATAACAAGCGCCGACGGAGCGGAACAGGGGATCGATCGCGGGGCGCGCAAGGTTTTCCCGCGGCCCGCGGCCGAGCTTGATGGTGCCGTCGATCACCAGAAGATGGAAATCTTTGGGCGCAACATAGACGACGTCATTGCTGACCGGCTCGTCATGTTCAGCGGTTCTGACGGGCATGTGCCCGGGGGTCGCAAGCGTCTGGGCAAGCAGGTTTTGGCCATCCGAGCCGACATGAAGCGTGATGAAAACCGGTGCGCCCAGATGAGAAGGCAGATCCTGCAACAGAATGCGAGCGGCTCCAAGAGCGCCCGTGGAGCCGCCGATTGCGATGGCTCGCTGGGTGTGGAGCGCCATTTTGGAGGTCCCTTCTACGTAGCAGCGAGTGCCACGATCACCACGAGCGCGATGGCAAGGCACGCCACCAGCGCCAGGTAGACCATGTTGCCCGATGAGGCGCGACCCTGCCTGCTAACGCCATCGGGCGCGGCTGCAGCGTCCAGCTTCCGCTCCTGGGCAGTAGGGGGGATCCCGCCGGCCTCGGCATCCGTTCCCAAGGGCACGGCCGCAGGATCGGGCATGGACACTTTCTCGTCCGTGCGGCCTTTGTCGATATTGTCGCGGAGCTGGTCAGAAGTTGGGACTGGCATGCCTGAATAAGTGCGAAAGTAACCACATTGTTCCCTGTCCGCGCCTGTCAGCCCATCATCTAACGTGCGTTAAATGCGGTGAACGATGCACGTGCCAACGTGTTGATCCAAGCTAAGCAACAGGATGAGGCCATGGCTGACGCAGACGACCCCTGGATCGACAAGGACTTCGAGTCGGCGGTTCGAGATACCGCCTATTTCCTGTGGGAAAATGATGGTCGGCCCCTCGGGCGAGAAAAGGAATACTGGTTTGCGGCGCTGGACAGGTGCTTGCGCCAGCGCGAGGCAGACGCACTGTTGCAACAGGAGCCACGCGGTGACCGCGACCCTGATGATCGCGAAGTCTGACCGGGCGGGGAACGGGATGGTAGGGCGGATGTTATAGGGAAGTAAGCGCCAACGCGCCTGGCTGCATATTGGTGGGGCATTATGGCAATGGAAGAAACCGCGGACCTGAACGGCAAACGCATTGTCGTGGTCGAAGACGACTTCGTGCTCGCGACCGACATCTGCCGTACCCTGCGCGAGCTTGGAGCTACGGTGCTGGGTCCCGCGCCAACGCCATTTTACGCAATGCATTTGATCGGGGGCAAGAAGATCGACGCCGCCGTGCTGGACGTGCGGCTCCACGGTACAACCGTTTTCGAAGTTGCCGATCTATTGCTCGATCGGGGCGTTCCGATCATCTTCGCAACAGCGTCCGACCGCAATTCGATCCCCAGCCGTTTTCATGATGCGCCGCTTCTTGAGAAACCATTCGACCGCAAGAAACTGGTCGCCGAAATCCACGCCATGACCCGACGCCCGTTAGCGAGACCTGCCAAGGTCATGCCGCCGATCTTGCCGAACGGCCCTGTCGAAGCACCCGCCCAGACGTTTGCCCGGGCTCTCGCCCGCAGCATGCGCACCGATTAGTTCGGCCGCAAATACCGCCCATCGAAGGAAGCCACGGCTTCAAGGCCTGCGGCGTCCAGAATGGTCGCGATCCCCTGCCCCATGGCAATCAGCTTGCGCTTCCGCAATTGCTGGATGGTTCTGTTGATGTGAACGGTCGATAGACCCAGAGCCTCACCCATTTCGGCCTGCGTCATTGACAGGTCGAACTCCGCATTAGCGTTTACAAGGCCGACAATGCGAGAGCGATGGTGGAGCTCGCACAAAAAATGGGCGAGCCGTTGCAGTGCGTCGCGCGCACCAAGGCTTATCACCAGCTCACGGGCGCAAGCCTGGTCCACGGAGGCGGCGCGCATCGCGGCCACAAGGATATTGGGCATCTTGTCGGCCACTGCCGAGAGTTGGCGCAAATCGATTCGCCCAACGACGACCTTGCCAAGCGACATGACGCTTTGCCTGGTGACGCTGGAGGACAGGAAGCCGAAATCGCAAAAATCGCCGGGCAACACAAAGCCCGTCATTTGGCGACGCGCGGAATCGAGCACCTTGTAGTGGCAGGCAAGCCCCTCGAGCAGCACCAGCGCTTCCTTGGCTGGCTGTTGTTCATGGAGGATGTCGCGGTGTGCCGCTACGGTGTAGGCCGTTTCCACCAGAGCCTCGAGCGTTTTGCTCTCGTGAGGCTGCAAGGGGTAAAGAGCGCTCAGGCGGCGCACAAATACGCCGTGTTCGATGTGGGGATGGACAGTGTTCGGGGCATAGGCGCTGCCCACGGGATCGACGGAGGTGAAACTGCTCATGCCGACCTTCCTTTGTTGTCCAGCATCCGAGCTACTGCAGCGTAAACCGCGCAGGTGTTGGTTATCATATCATCGCGCATCAGTCTCGATAACGCACAAGCGATCCCAACGATCCAGTTGAGAGCAGAACTGCTAAAATTACTGCCCAGCCAGATCGCCATGATGACCCACCTCTTCGAGATGAGTCATAACAAGGCGCCAGCGCGGCGCGTCTAACATATGTTAGTGGCCTGCTGGAGTGCCTACCTCAGGGCCTGAGGAACAATCGTTGGCAGCAGGAACTAGGCCGGCTCGGGCAAGGTAATCAGCACGGTAAGCCCGGCTGGATCAAACTGGGTCAGCACCGTTCCTCCATGCCGATAACCGATCTCCCCCTGCAGCAGCGACAAACCAAAGCCATGCGACACCGGCTCCGGCGCTGGAGGGCCGCCACGCTCCTGCCACTGCATGTGCAGACTGCAATCGCGCTTCTCCCAACTGATCGTCACCGACCCTTGTGGATTGGCCAGAGCGCCGTATTTGACGGCATTGGTCGCCAGTTCGTGGATCACCACGCCCATGGACAGTGCCTGCTGGGGCTCTAGCAACACTTCGGGGCCATTCAGGTGAAAGCGCTTCTGATCCAGATGCTCGGTTTGATCGCGCAACATCTTTGATAGCGATACCTGCGTCCAGTTCACCTGTGACAGTGCGTTGTAAGCCCGTGCCATGGCGCGTAGCCTTCCGAGGAGCGCGGCATGGGCGGGGTGACTGGGCGCACCGTCAAGGGTGCTGGTCGCGATGCTGATCACCACTGCCAGCATGTTCTTGACGCGGTGGTTCAGCTCGGAGATCAGCAATTGCTGGTGCTCTTCGGCGTCCGCCAGCGTCGTCACGTCGGTAAGCGAGACCACGACGCCCTGGATCGCCTGGGCATCTTCCCGATAAGGCATCAGGCGCACAAGATAGTGCCGCCGGTCCTTGTCGCGTGGTAACTTGTGTTCCATCAGTTCTCCCGATGCAAACACCTGCTCGATATGTGTCTTGAGATCGGGATAATCGAGCCGGTTCGAGAGATCGGTGAGTGGACGGCCGATATCGGTTGGGCGCAGATTGAAGAAGGCTGAAGCCGCGGGCGTGAAGTTGCGGATCACCAGATTGCGGTCGAGAAAGACCGTGGCGATCTGAGCGCTTTCAAACAGGTTCTTGAGGTCATTGTTGGCGCGGTCGAGTTCCTCGACCTTGCCGATCAGTTCGGCATTGATCGTGTTGAGCTCTTCGTTGAGCGACTGCATCTCCTCCTTGGAGGCTTCGAGTTCCTCGTTGGTGGATTGCGCCTCCTCGTTCACCGAGACCAGCTCTTCGTTGGAGGACTTCAGCTCCTCCACCGCGGTCTCGTATTCTTCGATCGTCGCCTGCAAGCGCTCCTTGGTGTCACGCAATTCGCGGTCGAGATCGAGCAGACCTTCAACGCCGGCTCCGGTATATTCGCCTTCGGAGCGAGTACTAACTGGGCTGCCAACAGTGAACAGCACAAGGTAGAGCGGCTCGCCCGTGCCGCGCTCGGCCATGGCTTCGACGATGATGGTAACCAGTTGCAAGCGGCCTTCATCGTCATCGAGCGGCAGATCGGGCTTGATCACCGGGCGGTCGGTGCTCAACGCCTCGCGCAACGCTGCGCGCAGTTCAAGCCGCAGGCCGCGCCGTGCCATGGTCAGCAATTGCCGGCTGGGGGCACCTTGCGATGGCTCGAGGAAACGGCCGGTGCGGGCGGAATAGTAAACCACATCGCCTTCGCTATTGACCACGACATGGGCGGGCGCGAAGCGATCCAGGACCTGGGCTTCGACGGCCTGGCGCAGCGGATAGTTCGATTGTTGCAGCCGGTCCTGCCGTCCCTGGGAGAAAACCGGCGCCCGGCTCTCCCCCACCAGATTGGTCAGGCGCGGGCTCGAGGCGATGTGCTCACGGGCCTGGAAGATGCGCTGCTTCTTGTCGACCATGGAAAACAGGTCGCCATGCTGGCCGATGCCTTCCGACGTCCCCAGAAACAGGAAGCCGCCAGGCCGCAGCGAATAGTGGAACGTAGGGATCACCCGGTTCTGGATATCGGGACCGAAATAAATCAACAGGTTGCGGCAGGACACCAGGTCCATCCGGGAAAACGGCGGATCGCGGATGACGCTGTGGGGCGAAAAGATGCACAATTCGCGCACCTCGTTGCTGAGGACATAGCTCGCCCCATCCCGTTGAAAGTAGCGCTGCCGCCGCTCGGGCGACATCCCTTCGAGCAGACTCTCCGGATAGCGCGCGAGACGGGCGACCGAGAGAGCGCCTTCGTCGATATCGGTGGCGAAGATCTGGACGCGCGGCGGGGCCTGCAGCGTTGCCATGAATTCCCGCATCAGAATACCGATGGAAAACACTTCCTCGCCGGTGGCGCAGCCCGGCACCCACACGCGCACGGTGTCGCTGGCGCCCTTGCCCTCGAACAACCGCGGAATCACCAATTCCTCGAGGAGGTCGAAAGCGTCGGCATCGCGGAAGAAATTGGTGACGCTGATCAGCAGGTCGCGAAACAGATTCATCACCTCGCCTGCGTCGCGCCGCAGCAGTTCGACATAGGCATCGATGCCGCGCAATTGCATGACCTGCATCCGTCGGCGCACCCGGCGCAGGAACGTCTTGGACTTGTAGCCAGAGAAGTCATGGCCCGAGTGGCTGCGCAAAACGGCATAGATCTCCGTCTTGGCCCGCTCGATCGTGTCTTCCTCCCGCTCGCCCTCATGCTGGCTGATGCTGGCCAGAACATCGAAGCTGGCGGCATAATCGACCAGCTTGGCGCCCATCTCCTCAGCCTTGGCTTCGATATCGATAAGCCCGCTCTTGATGGCACTGCGCGGCATGTCGGGCGTGTTAGGGCCAAATTGATCGAGTGCCTGCGCCAGGGTCAGCCCGCCGCGCTCCTTGATGACCTTGACCCCCAGCGTGCCATCGCCATCGCCGCCCGACAGCACGACACCCACTGCGTATTCGCCAAAAGCCTCGGCCAGGGACGCAAAGAATATGTCGATCGGCTTGCGCTCGCGATGCGCCGGATCGAGCGAACTCAACTTCAGCAATCGGTTCTCGATCGTCAGAATCTGGCCTGGCGGCATGACATAGACATTGCCCGGCAGGATCTCCGAGGCGTCCTGCACCGTTTGCACCGGCATGGAAGTCAAATGGGCGACCACCTCAGGCAGCGAGCTATCCCGGTCGGGGCTGAGGTGCGTCACGATCACGAAGGCCATGCCGTTATCGTCCGGCAGGCCCTTGAACAATCCTTCCATGGCCGGAATGCCACCTGCGGACGCGCCGACCCCCACGACCGGAAATTGCTTGGCATCACTCATGGGGTTATTCCTGGCTCAGTGCGACAGCGCGCCACCGGCGCGGATGTTTGTAGCCACATTACACGGACCACCGCGCCGCCGCAAAGGCACTGCTGCGAAGTCGCGGGCGTTTAACCGGCGTTACACGAGCGAACTTTCTTCTACCCGCCCCCATTCGAAAAGGGGCGGAGTTCGAGACATGACCAATCCCACCAATTTCACCGACGAAGACTGGGCCTCCTGGTACGAGCGCGCGCGGACCCATACCCGCGTCGCTCCGGGATTGACCGATGATCTGCGCTCCAGCACAGGCCCGGCCACGGCCGCCCTGGTCGCCACCGCATCGGCAACACTGGCCGAACTGGACGAGGATATCATCGCCGGGGAATTCCTGGCCCATTACATGCAATCGTCGGGCGCCAGCCTGGCCGTCACCGCCATTGCCCAGGAGTTATCCTCGATTGCCCAGAAACTGCTACAGGCCATCGTGGAAGCCAAGAATGGCGATGGCCCGTGGAATAGGCCCGACTACCATTGAAAATGGCCGCCGCTACAGGGAGCGACGGCCAAATCACGTTGCTTCAAGACTTAATGGCGGCGCTCTGCAGCAACTTCGCCGGTCGACATGGCACGGAAGAATGGCACCAGCTGGTAGATGGCTGACAACCCGACCAGGACGTAGACGATGCGGGCGAGCGCGGCATCCTGACCGCCGAAAATGGCCGCCACAAGATCAAACTGGAATGCACCGACCAGGAGCCAGTTGATGCCACCGATGATAATCAATAAAAGTGTAACGAGATTGAGCGCCTTCATGGAAAACTCCTTGCGTGTGGCAGGGAAAGTAAGTCTGGCGGCCGCTGGTTCATGATCTATCATAAGTTAATCCAAGACTTCTTAGCGCGCGGTGCTGTCCATAGCGCGCCAGTAGCTTATCGATGCGGTCGCCCTCGGCCTGATTGTTGCGCCCCAGGGCCATGGTCCACAGGCCGATCTGAAAGCCCAGATAGCAAAGCACCATTGCGGCAACGAAATCGCTCTCGATCTGCCGCCCGAGCCGTTTGCCCAGGGCCTCGGTAAGCGCGTTTCGCTGGGTTTCGCTCATGTTCATTTCCACCGATGCGCCGGCCAGATCCCAGGTGATGTCTTGGCAACCCACCAGATCATGGGCGGTTTGGTGGTCGGTGGCGTCGAGCTTGAGCCAGGTTTGGTCGGTCTTTAGCCATTCCCAGCTGTGCATGCGGTTGTCGGTGCAGCAGGGGATGGGGTGGAGGCGCTGGGGGTCGCCGAGGGCGGTTTGGACAGCGTTAGATGCGTCGCCGAGGCGCTGGCCGATGTTGAAAATTGCCATTTCGAACAGCTGCTTAGGGCTGGCTCCCGGGCCGGTTGGGGGCAGGCTGGCGCGGAAGGCGAGATAGTCTAGCAGGCGTTCAGGGGGCACGGTTTCCCCCGGCTTTTGCTCGGCTTCGACCCATGGATAGAGGAGGAATCCGTGACATAATCCGACGGGGCGGGGGGCGAAGCATGCTTCGCCGATGACGCGTGCAAGCTCGAGTTTTTCTTCGCCTTTGCCGCCGATTCCGGCGAATTTGCCCAGCCATTTCTCGCTCTTTGTGGTGACCAGGAACTTGCGCCGCTCCATCGCCGGGTCCGCCGGAAGGTCAGCGCCCAGCTCTTGCCGCCATGCCCCGCCCGAAATGTCCCGCAGGGGTCCCTTGAGAGGACCCACGATATCGCTGATCCAGCGCTCCAAGCCATGAGCAGGTTCGTCCGGGTGCAGCAGGAGTTGTTCGAAGCTGATGAAGTGCCTGCGGGCCGCTTGCCAGCGCTGCCGGTGATCGGCTCGCGCGGCATTGCCCAGATCGCCGGCATGGCTGGGAAAGAAGTGGATCCGCTGTTCGGATATGCCCTGGGCCACGAGCCAGTCGGCCACGCAGTTGAACGAGCTGCCGGAAAGGCCCGGCCCTTCATCGACGATGGCAAAATCGGCCTGATGGCTTGCGAGGTGTTGCGCCAGACTTGTCCCCAGTGCGAGTTGCCGGTTGAACGGGTGTCCGACGGGCCGGACAGTCATGGCCGCTTGTGCCCCAAGCCCCGCCGCGACGAGGGCGCCAAGTCCCGCGCCGATGCTGCGGATGCCGATCACGAGCGTATCGGGACCAAGGCCCGATCGTCGCGCGGCGGCGATATAGCTTTCCGGGTAGAGCGCGTAAAAGGCGTAGCCCTCCGCTTGCCGCGAATTGATGGTCCCGGCTTCGCTCAAGAGCGCGAGATGGGAGCTGAATTGTTCTGGCGAATAGGACAGCGCCGCAAAGCCGCTGTCCCACGACGCTGCAACGGACCTTGCCAGCGCCAGCAGCAGTGCGTTGCCGGCGTCGACGCGCCCGCTCGCATCATCGAAGCCGACTTGATGGAATTGGGCGTCGGCGGCGCCCTGCACCAGTTCGGAAGCGCGGATGAACGCTGCAATCAGCGCCTGATGCCGCTGTAGACCGGCGGGAATTTGCCGGCATCTGGCGAGCCGGTCTTCCACTTCGCGGGCAATTTCCCCCGCGTTCTCCGCCCGTTCCATATCACCATAAACCAGCATCCCTGCCTGCGCTCCACTATCTGCCAACAGGAACAAAGCTTGGCGGGTGTCGTTGGCCTCACAGAATACATCTGTTGGAGCACGGCAATGACGGAACGCAAGGTTCGGGTAGGCATCGTAGGGGTCGGAAACTGTGCGTCTTCACTGGTGCAGGGCCTGACTTACTACAAGGATGCCGACGGAAACGAACCTGTGCCCGGATTGATGCATGTTAATCTTGGCGGCTACCATGTCTCCGACATCGAAATTGCTGCAGCGTTCGACGTTTCGACTGCCAAGGTGGGGCGCGACATTGCCGAGGCGATCTATGCGGCGCCCAACAATACGCATCGTTTCGCCGATGTGGAGCCGCTCGGCGTCACCGTCATGCGTGGCAATACGCTCGATGGCATCGGCAAATATCTGGAAGATGAAATCGAGGAGGCCGATGTTCCGGTCGCCGATGTTGCCGAGGAATTGCGCCGCAGCGGCGTAGATGTGCTGGTGTCCTATCTGCCTGTCGGCTCGGAATTGGCGACGCAATGGTATGCCGAACAGGCGCTGAAGGCCGGCTGCGGGTTCGTCAATTGCATCCCCGCATTCATCGCGTCCAAGCCGGAATGGGAGCAGCGCTTCGCCGCCGCCGGTCTGCCCATCGTAGGCGATGACATCAAGAGCCAGGTCGGCGCCACCATCATCCACCGCATGCTGGCAAACCTGTTCCGCGAACGCGGCGTGAAGCTCGACCGCACCTATCAGCTCAATTTCGGCGGCAATACCGATTTCCTCAACATGCTGGAGCGCGAGCGGCTGCAATCCAAGAAAATCAGCAAGACGCAGGCGGTCACCAGCCAGATCGATATCCCCCTGCCGGCGGGCGACATCCATGTGGGGCCCAGCGATCATGTGCCGTGGCTGACTGATCGCAAGATGGCTTATATCCGGCTGGAAGGGACCACCTTTGGGGGCGTTCCGCTCAATGCCGAACTCAAGCTAGAAGTCTGGGATTCGCCAAATTCGGCCGGCGTGGTGATCGATGCGGTGCGCTGTGCCAAGCTGGCGCTGGATCGCGGCATCGGCGGTGCCCTGGTCGGGCCATCCAGCTATTTCATGAAGTCGCCACCGCGCCAATTCACCGATGCCGAGGCGCGCCAGCGCACCGAGGAATTCATTGCCGGGGCCGACGAGCCCATGCTCGGGGCGGCCGAGTGACGGCTGTCTTCTACCTGGTGCGCCACGCCGCGCACGACAATGTCGGCGGGTTCCTCGCCGGACGGTCGCCCTCCATCCATCTGGGTCCCGATGGCCTTGCGCAGGCGAGGCGCCTCGGCCAGCGGATGACGCAGGAGCGATTCCAGAGCATTTTCGCCAGCCCGCGCGAGCGCACGCAGGAGACCGCCGAAGCCATCGCGGCGGCATGTGGCGACTTGCCGGTCACCATCGCGGACGAGTTGGACGAAGTCGATTTCGGCTCATGGTCGGGATCGAGCTTTGACGAGCTTAACAAGCTTGGGGAATGGCAACGCTGGAACAGCATGCGCAGCATGGCCGAAACGCCGAGCGGGGAAACCATGCTCGACGTGCAGCAGCGCTCCGTGGGGCTGATCCGGCGACTGGCTGCGCAGAATGCCGATGCGCGGATCGTGCTCGTCAGTCATGCGGACATCATAAAATCGGTGGTCAGCCATGTGCTTGGCCTGCCGATCGATGCCTGGCCGCGTTTTGAAATTTCACCTGCCTCGATCACGACCATCGTTGTCGGCGAGTGGGGCGGCAAGCTCCACACGCTCAACGAAACCACAGGCTGACACCTCACAAGGAGATACGCGCATGACCCTGCCCATTGCTGAAATCCGCGAGAAAGTTCAGGCGCTCGGCCCCTGGTTTCACAATCTGGATCTGGGTGGGGTGCGCACCGCGCCTGAGCATTTCCTGGGCGATTACCCCAACATCAAATGGCAGAAGATCGCCGGTGCCATTCCGGCCGATCTTACGGGCAAGACCGTGCTCGATATCGGCTGCAATGCAGGGTTCTACTCCATCGAGATGAAAAAGCGTGGCGCCAGCCGAGTGCTGGGCATCGACTTCGACGATGTCTACCTCAACCAGGCCCGCTTCGCGGCCGAAGTCGCCGAAGCGGATATCGAGTTCCAGAAAATGTCGGTCTACGACGTGGGGGCCCTTGGGGAAAAGTTCGACGTCGTGATCTTCATGGGCGTGCTTTATCACCTGCGCCATCCCTTGCTGGCGCTGGATTTGATCCGCGAGCATGTCAGCAAGGATGTGATGATCTTCCAATCGATGCAGCGCGGCAGCCGCGATGTGCCCGAGATCGCCGAGAACTATCCCTTCTCCGATTATGCGCTGTTCGATGACCCCGCTTTTCCCAAGCTGCATTTCATCGAACATCGCTATGCCGATGACCCGACCAATTGGTGGGTGCCGAACTCGGCCTGCGCCGAGGCGATGCTGCGCAGTTCAGGCTTCGAGATCACGGCGCACCCGGAAGCCGAAGTTTATATCTGTCGCGTGGCAAGCCAGTCTCCGCACGCGTTTCCGATTTATCCGAACAAGGGAGCACAAGCATGATCGAAGCGGCCATGATCTGGAACGAGCCGAACAACAAATCGCACTGGGACCCCGAGATCGATCCGGAATGGGTACAGTTCGGCACCATGGCCAATCTGGCTGCCGATGCGATTGCGGCCGCCAACCCGCAGGTGACCCGCGTGCTCGGCGGCATTTCGCCGATCGATCCGGGCTTCATGACGCGCATGAAGAACTACGGCGTGCTCGACAGGATGAATGCGGTTGCGGTGCATGGCTTTCCGCTGGACTGGAACTTGTGGCAGATTCACGAGTGGCCCAGCAAACTCGATGAAATTCGCGCGGTCACGGATTTGCCGATCTGGGTCAGCGAAGTCGGGATATCCACCTTTGGCGCCGAGGAAGTCCAGGTCTGGGGCCTTGAGCGCACCGCCGAACTGCTCAAGGGCAATGCGGCGCGCATCCAGTGGTATAGCCTTTATGACCTGCCGCGCGAGTGGGAAGCGACGACCCGCCATCGCGAAGCCGAGGGCTCGTCCTATTACCGGCACTTCTATATGGGCCTTTTGCGCGAAGACGGCTCGCCCAAGCCGGCGCTGGAAGAGTTCGCCAAGCACACGCCCGAAATGGGCCTTGTGCAATGGTTTCACTACCAAGACCACCGGCTCGACGATGCCGTCGCGTGGATGAAGCGGCTGGGCGTGACGCATATGCGCACCGGGCTCTCCTGGGCGGACAGCTTCCGCCCCGATGCGCTGGACTGGTTCGACCGTCAGATGCAGGCACTGGAGGATTTCGACGTGACGGTGACTTTTTGCTTTACGCCCGAACATCGCGGCATTGCTCCGCACCATACCAGCGCGCCGCAAGTGCCGGAGGAGTTTGCGGAGTTTTGCGCGCAGATGATCGAGCGGTATGCGCCGGGTTCGTCGGTGCGGGCGGAGGGGCGTGTGGGGGCGTCGGCGTTGTTGGTTTAGGGGGGTGGCGTTGGGAGTGTTCACATCGAACGTTTGCCGGTGGCGCGGTGTAAAGAAAAACGCTGTGTTGCCCTCGGGCTTGACCCGAGGGCCGTTTCGGGAGCCCTTGCCGGAGCGGTGTGTTTGCGGAAGGTGGCCCTCGGGTCGAGCCCGAGGGCAACGTGGTGGGTGGGGTAGAGCAGGGCGGTGAGCTTCCAGCATATGGGTTTACCAGCACCCCCACCCTTGATCCCTCCCCGCAAGGGGGAGGGTGTCGACTGCGATTTTGGTGCGAGGTTAGCGCGGGCTATTGCCATCTACGGTGTCATCCCGGCCTTGAGCCGGGGGCCATTGAGGTGTCACAGCGGCAAGGTGCGGAAGTGGCCAACGCAATCGCTCACCCCTCGCCACGCGTGAGCTTCAATCGCCTGGCGATTTCCCCTACCCTGCCCCGGCCATAGGCCAGGCCGTGGTACAGGCGCAGCGCGCCATGGGCCCAGGCGATATAAATGCCCGGCCGGTGCAGCCACCGCGCCAGCCAGAACATGCGGTGGCTCCAGGCGCTGATGCCGTAGCGCAGGCGGTAGATAATCTTGCGCTGGAACCGCAGATCGTTGCTCGGCGCGACCCGCTTGCGCGGCTTGAGGCCACCCCGTTTCCAGGTCAGGCGATAGGCGAGCCCCTCGCGCCGCTGGCGCAGGCCGGCCGCCTGGGTATTGGCAATATAATCGGCATCTACCGGCGTGAATTCGAGCCTTTGGCCGGCAATTCCCTCCTCGACGATCTCCCGCAGCTCCGGCGTGCGCACGACAACCACATTGGTCCCCCGCCAATCGGATGAGTAGGGTTCGACCCAGGCGTCGCCGAACGAGATATCGGCGGTTTCCGCCAGCACGTCGTCGCAGAAATTGCAGGCCGAGTTCTGGAAAAACCCGGCGCCCCAATCGCCGTCGCCCAGATACCACCAGTCCTTTTGCCGGACGCTGCCGTCGCGCAGCGTCAGTTGCGCGGTGTACCAGTTGGACGGGCGCTCCGGGCCCTTGAGGCGGTATTCCGGCCGGACGACCGCTTCGATGGTGGTATCCATCTGCCAAGCGAAACTCTCGACCAGGCGCGCGCTTTTCATGTGTCCGCAGAACAGGCCAAGCGTATAGGCGATCCGTTCGGCGAGGACCGGGTCCTGCGCCCGCGCCAGATGCACGGCCTTGATGAAGCATGGGATGCCCACAATGGCATAGCGCCCCGGCACGCGGCGGATTTCATCGAAAACGCCGGATAGCTGCACCGGATAGTACCGCGACCTGGCGCCTGCGAGCAGCTCATCCAGATCCCGCGAAATGCCATAGGCGAAGAAATTTTCGCCCGTCGTCGGCCGCACATGGGCCACGCCATCGACCAGCCCGCGCCGGAGCAGTTCTGCCGCCACCCAGCTGACCATGCCGCCCGAACTGCCCTGTTGCCGGAAGGGGTTTTCCGTCACGGCGCCTACATAGGCGGCCTCGTAACGGCCTAGCCTGGGGTCTGTGTGCGGCGCCTGCGGGAACCTTGGGGCGGCCAGTTCATCCTCATTGGCGGCAGCGGGGGAGAATGGGCAGATCTGCGCCAGTTGTTCGCTCTTTGCGCGCTCGGAGGACCCGGTCGGCTTGAACTGCCCGTAGGCGTCCAGCGCCATTTGTAGATCGGGCTGCACGTGCATCCCCGCGCAGGTGCCGCAGCCAATGCAGAGGCCGGACCTCTTTAGTTGCCGCAGGCTGATCGCGGGGTCAGCCGAGAGCGTGGTCAAGATAGCTGTCCGACTGAACCCTCATGGTCGCGATGGCGTGAGCGATCCGGGGGTCCAGAATGTCGTTCATAATGGCTTCGATTTCCGTCGCTTCGGAGACCATGTGGCGCTCGGCGCCCAAGGCGGCAACAAGGTCGCGAACCTTGTTGAAGCGGTAGGCCGACGGCGCCGTGACGAAGGGTTTTCCGTTCACCAGCGCAAAGACGCAGCCGTGGAAGAAGTTGGTGACGACGCCCCGGGAGCCGGCCATCATCGCCGCGAACTCCATTGGCCCGGCATCGATGCGCTGCTCATCGGCCCAGGGATTGTCATAGCCGATGCTGACCAGCCGGACGCCCTCGCCCCTCGCCCAATGGACGATGTGGCTCGTGAGCCAGTCGGGAAACCCATGACCATAAACAACAGCATAAGGCTTTCCGTCCGTCCATAACGGCGTCTTGGGAATGAGGTGTCCGAACTGCAGGCAGGGGTCGAGAACCATGGCGGGCAAGCGCCCGGTGGCCTCTGCGACGAGCGATTGCGAATTGCTGTCGCGCACCGAAATTGCATCAAAGCGCTCGAGGCGTTCGGACCAATAGCTATCCAGCCCCTCCGAGGCCGATTGATTGCCAAAGCTCGCCGCATAGGAGGCCAGGCGCCCGGCATTGAGGCCGTCGCCATAGAAAACGCCCTTGCCGCCATACCAGGGATGGCGCAGGTTCCAGACCTCGTCGCTGCCTACCAGAACTACGTCGAACGGCTCGCTCTCCTCAGGCGCCAGCAGGGGAAACGGGCGCGATAGCGGCAGGCCTTCGAAGGCTGCAAAGAACTGCCGGGCCTTTTCGCCATAGGCGGAGCGGTGTGCTTTGGGCGGCGCTTCGGGGATGGGCCGCAGGGCGCAACGCCATTCGGCGATATTGATGCGGCTCGAATGGTGATCGAGCAGCACCGCATCGTGCCCACGGGCGCGCAGACCTTCAGCGAGGCACCGGGCCTGCCAGTAAGAGCCGTAATTTATGCAGCGGTGAAAGGTCAGGATGCCGATGCGTTTGGAAGCGGTCATTGGTTTTCTTAACGGGCGTAGATGCGGTCGAGGACGTCGGCAACCACGTCAAATTCGTGCGCACTCTCATCGAACCGGCCGCCCTGGGCGAGGCTCGCCGCCCAGTTGACGATGGCCCGGCCCGACCAGGCATCGGGTGGCTCTGCCAGGGAAACGCTCTGGGTTCGGGTATGGTGCCGGGCGGCGAAGTCGAAGAAGGAGCCGCCCACATTGGAGAAGCTGGCGCCGCCTTGGGTGCCGTAAAAATCGGCGCCGATAACGGCGTCGCGGCCCGCGTGCAGGTGCCACGAGCAGGTGATGCGGATTACGGCGCCGGTGGCGAGGGTGATCGTTGCGGTAGCGAAATCCTCCACCGTGTCGCTGTCCCGGGCGATCGGCGCGCCGCCGCTGAACAGATGGCCGGTGACGGTTTCGACCTCAGGGAAATCCAGCGTCCAGAGTGCGAGGTCGACAAGGTGCACGCCCAGATCCATGACGCATCCGCCACCGGACAGGGCCTTGTCGAAGAACCAGGGTTTGTCGGGACCATAGGCGTTGTGGAATGCCAGGTCGGCGGCGAAAACCTGCCCCAGGGCGCCGGATTGAACCAGCGAGCGGATCTGCTGCATCCCCGCTGTGTAGCGATAGGAGAGATCGAGGCCCAATAAACGATCTGCGGCTCGCGCAGCATCGATCACGGCGGTGACTTCTGCCTTGGTGCGGCCCAGCGGCTTCTGGCAGAATACGGCAAGGCCGCGCTCCAATGCGCGAATGGATTGCTCCGCATGGAGGGCACTGGGCGTGGCGATGACAATGCCATCCAGGTCAAGCTCGAGCATCTCGTCAAGCGAGGCAGCCAGGGCCGCTTGCGGGGCAAGCTGGTGCGCGGCCTCGGCCATCTCGGGGGATGGGTCGGAGATGACGACAGGCTGGACCAGAGCTTCATCGAGCAGGCTGTGCATCCGGATCTGGCCGATCCGGCCGGTGCCGAGAAAGCCGATACGGGGGAGAGCGCTCTGGGCCTTGGAGGTAACAGAACTCATGGATAGATCACCAGGGCCTTCATGAACCCGTCCGGCCGGTCGCGCGTGGCGTTGAGGGCGGTATCCAGCTCAGAGAGGGGATAGGTGTGGGTATAGAGCGGGGTTGGATCGAGCCGCCCTTCCGCCACTGCCCTGATGGCGTCGCGGATGCCTTCCACATACATGTTGGGGTCGCGCTCGTGGGCGTTGATGACGTCAAAACCGCGCCAGTTCCACATCTGCATATTGACCTGCCGCGGCCCGTCCTGGTGATAACCGGCAACGATCAGGCGCCCGCGCTCGCGGGTGAGTTCGGCGGCGAGGTCGAGCGGCCATTGCTTTCCGACGGCTTCGATGACCCGGTCGCAGAATTGACCATCGGTCAACTCCTTGACGCGCTCGATGATCTGCCAGTGATCGTGCATGGGAATGGTTTCGGCGGCACCCAGCTTTGCTGCCAGATCGAGAGCGAATTGCCGGCGGCCGATGGCGATGACACGGGCACCGGCGCCCACCGCCAACTGCGTCAGCAAGGCGCCGAGAAAGCCAATTCCGACAATGGCAACGGTATGTCCGGCCGAGATTTCCGAGCGCTTGAAGATGTTCATGGCGCAACCAAGCGGTTCGCCGGGAAACGGAACACCGTCCAGCTCGGGTGGAAGCTTGACCACGGAACCCACCTCGGCCACGTCATGAGTTGCGTAGCTGTGGTAGGACAGCGCCGCCACCCGATCACCGATCGCGAACTCCGTTACGCCCTCGCCCAAGGCATCGATGACACCCCAGCCTTCATGGCCCAACCCACCCGGCTCAGTTGGAAATTTCATCCATTCCGGCCCGGACCAGGGACCAAGGTTCGAGGCGCACACTCCGCAGCCCTCGAGCCGCACACGAAGCTGACCCGGCCCGGGGTTCGGCACCGCAAGGCGCTCGATTTCCACCATTCCGGGTCCGGTCACGACGGCCGCCTGCATCTGATCGAGGGAGGATAGCGCAAGGTTCATAGGTTCGGCCTCAATCGCGATTGACGAATTTGTTGAAGCGGCTCTTCCCGCCATCGGCGGTCTCGTCCTGGTAGAGAAAGGCCAGCTTGTTCTCGTCAAAGATCTTGAAGAACTCGTCCCAGGAGATCTCCTTGAGATTGTCTTCGGGTTCACCGAAATCGATGCGCAGGATACCGCCCTTGCCCTTGGTATCGACCATGGCCGGGTGACCGTCCCGCGCTTCGGCCCATTTGCGGATTTCATCGTGCTTGGTCGTGGTGTTGGAACTGCTCATGATTGTCTCCTTGCGCTGGGTGCAATGAAATCAGGCGGGCGAGGCCGCTACGCGCGGCATGGCAGCAATGCCCTGCCCCCGCCTCGTCGCCTCGAAGGCCAGCGGTGCGCGGCCAAGGCCCTGGTAGTTAAGCCCCATAGCGGCCGCGCGTTCCGCATCGATGATGTTGCGATAATCGAGCAGGTCGCGGCCGCGCATCACCTGCGCGAGATCGGCAAGGTCCAGGGTGCGATATTCATCCCATTCGGTCAGAATGACCACGACATCAGCATCGCTTGCGGCTGAGAGAGCTGTGTCGTGCCAGACTGCGTCCTGGAGCAGACGCTTGGCACCATCGGGCTGCGGATCGTGCAGATGGACGCTGAGCCCTGCCTGCTGGAGCAGGGGAACGATGGTCAGCGCCGCCGCTTCGCGCACATCATCGGTGTTGGCCTTGAAGCTGGTGCCCAGAATAGCCACCCGGCCTTTGCGTGGCGCGGTATCGATGATGCGGGTTGCCAGGCCGAGTTTACGGGCTTCGTTCTGTTCGATCAGCGTCTCGATAAGGGGCTGAGGCGCGCCATGGCGGCGGCCGGTGCTGGCAAAGGCTCGGGTATCCTTGGGGAAGCAGGAGCCGCCAAAGCCAGGGCCGGCGGCAAGAAACGACAGTCCGATCCGCTTGTCGCGCCCGATGCCATCGGCAACGGCAGTCACGTCTCCGCCCACGCGTTCGCAAAGGTCGGCCACATCGTTGATGAAGCCGATCTTGAGGGCCAACAGAGCGTTGGCGGCGTATTTTATGAGCTCTGCATTGACGGTTTGCGTCGCCACGACCGGGATGCCGCGAGCCTCCAGCGGCGCATAGATTTCGCGCAGCACTGCTTCGGACCGCGCATCGTCGGCGCCGATGACAATGCGGTCTGCCTGCATGAAATCGCTGATGGCAGAGCCTTCGCGCAGGAATTCCGGGTTAGAAGCCACTGCGACGTCCCTGCGGCCGCGGCTGGTATCAACGATCCCCTTCACCCGCCGCGCCGTTCCCGTGACCACGGTGGATTTGAGGACGATAACGGCGTCGCGCTTGAGATGAGGCGCGATAGCCCTGGCTGCGGCATCGACAAAGGAGAGGTCGATATCGCCCTCTTCGTCTGATGGAGTGCCGACGGCCAGGAAAACCGCGTCGGCTGTGCTTGCCGCCTTCGTCGTATGCGTGGTGAATTGCAGTCGGCCCACTTCGATCTGGGCGGCGACGAGTTCGGGAAGACCCGGCTCATAGATCGGAACGACGCCGCCTTGGAGCGCCGCGATGCGTTGTCCGTCAATATCGCAGCACGTGACTTCATGGCCGAGTTCGGCAAGGCACGCGCTGGTCGTCAAACCCACATAGCCAGCGCCCACGACAACGATCTTCATTACTCTCGCCCTTTCGATCAGCCCTGCGGGGCTACGCTTGGGTCTGCAACCGGCGAATTCGCAGCTTTGTTCCTCAGACCAGTTGGGGTGGTGAGCCGCCTGAATGCTGGGGAAGTCATCAGCGCACCCTCTCCTGCGGCTCCACAGCGGAGTCTCGCGATCAAATCATCGATTCCTCTGCAACTTGGCAGATGCGACCTGGTTAACTCAGGATAACAGCCGCGTTCCTGGGCCGCGCGGGATACAACCCCGGCAAATTGGTTCCTCATGTGCGAGAGCAGCCGGAATCATTAAGCTTTGTTCCTTGTCTCGACCTTCGAGGGCCACGGCGAACAAGGCGCGCAATTCCGAACGCCGGACGCCCTATCGGAACCTGTCCGCCCAGCGATGCTTCCTAAAGCAGGTACTTACCCCCTGCAGATGGGCGCACATGAAACAGATACTCGTCACCGGCGGATGCGGCTTTATCGGACGTTATGTAACCGAGGAGCTGCTCCAAGAAGGCTACAGCGTACGCATCCTCGACAGCTTCATCGACCAGGTTCACGGCGATAGCGCAGCCGCCGTTCCGGCGGGTGTCGACCTGATCCGCGCTGATGTTCGCGACAAGGGCGCAGTGAAGGAAGCCCTCAATGACATCGACGGCGTCATCCACCTTGCAGCCGAGGTTGGCGTTGGCCAATCCATGTACGAGATCGCCCGCTATGTCGGGGGCAATGATCTCGGCACGGCCGTGCTGCTCGAAGCCATGATCGACACGCCGATCAAGCGCATCGTGGTCGCATCCTCGATGAGCGTCTATGGCGAGGGCCTGTATCAGTCCCAGGACGGCACCAATTCCGCTTCGAGCCGCCGGCGCAGTGCCGATATCAAGGCGGGACGCTGGGATCTCACCGCGCCGGACGGCACGCGGCTCACCCCGGTAGAAACCGACGAGCAGAAACCGGTCGACCTGGCTTCCATCTACGCGCTGACCAAATACGCGCAGGAGCGTGCGGTACTCATATTCGGGGAGGCCTATGGCGTAGATGCCGTGGCGCTTCGCCTGTTCAACGTTTTTGGCCCGGGCCAGGCGCTGTCCAATCCCTATACGGGTGTTCTGGCCAATTTTGCCTCGCGCTTGATCAACGGGCAGCCCCCGATGATCTTCGAGGATGGGCAGCAGAAGCGCGATTTCGTGCATGTTCGCGACGTTGCGCGGGCCTTCCGACTGGCGCTGGAACAGCGGTCGGCGGCGGGCCATGTCATCAACGTTGGCAGCGGCAATGCCTATGCCATCGCGGATGTCGCGACCATGCTGGCCAACGCAATGGGCGTGCCGCACCTTTCCCCCGACATCATGAACAAGGCGCGCTCGGGCGACATCCGCAACTGCTTTGCCGATATTTCCAAGGCACGCGAACTGCTGGGCTTCGAACCAAGATTCCGGCTGGAAGATTCCCTCGACGAACTCGCCGACTGGGTTCGCCAGGCACAGGCGGTCGATCGGGGTGCGGAGATGAAGCGGCAGCTCGAAGAGCGAGGTCTGGTTTCATGAAGAAAGCACCGCCAATAAGTTCAACGGAGAACCCCATCGTCATCACGGGCGGCGCCGGCTTCATTGGCTCCAACCTCGCCGATGCGCTGCTGAGCGATGGCGAGACGGTGGCGGTGCTCGATAATCTGAGCCGGGGCGGGGTGAAGCAGAACCTGCTATGGCTGCAGGAGCGTCATGGCGAGCGGTTGCAAGTCGTCACTGCGGACGTGCGGGACAGCGAAGCGGTCGACACCGCTCTCCCCAATGCCGCCGCTGTGTTCCACTTCGCGGCGCAGACTGCGGTGACGACGAGCCTTGCCGACCCGATCGAGGATTTCGAGGTCAATGCGCGCGGCACCGTCAATGTGCTTGAGGCCGTGCGCAGGGCGGGCCACCGTGCGCCTGTTATTTTTTCGAGCACCAACAAGGTTTATGGCGGCCTAGGCGACCTCCGCCTGGTCGAACTGGATGAACGGCACGTTCCGGCCGACGAATTGATCCGCACGCGCGGCATCAACGAAGATCGCAAGCTCGATTTCTGCACACCCTATGGCTGCTCCAAGGGCGTGGCCGACCAGTATGTGCTCGATTATGGCCGCTCCTATGATCTGCCGACGGCCGTTCTGCGCATGAGTTGCATCTATGGACCGCGCCAGTTCGGCACCGAGGATCAGGGATGGGTTGCCCACTTCCTTATCCGCGCGCTCAAGGGCGAGCCGATTACCATCTATGGCGACGGCAAGCAGGTGCGCGATGTGCTGCATGTAAGCGATGCCGTGGCAGCGTATCGCGCCGTGCTCGCCGACATCGACAAGGTTCGGGGCCGCGCCTTCAACTTGGGTGGCGGGCCGCGCAATGCCGTCAGCCTCAACATGGTGCTGCGCGAAATCGAGAAGATCGTCGGCACGACGCTCAGCGTGAGCCGGGACGATTGGCGAGAAGGCGACCAGCTTTATTTCGTGGCGGAAACCAGCCGCCTCGAGGCAGAGCTTGCCTGGCATGCCAAAACCGGGTGGCGCGACGGCCTGCGCGACCTGGCTGACTGGCTGGCCGGGCAGGACAATGATGCGCGAACATTGCGGCGGGTGAGCGCATGACGGCGTTTGCTGAATTCAACGTGGCTAAAAGCAAGGGACCTCGGTCGCCGCGCATCCTCGTCACCATTGATGCCGTGGGCGGGGTCTGGCGCTATGCCATGGATCTGGCTGCGGGGTTGGCTCAATATGGCTATGCTTTCACCTTTGCGGGGTTTGGACCTGCACCGAGCGAGGCGCAACGCGCCGAGGCCGAACGGCTGGGCGAGTTGGTGTGGTTCGATGCGCCGCTGGATTGGACGGCCGGCCACGAGGCGGAGCTCGACTGTATTCCGGAATTGCTTGAGGCCCTGATCGCCGAGCGGCAGGTCGATCTGGTCCACCTCAACCTGCCGTCGCAAGCCTGCGGTCTGAGCGTCGATGTTCCGCTGCTGGTGGTGTCGCATTCCTGCGTCGTCACCTGGTTCGCCGCCGTGCGGCAGACTGGCGTGCCGCCGGATTGGCAATGGCAGTACCGCCGCAACCGGGCCGGGTTTGACGTGGCCGACGCCGTGGTGGCGCCGAGCCATGCCCATGCCAGCATGTTGCGCACCAGCTATGGCCAGATCAACGGCCTGGGTGTGGTCTATAATGGCACCCGGCCTGCGGGGGAGATCGCTGAGAAGGAAGCCCAAATATTTGCTGCCGGCCGCTGGTGGGACGACGGCAAGAATGGCGGCCTGCTTGATGAGGCTGCGGGTCGGTCAGCCTGGCCGGTTACCATGGCGGGATCGGTATCTGGTCCCAACGGGCAATATCGCGCCTTGCGCCACGCGCGCCACATCGGCGAGTTGCCACACGCCGAGATTTTGCAGCACATGGCGAGGTCGGCCATTGTCGCCTCGCCATCCTGCTACGAGCCATTTGGTCTGGCGCCGCTGGAGGCTGCCCAGGCGGGCGCGGCGCTGGTGCTGGCGGATATCCCGACTTATCGCGAGCTTTGGGACGAAGCCGCTCTGTTCGCCCCGACCGATGACGCTGAAGCTTTTGCCGATGCGTTGAACCGGCTCGCCAGCGATGATGCGCTACGCCACGAATATGGTGTTCGGGCCAGGGAGCGTTCGGCGCGCTACACGCTTGAGGCGCAGGCGGCAGCGATGCAGTCGATCTATGATCATCTGCTGCATCCGGCGGCGGCGAGGGAGGCGTAGCGGATGGAATTTGTGTTCTACACGCATTCCCTGGTGTCGGACTGGAACCACGGCAATGCTCACTTCCTGCGCGGTGTGATGCGGGATCTGGTGAGCCGCGGGCATAGGGCGCGCGCGCTGGAGCCTAGTGGGGCCTGGAGCCGGCACAATCTGGTGCAAAGCCAGGGTGAAGCGGCGGCAGAACGTTTTCATGCTGACTTTCCGGAGTTGCAGTCTCAGGTCTACGGCGCCGAGTTTGACCATGCGGCTGCATTGGAAAGCGCAGATGTCGTCATCGTTCATGAGTGGACTGATCCGGCCTTGGTCGAGCGCCTGGGCAAGCTTCGGCGAGAGGGCGCGCCGTTTACGCTGCTGTTCCACGATACACACCATCGCGCCGTGTCGGCGCGCGAGGACATCGCGGGGCTGCGCTTGCAGGACTATGACGGTATCCTGGCATTTGGTGAAACGCTGCGGCAGCGTTATCTGCGGGCGGGGTGGGGCCGGGAGGTGTTCACCTGGCATGAGGCGGCGGATGATCGGCTGTTCCATCCCATGCCCGAGATTGCGCGGGAAAGCGATCTGATCTGGATCGGCAATTGGGGCGATAACGAGCGCACTGCCGAGATCAATGAGTTTCTCATTGAGCCGGCGGCCGCGCTTGGGCTCAGTGGCACGGTTCGGGGCGTACGGTACCCCGAAGAGGCGATTGCCGCCGTCAACAAGGCGGGGCTTCGATATGGTGGGTGGATTGCCAATGCCGACGCGCCGGCGGCGTTTGCGCGTCATCGCGTGACCATGCACATCCCGCGCCGCCCATACGTGCAGTCGCTGCCGGGCATTCCAACCATCCGGGTATTCGAGGCGCTGGCGGCGGGGATTCCGCTATTGTCGGCGCCATGGGACGATGCCGAGGGGCTGTTCCGGCCGGGCGAGGACTTCCTGTTTGTCCGGGATGGAGAGGAGATGCAGCAGCGGCTGAGGGACGTCACCTCGGACACGAGCCTGGCGCAAAGCCTTGTGAACAGGGGGCTTGAGACCATTCGCGCCCGGCACACCTGCCGACATCGCGTCGATGAATTGCTGGCCATCCTGACCCAGGTGGGTAGCTCCCGCGTCACCGATCAACTCGATAATCTTGAGGCGGCACAATGAGAATTGCGTTTTATGGCTCCAGCCTGTTGTCGGCCTACTGGAACGGCGCCGCGACCTATTACCGGGGCATTTTGAGGGCGCTAAGCGAGAAGGGATATGAGATCACCTTCTATGAGCCGGACGTTTATGACCGGCAGAAGAACCGCGACATCGAGCCGCCGGAGTGGTGCCAAGTCGTTGTTTATGAAGGCACAATAGAAGCGCTCAAGAAGGTGGCAGGCGAGGCGCGGCGCGCCGATATCGTCGTCAAGGCCAGCGGCGTCGGGTTTGAGGATGATTTGTTGCTCGATGAGGTGTTGAGGGCGGCGCGGCCGGGGGCGCTCAAGATATTCTGGGATGTGGATGCGCCGGCAACGCTTGCGGAACTGCGGGCGGCGCCGGACCATCCATTGCGGCGGGCGCTGCAAGCCATTGATATTGTTCTGACTTATGGTGGCGGTGAGCCGGTGGTGAATGCCTATCGGGAGATGGGTGCGCATGATTGCGTGCCGATCTACAACGCGCTTGATCCGCACACCCATCATCCTGTTTCGGCGCAAGCACGCTTCGAGGGTGACCTGGGATTTCTCGGTAATCGCTTGCCGGATCGCGAAGCACGCGTCGAAGCTTTCTTCCTGGAACCTGCAGCACGCACCCCATCTCAGCGGTTCCTGCTCGGTGGTTCGGGTTGGGGCGACAAGCCCATGTCATACAACATCACCTATCTCGGTCATGTCGGCACGGCCGATCACAACGCCTTCAATGTTTCGCCCAAGGCGGTGCTGAACATTTCCCGATCGAGCATGGCGGAGATTGGCTTTTCGCCCGCGACACGGGTTTTCGAAGCGGCCGGTGCCGGGGCGTGCCTCATCACCGATTATTGGGAGGGCATTTCGCTGTTCCTCCAGCCCGACGCGGAAATCCTGGTGGCCCGCGACGGGCAGGACGTTGCGGCGATCATGGCTGATCTCACGCCGGAGCGGGCGAGCCGGATCGGCAAGGCGGCGCTGGAGCGGGTGCTGCGTGAGCATACCTATGCTCATCGCGCCATCGACGCTGATCGCGTGTTCAGATCTTCGGCGCGGCGCCAGATCGAGGCGGCGGAATGAGTGCGCCCTACGACATCGTCGTGCTGGGACTGTCGCTTTCCTCATCCTGGGGCAATGGACATGCGACGACCTACCGGGCGCTGGTCCGCGGTCTGCAAAGCCATGGGCGGCGGGTGCTGTTCCTGGAGCGCGACGTGCCCTGGTACGCCAGCAATCGCGATCTGCCTGATCCCGATTTCTGCGATCTGCAATACTACCACAGTGTCGAGGATCTGCTGGAGCGTTTCACGACCGAACTCAAGGCTGCCGGGTCGGTGATTGTTGGGTCGTACGTGCCCGATGGGGTGGCGGTGATCGATGCGCTGGATCGGCTGGATCTGCAACAGCTGTGCTTTTACGACATCGACACGCCAGTGACGCTAGCCAAGCTGCATCGGGACGATGAGGAATATCTGGCGCGCCGCCAGATACCGCTGTTCGATATCTATTTCTCGTTCTCCGGTGGCCCTGTGCTGGACCGATTGGAAGAGGAGTTCGGTGCGCCATCGGCCATGCCGCTTTATTGCTCGGTCGATGCGGAGCGCTACGGCCCGACGGATGGCACGCCCCAATGGGATCTGGGGTATCTGGGCACCTATAGTCCCGACCGCCAGCCGACGCTCGAGAAGCTGTTGATCGAACCGGCGCGCCGGCTGCCGCATATGCGGTTTGTTGTTGCTGGGCCCCAATTCCCCGACAGCATCGACTGGCCCGCCAATGTCGAGCGGATCGAGCACTTGCCGCCGGCTGAACATCGCGCCTTCTATAACCGGCAGCGGTTCACCCTGAACGTAACCCGTGCCGACATGATCGCCGCGGGATGGTCACCAAGCGTGCGGCTGTTCGAGGCGTCGGCTTGCGGAACGCCCGTGATCAGTGACATGTGGGACGGACTGGAGCAACTCCTGCCGCCTGGAGAAGCCATCTTGCTGGCGCGGGAAACGGACGACGTCATCAAATATCTGGAGAACACCAGCGATGCGGAGCGGGCGGCTTTGTCGGCCTCGGCGCGCCGCTACGTGCTGGCCGAACATACCGGGACGGCGCGCTCGGGAGAGCTGATCGCGATGCTCGATACGAACCGGAACGCCGCCCGCCGAATTGCTCAACAAGGATAAGGCAATGACCGCTTCAACCAAGAAAAAGACGATCCTTGTGGCGGGTGGCGCCGGATTTGTCGGCTCGCATCTTTGCGATGTGCTGCTGGCCGATGGCCACCGGGTAATCTGCGTCGACAATTTCCAGACCGGTTCGATGGACAATGTGCGGGCACTCAGGAACCATCCGGATTTCAAGCTGATCCACGGCGATATCTGCGAGCCGATCATTGTCAGGGAGCAGTTGGACCAGATCTATAATTTGGCCTGCCCGGCATCGCCGCCGCAGTACCAGGCCGACCCGATCCACACCATGTTGACCAGCGTGGTCGGCACGGCCAATCTGCTCAAGCTCGCAGAGAAAAACGGCGCGTCGTTCCTCCAGGCATCGACCAGCGAAGTTTATGGCGACCCCGAACAGCACCCGCAGCACGAGGATTATTGGGGCCATGTGAACTGTACGGGCCCCCGCGCCTGCTACGACGAGGGCAAGCGCGCGGCGGAAACACTTTGCTTTGACATGCTGCGTACCGGTCGGGTGGATGCCCGGGTGGTCCGCATCTTCAATACCTATGGGCCGCGCATGAGCCCCAATGACGGGCGGATCGTTTCCAACCTGATCGTGCAGGCGCTGCGTGGTGAGCCCCTGACCATTTATGGCTCGGGGGAGCAGACGCGTTCGTTCTGCTTTGTCAGCGATCTGGTTGCGGGCATCGTAGGCCTGATGAATGTCAGCGCAAATCCCGGCGTGCCGGTCAATATCGGTAATCCCGGCGAGTTCACCATCAGCGAGTTGGCAGACCTGGTCCTGGAAATGACGGGCAGCGCCTCGCCAATCAAGCATTTGCCGCTGCCGGTCGACGACCCACAGCGCCGGCGCCCTGATATCGGGCGCGCCAAGAAATTGCTGGACTGGGAACCCAGGCTGCCCCTGTCCGAAGGCCTGGCGCTGACGATCCCCTGGTTTGCCGAGACGCTGGACCTGAAGCTTCCCAAACAACGGTCAACCACCATCAGGCCACGCAGCGAGCGGGCACTGGCTGCGGCGGTACACTCCTAGGATATTGCAATGAGCGAGCCTGGAGAACGGCAAGCGGGTGAGGATATTCCGCAGTCGGTCGCTCGCAACATTGCCGCGATACGGGAGTGGAAAGCTTCGCGGCGAGCAAAAGCGCGTCCGGGGGACAAGATTGCGGCAGCTATCAGCAGTTTCGCTGGGAGCATGCCGTTCGTCTATATTCACCTGGTGCTTTTCGGCGGCTGGATCGGCATCAATCTGGGTTGGGTGCCGGGCTTGCCGCGCTGGGACCCATCGCTGGTGATCCTGGCTATGGCAGCCTCGGTGGAAGCGATCTTCCTGTCGACCTTCGTCTTGATCAACCAAAACCAGATGGCCGTCGAAGTCGACGAGAAGGCGGAGCTCGACCTTCAGGTCAACCTGCTCAACGAACGGGAAACCACCAGGCTCATCACGATGATACAGGCAGTAGCTGACCATCTTGGCGTTCAGACGGGAATAGAGGGTGATCTGGGCGAATTGCGCCGGGACACCGAGCCGGACGTCATCCTGGATGCCGTGCGCACCGGGCGTGAAAAGGCCGACGATTAGCTGGAATTTCGGCTGGCCCGTCAGCCAGCTCCGCGAAGGTCGTTGTGGCGTGTCACGGGCTTGAGTTGATCCTCGTCGGCGTCAGCCACGAACTCGTGTTCGGATGGTTTTGGCGTGGGCACATCGGCCAGGGGATCGACATCGTGCTGGCGCTGGAACTCGCAATCAACGAGGTCCTCGGCCAACTCGCTTTTGCCGGCAACGAGGCGCGCCGCCTTAAACGGCGGTATGCCGAACTCTTCGGTCAGGAACTGCACGTCGCGGCTGCCGGGTGGGGTGGATGATCTGGTCATGATGTCTGTCTCCGTCAGACAGGCAAACGCCTAGCGGAAGCACAGAGCGCGGCAGTTATCACGGGTTAAGGCAACCGGCCGCCGTTGGATCAGCCTCTCCAAATGCAAAATGCAACATGGGTTAGTTGCGCAGCGTGGTGAGGGCCCGTGCCGTTGAACCCGCTCTGGGGTCGAAGCCTCAACCACCCCCTCCATGCTTCATCAAAGGAAAGACTGATGACCGACACAGACGACATCTTCGTCACCGGCCTGCGCAATGCTCATGCCATGGAGAACCAAGCCCTCTCGATCATGAAGCCTCAGGTCTCGCGGATCGAGAACTATCCGGAAGTCGCCCACCGCCTGCAGCAGCACATCACCGAGACCGAAGGGCAAATCCAGCGGCTGGAGCAGATCCTGGAAGGGCTGGGCGAGAGCCGCTCCATGCTCAAGGATGCGGTTCTTTCCGTGGGCGGCGCCATGGCGACCATCGGGCATACCGTGGCTCCCGATGAAATCATCAAAAACAGCATCGCCAATTTCGCCTTCGAGAACTACGAAATCGCCGCCTACAAGAGCCTGCTGGCGCTTGCCAACCAGGCGAGCAACAGTTCCGCTACGTCCCTGTTGCAGCAGAACCTGCAGGAAGAGCTCTCGATGGCCGAGTGGCTGGACCAGAATATCGAAACAGTGACCCTGAAATACGCGGCCCTGCGCGAAAGCGGCCAGAGCGCCAAGAAATAACGAGGAGGCACACATGAAAGCGCTTTGCTGGCACGGCAAGCATGACGTGCGCTACGACACGGTACCGGACCCGACGATCAAGGACGGGCAGGACGTCATCATCAAAGTGACCTCCTGCGCCATCTGCGGCTCGGATCTGCACCTTTACGACGGCTTCATGCCCACAATGGAATCCGGCGACGTGCTGGGGCACGAAAACATGGGCGAGGTGGTGGAGGTTGGACCCGAGCACACCAAGTTCAAGGTCGGCGACCGGGTCGTGGTGCCGTTCAATATCGCCTGCGGGCAATGCTTCTTCTGCCAGAAGGGGCTTTGGTCGCTATGCGACCGGACCAACCCCAACCACAAGATGGCGGAGGCGGCCATGGGCCACTCGCCCTCGGGCCTGTTCGGGTATTCGCACATGCTGGGCGGCTATGCTGGTGGGCAGGCAGAATATCTGCGCGTGCCGCATGCGGATGTGGGTCCGATCAAGGTGCCGGACGAATTGAGCGACGAGCAGGTGCTGTTCCTCTCCGACATTTTTCCGACCGGCTACATGGCCGCGGAAAACGCGGAGATCGAACCGGGCGACACCGTCGCAATCTGGGGCTGCGGCCCCGTCGGCCAGTTCGCGATCCAGAGCGCCTGGATGCTCGGTGCCGGGCGGGTCATCGCCATCGACAATGTACCGGAGCGGCTTGCCATGGCTCAGACGCACGGCAAGGCCGAGACCATCAATTTCGACGAGCAATCGGTGTTCGAGACGCTCAACGAAATGACGAACGGCCGTGGACCCGATCGCTGTATCGATGCTGTCGGCACCGAAGCTCATGGCGGCGGTTCGGTCGATGCCGTGGTCGACAATGTCAAGAAATCGCTACGGATCGGGACCGACCGGCCGCATGTGTTGCGCGAGGCAATCATGTCGTGCCGCAAGGGCGGCACGATCTCGATGCCCGGGGTCTATGTCGGGTTCCTCGACAAGGTGCCGATGGGTGCGTTCATGAACAAGGGCCTGACGCTCAAGACCGGGCAGACCCACACGCATCGCTATCTGGCGCCGTTGCTGGAAAAGGTGGTGGACGGCACGATCGACCCCAGCTTCGTGATTACCCATCGCGCGGGGCTCGATGCAGGGCCGGAACTCTACAGCACGTTCCGTGACAAGAAGGACAGCTGTATTAAGGTGGTGCTGAAACCGTGATGAGAGCAGCTCCCCGGGGTAGGCGGGGAGCTGCTTTGGTTATGCGGTTGGCCGAAGTGGGATTCCCGCTTTCGCGGGAATGACGCCGTGGGGACTTGGCAAGACGGGTTTGGGCCGCCGCTTCGAGAAAGCTGCGTCTCAGCTGTCGTCGCGATGTTCCTCCCGGTATTCCTGCTTTGTTGCGACTTCGGTTTGCAGGCGCTCCTGCGCCGTACGCTTCTTGTTGCGGCTTGACGCATAAGCCATCACCAGGCCGAGCGCCGCCACGCCAACCGTCAAGAGAATAAGCCAGAAAGCTGGGCCCGATTCCATTTTTAGTACTCCTTTTCCCGTTTCCGAAGGGCGGACCGCTAGCGCGGCTCCTTGATGAGATGCAGATAGCGTTCATCGAACTCGCCCATTTCCCTGGCCGCCTGGAGATTGGGCAAAACAAGTTGACCCGCCTGCCAGATCAGGAGGCCCTGCTTTCGCAGGCTCTGCACGACCCGGTTCGCATGCACGGATGACAGGCCCAGTGCGTCGGCCAGATCCTGCTGCGTCAGCGGCAGGTGATAATTGTCGGGCTGGCCCAAGCCGACGGCCGCGAGCCTTGCGCCCAACTCGCAGAACAAATGCAGCGCCCGCGCTTCAGCGGACAGCCGGCCCATGCAGACGATCCACTCCCGTTGCAGGGCGCTATCGAGCAGGGTCAGCAGCCACAGCAGCCGGGTGAGGTGGGGAAGCCGCTCCGTCATGCCCTTGATGGCCTCGTGCGGATACATCGCCAGGGTGCAGGGGGTCAGTGCCAGAACGGAGTGGTCCATCTCCTTGAGGGGGAAACTGTGCAGGTCGACGAAATCGCCGGCCACGTGGATGGTCGCGAACTGGCGCTCGCCATTGGCCACGGTGCGATAGCGCGCGGCAAATCCGCTGACGAGCAGGGTGGAACGCGCCGGCCGGTCGCCTTCGCGCACAAGGTCGGCGCCGGCAGTGGCTTCCTCGATGGCGCTGACACCATCGACAAGCGCCTGGCGCTCGGCGGGGCCCAGTGTGTCGCGCCGCTCGATACGCCCGAAGAATGGATCTAGCCGCTCTGTCGTCCGGTTGTGCATCCAATTTGCCTCCCGTTACCACGACCGCATCCTTTTTGAAGGGCTTTGTGTGCTGATCGGTTCCCCAGTTTGTTGCCGGGGCGCATAACGTGGATCAATTGACGGCGCCGAATTCAATTTCCATGTTTGCAAGTGGAGAGGGAGGCGGTGACATGGAACGCCAGTCGCAGATTTTGGAAGTCGAAGTTCAGCATGATGGAGATCTCCATCGCGCGAGCTATTTCGTCGAAAATTCAACCATCTATACCAATATCGACGGGCATATGCTGATTGCTCCGCTCGGGCAAAGCGAGGCAGCCACGACCGTCAGGATGCTGCTGTCCGGCCATCTGCGGCACAATGCACGCCGGCTCAAGCAGGCGAGAAGATGGATCAAGGCACCGAGCGCCTGAGGCGGGTTCAGTACTCCCGGAAAGCACGTGCCATGCTGTCGGTGACGGGCTTGGTGAGGTATTCGAAGAAGGTGCGTTCGTGCGTCTGGATCAGGATTTCGGCGGGCATGCCCGGGGTTGGGGCGAAGCTGCGCACGCGGGCCAACTGATCAGGCGCGACGCTGATCCGGGCGATATAGACCTCGGCGGCACCGGGACCCGTACCTTCCAGCACGGAGTCGGCGGAGACATAATAGACCTTGCCCTCGAGCATGGGCGTGGTGCGCTGGTTGAGGGCGCTCAGGCGCACGCTGGCGACCTGGCCCTGGCGCACTTCGTCGATCTGCATGCGTGGAATTTGTGCTTCGATCACCAGGGGTACTTCTGACGGCAAGATTTCCAGGATGGCCTTGCCGCTTTCGATGACGCCGCCGGCCGTGTGGTAATACAAGCGGATGATGGTGCCGGACACCGGGGCGCGCACAGTGGTGCGGCCGAGTACGCTGTTTGCCTGGCGGATCTGCTCGCGGACAGCGTCGAATTCGGCCTCGATGCTTTGCATCTCATCCATCGCGGCCTGCTTGGCGGTGTCTCGCGCCTGGTCCATTTCCCGTTTGAACCGCGTGATCTGCGCATCGGCGGACAAGACATCCGATTTGAGGCGGGCAAGGTCACCCTCGACGTCTGCCATGGCTCGCTGCAGTGAATTGACGGCGGAGCGCGTCACCAGTCCGCTTTCGAGCAGAGACGACTGGCGGACAAAATCTGCCGCGAGCAAATCATACTGGTTTTGCATCGAGGCAATCTGGGCGTTGCTGCCGTCGCGCTGGAATTGCAGTGCCGCGATATTCTGTTCCAGCACGCTGATCTGGGTTTCGAGCTTGGCGCGCGAGGATTCGAAATTGGCGCTCTGGCTGTCGTTGATGGCCTTGATTTCCGGATCGGCCAGGCCGGCGAGAATGGCGGCGGGGGGAATATAGCTGTCCAACCCATGCGACTCTGCCTGCAGCCGCGCCATGATGCCTTCGAGCCGGAGGCTGCGCAGCTCCATCTGGCGGGCGTTGGCACGAGCCGCGGTTGCATCGAGCTGGACCAGATCCTGCCCCGCAACGACATGGTCGCCCTCGCGAACCAGCAAGGCCTTGATGATACCGCCTTCCAGATGCTGCACGATCTTGTTCTCGCCCGTCGCAACGAAACTGCCGGGCGCTATGACGGCTGCAGCCAGCGGCGCGAAGCCGGCCCAGAGGCTGAAGCCGCCGAACAACACGACGACAAGCACAAGCCCGAACATGGACTGCTTTTTGATCGAGCGGGGGACTTCGGAGTACCATTCCAGGTTCTGTCCAGCGACCATCATCGACATGGCTAAACGCCCTCCGGCAGTTTCGGGGCCCCTTGCGTGGGGTTCTGCCCCGCTTGGGTGAGCGCCTTCATCACGTCGGTGCGGGTGCCAAAGAGCGAGACCGTGCCATTGCTGAGCACCAATATCTTGTCCACGCAGTTGAGCAGCGCCGGCCGCTGGGTGATCGTCACCACGGTGATTTCCTGCTTCTTGGCGTGGACGATCGCGCGGGCCAGTGCCTGCTCGCCCTGGCTGTCCAGATTGGAATTGGGCTCGTCCAGAACCACCAGCTTGGGATTGCCGAAAAAGGCCCTGGCCAAGGCAATGCGCTGCTTCTGGCCGCCCGAAAGCGGTGCGCCGTCAGCGGCCACGACGGTTTCGTACCCTTGAGGGAATGAAGCGATCAGTTCATGCACGTCGGCCAGCACTGCTGCATCGAAGATGTCCTTGTCGGTGGCATCCTCGCGCATACGGCCGATATTGGCCTTGATGGTTCCGGGGAACAACTGCACGTCCTGCGGCAGATAGCCGATGCTTTCGCCGAACTGGCGCTGGTCCCAATTGCGCAAATCCATCAGGTCGAGCCGCACGCTGCCAGAAGTGGGCAGGATGGAGCCAACGAGCATCTTGCCCAGCGTCGTCTTGCCCGCGCCCGAATTGCCGATGATGGCGAGGGATTCACCGGGCAGGAGCGAGAACGAGATGCCGTTGAGGATGACCTTCTTGGCCGGTGGCGGCACGAACAGCAGGCGCTCGACATCGAGCCGTCCCTTGGGGCTGGGCAGCAGCAGGCGCTCGAAGTTGAGCGGCGATGTTTGCAGCAGGGCGCGGATGCGCTGGAACGAGGCCCGGAACTGGATGAAGCTGTGCCAGCCTTCGATGGCGCCTTCGATCGGGGTCAGGGCACGGGCCGCGATGATCGAGGCGGCGATGACCATGCCGCCGGTCATTTCACCTTCGATGGCAAGATAGGCGCCCCATCCCAGCATGGTGACCTGCGTGAGCAGGCGCACGAGCTTGGAACAGGTGGCGAAAACGATGTTGCGATCCTGCGCTTTCACCTGCGAGCGTAGGGACAAGGCCGTGTCCCTGCCCCAGATGCGGACCGCTTCGGGGATCATGGCCAAGGCGTTGATGATCTGGGAATTGCGGGACATCGAATCCAGATGCAGGGTCGCCCGGCTCAAGAACGCGTTCGACTCGGCAAAGGGCTTGGCGGTTACGCGCTGGTTGATGGTGGCGATGATCAGCAGCAGCACGGAGGCGATGACGACAATGTAGCCCAGATGAGGGTGGATCAGGTACACGGCCAAAAGGAAAATCGGTGCCAAGGGCGCATCGAGGAAGGCCAGGAGCGTGCCGGAGGTAATAAAGGAGCGCAGTTGTTGCAGGTCACCCAGCGTCTGGTATTCGCGGCCATTGCCGTTGAGCGAGGCACGGGCGGCGGCGCTCAGTATCGGGGCACCCAGTTGCACCTCCACTTCGACCGCCGTGCGCATCAGGATAAAGCGGCGTACCGCATCCAGCGTCGTCTGCAGCAGGACAGCACCAACGATCACGATGGTCAGCATGACCAGTGTATCGAGTGAACGGCTGGTCAGCACCCGATCCGAGATCTGGAACAGGTAAATCGGAATTCCGAGCACCAGTATGTTGATGATGAGCGTGAAGGCCATCACGACCGAGAGATTGTGCCGCACAGCCTTGACGCCGCGCATGTAGCTTTCGGCGAAGTTCGGTGCCTCGGTGCGCTTGTGGAAGTTTCCTCCGCCTCCACCGCCGTTGCCGCTGCCTTTCCCCGGTGGCTTTGCGGGAGCCTTGATCTCGCCTTCACGCACCAGACGGGGCGTTTTGAGTGGGCCCAAATCCCCTTCGATGATGGGCGCAATCTTGGCCTCGGCGGGCCGTGGGGCATCCGTGTGCCGGGCGCTTGGTTCGGATTGCGGCTCGGGCCGTGGCATTGGCTCTGCTGGATTGCCGGGTCCAGCGGCTGGTGCCGGATCTGCCGTCACCGGGGCAACCGGGCGTTCTGCGGCGGGTGCAGGCGAAGGGTCGGCCGAAACGATCTTCAAAGACGGCGCGGGCTGGGCCGGGGTGGCACTGGGGCGAACTTCCGGGTGAGGCACCGGCGCGACGTTGGGTGCGCCATGGGATGGGGTGCCTGGATTTGTCGCAACTGGCCTTGGGGCTTCGTGCGGCGTGGGGACCAGATGCGGAGTACGCTCCTGTACTGGCGTTTCGCCCTGGGAGGCAGACCGGCGCTGGCGCACGGCTTCTTCGGCAGCCAGGAGCTGCAGTTCGGCCACGGCCGCATCGATATCGCCCAGCGCCTGGACGACCTTGCTGGACGGCGGGGAAACAACGGAGAATGCCTGTTTGGTGCGCTGCGCATCTTCGGAAAGATTGAGCTTGAATTCGAGGCTCACGGGAATCACTCGCTGCTTATTGCAGGGGGAACGGATCGGGCTCTAGGCTAGAACCGATTGCATGGCGTCCACGCTGCCGCCATCGCCCATAGGGACCATGACGTTGTCGATTTCACCGGGAATGCTGGTGTCCATGTCGATATCGAGGAAGGCGATAACTTCACTGACCAGCGCATCGTTGGTGACAGGCGCGGTATTGCTGTCGGCCACCAGATCCGCCTGGATCAGGATGGCGTCGGAGTAGATCTGCCCACCCACATGCACGTCGCTGCCGACCGAGTCATAATCGACGATGGACGCGACATTGATCAGGGCATTGGAGCCGGTGCTGATGCTCCATTCGTCAGCAGATGTGCCCTCGGTCACGTTGTCTTCGTAGAGCGCCACGAGATCCGCATCGCCCATGACGTTGACCTGCTGCACGGCGCGAAGGTCGTACAGATCTCCGGCGATGAACAGCACTCGCAGATTGCCGAAGCCCTCGAAAGCGCCGTCGCTGGAGAAGCTGCCGGGCATGGAATAGTCGGCGGCGCCTAGGGACGCTATCGCGTCGCCGTAATAATCCGGCAATCCCGAGACAATATTGCCGCCCCCGACATTGAGGATGCTGGCGCTGTTCCACAGCAGGTTGCCACTGCTCGAGACCTCGCCGTTCCCCAGCGCGCCGGACAGCATCGCCACCGTGTCATTGTCGTACAAGACGTTGGTCTGGATGACGAAATTGCCATCATAGAGGCTGCCGCCGACGATAACGAGGTCATAGTAACGGCCCAGATCGAGCATCGAAACGCCGTTCAGTCCCAGGTTTTCGCCGCTGGTTATGGTGGTGGTCGTGCCCACCGCCGTCAGCACATGCGTATCGGTGTCGGTGGTGAAGCTGAATTGGCTGATCCAATCGAGGAACACCATGTCGCCTTGCACGACGGTAATCTGCCAATTGGAGGGAAAGACACCGGGGTTGCCGGCAGCGACATCGGCCGCATTGTCCCGTAGTTCGGCGACGAAGGAGGCAACGTTATAGGCAGCGGTTTCCGCGCCGTTGTTCGTCAGCCGGCTATCGAGCGTGTCCAGATCGCTGTGCACATTGGTCTGGATGATCGCATTGATCGAGTGGTAGTCGCCCGCCACCGCCAGGAACGTCGAGGTGAGGCCGGCATTGGCAATAAAGGCCTCGTTGACCATCATGTTGGCGCCGCTCTCCAGGGTCACGGAGACGCCACTGGGATCGATGGTGAGCGAGGCGGTGGATACATCCTCGGGCTCGGGGTCGGCGACGAGTTCCTGCAACTGCGCCGGCAGGGCATCATTGAGGCTTGGCAGGGTTTCGGCCGGCGTCCCGTTCACATAGAGCCCGTCAAGCGCGGAACCCGTAACAGTGGTTATGTCCTGGGTGAAACCGGCGGAACTCTGATGGCTGGAGGAGGTGGCAATCTGGCCGTCGCTATTCTGTCCGCCTGCAATGGCGGCGATTGCCGCCTCCGCGCTGGCGAAATAGGCGGGGATCTTCTCGACCTCGCTGGGCGCTTCGAGGGACGCGAACGGTTCCGATACTGCAAGGCCCAGCGCCAGCATCTGCTGCACCGGGCCGGCATCGGGCAGGTACCGCATCGCGCCTACATCAGCGCTGCCGAGAACGATGAAGTCATTGTCGTCCAGCAGCATGACCTGGTTTGCCGACAGCATCACGGAGGCTGGAACGGGGCCGAAGGAAGGGCCGGGTTCGGCGGTGAACTCTACGCCTCCCGCCAGGACAGGCCACAGCAGGTGATTGGTGGGGTGCCATTGCAGCCCGGGCACGAAACTCTCGACGATATCGATACGCACGGGTGGCACGCCAAAATCGATATGCGCGTCGGGATAGGGTTGGCGGTAGGACACGCCGGGAATGTAGACCTCAAGCTCAAGGCGCTGGAAAAATCCGGGGGATACATGCTGGATCGGGGCGGCGGCCGCGAGGTGCTGCTCGTGGTAAAATTCTTCGTAGGACTGACGCATCCGCATCTCGTCCACGCGGATGTCGAAACATCCGATGAAGTGCGCAATGGCTTCTGAAACGCTGTCGCTGGGCAAGAACACCGCGACCCCTCCCTATTGCCGTTGGCGTTTGTGCGCTCAACGGTTGGTCTGCGCGCGGTGCGCGCAGACCGGATTTGCCGATTGGAGGACCGGAACCTAGTGGTTGTCGCCGCTGGAGTCGGTGCTGTCGTTGTCCATGTTGCCGCCGACCACAGTCATATCGACCGCATTCTGCTGCAGGTTGGCACCGAGCACGATATCCATGTTGAAGGCCGAACCCGTGACCGTGGCATCGGCATCGGCAGCGGCCGTAATGTCGCCGGCCACACCGTCCCAAGCGCCGCCGGCATTCATCGTCGCATCGCCAGCATCGGCGGTGAGCGTGAAGGTGCCATAGTTGTTCTGAGTCACGCCGCTCAGGGAGTCGTTGTCGACAATGTCGGCTACCTGGTTGATGGCGAAGCCCATGGCATCACCGTCGCCCGAGAAGGCACCGTTAAACACATTGTCGAAATCAACGTCCATCGTGCCGAAGTTGGTGCTGGAGTCGTTGAAGGCATCAGCAATGTCGTCGTCGCTCGAATTGAACGAATCCTCGATAGCAACGTCGAGATCAAGGTCGGTCGTGGTCGAGCTGTCATTGTTGGAGTCATTGACCGAGTTGTTCGAGTTGTCGTTGAAGGCGTTGTCGAAGCTCTGGTTGGTATTGTTCGAGTCGTTCGTCGAGCTGTCCTTGAAGGCGTCGGTGATGGCGACGTCAACATTGGTCGAATTGTCGGAGTTATCGGAATTGTCCGAGTTATCGGAGTTGTCCGAATTGTCCGAGTTGTCGTTGTAGCTGTCGTTGGTGGAGTTGTCGGAGTTGTCCGAATTATCGGAGTTGTCCGAATTGTCGGAATTGTCCGAGTTGTCCGAGTTATCATTGTAGCTATCGGTGATGTCGGTATCCGTATTGCCTGAATCGGCGACATCGGTGTTGAACGAGTCAGTTGCCGAAGCATCCCAGCTGAAAGTCTGCTGGTTGGTCCAGGTTCTGGAATTATCGGAGTTATCCGAGTTATCGGAATTGTCCGTATTGAGGCTGTCGGCGATATCGACATCAACATCGGTCGAGTTATCGGAATTGTCGGAATTGTCCGAGTTATCGGAATTATCCGAATTGTCCGAGTTATCCGTGTTCAGGCTGTCTTCGATATCGACGTCCACGTCGGTGTCGGTGTTAGTTGAATTGTCGGAGTTATCCGAGTTGTCAGTGTTGAGGCTATCCTCGATATCGACATCAACATCGGTCTCTGTCGAATTATCGGAATTGTCCGAGTTATCGGAATTATCCGAGTTGTCCGAGTTATCGGAGTTGTCGGTGTTGAGGCTGTCTTCGATATCGACATCCAGGTCGGTCTCGGTCGAATTATCCGAGTTGTCAGAGTTGTCCGTGTTCAGACTATCCTCGACATCGACGTCTACATCGGTGTCGGCCGAATTATCGGAATTATTCGAATTGTCCGAGTTATCCGAATTGTCGGTGTTCAGGCTGTCTTCGACATCGACATCCACGTCGGTCTCGGTCGAATTATCCGAGTTATCCGAGTTGTCCGTGTTCAGGCTGTCTTCGACATCGACATCCACGTCCGTCTCGGTGGAATTATCGGAGTTGTCGGAGTTGTCCGTGTTCAGGCTATCCTCGACGTCGAGGTCCACATCGGTGTCGGTCGAGTTGTCGGTGTTGCCGCTATCCTCGACGACCAGGGTGTTGTCGTCGATGGAATAGTCTTCCTGGTTGGAACTCGAGCCAAAGGCGTTGAGGGCCTGGTTGCCGGAATTCTTTTCGCTCATGTCGTGCACTCCTGTTTGAAGGAGGCGAAAGCTGCCGGCCTCTATACATTTCCAACGAGGCAAGTGGCTGCTTCGCCAAGACTTCCCGCAATCGGGGAAGCTCGCATGACACTGCTGCCGGCGGCGGCGAGAAATAAGACAGCAGTTCGAGCTAATTCCTGCTTACGAATTAATTCCTTGGGCAATAGCGGGCGACGATGCCGGCGCGGGATTCTGACTATTCAAACAAGAAAGCACCGCATCAACAGCCGGTTAGCGAAAGTCCGGCAGGACCAATGAGTAACGCGGCAACGGCAACCACGAGATGCACCTACCTCTTTTGATCCCACGAAGTGGTAGCGCTGGGGGCTCGATGTAACGGCACCGTAACGCCCCGGTCACGCCCATAGTGCTAACGTTTCGTTAACACACAGGCCACCTATCCACAGAACTGGCCGAATCGGGAGGGTGAAATGATCAACTCAGGAAATGGTGCGGCCGTTGCAGGCGATGACCCGGGCTCCAGTGCCAATGCGATTGTTTTCTGCGCCAGCCATGGCGCCATGTACCAAGGCCTCGTGCAAGCCATACAGGCGCATTTTCCGGACCATGAAGTGGTTCTTCTGGAGCACCTGCCGGAGCCGGATATTTTCGGCTCGAAGGTACGCCTGCTATTGCTCGATCATAAATCTGCGGGAGCTTTCGCGAGCACCGTCGCGTCTTGCCGGGAGCATTTTCCCCATACCGCCATTGGCGTGGTGATGCGCGATGCGGAACAGGGTTCTGCCGAATGCGAGGGCCTGTTCGATAGTGGTGAGATACAAGGGCTTTTGCCGCTCGACCTGAAGCTGGAAGTCTGGCTTGCGGCGATGTCTCTTCTATTGCAGGGGGGTGAATATTGTCCGCCGGCACTGGCGCGCCGCGCGCACCACAAGCGGCCGGTGTCGCATAGCGCGTTCGATCAGATGGCGGCGTTCCGGATTCCCGTTGCAGAGGCTATCCATCTGACAAGGCGGGAGCGGCAGGTGCTTGAGCTGCTGTCGGAGGGGTACCAGAACAAGCTGATCGCCGATCGCATGGCCCTCTCCGAGCACACGGTCAAGGTTCACGTGCACAACCTCATTACCAAGATGCGCGTCAGCAACCGCACCCAGGCGGCTGCCGCCTACCGGTCCGGACGGTACGCCACGCCGATGCCTCTCAACGGTCAATCGCTACTTGGCGCCTACCAATTTCGTGGCCGGCACTGATGGGCCGGATCGATGTCCTGCTGCCCTTGATCGGCAAGCTGAACTATTGCTGGACCAATACCGAGAGCCTGCTGATCTACCTGATCGTTCACATGATGGACTGCAGCAAGGAAGCGGCCATAGTGGTCTTTCTGACCCTGAACACGACGAGGGCACGGCTCGATCTCGTCGAACGGCTCGCCAAGATGAACGCGACCCTGCCCGCGGACCGCAATGAGGTGCTCGACATAACGGGGCGGATGAAGCGTGAAGCAAAGGTGCGGAACAAGTATAATCATTCCGTCTATGACTTCGATGAAAACGGGGAGCTTGAAAGCACCCAGTTGTTGCGCATTGCGGAGTTCGGGAACGAGCTGAAATACGGCAAGGTCGAAGAAATCGACAATTCGGAGTTTCAGCGGCTCGCGGACACAATCGAAAACATCATTGGGATCAATGAAGACATGTGGCGTTTCATTCGCGCCAAAGGCATCAAGGATCTGTGATGCAGTTGCTAGACCTTTGGAGCCATGACCCCGAACCGGAATTGTCCGCATAACTCTGCCCTAGTCTGCACCAGTTGCCCGTTTCACCTATGAGCGGGTCGACGTCAGGTGCTTTGATGGGCGAGTGAGCAGATGAGGCCGGCCAGTATCAGCATCCTGGGCAGTTGCAGCGTAAGCGTTGCCGGCGAAATACTGCCTGGTGCGCCGTCCAGCCTGTTCCGCATCGCAGCTTTCCTCGCCTTGTCGGGTCACAGCTTCTCGGCCTCCCGGCAGCGGCTTGGAGCCCTGCTCTGGCCTGACAGCGTCGCTGCCAAATCAGCGGGGAATTTGCGCCAGGCACTCTCGCGCATCCGCCATTTTCAGGCCGATCACAACTTTACCTTGCTTGATGGCAATGCCGTTGCCGTCTTCATCGATGCCAGCAGATCGGTCCAATTCGATGTGCTGGTTTTGCTGGACCGATTGTCCGATCCGGCACCGCGTGCGGCACTGGACCTCTGCACCATTTATGCGGGCGAATTCCTAGCGGATCTGCCCTATTCCGGGAGCGAATTCGAAGACTGGCTGGCGCTGCAGCGGGCGCAATTGCGCGACCGGTGCGCCGATCGGCTTTCCGCGGCACTTGCTGAAACCAGCGGCCTGTCGGACACCGAGCGCGTGACCTGCGCCCAGAAGCTGCTGGAACTCGATCCCTGCAATGAAGAGGCCTATTGCTGCCTGATGCTGTACGCTGCCGAGCACGGGCACCGGTCCCGCATCCATGCGCTGTTCGACAGTTGCCAGCGACAGCTGATGCGTGAGCTGGGGGTGCGGCCGTCCGCACGAACCGTGCATGCTTTCCAGGATCTGCTCGACCGCCTGAATGCCATGACGGCGTAGCGGCATTTGCCGCCGGCCCCAGTGGAGTCCGGCGGCGGCGCCTATAGTGCTAAGGCCTGACCTCGGCGAGCTTCTGGAGGAGGCTCTGCCGATCATCGAGCGACTTAAGGCGGATCGTCATCGTCTCGGTCTTGATCGGGGTCTGTGGGGGTAGGCTGAACTCTACGCCCGGCGCGTGTTCGGAGGCCCATTTTTCGAAGCGCTGCAGTTTGTGGCTGCCGCTGATCGGGATGGTAAAGCTGTATTTGAAGGTCATTTGATTGGTCCAGGAATTGACCGGCAGTCAGGCGGCGCAAAGAAGCGCGGCGCTCGCCGGTGCATGCATGCTGTCATGTTGTGAAAAATCGTCCCTGGTGCAGCTTTGCTACGGCAAGTGCTACACCAGGCAATCAGCCTATGAGGAGGCTGCCCTTGCGAACTGGACTTATGGCAAAGGAAAATGCTTGCATGCCCGATATGTCGGACAGTGTAGCGACTTTGTCAAGGCGGACACCCAAAGACCCGCGATGAAACGCCGAAACTTACGAGAAAATACGCCATAAAACGGGAACACTCGTCGTTGTAATTTTAGTTACTAACGAAACTCACGTCGTGATTATTGATATCTAGATATTCCCCATGGCTCGCTAGATCTCCATTTTTACTATTTCCCCCGACATCAATCTTTCGGAAAATCTAGCCATTTAGATCCAGCGTCAGCAAAATCTTGCCGAACGCTATCCTCGGGCGCGTCGATACAATCGCCATTGAACAGACGGCCCATGCAGCGCCGCGGCTGGCTCATTGATACCGGTGGCCGCTATGCTCTATGACCTTGGCCATGACCTCCACGAAAAGGCTGAGCCGTGAGTGAGCGCAAATTGGTGTGGTTGTATCGCGCCGTAGCGGTTGTGGTCCTGGTTTGTGCATGGTGGCTCGCCGCCTCGGTCATTGGCCGCAACCTGATCCCCACCCCGCTGGCGACTTGGCAATCAGCCACGACGCTCTTTGCCGAGCCAGAGATCTACGAGGCCGTCTGGAACTCGCTTTACGTGTATCTGGGCGGCATGCTCATCGCGGTGACCATTGGCTTGCCGCTCGGCCTGCTTGCCGGTGGCATTCCGATCGTCGGCAAGACGTTGGACCCGTTCTTCAACGCCCTGATGGCGACGCCGCGGGTCGCTTTCATACCGCTCATCATCGTGCTGCTCGGCCTGGGCTTTCAGGCCAAGATCAGCATCGTGGCGCTGGGCGCGGTGATGCCCATTCTGATCAACACCTATGCCGGCGTGCGCAATGGTGACGCCGAACTGGTGGAAATGGCTCGCTCCGCCGGAGCGACGCCCATGCAGGTGTTCATCAAGATCCTGATGCCCGGCGCGGCGCCGTTTATTGTGGTTGGGCTGCGGCTGGGCGCAACGATCGGGCTCATCAATACCGTGGTTGCCGAACTCTATACGGCGGTGCAAGGGCTGGGCGGCCTGCTCGCCACCTACGGAAACACGTTCCGGATGGGTCCTTATTTCGTCGTGGTGCTGACGCTGGCGGTGCTGGGCGTCAGCGTGACCGAGTTGCTGCGGCTGTTCGAAAGGCGGCTTGACCGCTGGCGGCGGCCCTAGGCGCGATTGAAGAATGGCGAGTTGGGGTCCTGCGTGATCATCTCGCGGATCGTGCCGGTCAGATAGGTTCGCAATTCGATGAATTGCGGGCTGGTCCGGACCTCATCCAGGCGCGGTCGCGGCAGATCGATCGGAACGATCTCGCGCAGCGAACGCGGCGCCGGGCCCATCACGACCACGCGGTCGGCGAGAAGAATCGCTTCCTCCACGCTATGAGTCACGAACAGTGCCGTGAGCTTGCGCCGCTCCCAGAGCCGCAGCAGTTCCAGTTGCATGATCTCTCGGGTTTGTGCATCCAGGCTGGCGAATGGCTCGTCGAGCAGCAGGATATCGGGGTCCGTCGCCAGCGCCCGCGCCAGCGCCACGCGCTGTTTCATTCCGCCAGATAGTTCGGCCGGATAGCTATCTGCAAAGCGCAAAAGGCCGACGCGATCCAGCCAGAGGCGGACCGTCTCTTCTACCTGCGCCCGGCCGACCCCCTGGAGTTCAAGACCGAAGCCTATATTGCCAGCAACGGTTGCCCAGGGGATCAGGCGGAACGATTGAAACACAAAACCGATGTTCGGTCCGGGAACCGGTGGGTGGCCGCCGATGCTGACGCCGCCTGCATCGGCGGCCAGCAGGCCATCGACCAGGCGAAGCAATGTCGTCTTGCCGCAACCGGACGGTCCAAGGATGGTGACAAACTCGCCCGGCGCAATGTCGAGCGAGAAGTTCTCTATGATGGGTTGGCTGCCGGCTGGACCAAATGCCTTGGTTACGCCGCGCAGCCGGATGCCGGTGTCGTCACTTGCCTGGCTCACCGATCGGCAGGATCCATGCCGGGCTCGGTGCCGATCGCTTCCAGCATCTCATCGGTGACGGAGAAATCGATCCAGCGGTCGAGAGCGACAGGCTCCAGATCCGCAAAGTCGGGGCCCTCGAAATTCCACTCGGCGGTGAAGGCAAGGTCCTTGGCGCTCAGGCCGCCATTGACGCTCCAGCTTTGCCCATAGGCCTCGGCAAGGCTTTCGAGGTCGGCGCGCGCCAGATCGGGGCGCGCCTCGGTCATCGCGTCGACCCAGATCCTGGGGTCATCGGCGATGTCACGGGCCAGCTTGGTCAGGGCGGTGACCACGGCGACAACTTCCGGGCGCCGCGCCTCGAGAACCTCGGGGGTAACCACGTTGACCTTGCTCACCACCGGAGCCGCGGCAAAATACTCGTTCTGGTCGACCAAGACGTGCATGCCGGTTTTGTCCGGCAACGTCGTCCACGTTCCCAGCGACATGGTGGTCGCATCGATCTGGTCGGCAGCAAGGGCCTGTGCCCGCGCGGAAGGCTGGCCCAGCGCAACTTGTTCGAGGCTCTCGAAATCGACATCGAGGCCAGCCAGCACCTGGCGGCTGAGGCCCTGGTCGACACTGCCGACCCGGCCAATGCCGAAACTGTGTCCGGCAAGGTCGGCGACATCAGCGATATCGTCGCGGGCGACGATCATGAACGACAGGGACTTGCTCGGGGAGGTCACCGCCTTGAGCTCCATCTGCTCGCTTGCAACCAGCTGCAACAGGCTATCGATGCCGATATTGGCCATCTCCCCTTCCCCTGCCCGCAAGGCCGTGACGGCAAGCGGGGTCTGCTGCACGCGAACCAGCTCGACGTCCACGTTCTCGCGCTCGAAATAGCCAAGGTTCACGGCCAGATCCATGACCGAGTTGGGCACCAGGGGGGGCTCAAGATCGGTGACGATCAGCCGGAACGGTTCAGCGCTCGCCCCACTCATGAGTGCGGCAACGAACGCCAGGCTTGCAACGAACTTGATCACTTGGGGGAGCCCTCCTGCTGGTGCCATGCCTGAGCGGCAGGGCAATATGGTTCTCGCGGTCGCGTGCCCGCCGAGACATCCAACCACAAAGAAGCCGACGCAGCTACTAGCACCGCGTCAGCTGTAAATCACGCGCCTTACAAAGGCGTCGAAACTGCTTACTGGCCAACCATGGCGGCGAGTTCGTCGAACTTGGCTTGAGCCTTCGGCGGGCCCTTGGCGTCTTCGATGGCGGCAAGGTTTGCAGGATCATCACCCACGACGATCAAGCCGACCATGCCCATGCCGAAGTGCGGCAGGCACTTGTAGCCGTAGGCGCCCGCCACGTCGAAGGTCACGCTGATCTCCTCGTTGATCTTGCCCTTGAACTCGGTGCCGCCCTCGGGCAACAGACCCTTGATCACCTCGGCATTGTGACCTTTGTCGGTCGGCACGAAGGTGACGGTATCACCGACTTCGATCTGCAGGAACGCAGGCTCGAACACCATCGCCTGACCGTCCGCGCCCTTGTTCAGCATCTTGACTTCATGCTCGGCGGCGGACAGGGAAACGCTCGTTGCCATGATGATGGCAGCCGAGGTCAATATGGTACGAATCTTCAAGATACTCTCCTGATTTAGAGAATTGAGCGGCAAGCCCACTCGAGCGGCGCCGCCAGTTATGAAACAATGCCTTGAGCGCTGGATGGTTCGCTGCAATAGCTTGTGAGGCCACTACATATACCGGTCATTCCAAGGTTCATAGGCTTGCTGGCCTGAAATGGCACAAGAGCGGGGACGAATACACTGTCGTCGAAGAGCGAACAGCACTGGCCGAGGGCCTCTGAAAGCATGAATGAAACTGCCATCACCGTACATGACGTGACCGCGCATTACGGGAGCAAGAAGGCCCTAGACCAGGTGAACCTTACCGTGCCGACAGGGGCTCATTTTGCCCTGCTCGGCCCTAACGGCGCGGGCAAGACCACACTGGTGAACATCCTCTGCACCCTGCGGCGGCCCGATGGCGGAACTGCCGTAGTTGCCGGGGCAGACGTGATCGCGCGGCCAACCCAGGCGCGGCGATCCATCGGCGTGGTGTTTCAGGACTCCAGCCTCGACGACCGGCTGACCGCATGGGAAAACCTGGAGTTCCACGGTCTCGTCTACGGCATGGCGGCCAAACCCCGGCGGGCCATGATCAGCACGGTGCTGGAACTCGTTGAATTGGGGGACTGGACGCATGAGATCGTCCGGACCTTTTCGGGCGGGATGCGGCGGCGGCTGGAGATCGCCCGCGCGCTTTTGCATCGACCCAAAATCCTGTTTCTCGATGAGCCGACGGTGGGGCTGGATGCCCAGACGCGCCAGCGGATCTGGCAATATCTGGATCGCCTGCGGCGTGAAAGTGGCCTGACGGTGCTCACCACCACCCACTACATCGAGGAGGTCGAGAACGCCGATATCGTGTGCATCATCGATCATGGCAGGATCATCGCCGAGGCGCCGCCGGAGCAGCTCAAGAAGGACCACGGTATTCGTTGGCTTCATGTGGTGCCGCAGGATGCCACAGCGGCCGAAGCTATAGTGCAGCGGTTCCCCCAAGCCCAACGCCTCTCCGGAACCGGCCTCGCCCTTCCGGCCGGTGACGATGACCGCACCGACGCCTTTCTCGCGGAATTCCGCGACCGATTGTCGGAAATCCGGTTCCACCCGCCAACGCTCGAGAGCGTTTTCCTGTCCCTGACCGGCCGGGAATTGCGCGACCGTGCCGATGGCCAGCGCGATGCCGATCGGGCGGCCGGACGACGTGGAGGCCGCCGCTGATGGAAGCCATGATGCTGCTGCGGGGTCTTTATGCCATTTGGCTGCGCGAAATCACGCGCGCTACCCGTGATCGGGCCCAGTTGATTGGCGGTGTCAGCCGGCCGCTGATCTGGCTGCTGATCCTGGGAGTCGGGCTCAATCCATATTTCCGCGGCGAGATTTATGGCGAAGTGCGCTTCGTCATTCCCTACACTTACCTGCAGTTCCTGTTCCCTGCCGTTATCGTCCTCAACATCATGTACACCTCGATCCAGTTCGCGGTGTCGGTGATCTGGGATCGGGAATTCGGCTTTTTGCGCGAAATCCTGGTCTCGCCCATGCCGCGGCCGCTGATCCTGCTGGGGAAGGTATTGGGCGGCAGCACCATTGCCACGATCCATGGCGGGCTGGTGCTGATTCTGGCACGCTTTGCCGATGTGACCCTTTCGTTGCAGCAGATGTTCACCGCGCTGGGGTTGATGTTCGTGCTTGCGTTCGGGTTGACCAGTTTCGGCGTGATCCTGGCGGCTCGGGTGCGAAGCTTCGAGGGGTTTGGAGTCTTTTCCAACACCATCATCCTGCCGCTCTATTTCACGTCATCGTCGGTGTTTCCGCTCGACCCGGCCCTCACGCGAACCCAGATGGTTACCGCCTACCCCGAGTGGCTGGTGTTCCTGGTGCAGGTCAATCCCATCACCTACGCGGTCGATGCGCTGCGCGGCGTCATCATCGGGTTCAACCAGTTTCCGCCCACCTATGGACTGGCCGTGATCTTTGGCATGGCGGCAGTTTTCTTTGTCGTGGCGCTGATCGATTTCAGCCGCTCATGAGTACGCGCCCCAAGCATCGTTGGCGGGCCACCGCCATCAATCTGGGGATCGTTGCGGCGCTTCTGACAGGTCTCAGTTTCCTGCCGCCCGATACTTCGCTCGCCGATCGGCAAAGCGCCGGTGTTCTCAAGCTTTGCGTGCCGCCGAGCTTCCCCCCGCTGGTCACGGGCGAGGAGGGAGCGCCCGGCTATGACGTCGAACTCGCCGGAGCCATTGCGGCCGCACTGGACCTGAAGTTGTCGCTCAATGTCCTGCCCTCCATCGGCCAGGACTATAATCCCCGCAATTGGTTCCTGACGCGCGCTCAATGCGACATTGTTGGCGGCGGCGTTGCCGATACCGCCCAGACCCGCAGCTTCATGCAGACGGTTCCGACCCAGGCCCGGACCGGCTGGATCGGCATATCGCCCACCGGAACGATGCCGCCTCCAGGCAGTGTGGTCGCGGTCCTGCCGGGCACGTCGGGGCTGAACCGGTTGGCACTTTCCGGCTGGCTGCGGCAGCAGCAATTGCGTGCACAACTGGTGCGCAGTCCGGCCGAGTTGAGCCGCGCCTTGACCTCGGGAGCGGCAGCGGCAGCAGTAACCGAGCGCTTTCTGGCGGACGGCATCGATCTTGACCAGACCGGCTTCGTACCGTTCTGGCTGGAGGGCGAAGGTTTTACGAGCTTCCCGATGGCGCTGGGCGTGTGGAAAGGCGATCAGACGCTGAAGCGCGCTATCGATGCTGCGGTCTCGGACCTTGAAGAATCAGGCGCCATGGAAAGGCTGCGCGAACGCTATGGCGTCGATGCGGATTTGGCGCCTGCATCGACGAACCAGACGCCTCCTTCTGCGGTCTCGCCCCTGGAATAAGGGGTAAAACGCATATAGAGGGAAAGTGTCATTGCACTGCCATGAGGTGTGTGGAATACTAACATGCTAGCCTGCCAGCGGCAGTTAAGCCGCTGACCGGACACCATAAATACGACATCTCTATATAATGGGAGGATTAACGGTGCCCCTAAGATCCCCGCGGATCGCCCGCTTCGTTGTTCCACTGATTGCAGGCATGATGACCGCCGGCCCCTCCATGGCCGCCGGCTTCACGGCTGAACAGGCGGCAGCTGGCGAAACCGCCTACAACTCACAGTGCGCGCAATGCCACGGCCGCCAGCTCGAAGGCCCAGAGGCCCCAGGATTGGCTGGCCAGGACGTCATGCAGAACTGGCACAGCGCCGGCGGCCTGTACGACTTCATCTCCGTTGCCATGCCCCCCTCCGCTCCAGGCCAGTTGGGCGAAGAGACCTACCTCAACATCATAGCCTACATCATGGAGTTCAACGGCGCCGCACCCGGCGATGAGCCGCTGACCGCCGATCCTGATCTGCTCTATTCAGTTTTGCTTGCCGAAGAAACCGCGGCAGGTGCAGCAGCCGCTCCTGCTGCCTCCGACGCGACTCCTGCCGCAGAGGCAACATCGGTGCCGCAGGCCTTCACCTGGGGCAAGCAATTGCCCGGCAGCCCAGCGTCTGCCCAACCTGCCGCTCCCACTGCTGCAGCGGAGCCTTCCGTTCCTCAGGCATTCACCTGGGGTCAACAACTGCCGACTGCCGGCGCCAACTAGAGTGTAGCGCGCTTGCGACGCGCACCGAGGAGACAACAATGAAAATCGGACTGATCAATACCCTATTGGTCGCTAGCACAGCCCTGGTGGCACTTTCGACCCCGACCTTTGCCCAGGGCGTGCGGGAAAACTACGCGCCCGTGACCGCCGAAATGCTCGCCAATCCGCCGGCCGAAGATTGGCTGATGTTCCGCGGCGCCTACAACAACCAGGGCTATAGTGCGCTGGACATGATCAACAAGGACACTGTTGGCGATCTGGAGCTTGCCTGGGCCTGGCCCATGGCCGAGGCAGGCATCCAGGAAACAGCCCCGCTCGTCCATGACGGCGTCATGTTCCTGCAGACCAACAACAACATCGTCGAGGCGCTCGACGCCAAGACGGGTGACCTGATCTGGCAGTACCGTCACGTCCTGCCTGAGATTCCGGCAAGCTGGAGCTACCAGGCAAACCAAGCGCGCCGCCAGAAGAACTCCATCGCGCTGTTCGAAGACAAGGTGATCCTGACCACCGTGGACGCCAAGATCGTCGTGCTCAACGCGGCGGACGGCAAGGTTGCCTGGGAGAAGCAGGTCCTCGACTATAATCTGGGCTATAGCTACACGGTTGGCCCGCTGATCGCCGACGGCAAGATCATCTCCGCCATTTCGGGCTGCTCGATCGCTGGCACGGCCGGCGGTTGCTATATCCTCGCCCATGATGTGAATACCGGTGACGAACTCTGGCGCTTCAATACCATCGATGACCCCAACAATCCCGAACAGCAGGAAAGCTGGGGCGGCGTTCCTCCAGAAAACCGCTGGGGCGGCACGCCGTGGACGACAGGTTCCTACGACCCTGAAACCAATACGACCTTCTGGGGTATCGGGATGCCTGGCCCTTATGCGGAACTGATCCGCGGCTCAGGTGACGGTTCGGTGCTCTACACCAACTCGACCCTGGCGCTCGATGTCGCCACGGGCGAACTCAAGTGGTACTACCAGCACCTGCCGCGCGATAACTGGGACCTCGACAGCCCGTTCGAGCGTATCCTGGTCGATCAGGAAATCGACGGCGAGACGCACAAGATGCTGATCTCGGTGCCCGGCAAGAACGGTATTGCCTTCGGTCTCGATCGTGAGACCGGCGAATACCTGTGGTCCAAGGAAACCGTAGTCCAGAACGTTGTCGAGAGCATCGATGAGGACGGCACCGTCAATATCAACGAAGATCTCGTCTTCAACGCCGTGGGCGAAGAATTCCTGGTTTGTACGTCCGTTTCCGGTGGCAAGCTGTGGCAGGCGGGTGCTTACAGCCCGTTGACCGAGACTTTCTTCGTGCCGCTGACAGAAGCATGCAACACGGTTGCTCCCACCCAGACCGAGTTTACTGCGGGTAATGCTGTGGGTTCGGTCAAGTTTGGCCCGCGCGTGCTGCCCGAAGGCATCACCGATGCCGGGCTGATCCAGGCGCTGGACATCAATCCCGAACAGGCCGAATCCAAGTGGCAGTACCGCTACCGCCCAAGCCCCACCAGCTCGGTGCTGGCCACGGCCGGTGGCCTGGTGTTCGGTGGTGACGCCGCACGCGAGATCAAGGCCTGGGATCAGGAAACCGGCGAAGTGCTCTGGTCGCAGCGTCTCAACGCTCCGGTCGGCGGCTATCCGATGACTTATGCTCTGGATGGCGAGCAGTATCTGGTGATCCCCACCGGTTACTCGAACTCGGCAAGCTCGATCTCTTCGGCCTTCCCGGAAATCCCGCTGCCAACCGGTTCGGGTAACTCCATCTTCGTCTTCAAGCTGCCAAAAGCCGACAGCTAAGAGACCAGCACAGAATATGGAAAGGGGCTTCGGCCCCTTTCTCATTTGAGGAGACTGCAATGTTTCGCTTTTTCGGTGTGGGACTGGCGCTGCTTGCATCCAGCGCTGCCTTTGCGCAAACCTCAGGCATACCGCCAGAGGAAATGAACAATACGAGGCGCCTTGCGGGCGACTCGATCAACGTCTGCTTCGACATGACCAGCCTCGGCCGCCCCTTCGACGAGGACGTGGCAAAAGCCATCGGCGATGCCTTGTTTCTGCAAGTCAATGTCGTGGAAGGGTTCGGCGGCTTCCCCGTCAATGGCGATGGGTTCATGGATGAGCTGACCCTGGCCATGAACAACACCTGTGACATGTTCATGGGCGTGTCCGTCTCGGCGAACTCCCCGTTCTCGGAAGCTTTCGCGCTGACACGTCCCTATGCGACCATTCCTTTCGTGCTCGCCGTCACCGACCCTGAGTGGCAGAGCCTTGCCGAGATCCCCAAGGACCGGAAGCTGGGCACCGCCATGTCGAGCCTGGGCGAGATGAACTACATCACATGGTCCCAGCAGCAACCTGAAGCCGAGCGCTGGGTGCGCTTCCCTTATGCCGACTACAACAAGATGGCGACGCGGGTCCTCGACGGCACCATCGCCGGCATGATCCTTTGGCAACCGGCAATGGCGCAACTGCAGGCGGAGCGCCCGGAGGCGGCCGCATTGCGCGTTATCGCCAACGATCCCCTGCCCCCGGCCAGTGTTCGAGTCGGTGCGCTCGTCTCCAGCCGCAATGCGTTCCTGCGCAGCCAGGTGGATCAGGCTATCGACGCCCTGGCCGCTGACGGCACGATCGACGCGCTGATGGAAAAACACCGCTATCAGGGGAATGCAGGCGAGTAGCCGGAGCGCGTCAGAGTGGATTCACTTGGTAGACCTCGGTCTCCTGTAAGTTCCCATCCACTGTGTCATTCCCGCGAAAGCGGGAACCCCTGTTTTGAAACGGAGGTTCCCGCTTTCGCGGGAATGACGCTGTGGTTACTGGGAAACCGGTAAGTGCCGGAAATGAACACTTCGCCTTTCGCGGGACAGGCTCAGGATGAGGTCTACTGGGTAGGTCCTATTATTGCGACACGCTCTAGCCGATACTCAATAGGGGCAGACCCATCGTCGTCGGGTCCGGGAAACCGAGGGCGACGATTACGGCCATGACAATGGCGATGCAAATCGGTTCGGCCTGCCGGAGCCGGCGCTCCGCGTTGGGCCATAGCGCCTGGAGAAACCCGCCACCGACCAGCCCTGGAACGGGCAGGAGGTTCAGCAGCACAGATGAGATGGCGATAAGCTGCAATTGGTCCAGGACATAGAGAACCGCGTAACTGCCCGTGCGAGGCAGAAGCAGCACCAGCGGCTGCAGCAAATCGATCAGGGGCACCAGCACAACCATCGCTGCAAGCCCCAGAAAGGTGACGAGCGCAGCGCCGTATCGCCCAAAGCGGCTTTGGGCTGCATCATACCAGATGCTGCGAACCCAGCTGACAGCGAACAGCGCGGCGAACGCCGCACCCCACACCGACAGATGTACAAAGGGATTGAGGCTCAGCCGTCCGTCATGCTGCGGCCGCCGGTCTCCCATGGCGCGCGCCAATGCAGCCAGCAGGAAGCCTTGCAGTGCAGCATAGAGCAAGAAAGCCGCCAAACGCGACACGATCTCGCCCATGCTGAGCTCTCGAAGAAATTGCACGTTCTGTCTCGCTGGTTGGCCCGCGCGACCATAGGTGTTTCGGTGCGCCCAAGGCAACAAACCTCCGCCGTCGACGCACTATACCTGAGTGGCACCAACACGCCCGTTGGGCGTTGAATTCCTCATCAACCACGAGGAGACCATCATGACCGCATCCAAGACCCTATGGATTCTGGCGCCTGCTGCCGGGCTTTTCATGCTCAGTTCCGCTGCTGCACAGGATAATATGATCGGTGGCAAGGCCATTCCTGCCGATCAGGTGCAGGCCGTCGAAGACTGGTGCGACGAGTTGCAGGCCCAACAAGGGTTAACTGGCACCCAGGAGCCTGAAACAACCATGACCGAGGAGCAGACCGAAGCCGCCGTCGGTAGCGAGAGCGCTGACAGCACCGGCTTCGACGTCAGCACGGTGACGCTCGAGATGTGCCAGGAGGGTGGATTTACCGAGCAGGACGAAGAGTAACGTAGCGGCCCACAAGCCGAAGTGTTTACTTCGGCACCGGCCAGTTCCATTCACGGTGTCATTCTGCAGAAGCGGGCAACCTCAGTTTCGAAGGGAGGTTCCCGCTTTCGCGGGAATGACACCGTGATCATTGAAAAGTCGGTGGATGCCGGAGACCAATACTCCCCACCAAGTCGACGCGAGAGCCTAACAGCGCTATTTTCGGAAGATCTTGTCCAGTGCCTTTCCCCTGGCAAGCTCATCGATGAGCTTATCCAGGTAGCGGATCTCGCGCATGGTGGGCTCTTCGATTTCTTCAACGCGGATGCCGCAAATCAGGCCCTTGATCAGCGCACGTGAAGGGTTCATCTGAGGCGCCTGCGCGAAGAAATCTTCAAAATTGGTGTTCTTCGCCAACTGCTCCTCAAGTGCCTTCTGGTCATACCCGGTCAACCAGCGGGTGATTTCGTCGACCTCGGCTTTCGTGCGGCCCTTCTTCTCCGCTTTGGCGATATAGTGCGGATAGACGCTGGCAACGCTCATTGAATAAATCCGATGCTTGGCCATGCGTCCTCCGGTCTTTCAATGGCTTGTCCCGAACTTACCCAATGGCCGCGGCGCGAGCAAACCCTGAACACTTTGCCCCGCGACGCTGCGCCGCTCCCCCCTTGAATGCACGAGCGCCAAGGGATTAAGGATGAGCCGGCCCCGCTCCTCCCCCCAGCACGAGCCGAACAAGTCCAAGCTTTCTTGCCGCGATCGGACCCCTTGCAGGGTCCGTCGCGTCATTCCGGAGATACACCAAATGCCTTCAGCCGCCGCGGATGCTTCCGCCAAGCCAGCAAACTCGCGCTCTCGCGTCCTTCTTGCGAGCCTGGTCGGAACGACCATCGAGTTTTATGACTTCTACGTCTATGCCACTGCGGCAGTGCTGGTTTTTCCGCATCTGTTCTTTCCCGCTGGTGACGAGACCACGGCGCTGTTGTCGTCCTTTGCGGTGTTCGGCGCGGCGATGGTGGCCCGGCCGCTCGGTGCGGTGTTTTTCGGCCATCTTGGGGACCGGCGCGGCCGCAAGACCACGCTGGTTGCAGCACTGCTGACCATGGGGCTGGCGACGTTCCTGATCGGCGTACTCCCCACCTATGCCGTCGCTGGCTGGTTTGCTCCCGCACTTTTGGTGATCCTCCGGCTGGCACAGGGCTTTGCCTTGGGCGGCGAATGGAGTGGGGCAGCCCTGGTGGCGACGGAAAACGCACCGAAGGGCAAGCGGGCCCTGTTCGGCACGTTTCCTCAATTGGGCGCCCCAATCGGCTTCATCATAGCCAATGGTCTCTTCCTCATCATTGCGGCGCTGATGCCCTCGGAAGATCCATCCCGCCCCTCCACGGCATTCCTCGAGTGGGGTTGGCGCATCCCATTCCTGTTCTCGGCAGTGATGGTGATCGTCGGTCTCTGGGTGCGGCTCAACCTGGTGGAAAGCAGTGCATTCGCCAAAACCGTCAAAACGGGACAGGTCCGCAAGATGCCGCTCGCCACCGTGTTGCAGCAGAACCTGCGCGAGCTGGTGCTCGGCACCTTCTACATGCTCGCGACCTATGTTCTGTTCTACCTGATGACGACGTTCTCGCTCAGCTATGGCCGCGCCGCCATCGACGCGGGCCTTCCGGGGCTGGGCTACGAATACACCAACTTCGTGCTGATGATGATCGTCGGGGTGGTGTTCTTCGGCGTATTCACACTGGTCTCCGGGCCATGGGCGGACCGCTTCGGCCGCCGCAAGACCTTGATCTGGGTCACGCTGGGTATTGCGGTGTTCGGGCTCAGCTGGGTGCCGCTGCTCGCTGGCGGATTCGTGGGCGTCATGGCCTGGCTGATCATCGGCTTCACGCTGATGGGCCTGACATTCGGACCGATGGGAGCGCTGCTGCCCGAGCTGTTCCCGGCCAATGTGCGCTATACCGGCTCCGGCATTTCCTACAATGTCTCATCCATTCTGGGCGCGGCAGTTGCGCCTTTCGTCGCCGTGGCGCTCTGGAGCTGGGGCGGCGGCAGTCCGTTCTGGGTCGGGGTCTATCTTACGGCAATGGCGGCAATTACCCTCGTGGCGTTGTTGCTCGGGCGTGAAACCAAGGATGTCGATATCGAGGCGTGAGATCGAAGCCGGCGGGCGGGCAATCACCTGCCCCCGGCGATTGTGCCATTGCCTGCCCGCTGCTACGGTCGAGGCCATGAGCGGCGAAAAAGAAAGCGCCAACGTTTGGCAATCTATCTGGCGCGGCGTGAAATGTAGGTGTCCACGTTGCGGTAAGGGCTGGCTGTTCCACCACTATGTCGAGCAGGTGGCTCATTGCGCCAACTGCAAGGAGCCACTCGCCCGCTACAAGGTCGGACTGCTGCTTCCCCTGGTGGTCATTACAATCATGATTCACATCCTGGCGTTCGTGATGCTTGAGATGGAATTGAATGGATATGGCAATCCGCTGATCTATCTCTACGTCCTGGTTCCTCTTTCGGTCATCGTTCCCATCGCCATCCTGCCTTCAAGCAAGGGCGCGATCATTGGCCTCCTCTGGGCCAAGGGCTGGAGCGACGAGTTGGATCGCTGAGGCTGGATGACGGCCGGCCAACGCGCTGTGAAGCTGACGGGGAACGCAGAAATATCGCCGCGCAATGTTGGGGTAATGGTGGCGGGTCAAATGACCGGGGTGTTCAAAAGAAAGGAACATCCAAATGAAAAAGCACCTCCTCTTCCTCGCCGCCGTAATCGCAATGGCGCCAGTCGCCTCGTTCGCTGAGGAGTACGAGCATGATCTCACCATCCACGGCCGCTCGCCTGAAAGCCTGATCGCCAGCCTGGCAGAGACGGGCATCGACGCTGAGCGTGTCGAAGAATGGGGCAGCATGATCCGCGTGGACGCTCGCGATCCTGACAGTGGGTCCCACTACTATGTGCTGCTCGACAAGGACACCCTGCGGCCCCGCCAGACCGCCTCGAACACGGCTCGCCAGGCAAGTGCCCAGTCGTCCGGCTCCGGCTGGACTGCAGAGACATTCAACCCGGCGCGCAGCCTGATTGAATAGCAGTTTTCAGGCCAGCCGCCGAGGTCACACCTCGGGGCTGGCCCGAACGGCAGGGCACCATCGTGGAGCCGCTATTGCAGATGCAGTGCAAGACGTTCGATAGATGGTCCGGCGCAGGCATCCGAACTGACTACGGCAAACACGGGCGGCTGCTGGGATGAATGAAAATAGTTCACCAGCCTATGCCAATAATGGTCGAGCTTGGTGAGCATCACAGGCTGCTCGCCGTAAATCCTGCCGCTGTAGACATAGGCGAGCAACTGCCCCCGAGCGCGCGCGTCGATGGCCGACTGATGCCAGCCAAGCGGAGACACAGCGGTAATCTCGATGCGGCAAGCGTCCCTGCTGACAACCCAGGACGTTCCTTCAAGACCCTCTCCCGGCGACAATGCGAAGCCCTCTCCAGCCAGCGTGTCGACAAGAATGGTTCCGGCAGCCTGCTGGTGCGGCTGATCGGCAGCGTTGCTGCGCCAGGTCTTGAGCCCAAGGCTTAGGACCAGCAGGGTGATGAGCGCGACTTTAGTCCAGGCTGATGGCATCGCTACGCACCGCCAACCATCCGATGGCGACTATGGCCAATGTCGCCAGCCATCCGGCAATGCCGGCGCCCGTCTCGCCATGGATGAGTTCAAAATGCTCGGGATAATAGCCGATGAGGCTGATGCGGGTGACGTTGATCAGCATGACCGCGGCACATGCCAGCAGGCCCAGGCCAAGTTTCGCGCTGGACCACTTGCCGGAGGTGATGTTCACCAGGCCGACAAAAGCGAGGATAACGAGGGAAATATTGGTGAAGGAGGAACATCCAGGAGCGATCCACAAAGCGCCGGAGCCATCGGCGAAAGGGACTAGATTGCCATTTCGCGCCGACCCGACAGCCAAGGAAACCAGGAAGGCATCGACGGCAAGGACCGTCTCATTGAAGACGCTCATCACGAGCCGCGCCCAAAAGACCGGGATGGTGGCTGCCAACAGGATTATTGCGCCGCGCCGCAGCATGCTGCCCGGCGCCGACCGGATGAGCAGTGACAGCGACAGTCCGGTTACGACAAGCCAACTCAGGGCGGGAACCGGCAGCAGTACGCCTATGCCGGCACCGGCGGCCAGGGCCCAGTCGCTCCCATGGATTTCCTCCGGAGCCGAGCGGTAAACCAGCAGAAGACCTGCGCCAAGGGCCAGCCAGACGAAGACACTGACGTCAAACGTGTTGAGTGCCGCGCCGAGGAAACCCTCAAGGCTCACGGAGGTGAGAACTTTTTCCGAAAGACCATTGGCGCTGCCGATCGCGATGAGACTTCCGAACAGCAAGGGTTTCGAAACGGCTTCCCCCAGCGCAATCGGGAAAGTGGCTTTCAGGCTGCTCACCCGTCGGCCTTGTCCAGGCGCCGCTTGCGGGATTTGATCCAGAAGATCCCACCCGCCACGGCCAGAATGGGCAAGCCCACCCCTGCTACCGGCCCAGGAGCCCCAACCTGCTTGCCACCCTTACCCCAGCCCAAACCGGGAGTGTCTCCCCTGTCGGCGGGCTTTTCAGCCATGGCTGCCGGGACTGTGGAGAAGGCGATCGCGAGTACAATTGCAATGGTTTTGAGGAACATGGCAATTCTCCATTCAGCAGGAATACTCCGCCTTCGCGCCATGGTTCGCCATAGACTATTGTGGCTAGCGGCTCCCTGCACTCAGGGGGCCGATAGCTGGGTAGCTGTCCGATGTTATGCTCAATATCATTGCATTCATCCGCCAATCTATTTCGATTGTGCGATGGATGGCGCCTTCTATGATGGGTGAGAGGGCACGGCGGTGCTCGGCAGGAGGTCGAAGGATGCGGACGCCAGAGGATGTCTTCGAGGACCATCTGCGTCTCCGCATCGAGGGGCGCCTGGAGGACGATCTCAGCCGCAACTACGCTGACGACGTCGTGCTTCTCACTTCCAATTCCCAGATGGTGGGGCACGATGCCATCCGGACCTCTGCCACGCGCCTGGGGGAGCAACTGCCCGAGGCGCGCTTCAAGTTCCTGTCCAAACGCGTCCACGGGCCTTATGCGTTTCTGGTGTGGGAAGGGCGATCATCCAATTTCAACGCCGTTTCAGGAGCGGATAGTTTTGTCATTCGAGACGGTAAGATCGTCTTCCAATCGATCCATTACCTGCTCGTCGACGATGAGGCGCTAGCCGGGATTAAGCGCGGGTAGATAGTTCAGCGCCGCCGACGCAACAAGGTGATGGCCGCAACCGACAAAGCGGCGCCTGCGAGCACCAGCAGCAGTCTGTCTCCGCCGGCACTTGCGGTATGCTGCCAGCCGCCGCTGACCTTGAGATCATCATGGATCGGCTCAAACACATTGCCCGCAGACGCAGCGGCCTTGTCTTTGTGGATCTGCATGATCAAGGCCGCCCGTCGGATAATTCGGGTGGTCAGCACCGGCGCAATTGCAGCCGGCCATGGCACCAGGGCCGCCAGACCGCCGGCAAAGGTTTCCGGTCGCGGGCGGCGCGCGAGCTTGACGATCGCCTTGGCGACAATCTCCGCAGAATAGCGCGGATGGATAGGGGTGACTTTGTGCCCGGTAAAGTTCGCTGCGTGCTGGTAGATCGGCGTGTCTATGGCGAATGGAAAAACGGTGCAGACGTGAATGTCCGGCGCATCGTGGACCTCTTGCCTTATGCTGTCTGTGAGGCCTCGGATGGCGAACTTGCTGGCGGAATAGGCCGAGGAATAGGCTTCTGCCGCGAGGCCCAGAACAGAGGACACATTGATAAGGATGCCCGATCCTTGTCGGCGGAACTGGCGTATCGCGGCCTGCGAGCCGTACAGATAGCCCACGACATTGGTCATGATGACCCGTTCCAGCACAGCGGGCGGCACCTCCTCGACCCGGCCGAATTGCAGCACGGCTGCGCAATTGACCCAGATGTCGATGCGGCCGAATTTCGCCAGCGCCTGTTGAGCGATCATTGCCACGACCGATGCATCTGCAACATCAGCAGGCACCGCAACGGCTACCCCGCCCAAGGTCTCGCATTCGCGTACGACCTCATCGAGTGCGTTGCGGCGCCGTGCCACAAGCACCAGATGCGCACCGTGGCGGGCAAATTCATGTGCGGTGGCGCGGCCATTGCCGCTCGAAGCACCGGTGATGACGACCGTATGCCTGTCCATCGCAACGGCTTTATTGTTCCGGCACAATGCTGATGTCGCCGCCGACCTCAAGCACCGCGAACTTGATCTGATCGAGACGCTCGACGCCATGCTTCGAACGGGCCGATTCCAGCACGTCTTCTATATCCACGCGCGCCCGCTTGAGAGCTCGAGCATCGGGTTTGCCCAGGCTGATCAGCACGGTGGGCACACCGTCGAGCAGTTTTTCAGCTCGCGGTGAGTGTTCCTTGAGGTAGGACATCAGGATATCGAGCGTGAACAGCGTGATGATCAGGATCACGGCATTGATGATTGAGAAGTCATCCCCCAGCAGCGCTTGCTGCGTTGTTTCGGCGACGATCAGCACCAGGACGAGATCGAAGGCTGTCATCTGGGCTAACGTGCGCCGGCCGGAGAGACGAATGATCACCAGCAGAACGATGAAAACGACGGCGCCACGAATGACGGTCTCCATGGTGATCTCCTATGGAAAAATGAACGTCGAAATGGAAACCGACGCACCATCGTCTATAGCCGCGCGGAAGTCGGCCATGCCCGGATTTTGCGCGCGCAAGTGAAGGGTGACTTGGGCCGCCGACTGGGGGTCTACGCGGAAGATCATGACCTCTCCGTCCGCACTTGTCTCGCTGCGGTCCGGTTGCGGCTGCACGCTCTCCAGTTGGAACGTCTCGGCGAAGTCGGACGACAGGGTCAAACGGCGCTCGGCGCCTCCCGGCTCGAATTCGACCAGGATTTCATCGGGTGCTTCCCAGCGGGTGAAGCGGGGATAGTCGATCGAAGCACCCTCTAGCGAGGCGCTGGTGCGGGCCAGCGGCCCTCCAGAGCCGGTCAGCCCCAATAACGCCAGGATGATTATGGCTCCGAAGCCCACCCAGACCCAGCGTTCGACGGTCCAGAAGCGCTCCTGAAAACGGCGGTGCTCTTCGAGTTGCAGCCCATCCTCTCTTATCGAGGGAAACTTGATTTCCTTGTCGCTCATGACTTCCCACCTGTTCACGGAAGGAACGGCAGGCGATGTCTAAAGTTCCTGATGGGCTACCCGGCAGATGAGGTGCATCGAATGGCAGCCAAACTCGTTGGGTTGCATGGAACACCGCGATCCACGGCGCCCGAACCTGAGGAACACGATGGAGCAGCAGCCACCGGAATCTGAAGTGGGGGCAAGCAAGCCTGTCGTCATCATCACAGGCGCCACCGGTAATCTCGGCAGTTCGATCGCCAAAGCCCTGGCAGGGCAGTATCGAATTGTCGGGATCGATCGCTCAGCCAAGAACACCGATTTTCCAGTTTTCGAGGCAGACTTTACATCCGACGCTTCCGTTGAATTTGCTTTGCATCGGCTCGCAGATGCGGTGGGTCGCCGCATTGCCAGTGTCATCCATCTCGTCGCCTATTTTGATTTCTCCGGGCAAGAGAACCCGCTCTACCAATCCGTGAATGTCGAAGGAACGGGTCGCCTGTTGCGCGGACTGCAGTCGTTCGAAGTGGAGCAGTTCGTCTATGCGAGCACGATGCTGGTGCACGAGCCTTGCCGCCCCGGCGAGCGGATCGATGAAAGCCAACCTCTTGGGCCACGTTGGGCCTACCCGATATCCAAGCTCGCGGCGGAGGACATGATCAGGGCCGAGCGAGGACAGATACCTTGCGCCATATTGCGCCTCGCGGGCGTCTATGACGAGCACTCGACCGTGCCCACCATGGCCCAGCAGATGACCAGGATCTACGAGCGCGAATTCGAGAGCCTGCTTTATTCGGGAAGCCCGCTGGTGGGCCAGACCATGCTTCACCGGGAGGATCTGCTCGACGCCATTACGCGCACCGTTGAGCGGCGAAACACCCTGCCACCGGAATGCGCCATGCTGATCGGAGAGGCGGACGCCATGGGATATGACGCATTGCAGGACGAGATCGGGTACATCCTCTATGGTCAGAAGGATTGGCCGACCATACGCGTGCCGAAGCCGATTGCGGCCGCAGGTTCCTGGGTCCAGGAAAAGCTGGAGCCGATTATTCCCGATGCGGTGGATGAAGGAGAGGCGCCGTTCATCAAGCCTTTCATGGTCGCACTCGCCGATGATCACTACGCCCTCGACACCAGCAAGGCCCGGCGCCTGCTTGGCTGGGAGCCTCGGCATCGCCTCAGGGACGAACTTGCCAAACTTGCCGGCGCACTGAAGACCGACCCGATGGGTTGGTATGAGCGACACAGGATCGAGCCGCCCAAATGGGTGGAAACGGCGGTAGATTTGGGCGAGGACCCCAGAGAGCTTCTGACCCGGCATCGGGAGCAGGTGAGCCAGCAGCATCGCAGCAACCGGTGGGCGCACTTCCTCAATATCGGCCTCGGGACCTGGCTTGTTACCCAGCCTGTGCTGGTCGGCGTGGCGGAGCCGTTGCTACGCTGGAGCGAAATGATCCTGGGTATCGCGCTCATGGTCAGCGCGGCGATCGCGCTGTCGCAACGAATGCCATGGGCTCGCTGGATATCTGCTGGCATCGGCGCCCTGGTGATGGCAGCACCGATCCTGTTTTCCACCAGCAATAGTGCAGCCTACCTGTCCGACACGCTGGTCGGAGCGCTGATCTTCGGCTTCGCGGTCTGCCTCAAGCCCGAACCGGGATCAACGGCTCTGGCCACCCTGACGGGCCCCGACGTGCCGCCGGGTTGGAGCTACAACCCCTCGGCCTGGACACAGCGCATCCCCATCATCATCCTGGCCATTGTCGGGCTCTATGTGTCCCGATATCTCGCCGGCTATCAGCTCGGACACATTCCCCATGTGTGGGAGCCGTTTTTCGCCGGGTCGCTCAGTGATCCGCGCAATGGCACCGAGGAAATCATCACCTCATCGGTGTCAAAGGCTTGGCCGGTCTCCGACGCCGCTGTGGGAGCCTACACCTACCTACTGGAGATCCTTACCGGGCTTGTCGGTTCGCGCATGCGCTGGCGCACCATGCCGTGGTTAGTGGTGCTGTTCGGGTTGATGATCGCGCCACTCGGCATCATCTCGATTTACTTCATCATCATCCAGCCAATCGTCATCGGGACATGGAGCACCCTCGCGCTGATCGGCGCGGCGGCGGTTCTGGTGCAAATTCCATACTCATTGGACGAAATCCTGGCGACGCTGCAGTTCGTGCGCCGCCGGGTCCAACTGGGCCAGAACGGGTTGGCCGTGCTCCTGCTCGGCGATGGCGAAGAGGCGCCGGATGCCGACGGAACGGCGCCGGCCAAGGACGAGTTCGACCGCCCACCGGGTGCGATAATTCGAGACGTGTTTTCCGGCGGCGTCAGTCTGCCGTGGAATCTCGCGCTGTCTGCCGCAATCGGCGTGTGGCTGATGTGCACGCGGCTGACGCTGGGAACCGAAGGAGCCATGGCGAATGCGGATCATTTGATCGGCTCTCTCGTGCTCACGGTGGTTTCCGTGTCGGCGGCCGAGGTGGCGCGACCGGTTCGCTATCTCAACACGCTGCTGGGTGCTGCGCTTGTGGTAGCGCCGTTCCTTTATGGTGCACCGCTCCTGTCCGGTGCCCTGAGTGCCGCGGCCGGCGTCGCGTTGATATTGCTCAGCCTGCGCCGGGGGCCGATCCGGGAACAGTATGCAGGCTGGAGCCGCTTTATTCGTTGATCAGCGCGTTCCCGCCACAGGCGCGCTGGCCAATCATTGCCAGCGCGCGCCGTGGAAAGTCGGTGCTATGAGGAGACCGGAGGCATTGGCTTTTTTGGAGTGTTGTGCAGCCGTGGATCGACTGGGGGAAGTTCATCAACCCGTTCGCCGAGTGGCTGAGGCTTGGAAAGGAACTCGATCTCTCCTTTTCCATCCTGGGAGGGTCCGCTTGCCCATTGGCCTTCCTGGCTCGCATTACCGTCAGAGCATTTCCAGTACTGGTAAGCTACCTCGGACTTTTCCTGTTCCTGCGGGAAGCTCATGGGCACCGGGGTTTGCCCGAGGCCATCCATCTCAAGTTCTTTGATGGCAGCCAGCCATTGGTTCTGGTGCATGGTGTCGCGGGCAATGAGGAAGGACAGCATGTCGCGAACGCCGGGATCATCGGTCATTTCATAGAGGCGCGAGACCTGCAGCCGGCCCTGCGATTCAGCCGTAACATTGAACCGGAAATCCGCCATGAGGTTGCCCGAGGCAATGGTGTAGCGAGAGGTCCAGGGAAAGCCGACGCTGTCGTTGGGGGTGGCTCCTCCACCCGAAACAATTGCGTGTTGCGGGTTCATGCCTGCTACGATCACATCCTCAACCCTGGCGCCGCCCATTACTGCGCCGACCACGGAATTCTTCGCAGCATTTTCCCGTGCCTCGACTGGGGAGTTTTCCAGCAGGCGGGCGATCATTGTCGCCAGCATCTCCACATGCGCGATTTCTTCGGTACCGATGTCCAGGATCATGTCCCGGTACTTGGCTGGCGCACGGCAGTTCCACCCCTGGAAGAGGTAGGTCATCATTACGCTGATTTCGCCCCATTGCCCTCCAAGCACTTCTTGAAGCTTGTTGGCATAGACCGGGTCCGATCGTTCCGGACGAGCGTTGTATTGGAATTGGCTGGTTCTGAAGAACATTGAAATATCCTTTTCGAGGCTAGATCAGCGCCTAACCAGCGGGGCGCTGCGGTGTTCCGCAAATCACCCAAGTCAATACTCCTCGTGAGAAAATGCACGCCGTCCTGCCGGGCGGCGGCATGGCTCCATACGGTCGCCTAGGTCAGAACGACATGCTGAGTCAGTTCTTCGATCGTGGTGTCGGCTTTGGCCACATCAAAGACCTTGGTGCCGTGGCTCATGATCACGAAGCGGTCGCAGACCTGGTAGGCGTGATAGAGGTTATGGGTGACCAATACGCTCGAAACGCCCTCCGACTTGAGCTTGAGCACCTGGTGCAGGAGAGCTTCGGTCTCGCGCACCGACAGAGCGGACGTGGGCTCGTCCAGCAGCAGCACGCGACGCTTGAAGAAGACGGCGCGGGCGATGGCGACGGCCTGTTTCTGGCCACCGGAGAGGTCTCCGACCAGTTTGTCGGGACTATTGATGCCAGAGATGTGGACAGCGCTTTCAAGCACCTGCATGGCGATCTCGCGCATCTGCTTGAGGTCGAGAAAGCCGAAGCGGTCGGTCAGTTCGCGGCCCAGGAAGATATTGCGCGAGATGGAGAGGCAATCGACCAGGGCAGTGTTCTGATAGATCGTCTCGATGCCGGCTTCGGCGGAGTCGCGGCGATTGGCGAAATCCTGCCGCTGGCCATCCACCGAGATATAGCCCGAACTGGGCCGGTGGATGCCGGAGATCATGTTGACCGTGGTGGATTTGCCAGCGCCATTGTCGCCGAGCAGGCCCACGACTTCGCTATGGCCGACCTCGAAGCTGAGATCGGTCAGCGCTTTAAGCGGCCCAAAGGTTTTGTTGATGTTGTGCAGAGCGAGCAGGCTCATGTGGATGCTCCCCGGCGGTCGAGGCCATGGTTGAAGATCGAGGCCACCACGATCAGCGAGGCGATGAACATGTCGAGATAGAAGCCGGGCGCGCGCAGAAGTAGCAGCACGTCAGTGATGGTGAAGATCAGCATCACGCCAAGGAAGACGCCAAGGATCGAGCCGCGGCCGCCGCGCAGCGACAGCCCGCCGATGACACAGGCGGCGATGGCCTGGAGTTCGAGGCCGGTCCCCTGCCCCGGCTGGACGGAGCCGACGCGCGTGGTGGCGAGAATACCGGCAAAGGCGGCCATGAAACCGGCAATGGCGAAGGCCATCAGCTTGATGCGGTTGGTATTGACCCCGATGGCGGTGGCCGCAGAACGATTGCCGCCGGTGGCAAAGACGTGATTGCCGAAACGGTGGCGGTGCAGCAGCGCATAAAACACCAGACACAGGGCGATGAACCAGATGAAGGCTGCGTTGATGCCGAGGATCGTGCCGGAAAAGAGTTCGTTGAACACCGGGTTGGGATCGAAGCGGACCTGAATCGCGCCATTGAGCAGCAGTACCGCCCCGCGCCAGAACAGCAGGCCGCCAAGCGTAACGATGAAGCTGGGCAGGTTGAAGCGCAGCGTCAAAGCGCCGTTGAGCAGGCCGATAGCGGCGCCGATCAACAGTCCTGCCGGTGCAGCAAGAAAGGCATCGACGCCATTTCCTACCAGCATGGCCATGACGACGGCGGTGAAGGTGTAAACCGAGCCAATGGAGAGATCGAATTCGCCGGCGATCATCAACATGCCGGCGCCGAGCGCCAGACACCCGAGCACCGGGACCGACCGCATCATGATGCCCATATTGGCGGGCGAGAGATAGCGGAAGTCATCGGGGAACAAGAGGCCGCCGGCAATGCAGGCGATCTGTACCAGGACGAAGACCAGCAGGATGGCGCCCGCCGGCATGGAAAGAAGGTCATGGAGCCGCTGGGCTGCCGTTCGCCTGGGCGTGGCGGCGCGATCGTGGGTCATCTCGGTCACGGTCATATCCGGTTCGTAAGAGGGTTGCCCCGGCGCAGAACGCCGGGGCTCTCAGATCAGCGATAGGTGCCGATGAAGGGCTTCACGACGCCAATGCGTTCCTGATTGAGGAATGCACCCTGGCCGGTATCGACGTCCGTCGGGGTCAGGCCATAGCGTGCGGCCATGGCGATCTGGGCGATCGGATAGTAGCCCTGCAGGTAGGGTTGCTGGTCCATGGTGGCGAACATCTCGCCCGATTCCACCGCATTGACGATTTCAACGGCAAGGTCGAAGCCGCCGAAGGGCACGTCGACGCCTGCGTCCTTAATCGCGCCCGCGCCAACGGTCGAAGTGACCGAGCCGGTGCCGAAGACGGCCTTGATGTACGGGTTGGCGATCAATGCCTGGGCCATGATGTTTTGCGCTTCAGCCGGATCGAGACCGGCACGCACGGTTTCAACCTTGATGCCGTGTTCCGTCATTGCGCGTTCAATGCCGCCGCCACGGGCCACGGCGAAGCTGGCTTCGGGGATTTCCCGCGGGTTGAAGACGGTATCGCCTTCCTTGAGATCGAATTCTTCGATCATGCGGATACCCAGCTCGTACCCCGAGGCTTCCTCGTCCATGCCGACATAGGCTTGGCGGCAATTGCCGTCGGCGCCCTCGAGGTCGTCATTGTTGAAGCCGATGACTACGATACCGGCCTCCACTGCCGCGCAGATGCTTTCGTCGAAAGCGTCCGAGCTGGAGATGGCGACAGCGATGCCGTCGACACCGGTTGCCATGGCGCTCTCGATCAGGTCGTTCTGGCGGACCGGATCGTTGTTGGCATATTGCACGTCGAGATCGACATTGAAGGCGGCTGCGGCGTCCTGGGCGCCCTTCACCACCGGATTGAAGAACTGCACGCTGGGGTCGAGATAGATGATCATGGTGGCTTTCACCGCATCATCCTGCGCCATGGCGCCCCCGGCAGAGGCAAGCATGGTGCAGCCGGCCAGCAGGCCCGCTGTCAGTTTGGTCAATTTCATTGTAGTCCTCCCTTTGGGTGAAACGGGCCCTCCTCAGGTCCCGCTGGTGGCGACACGCTTTGGGTCAAGCGCAGCGCCAGACTCCTCCTTGTCCACCGCGTCATTCCCGCGAAAGCGGGAATGACGCGGTGGATTGAAATTCTTCCTCATACCGCGAACCACGGCGTGGGCTTGCCAAGCGTCATGTGCAGGCCCTTGAACTGGGAATATTCATCAAAGCCGAAGCGGCCGAGTTCGCGGCCCGTGCCGCTTTTCTTGTAGCCGCCGATGGGCAGTTCCGGCGTGCCGTCGATCACCGAATTGATCCAGCAGCGACCGGCGCGGATCTTTCGCGTGGTCTGGATGGCGTTTTCGAGATTGCGCGACCAGACGCTGGCCGACAAGCCGAAGGGCGTGCCGTTGGCGAGAGCCACCGCTTCATCGGGCGTGTCGAACCCGATGGTGGCCAGCACCGGCCCGAAGATTTCCTCCTGGGCGATGCGCATGTCGGGCCGCACTTTGTCAAAGACGGTAGGGGCGAAGAAATTGCCCGATTTGGCATCGACCATATCGCCGCCGAGCAGTAGTTCGGCGCCTTCTTCGACGCCGGCCGCCACGTAGCTGGCAACCTTTTCCAGATGCGGCTGCGAGACCATGGCGCCAAAGCGCGTGCCCGCCCCCAGCGGATCGCCGAAGGGCAGCTTGCGTGACAGATGGAGCAGGCGTTCGAGCAGCGCCGGGCGAATGGAATTCTCGACGATCAGGCGGCTGCCGGAAATGCAGCACTGGCCGGCATTATGATAGACGCCATAGGCGATGCCATCGGCGGCCGCTTCGAGATCGGCGTCGGCAAAGACGATCTGCGGCCCCTTGCCGCCAAGCTCGAGGCCAACCCGCTTGACGCCGGCAGCCGCAATGCCCGCCAATTGCGTGCCTACGCGGACAGAACCGGTAAAGGCCAGCACATCGACGCGCGGGTCTTCGGCCAACACCTGGCCCACGGCTGGGCCATAACCGGTGATGACGTTGAACACGCCCGCGGGAAGGCCCGCTTCGAGCGCCAGTTCAGCGAGGCGAATGGTGGTGCCGGAGGTGAATTCGCTGGGCTTGACCACGACCGTGCAGCCCGCCCCCAATGCCCACGGCACACGCTCGGAAACGATGATGAATGGGAAATTCCATGGCGTGATGATGCCGACGACGCCGGCAGGTTCGCGCAGCACGAGCCCCAGGCGGTTTTCGCCGATATTGTTGTGCGTCGAGCCTTCGAGACCGCGCGACTGGCCGGCGGCGTAGTTCCACAGGTCGGCGCAATAGCCGATCTCGCCCTTAGCCTGTTCCAGCGGCTTGCCGGTTTCCAGGCACTCGATCAGACCCAGCTCATCGACATGATCGAGAATTTTGGCGGCAACCGCGTGGAGAATGGTCGAGCGTTCGGCGCCGCTCATCTTGGACCAAGGGCCATTGTCGAACGCCTGGCGCGCAGCGGAAATGGCCAGAAACGCATCAGCCGTGCTTCCAGCGGGCCATTCGCCGACCACCTTGCCGCGATGACCCGGGCTTTCGCGCGTCACCGTTTCGCCCGATTGCGCATCGACCGACTTGCCGTTGATCAGCATACGATAGGCGCGTTTACTCGCCAGCCGCGGATCACTAAGGTTCGGCGCAACGAAATTGTCCTGAAAGCGTGACTGCATGACCATCGCAATGGTGGGCTGATCCCACCCTCCCCGAGCATATCGGACGTTTTACACGCCCTGTATGGAATTGTATGGTACCGTATGGCGCATCGACTCTAGATGTCAATGCCATGGACGAGATGTAATATGACTATTGAAATGCAGACGGCCGAGAGCGGCGAAAGTGCCGCCGCGTCGATCGAAAAAGACCTTCGACGCGCTATTATCGAGCTGGAACTGTTACCCGGATCGCGCTTGAGCGAGCAGGAAATCGCCACCCGATTGGGCGTGTCACGGCAACCGGTGCGCGAGGCGCTGATTCGACTGGCCAATTCGCGGCTGATCGAAATCCGGCCGCATCGCGGCACGGTGGTGGCGCGCATTTCGGCCAAGGAGATGACCGAGGCGCTCTTCGTGCGGCAATCGGTGGAGATTGCCGTCGTGGCCAAGGCCGCGGAAAACTTCGATGCCTGGCAGCGCAAGCGGATCGCGAGCCTAATGGCCAAGCAGGAAGAAGCGGCCGAAAAGCTCGACCATGCCGGGTTCCGCGAGCATGACGAAGCGTTTCATTTCGCCGTGGCGCAGGGGGCGGGCGTCAGCATCGCCTGGATCGCGATTGCCGACATGAAAACGCACATGGACCGGGTCTGCAACATGACGCTGCAAAGCGAGGCCGACATGAGGCGCCGCGTGCGCGAGCATCGTGCCATCATGGCGGCGATCGACGAGCATGACGTGGAAGGCGCCAAGCGTGCCATGGCAGACCATCTGGGCAGTATTCTCGACGATCTGCCCGAGCTGGAAACGAGGCACGCCAGCCTGTTCATCTAGGCCGGCTAAACGCGATGCTCTCTAGCTTGAACGCCGGAGGCTCCCCGTGCCGCCCGAGGCCTGAACCGAGCGGGTGCCGGCATCGATCGCTCTAGCGAGGCATGTTCGAACATCTCCGCCGTCGAGCCAGGCATGAAGAAAACCGGCATTGAAGGCGTCGCCGGCCCCGGTGGTGTCGATCACATCAACACTCGGGCTTGGCAGATGCAAGGTCTCGCCGGAAGCAGTGACCATGCCGCCATCGCCACCGCATTTGAGTGCCACGACGGGAAAGTGCCTGGACAGCACCATCAGCGCTGCTGCGGGATCCTTGAGGCCGGTCAGAGCTTCGGCCTCTTCCATGTTGGGCATGAAGATGTCGGTTCCGGCCGCCCTTTCAAAGAACATTGGGTCGCGGATCAATTCGTCGTCCCAGCTTGGGTCCAGAGACACCGACAATCCCTGGTGTTTTGCCGCCGTGATCGCATCGGTCATTTCGTGTAGCGTCGCATATTCGGCGATGTGAAGATGGGCAGCATCGACCCAGCCGAGGCTGGCCTCGAAACTGGCCGGACGCGCATGGCCCGCACGCCGGGACAGGAACGCCCGGTCGCCGTTCTGCACCATGACTACGGTCAGCTGCGGCCCTGCCGTCTCGTGGCGATCAAGGAATTGCAGGTCCAGTCCAAGGTCTTCGATCTTGCCGGCCAGCGATTGCGAGAGGTCATCGGTGCCGAACCGCGCCAACAGCGCCGCGGGCCTTCCGAGCGCTGCCAGATGCGCGGCCGTAATCAGGGCGCCACCGCCCGGCGTCAGCGCGAACTCATCGGCAAAGAGCTCGCGCCCCAGTTGCGGCATGCCGCCAAGGCCGCGAAACACCATGTCGCAATAGATGCGACCAAGGCTCAGCACCGCCCCGGCCTTCGGTCTGGTCGATGTCATGCGTGGCCCAGCGCCTTTTCACTCGCCGCATCGAAGAGGTAGAGGGAGCCCGGTTCCGCCTGCACCGAAACCGTGCTGCCGATTGCCGGCACAACGCGGCCCGGTGCCGTCGCGATGACGAGATTGTTTCCCAGGCGCAAATGCACCAGCGTTTCCGATCCCAGAGGCTCCACCGCCTCGACCATGCCCGAGCCGCTTAGCCCGGCGCCGCCCGTCCCCTCCGCCACTATCAGATCGTGCGGACGGATGCCGATGAGCGCCTTGCCCTGGTGCGGCGGAAGCGTCAGCCCGCTGATTTGAACGCCTTCGACCGTCAGAACGCCGCCGGCAACCTGGCCTTCGACCATATTCATCGAGGGGCTGCCGATAAAGCGGGCGGTAAAGACGTCTACCGGGTTCTCGTAGAGGTCCGTAGGCGTACCCACTTGCAGGATATCACCATCGCGCATGACCACGATCTTGTCGGCCATGGTCATGGCTTCCACCTGGTCGTGCGTCACGTAGACGATGGTGGTGCCCAGACGACGATGGAGGCTCTTGATCTCCATGCGCATTTGCGACCGCAGTTGCGCGTCGAGGTTGGAGAGCGGCTCATCGAAAAGGAAGGCCACGGGATCGCGCACCATGGCACGGCCAATGGCCACGCGCTGCCGCTGCCCGCCCGAAAGCGCTGCCGGCCGGCGATCGAGCAGCTTTTCCAGCCCCAGGATCTTGCCGGTTTCGGCGATCCGCTGCTGCTTTTCTGCCTTGGATAGCTTGGACGTATAGAGCCCGAAGCCGATATTCTGGCCAACTGTCATATGCGGATAAATGGCGTAGTTCTGGAACACCATGGCGATGTTGCGCTGCTTGGGCGCGCGCTGGTTCACCACCTCGTCGCCGATCAGCAGCTTGCCGCCCGAAATGTCCTCCAGTCCCGCAATCATGCGCAGCGTCGTGGACTTGCCGCATCCGGACGGTCCGACAAAAACCACGAACTCACCGTCCTCGATGGTGAGATCGATGCCATGGACGGCGCGGGTCTTGCCGTATTCCTTTACGAGGCCCTGTAGTTCAATCTTGGCCATCAAGCAGTTCCCTTCAGTGCGCCGAAGCGCTCGTTGAGCATGCGCGCGGCGTCAGCCTGGCGGCGCAAAATGGTTTGGTGTTTCCCCGCGAGGTTGGTCGCATCCTTCCGGTAGCCGGCGATTGCGGCTCCGAGCGGCTCCGGCGCTGGGCCGCCGAAGCGGTTGCGCACCGACACGAAATATTCAGGCGAAACGATCTCGGCAAAGGCGGCTCGGTCGAGCGCGCTCTGGCGGCCCACTGCCTTTTGGAATGCCTTGGCGAAAGGCTCGAAGCCATCGGTGACCAGGTCACCGTTCATCGCCACAACGGACTTGGCGACGGCAGCCGCGATCTCGTGCCCCTCGCGGAAGGACAGCCCCTCGCGCCGCACCAAGCTATCGGCCAGTTCGGTAATGGTGATGCAGGAGCGGCTGATATTGGCCCGCACCCGTGCTGGATCGATGCGGATCTGCGCCACCAGCGCGGCAAGCAGATCGAGCACGCGATAGGCGCTCTCGAAGGCCTGATAGCCCATGGACTGCGTCTCGCCCTCGCTGTCGTTCATGTCGGTGAAGGGCGTGTTGTGCATCACGCTCAGCATGGCCTGCGCCCGGCCATAGGTCTGGCTCGCCAGATGCCGCAAATGCTCGATCGGCACCGGATTGCGTTTTTGCGGCATGATCGAGGAAATCTGCACAAGGCTGTTGGGCACGTAAATCTGCCCCACCTCAAAACTGGTCCACACCTGGAAGTCCTGGATGGGACGGCCAAGATGGAGGAACATCAACTCGATAGCGCTGTAGGTGGCGGTGATGTAATCGACGCCGGCAATGCAGGAATAGGAATTCTGCAAGGGCGCGGCAAAGCCGAGCAGTTCAGCCACAAGTGCCCGATCGGTGGGGAAACCGGTGGTGGTGATCGCCGCGGCGCCCATGGGCGAAAGATCGACAATCCGGTAGGCGTCAAACAGCCGCTCGATATCGCGACCGACGAATTCTATGATCGCTGAAAGATAATGCCCAAAGGTCGTCGGCTGCGCCGGCTGGCCGTGGGTATAGGCAACGACCAGCGTGGCCTTCTCGCGCTCGGCCGCTTCGATCAGCGCGGCGTGCAGCTTGAGTGCCTTGTCGATCAGCAGATTGAGCCGCTCACGCAGGCCCAGCTTGAACAATGTATGGTCGATATCGTTGCGCGAGCGCGCCGTATGGAGCCGCCCGCCGAGATCGGGACCGATGCGCTTTTTCAGTTCTTTCTCGATGAGGAAGAAAAAATCCTCCACCTCGCCGGTATAGACGAGTTCCGATGGCTCGATCTCGGCATCGATGCTGTCCAGCGCCCCGGCGATCTCGCGCGCCTGTTCGGCGTCGAGAATGCCGGTTTCGGCCAGCATCACCAGATGGGCCCGGTCGATGGCGCGAAAGCCTGCCACATGATGGTCCTTGGCGCCGTCAAACAGCGGGCGCAGCACGGTTTCCTTGTAGACCGGATCGGGAAATACGGAAATGTCGGCTGAACGGGGATCGGTCATCGGATTAACCCTTGAGCCCGGCCAGCATGACGCCACGAACGATGTAGCGCTGCAGCAGCAGGAAGACGAGGAGCGTCGGAATGGTGCCGATGGCCGCGCCGGTCATGATCAGCTCCCACTGAATGGATGATTCAGCCGAGAAGCTCGAAATGCCCACGGGCAGGGTATAGAGCTCCTTGGAGGTGGTCACGATCAGCGGCCAGAAGAAGGCAGTCCAGTTGCCGAGGAAGGTGAAGATGGCGAGCGCCGAGATGGCAGGCACCACCATCGGCATGGCAATCTTCCACCAGATGGTGAATTCGTTCAGCCCGTCCACCCGCGCGGCCTCGAGGAAATCGTTCGGCACGCCCTCGAAGAACTGCTTCATCAGGAAGGTCCCGAAGGCCGTCATCATGCCGGGGAACATGATGCCCCAATAGGAATTGAGCCACCCCAGCTGGCTGGACATTAGATACCACGGGATCACCAGCATTTCGGTGGGGATCATCAGGGTCGACAGGATCGCCAGGAATATGAAGTAGCGGCCGCGGAACTGAAACTTGGCCAGCGTATAGCCGACCAGGCTGTCGAAAAATACGTTCGAGGCCGTGACGGTCAGCGCAATGAAGGTGGAATTGAAGAACCACTGCATGAAGCGGCCGTCACCCAGAACCTTGATGTAGTTATCGAGAGTAGGAGCCGCCGGCACCAGCCGCAGGTCATAGACCTGGGCCGAGGTCTTGAGTGACGTCGAGAACATGTAGAGCAGCGGCGTGATCATGATGAGGCCGCCAATGAACAGCAGGCTCCAGACAATGATGCGGCCGGGGCGAATGTCGCGGCGGTTGGCTGCCAACTCGGTGGTTGTGATGGCGGTCATTTCTTTTCCCTCAGCACATAGAGCTGGAGCAGGGAGACGACGAGCAGGATGGTGAACAGCACCACGGTCTGCGCGGCGGCATAGCCCATTTGATAGGACGAAAAGGCGGTCTGATAGATCATGAGCACGAGGGGCTTAGTCGAGTTCAGCGGACCGCCCGGATCATTGGTGGTCATGTTGTAGACCTGGTCGAAAATGCGCAGGAAGCCTATCGAAGAGAACACGACCAGAAACACCGTGGTTGGCTTGAGCAGCGGAATAGTGATCTTCCTCAGGATTGCCCATTCGCCCAGCCCGTCGATGCGAGCAGCTTCGTAGAATGTGCCAGGGATGGCGCGTAGCCCTGCCATGAAAATGATGACCTGGAAGCCGAGCCCCGCCCAGATCGCCGGGACAAGGACCGAAATCAGCGCCTGGTCAACCGAACGCAGGAATGGCTGCTGCGCAATGCCTATGGTGCTCAGGAACCCGTTGATTACCCCGATCGGAACCGGCTGGTAGAACCAGCGCCAGACCCAGCCCATGGCTGCTGCAGTGGTCAGGAAGGGCAGGAAATACAGCGCGCGAATGAAGCTGTGCATGAAGCGCACGCGGTCAAGATAAAAGGCGATCACGAAGGAGGTCACCAGGCTCACCGGCGTGCCGATGATGAGATAAAGGAAGGTGTTGTTGAACACTTTCCAGAAGATCGGGTCTGCGAACATCTTCTGGTAGTTTGCAAGACCGATAAACTGTGCCGGACGCAACAGGTCCCAATTGGTCAGCGACAGCCAGAACGCCTGAAACGTCGGATAAAAGCGGATTCCTGCGTAGAACAGGATGGGCAGGGTCAGGAACGTCCAGGCCCAGATGACGCGTTTGGTGCCGATGCTGAGGCGATCCGAGAAGCGAGCCGGGTTTGTTTGTGAAGTTGCGTTTGCCGACGGCATGTTCGCTCCTGCGTGTTCTTTTAGGCCGGCGGCAGGAACCGCCACCGGCCATGTTGGATGGCTCTAACTACTGGCGAGCCTGGTCGATGATCGCCTGCTCGGCCTGTGCAGCCTGGCTCAGTGAATCCTCGATAGACTGATTTTCCAGCAGCACGCGGTTGACCATGTCGATCGCGGTCTGACGCTGGGCAGCTTCATCGTAGAACTGGGTGGTCTGCGCATATTCCAGACCCTTGAGGAACGGCCCGAGGATCGGGTCCTCCAGGTTCTTGTCGGTCAGGGCTACATCACGGCGGGCGGGGAGTTCACCCACGACATCGAGCCAGATCTCCATGGCTTCGGGCGAGGAGATGTACTGAAGGAACTTCTGGGCAGCTTCGAGTTCTTCGCCCTCGGCCGTGGCGCCGATCGCATTGGCAAAATAGCTCGAATAGTTCGAGCGCATGCCATTGGCGTCGGCCGGCAATTCCACCACGCCCCACTCGAACGGATTGCTTTCGAAAGCACCCAGGCGGAACGTACCGTCGATGGTCATCGCGGCCATGCCGGCGCGGAAGGCCGCCTGGCCTTCATCCATGAAGCCCACGAGACCCACTTTGTGTTCGGTCTGGAGGTCGGTGTAGAACTTGAGCGCTGCGGCACCGGCTTCACTGTCGTAGGCCACATTGCCTTCGGCATCATAGGGCTCGCCGCCGTTCTGGCGCACCAGCACTTCGCGCCACCAATGGTGGTCCTGGCCCGCCATGTCCAGCGTGATACCTGCAGAGGTGATGTTACCGCCGCCATCGCGTTTGGTGGTCGCTTCGGCTGCAGCGACCAGTTCTTCGAGATTTTGCGGCGGCTGCAGACCGGCCTCATCGAACAGGGCCTTGTTGTAGAACAGGGCGAGCGAGCGCACTGCAGTCGGCAGGCCGTAATAGCTATCGCCGCGCTTCATTGCGGAAACGATCGGGAAGAAATCGGATTCGATTTCCGCATGGGGGAACACAGCCGGGTCGAGCGGCTGGATAAGTCCGCCATTCACGAACTGGTCGGTCCAGCCATAGAACAGCTGCACCACGTCCGGACCCTGGCCAGCAACCTTGGCGGCGACGACGCGTGTCTGGTAGTCGGCATAAGGGAAAGTGGTCTGCTTGACCGTGATGTCCGGGTTGGCTTCCTGGAACTTGGCGATCAGTTGGTCCATCGCCTGCACGCGACTGTCGAACACATACTGCCAATATTCGATTTCGACCGCCTGGGCGGAGCCCATGGCCAGCAGGCTGACGCCAGCGGCCAGCCCGGCCAGTTTTGCCTTGGTGAGCATAGATACAATCCTCCATTCGGCTATCGATCCTCCGACAGCCTTCTCCATGAGCCGAGGCGGAAAGCCCCCTCTAGCGCATGCTAGCGTCGGATATCCGAAGTTGGCTTGTCAATAAAATAATCTAGTTGAGTTATTCTGCTCCCCGGATAGTTTAGCCACAACGAGGTATCTGGGGCTTGGAGGAAGCTGGGATGAACGGCTTCGATAAGAAAGATCTGCGCCAGCGAGTTGCCATCGGGTCCAACCCCGAGCGGAACCGTGCGCACAATCGCCGCGTCGTCCTGGAAGTAATCCGGATGCACGAGCACCTCGGCCGCACCGAGATTGCCCGCAAGGCCCATCTCACGCCGCAGGCCGTTGCCAACATCGTCGATGAGCTGCTCGGAGAAGGTCTCCTTATTGACCTTGGCCGGCTCCGTTCGGGACGAGGCCAACCGCCCATCCAGTTCGCCGTCAACCCAGACGGCCCGCTGACAGCGGGCGTTGAAATTGCCGCCGATCATATGGTCACCGCGTTACTCGACCTGTCCGGCGGGGTACGGGGCCATTCCATCATCAGGCTCGAGGAAGCCGGACCCGACACTGTTCCCGGCCGCGTGGCCGAGGAAGTCGCCCGCCTCGAAGTTAGTCTTGGAGCCCACCGCAGCAAGCTTCTCGGCATCGGCGTCGTCATGCCGGGTCCTTTCGAGATTGAGGGCATGAGTTCGGTCGGTCCGGCCACTCTGCCCGGCTGGACCGGCGTCGATCCCACGGCTCTTTTTGCCAAGGCAACTGGCCAGTCGGTCATCGTCGAAAACGACGCCACCGCGGCCGTAGTCGGCGAGCGCCTGTACGGGGCCGGGCGGCAATTGGGGAATTTCTGTTACCTTTACTTCGGCGTCGGCCTCGGTCTTGGCGTCATCCAGGATGGCCGCCCCCTTCGCGGCGCCTTCGGCAATGCCGGTGAAATTGGCCATGTCGGCCTTGTTCCGCGCAACGGCACCCCGCGATACGGCCCTGCCGGCGCTTTGGAGCGCTTTGTATCCGTCTTTGCCCTGCGCGAGCGCCTTGCGATGGCCGGCATCTATGCCGCGACGGTCGACGACATCCAGGCGCTTCACGACGATGACAATCCGACGCTGCGTGACTGGATCGGCATGGCTGCCGATTATCTGGCGCCCACCGTCGCCATGCTCGAGAACATCTTTGACCCCGAAACCGTGATCTTCGGCGGCGGCCTGCCCGATTCGGTGCTCGAAGCCGTTATCGCCGCGCTCGAGCCCCTCCCCGTCTCTGTCGCCACGCGGCCAAAACGCTCCCTGCCCCGCGTCCTGCGCGGCCAGACCGGCCAACTCACCGCCGCGCTGGGCGCCGCCGCCCTGCCGCTCCTTGATACGGTTTCGCCCCATCTCAGTGTCGCCAACCCGACCGGCTGACCGCTCCCAAACCCGGATGACTGCCATGCTGCCTGATCGTGAACGCCTGCGCCGCCGTGCGGCTTCGCCCCGCCTCGTCGCGCTGCATCGTGCGCTGGGGCGCCTGCGCTCGACTGTTACGGTGATGAACACCGGCGCTCATCCCGACGACGAACACAACGACATGCTGGCAACCCTGCGCCACCAGCACGGCATGCGCATCGTCGTCGCCTGCTCCACCCGCGGCGAAGGCGGCCAGAACACGCTTGGCCCGGAGCGCCTCGGCGCACTGGGCGTCGTGCGCACCCGCGAAATGGAAGAGGCCGCCCGCATCATCGATGCCGATATTGCCTGGCTTGGCCATGGTCCCGACGATCCCGTCCATGACTTCGGCTTTTCCAAATCGGGCCCGGACACCCTTGCCCGCTGGGGCGAGGAGATGATCCTGGACCGTCTCGTCCGCGCCTATCGGCAGTTCCGCCCCGACATCGTCATAACCACGTTTCTCGATGTCGGCGGCCAACACGGCCACCACCGCGCCATGACTCAGGCGGCCAAGACGGCTCTCAATCTAGCCGCCGATTCCGCTTACGTGACCGAAGGGCTCGCGCCATGGCGCGTGGCGAAGTTCTACTTGCCCGCATGGTCCGGCGGCGGCGACACCTATGACGACGAGCTTCCTCCGCCACCCGCAACTACCCATATCCGAGCCAACGGCCCGGATGCCGCAACCGGCATGAGCTACGACCGGCTCGGCGAAGTGTCCCGTGCCTACCACGCCAGCCAAAATATGGGCTTCTGGCACCATCCGGCCCAAACCGAGTGGCCTTTGCATCTTCTGGACGGCTCCCAGGAAGCCAGCATTTTCGACGGTTTGCCCGCGCGACTGGCCGACTTGGGCGACTCGCCCCTGTTGGCCAAAGCCGACGCCGCGATCGACCGGGCGCTGGTACATTTTCCCGATAGCCCCGCCATCCTGAGGGCCTTGAGCGAAGCTCGCCAAGCCATCGCAGGCGCACTAGGCCAAGTAGCAACCGAGCATGCACACCGTCTCGACCGCAAGCTGCGCGAGATCGACGCTGCCATGGCGCTTGCTGCCGGCATCGACATTTCGGCCGCTGTTTCGTCCGACAGCGTCATTCCTGGGGGTAGCATCGAGGTGTCGATCGAAGCCGATCCCGGGAGCGCGGAAGCGCTCACAGCCATGGTGATGACCAGCCCCGCGTTCGCGCCCGTTCCCGCAGTGATGCCTCTCACGGGCGGTGGCTCCACGATCACCCTGCAAGCGCAGCCCGACGCTCCGATCACCAACGCCTTCCACCCCGACTGGCAAAGTCTGGGCGGCAACGGCATTGTTTTTCTGCAGATCGAAGCGGTGATTGGCGACGACACCATCATCTTCGCCATCGATACCGATGAGCCGGTGCAACTGGCGCCCACTCATCCACTGTCCATCGAACCTGACGCGCTGATCCTGCCTTCCGGCCTCGCTGCGCCCCGCATGGTAGCCGTGAAGGCAAATAGCCCCACAGAGCGAATTGGCATCGAGCCCTTGCCCGGCCTCAGCATCACAACCAACCCCGGCCAGCTCACCGTCACGCCCTCCCCCGAACTGCCAGCGGGCCGTCACAGCCTGCCCCTCAGCGTTGCCGGCACGCCCGCCTACGCCGTTGCCCGCATCGCCTATTCTCATATTGGCCGCACGCGCTTTGCCCGTCCGCTGACCCTGGATGTGCTGGCGCTGGATCTTGTCGTGCCGGAAACCCGCATCGGCTATATCGGCGGCGGCGCTGACCGGGTCGGCCTGTGGCTACACCGCATGGGTGCGGAAGTATTGGAGCTCGGTGCCGACGCTCTCGCCGGCGACCTCTCCGGCTTCGACACCATCGTTATCGGCATTTTCGCATTCGGCACGCGTCCCGATCTTGCCGCCGCGACCACGAGGCTCCATGCCTGGGTACGTGGGGGCGGTCATCTGGTCACCCTCTATCATCGGCCCAGCGACGGCTGGAGCCCCCAATCGACGCCGCCCCTGCCGCTGACCATCGGCAGCCCATCGCTGCGCTGGCGCGTCACCAATCCGGCCGCTGAAGTGAAATTCCTCGCTCCGGACCATCCGCTTTTTGCCGGTCCCAATCGCATCACTGCCGCCGATTTCGAAGGCTGGGACAAGGAGCGCGGCCTGTACTTTGCTTCCGCCTGGGATGAAGCCTATCAGCCGCTTCTCGCCATGAGCGATGCAGGCGAAGCCCCACTTGCCGGTTCACTCTTGTCCGCCCGCCTTGAGCTTGGACGCCATACGCACACCAGCCTCGTACTCCACCACCAGATGGATCGATTGGTCCCCGGCGCCTTCCGGCTGATGGCAAACCTGCTGCAAGCCGCCTGACATGCTGCCCACCGGCCCTTCGCGCGCCGGCGTCGCCTGGCTCATGAGCGACATGCTGCTCGTTACCGTCATGACCGTGCTGGTCAAACTGGGCGGCGCGAGCTACCCGGCCGTGCAGATGGTGTTCATCCGCTCACTGATCGGTCTGTTGAGCGTATTGCCCTTGTCCTGGCGCCAGCGGCAGGCCTTGCGGAAGACCCGGCAATGGGGGCGTCATGGCTTTCGAGTGCTGTGCAGCACCATCGCGCTAAACGCCAACTTCGCGGCGCTGACCGCGCTGCCGCTGGCGCTGGTCATTGCTATCAGTTTCATGCGTCCTCTGGCGGTGCTGGCGCTTGCCACCTGGCTCCTGGGCGAACGCTCAGGGCCCTGGCGCTGGATCGGTGCCGCCATTGGCTTTGCCGGCGTGCTCGTGATGGCGGGGCCCGGTCAATGGAGCTGGAACTACGGGCTCGTTGCGGCGCTCGCCATGGTGGTTTTCGGGTAAACCGATTTTCTGCGTAGCCTGAAGCGCTGTTCCGGTGCGGCCGCATGATTCTCGTGCGGCGAAATTCCGAGGCGCCCCGGGCTCGGTCAGTTGCTCAGCAACTCGGTGAAACGGCTCGGTTCATCACGTTGGACTTGCGGCTTCAGCCGATAGGAGAGTTCGACCACCCCGTTCCGGAACGAATTGGTCTCAACCAATTCGAGGTTCAGGCCATCCAACTCATCGAACCAGGGTGGTCCGGCAGAGACGGTCGGGTAGACAAAGAAGCGGAAGACATCAACCAGATCAAGCGCAATTGCCCGCCGCGCAAGGCTGGACCCGCCGGACAAGAGAATTGCCTTACCCTCTTCGCCCTTGAGTTGGTTGATCGTTCCTAACAAGCCCGTGTCGTCGGCCGCGGTTCGCTGCTCCATGTTGTTCCAGCGTTGTAACTGCCGCTCTTCACGCGAGATCACCACCTTTCGGTAATCATGCATGTGCTGAGCCATGCGCTGGTTGCTGGCGCTGCCTTCGCCACTTTCAAGCGCAGAGGGCCAATAAGAAACCATCTCGTCATACGTGGAATGGCCCACCAGGATCGTATCGTAATCGGCGTAGTGCGCCACGATCGCCTCGTACTGGTCTTCGGTGACTGAGGCTACCCAGGCATAAGGCGCATCGAGGCGCCCGTTCAAGGTCGTCATCATCTGCAATACGAGTTCGCGCATGTTCTCTCTCTAATTGAGTTATCTATTTGGCTAAGTTTCATGGCGCGGATCGCTATAAGGATTGCGGTTGTTTAGTTTTCGACTAAACGAGCGAGTTGGCTCGTGACCGTCCCCCAGCCATCGTAGAACCCCATGTCCTTGTGCATGTCACGATCAGCGCCGTTACGGTGCATCACCAACGCCCGGTAGGCGGTTCCCTGTTCATGCTCATCCAAAGTGATGATAGCCGTCATGAACGGTTGCTCAGCCGGGCGCCAGCCAACCACCAGAGCATTGGTGAAGACAATTCGGCGCTGCGGCTGAACCTCAAGGTAGCAGGCGTCGATATGCGGGCCGAATGGCGCGCCGCCTTCGCTGATCCTGGTCACCAAAGCGCCGCCGGGCCGCACATCCATTGCCTCAACGCGACAGCGTGCGGGGGCCGGCACCCACCACTGCTCGAAACTGGCTGGATTGGTCCAGGCGGCCCACACTGCAGCAGGCGGTGCCTTGATGATGCGGCTGATCTCAAGGTCTCGTTCAACGTCCAGTGTCATACCCTATCCTTTCCGGTGACGAAGCGCTCCAACCGGTCTGTCCGGCCTTCCCAAATCTGCTTCTGCTGCTCGAGCCAGTCTTCCACTTCGTGGAAGGTTCGCTGGTCGATCTCGCAGGTGCGAACACGACCTTCCTTGTGGGTGCGGATCAGCCCGCTCTTTTCCAGAAGCCGGATGTGCTTGAGAAAGGAGGGCAGCGCCATATCGAATGGCTGGGCCAGATCACCCACGCTGGCCGGCCCACGGCCAAGCCGGCTCACGACCGCCCGCCGCGTTGGATCAGCCAGTGCCTGAAAGAGGCCATCGAGGTTGTCCGATTGGTTTTCCATTTGGCTAACTTACATCTCCCAATACTTAGCGCAAGGGATAAGTTTGTATTGCCAGTCACCACGGCTGCGATCAGGGCACTCTGCCGCAGAAGCGGCGTTCCACTCAGATGTTCATCGGTGCGGTTGCGATGCCACGCAGGTTCAGGGCGTCCTGGCTCGGCGCAGTACCGAAGTGGCGGCGGTACTCGCGGCTGAACTGGGAAGCGCTCTCGTAGCCGACCCTGAACCCCACTCCCGTAACATCGTTGGGATGGGTCGCCAGCAATAACCGCGCCTCCTGCAGCCTGATCTGCTTTTGGAACTGAATGGGGCTCATGGCGGTGACCGCCTGGAAGTTACGATAGAAGGCGGAGATACTCATACCGGCGAACTCTGCCACATCTTCGACTTTAAACGATTTCGCATAATGCTCGCGGATCCAACCCACGGCCCGAGCGACATGGCTAAGGTGGCTGTCGGCAAGGCCCAATTGACGGACGACGCTGCCTTGCTCTCCCACACTGAGCCGCCAAAGGATTTCCCGTTTGATCAGCGGCGCCAGTACTGCGATATCGCGCGGAGTTTCGAGTAGGCGGAGCAGACGCAGTACCGCATCCATCATCGCCATAGGCGCGTCGCTGACCAGCATGCTGGATGGCGGCGGTCCGTATCCCCGCCGCAGGCCGTCGGAACCCGCTTGAAGCAGCAGTTCAGCCACGGTCATGGGATCAAGCACAAATCCAAACCCAAGCGCGGGATGATCTGGACTGGCATCCAGGAACTGGCCGGATACCGGCAAATCGATAGATGCTACCAGGTACTGTCCTGGGCGGTATTCATATACACGGTCGCCGAGTGCGATGCGTTTTGTACCCTGCGCAACAAGCGCCATTACCGTTCCGGACATGGTTTGTTCGTGAGCGGACACATCGTGTCGCGCAATCATGATGCCGGGAATAGGCGTGCTCGTATCAGGCCTGGCGTGACGGTCGATCAGGTCCCGAAGTTCCGCGATACGCATGTCCATGGTTCGACTTTCAGTCACATCACATCTAATCCTGAGCGGAGTTTCTTCCTGACAGTAGCATCGTGCAAGGCGATTTCAGGAGGAGACATCTGCGAGAACTTGCCCCTGGCGGCACTCAGGTACCCCTCGAGCACCTGAGCAGTTTGTGTGGAGACCCGTGTTTAGCCCGCTTTGGCAAGCTCAACGGCGTCTGGCCCGGCAGGGAAACGAAGCTGGCCTGACACGTCATTGGCCGCTGCCCAGACAGCCTCCGCAACATCGCTCTCCTTTGTGGTGAGAGCGGGCTTTGCATACGCCGCAAATATGGGTTGCGCAAAGGACTGATAGGCTGGAGGGATCAGATCGTCGATGTTCAGCGCCGAGTTGTGCGAGAAGCGCGTCGTAGGAGCGTAGCCAGGTTCGACGAGCTTGACCCGGATGTTGAATGCGGCAAGTTCGTGCGCCAAGGAGCCCGTGAAGCCCTCTATAGCCATCTTGCTGGCTGTGTAGGCTGCGGCCAGGGGCATTGGTGCAAGTGTAGCGCTTGACGTCACGTTCACGACGACGCCCGAGTTCTGCTCCCTGAACAATGGCAGGACCGCTTGCGTCATTGCCATCGCTCCGAAGGTATTGGTGTCGAATACCTTGCGGATATGGCTCATCGGGGTTGCCTCGAACGCCCCGACGACGCCGATACCCGCATTGTTGACCAACACGTCGATCGGGCCGCTTGCTTCCAGCGCTGCTGCAATGCTCTGTTCGTCGGTAACATCGAGTGCAACAACCCGGAGGCGCTCTGAGCGAGGCAAGACCTCTGCATCGGGTTTGCGCATCGTGGCGATGACGTTCCAGCCCTGCGCAAGAAAGTGGCGGGCCGTTTCCAGCCCATAGCCTGACGAACTGCCGGTGATCATGACGGTCTTCATGGTGTTTGTCCTTTTGGTACAACGGCGATCCCCTTGATCGCCTGACACCAACTAAGCACCACGGGTCATCCAGGCGTTATCATCAAACTCCCAGGTTATTGCACGATCCTACCTTGCTTAAGAAAAAAGCGAACCGAAGTGTCGTGACTCGTAAGCGGGAGGCTGAAGCGTGTGGCGGGCCCAACGGAGGCTGCTCCACCCGCTGCAGCAGGTGGTTCGAAGGAGCCAGTAATAACTTCCAAAAATATGGTGATAGAGATTTTAGTGTGGGATGGTTGATTAGTTTGTCGTAGTCAGCTATTTGATCCTTCAATAATCGTTGAGATATTGAAATGAGGCTTGAAGAACCGCAGGCGCTGGATGCATTCGGGGCGCTGAGTCAGGAGACACGGCTCAGAATGGTTCAAACGCTGGTGCAAGCCGGGCCGGACGGCATGTCAGCAGGTGCTATTGGCGAGAGCGTTGGCGCATCCTCCTCGGCCGGTTCGTTTCATTTGGCTCATCTCGAGCGCGCCGGCTTGATCAAGTCGCGCCGGGAATCCCGATCCATCATCTACACCGCCAATTTTGAAGGGCTTGCTGCCTTGGTCGAGTTCCTGATGCGGGACTGCTGCTCGGGTCACCCCGAGATCTGCGCCCCGGCTGCGGTTGTTGCCGCCGAATGCGGCGGCCGTTCCGGCAAGGAGATGACCGCGAACTGCTGAAGCTCACATCGAGCGCAAGCACCTCGGCGCCAAGCATGGCGTTTCTCTCAAATTTCCCGTACCTGGCGTAGATCCATGTCCATATTCGAACGGTACCTGACCCTCTGGGTGGCAATCTGCATCGTCATCGGCATTACGGCCGGTCATTTCCTGCCCGGGTTTTTCCAGGGGCTCGGGGGCATTGAGATCGCCCAGGTGAACATCCCCATGGCGGCGCTGATCTGGCTGATGATCATTCCGATGCTGGTGCGGATAGACTTCATGAGCCTGGCGCAGGTCGGCAATTACTGGCGCGGCATCGGCGTAACCGTCTTCATCAACTGGGCCATCAAACCATTCTCAATGGCGCTGCTGGGCTGGGTGTTCATCGGCTGGCTGTTCCGGCCATTGCTGCCCGAAACACAGATCGATAGCTATATCGCCGGGCTGATCATCCTGGCCGCGGCGCCATGCACCGCAATGGTGTTCGTCTGGTCCAACCTGGTGAAAGGGGAACCCCACTTCACCCTGAGCCAGGTGGCGCTCAACGACGCCATCATGGTGATCGCCTTCGCCCCCATCGTCGGCCTGTTGCTCGGGCTATCCGCCATCACCGTGCCTTGGGACACGCTGCTGCTTTCCGTGGGCCTCTACATCGTCGTGCCGGTGGTCGCGGCGCAGCTTTATCGGCGTTGGCTGCTGGCCAATGGCGGCACCGATGCCATGAACCGTGTGCTCTCTATCCTGCAGCCAGTCTCGATCGCCTCGCTGCTCCTGACGCTGGTCATGCTGTTCGGTTTTCAGGGCGAGCAGATCGTGGCCCAACCCACAATCATTCTGCTCCTGGCCGTGCCAATCCTGATCCAGGTCTATCTGAACTCCGGGCTGGCCTATTTTCTCAACCGTGTTTCCGGCGAACAGCATTGCGTTGCCGGCCCGTCCGCCCTGATCGGCGCGTCCAATTTCTTCGAACTTGCCGTAGCTGCTGCGATTGCCCTGTTCGGCTTCAACTCCGGCGCCGCCCTGGCGACCGTTGTGGGCGTGCTGGTCGAGGTGCCGGTCATGTTGTCGGTGGTCTGGATCGTGAACAGGTCGAAGGGCTGGTATGAGCGCGGCGCGGCTGTCCGCCACAACATCCAAACGAAGGCAGCAGAATGAGTGTCACCATCTATCACAACCCTGGATGCGGCACCTCGCGCAACACGCTGGCCATGATCCGGCAGTCCGGTGTCGAGCCCATCGTCATCGAATACCTCAAGACCCCGCCGTCACGGTCCAGGATCGTGGAACTGGTTGCAGCCGCTGGCATGTCGCTGCGGGATGCGCTGCGGAAGAAGGATACGCCCTATGAGGCACTTGGTCTGGCTGATCCTGCCAAGACCGATGACGAGCTTCTCGATGCTATCGAGGCGCACCCGATCCTGTTGAACCGGCCTTTTGTCGAAACCTCGATCGGCACCCGCCTGTGCCGGCCATCCGAAGTCGTGCTCGACATTCTGGAGAACCCCGATATTGGGCCCTTCGCCAAGGAAGATGGCGAGGTCATCATCGATGCCGAAGGAAAGCGGGTTGTCTGATCTGCCGATATGGACGCAGGAGTTAGCCGCACGGTCGCATGAAGCCGCCGAGCGGCTTAGATTGTGGCTACACGTATCACCCGGGGCCTTTCCGAGTATCGGACCTTGCGCTAGAGCAAACGCAAGGAAGCTGCAGTCAAACTCGAGGAGCGGGTCGGCCCCAGGTTGATCCAAAATGACATGACCGAGATCGCAGCGCCGGCACCCCTTTCGGGCCGCTCATGGTTCATTACCGGCCTTGGCGTAGCCCAGATCTCCTCCTGGGGTTCGCTCTACTATTCGTTTCCGCTCATCGCTGCGGCCATGGAACCGGAACTCGGCTGGTCCAAGACCGAGATCTATGGGGCTTCCACCATCGGCGTGCTGCTTTCAGCAGTGCTTTCCATCCCCGTCGGCGCCGCCATCGACCGGGGGCACGGACGCTGGGTGATGGCGGGTGCGTCCATTTTTGCGGGAGCCCTGCTGGCACTCTGGGGCATGATGGACAGCATCCTGCTGTTCTATCTGGCGGCTGCCGGCGTGGGTGCACTGCAGGCGGCGACCTTGTATGAACCGGCCTTTGCAGTGATCGCGCGGCGTACCGGCCCTACGGCGGCCAGAGGCGGTATCACGGCTCTCACGCTTTGGGGTGGTTTCGCCAGCACGATCTTCGTTCCCCTGGTCCAGTTGCTTCTGGACCTCTATGGCTGGCGACAGGCGCTTGGGGTACTCGCCGGTATAAACATCCTGCTGTGCGCCTCCATCTACTTTCTGGTGATCGACCCAGCACTGGACGCGCCGAAGCTGAGCCAGCCGCCGGGTACGCAGCGTCGACCTCATCTGCGGGAGGCACTGCGAAATCCAGTCTTCTGGTGGCTCGCCGTGAGCTTCACGGCCTACGCCGCCAGTTTCTCTGCGCTTCTCATGCATTTCTATCCGATGCTCGTCGAACGTGGCTTCAGCCAACATATGGTGGTGGCGGCCATGGCGCTGATCGGCCCCGCACAGGTGGCCGGCCGCGTCTTCATCATGGCGTTCGGCAAGGGGGCATCCGGTCGGCTGATCGGCTCAGTCGTCGTTCTCGGCTTCCCTATCGCGATGGCTGTGTTTGCCTGGGGTCCCGCCGAATTCCTGATGGTTGCCGGCGCAGCTGTCCTTTATGGCGCCGCGAACGGCATGATGACCATCGTTCGGGGCATCATCATCCCCGAGCTTGTGTCCAAGGAAGACTACGGCGCCATCAACGGAGCACTGGTGATGCCCATGACAATCGCAAGGGCACTGGCACCGCTTGGTGCCGCGGCACTATGGTCATGGAGCGGCAGCTATGCCGGGACCATGGCTGCGGTGGTCGCAGCCGCGGCACTGATGACCCTGACGTTCTGGTTGGCGGCGGCCATTTCGGTCAACTCCCGCCATAGTTAGTTACGCCCGCGCTCACAGGACGTCTCATGCAACAGATATTGGATCGTGCATCTGTCCCTCTGGTGAGTGCGGTTGCGGAGCGCAGGATTCCGGGCGGTGTATTGGGGGTTGTGGATGCTGCGGGGCACAGGGAGGTGCGGGCGTTCGGCAAGGCGCAGCTTGTGCCTGTTGCCCGGGCAATGAAGGTAGAGACGTGGTTCGATCTCGCCTCCCTGACGAAGGTGATCTTCACCACCACGCGTATATTGCAACTGTCGGTGACGGGGGTGATCGACCTCGATGCGCCGCTGACCACCGTCATTCCGGACTTTGTGCAGCACTATCCGGATAGCTGGTTGCGGAACGTGACGTTTCGGCAGTGCCTAGGGCACCAGACCGGTTTTCCAGGAGTGTTTCCGCTTTATACCTACGGGAATGACCCTGATTTGTTGCGGCAGTTCGTGCTGCACCGGGACTGGCAGGCAGGTGCTCCGGTCTATTCCGATATAAATTTCATGCTCTTAGGCATCGTCCTGGAACGCCTTGAGGGTAAGTCCATCCGGGAGATGGACCCGGGACCTGGCTTTGCCTGGGCGGCCGATCCGGCTCACGCTGCGGCCACAGAACACTGCCCCTGGCGGCGGCGGGTGCTGGTGGGAGAGGTGCATGACGAGAACTGCGCGGCCCTGCAGGGGGCTGGGCATGCGGGGCTTTTCGGTACGGCTTCGGCAGTGCTGGACTACGCGCTGGATGTCCTAAACGTTAGCAGAGTGTTACCCGCGACAGTGTCATTAATGCGCGAACCGCTAAGCGACCGGCGAACGCACGGGTGGGAGCGACGCCATACGGGATGGTCGGGTGGCGATGGTTGCTCGGACGAGACGATCGGGCATACCGGTTTTACCGGCACGGGATTGTGGATCGACTTTGCCAAGGGCCGCGCCTGGACGCTGCTGACCAATCGTGTTCATCCATCACGGCACTTCGACAGCGGCATTGTTGCACTGCGTCACGCCGTCGGAGATCTGGTCAGCCAATAGGCAAGCGGGTCAGCTTGCTGCAGCCGGTCGGGATTGGGCGGCGGCACGGCGGAGGAAGCCGTCGGCGCGCGCAAGGGCGCCTTCGGCATCAGAGACTTCAAGGCCGGTTAGCGCCATGAGGATGGCAAGCTTTACGTTGTTGCGGCTGGCCGCAAGATGGCGCTCAGCCTCTTCGGGAGTGCAGCCGCTCGCTTCAACGAGAATGCGAATGGCGCGGGCGGCGAGCTTCTCGTTGCTGACAGACAGGTCAACCATGAGGTTTTCATAGGTCTTGCCAATGCGGATCATGCTGGCGGTGGTCAGCATATTGAGGACCAGCTTCTGGGCCGTGCCGGATTTAAGCCGGGTGGAGCCGGTGAGGGCTTCGGGGCCGACCACCGGCGAGATGGCGATATCGGCAAGGCGCGCAATGGTGGAACCAGGATTGCAGGACAGGGCCACCGTGGTTGCACCGATGCTCCTGGCATATTCCAGCGCGCCGATGACATAGGGCGTGCGGCCGCTGACAGCGATACCGACGATGACGTCGTTGGCGGAAGCGTTGGCGCGCTCGAGATCGCGGCGGCCTTCCTCGGGATCGTCTTCGGCGCCTTCGACGGGATTGCGCAGCGCGGTGTCGCCGCCAGCAATGATGCCCACCACCATGGTATTGGGCACGCCAAAGGTGGGTGGGCATTCCGAAGCGTCGAGGACACCGAGCCTGCCGCTGGTGCCGGCACCGAGATAGATCAGCCGCCCGCCATTGCGAAAGGCGTCGACCGTGCGGTCCACCGCTGCGGCAATTGCCGGCAGTTCAGCCTTGACCGCTTCGGCCACCCGAGCGTCTTCAGCATTCATTGCCGCCAGGATTTGCGGCGTCGTCATGAGGTCGATCTGCAGGGTTTGAGGGTTGCGGGCCTCTGACACCAGGTTCCCGAGTTCCGCGATCAGGGTGTTTTTTGCCATCGTGCCTTCACTCAAATTCTGACAGGATGCTAGGAGCGATTATTCCAGCTGTCAACGAAACCTGGAATTATGTATTCCTGTGTCGAACGCGGATTGGGGAAAGACATGTCGGTTCTGAAGGTCCTCGCGGCACAACTCGAAACCATGACCCAGGCTGACCGGCAGATCGCCGGGTTCATCATCGACCATCCGGAAAAAATGCTGACGCTCTCATCGGCCGGGCTCGCGGAGGCGACCGGACGCAGCCAGTCGAGCGTCGTCAAGTTCAGCCAGAAGCTCGGCTACTCGGGATACCAGCAGCTCAAGCTGGCGGTGAACAAGGCCAAGGCCATCGAGTGGCAGACGCCGGGCGGCGTGATCCACGGCACCATCGAAGCAAGCGACAGCTATATGACGATTCTGCAGAAGCTGATCGGCAGCAAGCTTCTTTCCATGCGGGAAACTTCGGCGGCCAATAGCGAGCCCACGATCGATCTGGCACTGGCGGCACTGACCGATGCAAGGCGCATCCAACTCGCCGGGGTAGGCGCTTCATCCCTGGTCGCCAAGGACTTTTCCTATAAGCTGCTGAAGCTGGGGCGGGCGGTGCTGCTGGACAGCGACACCCACATCCAGATCTCCAACGCCTCGGTGCTCAATGGCTCCGACGTGCTGATGGCGCTGTCTCATTCAGGGCGCAGCCTCGAAACCTTGCGCATCGCCGAACTGGCGAAAAAGCGCGGCGCCAAGATCATCTCCATCACCAGCCTGCAGCCCAACCCCTTGCTCGACCTGGCGGATATCAGTCTGTTCACCGTTGGTGATGAAGAGCGGGTGCGGTCCTCAGCGATTACCTCTCGGGATGCCCAACTCATGCTCACCGACATGCTGTTCATCCTGCTGCTCCGCCGCCAGCCGGATGCCTACGACTACATCCATGACAGCGAAACCGCGGTGAAGATACTCAAGGTCTAGGGCGAGCCAGAGCATGGCACCGTCATCGAACTGATGTAATATTCTATTCTTGACACTGCCGCACTTCAGGAATTTACTATTCCTAAGGCTGGTGTGCTGGGAAGGCTGCCGGGAGAGGACCGCCATAGGTGGTGGAATAGTCGGAGACGCCAACTTGGCTCAACTTTCGCTGCGTGGCATCAAGAAGAGCTTCCGGAACGTCGACGTGCTCCATGGCATCGATCTGGAGATCGGCGACCGCGAGTTCGTGGTGTTCGTGGGCCCGTCGGGCTGCGGAAAATCGACCCTGTTGCGGCTGATTGCCGGGCTTGACCCCATGAGTGGCGGGGATTTCCTGCTGAACGGCAAGCGCATGAACGATGTGCCGCCATCCCGCCGAGGCATCGCCATGGTGTTTCAATCCTATGCGCTTTACCCGCATATGGACGTCTACGAGAACATGGCGTTCGGCGCCCGGCTGATGGGTTTGGACAAAGCAGAGGTGGAAGCACGCATCGCGGAAGCTGCGCGCATGCTTCGGCTTGAGCCATTATTGCTGCGCAAACCACGCGAGCTTTCTGGCGGTCAGCGGCAGCGCGTTGCCATTGGCCGCGCATTGGTGCGCAAGCCGCAGGTGTTCCTGCTCGATGAGCCCCTATCCAACCTCGATGCTGCGCTCCGATCGGACGTTCGCCTGGAAATTGCGCGGCTGCATCGCCAGATCGGCGGCACCATGATTTACGTGACCCACGACCAGGTCGAGGCGATGACGCTGGCCGACAAGATCGTGGTGATGAATGCCGGGCGCATCGAACAGGTCGGCTCCCCGCGCGATCTCTACGAAACGCCGGCGAACACATTCGTCGCGACCTTCATTGGATCTCCGCGCATGACGCTGGTGGATGTGAAGTGCGAAGGCGGCCGGCTGGTGCTGCCGGAGGGCGGTTCGGTTCATGTTGGCGCTCTGCCCCAGGTGAGCGAACTCAAGCTGGGTCTGCGTTCGGACGCGGTGAAACTCGATCGGGAAGCCGGCGGCGAGGGATTTGCCGGCCAAGTCGTCTACACCGAATATCTGGGCGATAATGCCTATGTCTATGTCCGGCTGGCCGATGGAACGCTGCTGGCGGCCCGCACCGGGCCGGATGATCTGTTCGAGCCCGATCACATGGTGACCGTTTCGGTCGAGCCGGGGTCGGTGCATCTGTTTTCCGCCGAGGATGGCCGACGACTAGTGCCATAGGCGCGGAGGGAAGTGCCTGCACGTGCTCATTTGCATCAAGAGAGGGAACACATGAAAACCAATATCATCCGTATCGGATCTGCCCTGGCGGCGGTGCTCGTTGCCGCACCGGCGCTGGCGCAGGACCTGACATTCTGGAGCTGGCGCCAGGAAGACCGCGCTGCCTACGAGCAGTTCATCGAGACTTTCGAAGCGGCCAATCCAGGCATCACCGTCAACTTCGAGACCTTCGAAGCCACCAATTACAACACCATCCTCTCCACCGCTCTGGCCGGTGGCACCGGTCCGGATGTGATGATGGTGCGTGCCTATGGTGGGCTCGAGAACGTGGCGTCGGCCGGCTACCTGGAGCCGCTTTCCACCGAGACAATTCCGGCGCTGGCCGACTTCTCCGAGGCTTCGCTGGCGGCTGAAAGCATGCGGTCAGACGACACAATCTATGCCGTGCCGTTCGCCAGCCAGACCCAGCTCGTGATCTATAACAAGGCCCTGTTCGACGCCAATGGCATTGCCGAGCCACAGAGCTGGGAAGAGCTGGAAGCAGCGAGCCAGACACTGCTCGACGCCGGCATCATTCCGTTTGCCAATGGCACCGCTACCGCCTGGCAGAACGAGACAGTGACGTTCGGTCTTGGGTCCTCCCTTATGGGCAAGGATTTCTACGACGAGCTGATGGCCGGCACTGCCGACTTCACCGATGAGCGTTTCACCAGCGCCCTGGGGGAGATCGCCGAGCTTGCCGCCACGTACTTCCCCGATGGTTTCATCGGCCTCGACTATGCGTCGGCTCAACAGCTTTTCGGTTCCGGCATGGCCGGCATGTTCGTTGGCGGCTCCTATGAGCTGGCAACTTTCAGGAGCATGAATCCCGATATCGAACTGGGTGTCTTCGCCGCACCTGGCGCAGCGGCCGAGGACGAAAAGCTGGTCGGTCTTTATTTCGATGGCGGCTATGCGGCCAATGCCGCGGGGGCCAACAAGGAAGCGGCACTGACCTTCCTCAACTACCTGGCGGGCCAGGAATTCGGACAGGCCTTTGCCGATACTTTGAGCAACATCTCGACCGTGCCCGGCGTCACCTTCCAGGACCCGCTGCTGGCCGAGGTCAATGAACTCAAACAGTCCTCGATCCCCTACCTGATGCTGGCCCATTTCCGCTACGGCGAGCCTTCGGGTTCGGTGCTGATCCAGTCCGAGATGCAGAAGCTCTTTGCCGGGGAAACGACGCCCGAAGCCATCGGCGAGGCGCTGACCACCGGTCTTGCCGCCTGGTACGAGCCCTTCAAGAACTGAAATCTCCGGCGGTCCCTCCAGCTGTGAGGGGCCGCCACTTTCCAGCGCCAGAACGAAGCGAACCCCCATGCCCCAACTTCGGATGACCGGCCGCGGCCTCTGGATCACCGTGCTGATCGTCCCGCCGCTGGCCTTTGTGGCGCTGTTTATCGTCTACCCGATCTTCTCTGCGTTCGCCTATGCCTTCTTCGACTGGCAGGGACTGCGCCGCGGCGACTTTATCGGGATGGAAAACTTCCATGCCGTGCTGTTCGTCGAGCCCTATCGCAGCTGGACCCTGAACGCGTTCAAGAACAACGTCGTCGTCTTCTTTGCATTGATGGTGCTGCAGAACGGCCTTGGCTTCCTGCTCGCCTACGCGCTGTGGCGCGAATTGCCCGGCGCTCGCTTTCACCGCATCGCGGTATTCCTGCCGGTGGTACTGTCGACCATCATCGTCGCCTATCTCTTCAAGCTCTTTCTGCATCCCCTGTTCGGCGTCGTGAACATCAGCCTTCGTGGGCTTGGACTGGGCGAGTTGGCGCAGCCCTGGCTGGGGCAGAGCAACACAGCGCTGTGGTCGCTGATCGTGGCGCAAGCCTGGCACATGGTGGGGTTCCCCACGCTGGTGTTCCTCGCAGGCATGCAGCGCATTCCCGGCGAAATCCTCGATGCCGTTCGCATGGAAACCGAAAGCGAGTGGGTCAAGATCACCAAGATCGTCTGGCCGCTTGTCGCGCCCAGCGCCACCATCGTCTTCACGCTGTTGTTCGTGGGCGCATTCAACTGGTTCGAGCTGCCCTATATCATGGCCGGGCTTGACGGTTCGCCCTTCGGCTCGACCGACGTTCTGGGTCTCTATTTCTACCGTACCGCATTCGGCAATGTGTCCTCGGGCCAGCAGAATTTCGGACTGGGGAGTGCGCTGGCCGTGCTGATCTTTATCTTCATTGCGCTGGTTGCCACGGTGATTACGGTGCGGCTGCGGGCGCGGGAGATCCAGCTATGAGCGCGGACGCGAGCACCTATTACGAACGCCGCGGCATCATGGGTGCGCTGGGGCGCGATGGCCTGCTGCAGATCATCCTCGTTGCCAACACCATCATCATGCTGGCGCCCATCGTCATCATGGTTTTCTCGGCGTTCAAGACCACGCCGCAGATCTTCCAGTCGCCATTTGGGATTCCGGATTTCACGCAGCTGGCGAACTTCGCCAAGATCTGGAGCGAGACCAATTTCCTGCGCTATTTGCTGAACTCGTTTTTCGTCACTGGCACGTCCATGGTGCTGATCCTGACGCTGGGGACCATGGCGGCCTATGCCATCGGGCGCTACCAGTTCACGGGCGCGAGCTTTATCCTGATGTTCTTCCTCGCCGGACTGACGCTGCCGCTCAAGCTCGCCATCATTCCGCTGTTCATGCTGATGCGGGACCTTTCGATCCTCAATAACCAGCTGTCGCTGATTTTCGTCTATACCGCGATGGGCCTGCCCACGACCGTCTTCATCATGACCGGCTTCATCCGCACCCTGCCCAATGAACTCGAAGACGCCGCGCGCATGGACGGGGCAAGCGAAGCGCGCATCATGTGGTCGATCATGCTGCCGCTGGTGCGGCCCGCCATGGTGATCGCCGCCATCCAGAACGTGGTGCCGATCTGGAACGACTTCTTCTTCCCGCTGGTCTTCATCCAGAACGACGATCTCAAGACCCTGCCGCAGGGACTGACCACGTTCATGGGTGAATACACCACCGACTGGGGCGTGCTGTTTGCCGGGCTGACCCTGTCTGCGGCGCCGATTATCGTGATCTATATCCTGCTCTCCAAGCAGTTCATTGCCGGCATGACATCGGGTGCGATCAAATGAGGCTGGCGCGTGGACTGATCGTTTCGTGCCAAGCAAGGTCTGACAACCCGTTGCACGGGCCGCAATTCATGGGCGCCATGGCGCTGGCGGCACGTGATGGCGGCGCCGTAGGCATCCGGGCCAACGGGGCGGCTGATATTGCGGCCGTCAAGGCTGCGGGATTGCCGGTCATCGGGATCAACAAGGTGTTTTCGGCGGATCGGCCGGTTTATATCACGCCAAGCTTCGAGGCGGCAGCGGAAGTGGTGGCGGCGGGCGCCGACGTGGTGGCGCTCGATTGTACCGAGCGGCCACGGCATGGCGAGGCGCCAGCGGTTTTGATACGGCGCATCCGTGACGAGCTGGGCGCGGAGGTTTTTGCCGACATTTCCACCCTTGATGAGGGGCTGAAGGCCGCCGACTGGGGCGCGCACTATGTGGCGACGACGCTGTCGGGCTATACGGCTCAAACCGAGCCACGGCCAGACCAGCCCGATCTGGCGCTGCTGGAGGCGCTCGCCACGCGGCTCTCGCTGCCGATCGTGGCCGAAGGACGCTTCAATTCGCCCGACCTCGTGCGGCAGGGCTTTGAGGCCGGGGCCTTTGCGGTGGTGGTGGGAACCATGATTACCAATCCACGCGAGATCACCCGCATGTTCATCAAAGCAGGCGTGCCGGCGTGATGCGACCCGTTCACCTTGGCATCGACATCGGTGGCACGGCCTGCCGCTGGGTGGCGTGCGACGACGCTGGCGTGGAGATCGCGCGCGGCCGGGGACCGGGCGCGACGGGGCATTTGTTCAATCCGGCGGAAAAGACGCGGCTTGAAGCAGCACTGACGGCAATATCAGCGGCACTGGATACCGAGGCGCTCGTGGCACAATCGGTGACGGCGGGGATCACCGGCTATGGCTCGGCGGTATTCGGGCAGTTGCAGGCGCTTGTGCTGCCGATCTTCGGGGTCGATCCGGCTCGCCTTATCATCACCGACGACATCGTCATGGCCTATGCCGCGAACTTCGCGCCGGGCGAAGGGCATCTGGTTTCGGCGGGGACGGGTTCGATCGGAGTGTTTATCGGAGCTGCTGGGGAAGGCATTGTGCGCGTCGGCGGGCGCGGCATATTGATCGACGATGCCGGTTCGGGCAGCTGGATCGCATTGCGGGCGCTCGACCAGATGTTCCGCACGCTGGACCACAAAGGCAATTTCGAAGGCTGCGAAAGCCTCGCACACCACCTCCTTGAAGCCGTGGGTGGCGCCGAGTGGCACGACGTTCGCCAGTTCATCTATTCGGGCGATCGCGGGCGCATCGGCACGCTGGCCCTCGCCGTGGCCAAGGCGGCAGCCGAGGATGACAGGAACGCACAGGCAATTCTGCAACGCGCGGGCGAAGAACTCGCGAACCTGGCGCTGGCCCTCATCGCTCGCGCAGGAAAACGCCCGGTCGGCTTTATCGGCGGCGTCCTGGGCCTGCATCCACTCATCGCCGAGACGATCAGGCAACAACTGGCCGGCATCGAGGTTCGCATGCTGGACGGGGAAGCAGCGCTGGCCGCGGCCCGGCTACAAACCAGCAGTGACGCAAGCTGGCGCGAAACGCTTGCCCGCCGATCCTCGATCAGCTGAGCGACTGCGTATCAGAGAATATCGTCGAGAATGCAGGCGCGGGCGTGGCCGGGCGCAACCTCGCGCAGCGCGGGCACACCAGCGGCACAAGCCTCGGTGGCAAAGCGGCAACGCGTGCGGAACACGCAGCCGGATGGTGGATTCGCCGGGCTCGGGATATCGCCGGTGAGGATCTGCCGCTGCTGGCGCACCGCAGGATCGGGCGAGGGAATGGCCGAGAGCAGCGCCCGCGTATAGGGATGACTGGGGCGGGCATAGAGATCGGCGGCGGGCGCTATCTCCATGATGCGGCCGAGATAGAGCACGATCACCGTGTCACAGATATATTCGACCACGGCCAGATCGTGGGAGATGAACAGCATGGTGAGGCCGAGGCGTACCTGCAGATCGCGCAGCAGGTTGATGACCTGCGCCTGGATCGACACATCCAGTGCCGAGACCGGCTCGTCGGCGACGATGAATTCGGGATCGAGCGTAAGGGCGCGGGCAATGCCGACGCGCTGGCGCTGCCCGCCGGAGAATTCATGGGCGTAGCGATCGAAGGCATCGACGGGCAATTCGACCGCAGCCAGAGCCTTTTCGGCGCGGGCACGGCGCTCGGCGCGGGTGCCGATGCCCTGGATATCGAGGCCCTCGGTCAGCACCTGCCCGATGGTCATGCGCGGCGACAGGCTCGCGAACGGGTCCTGGAAAATATACTGCATCTTGCGCCGCTGCTGGCGCAACTGATCGCCCGACAGCGTCGTGATGTCGACGCCGTCGAGCTTGACCTCGCCGCTGGTCGGCTCGATCAGCCGCAGCACCGAGCGGCCGATGGTGGTCTTGCCCGAGCCTGATTCACCGACTAGGCCCACCACCTGGCCGCGGGGAATGTCAAAGGAGATATCCTGCAGCGCCTTGACCACCGGCCCGCGTGAGAAGGCGGCCGGCTTGAAGTGCTTGGAGAGGTTTTTGACCGAGAGATAGGGCTGTTGCGTCATCACAGTTCCTGCCAGCGGATGCAGCGGCTTTTCTGCGTGGGGGTTGCCGCGAACAAGGGGGGCACGGCGGCATTGCAGGCTTCGATGGCGTATTCGCAGCGATTGGCGAAGGCGCAGCCCGGCGGCAGGTTGCGCAGCGAGGGAACGTTGCCGGCAATGGTGGGGAGCGGGGTTCCGGAACGTTTCAGTTCGACCGCCTGGCCCAGGCGCGGGACGGAACGCAGCAGGCCCTTGGTGTAGGGGTGTCGCGGATGGGCGAAGACTTCGGCCACGGGGCCGGACTCGACGATCCGGCCGGCATACATCACCACGACGCGGTCGGCGATCTCGGCGACGACGCCCAGGTTGTGGGTGACGAACAGGATGCCCATGCCGCGCTCGCGCTGCAGCTTTTGCAGCAGGTCGAGGATTTGCGCCTGGATGGTGACGTCGAGGGCGGTGGTGGGCTCGTCGGCGATCAACATCTTTGGATCGCAGGCCAGCGCCATGGCAATTGTGACGCGCTGGCGCATGCCGCCGGAAAGCTCGTGCGGATATTGCTGGGCGCGGCGCTCGGGATCGGGAATTCCCACATCGGCCAATAGGCGCACCGCGTCGGCGGCGGCCTCGCGATGCGACTTGCCCAGGTGGATGCGGATCGGTTCGGCGATCTGCTCCCCCACGGTATAGACCGGGTTGAGGCTCGTCATGGGTTCCTGGAAGACCATGCCGATATCGTTGCCACGGACTTCGCGCAGGCGTTCGTCAGGCATGGCGGCGAGATCAACGACCTCGCCACTCTTGCGCGACAGCATCACCCTGCCCTCGGCGATGCGGCCAACGCGTTTGGGCAGCAGGCCCATCACCGAGAGGCTCGTGACGGATTTGCCCGACCCCGACTCGCCGACCAGCGCAACGGTTTCGCCTGCCGCGATGGTCAGTTCCATATCCTGCACGGCAGCAATGTCGGCGCCGCCGATGCGAAACACGGTGCGCAGGCCGGAAATGTCGAGGATCGGAGCGTCCATGATCAGACGAGCAATCCTGTCGCCTTGAGGATGGCATCGACCTTGCTGGTTTCCTCGGCGTTGAGGTGGCGCTGCGGGCGGGCCATGGTGTTGTTGGCAATGATGCCGAGCTGGCGCATGGCGGTTTTGAAGGCGCCGACCCCGGCAGAACCTGCGCTGGTGCGAGCGCTGGAAATCCAGACGATTTCGAAGAGCTTGCAGAGGCGTTCCTGCTCGGTGCGGGCGCCGGCAAAATCGCCTGATTGCACCAGGTTCCACAATTTGACGTAGCCATGCGGATCGACATTGGCGAGGCCAGGCACAACGCCATGGGCGCCCATCGCCAGCACGCTGTCGACCACGATTTCCGAGCCGGTCATGCCGAAGAAATTGGCGTCGTCCTGCATGTCGGCCAGCACGTAGCGCAAATTGCCGTCGTCGCCGCTGGAATCCTTGAGGCCGGCAATGGCTCCTTCGCGGGCGAGCGTCACCGTGGTCTTGCGGTCCAGCTTCAGGCCGACGCAGACCGGGATGTCATAGGCGATGATCGGCAGGTCGACGGCATCCTTGATGTAGCGGAAATGGTCGATGGTCTCGGACTGGTTGGTCCGGGCGTAGAACGGCGCGGTGACCACCACGGCGTCGGCACCGGCTGATTTGGCGATGCGCGAATGATTGATCACGCGATCGGTGGTGGGATCGATCGTGCCGACAAGCACCGGGACGCGGCCATTAGTGATCTTGATGGCGTGCTCAAGGATGGATTTGCGGGCGTCGGCGTCGTGGAACACCACTTCGCTGGTCGAGCCGAGTACGAACAGGCCGTGGACACCGCCATCGATCAGGTGCTCGAGGACCCGCGTGAAGGACGCGTAGTCCACCGTGAAATCGGCATTGAGTGGCGTTACGACAGGTGGGACGACGCCGGTAAACATAGGCATTTCAGAAACCTTCAGGTCAGTTGAGAGCGGAGCGAGGGTCGAACGCATCGCGCAGGCCGTCGCCGATAAAGTTGATGGCAAGCACGGTCAGCACCAGCGCCGCGCCGGGGAACATCCATTGCCAGGGGTATTGTTCGAGCACGACCGTGGAGCGCGCCAGATTGAGCATGTTGCCCCAGCTCGCCTCGGGCGGGGCAATGCCCAGGCCGAGGAAGGAGAGGCCGGCTTCGAGCAGGATGGCATTGGCGACCTGCAAGGTGGCGTAGACCACCAGGATATCGATGCAGTTGGGCAGCCCGTGCTTAAACAGCAAATGGGGAACGCTGGCGCCCATGCCGCGCGCGGCCACCACGAAGTCGCGTTCACGCAATTCGAGCAGCCGGGCGCGCACCATGCGTGACAGTACAGGCCAGGACAACAGCGAGATCACCAGGATGGTCGGCATGATGCCGGTGCCGGCGATCGAGGCGAGGACCAGCAGGAAGATCACGGGCGGCAGCGTCATGGCGAGATCGACGAGGCGCATCAGCGACGCGTCGACGATCCGGCCGCCAAAGCTGGCGAAGGCGCCGACGAGAAAGCCGATGATGATAGATATCGCGACGGAAACGACCGCCACGATCAGCGAGACCCGGCCGCCCTGCAGCAGGCGCGCCATCACGTCGCGGCCGACGCCGTCGCTGCCCATCCAGTGTTCAGCCGACGGGCCCTTGTTGAGCGCACGCAAATCGATGGCGTTCGGGCCCAGCCCCCACCACCAGTCATAGGTGATGATGGCGACCAGGATGGGCAGGAAGATCGCCAGCCCGACAAGGGCCGCGCGATTGCTAAAGAACCGTTCGAGGGAACGGCGGGTCGGCCCTTTGGTCCGCTCCAGCGGGGCGGTCGCTACGCTTGTCATGCTAGGCCACCTGAATGCGCGGATCGACCGCGGCGTAAGTGATGTCGGTCAGCAGGTTCACCACGATGACGCAGGCGCCGATGATCAGGGTGGCGCACATGATGACGGGGTAGTCGCGGGTGTTGACGGCATTGACCAGCAGCAGGCCCATGCCCGGCCAGTTGAAGACGCTTTCGATGAAAATGGCGCCGCCGATGGCCATGCCGATGGTCGATCCGATCAGGGTGACGACCGGCAGCAGGGCATTGCGCGTGGCATGCTTGATGATGACCCAGAATTCCCGGACGCCCTTGGCGCGCGCGGTGCGGACATAATCCTGGTTGAGCACTTCGAGCAGGGACGAGCGCATATAGCGCATGATCAGGGCCGCATGGCCGAGCGAGAGCAGGAACGCGGGCAGGATGAGGTGGGCCAGCAGATCGCCGACCGAGAATGGCGACGCCGGGGTCAGCATGCCGCCCGATGGCGCCCAGCGCAGTTGCACGGAAAAGAAATAGAGACCCAGCAACGCCGTGAGGAAGGCGGGACTGGATATGCCGATGGAAGAGGCGGCCGACAAGGAGACGTCGGTCAGCGAGTTGCGGCGCACCGCGCTGATGATCCCGGCAGCAATACCCACGGCGATGGCGATCAGCAGGCCCGCTCCCATCAACAGGAGGGTGGGGCCGATGCGTTCGAGAACGAGGGGGAGCACGGACACGCCCGCTCGCTGGGTGGAAAAGCCGAAGTCGCCGACAAGGGCGGCACGTAGCCAGCCAAAATACTGCACCGGCAGCGGCTGATCCAGACCCAACCGGGCACGCAGAGCGGCGAGCTCATCCATCGAAAGGGGCGCGGAGGGATTGATATAAGCGTCAATCGCATCGCCTGGGGCGAGGCGCAGCAGCACGAAGACGAGAATGCTGAGAGCAACCAGCATCAAGAGTCCAATGCCGATACGGCGTGCGATGTAGTTCAACATGGCCAGGTCCGGTGTGAATGATGGGCGGCGCGGAATGACCGCGCCGCCGAAGCGCAGGGGAGAACTGCGCTTACTTGATATCCCAGAGTTCAGGGTGAGCGGCGTATGGGCCGCCGGCCGGAGCGGGCGTCCAGACAAAATCGACTAGGTTGGCGGACGCCACGCCATAGCGGTTGGCAACCCACATGGTGGCCCAGGGCAGCTCCTCGTTCATCACCTTGCAGACATCCTGCCAGCGGGCATCCACCTGGGTTGGATCGGTTTCGCCGATGGCAGCGTCGAACGCGGCGCTAAGATCGTCGAACTCGATGCGCATGATGTTGGCACCAACCGGTGGCAGCTGTGACTTGTTGAGGCCGACATTGATGCCCGCAGGGTTAGGTCCATTTTGCAAGCCTGCATAGATCAGCGGGAATTCGTTCCAGTCAGGATTGTTCTCCTGGTAGACGGTCCCGTTATAGGTGGGGACGTCGACGACACGCGGAACGACATTGACGCCGACCTGGGCCAGCATGGCCTGCACGGCGGCCATCACGTTGGCGGCCTGGGGCGAACCATAATAGGTCAGCCAGGTGATCGGCTTGTCGCCATTGAGCTCGGCCCAGCCGGCTTCCTCGAGCAGTGCCTTGGCCTTTTCCGGATCATAGGCGTAGTCATTGAGGCCTTGCGGCACGAGGTGGGGCGCGACATAGCCACAATTGGCGATTGTTGCAGCGCCGCCATAGAGGCTTTCGACGATCGCTGCGCGATCGACGGCATACATGAAGGCCTGGCGGACGCGGACGTCCTTCCACAGGTCTACTTTCTGGTTGAAGCCGATATAGTTGACCACATAGGAGTCGCCCTCGATGACTATGAAGGCCTCGTTGTCGGCAAAGGTCGCGGCATCTTCGGGCTCAACAAAGGTGAACTGGATTTCACCGGCACGCAGGGCGGCCACGGCGGCAGCCGGGTTCTCGAAATAGCGGTTGATCAGGCGATCGACCTTGGGCGCGCCGAGGCGGTAGTCTTCGTCGGCAGCCAGTTCGACATATTGGTCAGTGACATATTGGGTGAACTTGAACGGGCCCGTTCCGATCGGGGTCGTGGCCCACCAGGTACTCGTCGCAATGCTTTCAGGCGCCACCGATGCCAGAGCGTGCTCAGGCAGGATCATGACCTGGGCCAGGACTGACAGCAGGCCGCCATCGGCCTCCGAGAGCGTGACGACGACCGTACGATCATCGGGCGCTTCGACATTTGCGATCTTGCCCAGGCGGCCGGTGAAGACGCTGCCCGAGGCGGCATCGCGGATCAGATCGAGCGTGAACTTGACGTCGGCGGAGGTGAAGGCCTCGCCATCATGCCAGGTTTCTTCGACAAGATTGAACGTATAGGTCAGCATGTCGTCGCTGACGGTATAATCTGCGGCCAGCGCGCCCTCGATGGCGTTTAGCTCGGCATTGTAGATCACCAATGGCTCGTAATAGGTGTTGAGCCAGGTAAAGCCGCCGGTCGCCGCGAGCGGATTGAAGTTCTTGGGGAATCCGCCCGGGCCGACGTCGAAGCCGCCGGTAATGGTCTTCACGTCCTGCGCGAAGGCAGGGGCAGTGAGTGCAGTGGCACCAAGCAGCAGGCCGCTAACGGCCAGAGCTTGAGTGATGGTCCTGATATGCATGGTTTCCTCCCAGAATAATAATCAGGCTTCAGATGGCTTGCCGCGGTTCCGGGCGATAACTTGCTGGATACCGCGATAGTGATCATCCAGGCGCTGGCGCGCCTGCCCGACGTCCTTGCGGGCGACGGCTTCGACGATTTCGTGATGGTCCCGCCATGTATCGAGCGGGTTTGGGTTGTCGAGATTGCTGAAATTGGAGGCCTTGTTGAAGGCCGTCCAGAAGATGTCGATCAGGGCACTCAACATGTGGTTGTTCTGGCAGCGGAACAGCAGTTGGTGAAACTGCTGGTCTTCCTTGGCAAAGCTCTCCTGCCGCTCGGCTCGAGCCTTCATGCGCGCAGTGACGTCCCGCAACGCGGCAAGATCAGTCTCGCCGATCATTTCAATGGTCTTGCCGATAAGCCCGGTTTCGAGAACACGGCGGATTTCGCGCAACTCCTCGACGTCTCGCAACGAATCCTGCAGGCCATAGGCGAGATTGTCGAGCAGCGGCTTGAAAGAGAATTCCTTGACGAAGACGCCGATGCCGCGGCGAGTCTCAAGGATACCCAGCGACTCCAGGGCCTTTATCGCCTCACGCATGGAATTGCGCCCTACCCCCAATTGCTGCGCCAGAAAGGTTTCCGGCGGCAGCGGGTCGCCAGCCTTGAGCTGATTGGCCTCGATATACTGCTTTAGGCTTTCCTGCACCGTAACGTGCAGGAGAGGGGCTCGGCTCAACGGTGTCATCGACTTCAGATCCGACATGGTGGTCCTCGTTTATCTGTCCGACCTTTGTGCGGGACAGATCCACACCGTCAACGCTTGTTGTATAGCGACATATGGGATATCCTGCAAGTCGATATTGGATAGGTAACTGAAGTATGAAGATCGCGCTGTTTGGAACCAGCCATTGGCATGCCGAAATGCACCTTGATGCGGCGCGCGCGGCTGGCGCGGCCGTGGTCGGCGTGTGGGACGAAGATGCCGCGCGGGTAACGAGTTTTGGCGAAAAGCATGGCGTGCCAGCTGTCACGAGCATGGCCGATGGGCTGGCGCTGGAGCCCGATCTCGTCGTGCTGATGGGACATCCCTCCACGCTACCTGACCACGCGAGGCTTTTGATCAAGTCAGGTATTCCGTTGATTCTGGAGAAGCCTGCGGCCGCCGACACGGCGACCATTGCCGAACTGGCGCAACTGGCCGCAGAGCGCGGGAGTTTTGTCGGTGTGCCGCTGCCTAATCGCTTCGGACCCATATTTGCGGCGTATCGGCAGCTTGGGGCGGACGGGCGCGCCGGCAAGCTCGGCCATGCCAGCTTCCGGCTGGTGAATGGCCCGCCCGAGCGCTATCGCCAAGACGATGTCGGCTGGCTGCTCGACCCTGCCATTGGCGGTGGCGGGGCGCTGCGCAATCTTGGCATCCATGGCGTGGACGCCGTGCTGAGCCTGGCGCAGGGGCCGGTCACACTGGTTTCGGCCAGCATCGGAAAACGTATCCATGATGAGGCAGTGGAAGACCACGCCCTGCTGGTGATGACCGACGCGGCGGGCACGCTGTTCAGCGTGGAAGCCGGCTACACCTATGCCTCGATGGCGCCAGGCGGCGAATTCGAATGGCGCATGGTGACGGCCAACGCCACGCTGGTGGACCGCGGCGACAGCGCCAGTTGCGTCACTCTCGATGACGGCTCCGCGCGCATGCTTCGGCCAGAACCCACGGCGACCCGCTATCGCCTGTTCATGGCCGACACATTGGAACGGCTGCGCGATGGGCGTCCACCGGCCATCACTCTCAACGACTATCTGGCAGCGATGGCCCTCATCGATGCCGCATATGCAAAGGCAAGATCATGATTGGAGTGGGTATCATCGGCGCCGGACATTTTGGCGCGGTGCATGCAAAAGCCATGGCAGAGGTCGAGGGACTTCACCTCGTCGCCAGCTGCCGGGAGAACCAGGCGGCCGCAGGGCGGTTCGCCGCCCAACATGGCGGCAGCGCTTATGGCGACTGGCGCGAGCTGCTGGCGGACCCGCAGGTCGATGCTGTAGTTATCGCGACGCCGCATCACCTGCATGAGGAGATCGCGATCGGCGCGGCGGAGGCGGGCAAGCACATCCTGCTGGAAAAGCCGATGGCTCCCACCACGCGCGCCTGCGACGCGATCAATGCAGCGGTCAGCAAGGCGGGCGTGCAATTGATGGTGGGGCACGTGATGCACTTTGCCCTGCCCTGCATCAAGGCCAAGGAAATCCTTGATGCCGGCGTGATCGGCAAGCCGGTGCTGGGTTCCAGTTGGATGATCAAGCTCTGGATGGAGAGCAACCGCCGGGACTGGCACATGAAGACCGCCTCCGGCGGTGGCATGCTGATGACCGCGGGCATTCACGCGCTAGACCGGCTGGTCTGGCTGATGGGGCAGGATGTGGCCAGTGTGAATGCGCTGGCGGGCACGTTCTTTCATGAGCAGGAAGCGGACGACAGCGCACTGATTGGGCTGCGGTTCGCCAATGGCGGCATCGGCCAGGTGCAAAGCGTGGGCTATCGCAACGGCGCGGTAGGCTTTGCCATGGACCTGGTCTGCGAACGCGGCACCCTGCGCATCGACTTCGACCACGGCGTCTCGATCGGCAGCGAGGGTATCTGGACGCCGGTTCCGGATTCGATCGAGCCGGACTGGATGCACCACGCCGTGGTGCGCGAATGGCAAGCCATGCGGGCGGCCATAACCGGCTCCGCGCCGGTGGCCGTCAACGGCGACTATGCCCGCCAGATCGTCGCGATCATCGAGGCAGCGCATCAGGCCAATGCCGAAAAACGGGAGATCGAGGTTTCTCGGGCATAGCCGGCGCCTATCTTGGCGCGGATAATGAATAGCTGAACGCCCGCTCTTGCGGCCCCTCAACTGCTTCAACGCATTTCGTCAAGAAGCCGCCTCAACCACTGGGACGGATGTTCTGGTTGATGTGGAATAGGTTTGCGGGGTCGAACTTGCCCTTCATGGCCACCAGCCGTTGGTAATTGTCGCCATAGCTGGCTCGCACCCGTGCTTCGCCTTCATCGTCCATCATGAAGTTGACATAGGCGCCGCCCGGGTTGAACTGGTGGACCGCCTCCCAATAGTCCCGTCCCCAGCGCGTCAGCGATCCTGCCATCTGGGGATTGGCGTCGATTGCTGCAATGACCATCGACCATCTGGCGTCCCTGGCCGCCCACGGCGTCTCGTCCTTGCCGACGCGATGCACCGCGCCATCGATGGGATAGAGATGCATGAGCGACAGCTCGCTCGGAGCGTTCGCCGCGTGGGCAATGTGGGCTTCGATGGCCTCATCGGTGAACTCGTTCACAAAATCTCCCTTCCAATACCATTGCAGGCCCTTGGGGAAGAAGGGATCGAACAGTCCCTGTATTGCCGGGAAAGGCATGGTGGCCATCCAGTTGAACAGCGGTTCGGGCAGAGCGTCGATGAGTTTGGCCATGACCGCCTTGCCCTCCGCTTCAGGACCGTTGAAACACGAGATCACGGCGCAGGCCCGTTTGCCCCAATGCTCGCGTGGAAATGGCTCCATGGAGGGGACGGTCTTCAATCCCACGAAACTGCCGAGTGCCTCGGGCGCATTTGGCAGGAAGTCGCGATAAGCGCGCATGACCGTGGCGCCATGCCGGGCAGCGTCCCAGAAGATCGGCCCGGCAAACACGTTCTTTACCGGATGCGCGCGGAACACGAAGCTGGTGACGACGCCGAAATTGCCGCCCCCACCACGCAGCGCCCATAGCAGGTCGGGGTTCTCAGTCTGGCTCGCCGTCTTGAACGTACCATCAGCCAGGATGACATCGGCGGCGATGAGGTTGTCGATGGTCAGGCCGTGCTGCCGGGTGAGGTAGCCAGTGCCGCCGCCCAATGTCAGTCCGCCCACCCCCGTGGTCGAAACAATCCCGAACGGCACCGCAAGACCGAAGGCGTGGGTGGCGTGATCGACGTCGCCCGACGTACAGCCGGGCTCGACCCGCACTGTGGCGTCCGCCGGATCGACATGCACACCCTTCATCATCGAGAGATCGATCATCAGCCCGTCATCGACGCTGCCCAGACCGGGGCCGCTATGGCCGCCGCCCCTGATGGCGATGGCCAGCGCGTTATCCCGCCCGAAATCGACAGCCGCAATGATGTCGGCGACATCGGCGCAACGGGCGATCAGCATCGGTTGTTTGTCGATCATGCCGTTATAGAGCTTGCGCACTTCATCATACTGGGCGTCTCCCCTGCGGATTAGGGGGCCGCGCAGGCTCGCCGCAAAGCTGGTGATGGTTTCCTCGTTCATGATGTCGCACTCCGGATGGCCAATGCCGGATGCGAGGTTATGCTTGGGGGCCCGCACTTCACATGCCACTTCGTCCCGTTTCATTGCTTGATCGTCCGAACGTTCGAAACAGTATTGACGGGCAGGTTGCACAAGCGGATTCTGCCGGGACTGACCTAGCCTAGTTGTTGCTCCCGGGAACGAGATCGCTCGTCCCGGGGATTGCGTTCGTCGCTATCCCATTCGTGCAACTGGAGGTGAGACAATGGACGTACTTTCGGACGTGCTGGCTACAGTGCGACTGACGGGGGCCATCTTTTTCGACAGCACCTTTCGCTCGGCCTGGGTGGCGGAAGCGCCCAAGGCCTCGATCGTTGCAGGCCGGGTGATGCCCAATTCGCAGTATGTCTTCTACTTCCACACTCTGCTGGAGGGCTCCTGCTGGGCCGAGCTGACCGATGGCTCGGTCGACCCGATCCATTTGCAGGCCGGGGACGTCGTGGCGTTTCCGATGGACGACGCGCATGTGCTGTGTTCGACCATCGGGATGCGGGCCGAGCCAGATCTTGCCATGTATGTCCACCCGATCGATCATCAACTTCCCTATGTGGTCAACCAGGGCTCCGGCGCCGATTCCTGCCATTTTGTCTGCGGCTATCTCGGCTGCGACGTTCGCCCCTACAATCCATTCATCAAGTCGCTTCCTCGCGTGCTGCACGGACGCGCCGCGGCGAGCCAGGGCTGGCTGTCGCACCTGGTTCGCCACGCGGTTTCCGAGACGGACCGGCACAATGCCGGCGGCGAGACCGTGTGGGCCAAGCTGGCCGAACTCCTTTTCATAGAAGTGATCCGCCAGCACATCGATGGCCTGCCCATGGATTCCCGGAGCTGGTTGTCGGGCCTCCGGCATCCGCAGATCGGTCATGCGCTCAAGCTGATCCACGGACGGCCGGCCGAGGACTGGAGCATCGAGCGCCTGGCGCGCGAAGTTGGCCTGTCACGGTCGGTCTTCGCCGATCGTTTCACCCATTTTGCCGGTGTAACACCGATGCAATACGTTGCGCGCTGGCGGATGCAGCTGGCCGCACGCCGGCTCGAAACTCCAGGGATCAGCGTGGCACAGGTAGGAGCGGAGGTTGGCTACGAGTCAGAGGCCGCGTTCAATCGCGCATTCAAGAAGATAGTCGGCACTCCGCCCGGCTCCTGGCGCAGAGAACGATCGATCAACACTGGGGCTCCCGCATCGCCCTTTCTCCAGGCTCAGCACGGTCCGTTGGAGGTCGATCTTTTGGGGAGTTCGCAATCCAAATTGTAAGCCCGGCAATGCGGTGGAGAGGCGCGCGATTGGCAGATGGTTGCCCGACCTTGAATGTCACAATGGGCCATGAAGGAGTCCGGTGGTGACGCGAACGATCGAAACCGACTACCTCGTCGTCGGAGCCGGGGCGATGGGGATGGCGTTCACCGATGCGGTCATCGATTACGCCGATGTACATGTCACCCTCGTGGACCGCCGTTGCGCGCCCGGAGGTCACTGGCACGACGCCTATCCGTTCGTGCAACTTCACCAGGCGTCGCTGTTCTATGGCGTCGCCTCCACAATGCTGGGGACTGGTAAAATCCAGCGTGATGGCCCAGAGGCCGGCCTACAGGAGCGAGCCCGGTCATCCGAGATACGGGCATATTACGACGGCATTCTTTATCGGCGCTTCCTGGGTTCGGGCCGCGTAACGTTTCTCGGCAGTTGCGACTACCGTCAGGAGGACGGCCTTCACCTCGTGACGTCGCTTGTCTCTGGCGAAACTGTCCAGGTCAAGGTTCGACGCCGGATCGTCGACGCCACCTACCTCTCGCCCACAATCCCTGCGACTACCCGACCGCCGTTCGGCGTCGCCGATGATGCCTGGGTCGTGCCGGTCAACGAACTGGCGAGGCTGACCGAAGCACCGGAGGAATTCGTCATCGTCGGTTCCGGCAAGACCGCGGCCGACGGAATTATCTGGTTGCTGGGCAAGGGCGTGCTGCCCGACCGCATCATGTGGATCCGCCCGCGCGATCCCTGGATGCTCAATCGGGCAGTGGTCCAGCCGGACCCGGTTGTGGCTTTGGGCCTTGCAGCTGATATCATGGCTTCGGCGACCGAGGCTCGGTCTGCCGACGAGCTGTTTCTGCACCTCGAGGCGGCCGGCGTCATGTTGCGGATTGACCGGGATGCCACCCCAACAATGGCAAAGACACCCACTGTGGGCCAATGGGAGCTCGATCTGCTTCGAACGGTGGAACGGGTAGTCCGGCTTGGACATGTCAGGGAAATCAGCCGATACGAAATCCTGCTCGACCAGGGTGTGATCCCCCTGGCGTCTGGCGCACTTGTCGTCCATTGCGCCGCCTCCGGTCTCAGATATCCGCCCCTGGTTCCGATCTGGCAGCCCGACAAGATCCGGCTTCAGACAATCCGGGCCGGCTTCCCGTGCTTCTGCGCGGCGCTGGCGGGTTTCGTGGAAGCGACCCGTGACGACGACCGGGAGCGCAACCGCCTGTGCCCACCCAATACGCTTCCCGACAACCCGTCCAACTGGGCAGAGATGCAGGTACGCGGCACCCTGGCGGCGCGAAAATACGGCGCGCAGCCCGATATCGCGAGTTGGGCGAACCAGTGCGCCCTGAACCCGGCACGCCGCGATCCTTCCCGCGCCAACGATCCCGCAATTTCTTCCGCCTCCGATCGTCTGGCGGGTGTCGCCGAACGTGGATTGGCTCGGCTAGCCGCGTTCGCAGGCGTTTCGCTCAACGACATTGGCAACTGAGGCGCAGACGGCACACGCAGCAGGTGAGGCAGGGGATCGTCGACGGCAATGTTAAGCAGAACATTCGCCCGTTCCGCGATTACCGGCAGGAACCAGGTTCCAAGGCTGTCGGCATTTACGGCAATGTCTACCGTTGCAACGCGAAAATACGCTCCCTTCCTCTGGCTTCCATGTTGACGTTCCCTTTCGCCCCAGGCAAACGGCCCTGGCAGAATCCGCCCAGCCTATATCGTTTCATGCACGGCCGACCGCCCATTCGGGAACGCGGCGGCTACACTATCGCGGAACCACCTCTGCGCGAGATGCGTATCGTTACGCCGATGCCATGAAAGCGTGAACTGGACGGAGTCGAGTTCGATGGGCGGCGTTTGCACATCCAATCTCTCGACCTGACCCGAAGCCGCGACGACGCCCTCCATGATCGTAGCAATCATGTCCGACGAGGCGACAAGCGCCGGTGCGGCATACATATGGGGCAGCGTCAGCGCCAGACGTCGCTTCAGACCTTGCTTGGCGAGGGTGGCATCCACCACGCCGAACCGCTCGTTCTCGGGCGAGACGAGCAGGTGCGACAGGGACAGGAAGGTCTTGAGGTCCAGTTGCTTGCCCGCGGCAGGGTGATCCTTGCGCAGGATGCACACGAACCGTTCCTCGAGCAGCGGTGCATTGAGGATGCGGCCCGTTGCGGTCGGGGGCACGCCGACCGTCATGTCCACCTCGCCCGAATCCAGCATGCTGATGGCGTCGTCGCGGTTGGTGAAGTTGCGAACGCTGAGAGTAATGCCGGGCGCCGTCTTGCGCAGCGACTCCAGCAGCCGTGGCAGCAGGAAGAACGCCGGATGATCCGAAAGACCCAGCGTGAGGGACGCCGTTGACGTCGACGGATCGAACACCTGGGTGAATTCCAGAGTGCGCTGAATTTCGGTCAGGGCGTGGCTGATCGGCTCGGCGAGATCGAGTGCGTGCGGCGTCGGCTGCAGACCGTGCGGTCCGCGCACAAACAGCTCGTCCCGAAGCAACGCCCGCAGGCGTGACAGCGCCGCGCTCATCGCGGGCTGGGTGCGGCCGATCCGCGTCCTCGCATGTGTAACGCTGCGTTCAGCCATCAGCGCGTCGAAGGCGACTAGCAGGTTGAGGTCGATGCCGTGCAAATCCATGCCATGGATGGATATACATGCTGCATATCGATTTCAAGTATGGAGATGCACTCACTAGGTTCCGGGCATTCAGCGCAACAAGGACGCCCGCATGATGAGCACAACCACCGAACCACGGGTCACCGGCCTCACACCGGAGGAACGCCACGCCGTCGAGACGTTCTACCGGGCATTCGAAGGCAAGCCCGATCTCCTCGACACCGCCGTGACCGAAGACTGGCAGGACATTCCACTCGCCCCACACCAAGAGCCGGGACGAGACGGGATGAAGCCGCTGATCGCGGGGTTTGCGGCGGCTTTTCCCGACGCGAAAGTCACCATTCTCGAGATTGTCGGCGCCCCAGGTCGCGCCGCCGTGCGCGGCCTTATCTCCGGCACCCATCGGGGCGAGTGGTTCGGCATCGCGCCGACCGGCAAGCCGTTCGAGATGCCGATTCACGAATTCCATTACATCGCCAATGGCAGGCTGACCCATACCTGGCACTTGGAAGACTGGTTCGGCTGGCTCCTCCAGGTCGGCGCGTGGCCCGTCGGCAAGCAGGGAGCTGCACAATGAAGGCCGTCCGCATCTCCGGATACAACGCCACACCCGCACTCGAATACATCGCGAGGCCAGCGCCCGGCAACGGGGAGGTTCTGGTTCGCGTCTTGGCCGCCGCTCTCAATCCGCTCGATGTCAAATTGCAACGCGGATATATGGACCAGTTCTTTCCGCTGACCTTTCCCTATACACTGGGTACCGATCTTGCCGGCGAGATCGCTGAGGTCGGACCAGACGTCGAGGGATGGGTGCCAGGCGACAGGATCATCGCACGAACCGATCCGGCTGCGGGCGGCGCCCTTGCCGAATATGCCGTGGTCCCCGCCACCTATCTCGCCAAGGCGCCCACGACCATGCCGCTCGCCGAGGCCGCCGGCATCGCAACAGCAGCCGCCACAGCATGGCAGGCGCTGTTCGAGGCAGCCCATGTCGCTGCCGGGCAATCGGTTCTGGTCCATGCCGGCGCTGGCGGCGTCGGCAGCTTCGCGATCCAGTTCGCCCGCAATGCCGGCGCCCGCGTGATTGCCACGGCATCAGGCGACGGTGTCAGCATTGCCCGCCAGCTCGGCGCTGACAAGGTCATCGATTATCGCATCGAGGATGTCGCCCGTGCCGTTTGCGACGTCGACGTCGTGCTCGACACGATCGGCGGCGAGACACAGCAGCAATCCTATGCCGTGCTGCGCGTCGGCGGACATATGCTCGCAATTGCCGCGCCGCCGGATGAAGCCCTGGCCAAGGCACATGGTGCAAACGCCGCCTTCGTCTTTCACGCCTCCGATGGACCGCGCCTACGCCAGGTCGTGGGCGCGATCGACCAGAACGGGATCAGGGTCTTGCTCGATCGCAAGGTGTCCCTGGGCGGCTTCGACGCCGCCTTTGGGCACCAGGCATCCGGCCGAGCGCGCGGCAAGGTCATCGTCACGCTCGACTGACGCTTTCTCATTGGCGGTTGAACCCTTGGGATCTGGGCGGCTTTGCGTCAGCGAGCGTATGCCTTCGCCATCGCCTCCTGGCCACCAAGGGCCGAGGTCAGTATCAGGGGGTTCCAGTAGTCCTGGTAGCGCGCAATCTTGCCGTCACGCAGATGCAGCACGCAGATATATTTCTGATTGTACGGGAGGCCCGTTTCGGACCCTCGGCCCTGACAGGTCGCTTCGAAGATGACCGCATCGGCCAATGGATAGACGCTCTCCAGCGTGAAGTGTCCGAAAGCCACGATCTATCGGCGCTGGCCGGGAAAACTGCAATTTGCGGACGAGGCGGGCAGAGGCCATTCCGGCAAGGTCGAGGGAACCGGTCTCGACTCACAGATGTTGACGGTCCTGATCCGGCGTCTCAATGGCAAAATTGACTACGCCGACACCGCCCCGGCATGCGGGTGACCGTGACCGCTCCCATCGCTGCGTCCGACTAGCCGGCGAAGATACCCGGCTGCACCGCGTCCGACGAACGATCTTTGTAGCTTGTCTTTGCTACTGACGTCACTCTCGCGATCAGCCGCCAGTGAGTGTCTTGATACGATCGACTGACGCTGAGAACCCCTTGAGGGAGATGGCGAAAGCAACATCCTGAGCGGCGTCACTGGATTTTGCAATGAGCTTGAGAACGCTGCCGTTGCGCAGGGCATCGACGCTGGCTTGGTCAAGACCGAGCGGCACAACGCAGCCCGCCGGGAGGCAAGTATGGAATGGAAATGGAGCCATCGTCTCCTGTTCATCGATCTGCAGCGTAACACCGGACTCCAGCAGCAGGCCGAAGGGTAGGATCAGATTGCCGGCAATGGCGTTGTCGGCTCCAACTTGCAGTTCGATGGCCAATACTCTCCTCCCGTTTTGCTGGGCTTGCTGCTGGGAGACGGCACACCGCTTTGTTGCGTCCGCTATGCGGCACGCAACCTGCCAGTCCTGATAGGATTCCTGCAAGGATGATGCCCCGCCGGGAAGCGATGGTGCATCCTGGGCGAGCGTCGAGGCGGAAGGATATGTGGCGCAGACGATCAGCAAAGAGCCAATCTGAAAAATCCGGCGAAGTGTCATGTGTGTGCTTTCTCCTGTTCAAAATCGAATGGCGAAATTTGCCTTGAAGCCGTGCTGCTGGGCGTCGCTTGCGAACTGGCCCTGATAGGCGACGCCAAGGGTGGTGGTATCGGTGAGGTTGAGATCGAGCCCGGCCCCCAGCAGCGCTGCGTCCTCGGCGATCGGCGCGCCGGCAACCGTGAAGGCGTCGGCACTCGCAAAGGCATGGGTGGATAACGGGGTGAGGTCGCCGAAGGCATGGCGCCAACCGAGCATGCCCCGCGCTGTCGCCTTCATGCCCCCAAGGTCGAGGTCGGTGGAGGCTCTGATTCCAAGCGTGGTGAAGGCGGCGTCGGTGGTCCGGCTTTGGCTGTGCAGCGCCGCAGCTCCGCCCGTTTCGGCGAACGCGTCGGTGGAGAGGCTCACATAGGCGAGATTGGCAAAAGGCTCGAAGGAGGCCACAGCCGTGTCGATCGTGTAGCCGAGTTCGCCGAAGGCCTGGAAGGAGCCGGCATCATAGTTGCCTTGGAGATTATCGGTTAAACCCGGGAGGGAGACGGTCCGCGCGGTCTCGATGTCGTGCCTGGTATAGGCAAGGCCTGAACGGAAGCCGAGATTGCCCCACTCGGTGCCCGCATAAAGGCCGAGATGATAGTTGTCGCTTGAACCCGATGAGGCGCGATCCCTAGAGTCGAAGCTGGAATGGGAATAGCCGGCCAGAAGGCCGAGACGCCAAGTCTCGGTGACCAGCCCGTCCACGCCCATCAGCAAGCCGCCGGTGTCATGGTCGAAGCCAGCGGCATTGCCGTCGCCGTCGAAGGACCCCCATGAGCCGAAAGCATGACCTCAGGCAGCAAAAGATTCGGTCGCACCCGGTGCAATCTCGGTTCCACCCGGCCCATAGGCCATGATCGGCATGGGTGCAGCCACATCGCCGAAGGCTGCGCGGACCCGGTTGTTGACCGCATCGCGCACAAAGCGGCTGTCCTCGATCAGCGCAGTCATGGCCGAGGCGTGGATTTCACCCGAAAGCGCATCAAGTGCCCGGCGTGCGCTGTATTCGTCGGCAAGGGCGGCAACCGCGTCATAGACGGGGCTCCCGGCGCCGGTCGTCTCAAGCCCGTCACCTGTCGAGCACTGGTTGAGGGTTGCTGCGACGTCGCAGAATGCCACCTGATTGCGTGTCGCGTCGATGTAGACATTGTTGGCAGCATAGGCGAGCGACAGATCGATGAAGGGCATGTTCTGGGTCAGTTCATCGAAGGTGCCGGTCACCCCGCCATCGGCGGCGATGATGGTCCAGCGGCTGCCCGGCGTGTAGACGCCGCTTGCCTTGAGCGCATGCACCGTGCCGCCATGGATCGTCGCAGCACCGCTGGCGTCGATCAGGTCGCTCTCAAGCGCCGGGTTGATCTCCGCCTCAATGACCGAGCCAGAGGCAAAAATGATGTCGCCGTCAACCGTGAGGGTGCCGATGGAATTGCCCGGTGCAATCGTGCCCCCCCGAGCGATGGTCACGGTCGAGCCCGCGCCTGAGCCGAGAGTGCCGCTGCCGCCGAGCGTGGCACCAGCCTGAACGGCGAACGAACCGCCGAGTACAGCATCGGCGGTATCGGAACCGACGATCATTGTGCCGGCCGCAATTACCGTGTCGCCTGCAAAGCCCGATCCGTCGCCCTCCAGCGTCCAGGTGCTCGCACCGGTCTTCTCGAAATCGGTGAAGCCCTGATATTGCAAGCCGGTGCCCATGCCGGAAACGTCGAATGTCGCATCGACGGCGCCGCCCAGCGCCAGCACATTATTGCCGCCTCCTGCGACGACATTGCCGATGATCGTTGAACCAGCCTGCAGTTCCAGCCGGTTGCTGCCGCTGGTGAACGCAACGGCGTTGGCCCGCGTTGCTCCGTCGCCGGCCAGGCCGCCGGAAATCATGCCGGAATTGATGACGTGGAGATCCGAACCGACTATGCCCACGCCGCCCGCAGCATAGACGCTATCGCCACCCGCGGCCGTGCCACCTGAGCCGCCCGTGATGCTGTTCATGTTCGTCAAGCTTCCAGCAGCCATGGAGATGCCGACACCACCATCACCCGCCTGGTTCTCCGCCCCGGAGCCGCCGTTACCGCCCGCGCCGCCGCTGATCGCGCCTGTGTTCGTCAGCGAGTCACCGACAAAAGAGACGCCTATGCCGCCATTGCCGGCCAAGCCTCCCCAACCGTCGGTCACTGACCCGCTGTCACCGCCCGCGCCACCGCTGATCGTGCCTGAATTCGTCAGCAACGCACCAACAAAGGAGACGCCCATGCCGCCATTGCCGGCCAAGCCGACCCAGCCGTCCCAACCGTCGGTCACTGACCCGCTGTCACCGCCCGCACCGCCGCCGATCGTACCTGTATTCGTCAGCACCTCACCGACAAAGGAGACGCCAGTGCCACCGCCCGCGCCCCCGCCGATCGTACCTGTATTTGTCAGCGCCTTACCCGAAAAGGAAAGACCCAGGCCACCATCACCGCCGTGACCACTACGGCCGGTTTGTGCTGACCCCCGGATTGCTCCGAGGGCCTTGGTCGGCGTTTGAAGGAGTTGGAGTGGTCAGGCTCGCTTGCGGCTCAGCATTCGGTCGATTGCCTTGTTGGCGAGGTGGTCGGCGGTCTCATTGTCTTTGTGGCCTGCATGGCCACGGACCCACTCCCAGGTCACCTACGGTCACCCATGGCGGCGATCAGGGCTTCCCATAGCTCGCGGTTCTTCACTGGCTTGCCATCCGGCTTGCGCCAGTTGTTGGCCAGCCAGCCGTGACGCCAATCGTTCATACCGTTGATGACGTACTGGCTGTCCGATTGGACCAGCGCGGGCACATCATTCGCCGGAAGACAGGCCAGCGCCTTGATGGCGGCTGTCAGCTCCATCTCATTGTTGGTGGTGTGCCGCTTCGCACCTGACACGGTCTTCGTCCGGGGAAGCCTGTCCACGTCGAAGGACGTGAGGATGGCACCCAGCCTCCTGGACCAGGATTGCCACGGCATGCCCCGTCAGTGGCCACCACGTATCGGCGAGCTGGGGAGATGTTGGTGAGGTCGGTGTCTGCGTCGATGATCTTGGTCATGATATTCCTGCGGATGTCGCAATGCAAAAAGGCCCCCGGTGGTGTGCCAGGAGCCCTTGCGGTGGATTGATGATGATGGCTGGATTAGCGGTTGAGAAACCCGCGTGGCGTCTGATCGGCGCTAAGGGGGCGGCCGGTATGGCCTGCGGGAGAGAAGTGGCCTGACTTCATGGTCAGCTCGCCTGCGTCGTACAGTTCCCATAGCTTGGCTCTGCCCACTTCGGTCGGGAAGATGTCCAATTTTCCGGTTCCGTCCCATTCCCGTTCTTCGAACAGGAGCTTCGCGGTCGACTGCCGCACCCGCCACCGTGTCCGGTAGTGAGTGCGACGAAGCAGCTCAAGCCGCCCCAGGTCGTGCTTGATCTTCCTAACGTCTACCCCAGGCATGGTGGCCGCGAACCGCTCAAGGGTTAGTTCGGTGGAGCGGCGAAGGCGTCGAGGTCGTCTGGCGTGCATTGGGCAATCCCTGGTCGCGCTATGAGTAATCCGAGGAGGTGGTTTAATTGAAGAGCCTTTTTCGCCAATGGGTTATCGAGATAACTATTTGGGAAAACCCAGTCTAGTGCCGCCCGCCGCCTGCGCTAAGGTGCGACTTCGATGACCGGGAGCTTCTCGATTTCCCGCAACAGGGCCACTGGCTCATACTCGCCGTAGTTCCGCCCCGCCGTAGGCAGAACCTGTCCACAGATAACGTCCAGGTATCCGTCATCAATGCCCGCCATTCGTCCCTTGCTCTTGAACCAGTGCCGCCACGCGTGGTTGGGGCGAACACGCTTGTCGGTGACCTGTGCGACTTCTCGCACCCACTCGCCGAGCATCTGCACGGTCTGCACCACGGCTGCTCGGAGGTCAGGTGATGGTTGTAGAACAATGGGCCTCGGCTGGAACGGCTTGCGAACTTCCAAACGCCCATCTCGACGAGGTGAGGATGTAGAGGAACATACCGATATTTACGGGTCTTGATCGTTCCAGCATCTGGAAGCAGGGCTACACACTTGATGCCGTCGATCTCCTTGAAGTCCTCACCCCGCAGCTGGCAGAGCTCGCCTGGTCTTGCCCCGGTGTACGCCGCCAACCAAGGCACCCAGCGTTGGGCAGCCCGGTTGTAAGGCTCGAAGCCGTTCTCCGCCTCCTCAGCCACCAGCGCACACCTAAGGATGCTAGTCGCTTCTTCGCGTAGGAAGTGCTTCGGCCGACCTACTACCCGCTTCTCGCCCTCAAGTTTCACACGCGCTGGATTGACTTCTGGCGGGGGGACGCCGAGCGCCCGCAACGCCACCTTGCCCATCTCGCCCATGGCAAACGTGTAGACCGTACCGACAGCGGCACGATGCTTCTTGATGAACGTCTCATGGGTAATGGTACCGGGACGCACCAAGCTGTCGTGCCAGCGAACGATGTCGGCTGCCGTTACGCTTCCTGCATCTTCGTGCCCGAGGAACGCCGAAAGCTGCTGGAGGAGGCTGCTGTAGCCCTTGATGGTCTGCGCCTTGGGCTTCTGGAGCCGATTGGACCAGACCTGGAACAGTTGCGTGAGCGTGGCGCCGCCGCTCACAGGTCGGGCATCGGCAACCGGAGCGGGTGCAAACGAAGGGAACCGCTTCCCCACCACGTTATCACTAAAGTCGCCGTAGCCTCTGCGTTCGACCAGAGCGGCTATATCGCCAACGGCCTTGTCGAACTCGACCAACATCCGCTCGCGAGTGCCCAGATCGACGACCAGGTGATGCTCTGCCAAGGCTCCATCAACCCACGACCCGAGCCGCTGGTTCAACGTGGGGCTTGGTATGAGCAGTTGCGGCAAGCGGGATGCGGCGCGCTGTTTATCGGCCGCAATTCTTTCCTCTCGCCGCTTGGCCCACTGGGCCGCTTCGCCTGGGTCGTCTTCGAGCACTTCACGTATGAGGTGGTACATCTCCCCCGCGAGCGCAGTGATCTGCTTGAGCGTGAGCGTAACAGGCCCGGTTTCGAAGCCTCGCCACACTCGATCAAACTCGGCCTGAGCCTCCAGGGCCAGACGCTTCGCCTCAGCCGGGCTCTTCGTTCGTAGCGAGACCTTGATGTCGGCACCAAGCGTGGGTGTGGATGGATGGCCGTCGATAGTGACGGCAACCAGCTTCCCTCGCGCCACGCTCTTCAAGCGAGCAGGAACGCGTTGGCGATACCAGTACATTCCGGTTGAGGGATGCTTATAGGGAGAAGGCATAGAAAGGACCATGTGGACCACCTCTGTGTATCAACAGCGGCGGGCAAAAGTCTAGCAAACCCAGTTTGTTCAGCTCGATCAACAAGATGGAATGGCGCGCCCTAAGAGATTCGAACTCCTGACCCCCAGATTCGTAGTCTGTAGGATTTCGTTGATTTCATTAAGAAGTTTTGCAAACCGGGCAGGAATCGACCTTATTTAGATCAAAGACTTAGCGCTGGGCTGCAAACCGAGAAATCGCCCAGATCGAAGCATTCGACCGGACTGGACCACCGGCCTTCACCAATCCTGACACCGAAAAAAACGCCGCCCCGGCGAGACCTCTGGGACGGCGCATTGAACATTCACTGGCAACTGGATTAACCGAATGCAAGTTAACGATAGCACTACTCAGCAGCCGAAGCAACGCCCAGATTTTTCGTATGCTGACCCTGAATGCCGCCGCATGGTTGGCTTGGATGACTCGCCGCTGGACTGCCCAATTCGTGCCACGCGGTTTAAGTCTCAAGCCGCGCAAACCAAACAGGACAAGCGCCTCTCTCTTCGCCAGTTCGCGGACATAATCGAGAAGACGGATGCGGATTCCAAAGGCTCTTTGCCTTGGATGAAACTGGCAGTTTTCGGCGATACGCCGACCCCCCTTCGCCCCCGCCCAGACGGCAGCGGGCGGAAGACCGGGAACAGCCTCCGCCACGATGCAAATGTGATTGTCGTGACCGGTGTGGAAGCGGACTATGATGCAGGCAAAATGTCTGCACTAGAAGCCCGGCAGAAGCTCTTTGAGGCGGGTATTACGGGACTTATCTATGATACCCCATCGTCCACACCAGCGCATCCCCGCTTCCGTGTCCTCACCCCATTCAGCGAGGAGTTGGAGCCTGCCGAACGCATCCGCCATATGGCTCGTCTAAACGGCGTTCTGGGCGGCACACTGGACGACGCCTCCTTCACGCTGTCCCAAGCCTATTATTTCGGCAATGTGACCGGGCGGCCCCGCGTGGCGACGTTCCTTGTTGAAGGCACGCGTTATATTGACCAAGCGGACGACCTCGACGCCACCGCCATTGGCAAGCGAGGGAAGACGAAGACCGACGACGCTGGTCAGGAGCACGGCACCTTTGACGAAGCTGCTCACCTGAAGGCTATCTGGACCGGCGAAATCTTCCATCACGCTGCAATCGCCTTGGCCGGTCATTGGTCTGCGACTGATGTGTCCCCGGTTGAGGCGTTCACGCGGCTGCGAGCTGCTTTCAATATGGTGCCCGAAGAAGATCGTGACGCCCGGTGGGCGGAACGGTTTGCCGAGTTGCCCGATATCATTGGCTTTGCATTTGGAAAGCGTGCCGAAGAGGCATTTGCGGAACGGGACCTCTGGACTAGTCTTCTCAACGACGAAGATGTTGGGGAAGAAGATGAGATCGAGGGTGAGGAGACAGGACGCCTATCATTTATCTCGCCAAACGAATGCTCCACGTCCGAACACCGTCACTATGTGGTCAAGGGGCTTGTGGCCGAAGGCGACATCGCGTGCATCGTCGGGGCCCCCGGCGTCGGAAAATCACTGATCGCTCCACGGATCGGCTTTGCTGTAGCGCAGGGTGAGCCCATTTTCGGGATGCGGACAAAGCAAGGCGGAGTCTTCTATGTCGCTGCCGAGGACGAACACGGCATGAAGGCACGCATCTCGGCGCTACTTGCCGAGCACGGCGAAGCCGATGCTTTCAAGCTGGTTTGCGGGGTGTCGGACCTGCTATCCAAAGGCAGCGCCGACCTGTTGGCGCTTCGGGTTGCTGTTAAGCGCGAACGCCCTGCTCTGGTCCTTATAGACACGCTGGCAATGGCTTTTCCCGGTCTCGAAGAGAACACGGCCGAAGGCATGGGTCGGGTTGTGGCCGCTGCGCGTGGTCTGACTAAATGGGGGGCAGCCGTCATCCTGATCCACCATGACACCAAGGATGGGGCGAGCGGACTGCCTCGCGGTCATAGCGTGCTCAACGGCGCGCTAGACGTGTCGCTCCACCTGACCAAGGGCGAGGGCGGCATTGTACGGGGCAAGCTGACCAAGAACCGCAACGGCTCTTGTGAACGAGACCTAGCATTTGCCATTTCGACGCGTGCGCTCGGGACCGATGGCGACGGCGACGCGGTGACAGCAGCACTATGCAAAGAGTTGGATGCCGACGCCGCGCCTAAGACTGAACGCATGTCGGCTAGTGTTGAAGCGGCTTACTCCATCTTCCACGACCTGCTTAAAACCGAGGGCATTGTTCGCAACGGGCAACGCGGGGTGCGGGAGGATAGCTGGCGTAAGGCATGCGTGGATGGCCGCACTGTTTCCGCTGTCGAAAACCCTGACAGCCGCCGCAAAGCCTTCGACCGTGCAGTCGAGAAGCTTATGCGGACGCACAAGGTGGAGTTTAAAGAAGGCATTTACTGGTTGCCGGATTCCTCCCGTGGACCTGCTGAAGACTTCACCGGAGCCCCTGAGGACGACGACGACCATGACCTCGTCTGATCCCGGACGGACATGGGCATTTGCCGGACATGTCCAGACATGTCCAACCGGCAAACTGCAACGCGATCCGGACGGACACGGACACACCCCTTTAGGGGTGTCCGAATGTCCGGGCGCTGATGCACCCCACAACTTGAGCTTTTCTTCACCCCTACTCATCGCCCACCCAAGGGGCTTTCGTGGGTTGCTACTTGAGGGGCCGGTCGGGTTACCCAGATGGCGCACCTTAACCTGCGAAGCACCACTCCTGCCGGGTCAGATAACCACATTTAGGTTAATTGCTTAGAAACGAAAACTGTCGGACCCCGGGGCTCCGCGCACCCCCGGGTAAGCCGTTTGGGTAAGAGGGACCCAGAGCGGCTTATGGGCCGAATTATGCGTTCAGCTAAAGCGGGGAACGCAGCGAGCGGTTTTCGACACCCATCCAACGACTTCAATGGCTGTCCGTCTTTCCCTCTTCCGCGTCTAGATGTTCCGCACGTTCGTGGTGCCGCTGTCGGGTTCGAGCTTGACGTACAGAGCCAACACATCATCGCTTAAGTGATCCACCAGTGCCGCATCATCCACCTCGCCCATAAACGAAGTTAACGTTGCCGTCTTTTGCCCAGTCCCGATATGCCCCGCCGGTTGGCTGATAAGCACACATGTGCCGGGGAGCCCCGTGTTATACTAGGCTCAGGACTCATTGATTGATCCAGAAGATGACGGTTGCGGCGATACAGATTGCAGACATGAAGGTGTGGGCACACCTGTCGTAACGGGTGTGGACGCGCCGCCAGTCCTTAAGTCTGCCGAAC
>NZ_PYVW01000040.1 GCF_003056355.1 Devosia naphthalenivorans
AACGGCCGGAAAGGTGAAGGGTTTGGGATGCCGCTTGGCGTCGCAAAGCCACCCATGCAGGAACCCGCGGTCCGCACACGCTGCGCTATGGGGTTTTCGGATTTGGCCTGGTCAAGTGCCGGTCGCAAACTGCCGTATATGGCGTGGCGAGTTGGCCAGGTGGATGTCGTCCGCGCAGCATTTGAGGCTCAGCGACGACGGAGTTGATGAGATTGGCGTGCATGACGATGGTCGCTGGAGCGCCTGGCACGAACCATCCTGTCGGCCCGCGACGTGGCGCGACCGATTGATCGAGCGGATCATGCCGGGTCATGAAGGGTCTCCCGGACTGGTGGTCTCGCGGTCGGCGGCGCGCGGGGCTGGCACCACGCAGCAAAGGTCTCGATGATCACCATGGTGCCGCCGCAGCAGGGACAAGGCGTGCGTTGGTCCGGGGCAGTCTCCTCGGCCGCGGGTTCGTCCGGCGGTGGCGTCATCCCCAGCATGTCGCGGGCCTGGGCGAGACAATCCTTGCGGGCGGAGCTAGCGAGCAGGCCGTAGTGCCGGATGCGATGAAAGCCACGCGGCAGAACGTGGATCAGGAAGCGGCGAATGAACTCGTCGGCGGCCAGGGTCATGATCTGCTGCCGCTCGGCGCCGCTGCGGCGATAGTTCTTGTAGCGGAAGGTGACCTCATTCCCATCAAGTCCGAGCAGGCGACTGTTCGAGATCGCCACGCGATGGGTGTAGCGCGAGAGATAGGCGAGGACGGCTTCAGGCCCGGCAAAGGGCGCTTTGGCATACACGACCCAACGCTTCTTGCGGACCGGTGCAAGGTGACGGACGAAGGTCCGGCGGTCGCTGAGCTCTGCTATCTTGCCGAAGAAGACGAGCCGCCTGGCGTCATGAAGCTCCAGTAGCCGGGTGAGGAACAGACGCCGGAACAGCGCGCCCAACACCCGCACCGGCAGCAGGAAGGCTGGTCGCGACGAGATCCAGCGTCCATCCGGTGTGATGCCACCACCGGGCACGATCATGTGGATGTGCGGATGGTGGGTCATGGCCGAGCCCCAGGTGTGCAGCACGGCGGTGATGCCGATGCGGGCGCCCAGATGCTTTGGATCTGCCGCTATCGTCAGCATGGTCTGCGATGCTGCCTTGAACAGCAGGTCATAGACCAGCCCCTTGTTGTGGAAGGCGATGTCGGCGACCTCGGCCGGCAGCGTGAAGACGACATGGAAGTACCCAACCGGCAGGAGATTGGCCTGCTGGGCTTCGAGCCAGGTGCGTGCCGCGGCGCCCTGGCAGCGCGGGCAGTGCCGGTTGCGGCAGGAGTTGTAGGCGATCCGCCGATGCCCGCAGTCGGAACAGGCTTCGACGTGACCGCCCAGAGCTGCACTGCGACAGCTCTCGATCGCCGACATGACCTTGAGTTGAGGAAGGCTCAGGTGCCCGGCATGGGTAGCGCGATAGGCGGGACCGGC
>NZ_PYVW01000041.1 GCF_003056355.1 Devosia naphthalenivorans
GCCGATGGGGTGGACGCCCCCCGACGGCATTTATGTGCCAGAGTTGCGGTGTCGAGAACCGCTACAGAGGAGGCGTCCATGAACGAGGTTAGCATCATTGGGTTGGACTTGGCCAAAAACGTGTTTCAGGCTCACGGAGCGCGAGTTGATGGGTCGGTGGCATTCCGCACGAAGTTGACGCGCGCAAAGCTGCTCGATTTTTTCAGCTCGGTGCCAAAGTGCACGGTAGCGATGGAGGCCTGCGCCAGCGCGCATCACTGGGCCCGAGAGATCGGTAGACTTGGTCATGAGGTGCGCCTGATCGCGCCGATTTACGTCAAGCCCTTTGTCAAGCGCCAGAAGAATGACATGGCCGATGCCGAAGCAATCGCCGAGGCAGCCCTGCGCCCCACCATGCGTTTTGTTGCGGTCAAGAGCGTGGAAAAGCAGGCGTCGGCGATGATCTTCAAAACCCGCGATCTGCTGGTTCGCCAGCGCACCCAGACGATTAATGCGCTGCGCGGCCATATGGCGGAATACGGCATTGTGGCGGCCAACGGGCCCGTTCATATCCAGCGTCTCGCCGAAACGCTGGACGATCCCGATGGCGGGTTGCCGGCAGATGTCATCGCCTTGTGCCAGATGCTGTTCGCTCACATTGCGCTGCTGAACGAGCGCATCGGCTCACTCGACAAGGAATTGCGCGACCGGTCTCGCCGTGATGACACGGCAAAACGCCTGATGACAATCCCCGGCATCGGCGTGATCTGCGCTACCGCTATCGAAGCCCTGGCGCCGCCCATCGAGAGCTTTCAAAAAGGGCGCGACTTCTCAGCATGGCTGGGGCTGACGCCGAAGCAGAACTCGTCGGGTGGCAAGACACGGCTGGGGTCCACCTCAAAGATGGGGCAGCGTGACTTGCGGCGGCTGCTGATCAGTGGGGCCATGACGGTTGTTCGATGGGCGGACCGGAAGGGCGCGCCCGAGGGATCCTGGTTGGCGCGCATGCTGACCAGAAAGCCGCGCATGGTGGTCGCGGTGGCGCTGGCCAACCGTATCGCCAGGATTGCATGGGCCCTCATCCAGAAGGGTGGGATCTACAGAGTTCCGGGTGCTGTCGCCGCGTAAGCGCAAGCAGCACTTGGGTCGTCGGGGGATGTGAGCAGGTCGATCGGAGGGTAAGGGTAAACGGTCAATCAGACGGGAACGGGAAAACCAGTGTCAATCGAAGCGCATTCTCAGCGCGACGCGCCGATTTGGACCCGCTCCGCGTATTCCATACGGGCCCGCGGCGTGCAAATGGCCGCATCATGAGGCCGGACACACGACAGCACCTGACCACATGCCCAAAGCCAATGAAAAACCGCTTGCATCCAGACGGGCGTCCACACACGATTGACAC
>NZ_PYVW01000042.1 GCF_003056355.1 Devosia naphthalenivorans
CCTCTCCCCTGAGCAACCGTGTTTGGTGTCAATCCATGTTGGTTTTCCATAGGGTATTGCTGGCGAGCACGGCGTTGGCGGTTATGATGAGCTTTCGCATGGCGGCAACGATGGCCAGCTTGGCTGGTTTGCCTTGGTCGCGCAGGCGTTGATAGAAGGCCTTGATAGGGGGATTAGCGCGGATGGCGGACAGGGTTGCCATGTAGAGGGCGCAGCGCACCGACAGGCGTCCTCCGGCAATATGGGCCTGGCCGCGCGTCTCCCCGCTGTCGCGGTTGAAGGGTGCCACCCCGGCCAGGGCGGCAGCCTGCTTGTTGCCGATGGTGCCCAATTCGGGCATTTCGGCAACCAGCACGGCGGCCGTGGTCTGCCCGATACCCGGAATGGTGATCAACAGCTCCACCTTGTGCTGGAGCGCCCCGTCACTGCGGATCTGGGTGGCGATGGCCTGGTCCATCTCGGCGATCTGGGTGCTCAGAAAGTCGATATGGGCATCGATGCTGGTGCGCACCCGGGCGGTCTCGGGATGCTCGCGCCGCTGCTTTTCGCTGGCCAGCATATCCACCATCTGCCGGCGCCGGCGCACCAGGTCGGCCATTTCCAAGGTGTGGGGATCGGGTGCGGGGCTGGGTTCTGGCTGCATCAGGCAAGCGAAGCGCAGGATCACCGCGGCGTCAATTGCATCGGTCTTGGCCAGCTGCCCGTCGGCACGGGCCAGATCGCGTACCCGGCGCGGATTGATCGCGCTGAAGGCGATGCCCTGGCGCGCCATCTCGCGCGCCATCAATCGGGTATAGCTGCCGGTTGCCTCGCACACCAGATGGGGCCGCTGCAGGCCCGCCAGCCGGGCCACCAGCCGGCTCATGCCGGCAGGATTGTTGGGCATGCGAAACACCCGTGCCCCGGCCATGGCCAGGTCCAGGTGCTGTTTGGAAACATCGACACCGACGTAATCGGAGGAAAGCGTCATGATTGCTCTGCCTTGTATGCGGGCACATGGGGCCCAACCAACCGTTCGAGACAGTCAAGAAGGGACGGACGCATGTGCTCAAGGGCGAGCTTGGCTGGCTCTGAGGGGCTACAGGCTATCCGGCCCGGACCATGGCTCACGCCACGCTCCAAGGCCGATCATCGTCAATCACGGCCTCAAAGGAAACATACAAGGGGCGAGG
>NZ_PYVW01000043.1 GCF_003056355.1 Devosia naphthalenivorans
ATCGAACGCCATTGTCGAGCATTCCCCAAGAGAGCGATCGGATCGCCCGCCCCGAGGACTGATGTTGCGCCGGCCTGGCCCCCGCCTCAGGCAACGTGCTCCGCCCGGCCGTCGGGGCAAGGCGATTCCCCTTCTGCCGCCTGGGCGCGGAGGTCGGAAATGGCTCCCTATCTCGCGTTAGTTCAGTCCAACCAAAAAGGAGAACTTCCATGGACTGGAATCGCGTTGAAGGTAACTGGAAGCAGATGATCGGCAAAGTGAAGGAACAGTAAGGCAAGCTCACCGACGACGATTTGGCACAGATTAAGGGCAATCGTGAGCAGCTTGAGGGGAAGATCCAGGAGCGCTACGGCAAGGCCAAGGACGAAGCCAGTCGAGACATTGAGGACTGGTACACCGCCAGACTTGTTAGCTGGCCGACAGCCTTCTGCGGACAGGGCCGCTTTATCAAGTGAAGTGACTGAGGCCGAAGTGTCAGAGCACAGGCACCAAGAAGCCGGTGATCAATTCGCTATAGCCGGAGACTGCTCACTTTGTCTGATCGAGCACACCTCCAACCCCGTCGAGCAACAATATCGCCAGCGCTATCGATACGGCCCCTAAAATCACGCTCGTCAGCACGCCCCGGCGACGGTCCCACAGCCCTGTGTCGCCCAGCACAACAACTGCAGCTTGCCTTCGTGTTCGCTATTCTAAGCGCAGCCCTATCCGACCTCACGGCCGGAACATACCACGCCCATCAACCGGAGTGGGGGAAAAGAAAAAGGCGGGCTGTGAAGCCCGCCTTTCATTTCGTTTGCGGCGCCGATTAACGGAGCAGCTGCAACACGCCCTGATCGGCCTGGTTGGCCATCGAGAGGGTCGATTGCGCCAGCGAC
>NZ_PYVW01000044.1 GCF_003056355.1 Devosia naphthalenivorans
TAGGCTCAGGACTCATTGATTGATCCAGAAGATGACGGTTGCGGCGATACAGATTGCAGACATGAAGGTGTGGGCACACCTGTCGTAACGGGTGTGGACGCGCCGCCAGTCCTTAAGTCTGCCGAACATATTCTCGATCTTGTGCCGCTGACGGTATAGCCCTGTGTCATGGGGGATCGGTGTCTTGCGGTTGGTCTTTGAAGGGATACAGGCCGCGATGCCACGCTCGGCCAAGGCAGCGCGGAACCAGTCGGCATCGTATCCCCGGTCGGCGAGCAGGGCCTTGGCTGTGGGCAAGGCGTCGATCATCAAGGCTGCGCCCTTGTAGTCGCTCATCTGCCCTTCGCTAAGCAACATGACCAATGGACGCCCCTTGCCATCGCAGACGGCATGGAGCTTGGAGTTCAGGCCGCCTTTGGTGCGTCCGATACGTCGGGGAACAGCCCCTTTTTGAGCAGGCTGGCTGCCGTGCGGTGCGCTTTGAGATGAGTGGCGTCGATCATCAGTTGATCCGGTTTGCCGCCCTTGGCTGCCAACGCTGCGAAGATATTGTTGAATACGCCCATGCGGCTCCAGCGGATGAACCGGTTGTATATCGTCTTGGGCGGGCCGTAGGCTGCGGGCGCGTCACGCCAGCGCAGGCCATTTCGGATCACGAAAATGATGCCGCTAACGATCCGGCGGTCGTCTACGCGCGGCACTCCATGCGAGAGCGGAAAATACGGCTCAATCCGCCGTACCTGTGCCGGCGACAACCAAAACAGATCACTCATGGCAAGGCCTCCCTGCAGCAGTGAATCAGATCATCGCCACCCTGGGAATCCCCTTAATGGGTCCTGAGCCTAGG
>NZ_PYVW01000045.1 GCF_003056355.1 Devosia naphthalenivorans
AATCGCCTTGCCCCGACGGCCGGGCGGAGCACGTTGCCTGAGGCGGGGGCCAGGCCGGCGCAACATCAGTCCTCGGGGCGGGCGATCCGATCGCTCTCTTGGGGAATGCTCGACAATGGCGTTCGATCATACGCCCGGGAGGGCGCAGCCGCCATAGGCGCCGCACCGAACCGCGCCGGATAGAGGCGGCCGGCAGCAAGCCCGTCGGACAGCTGGGCTATCCGTCTCCGCTGACAGGTTGCCCTCGCGTTCGCCACGCGGGGGCTTGTCAAACCCAGCAGCAGGTGCCGATCCCGATGTCATCGCGATGAACAGCAAGGAACCGACCTCGGCCGGACCGGAGCACTGCGTGACGGACACTTTGCATCCATTCAGCGAGATGGATTTCACGAGTTGTTAAAAGGTCCCGGAGTATTTGTGACCATCCCTAGAAGGGGCAAATTTCCAGAAGGAACACCCAGTGGCTGATATCAATCTTTCCAAAGCCGTCCGCTCCAATCTTGGCTCGCTGCAGAACACGGCATCGCTGATGGCCAAGACCCAAGACCGTCTTTCGACAGGTAACAAGGTCAACTCGGCTCTTGATAACCCAACCAATTTCTTCACCGCCGCTTCGCTAAACAGCCGCGCTGGTGATCTGAACAATCTGATGGACTCGATGGCCAACGGCATCAAGACCATCGAAGCGGCTAACAACGGCCTGACCGCGATCACAAAAACGCTTGAATCGATGCAGTCGACCCTGCGCCAGGCGCGTCAGGACAAATCGTTCGAGAC
>NZ_PYVW01000046.1 GCF_003056355.1 Devosia naphthalenivorans
CTGGAGAAGACCTCATTTGGGGTTTGGAAGTCGAGACATTTTCGCGGGGTGTTGTTGTAGAGGGCGACAATGGTTTGCAGGTGCTCGTCGGTGATGGTTGCCAGGTCGGATTTTCGCGGCAGCCTGCGGCGCATGCGGCCGATGGCGTTCTCGACGCCGCCTTTTTGCCAAGGGGCGTGCGGGTCGCAGAAATAGGTTGGGATACCGATGGCGTTGAGCTGGTAGTGGAAGGCGAACTCGGTACCATTGTCGAAGGTCACGGTTTGGCACAGCGCCTTGGGCAGGCTCTGGAACAAGGCGATGAGCCGATCGACGACGCCTTGGGCCGCTTTGGAGGGGAGCCGTTCGATCACCAGCTGGCGCGAGCTGCGTTCATGGGTGACGAGCACGGCCTGGCCATAGCGCGAGAAGGCCATCAGGTCGGCCTCCCAATGGCCCGGTACCGTTCGCCCCTGTGCTTGAGCGGGACGTTGGCTTAGCGGCACCCGGTCCTTGAAGGTCCTGAGCGGGGAGCCGCCGCGCCGGCCCAGGGGGCCGCGGCGGCTCTTGGCGCGCGGCAGCAGGCGATGCCAATAGTCCTTCTGGGCGCTGCGGTGATAAACGAAGCGATAGATGGACTCGGGGCTGATGATCGTGCAACCGTGCTGGCGCGCCAGCCGGCCGGCGATGATCTCGGGCGACCATCCCATCGCAAGGTAATCCCTGACCGTTATGGCCAGCGCCGGCTGGCGCGCCA
>NZ_PYVW01000047.1 GCF_003056355.1 Devosia naphthalenivorans
TGGACTCGATGGCCAACGGCATCAAGACCATCGAAGCGGCTAACAACGGCCTGACCGCGATCACAAAAACGCTTGAATCGATGCAGTCGACCCTGCGCCAGGCGCGTCAGGACAAATCGTTCGAGACTGAATCGTTCGAAGTCAAGCTCGACGTTACTGCCGGAAACGATCCGACCTTGTTCACCGCAGGCGACACCATCGTGCTGGGTGAGGCAACCAAGGGACTAGGTTCGCTTGCTACTGCCGATACCATTACCATCGGTGGTCTCACCCTCGACGGCGCTGTCAAGGCTATCAACGAAGGCACAGCCGGCGCGGCTGGCCAGGTTCGCGCTTCGAACGACAACGGCAAGCTCCGCATCGAGAACATCTCGACGTCGGACCTCGCCATCTCCGGCACCGGTGCCGCCGGACTTCCGGCATCTGGCTCCGAAGCCGTCATCGAAGGCAACGCGGTTCGTGCCGATTTGGCTCTGCAGTACAATGAACTGCGTGACCAGCTCGATAAAATGTCCGACGACGCTTCGTTCAACGGCATCAATCTGCTGCGCGGCGACAATCTGAAGATTACCTTCAACGAAACCGGCACCTCTTCGATCGACATCCAGGCCAAAGACAAACAATCGGTCA
>NZ_PYVW01000048.1 GCF_003056355.1 Devosia naphthalenivorans
TGGACTCGATGGCCAACGGCATCAAGACCATCGAAGCGGCTAACAACGGCCTGACCGCGATCACAAAAACGCTTGAATCGATGCAGTCGACCCTGCGCCAGGCGCGTCAGGACAAATCGTTCGAGACCGATTCCTATGACCCTGGCACTAACATTGTGGCTGCCACCGGGAAATTTGCGACGGGCTCCGCCGTTACGTTCGAAGGCGGTGCGACTGGAGTGGCAATCGGGGGCACGGCAATCTCGATCTCGGTTGCCGATAAGTCTCTTGATGAAGCTGTTGACGCCATCAATACCGCGGCCGAAGAAGGTGGCACACTTGCAGGCGCCGTCCGTGCCTCAAACGACAACGGCAAGCTGCGCATTGAAAACCTGTCCACCGGAGACCTCAAGGTCGCCGGTACCACCTCGGTAACCGCATCCACCATCGAGGGTAACTCTGTCCGCGCCGATCTCGCACTCCAGTACAACGAATTGCGTGACCAGCTTGATAAAATGTCCGACGACGCTTCGTTCAACGGCATCAATCTGCTGCGCGGCGACAATCTGAAGATTACCTTCAACGAAACCGGCACCTCTTCGATCGACATCCAGGCCAAAGACAAACAATCGGTCA
>NZ_PYVW01000049.1 GCF_003056355.1 Devosia naphthalenivorans
GGGGAAAAGAAAAAGGCGGGCTGTGAAGCCCGCCTTTCATTTCGTTTGCGGCGCCGATTAACGGAGCAGCTGCAACACGCCCTGATCGGCCTGGTTGGCCATCGAGAGGGTCGATTGCGCCAGCGACTGACGGGTCTGAAGAGCCATCATGTTCGCAGCCTCCTGGTTCATGTCTGCCAGGGTCAGGTTGCCAGCACCGGTTTCCAGCGTATCGATCATGGCCTTGGTGAAGTCCTGACGGTTCTGCACGATGGACAGGTTCGAACCGAAGGCGGAGGCTTGCGAGCGAACATTGTTGAGTGCGCTCTTGACCTTATCAAGGAAGCCGTCGATGTCTTCGTCGCTATCCAAGTCGTCTTTCGACATTGTCGTCGCTAGATCGAGATTGGACGCATTGACCGATTGTTTGTCTTTGGCCTGGATGTCGATCGAAGAGGTGCCGGTTTCGTTGAAGGTAATCTTCAGATTGTCGCCGCGCAGCAGATTGATGCCGTTGAACGAAGCGTCGTCGGACATTTTATC
>NZ_PYVW01000005.1 GCF_003056355.1 Devosia naphthalenivorans
TGCGACCGGCACTTGACCAGGCCAAATCCGAAAACCCCATAGCGCAGCGTGTGCGGACCGCGGGTTCCTGCATGGGTGGCTTTGCGACGCCAAGCGGCATCCCAAACCCTTCACCTTTCCGGCCGTTGCCATAGGAATGGACGTAAACCGAAAGCAGACCTTTTTTGCGCAGCTTGCCCATCGTAAGCCTGATCGGTAGACGGCGACCAGCTACCTCCAACCAAGGTTTCCGGCTGCATGTCGTCAAGCGTCCCGCGTGAGCGTATCCGCTCAACTCAAACACGGCCGCTGAAGGGAGAGGGAAGCGAAAGAACGTTAACTGTGAAGCCATCTGGGCCGGCAAAGGAGAGGTGGGCAGTACGCGCGCTGCAATGATTAGGAGTAGCGATCGATCGACAGGTCGGACGCTTCTATGTCGGGCTGACGTTGCGAGATCAGGTCGGCCACAATACGGGCGCTGCCGCATGCCATGGTCCAGCCCAGCGTACCGTGGCCGCTGTTGATCATCAGCTTTGCTATCCGCGTCGGGCCGATGATCGGCGTACCGTCAGGTGTCATGGGGCGCAGGCCGGTCCAGAAGTGGGCATCTCCGGTGTTGGCAGCGCCTGGAAAGAGTTCATCGACACAATGGGTGAGCGCGGCGCGCCGGCGCGGGGGCAGGTCGGTGCTGTAGCCGGATAATTCCGCCATGCCGCCGACGCGAATGCGGGATCCCAGGCGCGTGACGGCAATCTTGTAGGTTTCGTCGAGCACGGTGGAGACCGGTTCCGTTGCGGGGCCGACGAGGTCGGCCGTTATGGAATAGCCCTTCACCGGGTAGATGGGTAAGCGAAGGCCGATGGTTCGAGCCAAGGTCGGCGAGAAGCTACCCGCCGCGAGCAGGTAGCTGTCTGCAGTCAGCCGGCCGGCGCTGGTCCTGACGGCGGAAACCGCCCCTCCATCGATCTCGACAGCATCGATCGTGGTGCCGAAGCGGAAGGTGACGCCCCGAGCGCGGGCGAGGTCCGCCAAGGCCTGGGTGAAAAGCAGACAGTCACCGGTCTCGTCGCCGGGCAGCCGCAGGCCGCCCTCAATGCGGGCCGCGCTTTGCGCAAGGCCCGGCTCCGCCGCCTCGCAGCCGGCGCGGTCCAGCATCTGGTAGGGGACGCCATACGCGGCGAGGACCTCGGTATCCTTATGCGCATCCTCGAGCTGCTTGCGGGTGCGGAAAAGCTGTAGCGTGCCCTGCGTTCGACCCTCATAGCGGATGCCGGTATCGGCACGCAGTGCCATGAGGACGTCGCGGCTATATTCGGCGATGCGGACCATGCGCGCCTTGTTGATCGCATAGCGATTGGACGTGCAATTGGTCAGCATCTGCATCATCCAGCGATACATGGCTGGGTCTGCGGTGGGACGGATGATGAGGGGTGGATGCTCCATGGTCATCCAGGTCAGCGCCTTGCGCAGAACGCCCGGAGCGGCCCAGGGCGAGGCATAGCCTGGAGAAATCTCTCCGGCATTGGCAAAGCTGGTTTCCTGCGCGACGGAGGGACGACGCTCCACCACCTCGACCTCATGCCCCTGCAAGGCAAGATAATAGGCCGACGTGACGCCGATGACCCCACCACCCAGAACCAATATCTTCATCTCGTCACCTTGCAGTTCGCCGGTTGGCTGTGTCTTCGCCTTTAAGCCCGCTTCGCCGGCCGGAGCAGATTGCCGGAGATCAGTCCGCCAAGGACGATCAGTGCGGAGCCAAGCACTTCGTTGGCTGCCGGCACCTCCCGCCAAAAGAGGTATCCAAAGGCGATCGAAATCACGACGGCTGAATACCGAAAGGGTGCAATGGTGCCGAGCGAAGCCATGCGCATGGCGCTGATCAGCAGGAGATTGCCGATGCACACGCAGATGCCGGTTCCCGCTATCAGCAGCCAGTCGCCGCCCCCAATGGCCACCCAGCCGCTGCCAAGAAGATCGGGAATGCTGATAAGCGGCAGCGCCAGGGTTGAGACGAGGGCGATCCAGGTGCTCGGAATGGTGTGGGCCGTACCCCGCGTGACGAGGTCGCGGAGCACCATCATGGCCGCAGCGCCTCCGGCCGAAAGCAGCGACGCATCTGCCGAGACAGCGGCGATATTGGTTATGGCAAGAACCCCGATCATGCAGATGGCAAGAGCCACCCATTGCCGAACCGGCAGGAGATCGCGGAAGACGAGCACGCCGGCGAGCGTGGCAAGCACCGGTACGCTCTGGATAAGTGCGGTCACCGTGGCGATGGGCATGACCATCAGGGCATGGACGAAGAGCAGGCTCGCAGCTGCGTCGCAGAAGGCTCTTATCAGCACGAAAGGATGCAGAATGCCCCGCCAATGCCACGGCTCCCGGCTCCACCATCCGATGCCGAGGAGCATCAGTCCTCCCACAATGCCGCGCAGGACCATCAGCTGACCAATGGGCATGCCCGCGCCCGCGAACTTGAGCATGACGTCGTTGAGCGTGAACAACGTCATGGCAGAGCAGATCAGCAGCGCGCCACGAAGGGTTTGCGCGCCGGCGGCGGCGGTAGACATGATCGATTTCCGCTGGATTATGCCGACGTCATGGAGGCGACGAGATACTCGGCGAGCCGGTCAGTTGCCGTTCGCAGGACGTCGTGATCGCCGGCGAAGCACAGGCGGAAGAAACCTTCTCCGCCGGGTCCGAAGGCCGAGCCGGGCGCCAGACCCACACCGGTATGCGCCAGAATGGTCTTGGCGGTTTCGGTGGAGTTGCTGACCCCGGCAATGCGGAAGAAAAGATAGAAGGCGCCTGGTGCCGCGAACTCGATGCCGGATATCTTGGCGAGGCGGGCGGTCACTATCTCCCGACCGATCCGCGCACGGTCGAGCAGCGCTCCGAGCGCGTCTTCCCCCTGGTCGAGCGCGGCGATAGCCGCGCGCTGCATGAATACCGCGGAGCCTGAGGTCGAGTACTGAATCAGGTTCTCGATCGGCCCAGCCAACCCGGACGGCGCTTCCAGCCAGCCGATGCGCCAGCCCGTCATCGCCCAGTTCTTGGAAAATGTGTTCACGAACAATACGCGGTCGTCCGGTTCGATAAGGCTATGGAGGGACGGCGTCGTCATCGCGTCGGTATAGCTGAACCGACCATAGACCTCGTCGGCAATGATCCAGAGCGCGTGCCGGCGGGCGAATGCGAGAAAAGCCGTCAGATCGTCAAGGCTCGCCGTCCAGCCGCTCGGGTTCGAGGGGGAGTTCAGGAACAACGCGCGCGAGCGGTCGGTAACCGCCGCTTCGAGATCGTCCAGTTCCAGCTGCCACCCATTGGGCGAGAACCGCTGTTGCACCGGCACGGCCCTCGCGCCGGCGACACGGGTGGCTGCGGCAAAATTGGGCCAGGCAGGAGTGGGCACCAGGATTTCCTCATCGGTGCCGGCGACGAGGCGGATGGCGATCTGGATTGCCTGCATGCCCGAGCCGGTGACGAAGAAACGATCAGCGCCGAAGGGAGAACCGAACAACGAACCGAACAGGCGATCGTGGTATCGCGCCAGGGCCGCTCGCAGGTCGGGAATACCGGCCTGCGGCATGTAGAACGTTTCGCCCCTCTGCAAGGATTGCGTGGCAGCGGTGGCGATGAAATCAGGCGTCGGCTGGTCGCCTTCGCCCACCCATAGCCGGACGATGTCGTCGCGCCCGAAGCCATGCTTCATGACTTCGGCTATGCCGCTCGCCGGCGCGGCGGCGGCGGGGTTGCTGAGGCGGGAAAGCCAATCGACGCGGTCGGGCATTATCTATCCTCTGTTGCAGGCATGGGCGAAAAGCCCATGCCCAAGGCACACGGCCATTACTGGTGATCGTAGGGATTGCCGCGGGTCACGAAAGGCACGATGGAGATTTCGCCTGTCGGGGACTGCCGGTAACCTCTTACGCCCGCGTAAGGAATGGCGTTGTCATCGAGCACTTTTTGCGCCTCGGTTTCCTTGCCCTCCGGAACATAGAGGAAGAAAATGCGCGTGCCGTAATCGGGCAGTTCGTCACCGGCCGCTGAAGCGGCGCGCCATTGCTCGATCTTGGCGAGGTCGATGGTTTCCTCGACATCGCCGATCTCTCGCGTCTTGCCGGCGGCGTCCACGACGACGATGTCGGGATAATAGTCGCCTTGAGGGGTGGGTACTGCGCGCTTCTTGTCCGAGACGTTAGTCAGGGTGACGTATTCGGCCGGCCAGGTCTTCTGACCCGGAAAGGGGAAGCGGTTGGCGGCAACGAAGCGAACAACATCGTCGTGATCGGGTAGGCTCATGGCAGGCTCCTTGAAGATAAGATTAGAGGATTGACCATTCCGGGCCGCGTGGCGTCACCACCCATTCGGGCCAGTTATAATCGACGGGCGCCTGGAAATCGGCGGGAAGCAATGGTGCCACCCATTTCCTGCCGCCGACGCCACCGCCAGTGCGGTCGCGGAACTCTTCCTGGGCGCGGCTGAGGATGGCCGGGTCGGTCAGCAGGTCGATCAGCGTCGTGGAAATCACCTGGGCGGCCTTGGACCACATCGGATCGATGCAGGCCGGATCTCCATTCATGGCGTGGCGAAGCCATTCGGGATAGCGCTTGCCGGAGGCTGGGGGCTTGAGGGTCGGCCGGGCCACGTAAAGGCGCACGGTAGGCGCATGCCAGGTATAGTCGACATAATCGTCCGCAGCATAGTTGAGCTGCCAGGCCGGCAATTGCTGGCGGAAAGCGGCTTCAGCTTCCAGCGGTGGCGTCAGCCGCTCCATTTCGTCGATAAACGGCTCGTCCATCGGCTCATGGCCGAGGTGGCGCTGGCCTTCCCGCGCGAAAGCCTTGGCTTCTTCGGGCCAGACCGGAGCGCCGAGACGGACAAAGTTGCGATAGGTGGCTTCAGCCATGGCATGGTTGGGCAACCCGGCGCGCGTCTTGGTGATCCAGGCGGAACTGACCGTGCAATGGGTCATGGCCGCCACGTGTTCGGCATTGCGGTCGAGAACGGCAAAGGCGGTTTCGCACATTGCCAGCGTGGGCGCGCGCATCGAATACTGAATCTGCGAATAGGCCGGCGCCAGATTGTCGGCTGCGGCTTGTCCTGCCACGGGGATGAATTCATTGAGGGTCCAGGTGCCGGTATGGGGCAGCATGGATTCCTTCATCATCTTGGAATTGGTGTACATGAGGCACACCGCGTCAATGGCGCCGGGGGCCCGCGCGGTAGCATGCGCGTGGGCGACGCTGCCCCCATGCACGGTCTCCTGCCAAGTCTCGGGGTTATCGCACTCGAATGTGTAAATCTTGCTCCAATAGGGGGCGCTGGTCGTATCCCAGAACACGCCATTGGTTAGTGCATTGAAGGAATGCGGGTGGAAGCTCATCGCGGCGTCGAGGCCATCGTAATAGCCGTGCGCGGCGTGTACCGGCTTGGATCCGCACATCTTCTCGGCCGGTTCGCCGAAAAAGACCAGGGTGCCCCCAATGCCATGGGTTTCCATCGCGCCCTTGGCTGCCATGAATCCGGCGAAGGAGCCGATGCCCAGCGCTGAATGTGGATCGGTATGGCCGGCGGCATGCTTGGTCGTACCGGGGCGCGGCGCCCGGAAGGGCTGGGCGACCTGAGACTGGCCGGGCACGGCGTCGTATTCTGCATAACCGGCCAGAGTAGGGCCGGAACCATTGCTCCAGCGGGCACAAAAGGCGGTGGGCATGCCCGCCGAGCCCTGTTCCACCTGGAAGCCTTCGGCGCGCAGACGATCGACATAGAATTGCGAAGACCGGTATTCCCGCCAGGACGGTTCGTGGAATGACCAAATCGTCTGGTGATCGCGCGACAGGCTGGCATGGTTGGTCTCGAGCCAGTCAATGGCGGACTGCTGGGCAGGGGAGAAAGGATCGTCGGACATGATCTGCCTTGTTCGCGGCCGTGCAGCACCGGTCGCCGCGCTTGCGTGCGGCGCAGATTTTGCGCGGAACTGAAATGCTTTGCCCGCCGCTAGAATGCGAGCAAGCAGAGCCTAAGACAGAAGCGGAGAGCGTGGCAAGCGAAATTTGGAGTCAACTACAAACTTGAGTTTGACTCCGGCAAAACTACGCCGCGCAGCACCAGCCGCAGGTGGGGCAGGGCCGCCTCGCGCATGGCGTCGACGGTCATGCTGCTCGATGTGACAAGCCTGGCCAGTGCTGCATTGCCGATGCCGATCAGCACGTCGCAGAGCACGGACAGGTCAATATCGGGGGCAATGCGGCCACGTTCCTGATAGGTGCGCAGCATGACTATGTATTGGCGGCGGATCACCAGGTCGAGGCGGCGGGCGGTGCGATGGGCCAGTCCATCGGTATCGACGAACTGGGCAGACATGACGACGCGCCAGCTTTCCCGCGTCAGGTGCCGGACGGCCTGATCCGCCAGCAGCTTCTCGAAAGCGATGATGCCGTCGGTGGGGTCGCGAGGCAGCGATTCCAGAAACTGACGTCGTTCCGGAACCGCCGCACGAATATGGCGGAGCGTGATCTCCATGAGCAGGTTGGGCTTGTTCTTGAAGTAGTTATACACCGTGGCCGAGGCGACCGACGCAAGTTCGGCAATGTCCTCGATCTTGGTTTCCTCATAGCCCTGATCACGGAATAGGGTATCGGCGGCGTCCAGAACCTCGGCTGCTCGCCTGGTCTTGTGGCGTTCTCGCAAGCCCTTGGCCATGACAAATCTCCAGTTGCGGTGCTGCCGCAAGATCGCGCACACCCGGTCCGTGCTGCAAGAATGTGCAGCAAGCTCTAAATTTGGAGTTGACACCAAATTTATAGTAACTCAACATGACAGCAACTCGGGTCCCATTCAAGGGCCGGGTCGTCGTTCACAGACTTAGGTTGCTCCTCACGCCCGAGACGGTCCCCGTGTCGGCGAGCGGCAGCGGCTACCCTTCGGAGGCGTGCGTGCTCAAGCTCATCGACAATCCCCCCGCTTGGCCGAATGGCGCCAGATGCGCCGTCTGCTTTGCGTTCGACATGGATGCCGAAAGCCTCCTGCATCTCTATTATCCCGACGATTCCAAGCGTCGCATCACGCTGTCGTCGGCCTTGCGCTATGGTCCGCGTATCGCCGCCCCCCGGCTAGTACGAATCTGGGAGCATTTCGGCATCAAGCAGACGGTCTATGTGCCAGGCTGGTGCGTCGAGACCTATCCCGATGCGGTTCGCATGCTGTCGGATGCCGGGCATGAGATCGGTCATCACGGCTGGCTGCACGAACGGGTCAACCAGCTGACGCCGCAGGACGAAGCCAAGGTTCTGCGCGCCGGCATCGAGGCGATCGAGCGGGTGACCGGAAAGCGCCCGACCGGCTATCGCTGTCCATCGGGCGCCTTCTCCGCGGCAACGCTGGACCTGCTGCTCAAGGAAGGGTTTACCTATGACGCGTCTCTCTCGGGCGATGACGTGCCCTACCTCATCGAGTCCCATCGTGGCTCGCTGATCGAGTTGCCTTCGGACCATGCGCTAGACGACTGGCCGCAATATGTGAATATGCGAGACTTCAATCACATGCTGCCGATCCAGTCGCCGCAGCAGGCCATGCAGGTCTTTCGCTCGGAGTTCGATGCGGCCTGGACCGATGGAGGCCTGTGGTCAGCGGTCTGGCACCCCTTTGTATCGGGCCGCCCGGCGCGCGCGCATGCCATGGTCGAACTCATTGAATATATGAATTCCAAGGGTGGCGTGTGGTTTGCCACCATGGACGAGATCGCACGGCACATCGCCGGTCTGATAGCGAGGGGAGAGTGGACCCCACGCAAGGAGCGCCTGCCGTTCTGGGCAGAGCCGGTCCCCCAGATCGTTCGGCCCGTGGGATAAGCCGGCTCGGCGAGGAAACCCGGCAACCAAGCTCTAAATCAGTCATCTGGATTTCTCAGGAGGGAATCGTGCTCAAGAGCCTTTTGAACATCACCATAGCGGCGAGCGTCCTGCTCGGCACCGCAGTCGCTTCTGCGCAGGACGTGCCGCAGCGCATCGTCGACAAGGGAGCGATCGATGTCGGCATCGAACGGGATCACCCGCCGATGGAATTCATCGATGCCGATAGCGGCGAACTGGTCGGCTTCGACGTCGACCTGATCAATGCCGTCGCCGCCGAGCTTGGCGTAGACGTCAACCAGGTCCATTCCCGGTTCGAGGCGCTCACCCCGAACCTGCAGACCAACCGCATCGACCTGATCATCAGCGGCATGTACGATACGCCGGCGCGGCGCGAAAACTTTGACTTCATCAACTATCTGAGCGCCGGCGCTGTCTTTTATACACTCGACTCCAGCACCGACATCCAGGAGCCGCTCGACCTTTGCGGCAAGGTGGTCACAGCGAACCGCGGGACTTCCTATCCGGACTCAGTCACCAAATGGAGCGACGAAAACTGCGTCGCCGCAGGCCTGGCGCCAATGGAAGTGATCACCGACACCGACATGGCCAGCGAATTCCTCTATCTCAACCAGAACCGCGCGCAGGGTTCGGTCCAGGGCACCGAGGCCATCCCCACAGTGCTTGCCAGTGAAGAAGGACCGTTCCGTACGCTGGGCGGCCCCTTCACGAATGTGTTGCTCGGCATCGGTTTCCGCAAAGACGACACCGAATTGCGAGACGCTGTGTTTGCCGCGCTCGAAGAGGTGTTCGAGAGCGGGGAATATACCGAGATCGTGGCGAAGTGGGGCCTTGAGGCCAGCGCCATTGCCGCTCCTTCCATCAACGCCGGCGAAGCCCCTTAAGGGGCTCGCCACCTCCGAGACTGGAGTAGTCGATGTCCATCGTTGCCATAGACATAGCGCAGATGAAGCGCGCAAAGCCCCGCCATTATGGGCGTTGGCTCGGAGCCCTGGTCTTGCTGCTCTGCCTCGGATATCTCGTTTACGCGTTCGCCGTAGGCAAGATCGACTGGGGCACGGTCGGTAACTACCTCTTCCACCCGCGCATTCTGTGGGCCGTGGGAATGACGATCTTCCTGTCGGTGGTCTCGATGACCATCGGCGTGATCATCGGCACATTCACGGCCCTGGGCAGATCGTCGCGCAACCCGGTGATTTCCTCGATAGCGGCCTTCTATACATGGCTCTTCCGCGGAGCGCCGATCCTGCTGCAACTGCTGATCTGGTATAACCTTGCCCTGATCTTTCCGGTTATCGGCATTCCGGGCATTTGGGAAGCCGATACCGTTCGCATTATGTCGCCACTGGCGGCTGCGTTGATTGCCTTCAGCCTGCACGAGGGGGCCTATACATCGGAGGTCATCCGCTCGGGCCTGTTGTCGGTAGATGCCGGACAGCATGAAGCGGCCAAGTCGATCGGCATGAGCTATGGGCTGGCATTCCGGCGCATCATCGGGCCGCAGGCGCTGCGTATCGTCATTCCCCCGCTCAGCAACGAATTCATCGGCTTGCTGAAGATGAGCGCACTGGCGAGCGTTATCGGCTTCCTCGAGCTTACCGGCACGGCGCAGGACATCTACTACGTCAATACCAAGATCATGGAGATGCTGTTCGTCGCCACCGCCTGGTATCTCGTCGTCGTCTCGATGTTTTCCCTGGGCCAGTTCTGGCTCGAACGGCGCCTGGCGCGCGGCTTCGTCTACGGAGGCAAGCACGGATGAATTCTCCCATCGTATCGGCGCAGCGGGTCAGCAAGCGCTTCGACAAGTTCCAGGCCCTCACCGATGTCAGCATCGATGTGGAAAAGGGCGAGGTCGTCTGCATCGTGGGTCCCTCGGGCTCGGGAAAAACCACCTTCCTGCGGTGTATCAACCAGCTGGAAAGCATCGATGGCGGCAGCCTTTGGGTGGATGGCGAACTGGCTGGGTACCGCGTGGAAGCCGATGTCGTGCATCGGCTTCCCGACAAGGAAATTGCCCGCCAGCGCCATTTGACCGGTATGGTTTTCCAGCGCTTCAACCTGTTCCCGCACCGCACGGCGCTGGAGAACATCATCGAGGGGCCGATTCATGTCCTGCGTCAGCCGCGCAGGGAAGCTCTCGATATGGCGCAAGGTCTGCTGGCGCGCGTGGGTCTTGCAGCCAAGGCAGGGTCTTACCCTTCGGAGCTTTCCGGCGGGCAGCAGCAACGCGTCGCGATCGCCAGGGCGCTTGCGATGAAGCCCAAGCTGATGCTGTTCGACGAGCCGACATCCGCGCTCGACGCGGAACTGGTTGGTGAAGTGCTCGCCGTGATGAAGGACGTAGCGGCCACCGGTATGACGATGGTCGTGGTGACGCATGAACTCAATTTCGCGCGCGAGGTCGCCGACAAGGTGGTCTTCATGTCGGAGGGAAGGGTAATCGAAACGGGGTCGCCGGATCGCGTTCTCACCAACCCCGAGGAAGCCCGCACGCGCTCATTCCTCTCCGCCGTACTCTCCGGCAATTCAGAAGCTGCCTGACTATCATGCCTGGATCCATAAATCCCGATCGTCTTCTTTCGGACATGCGTAGGCTCGCCAGCTTCGGTGCCTACAGTAGCGGTGTACATCGTCCCACGTTCTCCGCGCCAGACATGGCCGCCCGCCACTGGCTGGTGGAGCAGATGCGCGAGGCCGGCCTGGCCGCGGAGATGGATGGCATCGGCAACATCATTGCCCGGAATCCCCGCCAAGGACGTCGCCTTCTGATGGGGTCGCATTCGGATTCGCAGAACCATGCTGGTTGGCTCGATGGCGCGCTGGGTGTGATCTATGCGCTAGAGATCGCCCGCAGCCACATCGAACGCGGCCATGCAGGCGCCATCGATCCGGTGGTCTGGGCAGACGAGGAGGCTCACTATGCCAGCTTTCTGGGCAGCCGTTCGGCCATCGGTGCGCTGGAAGAGAACGAAATCGAGGCGGCCCGGGATGCAACGACTGGTTTGGCCCTGCGCCAGGCACTGGCCGATGCGGGCCTTGCCGGCATGCCCCGCATGCATATATCGGCAGGGGATTATGTGGGTTATATCGAGGCGCATATCGAGCAGGGCGATCATCTGGATTCGGCCGGGCTGCGCATTGGTGTGGTGACCAGCATCGTCGGCATCTACCAGTACCGCATCACCGTCAGCGGCGCGCGCAACCATGCCGGCACCACCAGCATGGAACGGCGGCGCGATGCGTCCCGCACGCTTATCCGCCTGGCGGCACAGATCGATGCACGTATTGCCGAGCTGGCAGCCGAGCGAACGGTATGGACCGTTGGCAATATCACTGTCGAGCCGGGGCAGGTCAGCATCATCCCCGATCGCAGCGACATGCTGCTCCAGGTGCGCGACGCCGATCCGCAGGTTCTGGTCCGTATCGACGCAGCCCTTCGGGAACTGGTGGATCGCTGCGATGGTGGGTGCCCTGTGACGCTCGGCATGACAGCACGAAGCGAGCCGCATCGCATGGACGAAGGCATGCGGGAGGCGTTGCGCACAAGCGCCGAGCAGCATGTGCCGGGAGATTGGGTGGATATGCCCAGTGGTGCCGGACATGATGCGCAGATTCTGGCCGGCGTGATGCCGGCTGCCATGCTGTTCGTGCCCAGTATCGGCGGCATCAGCCATCACTGGACGGAGAATACAAAGGACGAGGACATCGTCCTGGGCTGCCAGGTGATGGCCGATGCCGCTTACCGACTGCTGGCGGGCTAATCCAATGCGTCCACTCGCGACTTTTCTCTGTGAATTGCTGGAAGCCAACGATGTCGAGTTCGTCTTTGGCATTCCGGGCGTGCATACCGTCGAGCTTTATCGCGGCCTCGGTGGTACCAGGTTGCGTCATGTGACGCCCCGGCACGAACAGGGTGCCGGCTTCATGGCCGATGGCTATGCCCGCGTCAGCGGCCGACCCGGGGTCTGTTTCGTCATCACGGGACCCGGGCTGGGCAATATCGCCACTGCGGTGGGGCAGGCATATGCCGACTCCGTCCCGATGCTGGTGATTTCCACCGTCAATGCGGTGGGTGAAATAGGGTCCGGCCGCGGCCACCTGCACGAATTGCCGCATCAGAGACAATTGCTGGCCCAACTGACCGCCTTCAGTCGCACCATCCTGGCGCCGACAGACCTGCGGCCCGCGCTTGCCGAAGCGTTTTCCGTATTCGCTGCGGGTCGCCCGAGGCCGGTGCATATCGAGATCCCCATCGACCTGCTGACGGTCGACACTGAAGATCTCGGTCCCGCCAGACGCTTCGTTCTGCCCGGCCAGCCGGCGCCAAGCCCCGATGCAATCATGCGGGCTGCCGCGCTGTGCCGCAGCGCCGTCAAGCCACTGATCATCACCGGCGGTGGCGCCACGCGCGCCGCCGCGTCGGTGCAGCGACTGGCCGAGGCGCTGGATGCGCCGGTGCTGATGACGGCGAATGGGCGGGGCATCATGCCCCCTCACCACCCGCTGGGCGTGTCCTTGGCAGCGGGCAGCGTCGGCGCCGTGTCGCTCATGACATCGTCGGACCTGATCCTGGCGCTGGGCACCGAGCTCGGACCGACCGATTTCGAAGCGGTGCTCGATGGGCCTGGCGCGCCGTCGGCGCCGGTGATCCGTGTCGATATCGATCCGCTGCAAATCCAGCGTGGCCTCGCGCCGGCTGTTGCTATCCTTGCAGATGCTGGGCTGGCCACGGATGCTCTTGCTGCGCAGATAGCTCGTGGCGCCAGGGACGGCGCGAAGCGGGCCGCCGAAACACGCGACAATGCTATGGCGGGAAACGATGCAAGGCAGGTGCGAACGCTGGGAATGATGGAGGCGGTACGCGATATCGTTCCGCATGCCCTGCTGGTGGGCGATTCGACGCAGCCGGTCTATGCAGGCCTGCAGGGATTCGCCGCTGCCTCGCCCAACAGCTTCTTCAGTTCGGCGACAGGCTTCGGCACGCTCGGCTACGGTCTTCCCGCCGCCATCGGTGCAGCCCTGGCCGCACCGGCGCGCCGTGTATTCGGCATTGTGGGCGATGGCGGATTACAGTTTTCACTGGGTGAGCTGGGCAGCGCCACTGAGCTTGGGATGCCGCTCACCCTTATCGTCTGGAACAACAGAGGCTACGGCGAAATCAAGTCCTTCATGCAGCGGGCAAATATCGAGCCTCTGGGTGTCGATATTCTTACACCGCAATTTTCGGCTTTGGCCCATGCCTATGGCTGGTCGTATCGTCTCGTGCGCTCGCCACAGGCCTTCGCCGATGCGCTCGAGCAGCCTCCGGCAGTGCCGCTGATGATCGAGATCGAGCAGGACGCCTTCTTGAGCAGCGTGGATGGAGCATGACCAGTCTCGTAGCTGAACGGCAGCTCTTTATCGGCAATCATTGGCGCGACAGCAGCGATGGCGGGGTGATAAGCATCGTCCAACCTGCAAGCGGAACGACAATGGGAACCGTCGCCTCCGCCACTCGTGACGATGTAGACATGGCGGTTTCGGCAGCGCATCGCGCCTTTGCGGATTGGTCGCAAAGCGCGAGCGAAACGCGGGCGCATGCGCTGGACGCTATCGCCGACCACCTCGAAGGGCGGCGGGCGGAGCTCGTCGAGAGAACGGCCCGCAATAATGGCAAGCCAATTGCCGAGGCGGAGGCCGATCTGGACGACGCCGTGGCCTGCTACCGGTATTACGGCAGGCTCGCCGCGGATGGCTTGCCGACTGTGCCGGTCGAGGCGCCCGCGGGTTGCAGCGTGCGCAAGGAAAGACTTCCCCTGGGCGTTGCTGCCCTGATCGTCCCGTGGAATTTTCCTCTGACCACGGCCGCATGGAAGGTGGCGCCGGCCCTGGCGGCGGGATGCACGGTGGTGCTCAAGGCTTCAGAAGTGACACCCTTTGCCGAACTTGCCCTGGGCTCGGCGGCGCTGGCGGCCAAGCTTCCCGAGGGCGTGGTCAACATCGTGGTGGGGGGTCCCGAATGCGGCGCGCATCTCACCCAGCATGCTCTTGTCGGCAAGATATCCTTTACCGGCAGCAACACGGTGGGCGAACGCGTGATGCGCGCGGCTGCCGAGCGCGCCGTTCCGGTGACGCTGGAGCTCGGTGGCAAATCGCCGATCATTGTCTGCGCCGATGTCGATCTGGACTGGGCCGCCGACATTGTCGCGGGATCGATCTTCACCAATTGCGGGCAGGTCTGCTCGGCCACGTCCCGATTGGTGGTCGAAGCTGACATCGCCGAAGCGCTGCATTCGAGGCTGGTTGCACGTGCCGAGGCGCTGGTGATGGGTGATCCACTCGATCGATCCACCACACTGGGTCCGCTTACCTCGGCCGCCCAGCTCGCCAAGGTGGAGCAGTATTTTGCCATAGCGGCGGAAGAGGGCCTGCGAAGGCTGACAGGCGGCACTCGGGTGTCGGGGCCCGGACAGTTCGTGACGCCGACCATCTATGCCGATGTGCCACCGACCAGCCGGCTCTGGCGGGAGGAGATCTTCGGCCCGGTGCTGGTGACCGCCCGGTTCAGCTTTACGGCGGAAGCGCTGGCCCTCGCCCAGGACACGTCTTTTGGCCTGGGCGCGACCGTCCTCTGCGGCGATGGTGAACGCGCCGCGCGCATGGCCGCCGCATTGCGGGCGGGCAATGTGTGGGTGAATACGGGGCAGGTCGTTTTTCCCGGCGGAAGTTGGGGTGGATTCGGCGCGAGCGGCTTCGGGCGGGAGCTCGGCCTTGCAGGACTCGAAGCCTTTACCAGCGTCAGGCAGACTCTGGCACCGAGCCAGTGGACGGCGCCTCGTCCATCATCTCGGCCCTGAGCCAGCCCGCGAACCGGCGTATGCGGTGGTCATTGCGCATCCGGGCTGCCACCAGCAGATAGTAGCCGCCCAGGTGAATATCGGTATCGAACAGTTCGACCAGCGCGCCATCGGCCAACTCGCGTGCCGTCATCAGGCTCGTGACCAGCGCAATGCCCTGACCGGCCATCGCCGCATCATATCCGAGATTGGCATCGGACAGGCGCGGGCCGCGCAGGCGCGCTGTGGGCGATCCAGCCGCCGCCAGCCAGGCACTCCATTGCTTGTGGCTTTCCTCATGGATCAGTGGGAATGCGGCGAGATGTTCAATAGCCTCGGGGCGGCCATTAAGGGCAAGCCAGCCGGGTGAGACAACGGGGAACATCCTGGGGCGCAGCAGGGGGATTGCGCCGGCCGGCAGGGCGTCAAAATCGCCAAAGCCGATCTGGATGTCGGCCTCGGCTGCGACAAAATCGGGAACCTCGTCCGTTGCGCGCATGACGATGTCGGTTTCGGGGAGAATATCGACAAGCATGGACAGGCGGGGCGTGAGCCATCGTGTGGCAAGTCCTGGAATACACCAGATCCGCAACACGCCGCCGGGATGGCGGGGGCGAAGCTCCGTCGTGGTTTCCCCGATAATGGCGAAGGCCTTGCCGACGCTGTCGAAAAGCGTCCGTCCCGCGTGTGTCGGCTTTACTCCGCGGGGTCCGGTCTCGACCAGCTTGGTGCGCATCCAATATTCTAGATTGGCGACATGGCGGCTGATGACCGTGTGAGAGACGCCGATCTCCTGCGCCGCAGCGCGCATGCTGCCGCATCGTACGGCGGCCTCGAAGGCCTGGAGCATGATGAAGGGGGGCAGGGGGCGAAACGAGCTCGCCTCGGTGGAGCGATTGGTGGGCATGTGGTGCATTCTACGCACCACAGTGGTCGAAGGCAAACGGCTGTTGAGCGGTTTGGCCCGACGATAGGTTTCCAGCAAACCGGAGACCATTCCATGCTCAATTCATCGCTCCATACCCGTCGCCAGGCCGCACTGCCGCGCGGTCTAAGTTCTGCAGTCCCGTTCTATGCCGGCCGGGCCGAAAATGCCGAGCTTTGGGACGAGGAAGGTAACCGCTACATCGATTTTGCCGGCGGCATCGCCGTGCTCAACACCGGTCATCGGCATCCCAAGGTCGTCGCGGCCATTGCCGCGCAACTCGAGCGCTTCACCCATACTGCATTTCAGATCGTGCCCTATGCGCCCTATGTGGAGGTCTGTGAGCGGCTCAACGCCATGGCGCCAATCTCGGGACCGGTGAAATCGGTCCTCTTCTCTACCGGGGCCGAAGCGGTGGAGAATGCCGTCAAGATTGCGCGCGCCCATACGCGGCGCCCCGGCATCATCGCCTTTGCCGGCGCATTTCATGGCCGGACCAATTTCACGATGACGCTCACCGGCAAGGTTGCCCCCTATCGGCAGAAGTTCGGCATCGGTGCGCCGGGAGTCTTCCACCTGCCGTTTCCCGCGCCCAGCCACCGCGTCTCGGTCGAGGATAGTATGCGTGCGCTCATGCAGGTCTTCCGCGCCGATATCGCTCCCGAGGACGTCGCTGCCATCATCATCGAGCCGGTCCAGGGCGAAGGCGGCTTCCTGCCGGCGCCCATCGAACTGCTGCAGCAGCTGCGCTCCATCGCCGACCAGCATGGCATCCTGCTCATTGCCGACGAAATCCAGACTGGTTTCGCCCGCACCGGCAAGATGTTCGGCATCGAGCATGCCGGTGTGGAGCCCGACCTGATAACGGTGGCAAAGTCCCTTGCCGGCGGCATGCCGCTCTCAGGCGTTATCGGCAAGGCCGAGGTGATGGACGCCGCCGATCCGGGCGGGCTGGGGGGGACTTATGCGGGCAATCCCCTGGCCTGCGCAGCGGCGCTGGCGGTCTTGGACATTATAGCCGAGGAAGGACTGGTCGAGCGCGCCAACCATATCGGCGCCCGCATCAGGTCGACGGTTGAAAAGGTGGCGCAGCGGAACGACGCGGTCGAAATATCCGGTCTGCGCGGTCCCGGGGCGATGGTCGCCTTCGATATTACCAGCGCGGGCCAGCCCGATGCCGGGCTGACGCGAAAGGTCATCGAAGCCGCTCGACGCGAGGGGCTCATACTTCTCTCCTGCGGCGTGTTCGGCAATACTATTCGCATTCTCAATCCCCTGACGATCAGCGACGCCATGCTGGACGAGGGGCTGGGCAAGCTCGAATCTGCCCTGATCGCCGCCATGAACCCGTGAGCACCGCCATGCACCAGCTAGCCAACCGCGCCTTGTTGCGCGACCAGTCCTTCATCAATGGCCGCTTCGTGGGCGAAGGCGCCGACCCGGTGACCAATCCTTCGACCGGAGAGGTCCTTGCTCTCGTGCCAAGCTTCGGCGCAGCGGAAGCGACCGAGGCGGTGGAAGCGGCATCGGCCGCCTTCCCGGCCTGGGCCGCCCTCACCGCCAAGCAGCGCAGCGCGGTGCTGCGCCACTGGTTCGACCTGATCATGCTGCACAGGCAGGATCTGGCCGCCATCCTTACGGCCGAGCAGGGCAAGCCCGTGTCCGAGGCGCTGGGCGAGATCGACTATGCGGCCAGCTATGTCGAATTCTATGCCGAGGAAGCCAAGCGGGTCAGCGGCGAAATCCTGGCTTCGCACCGCGCCGACGCCCGGCTTCTGGTGCTCCGCCAGCCCGTGGGTGTCGTCGCCGCGATCACGCCCTGGAATTTCCCTGCTGCCATGATCACGCGCAAGATTGCTCCGGCCCTGGCAGCTGGTTGCACTGTGGTCGTCAAGCCGGCGCCCGAGACGCCGTTGACGGCTCTTGCCTTGGCCGACCTCGCCCAGCAGGCAGGCTTCCCCGACGGGGCGGTGAATGTCATCACTGGCGACGCCATCAGCATCGGCAAGGTTCTCACAAGCCATCCGGCGGTGCGACTAGTGGGCTTTACCGGCTCTACCGAAGTCGGACGGATCCTGATGGCGCAGGCGGCGCCCACAATCAAGAAGGTGGCGCTCGAACTGGGCGGCAATGCGCCATTCATCGTCTTCGACGATGCCGATCTCGATGCCGCAGTCGATGGCGCCATCCTTTCCAAGTTCCGCAATATGGGCCAGACCTGCGTCTGCACCAACCGCATCTATGCGCAGAGCGGAATCCACGACGCCTTTGTCAAGCGCCTCCAGGAGAAGATCGCCGCTCTCAAGGTGGGCGACGGCTTCGAAGACGGGGTGGTGCAGGGACCGCTCGTCAATGCGGACGCCCTGGCCAAGGTCGAGGCCCATGTCGCTGATGCCCTTGCCAAGGGAGCGCGTCTCGTCACCGGCGGGCAGCGCCACGCGCTGGGTGGCAGCTTCTTCGAACCCACCCTGATCGTAGGCGCGCGAGCCGATATGCTGGTGGCGCAGGAAGAAACGTTCGGGCCTCTGGCGGCCGTCTTCGCCTTCGACACGGAGGCCGATGTGCTCGCGGCTGCGAACGCCACCGAAACAGGGTTGGCCGCCTATCTCTACACGCGCGACAACAGCCGGGTGTTCCGCATGATCGAGGGGCTCGAATATGGCATGGTTGGCGTCAATACGGGACTTATCTCGACCGAACTCGCCCCGTTCGGCGGTATCAAGCAGAGCGGCAATTCTCGCGAGGGCTCCCATCATGGGATCGAGGAATTCACCGAGCTCAGATATGCCTGCATCGGCCTCTGACCGGCAGAAACTGAGAAGGGCTGGAAGATGACAGCTGACGCGCCCCATGCCATTGCCCGTGGCGAGATCGAACTGCCGGTGATGACGCTGGATCGTCCGGTCTGGGAGAACAATCTCGCCGCCATGCTGGACTTCTGTCGGTCCGCTGGAGCGCTGTTCGCGCCCCATGCCAAGACGGCCATGATTCCTTCCCTTGCCATGGATGCTGTCCAGCAGGGCGCCTGGGGCGCGAGCGTCGCTGATGTCAGGCAGGCGGAGTCCATCCTCAAGTGCGGCATTAGCAATGTCATCATCGCCAATCAGGTCGTGGGCCGCACGGCGCTCGACCACCTTGCGGATCTGCAGCGGCAGATGCCGGAGGCAAGCATCGCTGTTTTCGTCGATTCCGATGAAGGCGTTGATCGTCTCGTCGCAGCGGCATTGCGGAACGGGACCCGGTTCCGTGTGCTGCTTGAGATCGGTGGTGGCCGCGCCGGGCTGCGAAGCAGCGACGAAGCCAAGGCGATTGCGGAACGGCTGCTCGGCCTGGACTGCATCACGTTGGTTGGGATTGCCTGCTACGAAGGCTCGGTCGCTTCGGCCGACCACGCCGAAACAGTGTCACGGATCGACGCGCTCCTGGCCATGACAAGCGAAGTCGCCTTCTGGCTCAGGGAACGCGATGCGCACCGCCCAATCATGCTTTCGGCCGGCGGATCGCTTTATTTCGACCTTGTCATCGAGCGCCTCGCCACCACGGCGCAACGCCTCGGCAATGCGGAAATCGTTCTGCGCTCAGGAGCGGGGATATTCCACGACCACGGAATCTATCAGATAGGGGTTGAGAAGATGCGTCAGCGCAATCTTTCCGGCTCGGAGGAATATGCCGGCCATCTCCGGCCAGCCTTGCGTGTCTGGACGGAAATTCTATCCAGACCAGAGCCGAAACTGGCCATAGCCGGCGCCGGCATGCGACACCTGTCCTTCGACCAGGGGCTTCCCGTGGTCCTCAATTGCTACCGCGACGGTAGGATGCTGACCATCCGTCCGGGCGAAGTCAGGATCGTGCGGCTGAATGATCAACACGCCTTTGTTAAACTACCCGAGGACTCGAACCTAGCCGTTGGTGACGTTCTGGAACTGGGTATTTCTCATCCCTGTACAGCAATGGATCGTTGGCGGCAGGTCACCGTGCTGGACCGGAGCGGTATCACCGGTAATCTGGACACGGAATTCGGCTGAAGGCTTTCTCCCGAGCGCGCTTCGAGTCCGATAAAGACGCCCGCAAACATGCTGGACTTTGCCGCTCGGAGCGAAGTTGGCAGCTCTTGATCCTCCCGGGAAAATGGCAGACTAAGGCTCATCTACGCCATAACCAGACAGTCTGCTTCCCACCCCATTTCTGCTGTTTGGTCACTAGGCCGATGTGACCAACATCTTGCTTGCAGGCCCACCCTTGAAATCGAAATGTGCCTGATACACATTGGTTTTCGAGCTTATGCCGCTGAAAGTCCCATGCTTCCGGAACTCCCGGAGAGTCCCTCTCTCTCCGCCAATCTTAAACCATTGATTTCATTAAACATTTGACATTTCGGGCGGGAATTGTACCCAGCAATGTACCCGAGGCGTCCATGCACCTTACCGCTCGTCCCAGCGGCTGGCGTTTTCAGATCAGAATCCCCCGTTCCCTTGAGCCTTGTTTCGGCACCGTGCCGGTCAGGCTGAACCTTGGCCCCTTGCCGAAACGTCCGGCATTGCGAGTGGCGCGTTTACTGGCCGGTCACGCCGAGCGGTTATTCCGTGCCGTCGAAACGGGGAACGCCATGACCGATATGAGCCGCGACGAACTGGTCGAAGAATTGCAGGAACTGCTGGTGCAGGTGCTGGCCGATGCCGAAGCCACCATCGACAGCCTTCGCCGGCAGCGTGAGATGGAGGTGAAGACCGTCACCTTGCGCTTGCAGACCGAGCGGTACCGCGACCAGTTGGAAATGCAGGACCGGTTGAAACTGCTGGGCGGCGCTATCGACGGCCTCACCAAGGCTGCGGAGAGCCTGCCGAAGAACCAGCGCGACGACATTGCCGCCCAGATCGCGGTATTGTCGGCACAGGTGCAGCAGGTCTTGGCCGGTGGCCCCGACAAGCCCATGCTGCTGGACCAGCTTGAGGTTTGGACCGAGCTTCGCAAGGACCACGCGCAGGACAAGAAGGTCAAGACTGACGCGAACCGCATCCGCGACTTCGTGGAATATGCCGGCAACAAGCCGGTCAACCGCTATCGGTTCTCAGATTTCCAGAGCTTCACCAATGTGCTGGCGCGCTCGCCCGCCAACATGGTCAAGGAGCGGGTGTTCCAGGGCATGACGCGGGAGCAGGCTGCGAACCACAATGACACCCTGAAGGAGCGTCGTTTCCCCACGCTCACGGGCAAGGCCATCGAGGCGAACTATCTCAGCCCGCTTCGCATGTTCTTCAAGACCATGGCCGCAGAACATGATTTCCGTTCACCTTTGGCCGACATGAGCCCGAGCATTCCCAACACGGCCCGCGATTCCGTGGTCCGCGTGCCGTTCACGGTCGAGGAACTGAATATCTGGTTCAAGGCGGCGGCGCAGGAGAAGCGGCCAGACCTCAAGTGGTTGCCGCTATTGGCGACACTGACCGGCGCCCGCGTGGGCGAACTGATCTTTCTGCAAGGCAAGGACGTTCGCAAGATCACCGATACGCTCTGGGTTGCGGACCTGACCACAGACCTCATCATCGAGGGAGAAGAGACGGAGCGGCAGATCAAGAACGAGACCAGCCGCCGCCTGTTCGCGCTGCATGAGATGCTGGAGCAGACGGGGTTTTATGAGCATTGCGCCAAGCGCAAATCCGACGAATGGCTGTTCCCCCATGCTTTCCGGCATGGCAAGGAACTGGTGAAAGACCCCGCAGATGCCGCCAGCAAGCGCCTTAATGGACGGTTGGAGAAGCTGGGCATCCATCGGCCCTATGAAACCACGTTCCATTCCAGCCGGCACACCGCAAAGGACATTATGCGCGTGGCCAAGATCGACCCTCGCACGGCAGACCGCCAGACAGGCCACGCGATGAAGAGCGCCGGCGACAACTACGGCAAGAAAACCTTGCTGGTCGAAGAAGTCGAGGTGCTGGCTGCGGTGCGCTTGCCCGAGGCGCTGGACCTGTCGCCTTATATCACCAGGCCAAACGCATAGGGGTCGTCCGAATCGACCCCACTACCGACACTCGCTGCGGATTTGGGCAATCCCGAAAGCCGCCGTTCACGCCCTCACGACAATATCGGCGGGCAGCTCTAAAAGTTCGAAATGGATGACAAAGGCCAAGCCAGACTACAACCCAGCTCCAATTGCCTCCATCTGCTCAATTTCGCGTCGTTGCGCCTCGATGATTTCGCTGCAGAGCTGCACCAGTTCCTGATCCCGTAGGTCTGCCTCACGGCACATGAGGATTGCGCCGGAATGGTGAGGAATCATGGAGTCGATGAACTGGCCGTCATCGATCAACGCCTGCGATCGTGTGGCCCAAAACGAGCCGACTGTTAGCACGGCGAACAGCACGTAGAGCATGATATTCAAGCCCTTCTTGGGGAACATGCCCGGCATGGTGGCGAGCATGAATATGCCCATGGGCGCCCACATGGTCACGGCCATGTAGAACATGTTTAGGTTGTTCCGGAAATCGCCTGTGCCATCGATCATCGAGAACATCACCACGTACATAACGACAAGGCCCAGGATCATGTTGATCCAGAACATCAAGTAGGGGTGCCCGTGGCCGCGATGCTTGCCCTGCAACTGGGCGTGTTGTTCATGTTTGCTCATGTTCGCTTTCCCTCTATGTCACGCAGTTCAGGCGAGTGAAGGCCCTCGGAGCTGTCTACCGCAAGCGCTTTCGTCAGTGCTCGCTACGCCTAGTTGCGCTGGCGCAACGAGCCGAAGCTTTAGCGAGGGTATCGTGAGTTCCATGATGTCGAGAGGAGACCACATGCGCGCGCGAAATCGCCTACTCCCGGCTCTGGCAGCAATCTTGATGTTGGTCACCTCCGCTGGAGCTGTTTCGGCAGCGGGGTCTCATGACCATCCTGAGGAGAACGGCACAGCCACTGCGCCGCTCGACATTGTTCGGAAGGCTACTGATCTGCCGGCATGGGAGAGCCGTGCGCCGCAGACCATCACGATAGACCTCGAAACGGTGGAGGTGACCGGAGCGCTCGCTGATGGCGCCAGCTACCATTACTGGACCTTCAACAGGAAAGTGCCAGGGCCCTTCGTGCGGGCTCGCGTGGGCGATACCATCAAGGTCAGCCTCCACAATGCCTCTGACAGTTCGGAACCCCACAGTGTCGACTTCCATGCTGCCACTGGCCCGGGCGGCGGCGGGGTGGCAACCCATGCAGAAGCGGGCGAGACCCGGGAGTTCTCCTTCAGGACGCTGAAGCCCGGGCTCTACGTGTACCATTGCGCTGTGCCATCAGTGGCACAACACATCTCAAATGGGATGTACGGTTTGATCTTGGTCGAGCCGGAAGAAGGGCTGCCGCCCGTGGACAGAGAATTCTATGTCATGCAGGGGGAGCTCTATACCGCTGAGGCATTTGGTACCCAAGGTAACCTGCAAGGGAGTGTGGAGAAGCTCGGGGCTGAACAGCCTGAGTACTACGTCTTCAACGGCGCTGCCGAGGCGCTGACCGGCAACAATGCATTGGTGGCTGAGACAGGCGAGACCATCCGGATTTATTTCGGCGTCGGTGGGCCGAACAAGGACTCTAGCTTCCATGTCATCGGAGAGATATTCGATCGCGTGTATCAGCTGGGCTCGTTCGTTACCCCGCCGATGCTGGATGTGGGCACTATCTCCGTGCCGCCCGGCAGTGCCGCCGTGGTTGATATGACGCTGGAGGTGCCCGGGGAGTTCATCCTGGTGGATCACGCTCTGTCGCGGGCCGAACGGGGACTTCTCGGCAAGTTGGTCGTCACGGGCAAAGAGCAACGGGATATTTTCGATGTGCCTGACCTTGGTTTGAATGAAACCCACACGGACAAGGAGCCACATTGATGAATGGAAGCCACGTCCAAGACGCAACCGCTGGTCAGTGAAGGAATAAGGACATGAAGATTTTCACCCGCAGATCGACCCTGTGTCTGGGTGCAGCCGCCGTGGGGCTTACGATCGTCCCTGCTTTCAGCTTCGAGAGCGGCCCGGAGGTGATGGTCTGGAACGATCCTTATTGTGGCTGCTGCAGTGGGTGGATGGCCCACCTGCGGGCAAACGGATTTTCAGTTCAGTCTGCTGATGTCGAAGACATGGAAACGCTGAAGAGCGAAAGAGGCATTCCTCCAGAACTCCGATCCTGCCACACCGCCCAAGTTCAAGGTTATGTTGTTGAAGGCCACGTGCCTGCTGCCGCCATAAACCGGCTGCTGGAAAAGAAGCCTGCGAACGTCTCGGGCCTTGCAGTCGCTGGCATGCCACTCGGTTCACCAGGAATGAGCGCACCCGAAGGATATCCACCCGACCGTTACGACGTGATTGCCTTCAGGGGCAAGGAACAGTTCCTGTTCATGCGTTTTGAGGGTGACCAGCAACTCTAAGGTGCAATGGCTTGCTGAGAAGGGGCGCTACAGCGCCCCTTCTGCTTTCTATCTTCAGTTCGCCGCTTCGGCTGCGGCGTGCTCCTCAAGCCAGGACATCATTTCGGCGATCTCCTGCTCCTGGGAGTCGATGATCTTCTGAGCCATTGCCCTGGCGTCTTCGTTGTCGCCATGGTCCAGCTCAGCCTTGGCCATGTTCACTGCGCTCTGGTGATGGGGGATCATGCCGCAGATGAACGCTACGTCGACGTCCTCGGCCATCATGCCCATCATCATTTGCCGGTTCATCTCATCCATGCCCTCCATGAGGGCCATGTGAGCTTCATCCATCTGTTCTGGTTTCATGGACATTTCTTCCATGGGATGGTCGCCGCCCGTCATGCAGATATCGGGAAGCTGCATCTGGCCGGGCGCCATGCCTGCCATGTCATGTCCTTGGTGTTCCTGAGCGAGAAGGTTTCCTGTCGAAGCTGCAAGCAGGAGACCGGCTACAGCAGTTGATTTGAAGAAGTTCATTTTGTTCATTCCTGAAAATGTTTTCCGAAAGGGATCGATCGGGTCAGGAATGCCTTGGAGGTCGATCAAGGCGCTCAATGGGCCAATTCACATCGACATGCGTGGCCAGCGGGTGGTGCGGAGATCGGTTCCAGTCTGGAGGGGTGGTAGCAGCAGGACCAGGCAGCGCAGCCAGGCATAAACCCATTCCGCAACATTCGGGCAAGGTGTGATGCTGTTGCTCGCAAGCCAAAGCTCCGCAGTCGTTATCGTGATGAACCTGGTCTTGGTGCTGATGGTGAGCAACAGAAAACTGGCTTGCCATTGCGCTGTGGTGCAGTGTCATGCTCGACACTACAGCCAGCATGACGGCGATAATCAGCCGCATGCGCCACCTGCCGCAATGGTCCAATCTGTATAACCTCATGGGCATCCTAATCTGCAAATCTCCGGTGGGTTCCCCGTGTAATTCACGCAAGGATCAGCGAGCACGTTCATCAAACTAGCCAATGCTGGCGCTGCGGAGGCGTAACGAGTTGGCGATCACGCTGACCGAGGACAGCGCCATGGCCGCCGCAGCGATCGCTGGTGATAGGGTAATGCCGAAAAACGGATAGAGGAGGCCTGCTGCAACCGGCACCCCGGCTGCGTTGTAGATAAACGCGAAGAACAGGTTCTGGCGGATGTTGCCCATCGTTGCATGCGACAGGCGGCGGGCACGGACAATCCCCATCAGGTCCCCATTGAGCAAGGTCACCCCGGCACTTTCCATGGCAACATCGGTTCCGGTTCCCATGGCAATGCCGACATCGGCAGCAGCTAACGCGGGTGCGTCATTGACACCGTCACCAGCCATGGCCACCACCTTGCCTTGGGATCGGAGACGTTCGACCACTTCGCTCTTGCGTTCTGGCAACACGTCGGCCTCCACTTCAGTGATCCCGAGGCGCTGGGCAACGGCATTTGCGGTCACAGCATTGTCGCCGGTCATCATGACGACGCGGATGTTCTCCGACCTCAGCGCCGATAGTGCATCGGCTGTCGTTTGGCGGATCGGATCAGCGATACCGATGCCCCCGGCAACCTCTCCGTCGATTGCCACCAGCACGACCGTGGCGCCCTCAGATCGGACATTGTCAGCCCTTCCCTTCCAGTCGTCTATCGAAACGCCCTCGGAAGCGAGGTACTTGGCGCTGCCGATCAGCACCCGCTTTCCGTCTACCATGCCCGTCAACCCTTTCCCCACAGGAGAGTCCACGTCTGACGGGTTAGACAGTTCAATGGCCCGTTCCTGGGCGGTAGCCACGATGGCGACACCAAGCGGATGCTCGCTTGCGCGTTCAAGGCTGGCCGCCACACGAAGCAGGGTATGCTCATCGAAACTTTCGGCTGGAAGAAGGTGGGTCACTTTGGGCTTACCTTCGGTCAGGGTGCCGGTCTTGTCCACGACCAGCGTGTCGACCTTTTCCAGACGTTCCAGAGCTTCCGCATTCTTGACCAACAGCCCGGATTGGGCACCCTTACCCACACCCACCATGATAGACATGGGTGTAGCCAGACCGAGGGCACAAGGGCAGGCGATGATCAGCACCGACACGGCGGCAACAAGCGCGTGGGCGAAGCGAGGTTCGGGCCCCCAGATCATCCATGCGCCGAATGCCACGAACGCGATGCCGATCACCAGGGGAACAAACCAACCGGAGACTTGATCCGCCAGGCGCTGGATAGGCGCCCTTGATCGCTGTGCGGTGGCCACCATTTGCACGATACGAGCCAACATGGTGTCGCGGCCAACGCCAGTCGCCTCCATGACCAGACCCCCAGACTGGTTGATTGTTCCGGCAACCAGCTTGGCTCCTTCCATCTTGGTAACCGGCATGGACTCGCCCGTCACCATGGACTCGTCCACTGCACTACGACCTTCCAGGACCTTGCCATCGACCGGCACCTGTTCGCCCGGGCGCACCCGCAGCCAGTCACCTACACCCACCGCATCGACCTCCACCTCTTCGTCGGAGCCATCCGCTCTAATACGGCGGGCAGTTTTTGGCGCCAAGTTGAGCAGAGCCTTGATCGCACCCGAGGTCTTCTCCCTGGCCCGCAGTTCCAGCACCTGACCGAGGAGAGCCAACGCCGTAATCACAGCGGCGGCCTCGAAATAGACAGGAACGGCGCCGTCCATTTCACGCATGTTGCCCGGGAATATCCCGGGAAGGAATGTTGCCACGACCGAATAGATCCAGGCGACGCCGATCCCCATGGCGATCAGCGTGAACATGTTGAGGCTGCGGTTTCGGATCGATCCCCAGCCACGTTCGAAGAACGGCCACCCTGCCCAGAGGACAACCGGTGTTGCCAGCACCAGCTGTATCCAGTTGAGCGTTTGCCCAGACACCCAATGGTGCAGGTCGATCACATGCGCCGTCATCTCCAGGACGAACACCGGTAGCGCCAAGGCCGAGCCCACCCAGAACCGTCGCGTCATGTCCTGCAGCTCCGGGCTGGGCCCAGTCTCTGCTGTGGGTAGTTCCGGCTCAAGGGCCATTCCGCAGATTGGGCAAGAGCCGGGTTCGTTCCGCCTTATCTCTGGATGCATCGGGCAAGTCCAGATCGTGCCGGGCGGCGCCGTTTTGGTCGGGGCGTTCACTTCCCCCAGATACTTGGTCGGCTCGGCCGTGAACTTGCTTCGGCAATTTTCGGAGCAGAAATAGTAGCTGGTTCCTTCGTAGGCCGCCTTGTGCTGTGCGGTCAGCGGATTGACCGTCATTCCACACACGGGATCTCTTGCCGCCGACGTGCTATCAAGCGCATCATCGCGTCTATGATGATGGTCATGGTGCTGGTGATCATGGTCGTTGTGCGTGTGGGGTGCAGACATGGATGATCTCCTTTGTCCGACCTTGCACCTTCCTGCAGTGGTAAGGTCAAGGGGAAAGGAATCTTCCGACGCTATGTCTATGTGTTGATCTGCAAAGCCAAAAGCCGACTGACGGCTACCCACCCCCACTATCGCCATCGAGGGGCTTGGTAGATTTCAATGCTGCTACTGGATACGGCGAGACAGTGATCAGAGGGTAGCGAACCACGTTATGATCCTCACGGCCAATGCGCCGAGCAGGAAAAGGATGATGACGCCAAGAAATCGCTCAACGTTGTGCCACAGGCCAGCTTTCGGCCTTTGACCTGTCATCTTTCCAGAATTTCGATGATGAAATCCAAGGCCTCCGCAATCCTCGCCATTTCGCCACTATCCAGTAATCAAACGATAGCGCCTACAGCATGGTTAGGGGAAGTTTCCGGTTTCCTAACCACCCTCTCATTGCATTCTCAGCATCGTAAGCGGGCCGCCACCCTTCGCTATATGGCGGCTACGGGCAGCGTCCCGCCGACAGATGATCTGCCGAACTGCGTGCTGGCGCACATGTCCTTTGTCGATTTTTCCGTACATGCCTATTGCGGTATTCTAATACCACATCGATACTTATGCCGAACCTGAGGAAGGGGGCCAGCCATGTCCGTTGCACGGACAGCTGGGCAGGGGGCAAGCCCCCGTGCACCCCAAAAGCAGAAAGGCGGTACGGTATGCGCTCGAATGATGTGAGGATGGAGCTTCGGCTGCCAGCGGAAGACAAGGCTGCCGCGGAACGCGTCGCGAAGGAAAGGGGCATCTCGGTTTCGGCCTTGATCCGTAGCGCCCTGCGCTCGCATCTGAAGCGGCCTCAGCCCCTGTCATCCGATGATGCCCATGCCGTCGCATCGCTGCGCCGCCGCATCAATGCCATCGAGGCTCGCCATGGCCGCACCGACGATCTGGTGCAGACGCGGGCCGATGTCCAAATGCTGCTGGGTCGCTGACCATGCTCATCAAGGCCACACGCCTCAGGGCTTCGGCTGGGGCCGGCGCTCTGGCCCGGCATCTGAGCAATGCGGACGACAACGAGGCGGTGGAGATCGTGCAGGGCGCGATTGCCGACCTCGATGACGCCGTGGCCGATGCACGCCGGTTCGGCCGCACCTATTCCGTCCGGCATTTCATTATCGCGCCGCAGGTGGAGATGGACCGCCAGCAGTTCCACGGGGTGGTCGGCATGCTGGGGACCGAGTTCGGTTTTGACCCCGCAACGCCCCTTATTGTGGCACACACCAAGGCCCGTGCCGTCGCCGATGTCGCCACCCAGCATTGGCATTTGGTTGTGCCGGAAACGGATCCTGCGACAGGACGGGTTCTATCGTCGCGCTTCGATCATGCCCGGCATGAGAAGATCGCCCGCCAAGCTGAAATCTTGCTGGGCCATCCCATCATCGCCGGGGCGCATGATCTGGCCGTCCTCGCCGCCCTTCGAGCTGAGGGCAAGGCAGAGATAGCCGACCAGTTGGCCGTCCATCTGGGTAAAGGCGAGCGGCCTGCGGCCGCCTTTACCACGGTCCAGCATCAGGCAGCAAAACGGGCCGGGATAGACCTCGCCCTTGTCCGCGAGAATATCCGTGCCGCATGTGCCGACATGCCCACCGGCGCGGAATTGCGTGGGCGGTTGGCTGCCCACGGCCTTACCCTCGCCCGAGGCGAGAAGCCGGCAACATGGGTGGTGATGGGGCCGGATGGTCAGTTCCTTGGTGCCGCTCATCGCCTATCCGGTCTGAGGAAGGCCGATTTCAACACCATCATGGAGAATGATCATGACCACGACCGCCAAGCTTGCCCAGCCCAACGCCGGGCATTTGATCCATCAAGACACGCAGGCCCTGCGCCGGGACGTCGCGACGATCCTGGAACTGGCGCGAAACACCGCCCTGCCGATGCCGGGGGAGAGCATGTCCGTTCTGGACGCGATGCTGGGCCTGCTGCAAACCATCTGGCTGGTCGAGTCGAAGTCATTGAAGCTCTACCTGACCTCGTTCCGCAACCACGGCGCATTCCACGAAGACTGTACCGTCTCGATTGGACGCCGGCTGGTGAGTCTGCTTGAGCCCAGATGGCTGCGGATCGGCGGATATTGGTATCCTCGCGGCGGCATTCCGATTGACGTGTTCTGGCAGACCGGGGTTGTACCCCAGCACGTATGGCTGCCCGACACAGGTGTGCCGGCCTATCGGGGGCGGGGATAGAAACCGACGCCAGAGAACCTGTTTGTTTCAGCCGAACTGTCGGCTGAACGCCCGGCCAGCCAAAGCAGATGAGGTGGATGGCTCACGCTCCCCTCGTTGCTGGAAACAGAGGTGCTGGTGGCCGCTAACCGGCAGCCACCAGCCGAAGCTCAGTCGGTCAGCTCGATACTCGCGATTGCGCGCTCAAGCAACGAAATGGGCTTTAGCTCTTTCGAGTAGCCTGTGGTGGTGCGTTGAACCACAACAAAGCCGACCGAGCATAGGTCTGCGGAAAGCTGCAGAAGGTCGCGCTTGTCCGCTCCGTTGAAGGCCCGACCAGAGTGCAGGGTAAACTTGTAGTTTGGCGCCGTTGGCGGCGCCATATGTGAACCTTTTGGAGATCGATGGCCGCATCGAACGGTATTGCCCCACAGTGACACGATCCGTCGACGTGCATCTGACCCTCCCTTTGCCAAGAAACGATCACCCTATGGTGATTGTGAGGTCAAGGAGGCCAGCTTACCTTACGTGGCCTCTGGAAGCCGCCAGTCCGCAACCCTCCCCACAATCGCCGGTCAGCAAGCGAGCCCATTGCGGCCGTTGGATTGACAAAGCGTGGAGATTGAAAGCTGTGGATGCCGTTCATCCGCTACCGGATGCGGCGGCTGATCAACCAACTTAATGCCATAGCATTCTGCCAACGGTCCAACCAACACTTGCGCCGAGTAAAGCCAGGATCAAGGCGCCTATGAGATTGTAAGTGCTGCCGAAAATGAAGCCCCCAGCAGCCCCGGCAACTAGACCAAGAAGGCCGGTAGTAGCTTCTTTATTGCTCAATCCGCCAGCTCCCAGCTGATGCTCTAGAAGGCTCAAAGTACTGACCCATATACCCTGTCGCCTTCTAAGCGTGAATAGTTCCGATAGAAGCGGGACCGCCAGATTACGGATGTCTAACAAAAAGGCCGCCAGTCTTCATGCCACTCCACTGAAGTCATGTAAGCAGCCCTTGAATGGACGTTCGTCAAAATAGCAAGGAAGCAAGAAGCGCTGTGTTTCTGAATTCCATTTGACATAATAATTGGCTGGTGCCAGTCTCCAGATGCTGAGGGGCACAACAATGGCGATGAGGGGTACAAATCAGGAGAAGGCTCGGCCGCTCAATCGGCGCATCGTCCTTGAGTGTATTCGCAGCAACCACGCGATAACTCGTGGTGCCATTGCCGATCAGGTGGGCCTGACTGTGCAGACGGTTTCCACCATAGTGCGGGAACTTGAAGAACTCGGGTATGTTCTGTCGGTGCGCGAAGCACCTAAGGGGCGCGGACTTCCACCGACTACGCTGCGGCTCAATCCCGACGGCGGCTATGCTATCGGGGTATCTGTTACGCCGCTGGGCGTCGCTGCTGCTCTGATGAACCTTGCCGGCGACATGCTCGGCAGTACAACACGTCCATCTAACCATCCAGCACCAAACGAGGCTTTTGCCTTGATTGAGGACTTGGTCGCTGAAATGCGGGCCTTGCGTCCGGACGGGCGTATCCTTGGCGTGGGTTTCGCGATGCCCGGGCCGTTTGACGTGCAGGCCATGAGCTTTGTAGGTCCAACCACCCTCGATGGATGGTCAGGTGTACCCGTGCATGCCCGGCTTGAGGAGGTCACCAGGCTGCCTGGCTTCATTGCCGTCGACACGGTGGCGGCCGCAGTTGGGGTTCGCCTCTATGGTGAAGGCGGTTCATTTCCTCAGTTCTACTATCTTCATTTCGGCGCAGGATTGGGCGGCGTCATGATGCAGGATGGAATTCCGATCCGAGGTGCATGGGGCAACGCCGGCGAAATCGGCCATATCTCCGCCGTGCCAGGCGGCTCGCCATGTCCCTGCGGCAATGAAGGTTGTCTTGAGCGCTATGTTTCGCTTGAAAGCTTCAACAATCGCCCTCATGGGCAAAGCTTGGCTGAGTGGGTCGACGAAGTCACCCCGATTTTCCATCGTGCCATCCAGACGATCGAAAACCTGTTCGATCCGCAAACCATTGTTCTCGGCGGTATGGCGCCAGCCGAGTTAATCGAGGCGCTTGTCGCGACGACCGAGCGCCTGCCTACATCTATTTCCAGCCGCTACGACCGGACCACGCAGCGCGTCATCGCCTCGGCTGGTCATCAGTCAATGCTGCGCGGGGCAGCAGCTCTAGCGGTAAGTGGAGTGTTGTCGCCACGGCAGGAACTCGCGACTTCCCCCACTCGCAAGAAGCGCGATCCCTTTTCGACCGGAATAGCGGCATGACCGATCAGTTGCTTGTTCTCGATAAGGTTACCAAGAACTACGGGGCGGTTCAGGCGCTACGGGGGGTGTCGTTCTCTATCGGCAAGGGCGAGGTGATTGCTCTGTTGGGAGACAACGGTGCCGGAAAGTCCACCCTGGTCAAGATCATCTCGGGAGGGCTTGAGGCAACCTCGGGCAGCATGCACTTCGAGGGGGGCGAATTTCGCCCGAAATCACCATCTGAAGCCAAGGCGGCTGGTATCGAGACCGTCTACCAGGACCTTTCCCTCTGCACCAACGTCGACGTGGTCGCCAATTTCTTTATGGGCCGGGAACTCACCCGATCGATGATGGGCATCAAGGTGCTCGACGAAAGGCGAATGGAAGAGCAGGTTGCGGCCGCTATGGAGAATGCCGGCACCCGCATCCCGTCGTTGCGCACTAAGGTGGAGCATCTTTCCGGCGGCCAACGGCAGGCCATCGAGCTCAATCGCTTTGTTCACTGGGGCGGCAAGCTTGTGCTGCTGGACGAGCCCTTTGCGGCACTAGGAGTGGAGCAGACGAAACGTGGTCTGCAAATGATCCGCAAGGTAGCGGCGCAGGGGATTGGCGTCGTCATTATCACTCATATCATGCAACAGGCCTTTCAAGTGGCAGATCGCATGGTCGTCATAAGGCAGGGCGTCGTTGCTGGAGACGTGCCCACCAAGCAGACAAACGCGGACGCAGTGATCGGCATGATCACCGGCGAAACCCTGACCGGTGCCGGACCGGGCGAGGGCGTGGGGGAGTAGCGATCCGGCTCAAGGAGCGACGAATTGAAGCATTTGTTGAGATACGGCTTAGTTCTCCTGGCCGGCACTGCCGGTTTCCTGCACCCCGCCTATGCCCAAGAAAAAGGCGCGGTCTACTACATGGTTCCAACTCTTCTCGACGAGTTCCAGACCGGTTCGGTCAGTGCACTCGAGATGTTTCTCGAACAGGTTGGCTACGATCTGACCACGCTGAATGCCGACAACAAGACTGACCTGCAGCAATCGCAGATGAACGACGTGATAGCTTTGGCGCCCAAGGCGATCATTCTCGCCGCTGTGGATTTCAACGCACTGGCACCTTCAGTTGATGCTGCTCGGCAAGCCGGTATTCCGGTGATCCAGTTCGATCGACAGATATCATCGACCGTTTCGGACTTCACATCAGTCGCGGGTACGGTGGAGATCGGCTATGTCGCTGCCGATGAGGTGGAGCGACTCCTCACAGAAAAGAACGGATCGGTGAAGGGCAAGGTATTGCAGGTCCTGGGCGACCCAGGCGATCCTTATACACTTGATATCCAGAAAGGGTTCGAGGAACGAATGGCGGCGTTCCCCGAAGTGACTATCATCAGCCAGCCGGCAATGATGTGGGAGGCAAGCAACGCAGGCACGATCGTGTCCGACCAACTCCTCGCCAATCCGGATATCGATATCGTATTTAGCCATGCGGCTCACCTTTCGGTGGCGGCCGTCGCATCTCTGGAAGCTGCCGGCAAGCAGCCGGGCGACGTCTACGTGATGAGCTCCAATGGCGCACCGGTGGCACTGCAATTGATCCGCGATGGTTGGATGCAAGTTGAAGTCGAACAGCCGCTTTATGCCCAGGCAGCGGCCGTAGCCATGTTCATGGACAAGATCGTTGCCGGGGAAGAAATTGCACCCGGCGAATACGATGTGCTTGGCCTTCCTTCGGTGGTGAGCGTGGAAGAATGGGGACCGACCATCAAGATCCCGGGTGCTGCCATCACGGCCGAAAACGTTGATAATCCAGCGTTCTGGGGCAATCTTAAGCCGCCAGCTGATCCGATTACGCCAGTCGAATAGTTCTCGCCAATGCTCCTCCCTAATTTGGGAGGAGCTCCAACAGCCAACATTTCGAGAAACCGTGATGCAGCAAAGTCAACGCCGCAGTCTTGAGTTCGTGCTCGACAATCTTGTCTGGTTCATGCTGCTGGCTGTGCTTGCCATTTTTTCGGCAGCCGTGCCGAGCTATTTTCAGCCTGGCATCTTCGCCAACATCATAGAGCAGTCCAGCGTGCTCGGCGTCATGTCGATCGGATTAGCGCTGGTGATTATCGCGGGCCACATGGACCTATCGGTAGAATCGGTAGCGGCGCTCAGCGCCATGGCAACCGGGATCCTGTTCGCGTCTTCCGGCATCGGGATGGGTATCACCTTCACACCTGGCTGGTTGGTCGTTCCGGCTTCACTGTTGATCGGAATTGTGGTCGGCGGGTTGATCGGGGCGCTCAACGGCTACCTCGTCGTCAAAGTCAAAATGAACGCCTTCATCGTCACGCTGTCGAGTTTCATTTGGGTTCGCGGGCTCGTGGTCGCGACCTCAGGTGGCCGCTCGGCACAAAACCTAGCCGACGAGGTTCGTTTCCTTGCAATCCAACGTTTCCTTGGTATTCCGCTCACCGCCTACATAGCCATTCTTTGCTTCGTCGGCTTTTCCTTCATGATGGCCAAGACACGCTTGGGCCGTCACCTGTTGATGATCGGTGGTAATGAGGCGGCAGCGTTTCGCGCCGGCATCAAGGTCGACAAGGTGCTGATGATTGCGTTCATTCTTTCCGGCGCGATCGCTGCTCTGGCTGGGTGGCTGCTAGCGATCCGCACGTCGGGCGCCACGGCGAACCTCGGTGCGGGCATGTTGTTCAACGCCTTCGCGGCTGTGGTGATCGGCGGTGTCAGTCTCAAGGGTGGCCTGGGTGCACTTCCCGGAGTTTACGCTGGAGTGCTGCTGTTATCCTCGATCAACACGGCAATCAATCTGATGGGACTACCCGCTCACTATACCCAGGTAATCCACGGCTTGCTGGTGCTTGCTGCCGTGCTGCTGGATACCCTTAAGCAAACCATTCGAAAGCAACTGGCATGACCGGACGTCTGGAAGGAAAAACCGCACTGGTGATCGGTGCTGCGCGGGGTATTGGCAAGGGAATAGTCATCCGCTTCATCGAGGAGGGCGCTAATGTCATTCTTGCCGACTGGGAGGCAGAAGTGGGCAGTGCGACTGCAAAGGAGCTTGGCGTCACTTTCATCCACACAGATATAAGCAAATACGTCGATGCCGAAGCAGCGGTAAATCTCGCTATCTCGACCTTTGGCCGGCTCGACATCATCGTGCAGAATGCCGGCATCTACCCGTGGCAGCTCATCGAAGACACCACGTCTGAGGACTGGGACCGTGTCATGGCCGTTAACTTGCGCGGCAGCTTCAACGCTGCAAAAGCGGCGCTGCGGCCCATGAAGTCGCAAGGCTATGGCCGGATATTGTTTACGTCCTCAATCACCGGCCCCTACGTCACCAGCCCTGGGCACGGGCATTATGGGGCTACCAAGGCTGGCATAAACGGCCTCATCCGTTCTGCAGCGCTTGAATTCTCTGGTTTCGGGATAACGGTCAACGGGGTAGAGCCGGGCAATATCCTGACCGAGGGCATTCAGGAACAGCGCGGCGACGCTCATATAGCCTCGATGGTCGCAGCCATTCCACTGGGCCGGTTGGGCTCAGTGCGCGACGTGGCCAACGCCTTCCTTTTCCTGGCGTCGGACGAAGCCAGCTACATAACCGGTACCACTATCGTTGTGGACGGTGGTCAACTGCTACCAGAAGGCAACGACTTCCGGCTTGTGCCAACTGCAGCTCAATAGGCGGAGGCGGACTAGCATCCCATCAAGCCGGAGCCGCGAGGTTCCCGTCGCCTACAACAGGGACGTCAACGAGTCCTGAGCCTAGCTGTCATGTCATGAAGCTTTTCGACCGGTGAACAGCTTCATGAGGACCACGATCAAGGCTATCACAAGAAGGAGGTGTATCAGCGCACCAGCCACTTTGAACGCTAGTCCTACGGCCCACAGGATGAGCAGAATAATTGCTATTGTCCAAAGCACTTGTGGCCTCCGTGCTTGCCAAGCGGATGTATGGCAAATGTTGAACACGTAGGGATGTTCCGGAAGGTCCAAACATTAGTGCCCTGCTGAAAGCAAAGTAGGCGAGGGCGGATGGGCTACGGACCGGCCGACGCTATTCGCCTTTGGCACCGCATTCGAGAAAAAGGCGGACCTCCTCGCGGCGGGATGGCACGTTGCTCGCTCGCCCACCCCGCCAAACTCGGTGTTCCCGATCGGATCGCTGTTTAAATCATGCTCTTAAGCCTGGCGTGCCGCATAGGTGGCGCGCAGGAATTCGGCCGCCGTCGTCGGCTTGCGGCCGAGGAGGTGCTCCAGGTCGCCCGTCTTGCCGTCCCACGCACCTGCGTTGACGCCCTGCACCCACGCGAGCGCGAAGCCGGCGGCCGACTCGGGCAGACCCGCTGCGACGAGGTGGGCGATGTAGTCCTGATCAGAGCTGGCAACGAACGGTACCGGTTTGCCGCTGATATCGGACAGGATCTGTGCAACATCCGCGAAGGACACGGCCGGATCGCCGTACAGCGAGTAAGTCTTGCCCTCGTGACCGGCTTGGCTCAGCACAACGGCATGTGCCTCTGCCAGTTCGTCACGGCTGGCATACCCCGCCTTACCCGCACCGGCCGGCGCGTGCACCCCGGTCTCCAGGGCATTGCCACCGATGTAGAATGCGACGCTCTCGAGAAATGGCGGGTGGCGCACGAGCGTGTAGGTCAAGCCTGAGGCCTTAAGTTGCTCCTCGACGAAGCGGTCCTGCTCGGTGATATCCGGCAAGGTGAAGGCAGATTCTGCTTCGCGGATGATCGGCATGTAGACGATGTGTTTGACGCCGGCCTGCCGCGCCGCACTGATGACGTTCTGGTGCTGGGTGTTGCGATCGGTGAAGGCCGTGGCGGACACGAGCATGACCTTTGCGATTCCCTCGAACGCTCGCACCAGTCCATCATAGTCGAAATAGTCGCCCTGACGGATCTCGATCCCCGCGGCGGCAAGGTCGGTCGCCTTGGCGGGATCGCGGACCAGGCCGACGAGATCACTGGCGGGCACGCGCTTCAACAAATGTTGGAGGGTCAGTCGCCCGATATTGCCGCTGGCGCCGGTGACGAGAATCCTGGGCATGGTGTTTCCTTTTGGTTGGTGAATGGTGTGGGTAAGGTGCCGTCGCGAAGCTATCCGCGCGGATTCCCGGCCAAGCGATGAATGGTCAGGCGACGATCACGATCTTGCCTATCGTTCGTTTGCTTTCGAGCAGCTCGTGCGCCGTCTTCATGTTCCGGGGGGTGAGACCGTCGAGCGGGGTCGTCACGATCGGGCGCAGCCGGCCGGCGACGACCAAATCGGCCCCCATCGCCTCGCACCATTCCCTCGATTCGGGGCGTGAGGCGGTGGCGATGACCAAGGCGCCTGTCCTGGCTTTGAGCAACTGGGTCGCCAGCGAGCCGACACCCCCCGCGCCGCCGACCACGAGCACACGCTCAACGCCGGTCGGCAGCGTATCGCGATCGCGGAACACCGACTCCCATGCCGTCAGGCCACCGATGGGCAAGGAGGCGGCATCGACGAAGGAAAGCTGATCGGGAATCTGGGCGACGAGGCGATGGTCGACGGCAAGCCGCTCGGCCCAGCCGCCATCGCGGGTGACGTCGCCGGTGCCCATGACGCGGTCGCCGACCGCGAAACCGGAGGCGGCCGAACCTACTCCGATCACGATCCCGGCGAATTCCCAGCCGAGCACGACGCGCCCGCCTGCTGCGGCGCTGCGCACGCTCCTGATATACGCCTCGCCTGGATTGACGCCCACCGCACGGATGTCGACCAGCAGGTCAGCATCGCCCAGCTGCGGTTCGGCGATGTCCATGTCCTGGATCGCAAAAGCGTCAAGGACATGGGCCTTCTCGTAAGCCAGCGCCTTCACAGCACGAACCGGTCTACGAGGGTCAAGTTGAGAGCCGCCAACGGGCCACCGACTTGCTGCAGCCGGCCACCGATCGCCAGTGAACCGAGATCGACAGCGGCGAAGCCGACCTGTTCGAGCACTTCGCCCAGCGCCTGCTTCACGACGGCATCGTCGCCGGAGATGAAGAGAACGGTTTTCAGCCTGTTGGGCGATGGATCATCGATCCACGCCATCGGTACTGTGTTGAACGCCTTGACTACCTTGGCGCCCGGCGCCTGGTCGGCAACGATCTCGCTCGAGGTGCGACCGGAGATATCGCCGAGATCGCGGGGATTGTTACGCTCGATACGGTTGGTGGCGTCGATCAGGGTACGTCCCGACCAGTCGGGGACCGACGCAAGTGCCTCTGGGACATCGGCCCAGGCAACGCTCAGCACGACGACGTCCTGGTCCGCGGCCTGTTGCGGGGTGCCAGCGGCCGCACCTTGACCCAGTTTGTCCACGACAGCGGCGAGCGTCTGCGGCCCGCGGCTGTTGCTAAGCAAGACTTCATGGCCGAACAGCAGTACGTGGCGTGCAATCGTCTGCGCGACCACGCCGGCGCCGATAAATCCGAACTTCATGGCAGGCTCCTGTAAATCTGCATCCGCGACGTTGGCCCGGCGACCAGTCAATCGCCGGACCTATTGCACGTCGACATCGCCGTCCGATCCAGTTAGGACAGAACTGACCTGCACTCCAGTACCGACTATTTGGTAAGTGTCATGAATGGGGAGATCACGATGACGGGGACGAATTTCCAATGCGGCCTCGAAGCGGTGCTGGCCATCCTTGGGGGCAAGTAGAAGCCGCTGATCCTCTATCACCTGACCAGCGGGGCCAAACGCACTGGTCAACTCCGCCGGCTGGTGACCAATGTCAGCGTAAAGACGTTGATCCAGCATCTCAAGGAAATGGTCGACGACGGCGTCATTCGCCGCATCGATTTCCAGACCGTGCCGCCGCACGTCGAGTATGCGCTGACCGAATTTGGCCACAGCCTAGCCAAAGTCCTCGCCCCCTTATGTGAATGGGGAACACGCCACACGTCCGAGGTGGCAGAGATCGTGCAAAACCGTAAACGCGCACCAGAAGCGGCATAGCGGATTGGAATCCGGTTGACCGGTGTCTACGCGAAGAGTTGCTGTTGCTAAACCTAATGTGATCCGTGTTGCTGATTGCAAACGGACCGCGCTTTCATGCCCCGCCGCTGCACACTACTCGCCGGTTTCGCCACGGGCCCGCTTGCCACGTGCGATTTCGGTGGCCAGGGCCTCGAGCTTGTGTGGCCAGAAGACGCGAAAGCGTTCGAGCCAGTCGTCGACGCCCTTCAGAGGCGTTGGGTCGAGCGTGTAGACGCGCCGCGTGCCGATAGGCTCGACGCGGGCGAAGCCATTCGTGCGTAGGACCTTGAGGTGCTGGCTGACTCCGGCCTGCGAAATGCCGAATTCCTTCGCGATGACCGCCACCACCTCACCGGAAGCATGCTCCCGCTCGGCGAGAAGCTCGAGGATGCGGCGGCGAACCGGGTCACCAAGAACGTCAAAGGCGTGCATCAGGCCTCCTGCGGCGGCTCGCCGGAATAGAAGCGCCGCGTCGCTTCGGCCGCCCTGCGAGCTTGCTCTGGCTGCTCACCGGCGGCGATCTCCGCTTCACCCCAGGCGGCGCTGGCCTGTCGAACCAAATCCTTCGCCTCGGGCGAAGTTTCCCAGCCGTTGACACCCTCGGCGCGCACGTCGTCGGCCGGGCGCCTCAGATGCTCGGAAAGTCCTAGCAGGCCCATTTCCCAGCCAACTCCGCCGGCACCAGCGCCATACTGTGTCCAGTGCGGGCTGACATGGGCGATATGCTCGAGCACCAGCATCGTGCCTCCCTCTGCGGAGACAATGCTGAAATTGACCCAGCTGGTATAGCCGCCGAACTCCCATGTTAGTTCTGCACGGTCCTGCGGCACGCACGCGGTGATGGTGCCGCTGGCATTGCCCTCCACATGATAGCGGCCCCCGAGCTTGAGATCGCCGGTTACTGGCGCGAACCAACGCTTCAGCCGTTCGGGTTGGGTCAAAGCATCCCACAGGTCGGCTGGCGTGGTGTCATAGACACGGGAGGCGACGATCACCTTTGCCGGCTGCCCTTCGATCTCCAGATCGCGCACTTCGCGCGTGATGGCGCCAAGATGCGCCGCGATATCGAATGCCATGGACTTGTTCTCCTCAATTTAACCGTGCACTTATATAAGTGGAAACTGAGATAGAGTCGAGCCATCGGAAGATGGTGCGTGGTTGAGTCGGAGGCTGAGGGTGATGGTGATGGACACCACCAATTGCCAGGCCTGCTTGATTGCAGCGCGACACTTTGGTTCTGTTCAATTTCATGGTCGGCATGTAGTAACGCTGGTGTGAGGGACACGATGCCGTTTCGCCTGAGAAGCATGGCCAGAGAGATCGGCGCCGCGGTTGCGGTGCTGGGGCTCTATATGCTTGTGCTTCTTGCGCCATTGCACCAAGCGGCGGGCCTGCAGCGCGATCTGGCCGATCTTGGCTATGCTGCCCTGGACACCTGGTCCATTTGTGAGCCGCTGGCGAACGAGCCGGGAGAGGGCGAAGCGGTTGCCCAATGTGCGGCTGTGGGCATCGGCAAGAACGAGATCGTTCCTGTTGATGTGCCCCGCATTGTGATCGGCAATATCCAGCTGGCCAGCGTCGTTGACTATCCCACGCGGCCTCTGCTCATTGCGCCCTCCGTCGAACAGCACCCCGGCAATCCCAGAGGACCTCCAGCGATCGTCTGACTTTAGCTTGCAGTTTGGCCTGCATTCAGACCTATCTTCTCTGGAGATCACCATGATCCGTTTCATCGCTTCTGCGGCTATCGCCGCCACTTCTCTTGTCGCCTTCGCCGCCCCCGCCTTTGCTCACGCCACTCTCGAAGTGCAGGAGGCTGCAATCGGCTCCGGCTACAAGGCCGTGCTGCGCGTGCCCCATGGTTGCGGTACAGAGGCGACGCACACCGTCCGCGTGCAGATCCCGGAGGGATTTTACAATGTGAAGCCGATGCCCAAGGCTGGCTGGGACCTGGCGACTGTAACCGGCTCCTATGAGCGGGGCTATGAGAACCACGGCACGACCTTGACCGAAGGCGTCAAGGAGATCGTCTGGTCGAATGGCAATCTGCCCAATGAATGGTACGACGAATTCGTTTTCCGCGGCACCTTCGCCAGCACGCTTGAGCCAGGCACTTTCTATTTCCCGGCCGTGCAGGAATGCGCCAATGGCGAGGAGGCCTGGATAGACATCTCGGGCGATGAAGGCGCCGAAATGCCGGCGCCTAGCGTCGAGTTGGTTCCGGCCACTAGCGCTGGCCACTAGGCTGCACGAAGGGGTGCACCCTGGTGCATCCCACCACCCCATGAGAGGAGGACGGGATGCGATTGCTCGCCCCGATGCAGCTGCTTGCCGCATTGCTGATGTTCGCTCTTGTGCCGGTCGAGGTCGCCTTGGCGCATGCGCAACTGCTGTCGACCAGCCCAGCGGAGAACGCCATTGTCGAGGTTGCGCCGGAGCAGGTCGAACTCCGATTCAACGAGCCGGTAAGCCCGCTCACGATTACCCTGATCGGTCCCGAGGGGGCGAGCCTTGATGCTACAGGCACGGCAACGGGCGGCGTAACGAGCGTGGTTCGCATGCCCGCCGATCTTGCGCGCGGCACGCATGTCCTGAGTTGGCGCGTGGTTTCGGCAGATGGTCACCCCATTGGCGGGTCGCTGGTGTTCTCCATCGGCGAGATCACCGGTTCTGCCGCAGTGGAGCCAACGAGCGACAGGGCAGTGGCCGCTTCGCTCTGGGCGGCCAAGACCCTGCTGTTCACCGCCTTGTTTGCGGGTGTTGGCGCAGCCGGCTTCTCGGCACTCGCACCACTTCCGCCGTTGGCTCGGACCGCCGCGCTATGGCTGTCGGTCGCTGGCGCAGTGTTGGGGCCCGTCTCGCTCGGTTTGCAAGGACTGGACGCATTGGGGCTGCCGCTCACGGCATTCGCAGATGTGCGCGCCTGGAGTACCGGCTTTTCGACCAGTTATGGTGCAACCACGATCGCTGCTGTTCTGGCCTTCGCCGCTGCCCTGGCTAGCCTTTTGATGCCGCGGAGTGGCTGGAGCAACAGCCTGGGGATACTCGCCGCCGCAATAGCAGCGCTGTCGTTGGCGCTGAGTGGCCATGCCAGCGCCGCCGCTCCGCAATGGCTAACGCGGCCCGCGGTGTTCCTTCATATCGCCGGCGTACTGTTCTGGGTGGGCGCGCTGCTGCCGCTCTGGCTGCTCTTGCGGGGCAGAACGCATTCTGCCGACACTGCGCTGGCCTCCTTTTCTCGTTTCATTCCATATGCCGTGGCGCCGCTGGTTCTGTCCGGTCTAACGCTCGCCGCCGTCCAGATGGGTTGGCCGGGTCCACATTGGGCGACGCCCTACGGCTTCATCCTGGGTGCCAAGCTCGGCCTGCTGGCGTTGCTTTTCGGCCTTGCCATCTGGAACCGGCGCTGGCTGACCGCCCCGGCGCTCGCCGGCGACACACTGGCCCGCTCTCGTCTCAGGCGCTCCATCGGCTGGGAAATGGCGATCATCGTCGTCATCCTTGCGCTCGTCGCCGGCTGGCGGTTCACGCCGCCGCCACGCGCGCTGGCCGACGCACCCTCGGAGCTGGTGGCCGAGCCGATCATGGCTCATCTGATGGATGGCGAAACCATGGCCATGGTGATGGTGACGCCGGGCAGGGTTGGACCAGTCGTGCTGGAAACCACGATTTCCGATTTCGAAGGCTTCCCCATGGACGCCCAAAGCGTTCGGCTGACACTCGCAAATCCGAATCTGGGCATAGAGCCGATCACCCGCGAGGCAAGCTTGATCGACGAGGTCTGGCGCGTCGAGGACATGACCATCCCTGTCACCGGCAATTGGCAGGTTTCAATCGAGGTTCGCGTCAGCCGTTTCGAAATGGTTCGTCTTCGAGGCGAGCTCATCATCCCGTAGAAAATCGAAGGAAAACCAGGTGAACGAATGTACCCTGTGGCCCACCGTCGCGCATGCCGAGTTGAGCTCCGACGTCCTCGTCGACTCGACCACCCGACGACAGGCATCGTAAATGGCGAGAGCGCTTCAACTCGCCATAGGGCTGGCCATTGTAGTTGTCGGCGCAGGAGTTCTGGCGGGCTCGGCTGGGCTCTTTGGCCAGTCAATTCAGGCACCTCACAGCAAGCCAGACGAGGTCGCCACCACCACCTCAAGCGCGCCGGTCCGGCCGCCAGCTGAAACCTTCGCCGCTATCTTCAGGCCCTGCGCCCATTGCCACCAGATCGGGGAGGGCGCACGTGCGGTCACGGGGCCGGTGCTGAACGACGTCTTTGGACGCCCTGCAGCCTCAGGCGACTATCCCTATTCGAAGGCCATGAAGGAAAGTGGACTTGTCTGGGATGCCGCGACCCTGCGCGATTTCCTTGTCTCGCCACAAGATGTCGTTCCAGGTAGCCGGATGTACTTTCAAGGGGTTCCAGAGAGCGAGGTCGACGCCATCATCGAGTTTCTTGGGGACCCACAAGCTGATGCGCCGGCTGTCAAACCGACTGCAGCTGAATCAAGATAAGCCCCGAAGCAGACCGCATCATAGGCTAGAGCCGGAACAAGCTCTCCGGGATAAAAGTTGCCGATGAACAGCGGGACCTGAGGGACAACGATGTTGAGCGAGCGATCCGCAATGGAGCAGGAATGGTGGCGAACCGCGCTATTCTACCAGGTGTTTCCACTTTCGTTTCAGGACAGCAACGGTGACGGGAGAGGCGACATCCGCGGGATCATCTCGCGTCTTCCATATCTCGAATGGCTGGGTGTCGACGCAATCTGGCTCGGTCCGGTTTACCGATCATCGATGGTGGACAGCGGTTATGACATCAGTGACTTCTGCGACATCGATCCGGTGTTTGGAACGCTTGCGGGTTTCGATGACCTTGTCAGCCAGGTCCATGCAAGAGGCATGAAGCTGATTATCGATTTCGTCCCGAACCACACTTCGGTGGAGCATCCCTGGTTCAAGGAAAGCCGAGCGTCACGGGACAACAGCAAGCGCGATTGGTACATCTGGCGGTCGCCCCGACCAGGAAATACCGCGCCCAGCAACTGGATTGACAATACCTGGCAGCCGGCTTGGGAACTCGATCCGCGTACCGGCCAATATTATTACCATCGCTTTTTAAGACAGCAGCCTGATCTCAACTTTCGCAATCCCGATGTTCGACGAGCCATCCAGGACGTGCTCAGGTTCTGGCTGGACCGGGGCGTCGACGGCTTCAGATTGGATGCTGCAGCCGATCTCCTCGAAGACGAGCTGCTGCGCGATGAGCCGCGCGAGGATGACGCTGCTCAGCAAAAGCCACCCGCCTGGAAGGACCACATCTTTTCGACGGATAGGCCGGGCACGATCGAGTTGCTTTCCGAATTCCGCAGCGTCGTTGACAGTTATCCCGGCCGAGTTCTGCTCGGAGAGGTGAATGTCACCAAGGCCAATTTTGCCAAATATTATGGCCTGGAACGTCCGGCTCTAAACCTTCCATTCAATTTCGAGCTCCTGAATCTGAAGAACTGGAGCGCGCCACATGTGTCGGCAGTTATTGACCAGTATTTGACTCAGCTGCCGCCGGATGGATGCCCGAACTGGCTTTTGGGCAGTCATGACGTTCCTCGACTTCGGCAGAGGATCGGCTCGGAGCATTTGCAAGGAGCGGCGGTGCTCGCCTTCACCCTACCGGGCGCAGTTCTGATCTATTATGGGGATGAGCTTGGATTGGACAACGCCGAAATACCCCAAGAGGTAATGGTGGATCCCTATGCCGAGTTCGGCTTCGGCCGTGACCCGCAGCGTGTACCGATGCCGTGGGACAATTCTGCGAATTTCGGTTTCAGCACCGCCACTCCGTACCTTCCATGTGCGCCGGAAGCATCAAGCCGCAACATGGATTACCAGAAGCGCGACCACCGATCGCTGCTGAACCTTTACCGCAGGCTCGCAGAGTTGCGGGGCAATCAGAATGTCTTGCGCCATGGCACGTACATCCCCGGGCCATGCTACGGTCATCTCCTGCAATTCCGCCGCGAGCTGGGTTCGCACAGCTTAAACGTCGCCCTGAATTTTGGACCGGACCCCATCTTGATCGAAGGGCATCAAGGAAAGGTGGTTCTGTCCACCTCACTGGAGAGGCAGGGCGAGACTATCACGGACGGGCTGCTGTTGCAGCCCTATGAGGGGCTCATCCTGGAGCAGACGTCAAACTAGGCAGAAGACCGCGCTGCGCGGGCCACCCATCCGCGGAACGAGAATGCAGCATAGAACATCTGCACATTGTCGAACCCCGCGGCCCGCAACGCATCCTCTTCGTCAGAAGGAGAGAGAAGTGACAGATGTGTGGACATGGTCTTTGCCGTAGCTTCGGCTTGCTCCCATCCAATGCCGGATCGATCGCCGAACAGGACCGAGCGGGTCATCCAGAGCAATGGATCAGGACCCGGCGCAGAATGTTCCAACATGACGAGGTGCGCGCCCGGTTTCAGACGTCGGTGCGTCTCTCGCAAGGTATGCAGCCGATCGCCCTTGTCGAGGTGGTGCATCATCAAGAGGCATGTGGCGCCGTCGAACGGGCCGGATGGCGCCTGATCCACGGTGCCTTCTATCAGATCAACACGACTGCCGAAGTCTTCGAGGGTCTTGCGGGCAGCGTCAAGCATCGCCGTTGAAGGATCAACCCCGGTGAACCGCCAGCCAGCCTGCGCTTCGGCCATGGCTCTCGTTTCCATGCCGCCGCCGGCGCCGACCACCAATATGTGAGCCGACTCCGGCGCCTGTTCGGCGAGGAGCAGCATCACCATTCGGTGGAGGTCGTCCAGCCCTGGTACTTTGTTCCGTGTGTTGACCGCGTAGGACGCGGCAGTGGAAGGCCTGGCGAAATGTCCGTGCTTGTGCTGCATCACGACGCTCCGCCATAGGCTCGCGCCCGATTGAGGGCCAGCCCGGCCATCACGCCGACCGATTTTGCGAAGGTACCGGTATGACCGCGGTCCCCGGTAATATCGCTTGCGGCATACACATCTGACACGCTGGTCATCTTCATATCACCCACCTGAATTAAAGGGCCGAACGGGCCGTCGTTGACAGGCAGCCAATGTCGCGCCCAGACGCCAACTTGCGTGGGCATCACGGTTCCATGTCATGTATCTAATAAAGATACGAGATATTTGGTGATGCGTCAACCAGGTTCGCGGCACACCGTTTAGGAAGCTCGGCAGTACGTTCCTGGCAATAGCCTAGGAAAGGGCGATCACGCGCACGCCGTCGAGGATTGCCGGATTGTCGAACCGCAGGGCCGGATCGCCATTGGTGATCAGCACGTCGATATCCCCCAGCTGGGTCACGACATGGGGCGCGCGGCGGCCGAATTTCTCGTCATGGGCAACCAGGATGACCTGGCGTGCATGGGGCAGGATGGAGCGAACCAGATCCACCTCCATCGGGTCGAACTCCTGCACGGTCCCGTCACGATCGATGGCACTAGTGCCGATCAGCGCCACGTCGAACTTGAAGCGCTGCCGGCTATCATCGGCCAGGGTCAGCACGGACGAGTCCTTGTTGCGCACGTAGCCGCCATAGACATAGACGGTCGCGTCCGTCTTAAGCGCGCAGGAATGGGCGACTTCCAGATTGGGAGTGGCGATCAGCACGCCGGGATGCCTGGCCAGCACTTCGTGCAGGGAGTCAAATGTGGTGCCGAGCCCGACAAAGATCGTGGCGCCCGGCATGAGGAATTCTTCGAGCGCCGCGACCAGCTGCCGCTTGACCGCTACCTGGGTGGCGTGGCGCTCGTCATGGGTGTGATGTGCAACCCCGGGCGATGCGAAGGCGCCGCCAAAACCCTTTTGCAACAATCCTTGAGTTTCCAGCGTCCGCAAGTCGCGGCGGATGGTCTGGTAGGTCACGTCGAACCGCGCCGCCAGTTCCGCCACCGATGCCGCACCATTGGCGCGCACGGCCTCGAGGATCGCCTGCCGGCGCTCGACGGCCCGGCCGCTCTCGGCGCGCGCCGTTTCAGGTCCCTTGCCCAGGCGGGGCGCGATTTCTCCGCTCATTTCATATGAACCCCCAGATAGCTGCGGTCATCGGTCAACTGCGATGCGGTGGTGCCCTTGGTGCTCAGATAGCGCCCGATCTTGTGCAGGTCTTCGGCCTCAACCTCCTGGAAAGCGGCTTCCCATGCCGCCACGCCGAAACCTTCTCCCATTTTGAAGTAACCGTCGGAAAAGAGTTCAATGGTTTCGATATCGTCCAGCAGATAGCTGCGGGTTTCGATGAAGCGAGAGGGCACGGCAAAGCCATCGATGCCGCCATAGCCAAGCACCGGTTCGGTGACATTCTGAAAGCGCCCCTGACCGTGGGAGATGCCGTGCTGGATGAGCAGCAGAAGTTCCTGTTCCGGCACGCTGGGCAAATGCTGGCGGCACGCCCTGAGGGCGCGTCGTTCGATGGCAGCGACGATTTCGGCGGATGCGGTGATGCTGTCGGCGGGCTGATTGCGCGTGCCCTGCCAGGTCATCGAGGCAGCATGCTGGTCACATTCTTCGGCAGAGTAACCCTGTGCCTCGAAATAGCGCCAGGTTTCGCGACGCAGGATTGCCGTCACGTCGTCCAGCGGCTTAAGCACCTGGAGCGTATCCTTGCCGTTGATGCGGATGCCGCTATCGCCTACGGCGACCACTTCCAGGCGGTCGCCCAACAAAAGCGCGGCCATGACCGTGCAGCCGCCCCGCAGTTTCCAGTCGGCCTCCACCGCCTTGAGCGCGCCATGGGCGACATACCCGTCGTAGATGGCCTGGCCCAGATAGGCAATAAAATGCTCCCCGCCCTGAAATTGCAGCTCCGGCTGGTCCGCCTGCCCCTGCGCCAGAAGGAAGGTCTCGATGGCCCGCTTCACCGTGCGGGAGGCGAATTGTCCTGACAACATGCCGCCATAACGCGTGCCGTTACGGTCGGTTACGCCGTCGATGACGGCGTAACCGAGGTTGGGCATGACCACGAGGCTGTCTTCATTGGTCTCCGGCTGACCAAACTTCTTGCCCAGCGTAAAAGCTTCAAGCTGCCTCATTCGTCCTGCTCTGATCGTGTGTTGGTGGACTGCCGGTTTTATTCGCCGATCGCGGTCCGCCATTTGGCGAGCACTTCTTCGGCGCCGCCGAATTCACTGAGCGGCTTGACGTCGATCAAGGTCAGATCGGCCAGGTCCGGCGTGCCCTCGGGGCCTGCCACATCCAGGCGCACCGAGCGGCGCCCGATGTCCATGGCCAGCTTTTCCTGGGTCGATTTGGACATGGCCCAATCGATGAAAGCCTTGCCGCCTTCGGGGTTGGGGCTGCCCTTGACCAGGGCCACGCCGTCCGGCGTTGCGGCCGTGCCGTCCGACAGATGCACGATCGACATGGGGGCGCCGCCCTGAACATATTCCAGCGCATTGTCTTCCAGCGTCAGGCCCATCGAAGTTTCACCGTCAGCCACGAAGCGCGGCACGGCGCCCGAGGAATCGGCAAAGACGAAGTTCTTGGCAATCTCGGCATATTTGTCCCAGCCTTCGTCGCCGAACACCGTCAGCACGGTCTGCAGCTGCTGCATGGCGGAGCCCGATCCGTCGGCACGCGCGCTGGCGATCTGGCCCGCCCATTGCGGATCGGCCAGTTCGGCCCAGGTCTTGGGTGCGGTGTCGAGCGGCTGCAGATCGGTATTGACCGCCAGCACATAGACAACTGCGGTATAGGGCGTCCAGGCCGGATCCTTGATGAATTGCGGATCGATCGCATCGAACTCCGGCGGCGTATAAGGCTCGAGCAGATCCTTGAGCTCGGTCAGTTGGCTGCCGGAAATGGACCAGATCACATCGGCGGCTGGAGCGCCGGCTTCGGCCTGCACGCGCTTGGCGATATCGCCCGAGCCCAGCTTGACGACTTCGGCCTTGAGCCCGGTTTCCTCCTCGAAAATGGGCAGCAGGGTATCCACGATGGATGATTTGTGCGCGGTGTAGATGACCACCGAGCCCTCCTGCGCCAGCGCCAGCGTGGTCATGCTGGTGGACGCGATGAGCGCCGCCGCGGACAGGGCCAAAAATGTGCGTTTGCGAATGTTCATTCGAATCCTCCGGTTCGTTTTCGATCATTCTCGATCCAGATGATCCTGAACCACGCTGAAACATGTTGCAATACGAAACTATGTCGGTGTCATATGGGATGCACGCGCCTTGGGGAGGAGTACGCATGGGTTATCTTGAGGTCCGCAATGCGACCAAGCAGTTCGGCGCCAGCTTCCTGGCCCTGAATGGCGTATCGGTTGCGGTGGAGCGCGGCGAATTCTTCACGCTGCTGGGCCCGAGCGGCTGTGGCAAGACCACGCTGCTGCGCTCGATCGCGGGCTTCAATGACCTGACCTCGGGCGAGATCACGCTGGACGGTTCCAACCTGCGCATCGTGCCGCCGCACCAGCGCGACATCGGCATGGTGTTCCAGGATTATGCCGTGTTCCCGCATCTCAGCGTGTTCGATAATGTCGCGTTCGGGCTCAAGCCGCGCAAGGTGCCGGCGGCCGAGATCAAGACGCGGGTTACCCAGGCGCTCGATGCCGTCCGGCTCGGCGCCATGGCCGATCGCCTGCCGGCGGCCATGTCCGGTGGCCAGCAGCAGCGCATCGGGCTGGCTCGCGCCATGGTCATCAATCCGCGCCTGCTGCTCATGGATGAGCCGCTCTCCAATCTCGATGCGAAATTGCGCATCGAGCTGCGCGAGGAAATCCGCGATATCCAGAAGCAGGTCAATATCGCCACCATTTATGTGACGCATGACCAGGAAGAGGCGCTGGCGATCTCGGACCGCATCTGTGTGATGAATGCGGGTCGCATCGAGCAGGTTGGTACGCCGCAAGAGATCTACGGCAATCCGCAAACGCGGTTCGTTGCTGAATTCGTGGGGACGCTGAACGTCTTCCAGCCCGGCGCGGCACGCGATGGCATGCTGAACCAGCTCGGTCTTGCTGCGCCAGACGATGCCAGCTGGGCGGTGCGTCCGGAGCGGCTGGATCTGGTGGCGCAAGGCAGCGCTCCCGCGGGCGCAGCGGTGCTGGAAGGAAGGGTCAGCAAGTTCACCTATCTGGGCCGCGAGGCCCATGTGCAGGTGGAGACGCCGGCGGGGCTGATCGTCGTCCAATTGGCCAATCCCGGCATGGCCGCTACGCGGGCGGTCGGAGAAGTCGTTTGTGTCCTCGTGCCGCGCGACGCTCCCATGGCATTCGGCGCCGACGGCGCCCGCATCGGAGGGTGATCGCCATGCCGCGCTTCAATTTCTGGACCGTGGTGATGATCCTCACCTGGTTGCTGCTGTTTGTCCTGCTGTTCATTCCGGTTGGATCAGTCCTGGTCTCGAGCCTTTACGACCAGAGCGGCAATCTCACCTTTGCCAACTACCTCAAGTTTCTCGGCGAACCGCGCTTCCACCGGGCATTTATCAACACGCTGGTCGTCGGCTTTGGCGGCCTGTTCGGGGCGTTGCTGCTGGGCTCGATCATGGCGTTTTGCGTGTCGCGTTTCGTGATCCGCGGCGGCAAGTTCGTGTCGCTGCTGGCGATCCTGGCGCTGGTGTCGCCACCGTTCATCGGGGCCTATTCCTGGATCGTGCTGTTCGGTGCTGGCGGGGTGGTGCGTGGTTTCCTGCGCGATCTGGGGATCAACATGCCACCCATCTACGGGGTCGGCGGCATCCTCATCGTCTTCTCGTTGAAGTTCTACCCCTACGTCTATCTGATGGTTTCGGGGGCGCTCAGCAATGTTAACCGCTCGCTCGAAGAAGCTGCCGAAGGGCTGGGCCTGACCCCCTGGCAGCGAACCTTCAAGATCTCGTTCCCCATGGTGTTCCCGGCGCTGACCGCGGGTGGCCTCTTGGCGCTCATCCATGCCATCGCCGATTTCGGCACGCCGCGCCTGTTGGGCCGTGGCTATAACGTGCTGGCAACCGAAGCCTTCACGCTCTATTCGGCCGAAGTGGGCTCCAACATGTCCATGGCCACCACCATCAGCGTCATCCTGATCCTCGTGTCGATGGTGTTCGTGATGCTGCAGCGCTACATGTCGCGCCGCAACGTCTATCATGGCAACATGATCAACAAGCCCAACCGCATCCAACTCAAGGGCTGGCGCAATGTGCTGGCGCATGTTGCGGTCTACCTGATCGGGCTGTGCGGGGCGATGCCGGTGATCATCTCGGTGATCTATTCCTTCCGCAAGACCAATGGCCCGGTGTTCCAGAATGGCTTTGCGCTGCAGAGCTACGAGCGCATCCTGTTCAATCTGGGTGACGTGATCCGCAATTCTGTGAGCTTTTCGGTCGCTGCCGTGGTGCTTATCGTCATCGTCGGCACGGTGGTGGGCGTGCTGGTCGCACGGCGCACCAATTTCAATACGGCGCTGCTCGATGGCGCGTTCATGGTGCCCTATGTGATGCCGGGTATCGTCATCGGTATCGCCTTCATCGCCGCGTTCAACACCGGCCCGATCGTGTTGACCGGCACGGCAACGATCATCATCCTGTCGATCTTTATCCGCCGCCTGCCCTATACGGTGCGCACCACGGCCTCCTCGCTGCGCCAGATCTCGCCCAGCATGGAAGAAGCGGCCATCTCGCTCGGATACAGCCCCTTCCAGGCCTTCCTGCGCATTACCGTACCGCTGATCGTGCCCGGTATCATCGCCGGCGGCATGCTCAGCTTTGTGACCGCGATCAACGAGCTGTCATCCTCGCTGGTGCTCTATGTCGGCAGCACCATGACCATGCCGGTGCGCATCTATCTGCTGATCCTCGACGGTGATTTTGGCACCGCGGCAGCACTATCGACCGTGCTGCTGCTGCTGAGCGGCTGCGCCGTCTACATCGCCTTCCGCTTCATGGGGCGCAACGAACAGGCGCTGCTTTAGCGCTATCTGGCTTCGACGATGGCCGCGACCGAGGCGCCGACGCTTTGCGGGGTGGAGCCGGTGACGACGACGCCCAGAAGCGGCGCGGCGATGCCGGCGGCGCGGAGGGCGGGGATATTCGCGGGGGTGAATTTTTTCTGGCTGGGTGCAATGACCGGAGCGCTGGAAAGTGCCGCGATATGCTTGTAGCGCGCGAGGTCTTCGGCCGTGAGGGCGGTGCCATAGCCGGAGAATTCCATGATGGAAGCCTCGATCATGGCGCCGGGGATGGCCGCGAGGCGCAGGATGTCTTCGTCGGTGCTGGTGGACGAGAGCGCCGGCATGGGCCGGAGGCGGGATTGCAGCAGATGGGGCTGCAAATGATCGACATAGACGTTGAAGCCCTCAAAGCCGAGGTCAGCCAGGCTATCCATCTCTTCGCTCGTGGGGACGGTTTCCTGGCCAGCCATGACCAGCATCGGCGCGCCGAGTTTTGCCAGTTCCTCAAGGAACGGCCGCTCCTCGGTGAAGCTGCCGAAGGTCGTCCCGCTGGCGCGGTGGAAGGCGTTCAGATGCACCTTGATGGCGCCGGCGCCGCCGTCCAGCGCGGCCTTGGCGAGATCGAGGTCGTGGCGGGCCAGCGAAACGATGACGGGGAACTGACCGGTCGTGATGGCGCGATAAAGGGACGTGTCGGGATAAATGGGCATGGTCAGTTGATCCGCAGGCCAGTGCCGGCGTCGAAGAGGTGGATATTGGCGATGTCGGGCTTGATGGTGATGGTCGAGCCTGGCTTGGCCTGGACGCGCTCGCGGAAGACGCCGATGATCTGATGCTCGCCCAGTGTCATGGTGACCTGCGTTTCCGATCCCATGGGCTCGACCAGCAGCACGGTCGCAGGCAAGCCGTCTGGCGACAGCTCGAAGTGCTCTGGCCGGATGCCGTAAACGGCGTTTTCGCCACTGACGCCCGCCGGCAGGGGCAGGGTAACGCCTGCGCCAACAAAGCCCTCTGTCGTGATCCTGCCGCCGATAAAGTTCATCGCGGGCGAACCGATGAAGCTGGCGACGAACTGGTTGGCGGGGCGATCATAGAGATCGAGCGGCGCGCCGATCTGTTCGACCTTGCCAGCGTTCATCACCACGATCTTGTCGGCCATGGTCATGGCCTCGATCTGATCGTGCGTGACGTAGACGGTGGTCACGCCCAGGCGCTGGTGCAGGCTTTTGATCTCGCCGCGCATCACCACGCGCAGCTTGGCATCGAGGTTGGACAGCGGCTCGTCGAACAGGAACACCTGCGGATTGCGTACGATGGCACGACCCATGGCGACGCGCTGGCGCTGGCCGCCCGATAGCTGGCGCGGATAGCGCTTGAGCAGCGGCTCCAGCCCCAATATGCCAGCAGCCCAGCGCACGCGCTCGGCGATCTCGGCCTTGCTGGCGCCGCGATGCTCCAGCGAAAAACCCATATTAGTTTCTACCGTCATATGCGGATAGAGCGCATAATTCTGGAACACCATGGCGATGTCGCGATCCTTGGGATCGAGGTCATTGACCACCCGGCTGCCGATGGACACCTCGCCATCGGTGATGGTTTCAAGACCCGCGATCATGCGCAGCAGGGTGGACTTGCCGCAGCCGGAGGGGCCGACCAGCACAACGAATTCGCCATCGGCAATGTCGATGTCGACGCCGTGGATGATGGCGGTGTCGCCATAGCTTTTCTTGACGTGATGAAGGGTAACGGGCGCCATCAAAAATCCTTTAACCCTTGAGACCGGTATGGGCGAGGCCCTCGACGAACTGCTTCTGGGCGATGATGAACACGGCCAGCACAGGCAGGGCCGTCATGGTTGCTGCCGCCATCTGGATGTTCCACATGGCGCCACCATAGGCGTCGGTGAACTGGGTCAGCGCCTGGGGCAGGGTGAACATGTTGCGGGCCGAGATGAACACGATCGGCTCGAGATAGAGGTTCCAGCTATGAAGGAACGTGAAGATTGCGACGGCGCCAAGCGCGGGCTTTGCCAGGGGCAGGGCGATGATCCAGAAGATCTTGAACCGGCCCAGCCCATCGACGCGCGCGGCCTCCTCGAGTTCGCCCGGCAGCGCGATAAAGAACTGGCGCATGACGAAGGTCGCAAACACCGAGGGCGCGCCAAAGATCGGCACCAGGATCAGCGGCCAGTGGGTGTTGATCATGCCCCATTTGAGGAACATCTGGAACAGCGGCACGATGGTGACTTCGGAGGGGATCAACAGGCCCAGCAGCACGATGGTGAACAGCAGGTTCGCGCCGGGGAACTTGATGCGGGCGAAGGCGTAGCCGGCCATGGAGGAGAACACCATGGTACCCAGTGTCACGACCGCGGCGATATAGGCCGAGTTCCAGTATTGCTGGGCGAAAGGCTGCAGCTCAAACACCTTGCCATAGGTGGTCCAGTCAAAGCGGCGCGGCCACAGATCAGGCGGGAAGGCGAAGATGTCGCTGATCGGCTTTACCGACGAGGTGACCATCCACCAGGTGGGAAAGACGAACGGGATCAACAGTACGCACATCAGTCCGTAAAGCGCGACTTTGACGCGGGGCGAAAGCTCAGTTTTCATAGAACACGATCCGCTTGCGCAACTGCCACTGGGCGAAGGTCAGCACGGCAACGATGAGGAACAACAGGATCGACAGGGTCGAGCCATAGCCGAAGAAGTGGAATTGGAAGGCCTGCTGGTAGAGGTAATAAACCAGCACAGTGGTGGAAACCCCGGGGCCGCCCTGGGTCAGCACGGCGATCTGCGCAAAGACCTGGAGCGAGCCAACAATGGTGATGATCGAGGTCAAAAGGATCGTGGGCGAGATCATCGGCACGGTGATGCGGCGGAACTGCTTGAAGGGTGAGGCGCCATCGACGCGTGCGGCCTCATAGAGTTCCTTGGGCACACCCTGAAGCGCGGCCAGGAACAGGATCATGTTGAGCCCGACATTCTTGAACACCTGAACCACGATCACCGAGAGCATGGCGGTTTCGGGATTGCGCAGCCAGTTCGGACCAGTGACGCCAAACATCTGCAGGAATCCATTGATGCCGCCATTGTTCTGCAGCAGGAAGCTCCACACGATCGTCCAGGCGACCAGCGAAACGACGACGGGCGAGAAGAAGAGCGTGCGGAAGATCACCATGCCGCGCAGCTTCTGGTCGAGTAGTATGGCGAGCAGCAGGGCCAGGCTCATGTTGAGAACGACTAGCCCGGCCGAAAAAACCGCGGAGGCCGTCAGCACCTTGGGCAGCGAGGGATCGCGCAGCAATTGCTGGTAATTGGCGTCGCCAACGAAATTGAAGCTGTTGGCCAGCACGTTCCACTCATGGAGCGAATACCAGAACACCAGAGCAAGCGGGAACAGCACGAAGACGAGCGTGCCGATCAGTTGCGGGGCGATAAAGGCATAGCCGGCCACCGCATCGCGGCGCTCAATGGTCCAGAACGGACGTTTTCTCGATTGAGATGTCATCGGACTTCCTTCTCCCTCCCCTCGCGGGGAGGGCCGGGGTGGGGGTGCAGGGCCCTCAAATTCGGGCTAAGCATCCCCCACCCTTGATCCCTCCCCACAAGGGGGAGGGTGTCGACTTCAATGTCGGTGATCAGCGGGCCAAAAGCGGCCCAACGCTGTCGCACACCGATTGCAGCGCGGCGGGCACATCGGCATCGGCAACCCAGAGGCTATCGAGGCCGGCGCGGACGGTCTGCTGGATCTGTGCGAAGTTGGTATGCCCCGGCAGCACGGTGCCGCTCGCGATACCTTCGATCACCACGGTCTCGATCTGCTCGGGCGAGAGCAGCGGATTGGTGGCGGCGAGGGCTTCGGTGTTGAGCAGGCTGGCACGGGCCGGCGGGAAGAACTGCGCCAGCTTGGCGCTGTTTTCCGCGTTGGTCATGTAGGCGAGGAATTCCACGGCTGTTTCAGCATTGGGGCCGGCAGCGAAAGCGCCGACGCCGGCCTGGCCGACCACCGCATATTCACCGGCAGGGCCCGCGGGCAGCGGCACAAGGTCCCAATCGAAGGGGTTTTCCTTGGGCAGCAGCGAGGCGCGCGAGATCTGGGTGATGGTCATGCCGGTTTCGCCAGCGAAGAAGTCGATGTCCTCGCCGGGGCCGGGCATGGCCTTGTCGGTGAAGATCGCCTTGTGGATGACGGTCATGGCATCGACCATCGGCTGCTCGGTGAAGGTGCAGCTCTTGCCATCGGCGGACCAGGGCGAAGCGCCCCAGCCATTCCAGATCGAGGCCAGGTTCTGCCAGGTCTGGTACTTGAAATCGCGAACCACGAGGCCCGTCTTGCCGCTCTGACCGACAGCGGCAGCGCTGGCAAAGGCATTGTCCCAGTTCCATTCGCCGGCTTCGATCAACTCGGCCGGGGTCTTGGCGCCAGCGGCCTTGAGCACGTCGTTATTGGCAAAAATGGCGAAGGGCGAGGTCGAGAACGGATAGGCATAGAGCTGCCCGTCCTTGGTCCAGAGCGCGGTGGCCTGCTCGGTCACGTCGCTGAGGTCATAGCCTTCGGTGGCGGTGAAGGCTTCGGTCAGTGGCGCCAGCGCACCCGAATTGACGAAATCGGCGGCCGTGGTCTCGAGGATCCAGGCCAGGTCAGGCGGATTGCCGCCGGCGATCTGGGTGGTGAGGGTCGTGGTGTAGCTGTCGAATGGCAGCGGCTCGAAGGTCACCGATACATTGGGGTGAGTTTCCTTGAAGCCCGCGGCGATCTCATCGAACATCGCGAGATGCGCTTCGTTGGCGCTCCAGATGGTCATCCGCAGATTGATCGCATCCTGGGCCCAGGCAGTGCCGCCCCAGGCCAGTGGAAGCGTCAGGCTTGCCAGCGCGACGCTGGATTTCAGAGTTGTGCATTTTGACAATATTTCCTCCTGTTGTTGTCAGTATCCGCGCACGTCCGGCCAGCGGATTTCGATCCCCTCGCCATAAAGCCGTGTCTGGAAGTCGGTGAGCTGGGCGTCGTTTTCCTGCACCTGGTGTGGTGTGAGCCCGTTGTTGAGGCAGTGTGCGGCGAGCAGTCCGGCGACTTCGCCGATATTCCACTCGACCGGATGCAGCCGGTAGCAGCCATTGGTGATGTGCGTGGTGCCGATATTCTTGCCGGCCGGCAGCAGGTTTTTCACGCGGCGCGGCAGCAGTGCGCCGAGCGGGATTTCGAAAGGCGCGGATTCCACGTCCACATAATTGTCGCCGCCCGTCGATGGGTGCAGGTCGATGCGGTACATGCCGACACCGATGCTGTCGCGATACTGCTTGGACAGCTGGTTGCCGTGGATGGTCATGGACACATCTTGTTCGACAATGGTCGTGACCGCCTTGATGCGGCGGCTTTCGCGGATATAGGGCGCCATGGCCAGGCCATGGTCGGTTCCGGTGACATCGCCGCGCAGGCGAAGGCCGGGGAAACCGACCCCACCATCGACGCGCGGCGCTTCGGTCTGCAGCCAATAGAACACCGAATAGGAGAGGTCCGCGGCCGCCTTGAGGTGGCGCGCTTTTTCCTCTTCGGAAACGTCGATGATCGAGCCTTCCATGTAGTCGATCATCGGCCAGTTCACGAGGCAGATGTCCGAGCCATAGGCGCCGGGCACGAAGTTGCGGCGCGCAGCGATGCGGCGGAAGGTCCACAGATTACCGTCGCCCGGATTGCGGCGCTGGTCGGCATCGACCAGCAGCGGATCGTCATCGGGATTGGGCGTGAAGGAGCGCTCGGTGATCTCAAGCGTGCGCGGATGCGGCGCCTTGAAGCCGAGCAGTGGCCCGCCCCAGAAGCTGGGCTGGTATTTCCGCCAGAAATCATAGTTCTCCGGCTTGTCGATAGTCTGGTCGCCATCGACATAGTCGATGGCAAAGCACACTGACACGGCCTGCACATTGTCTGGCTGCGCCGTTTCGGGCGCGCTGGGCTCGCCGGTTTCGCCGCGGCTTTCAAAGCCGGTGACATATTCCGTTGATGTCATGGGCAACAGGTCGCCCAGTTCGGTCGCGTCAATGATGTAGGGCGCTGAAGCGACGATTTCGGCGCCGCTGTCGCGATGGCGCAGGGTGACCGAACGCACGATATCGCCGTTCACATCGGCCGCGACCGGACGGTAAGGCTTGAGAAGGGTGAGCCTGCCGCCGCCTATATAGGGCATCAGCATGGCGTCGATGACGGCGACGCCAACGCGCGGTTCGGCGCAAAGGCGGCTGACGAAACCAGCGCCGGGGTTGAGATCGGGCCAGGCGCGGCTTTCGGCTGTGAGCGGATAGTGGTCGCGATAGAACTGGCGAATGCCGTTGCGCAGCTCGCGATAGGAGCGGGTGATGCCGAACTGCTCGACCCAGCTATGCTCGTCGGGCGGCACGGCCTGGCTGGTCAACTGGCCACCGAGCCAGTCGAATTCCTCGCTCATGATGACGCTGCGGCCATTGCGGAGCGCGCCCAGCGCCGCGGCGACGCCGCCAAGGCCGCCGCCAACCACCAGGATATCTGCGCTGAGTTCTTTTGCTGTCATGGTCTCGTCTTAGAAAGTGTTCGAAGGGGCGGGGCCGAGGGTTTCCCCTTCGACCGGTTCGCAGGGCAGCAGGATCTGCTGGATGGGTTCGGCATTCTCGACCCGGCGCACCAGCATTTCCGTGGCGGCGCGGCCCATGGCCTCGCGAGGGATCAGGAATGAGGTAAAACGGCGCTCGGTCTGTGCGGCGCGGATGTGATTGCCGAGCACGACGATGGAGAACTGTTCTGGAACGGCGATGTCGCGCCGGCGGGCGGCTTCATCGACCTGGATGGCGTCGGCCAGTTCGGTGAAGAAAACCGCCGTGGCGCCACTGGCAAGCAGCGTGTCGAAGTTCTTGGCGCCGTGCTGCCCGACTTCGGGAATGTGCTTCACCAGATCGAGGCCATCGATGGCGCCGGAAAAGCCGGCCCAGCGATCGATGGTGGATTCTGCCCCTTTGGACGGTCCGACATAGGCGATGCGGGTGTGGCCCAATGCCCGCACCCGATCCACCAGTGCTGCCGTGCCGGAGGCATAGTCGCCACCCACATAAGGCACGGGTCCGCCGGCATCGTCGCGGCGGCCGACGGCCACAAAAGGATAATCGCCCGCCACCAGAAGCCTGAGCTCTTCGGGGTCGAATTCGCGACCGAGTACCACGCAGCCATCGGCGAGGCGCAGGCGCGTATTGTTGCCGAAAATCTTGCGCTGGGCACCTTTGGCGGCGCCGGTCAGCAGCAACAGGTCATAGCCCATCTCCTGGGCTGCTTCTTCGATGCCGAGCAGGAACGGGGTGAAGAAATCGGCTTGGGCGCTCGGGAAGGCTGGCTCATAGGTGAAAACGCCAAGGATGCGGTTGAGCCCCTTGGCCATGCGGCGGGCCACCGGGTCGGCGACATAGCCCGTCTCACGGATAACCTTTTGAACCCGCTCCCGGGTTTCCTGCGGAATCCGGCCCTCGGCAGAGATCGCGCCGTTCAACACCAATGACACCGTAGCCTGGCTCACGCCGGCCATCTGGGCGATGTCTTTCTGGGTCAAGCGCTTGCTGGCAGCCACACAAAACTCCCGCTAATGCGTATTAGCTGCTTATGCGTATTAGCAGAATGAAGCGTTGTCAAGCCGTCGGGTTATGGGAACCAGTGGAGCGTCAGCCGCTGATGCTGTGGACCTGCACACCCGGCACCACCGCTTTGGCCATATCGCAGAGGTGGCGGTGGTGGGTGAGATAGATGACCTGGCCAATCTTGCTCATTTCGCCAAGCAGGCGGAACACCTCTTCAGAGCGCGGCTCATCAAAGGTTTCCATGATGTCGTCGGCGATAAATGGCACCGAGGGACGGGCGAGGGCGAATTCTTGGTAGCCGGCGAGGCGCAGGGCCAGGTAAAGCTGGAACTGGGTGCCCTTGGACATGTCCGAGGCCAGCTTTGAGCCGCCCTGGCGGGGCAGGCCAACCAGCGTTTCGCGGTCTTTCTCCGGACGCGCCGTGAGGCCCGTGTAGTCGCCGCGGGTGATCAGGGCAAAGGCTTCGGAAGCGCGGTTCATCATGGAGCTGCGATGCTTTTCGCGATAGACGCGGAGGGCCTTTTCGGCCACCAGGGCGCCGGTGCGCAGGCGCAGATATGTCATCGCCTTGTCTTCGATTTCGAGCAACACGGTACGTCGGCGCGCTTCGATGCGAGCCACGGCGTCGTCGCCGCCGATGGCCTGGAGCCGGTCGGCCGCCCGTGAGCGCTCGGCGAAAAGCTGGAGCCGGCGCTCTTCGAGGTCGTTGAGCCGGGTGGATGTTTCGGCGGCATCCTGCTCGCTTTGAGCAAGATCGATCGCGGCGAGTTTTTCCGATGCGCTGGCCAGGTCTGGGCTGCGCATTTCTTCCACGATGCGCGTTTCCAGCGCTTGGAGACGCTCTTGCAGCCGGGCTCGTTCGGCCGCCTGCTCCAGGGCAGGCGCCACTTCATCGAGCCGCTCGACCGCAAAAAAGTTGGTCATCTCGCCGGTGCGGGCGGAGAGGGATTCGAGGTCACTGCCGATGCTGCGCAGGATTGCGGCAAGTCTAACGCGCTCGCGAGTTTTCTGCTCAAGCAGGCGCCGGGCGCGATCGGCCGCTTCGCGGCGCTCGGCCAGATTCTTCGCCGTTTCGACGAGGCGGGACGGGTTCAGGGGCTCGCCGAGCTCGTTCGTAAGGGCGCCAAGGCTTGCGGCAAAGTTCTCCTGGTCACGCTGCATGGTGTCGATGCGACGCAGCAGTTCGTCGCGCTGGTTGAGAGCCGCTGGGAGATCGGCAAGGGCGTCCAGCGTTTCGCGCACGGCGCCCGCGCCACCTGCGGCGAACCAGGTCTTTTCGAGCGCCGCTGCCCAGGCTGTTTGCCATTGCTGTACGCTGGCCTGCGCCTGCTTGAAATCGCGCTCGCGGGCCTGGAGGTCACGTTCGCGGTCGCGCAAGGTCTTTTCGGCTGCAGCGGCGCTGGCCTGGCGGGCGCTGCCTTGGGTAAGCGCCGCCTCGGCTGCCTGCATCAGCGCATTGGCGGACAGGTCTTCGACATTCTCGTGGCCCGACAGGGTGAGGGCTTCGGCAAGCATGGCGATGTCGCGGTCGAGGTCGGCCTTGGCGTTGGCGAGATCGTCTTGGGTTTCTGCCAGCGCATCCCAAGCCACGATGGCCTCGTCGCGACGGCGGGTCCAACTCTCCAGGGCTTCGAGCAGGATCAGGATTTCGGCGCTTGACGGTGTCATGCCCGCTGGCAGCGCAGCCTCGACTTCGGCGCGGAGAGCTTTGAGGTCTGCGTCTGTGCGGGCAAGCTCCTCCTCCTGCGCGCCCAGCCGGGCCTTGGTGACGGCTAGCGCCTGCTCCAGCGCCCGCAGGTCTGCCAGGGCCTGAGCGTTGGCGAGGCGGGCGGTTCCGATGGCATCGTCGTCGCGCAGGGCTTGGACGAAGGCTGCGGCGCTGGCTTGCTCGAGTTGTTGCAGGTGGGCGGTCCAGGCGGCGTCTCGGGCTGCGCGGAGGCGGTTGGCTTCGGTGTCATCGATCCGGCCGGTCTGGGCGCGAATGGCCGAGATGCGAGCGGTTTCTTCCTGTTCGCGCGTCTTGAATTCGTGGAGCTTGCCGCTGTGTTCATTGCGACGAGCCTCGAGGCCGATCGTCCTGGTGCGCCACAGGTCGATCTGCCGCTGGGTCGGCAGCGTGAGCGAGCGCAGCGCGTTGCCCTCGCCGCGCCAAGGCAGCAAAGAATCCAGAGCTGCGTGGTAGCGGCGAGAAAACTGCGGCAAGGCGCGTTCGGCCAGATGCAGGCGGGCCTGGTGATTGCTGCGGCGCATGGTCGATAGCGCTGCTTCAATTCCGGCCAGGCCAGCGGAGGCAGATGGCGCCGCTCCAGTGCCGATCGCGTCCTTCTCGGCGCTGGCGATTTCAACGTTTTCACGGGCTAGTGCGAGTTCTCGCTCGGCCGTCGTTAGCTGTGCGTCAACGCCGGAGCGGGCTTCGATCAGGTCGCGCAATTCGCCGACCACGGGTGCGGTGAGCAGCAGTTGACGAGGGTCGGGGTGGTTTTCCTCGTCAAGCGCGCGAAGGATGGCGGCGATGACTGCTTCGTGTTCGATCAGGGTTTCGCGGCGGCGGGGCAGGTCGCTTTCGGCCGTGGTAAAGCGATCCATGCCGGTGGCGAGGGCGTCGATCTGGTTACTCAGGGCCAGCAATTTTTCATCGACAGTGATCTCGGCGATCTCGCCGTCGAGGCGTTTGAGGTCCTCCCCGGTGGTTGCGATTTGCGTGCGCAGCTCGGTTGAGCGGGTCAAAAGCTTGGGCAGTTCACTGGCCCAGTCGGCAGGGGGCGTCGGCAATTCGCCAATGGCGGCAAGGGCTTGAACCAAGCCGTGGTGTTCGCTGGCAAGAGGCGCCGCGCGGAGCAGGCGGGTTAAGCCATCAAGCTGTGCCTTGGTTTCGGCCTGCTCGCGGATGGCGCTTTCATAGGTGGCTTCGGCTTGGGCGAGGGCAGCAACCAGGGCGGAGTGCGCCGAGGCGAGGGTGTCGACGGCGTCGCGGTCGGCCTTGAGCAGGGCAAGCTGTTTCTTGAGCTCGGCTATGTCGGTTGTACGACCGCGCTGCTTGTAGATTTCTTCCGCTTTGCTGCGAATTGCTTCGAGCATGCTGCTGAGATCCGCGAGGCCTGCACTGGCGGAGAACAGCAATTCGCCCAGATCGCCCTTGGACTGAATGATGGCGTTGCCCCCTTCCTCGAGCGTGCGGTCATCCAGCGAGAACATAGTCTGGTAGGCGTCGCGGGTGAGACCGGCGAGGGGGACGCTGAGCAGGGCTTCGTTGAGCGGTTGCCCGGATTTGTCGAGCAGCGATCCGGTGCGTTGCTTGACGCGGACGAGTTCGTGCCTCTCGCCGCTGAATTCGAGCAGGCCGCCGATCTGCATGCTGGGATAGGGATGGAGGAAATTGAACCGGCTGCGCTCCTCGATGCCGAAGATCAGATCGAGATAGGCGGCCAGAGCGGTGGATTTGCCCGCTTCGTTGAGGCCGTAGACGATGTGCAGATCGGGCGCGCCGGGCTCGGCGGGGCCAAAGTCGATGCTGTGGTCGGTGAACTTGCCGTAGCGGGTGAGGTCGAGGCGGCGCAGGCGCATCAGTGGTTTCCAGCGCCATCGTGGCGGAGGCGAGCGACGATGTCCTGGCTGCCTTCGGAGAGGAGCCGTTCGACAAAGGCTTCGAGCTCGGCTTCGTCCTTGCCGGCAAAGCCGCGGATTTCGGCCGGGAGATCGTTGCGTAAGTCCTCGACGAGTTGCCGCACTTCGAGCCGGGCGGCTGAATTGGCGCCGATGTCGGCGAGCATCAGGGCGCCAAGTTCAAGCACGGGGTCGGCAGCGCTGCCGTTGCCCTGTTCGCTTGGCGCTTGCGCCGAAATTTCGAGCTTTTCGATCCAGGTCGCGCCGATCCCTTCGGCGCGCTGTTCGGCTTCGGTGAGGACCAGGTCGCGGTCCCTGCGCAATTGCCAGGCCAGCGGTGTGCGGCCGGTGAGGCTGAGGCGGGCGACCAGATGGGGTGAGCGGGTGGTGGCACGCGCTGTGGCAAGCTGGCCTTCGATGGCGTCCATGGCTTCGCGCCAATCGGCAATGCCGCTGAGGTCAACGGCGACACGCTCGAACTGGGCAATGCTGGTGAGCCGCTCCTCGACCAGAATCGAGCGGTCATCGTGGACGGTGACGAGGGTCACGGTCTTTTCGCCGGCCTCGTTGATGTCGCGGCCCTGTGGCATGCCGGGCATGATGACGGGGCGCTTGTCGTCATGGGCAGCGCGCTTGTGGATGTGACCCAGCGCCCAATAGTCGAAGCCTGCGGCGAGCAGGTCGGCAACGTTGGTCGGAGCGTATTGGTCGTGTCCGGGGGCGCCACCAAGGCTTGTGTGCATGATGCCGATATTGACGGCGCCGGGTTCGGGCAGTTTGTATTTGGGCAGCAGGGTCTCGGGCGCCTGCGGCTTGGCAAAGCTCAGCCCATGAATGGCAATGTCGAGACCGCCCCAGCGCTGAACCATCGCTTCCGGGCGTCCGCCGAACACCTTGACCGTGGGGGGCAGCACCAGTTCCTGGGTGATACGCGAGAGCGCATCGTGATTGCCGCGGATCTTGTAGACTGCAATCCCGGCCTCATGCAGGCGGCCCAATTGCGTGGCGAGGAACCGCGCCGTCTTCATGGAAGTCTGGTCGCCGTCGTAGAGGTCGCCGGCGATGATGAGGGCGTCCACCTGCTCATCGAGGCAGAGATCGACGATGGCGATCAGCGCTTGACGGGTGGCATCGCCCACCAGCCCTGCCAGGTCGCTGTTGCGCAGCGACAGGGACCGAAGCGGGGAATCGAGGTGAATGTCGGCGGTGTGGACGAAGCGGAAGGGCATTGCGGGCACCATGGCTTCGGGCGCTCCGGCTTTCAAGTCGGAATGGCATCACGAACCCGGCCAGGCGCAATTCTCCGGTTCATATCGGCAGCGTAAACCGAAAGCGGTGCAGGATTTGATAACCATGAATCAATGCGTGAACCACATCGGTTGGGCCTTTCAGGATTCATTGGGGTTGAAGCGGTACGACGAAGACGGGGCCGGATCTTTTTTCTCATGCTTTCGTCCATGCCGATTACCCGCAATCGCGTAACTACCCAGATTTTCTGGGCTTCGCTTCTATTGGGGTTTTGTCTCGTTTCAGCTTTGGCGGCTTGCCTGTGGTGGGCTGCCGGCCGCATCGACGCTCGCGCGATAGCCGAAGAGCGCATGACCGTCGAGGCGGCGCTGCGTCAGGAGATGGAGCGCATTCCCATCGACCAGGACGGCTCGGCTGTCTGGGACGACGCCGTCCTCAACGTCCGGAACAATAATCAGGACTGGATTGCCGACAACCTTGCCGACTGGATGAGCGAGTTCTTCGGCCACAATCGCGTCTACGTCATTTCACCCGAGGGACGGGTCATTCGCGCGGCGGAGGATGGCGCCTATGCCGGCACCACCTACAAGCCCATCGACGTAAGTGTGCTGCTGCCACGCCTCGCCCAGTTGCGCCGGCAGATGGCCGAGGCAAGCCTGGGCCTTGAGGACTCCACTGCGGCTATCGCGGATCTGGGCGTGCTCGAGGCGGATCGCCTGTCGGACGGAAGTGTCGTCTTCGTAAGTATTCGCCCGGTGGTGCCGAGCAGCAGCAATGTTCTTCAGTCGCCGGGCAGCGAAGCCCTGATCGCATCGGTGAAGCTGGTTGACGTGCCGATGCTGACGGAAATTTCCGAGCGCTTCGGCATCAAGAACCTGCATCAGGTTCACTACACCAAGGATGAAGCGGCGTTTCGGATCAGGGATGGGCTGGGCCACGCCATCGCATCCCTGACCTGGACGCCAGCCCGGCCGGCCGCTGCCCTGCTGGTCGAAACAGCACCCGCAACGGTGGGCCTGCTGCTCGTTGGGCTGACGTCGGTCGTGGCGCTGCTGATCTGGCTTTTGACGACGTCGCTCAAGCTGGAAAAAAGCCGCGAACAAACCGCCTATTTTGCGCTGCACGATCCCCTCACTGGTGCGGCGAACCGGATATTGTTCGATCGCAAGCTGCGCGAGGCGATGAACTATGAGTTCCTGGCGCGAGCGCAAATCCTGCTGGTCTCCATCGATCTCGACCACTTCAAGGAGATCAATGATGCGCTTGGTCACGCGGCAGGGGATCAATTGCTCAAGGAAGTTGCGCAGAGGCTGATGTTCGAATTGCCTGAGGAGGCAACCGTCGGCCGCCTCGGTGGAGACGAGTTCGCGGTTGTGCAGCCCGGCATCATCAGTGAGGGGCAGGCACTCTGGATCTGCCAGAGATTGCTCAACGCCCTGGAGAAGCCATTCCACATCGATGACTCGCCCGTGGTGGTGACCTTCAGCCTCGGGGTCGCGCTCGAAGACGGCGCTTCGGTATCCCACGAGGAGATCCTGCGGCGGGCCGATGTCGCACTTTATGCCGCCAAGGCGGAGGGCCGTGACCGGTTCAAGCTTTATAACGAGAGCATGGACCAGAGCCGGCGTGAAAAGCGCGCCCTGGAGATCGAACTGCGCAATGCCCTGCTGAACAAGCAGGAATTCTATCTGCAGTATCAGCCGATCTTTGCGGCTCGCAGCGGCAAGATCGCGGGCGTCGAAGCGCTGGTTCGCTGGCAGCACCCCATCCGCGGCGCAATGCCGCCAGACCAGTTCATCAGCCTCGCCGAAGAAACCGGGCTCATCGACCAATTGGGCCATTGGGTCATGGGCGAAGCCTGCCGGATGGCGGTTGCAAGCGAATTGCCCTGGGTCGCGGTCAACGTGTCTCCGATTCAGTTCCGCGATCCGCAACTGGCCGACAAGATCCTCGAAATTCTGGTGCAATCGGGGCTGGCCGCCGATCGGCTCGAAATTGAGATCACCGAAGGCGTGCTGTTGCAGAACTCGCCGATTGTCCAGCAAACCCTGACGAGGCTACGCGAAGCGGGCGTACGGGTGGCGCTTGATGACTTCGGCACTGGCTATTCCTCGATCAGCTATTTGCGTGCCTATGCCGTGGACAAGCTCAAGATCGACCAATCATTCACCCAGCTGGTCATCGAGGATCACGCCATCGCCCGCATCGTCAGATCGATTGCGGAAATGGCGGAAGCGCTGGGGATGAGCGTGACGGCAGAGGGCATCGAAGACGAAGCGCAGCGGCGGACTCTGGCCAATCTGGGCTGCACACATCTTCAGGGCTATCTGTTGTCCCGGCCCCTGACGGGAACGCAACTCACGGCCCTGTTGGCTGAGCACCACTCGGGTGCGTTGGTCAGACTATTTGCGCGTGACTGACGAGCGCACGGCCATTTCGAGGCCCTGACCGGGCGCTCTCTTTACAGGCAATTAAGCAAAAAACTGTACTGACAGCTACGAAGGCAAGCTTCGGGAATCAATTCCATTTCAGTGATGAACGACTTGCAAGGTTTGTAGCAAGTCCGCCGCCGCATGGGCGCGGACAGGAAGTCAGAAATTGATCAGGTTCATCACAGCAAGCATCAGCCGCCGCCTCTATCTCCTATTGACGCTGTTTGCCCTCGGGCTCGTGGGCGTCGTCGGCTATCAGCTCTATAGCTTGCGCACCAATCTGGAGGACTTCAAGCGCACGGAACTGCAAAGCGTTGTCCAGTCGGCAACCAGCATTGTCCAAAGCTACCACGACCGGGCCCAGGCCGGCGAGTTTACCGAAGATCAGGCCAAGCAGATGGCGCTCGAAACGCTGCGTGGCCTGCGCTATCAGGGCAAGGAATATGTCTTTGTCGACAGCTTCGGCATGGTGCTGCTCATGCACCCGACCAAGCCCGAAAAGCAGGGTTCGGATCGCTCGGTCGAGCAGGACGGCAACGGCAAGCTCTTCATGAAGGAGATGATCGAGAACGCCAGCGCCGACGGCTCCGCCTTTGTGGAATATGCGTTCCTCGATCCCGAGACCAAGAACTTCCTCGACAAGGTCACGTTCGCACAGGCCTTCGAGCCATGGGAATGGACGATCGCTTCGGGTGTCCTGCTCATCGATGTGGATGCCGAGTTCATGGAGGCCGCGACCATTGCGGCCCTGGTCAGCCTGAGCGTGGTACTGGTGTTGCTGGCGGCGGGTGTTGTTATCGCCCGTGGCATTGCCAGGCCGCTGGTCCGGCTGAACACCGACATGCTGGCCATTGCCGATGGCCGCTTCGACATTGCTCTGGAGGGCCAGGATCGCCGTGACGAGATCGGCGACATGTCCCGTGCCGTGGAAGTGTTCCGCCAGAACGGCCTCAAGGTGGCGGAGATGACGGAAGCGGAAGCGGCCCGCATCATTCGCGACGATGAAGCCCGCAAGGACATGATGATCGAGTTGCAGGCCGCCTTCGGCTCGGTGGTCGATGCCGCTGTCGACGGCGATTTCTCGCGGCGCGTGGACAAGACCTTCCCGGACGCCGAACTCAATTCCATCGCCAATGGCCTCAATGCCCTGGTCGATGTGGTGGATCGGTCGATCGATGCCACCGGCGAAGTGCTCTCGGCGCTGGCGCAGGCAGATCTGACCAAGCGGGTGGAAGGCGATTTCAAGGGATCGCTGGCGCAGCTCAAGGCCGATACCAACAGCCTTGCCGAAAACATGACGCAGGTCATGGGCCAGATCCGCGATACCTCGCGCGCACTGAAATCGGCGACGGGTGAAATCCTGGCCGGTGCCAATGACCTCTCCGAGCGCACCACCAAGCAGGCGGCCACCATCGAGGAAACCTCGGCGGCGATGGAGCAGTTGGCGACCACCGTCAGCGAGAACGCCAAGAAGGCCCATGATGCGGCGCTGCGCACCGAGTCGGCGGCCCAACTGGCGCAGGAAGGCGGCCAGGTGATGAACGAAGCAACCGTCGCCATGGAGCGGATCAGCACGTCATCGTCGCGCATCTCCAATATCATCGGCATGATCGACGACATCGCGTTCCAGACCAATTTGCTGGCGCTCAACGCCTCGGTGGAAGCGGCGCGTGCCGGCGAAGCGGGCAAGGGCTTTGCGGTTGTCGCGGTGGAAGTGCGCCGGCTGGCCCAATCTGCCGCCCAGGCTTCGGCCGAGGTCAAGCAGTTGATCGAGCAGAGCTCGCAGGAAGTGGCGGGTGGCTCCAAGCTGGTGGATAGTGCCGCGGCCAAGCTGCAGGCGATCCTGCAATCGGTGCAGGAAAACAGCGCCTTTATGCAGGCCATCTCCTCGGCGAGCAAGGAACAGTCATCGGCCATTGGCGAGGTGACCACGGCCGTTCGCCAGATGGATGAAATGACCCAGCACAATGCGGCCCTGGTCGAAGAAACCAATGCCGCGATCGAGCAGACCGAAGCGCAGGCCAATGACCTCGATCGGGTGCTCGATACGTTCAAGATCGACGAGACCGGCACGGGCAAGGCCGTCCGTGCTCCGGCGGCCAGCAAGCCAGCTCTGGCGCAGAACGGCGTCAATGTGCTGCAGCAACGGGTCAGGACGGCTGCCAAGTCTTATCTGAGCCAGGGTAATACGGCGCTCAAGGACGACTGGAGCGAGTTCTAGGAGCCTAATCGGCGGGGGGTGCATGTTGCTCCCCGCCAATGCTTGCCTGTCATCGCCACGGGCATTCTTCTGATCCTCGTATCGGTACGGCCTGTTCACTGCTTCGTGGATTTACGCATCGTTATCGTTCAGTGTATACTGAACGTACTAATGGAAGGGTTGTGGCACGTGTCGGCTGTCGAGCGATTTATCGAAGAAATGGGATTGATCTCCCAGGAGGGCGGCGACGCCCGGATCGCTGGCCGCATCTTCGGGCTGCTGGTCGTGGAAGGCCGTGAGCTCAGCCTGCACCAGATCAGCGAGCGGCTGGGCGTGAGCCGCGCCAGCGTCAGCACCAATGCGCGGCGGCTTGCCCAGCGCGGCGTCGTCAGGCTGACCGCTCATGCGGGCGACCGGCAGGACTATTACGTGCTCAATAATTTCCCCAATGTGGACATGCTCGGCGATCTCGCGGATCGCCTTATCCGCAATGCCCGGGACATTCAGGCTTGCGTCGAGCCGATGCGTGCGGAAAATGAAGCGGCTGCGCGGCGGGTGGATGATCTCTCCGATGCTTTCGAGCAATCCGCCCAGATTCTCCAAGACTGGGCTATTGCCCTGCGCAATGGCGACAAGACCTTCCGAAAGGACCACCAATGACAGCGTCGCACCCCAAGCCGGAATGGGCCCAGAGCCGGCGCGAAAAGGCAAATGCCGAGCGCGTGGCCCAAGGCCTGAAGCCGAAGCGCCGGATTTTGCCCTGGGTGGTGCTGGCGGTTGTCGTCATTGGCATTGCGGGTTTTGTGTTCTTCCGCCCGGCACCGCCTCCTGTTCAGGAGGTCGTGGAGGAGACGCCTGTGACCAAGCAGATCCGTCAATCCGAGACGGCGACGATAGAAGCGGCGACGCTTAGCCAGACGGTCAAGGTCACGGGCACGCTGGTGCCCGGGCGCCAGTCCGAGGTCTCTGCGCAGGCTTCAGGCCGGGTGATAGCCGTGCTGAAGCGTCCTGGCGATGCGGTGCAGGACGGCGATGTTCTTGCCCAGATCGACCGCGCCACGCTTGAACTGCAGCTCAACCAGCAGCAGGCCACGGCTGAAGCAACCCGGGCACAATTGGTGTCCTCGCAACAACAGCTCGACCGCACCGAGGAACTGGCGCGGCAGGGGCTCGCCAGTCCGTCGACGCTGGAACAGGCGCGATCTGCGACTGCGGCATTGGCGGCCAATCTGGCAGCGCTGGAAACCGCCGTGCAAAGCGCCGAGCTTGCCCTGAGCAATGCGACAGTCAAGGCGCCGCTTTCGGGCGTGGTGTCGTCAAGGTCGGTCGAGCCGGGACAGACCATAGCCTCCGGTACGCCCCTGTTCACCATCGTCAATCTCGAAGAGATGGAGTTCCAGGCTGCGGCCTCGGTCAACACCAGTGCCATGGTCGATGCCGGGCAGACTGTGAGCGTCGACGTAACGGGCCTTGAGGGGCAAACCTTCAGCGGCGTCGTGACACGCGTCAATCCGGTGGCCGTCAGCGGCACGCGCACGGTTCCCATTTATATCGATCTGGAAAACACAGAGGGCAGTCTGCGCGGCGGCATGTTCGCGACCGGCAACATCACCGTGGTGGAAAAAGCCGAAGCCCACGCCGTTCCGGCTGCGGCGCTGCGGGAGGATGCGGAAGGGCAGTTTGTCCTCAAACTTGCCGATGGCACTCTGGTGCGCCAGGGCGTGGAAGTTGTGCAGGAGTGGGAGCGCGGACGCCTCGTGGAGGTTACCGGGCTTGCCAATGGCGACGTCGTGGTTGCCGCGCCACTCGATGATCTGGAAGCCGGCGCCGCCTATACGCTTGTGGAGGGCTGATCGATGTTTCTCACCCGCATCAGCGTAAATCATCCGGTCTTTGCCACCATGATCATGGTGGCGATCATGGTGTTCGGCGTCTACTCCTACCAGCGCCTGCCGATCGAGCAATTGCCCGACGTGGACTTCCCCGTCGTCGCCGTTGTCGTGAGTTACCCCGGCGCGTCGCCGGAAGCGGTGGAAACCGACATCATCGAGCCGCTCGAAGAAGCGGTCAACACCATTGCGGGGCTCGATACGATCCAGTCCACCGCGCAGGCCGGTCAGGCCATGGTGCTGATGATCTTCAATCTGGAAAGCGATTCCCAGCAGAAAGCCCAAGACGTTCGCGACAAGATCGACCCTATCGCGGCTACCCTGCCCGATGGCGCCGGTGATCCGCGGGTGCTGCGCTTCGACCCCAGCGCGCTCCCGGTGCTGTCGCTGGCGGTCAGCTCCGACTCGCTGTCGGAGCGCGAGCTCACGGCGCTGACCGAGGACGTCATCGCCAAGCGCATCTCCAACATCGAGGGCGTCGGCAGCGCCACCGTGGTGGGCGGGGTGCCGCGCCAGCTCAATATCCAGATCGATCCAGACCGGCTGGCCGCGTTCAACATCAGTCCGAGCGCGGTGGTGCAGGCACTCGAGGCTGCGAACCGCGATCTTGCCGCTGGAACCATCACCCAGGATAGCATCGTGCAATCGGTGCAGGTGCTCGGGCGGCTGGAGGACGAACAGGATTTCTATGACATAAGCGTCGGCAACCAGGGCGGACAGCCCGTTACGGTGCGCGATGTGGCGACAATCGTGGACGGAACGGGAGAGGCGCAGAGCCTTGCCATATTGAATGGCGAGCGCGCCATCGCCATCGATATTCTCAAGACCCAGGGCGCCAATACCGTTGGCGTCGCCGAGGAAGTCCGGACACTGATCGCCGACCTTCTGGCCAATGAGCTGCCGGAAGGGCAGGTCAATATCCAGGTGGTTGTCGACAACGCCGAGCCCGTCGAGGAGTCCTTCCACGCCGTGCAGAACATGCTCGTCGAGGGCGCTGTCCTGGCCGTCGTGATCGTCTTCCTGTTCCTCAATTCCTGGCGTTCCACCATCATCACGGGCCTGACCCTGCCGATCTCGATTATCGGCACCATGGTGGCGCTCAATGTGCTGGGCTTCACGCTCAACATGATGACGCTGCTGGCGCTGTCGCTGGCCGTCGGTATCCTGATCGACGACGCCATCGTGGTGCGTGAAAACATCACGCGGCACCTGCATATGGGCAAGTCGCACCGGCAGGCGGCGTTTGACGGCACCAACGAGATCGGCCTCGCCGTGATGGCGACCACGCTCTCCATTGTGGCGGTGTTCCTCCCCGTCGCCTTCATGGACGGCATTATGGGCCGCTTCTTCCTGCAGTTCGGCGTGACGGTTTCTGTTGCCGTGCTGATCTCGCTGTTCGTCGCCTTTACGCTCGATCCGATGATGTCGAGCGTCTGGTACGACCCGGCGTCGCACCCCGGCGCCAAGCGCGGGCCGATCGGCAGAGCGGTGCAGCAGTTCGACCGCTTCTTTGAGTGGGTTACCGGGGGCTATCGTGGGCTCATCCGTTTGGCCCTGAAATACCGCAAGAGCGTGTTGCTCGTCGCCCTGCTCTCCTTTGTGGGATCGTTCCTGCTGTTTCCGCGCGTCGGGGTGGAGTTCATCCCGGTTACCGACACGGGGATATTCACCGTGACGGTGGAAACCCCGGCGGGTTCATCCAAGGAGGCGACGGCCGCCAAGCTGCGCCAGGCAGAAACCGTGATCCGGGCATTCCCGGAGATCGCCCGCACATATTCAACCGTGGGCGGTGGCTTGGCCGCGTCCGGGGCCAATACCGGCACCATGACCGTCACCATGGTGGAGAAGGCGGAGCGCTCCATAACGCCCGAGCAAATCATGCCGCGCATACGCCACGCGCTGACGGCCGTACCCGGAGCAGAGTTCCAGGTGTCGGCGGCTTCGGGCATGGGTGGCAGCAGCGCGCCTGTTTCCGTCACGCTTTATGGCGATAATTTCGCCACGCTGGGCCGGCTCTCGGACCAGCTGGAAGCAGAGCTGGCGCAGATTCCTGGCTTGATAAACATCACTTCCAGTATCGACGCGGCCCAGCCAGTGATCGGCATCAGGGTCAATCGCGATCTGGCCAGCAATCTGGGCGTATCGATGGACCAGATTGCCGCGACGCTGGGGCCGCTGATCAGCGGCGAGGACGTTGCCGACTGGACGGCCCAAAATGGCGAGGTCTATTCGGTGGTCGTACGTCTGCCCGAAGAGCTTCGCAGCGATGTGGATGCCATCGGCAATTTGCCGATAGCGCAATCTGGCGCCACGGGATCGAGCGAGATGATCACCCTGCGCCAGGTTGCCGAAACGGTGCAAAGCACCGGCCCGGCGACGATCAACAGGCAGGACCTTCGGCGCGGGGTCACCGTGGAGGCCTATCTGGAAGGCGTGGAGCTGGGAACGGTGACGCCGCAACTGCAAGCGGCCGTCGACCGACTCGACTTCCCCACCGGCTATAGCAGCTCATTTGGCGGCGACGTCGAGCAAATCGGGGAAACCATGGGGGCGGTGGGTTCGGCCCTGCTGCTGGCCGTGATCTTCATCTACCTGGTTCTGGCCAGCCAGTTCGGCAGCTTCCTGCAGCCGATCGCGATCATGGGTTCGCTGCCGCTGGCCCTGATCGGGGTGATGGTGGGCCTGCTGGTGGGCGGATCGACGCTCAACATGTTCTCCGCCATCGGCTTCATCATGTTGATGGGCCTGGTGGTCAAGAACGCCATTCTGCTGGTCGATAATGCCAACCAGCACGTCAGGCAGGGCTGGAACCTTTATGAGGCTCTGGTCGAGGCGGGCGCGACGCGCTTCCGGCCGATCATCATGACCACGCTGGCGATGATCTTCGGCATGCTGCCGCTGGCGCTGAACCTGCATGAAGGCAGCGGGCAGAACGCGCCCATGGCGCATGCGGTGATTGGCGGGCTGATCAGCTCGACGGCGCTGACCTTGCTGGTGGTGCCGGTGCTGCTGACCTATATCGACAGCTTCAGCGCATTCACGCGGCGCTTCCTGCCCAAGGCCCCGGAGGACAGCGGCGAGCAGACAGGCGAAGAACAATCGGGTGCTCGCCTGGAGAGCTAGGTTGTGTGGGTGATGCCTTTTCCTTCTCCCCTCAGGGGAGAAGGGAAGGGAGCACCGAGCCGGTCAGGACGGTTGCATGAACTGAATACCTGCCAGGGCGCCTTGCTGCCAGACCAGGCGGCAAGGTTCGGCAGTGTGCCTGAACAACAGCACGAACTGCTCCGGCAATGCTGTTCGCTGCGACACCTCGACCATCGCGCCGGACTTAGACTGGTTGACCACCCAAACGGGCAGCCGGATCAGTCCATCTCCGGCAACAGCGGTGCCTTCGATGCGGATCGCTTCTCGCGCGTGCCGTCGACGCTCATCATGGGTGCTCATGGCCAATCGATACCGCCACGCGCTTAAGGACTCATAAAGCAAATCGCCGCAATTTTAACGATTGGCGCCTCGGTGGGGCAGGCGATGCCCGGGGATCAGGACCTGAGATAAATGGGATTGCCGATGGCGCGGCGGATCGACTGGTCGGCGATAGCTGGATACATGGTGCCGGCAGCGATCTGCACAAGCTGGGCCAGTGCCGCGCGATGCAACGCTTTAGTGACGGGTTCGAGGATATTACCCCCGAACGCCTCGCCTTGGGCGGGACCTTGCCATGGTGGCGGAGCATACCTGGAGCGTCGATCTCAAGACCTATCTGCGGGAAAGCCCGACTACGCGGCCGGCGTGCGCTTCAATCTCTACAGCAATAAATGGGGCACCAATTTCCCGATGTGGTGGGAAGGCAGCGTGATGTTCCGCTTCGTCGTGGAACTCGCTCGTTAGCCTCAGCGCTCCATACAATGAAGGCAGACTGGAACCCTCAGGCCGTTCGGTCGTTCCGCGCTGGTAACGATTTATCAGGGGGGCCTTCCACATGGCGCGATCGGTCGGGGGATTTGGTTATTGGGCCGTGGTGGCTCTGGCGGCGGTTCTGGTGCTGTTTGGCGTGCCGATCCTGGGGGGCGGCGTGTGGCTCATCACCCTGGGAGGGTCCTGGTATTATGCATTGGCGGGGATTGGCCTGCTGATCACGGCCTGGTTCCTGTTCAGGCACTCGATGCTGGCGGTGTGGGTTTATCTTCTCACCTTTGCCGGCACCCTGGCCTGGGCGCTGTGGGAGCGGGGCTTCAACGGTTGGGCGCAGGTCCCGAGGCTCGTGGCCCCGACAATCATCCTGATCCTGGTGCTGCTGGCCATTCCGGCATTGCGAGGTCGCTTTGCCGGCGGGCGAGCGGCGGTGGCAGCGGTGGCGGTGGGCGTTCTTGGCCTGGGTGTTTCGGGGCTCGCCCTCGTCTCGGTGCAGCAATCGCCATTGCTGGCGCAGGAAGCGGTACCTTCGGAAGCCGCACCTCCCGAAACAGTACCTCCCGAGGCCGCTCCTCCGGTGGCGCCGCCAGCGGCTCCCCCCGCGGCAGCGCCGGAGACACCTCCTGCAGTCGCCGAAAATGCCTCGCCAGAGCGGGTCGCCGAAGCCCAGATTGCCGTTGGCGCCGCCTGGCCCGCCTATGGTGGCACCTACGAAGCCGTCCGCTACTCGCCCCTATCGCAGATCACGCCGGACAATGTCGCCCGGCTCGAACGCGCATGGGAATACCACAGCGGCGACCTGCCGTCCGAGGCCGCCGAGGGCAAGTATTCGCCAGAAAACACGCCGCTCAAGGTGGGCGATAACCTCTTCATGTGCACGGCAAAAGGCATTGGTGTTGCCATTGACGCAATGAGCGGCGGCGAAGAATGGCGCTTCGATCCGGTGGTGTCAGATGATGCCATCCCCTATGGCGCTACCTGCCGCGGCGTCGCCTATTATCAGGTGCCCGATGCACCTGCGGACGAGGCATGTGCCACCCGCATACTCTGGGGTACGCTCGATGCGCGCCTGATCGCCGTTGACGCCGAAACCGGGCAGCCCTGTGCCGAGTTCGGCAATAATGGCGAGGTGGACATGGAGCAGGGCATCGGTGAGACAGTGCCGGGCTGGTACGCCGTCACCTCCGCGCCGACCATAGTTCGCGGCGTCGCCGTCATGGGCGCCCAGGTCAAGGATGGCCAGGCCGAAGATGCACCCTCCGGCGTTGTGCGTGGCTACGATGCCGTAACGGGCGAACTCGCCTGGGCGTGGGACCTCGGCAATCCGGGGAACCGCGGCGCGCCGCCGGAAGGCGAAGTCTATACTCGCGGCACACCCAATATGTGGACCACCGCAGCAGGGGACGAGGAACTCGGCCTGGTTTACCTGCCGCTGGGCAATTCATCGGTCGACTATTACGGCTCGAACCGCAGCGAGCTCGAAAACCAATACGCCACCTCGCTGGTTGCGGTGGACGTCACTACTGGCGAGGATGTCTGGCACTTCCAGACCGTACACAACGACGTCTGGGATTATGATCTTGGCTCGCAGCCGACGCTGATCGACTTTCTGGGTCCCGATGGAACCGTTCCGGCGCTCGTGCTGGCTTCCAAGCAGGGCGATATCTACATTCTCGATCGCGCCACCGGCGAGCCGCTGGTGCCGGTAGAGGAGCGTCCTGCGCCCACAGGCGGCGTCGAGCCTGAATATCTCTCACCCACCCAGCCCTATTCCGGCTATCACACCCTGGCTTTTCCCGACCTGACCGAAGCCGATATGTGGGGCATGACGCCGCTCGACCAGCTTTGGTGCCGTATCGAGTTCAAGCGCTCGCATTACGAGGGCATGTACACGGCGCCAACGAGCGACCGGCACTGGATTCAGTATCCCGGCTATAATGGCGGCAATGACTGGGGCTCCATCGCCATTGATGCCGAGCGCGGGCTAATCATCGCCAATTACAACGACATGCCAAACCACAATCGCCTGGTTCCGCGCGAGGAAGCCGATGCAGCTGGGCTCGTGCCGATCACCGACCCGGGCGCTGGACAGGGCGAGGGCCCTCTGGGCGAAGCCGGACCACAGATGGGTGCGCCCTTTGCCATCGACGTCAATGCCGGCTGGCGCGTGCCGTATACGGGCCTGCTCTGCAAGGAGCCTCCCTATGGCGGCATCCGTGCCATCGATCTTGCGACCGGCGAGACGGTTTGGGATCGTCCCTTCGGCACGGCGCGCAAGAATGGTCCGTTCGGCATCCCTTCTATGTTGCCCATCGACATCGGGACGCCTAATAATGGCGGTCCGGTGATCACGGCGGGTGGCCTGATCTTTATTGCTGCCACCACGGACGATCTGCTGCATGCCATCGACATCGAAACGGGCGAAACCCTGTGGACGGATGCCCTGCCGGGTGGCGGGCAGACCAATCCCATCATGTATGAGGCAGACGGGCGGCAATTCCTGGTCATCGCGCCGGGTGGGCACCATTTCATGGAAACCCCGATCAGCGACGCGGTTATCGCCTATGCTCTTCCCCGGTAATCGGGGGAGAGGTTAGCCGCGTCGTCATTCCCGCGAACGCGGGAATGACGCGGTGAAATTGAACCAAAGTCGTCTTACTCTCCGTACCACTCTGCGACGGCGTGCATGTCTTCTTCGGACAGATTGCCGATGGCATGGGCCATGATGTTGGCGTAGGGGCCGCCGCGCTCGATGCCCAGCTCGGCAAAGAGCTTGAGTTGTCGCAGCAGATAGGTGGTGTCCTGGCCGGCCAGTCGAGGGTAATGGGGATTGCCGGTTTCGCCATGACATGAATCGCAGGCGGCGACGTCAGCCTGGGGGATACCCGTTCTTGCGATCTCGGCGCCGCGAGTTGCGCCATCCGGTTCGAACTTTGTCGAGCGCCCGAATTTCGTAGCGAGTTCGGCAATCGCCGTTTCATCCAACTGGGCTGCAACGGCCTTCATGGTGCCGCTCTCGCGCGTGCCGTCGCGGAATGCCCGCAGCGCTGCTGCGATATATTGCGGGTCCTGGATGTCGAGGCGCGGCTGACCCGCAACGCCGCCTTCGCCATTCTCGCCATGGCAATCGGTGCAACGCGCCGCGCCGGCCATGGCCCGGTATTGGCTTGCGTCCATCTCGGCCATGACCCCGAGGAAAGCGACCATGTCCCAGACTTCGTCATCCCTTACGTCGCTGGGCCAGCCAGGCATGGCGGTACGGCGGATGCCGTGGCGGACTGTCCAGAACAGCCGCGCATCGGGGCGCCAGCGCTCCATCTGCTGCATCAGCAAGGGTGGCTGTGGGGACAGTTCCTGTGCCAACCGCTCCGGCGGCCCGGCGGGACTGCCATGGCAGGTCGCACAGACCAGTTCGTAATGACCCGAAGCGCGCTGAACCATGGCCGGATCGTCAAGCGGCGGCACGGTGAGATCGAAGCTGCGCAGGGCGATCGACTGGCGGGACGCCAGGCGAAAATAGAGATCGGTTAGATCTGATTGCGCCGGGTCAGCGGAGAAATTGAGCAGGCCCGAAATCGGCAAGATGGCGAGGCCCAGCACGCCTCCGACCGCACCGATGATAAAGGGGCGCAGCTTGGTCAAGGCGTCACCTCCCGGCGGAGGGCACGGGCTACCAGCGTCAATCCGCCTGCCAGATAGATCACGCCACCGATGGCGAGCATGATGACTCCGCCCAATTGCTGGTCGGCCAGAGGCGGGAGACCGGCCAGGCCATGGTGGGAATGATCGAACATCGTTCGCGGGGCCAATCCCAGCAGCGCCCCCAGCAAGGTCATGTGCATGGACGTAAAGAACAGCGTCAGCGCGCCGGAAAGGGCGGCCTGGGTGCGGGTTTGTTCGGTGCCGGCCAGCGCGAGGACCCACACCAGCAAGGATACAACGGCGAAACTGGCCTGCTCGACGGCCAATACCGCGGGGTTGCTGCGGGCGGCATCGTGTAGGGCAGGCGCATGCCAGCCCCAGACGACAACGAAATCGATCAGGCTGACCGCAATGGGCAACATCAGCTGCGAGCGCGGCAAGCGATCGGCTACCAGCGGCGCCAGCCCGATTGCCACCAATGGAACCCCGATGCCGACCACGCTCATGTGCAGCATCATGTGCGCGGCAAAGCTCGCCGGCACCAGAGAGGGCAGTGGCCCGGCCCAGGCGATGAGCAGCACCAGCAGGCCGCAAATGAGCACACCCCGGCTGCTCATCGGCAGTTCACCAGATAGAGCATCGGAATGGCGACATAGATCACCGCAACTGCCGACAACACGCAGAGCATCAGCGCGACATGGCTGAGGAAGCGATGCCGCTCCTCGGGCGTATTGTGCTCGAACTCGAAGTCGTTGTCGGTCAGGCTGCGGCCGCGCACGCGCCAAAGGTGGACGGTGGAAAGGGCGATCAGCGCCAGAGCGAATACGGTGGCGATGATGATGGCGATCCGTGCGTCGTCCAGTGGTGCATCGCGGCCCAGCTTCTCGCAGTAGATGGCGCCGTAGATGTAGCAAAACAGGAAATGCAGCGCCCAGACGATCGGCGCCGCGATGACGCGCCACAAATCGGTGCCGTGACCGGTTTCGCGCTCGACTTCGTCATGGGCTCGGTTTGCGTTCATTGCACCAGCGGGAAGCCTCCAATTACCAGAGCAGTCAGCAGGCCGCAGAATCCGGTGAAGTGCCAGTAGAGGGTGACGTTCCACAGATCGGCATCATGCTCGGGCGTGAGCTTGCGGAAGCGGGAGCGGGCGATGCAGTAGGCCTGCATGATCATGCCCGCCGCCAGATGCAGCACGATCCACACCACCAGTGCCCAGACGATTGCCGGATAGGTGTGCTCGGTCGGATCAAGCCCGTTAGTCCAGGGCCCCGCCATCAGCGCCAGGCCGGATGCTGCGGCTGCCACCAGCCCCAAGGCCAGCAGCACTTGCGCAAGTCCCGGCCTGCCGCGGGCATTAATCAGGCGCGCGCCCAGCGTCAACGCCCAGGTAAGCAGCGTCAGCAGCGCTGCAACAGCCGGCCATTGCCAGCCGGGACCCTCGATATGGGCGGGCGGAAATTCCTCATGCACGGTCCAGAAAAAGAAATAGCCGAACAGCAAGGACAGATAGGCCGTCAGATCACCCGTCATGGTGATGAACATGGCCCACCATCCCGTCGAGCGGACGCCGGCCACGTAGAGCGGCATCTGCCGTCCGTCGCCGACATCCTTGGTGGGTTTTTCTGGAATGACGGCGGTTCCGGTCCAGAGCCACCACAGCACGGCCACGAGGAACACGATCCCCCCGGCAAGCGTCAGCCACCAGAGCTTCCAGGTGGCGAAGATGAAGACCGCGCCCAGTCCGAACGCTGAGATCATCGGCAACCAGCTCGGGCCGGCGACGCGCAGGATCTGCAGGGGCTTCGCATCGAGGACCGAGGTCACCAGCGTTTCGCGCTTGCCCTCTTCGGCGCTGGGCAACAGGCCCCGGCCCTGGTCGATGGTCTCCAGCAGGGTCTTGTCGTCCCACAAGGGATAGCGGCTATTAATTTGGGGAATAGAGCGCATGCCCCAATTATCGGCCGGCACACGCCCCGCCCATTCCAGGGTCCCCGCGTTCCAGACGTTGCGGGTGGCGTCCTTGTCCCGGCCTTTGGGGCGCACGCAATCCCACACCATTACCAAAAAACCGGCGGCAAAGATGAAGGCGCCAATGGTCGAAACCATGTTGAGCAGGTCCCAGCCGCGATCGGCGTCATAGGTGAAGACGCGGCGCGGCATGCCCAGCATTCCGGTGAAGTGCATGGGCAGGAAACCGATGTTGAAGCCGCCGAACATCAACCAGAACGACCAGATCCCCAGGCGCCACGAAAGCACCTTGGCGGTGACGAAGGGATAATAATATTGCACCCCCGCCATCACCGGAAACAGCATGCCCCCGATCAGCGTGTAGTGCAGGTGCGCCACGATGAAGTGGGTATCGTGGACCTGGAAATCGAATGGTGCGACGGCGATCATTACGCCGGTGAGGCCACCCACGATAAAGGTCGCCAATGCGCCCAGGCAGAACAGCATGGGCACGCTGCGCACCACATTGCCCATCATGACGGTGGCGATGAAGACAAAGATCTGGATGCCGGTGGGAATGGCGACGGCTTCTGACGCTGCCGAGAAAAAGCCCAGCGAAATCGCGGGCAGGCCAGTGGTGAACATATGGTGCACCCAGAGCCCGAAGCTGAGGAACCCGGTGCCCAGCGCCGAAAGAACGATCCAGGAATAGCCGGCGATCGGGCGCTGGGTGAAGGTCGGCACGATCATCGCCAGCAGCGCGATGGCGGGCAGGAAGATGATGTAGACTTCCGGATGCCCGAAAATCCAGAACAGGTGCTGCCAGAGCAGCGGGTCGCCACCGCGCGACACGTCGAAGAATGGCCAGTCAAAGGCGCGTTCGAGCTCGAACAGGTAGTCGCCAGCAATCAGGGGCGGAAAGGCAAAGAGGATCATGGCGCCCACGATCAGCACATACCAGCCATAGAGCGGGGTGAGATTGATGTGCATGCCCGGCGCCCGGCATTTGAGCACGCCTACGATCAACTCCACCGCCGCGGCGATGGAGGCGACCTCGATGAAGGAGAGGCCAAGGAGCCAGATGTCGGCGCCGATGCCGCTCTGTTCGGTCGACAGCGGGGGGTACATGAACCAGCCGGCATCGGGCGCGGAGTCGAAAAAAATCGAGCCGCAGACGAAGACACCACCGATCAGGAAACACCAGTAGCCGAACGAGGACAGCCGGGGAAACGGCAGGTCCCGCGCCCCCAGCATGGCGGGCAGGATCAGGATGGCGACGGCCTCGAAGATCGGAACCGCGAACAGGAACATCATCACCGTGCCGTGCAGGGTGAAGACTTGGTTGTAGAGGTTGGCGGATAGCAGGGTGTTTTCCGGAACCGCCAGCTGCAGCCGGATCAGCAAGGCCAATGCGCCGCCAAACAGCATGAAGGCGAAGGCGGTGGAGATGTACCAGACGCCAATCGTCGAGTTGTTGACGTCGGAGAAATAGCGCCAGCCTTTGGGTGGCTCCCAGACCTTGGCGAGTTGCCGTTCCTCGGCGCTTTTGTAGATCATTGCAGCCCCAGCAGAAATTGGACGATGGCGTCGCGTTGTTCGTCATCGAGTGCGGCGAAGTCGGGCATGCGGGCACCCGGTTTGATATGGGAGGGCGCGGCGATCCAATCCTCGAGTGCTTGGCGGGTCATCGGCATTGTGCCCGCTGCCAGCGTCCGGCGACGGGCAAGGTGGGTCAGGTCCGGCCCGACTGATCCCGCTTCGCTGACGCCGCGCACCGTGTGGCAGCCGCCGCAGCCGGCGGCGATGAAGGCCTCGCTGCCGGCGGGGTTGGCGGGCAGGGCTTCGGCCTCCAGCCAGCTCTGGAAATCGGCAACCGGATGGACGATGGCAGGAAAGGCCATGAAGGCATGGGATGGTCCGCAAAATTCGGCGCAAACACCGCGATAAACGCCCGCCTTGGTTGGCTTGAGCCGCAGCACATTGGTGCGTCCGGGGATAAGGTCCATCTTGCCGCCCAGGGCGGGGATCCAGAAGGAGTGGATGACGTCGGTGCTGTCGAGCACGAATTCCACATTCGCACCGACGGGCAAATGAAGTTCGTTGGCGGTTTCGATACGCTCGCCGGAAGGGCCCTTATAGGCGAAGCGCCACCAGAATTGCTCGCCGGTAACATGGACGCGCATGTCGGGCTCATCCCCGCCTGCCCAATTGGGCAGCAGTGCGAGGCCAAACACCAATAGCGCCGCGAGCGTAACGGTGGGAAAGGCTACGCCGCCAAAGAAAATGAAGCGATCGGCAAAGCGCTCGCTGCGGGGACGTTTCTTGCCGAGAACAGCATAGATTGCCGCTCCCATCACAACGCACCAGATGACGACGCCAGCGGCAGCCATGACCCAGAACAGGGTTGCCAGACCCTCGGCCTGCTCGCCGGCAGGATGCAGCATGCTTTGCTCGCCATTGCAGGCCGCGAGCAGCACCGCACTCGACGCGAGCAGCATCAGGCGTAAGATGGTTTTTGGTTGCTTGCCCCTGTCTCGCCTCATTGCCCCCCACAGCTTCGAGATAGTTCGGGAACGCGGAGCGGCCGCTGGAGTTCCTGCCTCATGCGTCCTGCGACACGAGATCACACATCAGCGCCCTCCGGCTACTCCAATCTGCAGATCGTTTTGCATTGGACGATTGCGGCGCTGATCATTTTTCAATTGCTGGTCAACAAGGACATGCAGGCAGCCTTCAATGACCGGCTGGAGGGGCGTCCGACGGAAGAGTTCGGTGCTGCTGTCCTGCATATCGCCGTAGGGTCGACAATTTTGCTGCTGGCGATAGTTCGCCTGTTCATCCGGCGGACCCGCGGCGTACCGGCTGCTCATCCCGACAATCCTGCCCTCGTCAACTGGCTGGGCCAGGCGACGCATTTTCTGCTCTACGGTTTTCTCTTCCTCATGCCGGTGACTGGCCTTGTCGCGTGGTTCGGCGGGGTGGAACTCTCCGCCGAGTTGCACGAGCTTGGGCGGCTGGTGCTGATCCCGGCCATCGGCCTGCATGCCCTGGGCGGGCTTGCCGAGCATTTCGTTTTCCGCAACGACTCCCTTCGGCGCATGCTGACCTTCAAGTAATCAGCCGCTGGTGGAGGCGGGCTCGACTTCCCCGCCGATCTTGCGCACACTCCGGGGCCAAGGTGCGAAGCAGGACGGGCATGTTCTTATCCATATTCGACGTCTTCAAGATCGGCATCGGACCGTCAAGCTCGCACACTATGGGCCCCATGAGTGCAGCGCGGCGGTTCCTCGATGAATTGCAGAGTGGCGACCGTCCGCGCGCCGTCAATGCGCGACCAGCCTCCCTGACCGCGAGCCTGCATGGCTCGCTCGCCTTTACCGGGGTGGGACATGGCAGCGGCCGCGCCGTGATCCTGGGGCTGTGCGGGGAAGACCCCAAGACCATCGATCCCGATACGATGGATGCGAAAGTTGCGGCCGTTGAAAGCCATGGCCGAGTGCAGCCACCCGGCCATCCCACCTATCGGTTCCGCCCGGCGGTCGATCTGGTGTTCGACAAGCGCAACGTCTTGCCGGGGCATCCCAATGGCCTGCAGTTCGCCGCCTTCGATGATGATGGGCAGCTCTTGTTGCGCCGGGTTTACTACTCGGTCGGCGGCGGTTTCGTGGTGAGTGCCGAGGAGCTTGAGACGCTCAAGCAGGCGCAGCCCGAGCAGACCGATACGCCCTATCCCTTTGCACACGCCCGCGACATGCTGGCCATGGCTGCCGCTTCGGGCCTGTCCATTGCGGCGATGAAGCGGGCCAATGAGGAAACCCAGCGTTCCCCGCTCGCCCTTGATCGGGGAATCGATGAAATCTGGGGCGCGATGAGCGGGTGCATCGAGCGGGGCATCGCCCAGGAGGGCATCATGCCCGGTGGGCTCAACGTCAAGCGCCGGGCGCGGAGCATTTTCGTCCAGCTCGATGCGCAATGGCAGCGCAATGAAATTACGCCGCTGATGGCCAATGACTGGCTCAGCCTGTTCGCCATGGCGGTGAACGAGGAGAACGCTGCGGGCGGGCGCGTGGTCACCGCGCCGACCAATGGCGCTGCGGGCGTGATCCCTGCGGTGCTGCGGTATTTTCTCAAGTTTAACGCGGGAGCCAGCAGCCGTGACATCCGGGATTATCTGCTGACCGCGGCCGCTATCGGCGGCATCATCAAGCACAATGCCTCGATCTCGGGCGCCGAAGTGGGCTGCCAAGGCGAGGTGGGTTCCGCCTCGGCCATGGCCGCCGCTGGTCTTTGCGCCATTATGGGTGGCACGCCGCTGCAAGTGGAGAACGCTGCCGAGATTGCACTCGAGCATCATCTGGGCATGACGTGCGATCCCGTTGCCGGCCTTGTCCAGATCCCCTGCATCGAGCGCAACGCCTTTGGGGCGGTCAAAGCCGTCACTGCTGCTTCCCTGGCCCTCAAGGGCGACGGCACGCATGCCGTTCCCCTGGATGCCTGCATCGAGACGATGCGCCAGACCGGTCTCGACATGAGCGAACGCTACAAGGAAACCAGTCTGGCGGGCCTCGCCGTCAACGTGGTGGCGTGCTGAGAAACGCAGTCCTCAGGTCAATGAGGTTTGCCGCGTTTCTATCCTGATCATGAACGCCGCCCCCGCCGCCAACAGCAGCAGGACGGCGAACAGCCCGATCGCGACGGAAAAGCCCTGTGCAATCACCAGCGCCAGAGCCGATGGCGCCAACAACCCGCCCAGACGCGCCATCGATCCCGCCGCGCCCATGCCGGTTGCCCGGCTGGCCGTGGGGTAGAGCTCGGGCGTGAAGGCGTAGAGCGCCCCCCAGGTGCCCAGCAGGGCAAAGCTCATCAGGAGAATGGAGCCCCCGATAAACAGGCTTTCCGAAGCGACAAGGAACAGGGCGCAGCCGACCGCACTCAGCAGCAGGAATGCAATCAGCGTGGGTCGGCGGCCCCAGCTCTCGACACCCCATGCGGCGAGGGCATAGCCAGGGAGTTGCGCCAGAGCCACCAGAACCAGGAAGCCGTAGCCGCGCACATAGCCAAAGCCTTCGTCGGCCAGTCGCGCCGGCATCCAGGTGAATACGCCGTAGTACGAGATCGAGACCAGGAACCAGACCAGAAGGACCCAGACCGTGCGGTGGCGCAGCATGGGAGAGAATATGCTGGATTGAGCAACGGGCGCAGGGATGACGATTTCGTCGCCGGCTACCAGTTGGGGCGCGCCATTGGCGTCGAGCACCTGATTGAGGACCTGTTTGGCTTCCTTGGCCTTTCCCTTGCGCAACAGGTGATGCGGGGATTCCGGCACCCAGAGCCGCAGCCAGATGCCCACAACGGCGGGCAGGCCGGTGACGAGGAAGATATAGCGCCACCCATCGGCCGGTACGTAGAGGCTGACCGCCCATGCCGCCAGGGCAATAACCACGGTTCCCACTGCCCAGAAACCTTCCAGCATCACCAGCCATCGCCCGCGTGAGCGCGCCGGCAGGAACTCTGCCATCAGCGCGTAGTCGACCGGCAAGGTGCCGCCCACCGCAAGACCCGTCAGAAACCGCAGGCCCAGGAGGATGGCGAAGTTCGGTGCAAAGACCGACAGCAGACCGAACACGGCATCCATCGCGACCGTGATGATCAGCACTTTCCGACGCCCGAAGCGGTCGGCCAGGCGGCCGAAGAGGCTGGCGCCGATCAGCATACCCAGGAAAAACAGGGTTCCGGTTTGGAGCGCTTCCGGTATCGAGAGCCCGAACGTTGCCGCGATGGACGCGCCGGTAAAGCCGACCGCCAGAACCTGCATTGCGTCGGCCGCCCAGACCAGCCCGAACACCATCAGCAATTTTCGCTGGAACGAGCCCGTACCGGCGCGGGTAAGGATATCATCGACAGTCTGCGGCACAGCTCTCTCCCCTGCTGTAATAGCGAGCGAAGCGGTAGGTCGATTCTGGGCGCGCTGCAACGCAGGTGATGGCTCGGCTTGCCCAATAACGCTGGCTGCGCCATACTATGGCTTCAAGCACGCACCAGGAGAGCGAGATGAAAACCTTCGTGTCCCACCAGAAAGGAGCCGATCAACAGGACATGATGCGTTATGCACTTCCACTTTCCATGGGCGAGGGCCACAGCCGACACACGCCCTAGCCGCTTTTTCAAACACCGTTTCTTAAACCTATTCCAGCCGACGCCCGCGCCTCGACCAAGCGCCCGCTGGCGCACGTTTTTATCTTATTATCGTCCCCACCTGCCGCTGCTCGCGGGCGATCTCGCCTGTGCAATGCTTATTGCGGCAACGGCGCTGGCGCTGCCGCTTTGTGCAAATTACGTGACCCGCAATCTGGTTGAACTGCCCGAGGCGCCGCAAGCCATTGGCAGCATCTACGCCGTAGGCGGATTGATGCTGGCGCTGCTTGCCGCGCAGGTGCTGGCAATCTTCTTCGTGGACTATCAGGGCCATGTCATGGGCGCCAGGATCGAGGCGTCCCTGCGCAAGGAGCTGTTCGAACACTGCCAGAAGCTCTCCTTCAGCTTCTACGATGGCCAGCGCGTGGGGCAGTTGATGAGCCGCATCACCAACGATTCCCTATGGATCGGCGAGCTTTATCATCATGGGCCCGAGGACCTTTCGATCTCAGCGCTCAAATTCTTCGGAGCGCTCGCGGTCCTCACCTTTATCGATCCGGTGCTGACCTTGCTGATTGCCGGTCTGACGCCGTTCGCGGTGGTCTATGCCCTCCATTTCAATCAGCGGATGAACCGGGCCTTGCAGCAAAGCAAGGAGCAGATCGCCAGCGTCAATGAAAGGGTGGAAGATGCGCTGGCCGGCATCAGGGTCGTGCAATCCTTTGCCAATGAAGACCTCGAGGCGCGGCGTTTTGGCGAGGCCAACGGGCTGTTTCTCGAGAGCCGCAAGGATGGCTATCGCAGCGAGGCATTTTTCTCGGTCGGCAGCGAGACATTCGCCCAATTGGTGACGGTGATCGTGATCGTTGTCGGTGCCGTTCGGGTGGTGAACGCCCAACTGACGGTCGCCGAAATGCTGACCTTTTTGTTGTGCGTTGCGGTGCTGGTCGATCCGGTGCAGCGCCTGGCCAATTTCGTGCGGCTTTGGCAGGAGGGCTATACCGGGTTCGTGCGGGCCATGGAACTGCTCGAAATCGCGCCGGATATCGAGGATCGGCCCCATGCCAGGGAACTGGACCGCGTCAAGGGCGCTATCAGTTTCCGCAATGTGGGTTTCAGCTACGAAGCGGAAGGAGCCCGGGTCCTGAGCAATCTATCGCTCGATATTGCGCCCGGCGAATTTGTCGCGCTGGTCGGGCCGTCAGGGGTAGGAAAATCAACGCTTTGCGCCTTGATTCCCCGATTCTACGAGGTCAATTCGGGGCAGGTGCTGATCGACGGCACGGACGTCCGCGATGTTACCTTGGCATCGTTGCGCCGCAATGTCGGGGTGGTGCAGCAGGACATCTATTTGTTCAGTGGGACCGTGGCGGATAATTTGCGGTATGGGCGGTCGGATGCTTCGGATGAGGCGGTGATCTCGGCGGCCAAGGCGGCGAATGCGCATGAGTTCATCATGGCGTTGCCGCAGGGTTATGGCACCGATATTGGGCAGCGCGGGGTGAAGCTGTCGGGTGGGCAGAAGCAGCGGCTGACGATTGCCCGGGCCTTCCTAAAGAACCCCGCCATCCTCATTTTCGACGAGGCGACCAGTGCCCTGGACAATGAGAGCGAGCGGGCGGTGCAGCAGGCGCTGCTGGAGCTAACCCGCGGGCGGACAACGATTGTTATCGCCCATCGGCTGTCGACGGTGCGCCATGCCGACCGCATTGTGGTGTTGACGGAGCATGGTATTGGCGAGGAGGGCAGCCATGATCAGCTCATGGCGGCGGATGGGCTTTATGCCAATCTGCACCGGGTGCAGGGCAGTATCTAGCTCACTTTCGCGGCCTTGATCGCAGGGCGGCGAGGGCCAGGGAGACGGGCAGGGCGACGGCCATCGAGCCGAGCGAATGGCTGCGCTGGGGACGGTATTTCTCCTGCGCAGCCTGGAAGCCTGCCTGCCATTCGGCGCTGTTTTGCGGCGAGCTTGCTGCCGAATTGCTTCGGTTCTGCTCCCCATTTGCTGCAACGTTTGCTTCGGTCTGTCGCTCCGCCTCGGAATTGAGCTCGGCGCCGATGATTACCGCCGTGACGGTAATCCAGATCCAGGTCAGCAGCGCGATGAGGCCGCCGAGCGAGCCATAGGTCTTGTCGAAATTGCCGAAATTTGCGGCGTACCAGGAGAACAGCAGCGACACGACCATGATGGCGAGTGTGGCAAGGATCGCGCCGGGCGTTATCCAGCGCCAGCGGGCCTGCTGCCGGCTCGGGCCAAATCTGTAGAGAGCAGCCAGCCCCAGCAGCAGGGCGAGGGCCAGCAGCACATAGGAGCCGATGCGGATCAGCCATTCGAACCCGGTGCCGAGGCCGATGAACTGCAGAACGATAGGCATCAGCACTGCCGCGCCGATCATCAGCATGGCGCCGACGATGCCGGCCAGGGTGAACAGCAGCGCCGTGGCGTTGAGGACGAAGAAATTGCGGCTTTCGCGCTCGTCATAGGCCACGTTCATGGCTTCGAACATGGTCTTGACGCCGGAGCTGGCGCTCCATAGCGCGATGGCGAGGGAGATGAACAGCGCCAGGCCCAGGGTTGTGCCGCCGGTGCTGGCAAGGCGTGTCAACTGCTCGTTGATGATAGCCATGCCGCCTTCGGGCACCACCGACGACAGCATTTGAACCTGCTCGGAAACCGTGGTCGGATCGGTGAACAGGCCGTAGATCGAGACAAAGGCGGTCAGCGTGGGGAACAGCGACAACAGCAGATAATAGGTGACGGCGGCGGCGATCAGGGTCACCCGGTCATCGTTTATCTCCTGGTAGGTCCGCCACAAAATGTCCTTCCAGCCGGTCGGCGGTATCTGCTCGGGGCTTTCGGCGTGCCGGCCCTTGCCGCTTTCCGGGCCGTGATCTGCAGGGGACATTTTGCGCTCCATTTTGGAGGCAAACGGCGGCTCCTGTCGGGCGGTTGCACATGCGCTGCCGGTTGCTCGGAGGGTACGCAGTAGTGGCGGCTTGCCAGCGCCGGTTTGTTGTTGATATCTATTAGTCGATATTTTCCACCATTCCGGACCCTTTATGCCGCGGCGCAACGACATGAACGGATCTGCCGGGAGCGTGGTGCGGGCCGGGCGGCGGGCGCAATCGCGCCGGGTGACGATGACGGACGTGGCGCGTGAAGCCATGTGTTCCCAGGCAACAGTGTCCTTCGTGCTCAACAATGCCCCGGGCATCAAACTGTCGTCCGAAACGCGGCAGCGGGTGTTCGATGCGGCGCGGCGGCTTGGCTATATCGCGCCGCTCTCGGGGGCGAATCTGCGGCCCGAAACTGCTACGCCGCAGATCGGCTTCGTGGTCGATCAATTGGCGACCAGCCCGGAAGCGGCCATTGCCATCGACGGCATCAATACCGCCGCACGCTCGAACGGCATGATCGTCATGGTGGCGCAGACCTCCAACGACCCGCTGGTGCAATCCCAGGTGGTGCGCGCCTTCAAGGAACAGGGCGCCTCGTGCCTTGTTTATATGACGATCTTTACGCGCGAGGTGGAATTGCCGCCGGAGATCCTGGCGTTGGATATTCCGGTGTTCCTGCTCAATTGCTACACCGAAAATCAGTCGCATCCGGCCGTAGTGCCGAGCGAGATTGCCGGCGGGCAGCGCAGCACGCGGCACCTGATCGAGCATGGACATCGCCGCATCGCGACCATCACCGGGGAAATCTGGATGGAAGCGGCACAGGACCGGCTCAAGGGTTATCGCCGCGCGCTGGCCACGGCGGATATTCCGTTCGATCCGGCGCTGGTGGTGGAGGGCAACTGGTCGGCAAGCGCGGGTTATGAAGGCACCCGCAAGCTGCTGGCGCTCGACAACCCGCCGACGGCGATATTCTGCCAGAACGATCGCACGGCGATTGGCTGCTACGAGGCGCTCAAGGAGGCGGGGCTTTCCGTGCCCCGCGATATGTCTGTGGTGGGCTATGACGACGAGGAAATCTCGCGCCATCTGCATCCACGGCTGACGACATCCATCCTGCCGCACCGGGCGATGGGGCAGTGGGCGATCGAGCAGTTCGAACTGGGCCTGGCCAGTGCTGCGCGGTTTCCGATCACCAAGCTCGAATGCCCGCTGGTCGAGCGGGATTCAGTCGCGGCGCCACGGTCTGCCTAAGGTGGAGGCCCGGTGGCACGACCTCGTGGTTCGACAGGCTCACCATGAGGTCTGCTGGGTGATCCCATTCTGTGTGATGCGCTTGAGGTCGCGACCAGTTCGACCGATGTGCACACCCCAAATGGGCCTCTTGCCAGCGTCGCGGACCCGGCCTAAGCTAATAATAATATAACTAATATCGTCGAGGGTGGAGATGGATCACAGCAGCCTGGCAAATGCCGAGCAATCGCAGGCGCCGACGCGTCGCACGGCTTCGCTGGATGGCGTGTGGCGCTTCCGGCATGAGGATGGACCGTGGCGCGACGCGCATGTTCCGTCGCCCTGGCAGGCAGAGTTTTCCGATCTGGTCGATACCAGCGGCCATGCGGTTTACCAGCGCAATTTCACCGTGCCCGAAGGCTGGGCCGACAAGGAGTTGGCGCTCAAGTTCGGCGCGGTCAGCTATTTCTGCGATGTGTTCCTCAATGGCGAGAAGCTGGGCAGCCATGAAGGCGCCTATCTGCCGTTCGAGTTCGTGCTGCCGCCGCATCTGCTCAAGGCGCAGAACGAAATCGAAGTGCGGGTGACCATGCCTTCGTCCGACCAGCGCGCCTATCCCGATTACCCGTTCAGCGAAGTGCCGCACGGCAAGCTCAGCTGGTATGGCCGCATTGGCGGGCTGTGGCAGTCGGTGACGCTGGAAGCGCGCGATGCGCGCCGCACCACCGAAGTTGTTGTCACCGCTGGAATGGATGGGGTGTTGAACCTCGATCTGGGGTTCTCCGCTGATGCTGCCGGGCTCGATGCCGAGATCAGCCTGCGGGATGCCGATGGGTCGGTGGTCGCAAGCGCGACCGTCTCCGCGGCGGAGACGGCAACGGTCAGTCTTGCGGTACCCGATGCCAAGCTCTGGTCACCCGAGGCGCCCAATCTTTATGCGCTGACAATCGATCTGGGTGCCGGTGTCGACCGGCTGACACAGAACATCGGTTTCCGCACCATCACGACCGAGAACGGACAAATCCTGCTCAATGGCCAGCCGCTCTATATGCGTGGCGCGCTGGACCAGGATTACTATCCCGAGGGTATTTATACCACGCCGTCGCTGGAGTTCCTCGAGGACCAGGCGCGCAAGGCCAAGCATCTCGGGCTCAATTTGCTGCGCTGCCATATCAAGGTGCCGGACCCGCGCTATTACGACGTGGCGGATCGCCTGGGCCTGCTGGTCTGGACGGAAATCCCGAACGTTGCGAGCTTCACCACCCATTCGGCCCAGCGGATGCGCGACACCATGACGGGCATTCTGGCCCGTGACCGCAACCATCCCTCGATCATCGCCTGGACGATCATCAACGAGGATTGGGGCACGCGGCTGGTGGAGAATGCCGAGCACCGGCAATGGCTCAAGGATGCTTATGACTGGCTCAAGGCCGAAGATCCGAGCCGGCTGGTGGTCGACAATTCGGCCTGTTTCCCGAACTTCCACGTCAAGACAGACCTCAACGACTACCATTATTACCGCTCGGTGCCCGAGCGGCGGCAGGAATGGGACGACATAACCGCCCAGTTCGCCGCCGGCGCCGACTGGACGTTCTCCTCCCTCGGAGACGCCGAGCGCCGGGGCGATGAGCCACTCATCGTTTCGGAGTTCGGCGTGTGGGGGCTGCCCGACCCGAGCAAGCTGCGCCGCGAGGACGGCAGCGAGCCCGACTGGTTCGAGACGGGTGCGGTATGGGGCGACGGCGTTGCCCTGCCGCATGGCGTGGAAAAGCGCTTCGCAGCGCTCGACCTGCACCGGACCTTTGGCTCGTTCCCGGCCTTTATCGAGGCTGCGCAATGGTATCAGTTCATGAATTTGCGCTACCAGATCGAGCAGATGCGGCTGCATCCCTCGATCATGGGCTATGTCATCACCGAACTGACGGACGTGCATTGGGAGGCCAATGGCCTGCTCGACATGGAGCGCAACCCGCGCGTCTTCCATGACGTCTTCAGCCAGATCAATACCGACATCGTTATCGTGCCGCGGCCGGAGCGTTATTCGGCCTATGCAGGAGCGAAGCTGCCGATCGAAGTCAACATCGCCACGGGCGGGCTGAGCGTGCCCGAGGGGGCGGAGCTGCGCTGGAGCGGGGATGTCGAAGGTTCGACCGCGATTGCGGCGACAGAACCGGTTTCAACCACCGTGACCGTACTCAACCTCGAAATGCCGCAGGCCAGCGCCAATCGCATGGTGCATCTGGATTTCGTGCTGACCGCGAACGGGCAGGAACTGGCGCGCAACAGCCTCGAGGTTTCCCTGTTCGCAGCGCGGGACACGGCCAGCCTGCCGTGCCTGGCGGTTGCGGACCCGCAATTGGCCGAGTACGCCCAAGGCCTGGGCTATCGCGTGGTGGGGGCCGATGAGGCGGATGTGCATCTGGTGCATGCTGTCGATGGCGATGACGTCGAAGCCATAAAGGCCGGGGCGCGCTATGCGATCCTTGCCGATGGCTCGGTCGAGACCAACAAGAATTTGCGCGCCGACATGCCGGTGGGCGAACTGCCCCATCGCAGCATCGTCGCCGATGGCATCCAGTTCCGGCCGTCGCTGGACCAGCATCTGCCGGGCATCAACCTGGTCGAGCGGGACGGCACGATCTGGCGCGGCGACTGGATTGCCGGTTTTTCCTGGGTGCGGCGCGACGGTCCGTTCCGCAACATTCCGGGCGGCCCAATTCTCGACCTGTCGTTCTCGGGCGTGGTGCCGCACTATCTGATGACCGGCTTCCGGCCATGGGAATATGGCTCCAACGTGCATGCCGGCATCGTGGTCGGCTGGGTGCACAAGCCGGCGGCGATAGTGGTCGAAAAGAAAGTGGGGCGCGGCGGCGTCGCGGCAACGACGTTCCGCCTGACGCGGGAGGCGCCGGGCGCCGATCCGCTGGCCGCCGCACTGTTTGATGCCGTGGTGCAAACCGCGCTGGAAATCGTGGTGGATCGCTAAAGCGTGCACCGGCATGTTTTGTGGTGGATTGACTAGGACGACCCAAGCCTGATTAGTATGATAAATGGGTGCGAGCGACCGCAGAGTTGCCGCATCCGATAGGTGGATGTTGCAGGGCCGAGGCCCCGCCGAGGAGACACAATGGCCGATATCGTCCTCAATGAGGTCAGCAAGTCGTTTGGCGCGGTGAGCGTGCTCGACAAGGTGTCCATGCACATCAAATCGGGTGAGTTCATCGTGTTCCTGGGGCCATCGGGCTGCGGGAAATCCACCTTGCTGCGCATGATTGCGGGCCTCGAACAGGTTAGCGAAGGCGAGATCTTCATTGGGGACCGCCGGGTCGATCAATTGCCACCCAACGAGCGTGGCGTCTCCATGGTGTTCCAGAACTACGCGCTCTATCCGCATATGAGCGTGCGCGACAATATGAGCTTCGGGCTGCAGAATGTCGGCACGCCCAAGGACGAGATCGCCCGCCGGGTCGATGAAGCCGCGCGCATGCTGGAAATCGGCCAATTGCTGGATCGCAAACCCGCCCAGCTTTCGGGCGGGCAGCGGCAGCGCGTCGCCATCGGCCGGGCGATTGTACGCGAGCCGGTGGCGTTCCTGCTCGATGAGCCATTGTCCAATTTGGACGCCGGCCTGCGGGTGCGGACGCGCGTGGAACTGGCGCAGTTGCACCACCGGATCGGCACCACGATGATCTTCGTGACGCACGACCAGACCGAAGCCATGACCCTGGCAAGCCGGATCGTGGTGATGAACAACCGCCGCATCGAGCAGATCGGCAAGCCCATGGAAATCTATTCGCGCCCGGCCAGCCGGTTCGTGGCAGCGTTCGTGGGTTCGCCCGCGATGAATTTCCTGCCGGTAACGGGGGTCAGCGACGCGGGTGGGTTTGCCGCGATCAGCTTTGCCGGGCAGGGGCCGGTCACCACCACCGTGCCATTCACCGATATTCCCAAGGACAAACTTACCTTCGGCATACGCGCCGAGGCTGCGCGCATTTCGCGCGAGGGGCAGGGCGTCACGGGCGTGGTCGACGTGGTCGAGCGGCTCGGTGAGCGCACGCTGGTCTATGTGAGCCTGCCCGACGGTACGCCGCTGATCGCCGAAGACGAAGGCGTCAGCGCGGTCGAGCCAGGTCAAACCGTGCACATCGCCATAGATGGCGGTGCGGGGATCATCTTCGATGAGCCCGGCAAAGCATATCACGCCGCAAAATAAGCGGCGGAGCAATTCAGGGCCGTCCCAGGACGGTTATCTGAACATCGGCGCGGATCGCATCGCCGGCGAGCCGCAATGCCAGAGGAAATGGCGCCGGGGCCCTGCCCCAAGGGAGGATTACGTGAAGACATTTTTGAAGATCGCTATGCTGTCGACCGCGCTGCTGTCGGTCGGCTCCGTCCAGGCCCAGGAAACCGTGGTGTGGTGGGATTTTCTCAGCGGCGGCGACGGCGTGCGCATGAAGGCGCTGATCGAGCAGTTCAACACCGAGCATGCCGGCGAAATCGAAATCCAGCCGACGACGCTGGAATGGGGTACGCCGTTCTACACCAAGGTGCAGACCTCGGCCGCCATCGGTGAAGGCCCCGATGTGATGACCTATCACCTCTCGCGCGTGCCGCTCGGGGTGGAATCGGGTGCCCTGGCCCCGATCAGCGCCGAAGACCTTGCGGGCGTTGACCTCGGGCCGGATACCTTTGCGCCGGCCAACTGGGAAGCCGGGCAGATCGAGGGCCAGCAATATGCCGTGCCGTTCGATATCCACTCCCTGATCCTCTACTACAACAAGGACAAGCTGGCCGAAGCGGGCCTGCTTGGCGAAGACGGGCTGCCGACCGGCCTCGATGGCGCCGACAATTTCATGGCGGCGCTCGAAAAGCTTCGCGGCGGCTCGGAATATGCGCTGTCGCTGCAGACTTCGGGCGATGGTACGCCGTGGCGCGTGTTCTATTCGCTGTTCGGCCAGCAGGACGGCGTGTTCCTGGCCGAGGATGGCACATTCTTCCCCGAGGAAAGCATTCCGAAGGCCGTCGCTGCCGTCGAAACCATGGCCAGCTGGGTCGAAGGCGGTCTTGCGCCGGCATTGACCGAATATGAAGGCTCGGTGGCCCTGTTCACCTCTGGCGCTGCTGCGCTGCACCTGAACGGCGTGTGGGAAGTGCCCACCATGGCCGACCTGTCCGAAAAGGGCGAACTGGGCTTCGAGTGGGGCGCCATTGCAGTCCCGACCTTCTTTGACCATCCCGCGACCTGGGCCGACTCGCATGGCTTTGCCATCCCGAACAATGTCGGCAAGGAAGTGACGCCCGAGAAGAAGGCCGCCGTGCTCGAAGTCATCTCCTGGATGAACAAGAACTCGCTGGCCTGGGCCAATGCCGGTCACATTCCGGCCTATACGCCGGTTCGCGAAAGCGAAGAGTTCAAGACCATGCAGCCAAACGCCACCTATTCGATCCTGGCCGACACCGCGGTGTTCGATCCTCGCTCGACCCTGGCCGGCGTTGCATCGCCCGTCTATGACGCTGTGGCAAACTATATCAGCCCGGCCATGAACGGCGAGCTCGAACCTCAGGACGCCATCGAAGAGATGAAGGCCGACCTGCAGGATCAGGCTGAATAACAAGTCCCTCGCATCTGGCTCGGTGGCGGAGCGCCACCGGGCCTTCTTGAGGCCGGAGCACCCATGATCAGGAACCACCGCGGCGAAGTTGCGATTGCCTATCTGTTTATCCTACCGTTCGTGCTGACGTACGGCGTGCTGTTCCTGTGGCCAACCCTGCAGATGGTCTATCTCAGCTTCACCGACGCGCCGCTGATCGGCCCCGGCGAGTGGATCGGCTTCGAGAATTATGTCGAAATGTTCGACGACCGCAGGTTCTGGACCTCGGTCAAGAATACCGCCTACTTCGTTGCGCTGACGGTGATCCCCAACACGCTGATCGGCCTGGCCATTGCCATGATGGTGTCGCGCCTCAAGGGCTGGCAGCAGAGCCTGATCCTGGCGATGTTCTTCCTGCCCTATATCCTGCCGGTATCGGTGGTCTATCGCATCTGGAACTGGATGTTCAACTTGCAGTTCGGCATCATGCAATACCCGCTGACCTGGGTTTTCGGGAAGCCAACGCCGGTATTCCGTACCCAGTGGATGTTCATGCCCGCGGTGGCGTTCGTCACTATCTGGTGGACATGCGGCTTCAATATCCTGCTGTTCCTTTCCGGCCTGCGCTCGATTTCGACCGATATCTATGAGGCCGCAGCCCTCGACAATGCCAGCCGCTGGACCATTTTCCGCCGCATAACCTGGCCGCTGATCTGGCCGGTGACGGCGCTGGTGCTGACCATCCAGCTGATCCTGCAGCTCAAGATCTTCGATCAGGTCTATCTGTTCGTGCAGGGCGGCCGCCCCGATCCATCGATGGTGCTGGTGCAATATATCTACAGCCAGGCATTCCAGAAAAACCAGGGCGGCTATGCCGCCGCGATTGCCGTGGCGCTGTTTGTCATCGTGATCGTCTTCTCCGTGCTGCAATTCCAGCTGCTTCGTGCCCGAGGTGAAAAATGAGTATTGCCGAGAGCCGGGACGCTGACATTGGCGCTGCCGCAGCCTCCAAACGGGCGCGGACCATCAAGACGCTCGATATCGGCGGGCTGATCCTGACACTGGTGACGGTGATCTTCGCCGTGCTGTGGGCCTTCCCGATCTATTGGGGCGTGGTTACCTCGCTCAAGCCAGAATCCCAGGTCATCGCCAAGACGGTAGAGTTCCTGCCGCGCACCTGGACGATCGACGCCTATTGGCACGTGCTGGTCAACACCATGATCGGGCGCTGGTATCTCAACTCGCTGGTGACATCGGTCGCGGTGACGCTGCTGACCCTGGTCATCAGTGCAACCACCGCCTATGCCCTGTCGCAGCTTCGCTTTCCGGGCCGCACGCTCATCTGGTACATGATCCTGGCGAGCTTCATGGTTCCGATCGCCGCGCTGATCGTCAACCACTTCATCCTGATGGCGCAGTTCGGCCTGATCAACACATGGATCGGCGTCATCCTGCCCCAGCTGATCCATCCCGTGGTGATCATCGTCTACAAGAACTTCTTTGACTCGGTGCCCAAGGAGTATCGGGAGGCCGCCAAGATGGATTCAGCCAATGAATGGCGCATCTTCAGCCGCATCTACCTTCCGATGAACTGGGGTGTCACGACGGCCCTCGCCATCGTCACCTTTATCGGTGCCTGGAACAACTTCCTGTGGCCGTTCCTTGCGGTATCCAAGCCGGAGATGATGAACGTTGCCGTCGGCATCACTCAGGTGAACGACGCCTTTGGCGTGCAATATGCCCGCGAACTGGCCGGTGCCATTCTGGCGGCGCTGGTGGTTGCCGTGCTTTATTTGATCTTCCAGCGTCGGGTGACGCAGGCGATCATGCTGTCGGCTGGGGTGAAGGGGTGAAGTGTCGTTGAGCAGGGTCCACAGTAGACCTCATCCTGAGCTTGTCGAAGGACGAGGTCGTGGCACCAATCCTCCACTCGCTCGACCTCGTGGTTCGACAGGCTCACCATGAGGCCTTCTGGGGCCCTTCGTCTGAGGGAGTGTTTACGTCCGGCCGCTAGTTTTGATGATGCAACAACCACCACGTCATTCCCGCGAAAGCGGGAACCTCTGTTTTTCTTGCAACCATCGCCAACGGAGGTTCCCGCTTTCGCGGGAATGACCCGGTGGAAAGCGTACCGATTTATCCAACGCGGTGTTCTTGAATACATTGCGCCACTGGCAGGCGTTTGATGTGCGTTCGGCGAGTATGCAGGACCGTGCTGCAGCAATTTCAGTCTCTCTTAACCGCGCTGCGGGATTGCGTTGACCCTGTTGCTGCACAAAAATAATAATAGGGGCATGGCCTCGTGGCGGAGGGACACGCAGGGGATTGCAAATCCCCGGACCCTTGGTTCAAGTCCAGGGCGAGGCCTCCATTTCCCTGATTGCTTGCGAAGCTGGCAAAGGAATTTTTCTTCATTGCCAACCAGAAGTGGGATTCCCGCGTCCGCGGAAATGACGCCGTGGATGTTTGAGGTGAACACTGCCGGGCTTGCCAATAGATTGTGCGAAAGGCTGGTTTTTAGGCCGGCGCAATGCCATTAGGTTGATCCAAGTCCCGGGTTTCGCAATCGAGATGCTTTCATGACCGACACTTCCATTTTCGCCCGCGCCGTTGCCGCCATCGGCGCTGTCGCCGTTGCCGTGCGGCACTCCAAGGATGGTCCGCGCGCGCCGGTTTATGGCACGGCACCGAGCATTCCCGAGGCCAAGCCGCAGGGCGCAATTCCGACGCTGAAAATGCCGACTGCCCAGGGCTGGGAGAATGGGCGCACGCCCATCGCCGCACCGGGGCTCAAGGTCACGGCCTTTGCTGCCAAGCTCGATCACCCGCGCAATATCTATGTGCTGCCCAATGGGGATGTGCTGGTAGCGGAATCCATGGGTGAATCGGGTAACCCCAAGACATTGTTCGACCACGCCATGTCGAGCACCATGAAGCGGGCCCGCGCTTCGGGCGATAGTCCCAATCGTATTACCCTGCTGCGCGACAGCGATGGCGACGGGATTGCCGAGACGCGCCATGCGTTTATCGAAAACGTGCGCCAGCCCTTTGGCATGGTGCTGCTGGGCGATACGCTCTATGTGGGCGCGAGCGATGCCGTGCTGGCCTATCCCTACCAGCCCGGCTCCACCAGGATCACGACACCGGGCCGCAAGATCATGGATCTCGTGCCCGGCGGGCACTGGACGCGTAACCTGATCGCCAGCAAGGATGGCAGCAAGCTTTATGTTGCCGTCGGCTCGCTCAGCAATATCGGCGATGCGGGTTTCGATGCGGAGATCAACCGCGCCTGCATCCATGAGCTGGACCTGGCAACCGGCCAGTCGCGCATTTTCGCGGGCGGGCTGCGCAATCCCGTCGGCATGGCCTGGGAGCCGGGCACGGATACGCTTTTTACCGTCGTCAACGAACGCGACGGGCTGGGCGATGAAACCCCGCCCGACTATCTGACCTCGGTGCGCGATGGCGGCTTTTATGGCTGGCCCTACAGCTATTGGGGCAAGACGGTGGATGACCGCGTGCCACAGGACGCTGCCAAGGTGGCGTCGGCCCTGGCGCCGGATTATGCGCTGGGCGGGCATACTGCCTCGCTGGGCCTTTGCTGGTTGCCCGAGGGAACCCTGCCGGGCTTTCCCGCCGGCATGGCCATCGGCCAGCATGGCTCGTGGAACCGCAGCAAGCTCAGCGGCTACAAGCTGGCTTTCGTGGCGTTCGAGAATGGCAAGCCAACCGGATTGCCGCGGGAAATTCTCACCGGCTTCCTGTCAGCGGATGAGAAGTTCTCCTTTGGCCGCCCGGTCGGCGTGGCGTTGGCGGCCGATGGCGCCGTGCTGATGGCCGACGACGTGGGTGACGTGATCTGGCGCGTCACGGGCGCCTGAAGGGGGTCATTTCCGGCACTTGCCGGCTTTCCAGTTATCACCGGGTAATTCCCGCGAAAGCGGGAACCTCCGTTTCAAAACAGGGGTTCCCGCTTTCGCGGGAATGACGCGGTGGATGGAACTGACAGCAGGCTCAGCCCGCTTTATGCGTCTTTTTGCACGGACTGACCGATGGCCCAGGTGACGCCGAACGGGTCCTTGAGCTGGCCATAGATGTCGCCCCAGAATTCCTGCTTGAGGGGCGAGGTGACGGTGCAGCCGGCGCCGACTGCCCGATCCCACCATTGCTGGGCATCATCGACATGCAGATGCAGATTGAACGCCTGGGGCGCAACCGGCGGATAGCCATAATCGGGGAAGAAGTCGGACAGGAATAGCGGCGTGCCGTTGACGTCGACCTGCGCATGCATCAACCGGTCGCCCGCGTCGTTTGGAATGGCCTCCCGCTCGATGGCGCCAAATGCCTGAACATAGAAATCGATGGCCTTGCGGGCCCCGTCGACGCTGAGATAGGGCGTGAGGCCGCTCTTGGGGCGAAACTCGTTCATGGGGGTCTCCTCTGGAACTGGTTATGCCGAGACGACGAGCCAGTTCACGCCGCTTCGACACGGCTGGCAAGATTAATTGCGCGGGCGCGAATGCCGCCGGAGGCAGCGGCATTGTCCGTCACCTGGCGGGCTCGCCGGGGTGATAAAGCGAGACCGGCCGGATTTCATAGGAACCGAGGCCCGGATTGGCGACTGCGAGGTCCTTGGCGAACTGGACGGCTTCGTCCAGCGTGTCGCAATCGGCGACATAGAAGCCCAGGAACTGCTCCTTGGTTTCGGCGAACGGCCCGTCGATAACGATCGGTTCGCCCGAGCTTTTGCGCAGTGTGGTGGCGGCGGTGGTTGGCTGCAGCCGCGCGACTGGGCCGAGCTTGCCCTTGGCTTTCATGGCGTCCTGGACCTTGCCGAGGCGCGCCATGCAGGCGTCATCCTCTTCCTTGGTCCAGGTGGCGACAGCGTTCTCATCGTTATAGCAGAGGATGGCGTAAAGCATTCTGGTCCCTCGTCAGTTTGCTGGGCGGGGAACTATGCCTGATTTGGATGCCGGGTGAAGCCCCTTTCGTCAGGAAACCGGTGGCGGGGCGTTGCGGGCGATGGTCACCGTGGCGCCGAGCGAAGCGATGATGATCGCGGCGATGCCCGCGAGTTGCCACGGGCTCAGTCTTTCGCCAAGCACCAGAAGGCCCATCAGGGCCGCAAGCGCCGGTTGTCCGCTCATCAGTATGCCGAAGAGGCGCGAGGGAATATGGGGCAGGGCAACCATGTCCAGCGCATAGGGAATGGCGCTTGAGAGCAGCGCGACGCCCAGCGCCAGGGGCAGGATGGCGGGGTCGAGTAGCGCCGTCCCCGCCGTGGCGACGCCGAACGGCAGGGCGATGATGGCGGCAATCGAAACACCGAGCGCGGTGATATGCGGGCCTCCACCGGTGCCGGCCCGCTGGCCGAAAATGATGTAGCCCGCCCAGCAGCCGCCGGCGGCCAGCGCCAGCAGGATGCCGGGCAGGGCGATATTGCCTGAGGTATGCCCCAGCGGCAGGAGCGCGCCAAAGCCTGCGACCGCCAGCGCGATCCAGAAAAAATCGAGCGGCTTGCGCGATCCGGCCAGGGCAACTGCCAAGGGGCCGGTGAATTCCAGCGCCACGGCCACGCCCAGGGGGATGGTGGCGAGCGCCGCGTAAAAGAACAGGTTCATGGCGCCCATCGTGGCCCCATAAAGCCAAACGAAGCGCCATTGCCGCCGGTCCAGTTTTTGCCGCCAGGGTTGGAACACGACCAGCAGCACCATGGCGGCGAGGGTCAGCCGCAGCGTGGTGGCGCCGGCCGCGCCGACCTGGGGAAAGAGGCTCTTGGCGAAGGATGCCCCGGTCTGGGTGAAGACCATGCCGAGGGTGATGAGGGCGACGGAAAGGAGGACAGATGGAGGCCGCACGGAAAGCGCTTTCGAGGTGAGGCGTTTGCTGTAGCGCGGTTCGAGGCTTCGTGCCACGCCCTCGACACCAATCCATTGACCCGATCCTCATTGCCCGGTAGCGCTAGGGAGCAAGAACAAAGGAGGAATGTCGATGGAGTATCGCTATCTCGGCCGCTCGGGCCTGAAGGTCTCGACGCTGACCATGGGCACCATGACATTTGGCGGCTCGGAGCGGATCGGCAACACGGCGCAGGACGATGCGACACGCCAGATCGACATGTGCCTCGATGCCGGGATCAACCTCCTCGATACGGCCAATGTCTATAATGCCGGCGTTTCCGAGGAGATGATCGGGGTCGCGCTGGCCGAGAATGGGCGGCGCCAGAGAACGCTTGTCGGCACCAAGGTGCGCTTCAAGATGGGGGAGGGTCCCAACGAGATCGGCCTCTCGCGTCACCACATCATCGAGCAGTGCAAGGCGAGCCTGCGCCGGCTCAAGACCGACCATATCGACCTCTACCAGGTGCATGAGTGGGACGGTATGACGCCGATCGAGGAGACCATGGAGGCGCTCGATACGCTCGTGCGCCATGGCCATGTCCGCTATATCGGCTGTTCCAATTATTCCGGCTGGCACATCATGAAGGCGCTGGCGGCTGCCGGTGCCCGCGGTGGGGAGCGGTTCGTTTCACAGCAGATCCATTACACCCTTCACTCCCGGGAAGCGGAATATGAGCTGGTGCCGATCAGCCAGGATCAGGGGCTGGGGATACTGGTCTGGTCGCCGCTCGCCGGCGGGCTGTTGTCGGGCAAGTACCGGCGCGATGGCGGGCCCAAATCGGGCCGGCATGTCGGGGGCTTCCGCGAACCACCGGTTTATGACTGGGAAAAGCTCTATGACATCATCGACGCCATCGTGGCGGTTGCCGAGGCGCGCGGCGTGTCCGGTGCGCAGGTGGCGCTGGCTTGGCTGTTGGGACGGCCTGGGGTGAGTTCGGTCATCATCGGCGGGCGCTCGGACGAGCAGTTCAGGGACAATCTGGCGGCGGCCGAGCTCAAGCTGACGGCAGAGGAGCGCGCGAGCCTCGATGCGGCGAGCCAGCCGCCATTGCTTTATCCATACTGGCACCAGTCATTTACGGCGCAGGACCGTCTGGGCCCCATCGATCTGGACCTGATCGGACCTTATGCAGAGGACTTCAAGCGTGGCTGATTTCTTGTTCGAGCCTTATGCCCCGGTTACCGTGCCGATCGCGCGGGGCGGGCTGTTCGCGGTGCGGCGCATCTATTGCGTGGGCCGCAACTACGTTGAGCACATCCGCGAGATGGGCAATGACGAGCGCGATCCGCCGTTCTTTTTCGCCAAGCCGGCGGATGCCGTGGTGGTTGGCGGCGCATCCATCCCCTATCCACCGCAAACGGCCGATCTGCATCACGAGATCGAACTGGTGGTTGCCATCGGCAAGGACGGCAGCGACATCGCCGTTGGGGATGCGCTGGACCATGTCTATGGTTACGCGGCCGGGCTCGACATGACCCGGCGTGACCTGCAGGCTTCGGCGAAGAAGGCCGGGCGTCCGTGGGAGATGGCCAAGGCGTTCGATTATTCGGCGCCTATCGGCACCATCGAGCCGGCCAGCGCCATCGGCCACCCGGACAAAGGCGGCATCATGCTGTCGGTCAATGGCGCGGTGCGCCAGCAGGGTGATCTGGCCGAACAGATCTGGAGCGTGAGTGAAGCGATCGCTCACCTCAGCGGCTTCGTGACGCTGCGGGCGGGCGATCTCATCATGACGGGCACGCCTTCGGGTGTGGGCGCGGTGGTGCGCGGGGATGTGCTGGAAGGCGCCATCGAGGGTGTCGGCACCGTCCGGACAATTATCGCCTGATGCCTGCCTGGTCTCCCCAGCAGGACGCGGCGCTAAAGGCCGTGTCCGATTGGCTCAAGGACAAGAACGGACCCCAGGTGTTCCGCCTGTTCGGCTGGGCCGGCACCGGCAAGTCGACGCTTGCGGTGCACCTGGCGCAGGACGTGCGCAGCGTCAAGTTCGCGGCCTTCACGGGCAAGGCGGCGCTGGTCATGCGCAAGCGCGGCTGCAAGGGCGCCCAGACCATTCATTCGCTGATCTATACGCTGGTCAGCGAAAAGGAGGGTGAGCCGCGCTTTGTGCTGGATGACGAAAGTCCCGCCGCCGACGCCGATCTCATCGTCATCGACGAGGTGTCGATGGTCGACGAGCAATTGGGCAAGGACCTGCTCAGCTTCGGGGTCAAGGTGCTGGTGCTGGGCGATCCGTTCCAGCTGCCGCCGGTGCAGGGCGCGGGGTTCTTCACCGCCGACGAGCCCGACATCATGCTGACCGAAATCCACCGGCAGGCCGCCGACAACCCGATCATCCACCTCTCCATGCAGGTGCGCGAGGGCGGTTTCCTCGAACGCGGCTCCTATGGCGATTCCATCGTGGTCGGGCGCGATCATGTCGACCGCAATGCGGTGCTTGAGGCCGACCAGGTGCTGGTGGGCCGCAACAAGACGCGGCTGCAGTACAATGACCGGCTGCGGGAGCTCAGGGGGCTGCCGTTTCATGAGCCGGTGCTGGGCGACCGCATGGTCTGCCTGCGCAACAATCCGCGCAAGAAGCTGCTGAACGGGCAAATCTGGATCGTGACCGAGGCCACCCGCCGCACCAACGGCAAGTGGAGCCTGTTGCTGGGGGCCGACGAGGGCAAGGGCGAAGCCAAGGTTTTGACCCACAAGGCGTTCTTTTCCGGCGAGGAAGACGCCATGGGCTGGCCCGAGCGGCGCCAGTTCGACGAGTTCACCTTTGGCTATTGCCTCACCGTGCACAAGGCGCAGGGCTCGCAGTGGGACAATGTCTATCTGTTCGACGAGAGCTTCGTGTTCCGTGAGGAGCGCGCGCGCTGGCTTTATACCGGCATTACGCGGGCCGCTGAAAAGATCACGGTCGTCTCGTAGGCCGGCCGGCGGCACGACCATCGCCAAGCCAGCCTAATTGCTGACGTTTTCGTTTCGCACAACGCTTGCGCGTCAGGTTTCGATATCCCATCTTGGTAGTCGAGATTTCAGTTTCACCCCAGTCTTGAACCCAGCCGGAGGCAATATGCACCACGACACCCCCCTGATCTCAACGATCGTCGCGGGTCTGGTGCTGGCGTTTATCTTCGGGATGATAGCCAACCGGTTCCGCATGCCGCCACTGGTGGGGTATCTACTGGCCGGTGTGCTGGTGGGTCCCCATACGCCCGGCTTCGTGGCCGACCAGGCGCTCGGGGCGGAACTGGCCGAACTTGGCGTGATCCTCCTGATGTTCGGGGTGGGACTGCATTTTTCGCTCAAGGATTTGATGAGCGTGCGGGCGCTCGCCATTCCCGGCGCCATCGCCCAGATCGCCTTGGCGACGCTGCTTGGCCTGGGGCTGGCGCTCCTGCTGGGCTGGGGCATCGGCGCGGGGCTGATCTTCGGTCTGGCGCTGTCGGTTGCCTCCACCGTGGTGCTGCTCAAGGCGCTGCAGGACCGGCGTCTCATCGAGACCGAGCGCGGGCGCATCGCCGTGGGCTGGCTGATCGTGGAAGATCTGGCCATGGTGCTGGCGCTGGTGCTGATCCCCGCCATTGCCAGCCTCAGCGGCGTGGAAAACGCCGTGCACGACCCGTTCGTGTCGTTCGTGGAACGCCTGATAGGCGGGTCGGTCGGGATCTGGGGCGTGCTGGCGCTCACCATCGTCAAGATCGCCGCCTTTGTCGGCTTCATGCTGGTCGTGGGCCGGCGCCTCATTCCGTGGGCGCTCCATGCCACCGCCCATACCGGCAGCCGCGAACTGTTCCGTCTTGCGGTCCTCGCCATTGCCCTGGGCGTGGCGCTCGGCTCGGCCGTGCTGTTCGGGGTTTCCCTGGCGCTGGGCGCCTTCTTCGCGGGCATGATCCTTTCCGAAAGCGAGCTCAGCCACCGCGCCGCGCAGGAAACCCTGCCCCTGCGCGATGCGTTTTCCGTGCTGTTCTTTGTTTCGGTCGGCATGCTGTTCGACCCCAGCATCATCGTCACCAATCCGCTGCCGATCCTGGCCACGGTCTTCATCATCGTCATCGGCAAGTCGCTCGCCGCCTTCGGCATCGTCCTGCTGTTCAGGAGGCCGGTCGCCACGGCATTGACCATTTCGGCGTCGCTGGCGCAGATCGGCGAGTTCTCGTTCATTCTGGCCAGCCTTGGCGTATCGCTCGCCATCCTGCCGCGGGAAGGGCAGGATCTGATCCTGGCCGGCGCATTGATCTCCATCGTGCTCAACCCGGTGGTATTCTGGGCGCTGGACCTCGTCAGGCCGCGGTTCGAGGCGAAGGCGGCGCAGCACCGTGCCGCCCGCATGGAGCGCGATGGCGTGCGCATCGAGCCCGGCGAACCCCCGGCAGCTGCACAGGGTCCGCTGACTACCGATGCGCCGGGTGAACCCGCCATAGACACCGGCGCGCCCGGAGCCGATGACGATGTGCCCGAGCCCACTACGCAAACCGATCACACGGTTCTCGTCGGCTTCGGCCGCGTCGGGCGCACGGTGGGCGAGGGGCTTCACGCGGCTGGTGCGCCGCTGGTCGTCATCGAGGATATTGACCATGCCGTGGCTGCGGCCCGCGCCAAGGGTATCGAGGTCGTGGTGGGCAATGCCGCCAGCGCCGCAGTGCTGCAACTGGCCAATCTGCCCGCCGCGCGTTCCCTCTTGATCGCCATTCCCAACGGCTTTGAGGCCGGCACGGTCTGCGAGGTGGGCCGCAAGCTTTGTCCGTCCATCCGTATCATCGCCCGGGCTCACTCCGACGAAGAAGAGGCGCATTTGCGAGCGCTTGGTGCCGATACCGTCATCATGGGCGAGCGCGAAATCGGGCTGGGCATGCTGGCCTGGTTGCGCGGAGAGCGCCGGGCTGAGGTCGCCGCAGAACCTGCGCCGGCCGAGCCCAAATTGCCGCCGGTCGACAATATCCTGCAAACCGCTGGCGCTGCGCCTGTGATCGCCGAACTGATCCCGCTTGCCCCCGAGGAGGCAAGTCCCAGCGCTGAGGCGCCGGTTGCCGATGAAGCGGCTGTCGAGGCGGAGGAAAACCGGGAAGCAGTGCTGGAAGAAGAGTTGCCCGGCATTGAAACGCTGGAGCCGGAGATCATCGATGCTGATCTGGAACTGACGCCGCCAGAGACGCCGGATGAGGACACGGTGGAGGCCAGCGAGCCCGAGGTAATCGAATTGCCCGCTCCCGATGTTGAAACGGTGGATGCCGCGCCTTCAACTGCAGTTGAAGCCCTTGATGTCGGCGAGGCGCCACCGGCCATCGACGAGATCGTCGTGGCGGTGGTTCCGCAGTCGGGGCCCGCGCAGAGCATCGTCAGCGAAGTGGTGTTGCCGACGGAGATCATCGCCCTGGAGCCTCTGCCTGAGGACGCCATGCCGGCACTGGAGAGCGATCTGGAGCCGGAAGACGAAGCGGCAGTGGAGGGTGATATTGCGGCACCCGCCGAGCCCGATGGCGAACAGGAGACGGCCGGGCCGGACAAGAGCGAAGGCGTCGTACCGCCAGTGGTGCCGGAACCCCGGAGTTGAGGTCTTGTCAAAGGCCTCCAGCTTGGCGCATAGGTCTTGTCGGAGCCCACTCCGGCTCCACACCGGTGTAATGGATGCGCCTCCCAAAGCGCATCGCGACTAGTCGGCAGCAATGATTTCGCAGAAAGCCAAATACGCCCTACGCGCCCTGGTTTCCCTTGCCCGGGCGGGGCGTGGCGAAACCCGGATGATCGGCGAGATCTCCAAGGAACAATCGATTCCCAAGAAGTTCCTCGAACAGATCCTGCTTGAGCTCAAGCGCGCGGGCTATGTGGCCAGCCGTCGCGGGCGGTCGGGCGGCTATGAACTGCTCAAATCGCCCGAGCAGATCATGTTCGGCGAAGTGCTGCGGCTGATCGACGGGCCCATCGCGCCGCTGCCATGCCTGTCCAAGATCGCCTATCGCAAATGCGAGGATTGCCGGGATGAGGAATCCTGCGAGATCCGGCATGTGTTCGAGCGGGTGACATTGGCCACGCGCGCCGTGCTGGACCAGACCACGCTGGCGGATTCACTGCGGCTTGAGGATTTGCCGGTTTAAGTGCTGTACTTCACCTGACACTCTCCTGTCAGGGGGAGTGTTTATTTCCTCGTCTCCTGTCAGTCCCATCCACCGCGTCATTCCCGCGAAAGCGGGAACCCCACTTGTGTCGAAGGAAGTGAGATTCCCGCGTTCGCGGGAATGACAGGGTGATAATGGGGAACCCGGTAAGTGCGGGAAGTGAACACCCAAATACACCTGCCATTGGCACAAGGCAGTCAATAACGCCGTGCTGCCCTCGGGCCTGACCCGAGGGCCGTTCAGGGAGCCCTTGCCGGGGCGGTTGTCCCGGCGGGACGTGGCCCTCGGGTCAGGCCCGAGGGAAGCACGGTGGGTGGGGTGCCTTACCCAAACACCACGGTCTTCTTCCCATTCAACATCACCCGGCTTTCCAGGTGCAGCTTGACGGCGCGGGCCAGCACCCGGCTTTCGATGTCGCGGCCAGCGGCGACGAGATCGTCGGGGCTCATGGCGTGGGTGACGCGGGCGGTTTCCTGTTCGATGATCGGGCCCTCGTCGAGGTCCGGGGTCACGTAGTGGGCCGTGGCGCCGATGATCTTGACGCCGCGCTCATGGGCCTGGTGATAGGGTTTGGCGCCTTTGAAGCTGGGCAAAAACGAATGGTGGATGTTGATGACCTGGCCGAACAGGCGGGTCGACAGATTATCGGACAGCACCTGCATGTAGCGCGCCAACACCACCAGGTCGGCGCCAGATTGCTTGACCAGGTTAAGCACCTGCTCCTCCTGTTCGGCCTTGGTCTGGGGCGTTACCGGCAGCAGGTGGAATGGAATGCCTTCGGCTTCGGCGAGCTTGCGGGTGGTGTCGTGGTTGGAAATAACCGCCGCGACCTCGGCATCGAGCCAGCCAACCTGGATCTGGTAGAGCAGATGGCGCAGCGTGTGGTCGAACTTGGAGACCATGATGACGATGCGCTTCTTGCGCGCTTCCTCGGTCAGGTTGGTCTTCATGGAAAAGCGCTCGATGGGCGATTTCAGCGCCCGCTCGATGGCTTCGCGGTCGACGCCTTCGGGCGCGGTAAAAGCCAGGCGCATGAAAAAGCGGCCGGTTTCGCGGTCCCAGAACTGGTTGGATTCGGCAATATTGGCGCTGAGCGCTGCCAGTTCGGTGGTGACGGCCGCCACGATGCCGGGACGGTCGGCGCAGCTCAGGGTCAAAACGAAATTGGCCGGGGACATGAATACAGCTCCAGGATTGTTGCGAGCGGTATCAATGGCTTGGTCCCATTCGTCAAGGGACAACAAAAAGGGCTGCCCCGAGGAGCAGCCCTTCCTGAGTAATTCGGCCTCGAGGCCTGGAGGTGTGCTAGGCGGGCATCCCCGTCACCAGCACTTCAAATCCATGACCTTTAACGAGCGCCGTATTCTCAAAAGACATTGGATCACCTCCTTCGCGTTGGTTGAACATGGGGGAATGGTGCCCGGCTTTTCGGGGCTTGTCCAGTCACACAAATGTCACGCTGGCAGAGGGAACCCATTCATGCCCGCGCCTTCCTGGGACGCGAACGCAGCTGCAGCAGCGTCGCGGCCAGCACGCCAAGGGCGACGATGCCGATGATGATGGTGGCGAGCGCATTGACGTCCGGCGAGACGCCCAGGCGGACCTTGGAGAAGATCACCATGGGCAGGGTGGACGATCCCGGGCCCGAAACGAAGCTGGCGATCACCAGATCGTCGAGCGACAGCGTGAACGCCAATAGCCACCCCGAAACCAGCGCCGGGGCGATGATGGGCAGGGTGATGTCGAAGAACACGCGGATGGGCGTGGCGCCGAGGTCCATGGCGGCTTCTTCCAGGCTCAGGTCGAGATCGGACAGGCGCGACTGTACCACCACCACGACATAGGCCGTGCAGAAGGTGGAATGGGCGATGACGATGGTCATCAGGCCACGCCCGGCCGGCCAGCCCAACGTTGCCTCCATGGCAACGAACAGCAGCAATAGCGCGAGGCCGGTGATCACGTCCGGCATGACGAGCGGTGCGGATGCCGTGCCGGCCAGAACCGTGCGCCCACGGAATTTGCGGAAGCGCACCAGCGCCACGGCACACAGCGTTCCCAGCACCAGCGCGATGGAAGCGGCAGCGAATGCCACCTGCACGCTGAGCCAGGCGGCGCCCAGCATTTGCGGATCGGCCAGCAAAGCGCCGTACCATTTGGTCGAGAAGCCGGACCACACGGTCACCAGATTGCTTTCGTTGAACGAAAACACCACCAGCGAAACGATGGGGGCATAGAGGAAGGCAAAGCCCAGGCTTGCCGCTATAGGGAGAAACCAGCCGCGCCGCATCTACTTGGCCCTTTCCCGGTCCTGCACCGCATCCTGCGCCTTTTGCAGCAGCATGATGGGAATGACCACCACCACCAGCATGGCGACCGCGACAGCGGAAGCGCGCGGCCAGTTGGTATTGGCAAAGAACTCGTCCCAAAGGACGCGCCCGATCATCAGCGTCGATGGTCCGCCCAGGAGCGCGGGAATGACGTATTCCCCGATGGCGGGGATGAACACCAGCATGGAGCCGGCAATGATCCCCGGCATGGACAGCGGCAGGGTGATGGTGAGGAAGGTGCGCAGCGGCCGCGCGCCCAGATCCGCCGACGCTTCCAGCAGCGCGCCATCAAGCTTCACGAGGTTGGTGTAAAGCGGCAGGATCATGAAGGGCAGGTAGGAATAGACGATGCCGACATAGACGGCGAAATCGGTCTGCATCATCACCAGCGGCTCGATGCCGAACAGCCCGAGGAAATTGTTGATGACGCCATTGCCGCGCATGAAGCCGGTCAGCGCATAGACGCGCAACAGGAACGAGGTCCAGAACGGCAGGATCACCAGCATCAGCAGGATATTGCGCCACTGGTCCGGCGCACGGGCGATGGCATAGGCCATGGGGTAGCCGATGCACAGCGCGATGACCGTCGAGATGAACGCGATCTTGATCGAGGACAGATAGGCCGAGATATAGAGCCCGTCGGTGAACAGGCGGATATAGTTGTTGAGATGCAGGGTCAGCTGCACCGTGCCGTCCTCATTGGTGAGGAGCGGGGTATAGGGCGGGCGGCCGAACTGCTTGACCGTCAGCGAAATGCCGAACACCACCAGCAGCGGCACGAGGAAGAACACGGTGAGCCAGATGGCGGGCGCAGCAATCACCAGCGCCTTGCCGGAGAGCCCGACAGCGGCGAGGCCGCGTTCCACCACGGTCCAGGGACGCCGCGGGCGCGGCGGTGGGGCTTCGGTGTCAAAGCTGGACATGGGATGCTCCAGGCAGAGGAGTGATGGGATAGTCCATCATACCGTCAACACCGATCCGGCATTGTCGTCCCAGCTGAGATAGACCTGTTCGTCCCAGGTGATCGAGTCCGGATTGCCGCGCACGGTGTTGGTCTGAGTGACGCGGATATGCTTGCCGCTTTCCAGGCGCACCTGATAGACGCTCATGTCGCCGAGATAGCCGATTTCCTCGACGATGCCCTGGGTGACATTGGCGTCTTCGGCATTTTCCGGCTTGTCGCGGCTGAGCGTGATCTTTTCGGGCCGGATTGCCCACCACAGGATCTGGTCGGGCGCGCAATCGACGCCGTGGCCGACGAAGATATCGCAGCCCAGTTCGCCCGAGCGGATGCGGACATGGTCGGGCTCGTCCTCGATGACGATGCCTTCCACCATGTTGACCGAACCAATGAAGCCGGCGACGAATTTGGAATTGGGGAATTCATAGATGTCGGTCGGTTCGCCAATCATGGCGATTTCGCCCGAATTCATCACCCCGATGCGGGTGGCGAGCGACATCGCCTCTTCCTGGTCGTGCGTCACGACGATGAAGGTCACGCCCAGCGTTTCCTGGATCTTGACCAGTTCGAACTGGGTTTCCTCGCGCAGCTTCTTGTCGAGCGCGCCAAGCGGTTCATCGAGCAGCAGGAGCTTGGGCCGCTTGGCGAGCGCACGAGCCAGGGCCACGCGCTGACGCTGGCCACCCGAGAGCTGGTGCGGGCGGCGCTTGCCATAGTCCTGCAGCTTCACAAGGCTGAGCAGTTCCGCGACACGGTTGTTGATTTCGGCGGGCGGCAGGTGATCGCGCTTGAGGCCATAGGCGATGTTCTGTTCCACATTCATGTGCGGGAACAGCGCATAGCTCTGGAACATCATGTTGACGGGGCGATTATAGGGCGCCACCTCCGTCATGTCCTGGCCGTCGATCTCGATGCTGCCCGAGGTCGGCTGCTCGAAGCCGGCCAGCATGCGCAGCAGGGTGGATTTGCCCGAGCCCGAACCGCCCAGCAGGCAGAACAGCTCCGACTTGTAGATATCCAGCGACACATCCGAAACGGCATAAACGTCACCAAATCTCTTGGTGACGTTCTTGATGCGGACAAACGGTTTCGCATCGGGATCGCGCCAGGGGCGGGTGTCGATAGCAAGTTGCGGTTTTTTAGCCATCTAGAGTTCCTAACCGCGTTGGCGGCGAGCAGTTGTGTCTGGCACCATCGCGTCCATCCACCGGGCGGTACCTCCCCCTTGACGGGGGAGGCCAGGAGGGGGTGTCGGTTGGCCCCGATATGCGGGCCAGCCATCCCCCACCCTTGATCCCTCCCCGCCAGGGGGAGGGTGTCGACTGCGGCATATGAGGCAGATTACTGGCCGGTTTTGATGCGGGTCCAGGTGCGGGTCAAGACCTCTTCGTAGTCGGGGCTGTGCGCGCCCAGAACGAAGGCCTTGGCGATGGTTTCCGCCGGGGGGTAGATGCCAGGGTTGTTCTTGACTTCCTCGTCCACGAACTCGATCGCGGGCAGGTTGGGGTTGGCATAGAACACGTAGTTGGTGATCGCGGCCACGACTTCGGGCTCAAGGATGTAGTTGATGAACTTGTGCGCGTTGTCCGGATGCGGGGCATCGGCGGGGATGGCGAGGAAATCGAACAGCGTCGCCGCGCCTTCCTTGGGGATCACATACTGCACTTCGACGCCCTGGTTGGCGGCAGCAGCGGCGTCGGCGGCGATGAAGATATCGCCCGAATAGCCCAGAGCCAGGCAGATTTCGCCATTGCCCAGATCGTCGATGTATTGCGAGGAATTGAAGTAGCGCACGAACGGCTTGATGGACGTCAGCAGTTCCTCGGCCTTGGCGAGATCCTCTTCGCTTTCGCTGTTTGGATCGAGCCCGAGATAGTGCAGGGCAATGCCGACCACTTCGGAGGGGCTATCGAGCAGGCTGATGCCGCAGGAGCTGAGCTTTTCGGCATATTCGGGCTTGAAGATCAGGTCCCAGCTGTCGAGCGGGGCATCGGTACCCAGGGCTTCGGTCACCTTGGCGACATTGTAGCCAAAGCCGATGGTGTTGATCATGTAGGGCACGGCATGGGCGTTGTCGGGGTCCTGGGCCGTTGCCGTCTGCATCACTGCGGGATCGAGATTGCTCAGATTGGGCAGCTTGGACTTGTCGAGCTCAAGGATCAGCCCGGCCTGGATCTGGCGCTCGAGGAAATTGCCCGAAGGCACCACGATGTCATAGCCGGACGAGCCGGCCAGCAGCTTGGCATCGACAATCTCGTTGGTATCGTAGACGTCGTAATTGACCTTGATGCCGGTCTCCGCCTCGAAATTGGCGATGGTGTCCTCGGCGATATAGTCGGACCAGTTGTAGACGTTGAGCACGGGCTCTTCCTGGGCCAGCGCGGGGCTGGCGACCATCAGGGCACCGAAGGCAAGGGCGAGCGATTTGTTCATTGTGAAAAGAGCTCCTGTGCAGGGTCGTTCGATTGAGTGATGGGGCGCCAGGCGTGCAGCATGGAAACAGGTCCCCGTCCGCTAGGCAGGGTGAGCGGCACGCGCTTATCTTTGAGTGAACGGCAGGCGGGAAAGAAAGGATGCGGCAATCCGACGCCCGGAGGCGCCGGCAAACTTTGCTGAACTCTGCCCGGAGCGGGGCGCGTATCGATCGGTGGATGGTGCCCGATCAACAATGAGCGTCTGCAGCGAAGTGCCCTTTCTCGCCAGAATACCGGGGGGACCCTAAAACCAAATCCGCCCCGCGACAAGCGCCTTTGCCCATGATTTTCGGGGGGTTGACGCGTTGCGGCAACCGGGCCCAAATCCCCCCCAAACAGGGCCGCAATGGCTCAAGCACCAGATCGATGAAGCGAGCCATTTTCATGAGCGCCAAAGCCTATCTCTCCATCAGCCCGGAAGTCCGCCATGCCCTGGGCGAAGGCAAGCCCGTAGTGGCGCTGGAATCCACCATCATAACCCACGGCATGCCCTATCCGCAGAACCTGGAAATGGCCAACAATGTGGAGGCGGTGATCCGCAAGCATGGGGCCACGCCGGCCACCATCGCCATCATGGATGGCCGGTTCTGCGTCGGCGTGTCGGGCGAGGATCTGGAGCGGCTGGCGCTTGAAGGCGGCAAGGCCGCCAAGGCGTCGCGGCGCGATGTGAGCGCATTGCTTGTGCAGGGTGCGGTGGCGGGCACCACGGTTGCCACCACCATGCAGATCGCGGCGCTTGCCGGCATCCATGTGTTCGCCACCGGCGGTATTGGCGGCGTGCATCGGGGCGCCGAGGAAACCTTCGATATTTCGGCGGACCTGGAAGAGCTCGGCCGCACCCCGGTCGCCGTGGTTTGTGCCGGTGCCAAGTCGATCCTCGATATCGGCAAGACGCTGGAAGTGCTGGAAACCAATGGCGTGCCGGTCCTGGGCTATGGCACCGAGGATTTCCCCGCATTCTGGGCCCGAAAGAGCGGCCACAAGGTGGATCACCGGTTCGACGATGTCGCCGATATCGCCAAGGTCATGCAGACCCAGATCGCCCTGGGGCTGGGGGGTATCCTCGTCGCCAACCCGATCCCCGAGGCAAGCGAGCTTGATGCGGAGGCCATTGAAGCGCGGATTGCCGAAGCGATTGCCGGCGCCGAACGGGAAGGGGTGTCGCGCAAGGCGCTGACGCCGTTCCTGCTCAAGCGCATTTTCGAGCTCACCGAAGGCAAGTCGCTGGTCGCCAATATCGCGCTGGTGGAAAACAACGCCATGGTGGCCGCCCAGATTGCCAGCGCAATGGCCAGGAAGCCGGCGACCCTGCGCGCATGAGCGGCCGCGTCCTGGTCGTCGGGGATGTGATGACCGACGTGATCGTGGTGCCGGAGGGGCCGATCGTTAGGGGCAGCGACCGGCGCGCGACGGTGCGCAGCCGTCCCGGCGGATCGGGCGCCAATCAGGCGGTGTGGCTGGGGGCCATGGGCGCCGACGTGGTGTTTGCCGCCCGGGTCGGGGCTGGCGACCGGATGGGCTACGAGAATTATTTCCGCGGTCTGGGCGTCGTGCCGGTGCTGGCCGGTGACAAGGCTCAACCATCGGGCGTGCTGGTCACCATTGTCGATCCGGACGGGGAGCGCAGTTTCCTCACCGACCGTGGCGCCAATTTGCATCTATGCGCCGAGGACCTGCCGGAAAACCTGCTGGACGAGGTCAGCATGGTGATGGTTTCAGGCTACAGCTTTTTTGCACCCGGACCGCGGGAGGCGGTGCAGGGATTGTTCGCGCGGGCCCGGACGCGCGGCATCGCCATTGCCGTCGATCCGGCGTCGGTGGGTTTTCTCCATGAAGTGGGCCCGGCAGAGTTTCTGAAATGGACGGCGGGAGCGGACTGGATCTTTGCCAACCAGAGCGAAGCCGAAGCCCTGACGGGAGCCGCCGGCCATGAAAAGCAGATCGCAGCGCTGAGCGCGCAGTTCGGCAATGTGGTGATCAAGCGCGGTGCCGAGGGCGCCGCCCTGGGCGGTCGCGACGGCGTGCGGGTTAGCCTGCCGGCCCAGCGGGTCGAGGTGGTGGACAGCACCGGCGCCGGTGATGCGTTTGCTGCGGGGTTCATCGCCGCGCATCTGGCGGGCGAGGATGAGCGGACGGCGTTGGCAAAGGGGATCGAGGCGGGGGCAAGGGCGGTGCAGAGCCTGGGTGGGCAGCCGGGGTAAGCGAAGTGGTTCGCTGCTGGCCCCCAGGCATGACGATCGGGAGTGTGGGACCTCCTCGCCGGTCACAATCCGTGTGTGGCACCATCTCACCCACCCATCGCGCTTCCCTCGGGTCAAGCCCGAGGGCAGAATGGCGTTTTTGATTATATCTCCTCCACCCACAATCCCGTCCCTCCCCCTCCCAGGGGGAGGTCAGGTGGGGGTCCTTCGTCCGATAAATAATCTATCCATCTTCTCCCCCCTCCATCCCACACACACTATCCTTCCCATACCAACCTCACGCCCAGCGGGTCGCGCGAACCGGCTAGTGTTGTTGTCAGATGGGGCGGGGATGTCGTGATCCCTGCAGGCAAGCGGAAGTGTCGCCGGGGCTATTGACGCTCCGAGGCCAGAGTCGCGCGCGCCGCAAATCCCATCGCATGTGGCGGGGCTCTGTCTCACACACTAAACTATACCGAGGCAGGGCCTCGCCACGTGCACGCTGACCCAAACCGCCCTGCCATTGGCCGGACGGCGCTTCGGGGTGCCGTTTAGACCTGCGCCGCGAACGCTGCCAGCACGCGCACCCAGGAGCGGATGCCGCGATGGTAGCTGTCGAGATCGTATTTCTCGTTGGGAGAATGGATCTGGTCGTCGACATGGGCAAAGCCGATCAGGAGGGTATCGAGATCGAGGATGCGCTTGAAATCGCCCGCCACGGGGATGGAGCCGCCCGAGCCGGTGATCACAGCCTGCTTGCCCCATTCGCCGGAAAGCCCTTCGAGCGCCTGGCGCAGATGGGTGCCATCGCTGGGCACGGTGATGGCCGGCGAGCCGCCATGTTCGGTAAATTTTACCGAGCAATCGGCCGGAATGCGATCCTGCACATGCTTGCGGAAGGCGGCGCGGATCTTGACCGGGTCCATGCGCGAGACGAGGCGGAAGCTGATCTTGGCGCTGGCCTTGGCGGGAATGACCGTCTTGAAGCCATCGCCGGTATAGCCCCCGATGATGCCGTTGATCTCGCAGGTGGGCCGTGCCCAGATCATTTCGAGCACCGAGCGGTCCTGTTCGCCCGCCGGCACGGAAAGGCCGGCTTCGCCCAGGAATTTCGCTTCGTCGAACCCCAGGCCCTGCCATTGTGCCTTCAGTTCGGGGCTGATTTCGGCGACGTCGTCGTAAAACCCGGGCAGGGTGACGCTGCCATCGGGTGTGCGCAGGCTGGCGATGATATCGGCCAGCACCTGGTTGGGATTGCGCGCGGCATTGCCGAACATGCCCGAATGGAGGTCCTTGTTGGCGCAGGAGATTTCGATTTCCTCGCCGACCAGGCCGCGCAGCATGGTGGTGACGGATGGGGTCTGGCGGTCCCACATATCGGTGTCGCAGACCAGCGCAATGTCGGCGGCGCCCAGCTCGTCGCGATTGGCCTGCATGAACGGGGGCAGGTTCTTGCCGCCCGATTCTTCCTCGCCTTCGAGCATCAGCGAGATGCGTACCGGAAGGGAACCCGTCGCCGCCTTCCAGGCGCGGCAGGCTTCGATGAAGGTCATCATCTGGCCCTTGTCGTCCGAGGCGCCGCGCGCCACGATGATCTTGCGGCCATTGCTGTCGGTCTTGAGTTCGGGCTCGAACGGGTCGGTGTGCCACAGATTGAGCGGATCGACCGGCTGCACGTCATAGTGGGCATAAAACAGCACATGGGTGCCGTCCTGCTCCGGGCCATGCGCCACAACCACGGGATGGCCGGGCGTCGGGCGCGCCGAGGCATCAAAGCCGATGCCGTTCAACTCGGTTACGATCCAGTCCGCGGCGCGCTGGCACTCGGCGGCAAAGGCCGGGTCGGTCGAGATCGATTTGATGCGCAGCAAGTGATAGAGCCGCTCCAGGCTCGCATCGAGATTGCTGTCGACATGGGCGAGAACGGCGTCGAGTTGGGCAGCGGACATGGGCGATTCCTTTTTGCGCTACCCTTGCGCAGCGACGCCTGCGCTGTCCAGCACAAGGCTAATTCATATTGTAACACTTATTGTCGCGTGCTTAGGTCCGGCCATGGCAAGCGGGGGCAAATAATGGTGGAGCGGGACGCACAAGGCGGCACATCCGGCGATCTGATCGCCTCGATTGCGGGCCGCGTACCGCTGCGCAATCTGCATTCGCAGGTGCTCTGGCAATTGGGCGTGGCCATTGTGGGCGGGGTTTACCGCGAGGGCGAGATTTTGCCGTCCGACACCGAGTTGCTGCAGCGTTTTTCCGTATCGCGCACCGTGCTGCGCGAGGCGCTCAAGACGCTCGCCGCCAAGGGCATGATCGAGGCGCGGGCCCGGGTGGGCACCCGCGTGCTGCCGCGCAAGCGCTGGAACCTGTTCGACGCCGATGTGCTGGCCTGGCACTTCGAAACCGGGCCGGACGTGGCATTCCTGCGCAGCCTCTCGGAAATCCGCATCGGGGTCGAAGTCGAATCAGCGGCTCTTGCCGCCGAGCGGCGTACCGCTGAACAGGCGGCGGCGCTGATCGCCTGTGCCGATCGCCTAGGCGAAGCCCGCACGCCCGAAGAGTTCGCCCGCACCGATCTTGAATTTCACCGCGCCGTGGCCGAGGCTTCGGGCAATCCGTTCATGGCCTCGATCAGCGCGCTGGTGGAACTGGCGCTGACGGCGGTTTTCACCATCAGTTCGCCCATGCAGGACCAGGAGGCCATGACGGCGACGGTCCGCGCCCATGGCCGGATCGCCCAGGCCATCAAGGCGCAGGATGCCGAGGAAGCGCGCGAGGCGATGAAGGCGGTGATCGCCGAAGGGTTCGGCCGTGCCTCGGGGCGGATGGACAAAACCTCCAGCGCGTCCTGAACGGCGTGAAACCGCTAGGTGTGGGCCCAGCCGCCATCGACCACGAATTGCTGCGCGGAAATCATGGCGCTGTCCTCGGACGCCAGGAACAGCGCCATGCGCGCCACATCCTGGGGATAAAGGCGGCCGGCCAAAGCCTGGTTGGAATCGATCTGGCGTTCGCTTTCCTCATCGACCCAATGGGTCAGCTGCCGCTCGGTCATGATCCAGCCGGGCACCAGCGTATTGACCCTTATGCCCGATTTGCCCAGTTCCCGCGCCATGGAGCGGGTCAGCCCGTGCGCTGCGGCCTTGGCCGTCTCGTAGACCGGAATACGCGGGCTCATGATCATCCAGCTGATCGAGCCGGTATTGATGATCGAGCCACGCTTGGCCTTGACCATGCCGGGGGCCACCGCCTGGATGGCAAAGAAGGCATGCTTGAGATTGACCGCCATGCGGTCGTCCCAATAGGTCGGGGTGACCTCGGCCCAGTCGTGGCGGTCGTCATGGGCGGCATTGTTGACCAGCACCAGCGCGTCGCCATGGGCCTGGGCAAAGCCGGCAATGGCCGCCTGGTAAGCCTGCATGTCGGTAACGTCGCAACGGGCAAACCGCGCGGTCATGCCCTGCGCCACAAGGTCCGCCGCCAGGGCGTTGCCCGCGTCATCCGCTATATCGACAAAGCCGACCTTGGCGCCCTGGGCTGCGAATTCGCGCACCAGGAACTCGCCAATGCCGCTGGCGCCGCCGGAAATGACGACGGGTACGCCGGCAAGCGACGGATAGCGTGCATATTCAACCATGGGCAAGCGGGCTCCTCTGCGGTGCGATTCTTCTTAGCGCCTGTGAACTTAAGCAAAGCTTGCACGAAACACTATGGCGCTTCAAAGATGGAACGCTATCCCCATGAAGTGCGCTGGCGCACCGCGTCCGACTCGTTCATTTTTGCACCGCAAGCAGGAGAAGCTGATGGCTGAACGCGTGGCCTTTCGCATGCGGGTACATCCCGACAAGATCGCCGAATACAAGAAGCGGCATGACGAAATCTGGCCCGAGCTGGTCAAGGCGCTCAAGGACGCAGGCGTTTCGGATTATTCCATCTGGCACGATCCCGAAACCAACTATCTGTTCGCCACCCTGATCCGCGCGGACGATCACACCATGCCCGACCTGCCCAAGACGGATGCCAACCGTCGCTGGTGGGACTTCATGGCCGATGTGATGGACTATAATGACGATGGCACCCCAACCACGGTCGACCTCGCCGAAGTCTTCCACCTTCCCTGAGCCGGAGAGAACATGAACCAGATCGATCTTGAAGGCCGCGTTGCCGTCGTTACCGGTGGTGCACAGGGGCTCGGTTTCGCCATTGCGCAGCGCCTTGTGCGCTCGGGCGCCAAAGTCAGCCTGTGGGACATGAATGCGGAACTGCTCGCCAGTGCGCGGGCCGAGCTGGGCGACGCCGCCTCCACCATCCTTGTCGACATCACCGATTATGAATCGGTGGCAGCGGCGACGGCGCAGGTGGAGCAGGAACTGGGGAGCCTCGATATTATGGTCAACTCGGCTGGCGTCGCCGGTCGCAATGCTCCGCTCGATGAATATGATCTCGAGGAATGGCACCGGGTCATCAATATCGACCTCAACGGCGCCTTCTACGTCAATCGCGCCGTGCTGCCGGGAATGAAAGCCCGCAATTACGGGCGCATCGTCAACATTGCGTCCATTGCCGCCAAGGAGGGCAATCCCAACGCGTCTGCCTATGCCGCAGCCAAGGCGGGTGTCGTGGGCATGACCAAGGCCGTGGGCAAGGAGTGCGCCCAGTACAATATCGCCATCAATGCGATCACGCCCGCCACGGCCAAGACGCGCATCCTCGATGAACTCAAGCCCGAGTTCATCGACTATATGCTCAGCCGCATTCCACGCGGTCGGTTCCTCGAAGTCGAGGAAGCGGCCAATATGGTGGCCTGGCTGGTGTCAGCTGAAAACAGTTTCACCACTGCCTCGGTGTTCGACCTCTCAGGCGGCCGGGCAACCTACTAAGGCTTGCCGCTAGGCTGCGTCTGGCGAGGTTTCGATCAGGCGCACATCGGCATCGCGGCAGATTGTGCGGATCGATTCCAGCGAGCAACGGTCCGTCACAAAGGTATCGACCTGCGACAGATGGGCGATGCGGACCGGCGCGGTGCGCTCGAACTTGGTGGAGTCCGAGACCACGATAACATGCCGCGCATTGGCGATGATGGCCTGGGCGACCCGGACTTCGCGATAGTCGAAATCGAGCAGCGCGCCATCCTCGTCGATCGCCGAAGCCCCGATCACGGCGTAGTCGACCTTGAACTGGTTGATGAAATCAACCGTCGCATCGCCGACCACCCCACCATCGGACCCGCGCACCACGCCGCCCGCGATCACCACTTCGATGCCGGGATAGATCCGCAGCCGGTTGGCGACATTGATGTTGTTGGTGATGACCATCAGGCCGGAATGATCCACCAGCGCCTGGCTCACCGCTTCGGTCGTGGTGCCGATATTGATGAACAGCGAAGCATTGGACGGAACAATGGACGCAGTGGCCTTGCCGATAGCGGTCTTTTCCGCGGCCGCTATGCGCCGGCGAGCCTCATATTCGAGGTTCTCGACACCCGAAGGGAATATTGCGCCGCCGTGCGTGCGTTTGAGCACCCCGGCATTGCACAGATCATTGAGATCCTTGCGGACGGTCTGGGCCGTTACATCGAACAAGCTTGCCAGCGCTTCGACCAGAACATGGCCTTGCTGCTTGGCAAGCTCAACGATCTCGGCGTGACGTTCCCTTGAATTCACAGCAGCACTGGCCCGGTCGGTGCGTATAGGCTGCTATACGCCATGACAGCGCGAGTTCACAACAGCGGCTTTCGTTCAGCCAGCATGTCCCGCCAAACGAAAGCGGGTGCTACACTACCGTATGCGCTCCGCCAGCCGAAGCTGACGGAGCGGCGTTCACGGTCGGGGCAGAGTTATCCTTCACCCATGCCTTCGGCCGGCCTGGGGGCGGTGCCCGCGCGGACCTTTTCCTCGATGCGGCCGCCGACCTGGGGATCGACGCTCTTCCAGTAGTCGATGGCGCGGCTCAGCACGGGCTCACGCACACCGCCAAGCAGGCTGCCGGCGACCTGTTCCACCAACTTGGTGCGTTGATCGTCGTTGAACACCTCGCGCACGAGCTTGCCCGGCTGGCTGAAATCATCATCGTCACTGCGCAACGTATAGGCGCTGCGCACCATGGCGCCGTCTGTCTCCCAACCATCCGCAGCGGGACCGGTTTGGTCGGCCCACATGCGATCGCCGCTATTGGGGGCGTAGATCGGTGCATCGCCGCTATGGTGATAGGCCATCTGTCCGTCGAACATATAGGTGTTGACGGGTACCTTGGGCTGGTTGACCGGCAGTTGATGGAAATTGGTGCCGATGCGGTTGCGCTGGGCGTCATTGTAGGCAAAGGCGCGGCCGAGCAGCATCTTGTCGGGCGAGAGGCCGATGCCGGGCACGGTGTTGCCAGGCGAGAAGGCCGCCTGCTCGATCTGGGCAAAGAAATTGACCGGGTTGCGGTTGAGCGTCATCTTGCCGACCTTGATCAGCGGATAGTCGGCATGCGGCCACGTCTTGGTCAGATCGAACGGGTTTATCCTGTAGGTGCTGGCTTCGGCATAAGGCATGACCTGGACCCACAGGATCCAGCTCGGATGCTCACCGCGCGCGATGGCATCGAACAGGTCGCGGCGGTGGAAGTCGGCATCGGCGCCGGCCATGGCAGCCGCTTCCGCATTGGAGAAGAATTCCATGCCCTGCTCGGTATGGAAATGATACTTCACCCAGAATTTCTGGCCGTCGGCATTGATCCACATATAGGTGTGGGAGCCGTAGCCATTCATATTGCGCCATGTGCGCGGCAGGCCACGCTCACCCATCAAATAGGTTACCTGATGGGCGCTTTCGGGATTGTTGGTCCAGAAATCCCACTGCATGTGGTTGTCGCGCAGGCCGGAATCGGGAAGGCGTTTCTGGCTGCGGATGAAGTGGGGGAACTTCATCGGGTCGCGCACGAAGAAAATCGGCGTGTTGTTGCCGACGAGGTCGTAATTGCCCTCGCTGGTATAGAACTTCAGCGAGAAGCCGCGCACGTCGCGCCAGGTATCGGGACTGCCCATTTCACCGGCCACGGTCGAGAAGCGCGCCAGCATCTCGGTTGCAGTGCCCTTCTGGAACAGCGCTGCCCTGGTGTAGGCGGATACATCCTCGGTGGTCTCGAACACGCCGAATGCGCCGGCGCCCTTGGCATGCGGCTGGCGCTCGGGAACCTTCTCGCGGTTGAAATGCGCCATTTGCTCGAGGAAGTGCACATCGTGCAGCACGATAGGGCCATCGGCTCCGATGGACAGGGAATTGCGGTCGCTCGGTGCCGGTGCACCGGCGCCAGTGGTGGAAGCGGCAGAGCGGGTATCCCCGGCATTGCGATTTTCGGACATAAGCACCTCCTGACAGGATGAAAACGAAACTTTTGCTGCCAAGTTTGTACCAACTCGGAATGACTTAGGCCATCTGCGGCCGATGCGCGCACGGGAATTGTCGGCGGGGTCAGCGCCGGTTGCTTTGCTGGCAAGGAAGGCCCGTGCTACAGGCCATTGTCGGTGGCTCCTGCGGGGCAGGACGGCCAAGCGAGAATATCGGCGAGAGGCCGGAGGTGATTTTGGACCAGGGCAATCCTGCGCGAACGGGCAAGCGGCGCTCGATAACGGGGCGGCAATTGGCGCGGCTTGTCGGGGTCAGCCAATCGGCCGTTTCGCGTGCCTTTACCCCTGGGTCCAGCATCTCGGCGGAAATGCGCGAGCTGATTCTGAAGACCGCGCGCGAGCTCAACTACCACCCCAATGCCATTGCCTCGATGCTGTCGCGCAGCCGCACCAATATCGTGGGCATCGTCGTCTCGGAGATGCAGAACCCGTTCTATCCGCTGATCATCGAAAGGCTGTCGCGGGCGCTGCAACAGGTAGGATTGCAGAGCCTGATGTTCAATGTGACGCGCAGTTCCAGCTTCGAGCAGCAGCTGGCGGCGCTGCGGCAATACAATGTCGACGCGGTAATCGTGCTGTCGGCCACTGCGCTTTCGGGGCCGGCCTTGCACTGGGCGACGGAAAACCGGGCCGCCATCCTGGTCAATCGCAACCTGCCCGACAACAGCATCACCTCGGTCTGCTGCGATAATGCCAGCGGCGCCCGCGAGATCGCCGACCATCTCTATGCCATTGGGCGGCGGCGTGTAGCCTATGTTGCCGGGCTCGCGCATACATCGACCAATCTGGAACGCCAGAGCTCTTTCATCACGCGGGTGGCCGAACTGGGCATGACGCTGACCATGCAGCTGTCGGGCGGCGAATACAGCTACGAGGCCGGCTATCGTGCCGCGCGCCAAATTGCGGCCAAGGGCGACACCGACGGTATTTTCTTTGCCAATGACATCCTGGCCATTGGCGGCATGGACGCGCTGCGCGACGAAGCCGGATTGTCGGTGCCCGACGACATAGCCGTCGTCGGTTTCGACGATATCGCCATGGGCAGTTGGCCGCGCTATTCGCTGACCACCTACCGCCAGCCGGTTGACGATCTCGTCGACAGGACCGTGCGGCTGATTGCCGATGGCGACGTCGAACCCGGCAAGCCGCCCATTGCGGTCCGGCTGCCAGGAAGCCTGATCAAGCGCGCTTCCAGCATGGGCGGAGCGAGTGTGGCATTTGCCTGACCGGCGCCAGGGACCCCCTCCTATTGTCCAATGCCCCTGGTTTGGACAACAATATAGCTTTCGCGACCGCGTCTCCCCGGATCGTTGATCGGCTTGAGCAGCCAAACGGCCAATACCGAACTGCTGTTGCACAAGGGCGGGCGGCGCAAAAAAGGCCGAACTGGCTGCAAACTGACGGAGGGAGAGTGCCACATGGCCGATGACAACACGCCGAGCCTGCATGATGCGGCTTTGCATTTCCATGAATACCCGCGTCCGGGCAAGCTCGAGATCGTGGCGACCAAGCCCCTGGCCAATACGCGCGATCTGTCGCTGGCCTATTCGCCCGGCGTGGCCATTCCTTGCGAAGAGATCGCGGCCGATCCGCAGGCTGCCTACAAATACACCTCCAAGGGAAACCTGGTTGCGGTGATTTCCAATGGCACGGCCGTGCTGGGCCTGGGCAATATCGGGGCGCTGGCCTCCAAGCCGGTGATGGAAGGCAAGGCCGTCCTGTTCAAGAAGTTCGCCGGGATCGATTCCATCGATATCGAGGTCAACGAGCAGGACCCGCAGCGCTTCATCGAGATCGTGGCGCCGCTGGAGCCCAGCTTTGGCGGCATAAACCTCGAAGACATCAAGGCGCCGGAATGCTTCGAGATCGAGGAAACGCTACGCGAACGCATGAACATTCCGGTGTTTCATGACGACCAGCACGGCACGGCCATCATCGTGGCGGCCGCCGTGCTCAACGCCATGCAATTGGTCGGCAAGGATATTGCCAAGGCCAAGATCGTAACCTCGGGGGCAGGAGCGGCGGCCATCGCCTGCATGAACATGCTGATCGCGGTGGGTGCGGCGCGCGAGAATATCTGGATCGCTGATTCCAAGGGGCTGGTGACCAAGGCGCGGCACAACAATGTCGATCGCTGGCGCGGCGCCTTTGCGCAGGACACCGACAAGACGGAGCTCAGCGAGGTCATGGCCGGGGCCGACATCTATGTCGGGCTATCCAAGGCCGGTGCGCTCAAGCCCGAAATGATGAAGGACATGGCGGAAAATCCGCTGATCCTGGCGCTCTCCAATCCCACCCCGGAGATCATGCCTGAACTGGCGCGGGAAGCGCGGCCCGACGCAATGATCTGCACCGGGCGGTCGGACTATCCCAATCAGGTCAATAACGTCCTCTGCTTTCCCTTCCTGTTCCGCGGAGCGCTGGACTGCGGCGCAACCGTAATCAACGAGGAGATGAAGGCCGCGGCAGCCCACGCGATCGCCAGGCTCGCGCATGAACCGGGTCTGGAATCCTCCGCTCATGGCGTGCCAGCCATTTTCGGGCGGGATTACCTCATCCCCAATCCCTTCGACCAGCGGCTGATCCTGCGCATCGCACCGGCAGTGGCCAAGGCCGCCATGGAAAGCGGCGTGGCCGCGCGGCCCATCGCCGATTTCAACGCCTATCGTGACCAGCTCAACCGCTTCGTCTTCCGTTCGGGCTTCATCATGAAGCCGATGTTCGAGCGGGCCCAGGGCGAGGGCAAGCGCATCGCCTTTGCCGATGGCGAGGACGAGCGCGTGCTTCGCGCAACCCAGGTGATGCTGGAGGATGGCATCGGCCGCTCGATCCTGATTGGCCGGCCGTCAGTCATCGAGCAGCGTATCGAACGCTTCGGGCTGACGCTCAAGGCGGGGCGCGACTTCGACGTGGTCAACCCCGAAGACGATCCGCGCTATCGCGACTATGTCGCCGACTTTCATGATCTGGTGGGGCGCAAGGGCGTGACGCCGGACACCGCGCGCACCATCGTGCGCACCAATACGACGGTGATCGGCGCGCTCGCGGTGCGGCGCGGCGAGGCCGATGCGCTGATCTGCGGCCTGCAGGGGCGGTTCATCAAGCACGCGCGTGATATCCAGTCGGTAATCGGGCTCGCGCCCGAAGCCAGCCAGCTCTCGACCCTTTCCATGCTGGTGATGAACCGGGGCGTGTTCTCCCTCGCCGATACCTACGTCAACATCGATCCAACGGCGCCGGAGATCGTCGAAATCACGCTGCAGGCGCGCGATCACCTGCGGCGCTTCAATATCGACGCCAAGGCGGCGCTCCTCAGCTATTCCAATTTCGGTTCGCGCGATGGCCTGACGAGCGAGAAGATGCGCGTGGTCTACGAGACCCTGAAGGAGGTCGCGCCGGATCTGGTGGTGGACGGCGAAATGCAGGGCGACCTGGCAATCAACGAAAGCCTGCGCGAGCGCTATGTGCCCAATTCAGTGCTCAAGGGAGAGGCGAACCTGCTGATCTTCCCCAATCTGGAGGCGGCCAATCTGTCGATGACCCTGCTCAAGGAGCTCAACAATGCGCTGCCGGTCGGGCCCCTCCTGATGGGCACCCGCCAGCCGGCGCATATTCTCGCCCCTTCGGTCACCAGCCGCGGCATTGTCAACATGGCCGCCATCGCGGCCAGCGAGGCGATCGCCGCCAGCCAGTAAAATCGCGCAGAGGCGCTCCCCGCGAGCGCCTCTCCGCTTATGGCTCGCTGAAGCGAATCCTGGACTGCTCGATGTGATGGCGCATGGCGGCCGCGGCCGCCGCTCCGTCGCGATTCCGGATCGCGGCGATGATGTCCTCATGCTCGGCAATGGCGTCACCGGTTGCGCTCGCATGATAGAAGAGACGGAACAGGTGCACATGTGTGTGCAGGCGCGACAGGGCCTCCTGCACCAGATCGTTGCCACTTTGCGCAGCGATCAGGTCATGGAACTGTCCGTCCCGCTGGGCGAATTCGCCATAATTGTTGCGGCTGCCGGCCAGTTGGATTTCGCGCATGGTCGCGTCGGCCGCTTCGAGTTGGGCGACGGATTCATCGGTGGCGTTGAGCGCGGCCTGCTCGGCGGCGAAGGGCTCCAGCAGGAGGCGCAATTGATAGAGTTGCCGCAACCGCTCGGAGTCCATCTGGCTGGCGACGCTGTAGCCGATGAGATGGGTCTTTACGACGAGGCCTTGCGCTTCCAGCCGCGACAGCGCTTCACGAATAGGGGTCTGTGAGACACCCATTTCGCGCACCAGCTTGTCGATGGAAATGCGACTCCCCGGGGCAATCTTCAGCGACATCAATTGGGCATAGATCGCGTTGTAGACCTCGTCGCCCAAGCGGATCGGCCGGGGCAGGAACCCGCTGCCATTAGCCTGTTCAGACCCCGATTTGGCTTGCATTCACTTCTCCACTTGACGCGTCAGGAGGCTAGCATCATAGTCGGCCTCGCACAATGAGATATCGTATCGGATTTTATGTCACGTGCTGGTTCCTGTAGCTGATATACGGCGCGTCGCCCTGGATGCGCTATCGCAGATTTCGCCTCCCGACCATGCAGCGATCCAGGTCGATGTATTGGTCGAGGCCGAACTGCGCGGTGTTGCCTCGCATGGTCTGCTGCGCCTCCCCCGAATTATCCGGCGCATCCGCAACGGCGTGACCGATCCCGGCGCCGCGGGCAGCCATGAGTGGCGCAAGGCGGGCTTTCTTGCCGTCGATGGTCAGCGCGGGCTAGGTCCGGTTGTGGCTGACCGGGCCATTGCGGCACTGCGCGAGCGGGTTGCCGAAACCGGTATTGCCGTCGCTGCCATCCGCAACTCCAATCATATCGGCATGCTGGGCTATTATGCCGAGAATGCCGCCCGCCAAGGCTTCACCATGATTGCGCTCTCGACCAGCGAGGCCCTGGTCCATCCCTGGGGCGGCCGCAAGGCGATGATCGGGACCAATCCGATCGCCATTGGCGTGCCCACCGGCGGCGAGCCTTTCATGATGGATACGGCCACCAGCGTTATTTCCATGGGCGAGATTCACGATCACGCAAATCGCGGTGCGCCGATCCCCGAACACTGGGCGCTGGACGCCAATGGCAATCCCACCACCGACGCTTCCGCCGCCAAGTTTGGTGCCATCGCCCCGTTCGGGGAGGCCAAGGGCTATGCGCTGGGGCTCGGCTTCGAGCTTCTGGTCAGCAGCCTTGCCGGGGCCGCCATCGGCTCCGACGTCAAGGGTACGCTGGACGACACCAATGTCTGCAACAAGGGTGATCTGTTCATCCTTATCGATGGACCGCAGGCCAGCCTGCTCGATTATCTTGAGGACATCCGGGCGGCACAGCCCGCGGCTGGCTTCGAGCGCGTGCTGATCCCCGGGGAGCGGGGGCGGCAGGCAAAGGAGCGGCGAATGCACGAAGGCATCACGCTGCCGGATGATATCTGGAATGAAATCCGGGCTTTTGCCGGATCGACTGAGGGGAACCACTGATGGCAAATCCGGCTGAACTGTTCGGGGCTGTCCGAAGCCCCCGCAATCTGGTCTTCGGGCCGGGCCAGCGCCGGTCACTGCCCGATTTCGTATCGAGCCTGGGACGCCGCGCCCTGATCGTCACCGATGCGCGCCTATCCGGTGATACCGAATTCGACAAGCTGACGACCCAATTGCGGGAAGCGGGCATCTCAGTTCGCGTCTTCGACGGCACCATTGCCGAACTCCCGCTCGACTGCATCCAGGAGGGCGTCGATGCCGGCAAGGAGTTCAATGCCGATGTCCTGGTCGGCATTGGCGGCGGCAGCTGCATCGATGCGGCCAAGATCATTTCCCTGCTGCTCACCCATGGCGGCAAGGCGTCCGACTATTATGGCGAGTTCAAGGTTCCCGGGCCCATATTGCCGGTCATTGCCATGCCCACCACGTCGGGCACCGGTTCTGAAGTAACGCCGGTTGCGGTCCTCGGCGATGCCGAGCGAGTGGTGAAAGTGGGCATTGCTAGCCCTCATCTCATCCCCCACACCGCCATTTGCGATCCAGAACTGACCTATTCCTGTCCCCCCGCATTGACGGCGTCCTCGGGCGCCGATGCGCTGACCCACGCGATCGAGGCTTACACGACCCTGCGCCGGCCGCTGCAGGACAGCCTGGTGCATGACCATGTGTTTGTCGGCAAGAACGCGCTGAGTGACCACCACGGCCTCACGGCGATCCGGCTCATCTCAGCCAGTCTGAAACGATCCTTCGACAATGGCGGTGACCACGAGGCGCGCCAGAAACTGATGCTTGGCGCAACCACTGCCGGCCTCGCTTTCGGCACGGCGGGTACTGCCGCGGCCCATGCCGTGCAATATCCCGTCGGCGCCATGACGCATACGCCCCACGGCGTGGGCGTTGCGGTGATGCTGCCCTATGTCATGGCGTTCAACCGCCGCTTCTGCGAGGCCGAGTTCGGCCAGATCGGTGAAGCCATGGGGTTGCCGGTCGCGGGCTCGATGTCGGAGCGTGCCTTGCAGGCCATCGATGGCGTGGCAACTCTCTTTGCCGCGGTGGATATTCCCAGGACGATTGCCGATCTGGGCGTGCAGCGCGCGCAATTGCCACTGGTGGCAGAACAGGCGATGGGCAGTGCCCGACTGATCAAGAACAATCCGCGTCCGCTCGACAACCAGACCATGCTGATGCTGGTCGAGGCGGCCTTCGATGGCGATCTCGATCGCCTCCATAATTCCTAGAAAGAGACGCGTCATGACCGCGAACCAGAGTTTGGGTTTCGATCCCGCAACCATTCCGAGCGACCTCTATATCGGCGGGCAATGGCGGGCCGGCTCCACCGGCGCCAGGATCGATGTGGTCGATCCCTCCACCGGCGCCGCTATCAGTTCGGTGGCCGATGCCGGTGTCGACGATGCAATGGCCGCGGTCACAGCCGCCCATGAGGCAGGACCGGCCTGGGCCGCGCAACCGCCGCGTGTGCGCGCGGAAATCCTGCGTCGCTGCTACGAGTTGATGACCGAGCGAAAGGAAATGCTGGCGCAACTCATCAGCCTCGAAAATGGCAAGGCGCTGCCTGACGCCCGCGGCGAAGTTGCCTATGCGGCAGAGTTCTTCCGGTGGTTCTCCGAAGAGGCCGTGCGGCTCAATGGCGACATCTATACGGCGCCCAGCGGCGCCAACAAGATCATCGTTCAGCATCAGCCCATCGGTGTCGCCGTCCTGGTGACGCCGTGGAATTTCCCCGCTGCCATGGCAACCCGCAAGATCGCGCCGGCCCTGGCGGCGGGCTGCACCTGCGTGCTCAAGCCTGCCACCGAAACACCACTGACCGCCTTTGCCCTGGCCGCCATCTATGCTGAAGCGGGCGTTCCGGCCGGCGTGGTCAATGTCATCACCACCAGCAAGGCGGGGGCCACAGTCAGCGCCATGCTGCATGATCCGCGCGTGCGCAAACTCTCCTTCACCGGATCGACCGAAGTCGGACGCCGCCTGCTGCACGAAGCAGCAGACCAGGTGATTTCCTGCTCGATGGAGCTGGGCGGCAATGCCCCCTTCATCGTTTTTGACGACGCCGATCTCGATGTGGCGATCGATGGCGCCATGGTCGCCAAGATGCGCAATGGGGGAGAAGCCTGCACGGCGGCCAATCGCTTCTATGTCCAACGCGGCATCATGGATCGGTTCGCGGCAAGGCTGGCCGAGCGCATGGGCAGCCTGTCGGTCGGTATCGGCTATGAGGAGGCCACCCAGTGTGGTCCGGTCATCAACAAGGATGCCGTGGAGCGCATTGCCGGCCTTGTGAGCGACGCAGAAGCCCGTGGCGCCAAGGTGTTGGTGGGCGGCAAGGCGCTGGATCGTCCAGGCTATTACTACCCGCCCACGGTCCTGCGCGATGTCACGGCCGATGCTACGATCACCAGGGAAGAAATCTTCGGGCCGATCGCGGCCCTCACGGTATTCGACACCGAAGACGAAGTGATCGCCGCGGCCAATTCCAGCGAATATGGTCTCATCTCCTATGTCTTCACGAGCGACCTGTCCCGCGGGCTGCGCGTCTGCGAGAAGATGGAGTGCGGCATGGTGGGGCTTAATCGCGGCGTGGTTTCCGATCCCGCAGCGCCCTTTGGCGGCACCAAGCAGAGCGGCCTCGGCCGCGAGGGCGCGCATCACGGCATCCTCGAATTCTGCGAGACCAAATATATAGCCGCGAGCTGGTAGGCGAAGGCGCGCCCTGTGGATCGATAGACCACAAGGAGTTCGGGCGGTTATCGGATTGAGACGAGAATTAGCGAGAAAAAGGGTTGCGTCTGATGTTGAATACGGATGCAAAGTAAACTAGCGTCCTGATTACCAGCCGGAAAATTGACGGCGAATGACGACGGAAGACTCCCGAAGCGGAGGTGTCGACTCTAGGAGGGATTTCATGCAGACCAATTCCCGGTCGGCCCAGGCCGGCGATGCGCCGCGGGCGCTTGGCCATTTGCGCGTCGTTGATTTTTCCGACACCCTTGGCGGACAATATTGCGCGCGGCTCTTTGCCGATTTCGGCGCCGAAGTGGTGCTGGTCGAAGGGTCGGATGGCTCGTCCATCCGGCAGCTGGCACCGCGCTCCATTCAGGGCGACTCGCTGCAATTCTTCCATCTCAATACCGGCAAGCGTTCGGTCAGTGCCGACCTCAAAAGCGCCGATGGCCAGACCCGGTTCGAGGCGTTGGTCCGCGGCGCCGATGTCGTGGTCATGCCGCCCGGTTTCGATGCGGCAACCCTCGGTGCGCTTAATTCGGCCGCCATTTTGGTGGTTGTTTCCAACTTTGGCGACGACGGCCCGCTGGCCGATTGGCAGGGCCCCGAAATCGTGCTGCAGGCACTGTCCGGCATGATGTTCAGCAATGGAGGAGGCAAGGGCGAGCCGCTCTACGGCGTGGCCAACCGGGCTTCCATGGCAGCCGGCATCGCCGCCTATATCGGGGCGACCACCGCACTGTTCGCGCGGCAAGAACTGGGGCGCGGCCAGATCGTGCGGGTGGATAGCGCTGAAGCCGCCGCTGCCATGTGCTTCCCCTATGTGATGCAGCATATCTATAATGGCCACCAGCGTGCCCGGACCGACCAGGCCGTCTCGTCCGGCCAGGTGCTGTGCCGCGACGGCTGGGTCTGCATCTGGATCTACGATTTCCGCTGGAACGCGGTGCTGACGGCGCTGGGGCTAGCCGAGATCGAGCACGATCCGCGCTTCGCCAAGCCGGCGGAACGCCGCAAGAACTGGGGCGAACTCTTTGCCATCATCCAGGCCAAAATTGCCGATCGGGCTGCCGAGGATGTGGTCGAGGCCCTGCAGCAGGCCCAAGTCATTGCGGCCAAGGCCTATCGGCCATCCGAACTGCGCGAAAACGGCCATCTCAAGGCGCGTGATTATTGGGAAGAGGTAGACGGCCGCACCATTCTCGGACCGGCCCTCCGCCTCTACCAGACGCCTCGCCGCATCTCCCGTGGCGCACCAGCCATGGGCGAGGCAAACGGGCAGATTTCATGGCCAGCAAAGACCGCAGCAATGGCGAATGGCGGTGAAGTGCATGCGCCACTGTCCGGCATCCGCGTGGTCGAGCTGACCACTGCCTGGGCAGGGCCGATGTCCGGCCGGGTGCTGGCCTTCATGGGTGCAGAATCCATCCATGTTGAATCACCCAACCGGGTGAACTCCTGGCGCCTCAACCATGAAACTCTTCATTTCCCATGACATGGCCGTGGTGGAACGCATCAGCCACCAGGTGGCGGTCATGTATCTCGGCGAAATCGTGGAGCAGGGGCCTGTTGGGGCGGTCTTCAAGAATCCGCAGCATCCCTACACCAAGCGCCTGATCGCTGCGGTTCCCGTACCCGATCCGGCACGGCGCAAGCAGCTGCGCCCGGTGGATGGCGGGGAGATCAGGAGCCCGGTCCGACCGGCGGATTATGTGCCGCCGCAACGCGAATATCGCACTGTGTCCGAGGGACACGTCGTGCAAGTCTGGGGCGACGACTGGACGCTCTAGCGTCCTATTCCGCACCAAAACCCGAGGATGACAGATGAGCTTTCGCGCCCTTGTAACTGAACGCGACGATGCCGGTGCGGTATCGTCAACCGTACGGCAAATCGAAGAGTCCGCCTTGCCGCCGGGCGACGTCGTGGTCGACATTGCCTGGGCCGGCTTCAACTACAAGGATGGCCTGTGCCTGACCGGTGGTGGCGGCCTGGTCCGGAACTACCCCCACGTCGCCGGCGTCGATTTCTCGGGCACGGTACGTTCGAGCAGCGATCCGCGCTACCAGGAAGGGCAGGAGGTCCTGCTCACCGGTTGGCGCGTCGGCGAGGTGCATTGGGGCGGCTTCAGCCAGCGGGCCAGGGTCAAGGGCGACTGGCTCGTGCCGCTGCCCAAGGGCCTCTCGCTGCGCGACGCCATGGTGCTCGGCACGGCCGGCCTCACGGCAATGCTGGCGATCGACCGGCTGGAAGCGGCGGGGGCAAAGCCAGGTGACGGCGATGTATTGGTTACCGGGGGGGCGGGGGGCGTCGGCTCGCACGCCATCTTCCTGCTTGGCAAGCTGGGCTATTCGGTCACGGCCTTGTCCGGGCGTCCTGAGCTCGAAGCAGGCTTGCGCGAACTTGGCGCTTCGGCTTTCCTCGCGCGGGACGCGTTTCTCGCCGAGCCCGACAAGCCGCTCGAAAGCAGCCGCTGGGCTGCGGCTATCGACAATGTCGGCGGTGCCATCCTGGGCAAGCTGCTCAAACAGATGCGCTATGGCGGCGCTGTGGCCAGTGTCGGCAATGCCGGGGGTATTGCGCTCGAAACCAATGTGCTGCCGTTCATCCTGCGAGCCGTGACCCTGATGGGCATCGATAGCGTCATGCAGAGCGCCGAAGCGCGTATTGCCGCCTGGCAGCGGCTTGCCGGCCTCTTCGAGGCGGAACGCTACGCGCCGCAGGTCGAGGAAGTGGGGTTGGAGGCGCTGTCGGATGCGGCCAAGCGCATTCTTGCCGGCCAGGTTAGTGGACGCCTGCTGGTCCGGCCCGCCTGATACCCATGACCACCACCGTGATCGCCCATCATGCCTCCCTGTTGGCGGCTTTGCAGCCGCTCGACCAGAGGGCCCTCAATCTCGCGCTGATTGCTGTGCCGCACGAGACGCCCTGGCAGTTGCCCGTGGGCGTGCGGGCCATGCTGGTCGATCAAACCATCGCCGCCACCGCCGGACGGGACAGCGCCAGGCCCCCGGGTTGGCCAGGGAATCTGGAATGGCTGCATCTGCGGTCCACCGGCATTGACAAGGTGCCGCGTTGGTTCTTCGATGTGCCGCTGGTCACCGTATCGCGCGGTGCATCGGCAAAAAGCATCGCCGAATATGTACTGGGCACCATGTTCGATGCCGAATGGTCACTCTCAGAGCGGGTCGTGACCGATCGTGCTGGCTGGACCGGCTCCAACGCCGGAACGCTGTTCGGCAAAACGCTGGGTCTGGTGGGCTTCGGTCACATCGGCAAGGAGATCGCGCAGCGCGCCCTGGGCTTTGAAATGCAGGTCGTGGCGGCCCGGCGATCGGCAGGGACCGGCTTCGAGGACGGCGTCGAAATCGCCACGCTCGACGAGGTATTGCGCCGCAGCGACCATCTCGTTCTGGCTGCGCCCCTGACCGAAGAGACGCGCGGCCTGATCGACGCAGAGGCCTTTTCCCTCATGCGCCCGGGCGTGCATCTGGTCAATGTGGGGCGCGGGGCATTGCTGAATGAGAGCGCGTTCAAGACGGCGCTCGATAGCGGCATTGTCGGGCGAGCCAGTCTCGATGTGTTCGATCCAGAGCCGCCACCGGCGGGGCACTGGGCCTATGGCCATCCGCGCATTCGGCTGACGCCGCATATTTCGTCCAGCACGGATCTGACGGAGCAGAGCGCCGATGCCCTGCTACGCGAGAACGTCGTGCGCTTTGCGCAAGGACAGGCGCAGGCGCTGCACGCCCCGGTTTCCCTCCAGGATGGCTATTAGCCGCTGGCGGATCGCAGTTTTACTTTGAATTTGGAGGTGGCCGATGCCCATCTGGCTGAAGCGTAGCAAGGATATCGGGGAACGTGCAGAGGCGGATCGCCAGGTGCGAGCGACCGTGGAGGGCATTCTCGGCGATATCGAGAAACGCGGCGATGCGGCAGTGCGGGAGCTCAGCGCGAAGTTCGACAAATGGGACAGGCCCGATTTTCGGCTCAGCCAGCGCGAGATCGACGACTGCCTGGCCAAACTGACTGACCAGGATCTCGCCGATATCGAGTTCGCCCAAACACAGGTGCGCAATTTCGCCCAGGCGCAGCGCAATACCATGACCGACCTTGCGGTGGAGACTTTGCCCGGCGTGACGCTCGGGCACAAGCACGTACCGATCAATGCGGTGGGCTGCTACGTGCCCGGCGGCAAATACCCGTTGCTGGCCTCGGCGCACATGTCGGTGATCACCGCCAAGGTGGCCGGCTGCGCGCGTGTGATCACCTGCGCTCCCCCTTTTGGCGCCAAACCCGCGCCTGCCGTCGTAGCCGCGCAGGCGATGGCCGGCGCCGATGAGATCTATGTCCTGGGCGGCATCCAGGCCATCGCTGCCATGGCGATCGGTACCGAGAGCATCGACCCCGTAGACATGCTGGTTGGTCCGGGCAATGCCTTTGTCGCCGAAGCCAAGCGCCAGCTGTATGGCCGCGTGGGAATCGATCTTTTCGCCGGCCCCACCGAGACACTGATCATTGCCGACGAGACCGTCGACGGGGAGATGTGCGCCACCGATCTTCTGGGTCAGGCCGAGCATGGCCCGACCTCGCCGGCAATCCTGCTGACCAATTCGGAAAAGCTGGCCCGCGAGACCATGGCCGAGATCGAGCGCATTCTCGATATCCTGCCGACTAGCCAGATCGCCCGCAAAGCCTGGGACGACTTTGGCGAAGTCATCGTCTGCGACAGCTACGACGAGATGCTGGCCCAGGCCGACCGCATTGCCTCGGAACACGTGCAGGTCATGACCGATCGCGACCTTTGGTTCCGCGACAACATCACGAACTACGGCGCGCTTTTCCTGGGTCCGCGCACCAATGTGGCCTATGGCGACAAGGTGATCGGCACCAACCATACTCTCCCCACTATGAAGGCGGCGCGCTATACCGGTGGCTTGTGGGTGGGCAAATTCATGAAGACCTGTACCTGGCAGACCATCACCACTGACGCCGCCTCAGCCATGATCGGCGAATATGGCTCGCGCCTCGCCATGCTGGAAGGCTTCGTCGGCCACGCCGAGCAAGCCAACATCCGCGTGCGCCGCTACGGCGGCCGCAACGTCCCCTACGGCACCGGCGCAACGCCACCAGTCGGAGGCTGAAGCAGGCGGGCAGGGCAGGCCGAATACTGTCCTGCTCTGATTTGACGCCAACGAGTAGCGCGCCAACCCGATCGCGTTGCTTCAGCGTGACCTCAAACGGAGATGATAGATCGGAATGGTGGAGCTGAGCGGGATCGAACCGCTGACCTCGTCATTGCGAACGACGCGCTCTCCCAACTGAGCTACAGCCCCGTTCCGACACTCTTGATATGCCCAATATCGGGCGGATCGGCAAGGGGCAGATCGCTCAGGTGAAGTGGCGTCAGTGGGGTTCCTGGGCGTCGGCGACGCCGAGTAGCCAATAGCCGGCGGCTTTGACGTATTCGGGGTTGAAGCCGCGCTGTTCCGTCAGGTGCGCCCGGACGGCCTTGCTCATGGTGCTCTCGCCCGCCACGTAAGCGTAGGCCACGCCTTGGGGGAAGCTTGCGGACTTGATTGCGTCGAGGATGAGGCTGGTGGTGCCGGCCGGTTGGCCGTTGCGGTGCACGTAAGTCAGGGCAAGATCAGCCTTGGTCACGAAGCGCTGTTCCTCGGCTGCGTTTTCGACCTCGATGATCGCCAGAACCTTGCTGCCGGCGGGCAGCTCTTCGATGCGACGGCCCAGGGCGGGCAGGGCGGTTTCATCGCCTGCGAGCAGGTACCAGTCGAAAGTCGCCGGCACCATCAGCGAGCCGCGTGGGCCGCCGATCACCAGCGTGCTGCCCACCGTGGCGCCTGCGGCCCAGGAGGAGGCAGGGCCGTCACCGTGCAGGACGAAGTCGAGCTCGATCCAGCCGGCGTCGACATCCCAGTAGCGGGGCGTGTAGTCGCGCATCTGTGGGCGTTCGCCGGGCCATTGTGCACCGTTGGGGCCGATGGGCGCGAGGAATGGTTCGACCCCGTCGGCGAAAAAGAACGCCTTGATGTGGTCGGCATGGCCAGCCGAGGCAAAGCCCGTCATATCGCCCTTGAGGCGAAACCGGCGCATCATGGGTGTTACGTCGGTGACGCGCACGACCTCGAGCAGGCGCATGCGGGTTTCGTGACGGACGCGGATTGGCGCGCGGGGATCCAGAGTCTCGGACATGGCTTTATTCCTGATAGATAGGATCAGGAATTAGTGCGCAAGCTTGCCGTTTGCAAGTTAAGCCTTCGTAAGGGCGACGCTAGAGCAGGCCCAGCATCTTGTTCTGGGCCTGGCGCAGGGCGAAGAGGCGGGTCGAAACGTCCGGTTGGCTATTGGCTGCGGTCAGCAATTCGCCCTTCTTCACCGGCGCCGTGACCTTGCCGCCTTCCAGCAGGCCGACTGGAACGGCGTTCGCGGCGCGGCTATCGGTGATCGTCATGGTATAGGAGCGGTAGCAGGTCTCACCAATGGCGTCATAGGTTTCGCCGACCTTGAGGTCGCGCTTGGCGACGGCGCAGACTTCGGCCACCGGCTGGGGCAAGGGCACCATGTCCGGCTTGCCATAAAGCATGATGCGGGCGCAGGTGAGCGGTACTTCCAGGCTCGTCAGGTGATAGGGGCGGAAGAAGCTGTAATAGGGTCCATGGCCGATATGGAGGTCGTCCATCCGCTCGATGATGCGCGGGTGCTCTGCCTTGACGATAACGAAAACGCCCGGCGCCACGCCCTTGCCGATGGTGTAATCGACCACGCCCATCTTGTTGAGGATGCCGCCATCTGCCTTTGGGATCAGCACCTTGGCCATCTCGTCGCGGTCGGCCTTGGGGCCGTGCATGCCCGGCACGTCGGGGACCAGACCCGTGGCATTGGCGATGGCGCACATTTCGACGGCCGTCTTGGAACCATCGACGAACTCCACCAGCATGCGCGGGTTCATGTTGCGGCGGCTGGCTTCTTCCCGGTATTCGTCGGGAATGGCATCGTGACGCAGCGGATTGTTCTTGCCCTTGCCCGCAGCGACGATGGGCAGGCCGAGCGCCGTCACGAACTCGATGAGCTCCATGCAGGAGCTGGGTTCGTCGCCCGCGCCAACCGAGTAAACCACGCCAAGCCGGTCAGCCTGCGCCTTGAGATAGGGCCCGATGGTCACGTCGGCTTCGACGTTCATCATCACCAGGTGCTTGCCGTGTTCCATGGCGAGAAGATCGTAGTCGGCGGCCACGCCCGGCTTGCCGGTGGCGTCGATTACCACGTCGATATTGGGGGTAGTGACCAGCGTTTCCGCCGAGGTGATGGCGATCTTGCCCGCTTCAATTGCGGCGAGCGCCTGCGCCGGGCTGTCGGCAGTCCTGCCCTTGCTGTCGTCGCCATAGGCGATGGTCATGGCTTCAAGCGCGGTATGGGGGCGACGGGTAGCGATGGCGGCCATTTCGAGGCCCGGCATCAGCGACATCTGCGTCACCAGATCCGTTCCCATCTCGCCCGATCCGATGACGCCAACCCGGATCGGCTTGCCGGTCGCAGCGCGTTCGGCGAGGTCGCGGGCAAGCCCGGTCAGGGCGATCCTTGTGGTCATAGACAACTTCCAGCTCGAGTGAAGCCTTGGGTACCCCCGGCAGCTTGCCGTGCGCAAGCGAAACCATGTCCGCTGATGCCGCACCAAGGCCGATGCCGTTTAGTTCCAAGCTGATTTTCCATTGTTTATAGCTGGAGATAAGCAGCTGTGGGAGCGCGGTAACTTAGCAATTCTTAAACCGTTATCATGGAAACTGCAGGGCGGAGAGAACTCCCGGGGCAAACATTCGTCATGGTCAGCAAAGCCAAGCAAGCTATCGCTTTGCCGGCAGTCATGGATCTCGATTCCCTTGATGGAATCCGGGACGGACTGATCGATGCAATCGATGAAGGACCAGTGCTGGTCGATGCAAGCGCAGTCGAGCGCGTATCGACCAACGCGTTGATCATGTTGATCAGCGCTGGCGAGACCGCCCGAAAGAACCAGTTCGATTTTGCCATCGAACGGCCGAGCGCGACAATGCTGACCGCGATCGAGCGGCTGGGCCTTGGCGCCAGGTTCTCGGGGATGATGAGAGGATGACGATTTTGCGGGTTCTGACGGTAGACGATTCGAGGACGATCCTGGCCATGCTGCACCACACGCTCAGCAATGCCGGGTTCGAGGTGCTGCAGGCCGAGGACGGCCAGCAGGGACTCGACGTGCTGAAAAGCCAGGATGTGGATGTGGTGATCACCGACATCAACATGCCGGTGATGGACGGTATCGAGTTCATCAGGAACGTACGTGCCAGCGGCCAATATCAGAGCCTGCCCATCCTGATCCTGACCACCGAAACTTCGCAGGACAAACGCGATCAGGGCAAGGCCGCCGGCGGCACGGGCTGGATCGTCAAGCCGTTCGATCCGGAAAAGCTGATTTCAGTGATTCATCGCGTCGTCCACTGAACTAACAAAACCAGACCCAGAAGGGTTGGATCCGATGAGCGACCTGGACGATTTCAAAGCCACTTATTTCGACGAATGCTCGGAGCTTCTGACCGAGCTCGAGGAGCAGTTTGCGGCCATCGAGGCGGGCGAGCGCGATGCCGATCGGCTCAATGCCGTGTTCCGCGCCATTCACTCGATCAAGGGTGGGGCCGGGGCCTTCGGGTTCTCGGCACTGGTCGGTTTTGCCCATGCCTATGAAACCCTGCTCGATTATGTCCGGGACGGCCGCGTCGAACTCAGCGACGATGTCGTCGTGCTGTGCATCCGCGCCAACGACATCGTGGCGGATCACGTCAAGGCGGCCCAGACGGGCGACGCCCTGCCGGCCGAATATGGCCTCGACGAGAAGGCGCGCTTCGACGCCCTGGCGCGCGGGGAATCCCTTGCCGGTGAGGATGCAGGCGGCGAGACGCTGGACGAGTTCGACATCGAATTCACGCCCGTCATGGTCAATCTCGATGCGTTGAGCGAGGCGGCAGATCTCGCCAGCGATACCTTCGAAATTGCGCCGATGCAGCCCGAAGCGGGGCATTGGGAAATCAGGTTCACCCCCTACCGGGCCCTTTATGCCCGGGCGAACGACCCGCTGCTGTTGTTCCGGGAACTGGCGGCGCTCGGCGAGATGCAGGTGCGAGCCGTGATGGCCGATCTCCCGCCGCTTTCGGATTTCGAGCCGTTCGCCGTCTATTGCAGCTGGGAGATCACGCTTTTTAGCCCGACCCTCACCGAGGCCGCCATTCGCGAAGTCTTCGAGTTCGTCGACGGGGATTGCGACATCTCTGTGGTGCAGCTGGGCGCAGAGGGTGACGCCATTCCCACTCCCATGCCCGCTCCCATCGTCATCGTGGACGCCGAGACCGCCCGGCTGCGGACGCAGGAACAGGATCTGATGGCATTGGCCGATGATGAGGTCAGCGAGCTGCTCGACTTTTCTCCCGCGCCGGTGGCCGAACCCGTCACCAGGCAGGACAGCTTCGAAGAAGCCCCGGGACCAAGCTTTGCCGAACTGGCCGCGGCGATAGAGCCAAGGCCCGTGCCGGAGCGCGTTGCTCCAGTAAGCCTGAACAAGCCGGTCACCGCCGTTCCCGCTGCCGACAGCGAAGAAAACGGCGCCCGCAGCGTTGGCGTGCAGTCGATCCGGGTTGATCTCGACAAGGTGGACCGCGTCGTCAACATGGTGGGCGAACTGGTCATCACCCAATCCATGCTGACCCAGCAGATGGATGAGACCCTGCGCGCCCGCTATACCGAACTGGTGCGCGGTCTTGAAGTGCTGGCGCAGACCACGCGGGGCCTGCAGGATTCGGTCATGGCCATTCGCGCCCAGCCGGTCAAATCCGTGTTCTCCCGCATGCCGCGTCTGGTGCGCGAACTGGCCAGCAAGACGGGCAAGAAGATCAAGCTCGAAACGGTGGGCGAAAACACCGAGATCGACAAGACCGTGATCGAGCAGTTGAGCGATCCGCTCACGCATATGATCCGCAATTCTGCCGACCATGGGATCGAGACGCCCGAGAAGCGCCTGGCCCGCGGCAAGCCGGAGACCGGCACGGTGCGGCTTTCGGCCGAGCAGGCGGGCGGCAATATTCTGATTGTCGTCGAGGACGATGGCGCCGGCATCAACCGCGAACGCGTGCTGCAGCTGGCGCGCGACAAGGGGATCGTTGCGCCCGACGTCAATCCGTCGGACGAGCAGATCGACCAGTTGATCTTTGCTCCCGGTTTTTCCACCGCAGAGGCGCTGAGCGATATTTCCGGACGTGGCGTGGGCATGGACGTGGTGCTGTCCAACATCAAGAAGATCGGCGGCTCGGTGCATGTCCGCAGCTGGACCGGCAAGGGCACGCGCATGACCCTGCGCCTGCCGCTGACGCTGGCGGTGCTGGACGTGATGCTGGTGAAAGTCGGCGAGTCTCCCTACGTCGTGCCGCTGTCATCGATCGTGGAAACCATCCAGTGCTCACGCGCGAGCTTTGAGCGGGTGCCGAGCGGAGAACGCGTGCTGCAGGTGCGGGGCGAATACGTGCAGGTGATCGATCTGGCACAACGCTTCAACATGGCCGGTGAATCTCAGCACGAAGACCGGTTTGTCGTGCTTTGCGAAGCCGAGGGCAGCCACAAGGTGGCGCTGGTGGTCGATGACATCATCGGCCAGCAGCAGGTCGTCATCAAATCGCTGGAAGAGAATTTCGAACGGGTCGAAGGCATTGCCGGCGGCACGATCCTGGGTGACGGCAATGTTGCCCTGATCGTGGACGTGCAGGGGCTCAAGGCCACTATTGTCCACAAGAACGCGGCTTGAAGCGAGCCGTGAAGAGCATGGGCCGCCGCGTATTCTGGCGGCCCGGTAGTTGCGTAGTCGCCTAGAAGGGCGGCAGAAAGGCCAGACAAATGGAAGCGCTCGGTTTGCGCGACGACATGGGCGACAAGTCGGCGATTGCCGCCCAGAATTCCCTGCAGTTGATCGCGTTTTCGATCGGCGATCAGACCTATGGAGTGGAGATCACCACGGTGCGCGAAATCCGCGCCTGGAATGGTGCGACGCCCCTGCCCAACACGCGCGAATTCGTGCGCGGCGTCATCAATCTGCGCGGCACGATCGTGCCGATTTTCGATCTGCGGGCCCGCTTTGGCGATGGCCAGACCTCGCCCACCAAGAACCATGTCGTGGTGGTGATGAGCGTGGGCGACAAATGGGTCGGTATCCTGGTCGATGCGGTGTCGGATATCCTCACGGTGAGCCGCGATGACATCCACAACGTGCCTGAAGGCAATTCCATCGACACCGAACTGCTCAACGGCATCGTCACCCATGAAAGCCGCATGGTCGGACTGATCGACCTGCACGCCGTGGTCAGCGGCGCAAAAGTCGACGCCTGACAGCGGTCATTTCGAGAATCACGAAGGGCGCCCTCGAGGCGCCCTTTTTCATTTCAAGTGGAGCCTGCGATCACCCGCAGTGCCAACTCCACCGGTTAGAACAACTCGGCGTCGCCGTGGCTCTGATGGGCTGCAATGCCCGACAGGGAGGGCACCCGCAGTTCGTCGAGCGTGAGGCTCGCCCAGATTTCTTCATAGACGCTGTCGGGGGCGGTGGCGGGCAGTAGCGCAAACTGGCGCACGGCAAGCGCCATGTTGTGGCAACGCTGTTCGATGCGGTCCTGCCCCTGCAGGGCGGTGACGATCAGATGAACGGCGTGGCTAACTGACGGGTCCTTGTTCAAGCGGCCATCGGCGAGAACACCAAGAGCCTCGGTGATGCCTTCCAGCATTGAGGCGGTCTGGCGGGCCGTCTCATCGAGCTCTCTCGCGAGTTTCTGCAGTGACATTCGAAAACTTTCCTAACCCCTGACGCGACCTTAGCGCGAAAACCCTAAAACAGTTCTTGCAAACACCAGGGATGGAGGGAGCCATGGCAGAGTGGTTAGCGTTTGGTCAATGCTTGCTCTCTAGGATCAGGACAAAGCCTTACTAGGACTATGCGACTTCAATGGCATTGCCGAATTCCCTGCCGCCCGAATTCGACCGCGGCGTTGTTACCACTGTCCACCAAGGCGACTGCCATGTTTCGGACGCAAGTGACCTCACCTATTCAACGGTGCTGGGCTCCTGCGTTTCGGCCTGTGTGCGGGACCGGATGGCCAACGTGGGCGGCATGAACCACTTCCTGCTGGCCGAACAATCCGGCTCGGCTCGGGACCGCTATGGTGCTTCGGCGCGCTATGGCGCATTCGCCATGGAACAATTGATCAACAAGGTCCTGACCCGCGGCACCGGCCGCAAGGCTAATCTCGAGATCAAGATCTTTGGCGGCGGCAAGATCAACTCGGCTCTTGACGACGTGGGCGCCAAGAATATCGACTTCGTCCGGCAGTTCCTGGCCGATGAAGGCTACATTGCAGCCAGTGAAGATCTGGGCGGCAACTATGCACGTCGCGTGCTGTTCAAGCCCTATTCCGGGCGAGCCTTCGTCAAGCGCCTCGACAGCGATCTGGGCGCCAGCGTTGCGCGCGAGGAAATTGCTTTGGCCAAGCGGCGCGTCGTCGTACCAGTGCCGATGGTTGATATCGAACTGTTCTGATCGGCGCCATCATTCACTGTAGTTTTCCTGATGGGAGCGAGGCGTACCAAGATGAGACGGCTGTTTAGACGGCGGAGTTCTTGGTGATCAAAGTCTTACCTGCGGCCACCCACCTATAGATTTGATTAACCATTCTTGAGCTAGAGTGACGCCTGTCTAACTCTGCTTGATCGATTGGTTTAGCGACCTCATGCCGAATCTGCGCCTAGCGTTGATCATCTCAGCCCTATGGCTTTCGGCTTGCCTGTTGGCAGGGGGTATCGCGACGCTAGTGGGCCCCGGATCGATCTGGCTCGGCGTTGCAGTCTTGCTGCCGGTGCTGACCGTATTGCTGACCCTGGTCGGCGCTGTTTTGGCCGACCGACGCGAGAGCCAGACCCTGGCTGCAATTGCCATGGCGGCAGGTCTCAGCGACCGGTCCGATGAAGTTCTCAGCATGGGCAGCATTGTCGCCCGGCTCGGCAAACGCCTCGATCGGGCACATCATTTCAAGAGCGCCTTTGTCGCCATGCAGCAACCCGCCATCGTGGTGGACCAGAACGGGATGATCCTCGCGGCAAGCGCCGGCATCGAGCCATTGGCCAAGCGCAGCTTGGAAGGCGCAACGCTGGATGCAGTTTTTGGCGAGGGGTATCTTGCAGCCGGGGGCGGGCCGCCCGAACAGGGCATGGTCATGCTGGGCGACCAGCGCTTCGAAGTGAAGCGTCACACGATTTCGACCTATTGTGTTCTGCTCGAGTTCGTGCCGGCCGGCACCTATATCGAGGATGACGACCTGGACGCCTTTGTCGGCGCGCTGGGGAGCGGGCAAACCAGTTTCCGCTTCGCAACCGAGGCGGCTCGGCGCAATGGCGCACTACGCGCCCTGAATGGCGCCATGGCAGCCATCGACGCCGGATTGCTGCAATTGGAGCGGGTTGCTGCCGGTAATGATGAGTTGCCCGATGCGCTCGATGGACCTCTGGGGGGCGTGGCGCGCCGGCTCAATGATTTCGCGGGTGCGGTGCTCGACCAGGTCAATGAAGAGCAGGCATTGCGCCAGACGCTTGAAGCCCGCCTCAAGGCCGTTGGCGGGCTTGTGGCCGGTTTCGAGACGCGGCTTGCTGAAGTCAATGCGCTCAGCGCCGCCAACAAGGACGATGCCGATCATACCGGCCGGGCGCTCGCCCAGGGCAATGCACATCTCAAGCAGGCGCTCGCCTGGGGCCGAAACGCCCAGACCCTGGCTGGTGCCGCCGAGCTTGCGGTGCGCCGCACGCATGAGGTGGTGGGCGAAGTCGATCAGATGACCCGCGAGATCGACCAGATGGTGCAAGCCATCGAGGACGTGTCGTTCCGCACCAATCTCCTGGCACTCAATGCTGCCGTCGAGGCGGCACGCGCCGGCGAAAAGGGCGCCGGCTTTGCCGTGGTGGCCGACGAAGTGCGCCAGCTTGCGCAACTGACCAATAATTCGGCACGGGAAATCCGCGCCGTGGTCAGCCGCGGGCGGGCACAGGCGGAGGCCGGCGTAACAGAAGCCCAGCACCTGCAAAAAGTGATCGCCGATCTCGAGGGTTATTTACGCAATCTAAGCAATGAAACCGGCACTGTCGCGACGACGCTGGAAGAGGGCGAGTTGGCCATGCGGCGGCTCACCGGAAGGATGGCGTTATTTGGCGAGGCAGCGCCGCCGGCAGCAATACCGGCGCGGCGCGCCAGCGTCTAAACGGACTTCCGCTCGGCGGTTCGGGGCAATCGGGGTACGCCAGCGATGGACCAGGCAGAAATTCTACTCAGCGACCGCGAGTTCACGCGGATCAAGCGGCGCGTCTATGAGGTGGCCGGCATTTCCCTCAGCGATGCCAAGCGCACGCTGGTGGTGTCGCGGCTCAGCAAGATTGTCCGCGCCATGGAGCTGGGTAGCTTCGACGCGTATATGGACCATCTGGAACGCGGCGGATCGAGCCGCGACGGTCAGAACTTCATCAACGCGCTGACGACGAACCTGACGCGGTTCTACCGTGAAGATCACCATTTCGCGCACCTGCGAAGCTATGTCGGCGAGTTGATAGCGGCAAAGCCGCGCGGCAGCCGCTTGCGCATCTGGTCCGCCGGCTGCTCCACGGGCCAGGAGCCCTATACGATCGGCATGGATCTGCTGGCGGCGTTTCCCGAACTCAGGCGCTGGGACCTCAAAATTCTGGCGACCGACATCGACACCGCCGTCATCGCCAGGGCCGCACAGGGGATCTACCCCGAAAGCGAAGCGCAGGGACTTTCAACCGAACGCCTGCGCGCCTTCGAGCGCGGTAGCGACGGCACCCTGCGCATCCCCGACGCCGTGCGCGAACTCATATCGTTCAAGCCGCTCAACCTGATCGGGCCGTGGCCGATGAAGGGTCCGTTCGACGCCATTTTCTGCCGCAATGTGGCGATCTATTTCGACAAGCCAACGCAGGGCGAAATGTTCGGTCGCTTCAACAAGCTGCTGGCGCCCAATGGCTTTTTGTATATCGGGCACTCGGAAAATCTGGGCGCAGGCGGGGACGGGTACCGGCTGGTCGGCAAAACAATTTATCAGTCCAAAGCAATCGCCAGCAAACGAGAAGCGGCATGAGTATCAAGGTCCTGGTGGTCGACGATTCGGCGCTGATCCGCGAAGTGCTGGCCCGCACGCTGGTGCGGGATGGTGACATTGAGGTGGTGGGAACGGCCACCGATCCGATCGAAGCGCGCGAAAAGATCAAAACGCTCAATCCGGACGTGGTGACACTGGATATCGAAATGCCCAACATGAACGGGCTGCAATTCCTCGACAGATTGATGCGCCTGCGCCCGACCCCGGTGATCATGGTTTCGACGCTGACCAAGAAGGGCGCCAGCGAAACGCTGTTGGCGCTTGAACTGGGTGCGGTGGATTTCGTCGCCAAGCCGGGGGCGAACCTCGAAGGGGGGATCGAGGCTTTCGGCGCAGGGCTGCGCGACAAGATTCGCGCTGCCGCAAAATCCGACGTGCGCGGCCGGTCGGCCAGCCGGGCCGATGCGCCCAAGCAGGTGCTCAAGACGGCGGCTGGTCCAAGTGGCGCCCTGATCGCCATCGGCGCGTCGACCGGCGGGGTGGAGGCGATCCGGACTGTATTGACCCAGATGCCGCTCGACTGCCCGCCAATTGTCATCGCCCAGCACATGCCCGCCGGTTTTACTGCCCGGTTTGCGGCACGGCTGGATGAGTTGTGCCAACTTAGCGTCGTGGAAGCGGAAGACCGTATGGTGCTGCAGCCCGGTCACGCCTATGTGGCGCGCGGCGACCACCATTTGCGGATTGAGCGCTCCTCGGGTCAGCTCAAGTGCAGGCTGTCCCAGGATGAACTGGCTTCCGGGCATCGCCCCAGCGTCGATGTCTTGTTTGAATCGGTGGCGCGGGTGGCCGGTCCCCTTGCGGTGGGGGCGATCCTCACCGGCATGGGCCGCGATGGCGCGCGAGGCCTCAAGCTGATGCGCGATGCCGGTGCTTATACGGTCGGACAAAGCCAGGCTTCGGCGCTGGTTTACGGCATGCCGCGGGTCGCGTTCGAGGAAGGTGCGGTGGTCGAACAGGCGCCGATCGAGGCCATTGCGGGGCGGCTTGCCAATGCGCTGGTGCGGATCAAGTCGGCCGCCTGATGTCCGCCGCTACAGGGGAATGCAACAAGCGCGATTGAGAGATTATAAACGCTTGTCGCCTACAGTTTTTCGCAGATGGCGGTATGCCCGCCCTGACGCCAATAAGGTAATAAGACCGTGCCAAAAGCCAGTGCTGTCAGCGTTCTGATCGTTGATGACCAGCAATCAATGCGTGGTATTTGTAAGTATATCCTCACTCAACTGGGCTTCAAGGACATCATCGAGGCCAAGAGCGGCCGCGATGCTTTGGGCAAGCTTGAGAAAAGTAATGTCGATCTCATCATTTCCGATTGGAACATGGAAGACATCGACGGGCTGACCTTGCTCAAGGTGATCCGCAAGCACCCACGGACCCAGGCCATGCCCTTCATCATGGCCACCGGGCGCTCCGACAAGGAACAGGTCAAGGAAGCCATTTCCTTTGGCGTGAACAACTACATCATCAAGCCGTTCGATGCCTCGACGATGAAGAAGCGCATCGAGGCCGTAATCGGCGCGCTGAGCTAAAAGCTTCTCCAACCAGTCCCATTCGAGAGAGCCACCCGCCTGGGTGGCTCTTTTGTTTGTGCCACATTTTTGGGCACCGGGGATCACTGCGTAAGATGCAGTTAAGGCTCCTTGTGTAACGTTACCATAAGGTCCGCACGGACTTTTGGGGATGATCGCCTGTGGCTGCGCCAAGCAGCCCGCCGTCTGCAATGACGCCCAGGCGAAATAACAGGGTTGGAGTATCTGATGGGCTTTCTGCCTCAACTGAAAATTGCGGAAAAATTGCCGCTGGCCCTGGTGGGCTCGGCGCTGGTGGTGAGCGCAGGCGTGGGGATCGCCAGCTATTTCATCGGCTTGCAGACCGTGCAGAACCAGCGCGACTCCGCCATGCAGGCAGCCCTGCAGACCTCCGCCTCGGCCGTCGAAAACTACTACCGTACCGTGGAAGTCGATCTGCGCCTGTTTGCGCAGCGTTCCGACACCGCCAGCGCGGTCAAGAACATGATGCGCACCTTCGATCAGATGCGCATGGGCGTCGGGGATGGCACCAAGGCGCTGTTCCAGGCAGCCTATGTGGATGCAAATCCGAACCCCGATGCCGGCTGGGAGCTTGATGAATCCGGCGGCAAGGCCGGCGGCTACGATGCCCAGCACAAGCGCTTTCATCCGGGCCTGCGCTCCCTTCTCGTGGAGCGCGGCTATGCGGACCTGTTCCTGGTCAGTCCGCAGGGCGAGATCATCTATTCGGCGGCCAAGCGGAGCGATTTCGCCGGCAATGTGCTGACCGATCCGGCGCTCTCGGGCACCGGCCTCGCCACCGTCTTCAACGCCGTCAAGGATGCCGAGGCGGGCACCACGAGCTTTGCCGATTTCAGCGCCTACGCACCCAGGGGCAATCTGCCGACCAGCTTCATGGCCATTCCGGTGTTTGACGAAGAAACGCCCATGGGCGTGCTGGCCGTCGCTGTTGCATCGAACTCGGTCGGAATGCAGCTCTCGAACGTTTCTGGATTGGGCGAGGGCGGGGAAGCGCTCCTTGTCGGCAGCGATGGCCTGCTGCGTGTGGACTCCGATTACACCGAGGGCGACGACACGCTGGTGACGGCGCTCCATTCCTCGGTGGTCACCGACGCGGCTGCCGGAACGCCGGGCCAGGGCGTGATCACAGAATATCGTGGCACGCCCATGGTTATCGCTGCGCGCGGCGTATCCGTGCAGGGCACCGATTGGGCCATCGTTGCCGCGCAGCCCGAAAGCACCGCAATGGCGCCCATCGTGGACATGCGCAATACCATGCTGATGGTGGGCGCGGTCCTGCTGGCGCTGGCCGCACTGGGCGGCTATCTGGTATCGCGTTCCATCAGCAGGCCGCTGTCGCGCCTGACCAACACCATGCAAGATTTGGCCGATGGCGAGTTGAACCTTGAGGTCGCGGGACAAGCGCGGACCGACGAAATCGGCGCCATGGCGCGGGCGGTGGAAGTGTTCCGCGAGAACGCCGTGCGCATCGCCGAGATGACCGAGGCCGAAGCTGCGCAGATCATCCGCAACCAGGCCGAGCGCGCCGCCATGATGCAGGATCTGCAGCGGGCCTTTGGCGCCGTCGTCGATGCGGCCATCGCCGGGGATTTCAGCAAGCGCGTCGATGCCGAGTTCCCCGACGAAGAACTCAACACGCTGGCCCATTCGGTCAATTCGCTGGTCGAAACCGTGGATCGGGGCCTCGGGGAAACCGGCTCGGTCCTGGCGGCGCTTGCCGATACCGACCTGACCCGGCGCATGGAGGGCCACTATCTCGGCGCCTTCGCCAAGCTCAAGGCCGACACCAATGCGGTTGCCGACAAGCTGACCGATATCGTGGGCCAACTCAAGGATACCTCCGCCCAGCTCAAGACGGCCACCAGCGAGATCCTGGCCGGCGCCAATGATTTGAGCGAACGCACCACCAAGCAGGCCGCAACCATCGAGGAAACGTCGGCCGCAATGGAACAACTGGCCTCGACGGTGATGCAGAACGCCCAGCGCGCCCAGGATGCCAGCAAGGCGGCTGCAGGCGTCAGCCAGACTGCCGAACAGGGCGGGCAGATCATGCACCAGGCCACCGAAGCCATGGAGCGGATCACCCAGTCCTCGGGCAAGATCTCCAATATCATCGGGCTAATCGACGATATCGCCTTCCAGACCAATCTGCTGGCCCTCAACGCATCGGTCGAAGCGGCACGGGCAGGGGATGCGGGCAAGGGCTTTGCCGTCGTCGCCGTGGAGGTGCGCCGCCTCGCCCAATCGGCCGCCAGTGCCTCGGCTGACGTCAAGCTCCTGATCGAGCAGTCTGCGGGCGAGGTGAAGAACGGCTCCAAGCTGGTGCTCGATGCAGCCTCCAAGCTGGGCACCATGGTCGCTGCGGCTCGCTCGTCCAACGACGCCATGACTGGCATTGCGCGGGACAGCCGCGAGCAGGCAGGCGCCATCGAAGAGGTCAATACCGCCGTTCGCACCATGGACGAGATGACCCAGCACAATGCGGCGCTGGTCGAAGAAATCAACGCCGCCATCGAGCAGACCGAGGCCCAGGCCATCGAGCTTGACCGGATCGTCGATATCTTCGCTATCGAGCCTGGCGCCTCGACAATGGAACGGCCATTGGTCCACGCGGGGCCGCCGCCCGCCAGCGGTGCCCGCGGTCTGCAGAACAAGCTCAAGACCGCTGCGCGCACCTATCTCAGCCATGGCAATGCTGCAATCGAGCAGGACTGGAACGAATTCTAGGCACAACAGCGTGCACAAGGAGAGGGCGCCGCTGGCGCCCTTTTCTTTTGGATTGAGTAGTCGCCACGTTTGAAATCGTGGAGAACGAAGGATTAACAGCTATACGGTAAATTCTTCCCACGAATGTTGAAGAACCAGCGCCTGCCGCTGCAGTTCTGGGGGGATCTACATGCACAAACTTGGCCGCATGCTCGGCAATATCCGGATGACCACGATGATCGCCGCCTTGGTGCTGGTCTCGATCATCGGCTCGATCGCTGTTGTTTCCGGCGTCATCTACATGAATTTGCGGGACCGCTCGGTAGCCGATAGTCATGTGCAGCAGGCGACAAACCTGGGCGTCGCAGCGACCATTCTGGAGCGGCGGATTTCAGGCTCGGTGTTGCAGTGGACGCCGGAAGGCACCATGGACGCCTTCCAGAGCTGGGCCGTGCCGCCCTTCTACGATACCGAAATCATCGATTCCGTGACGCGGGTTACCCAGCAAGATGCCACCATCTATGTGCTTGATCCTGCCAGCGGCAATCTGGTGAGCAAGACCACCAGCCTTGCCGCACCCGATGGCACCCGCATTGCCGATATGGTGCTCGATGCAGGCAACCCTGCCTATGCTACGGTGATGGCGGGCGAGCAGTTCCTCGGCGTCCTGCCGGTCAATGGCATCAGCTTCTTCGGCGCCTTGCAGCCCATCGAGAAGATGAGCGGCGAAGTCATGGGCGCCATTTTCGTGGGTACGCCCATGGAGGCGGTCAATGCTCATGCCAATGAGACACTGAACCTGATCCTGCTGGTGGGCGGCGCCGTCACGGTGGTGTTCGGGCTGGTTGGTCTGCTGCTGTCGCGGTTGATGACCAAACCCATTCCCAGATTGGCCGGCGCCATGGATGCCATTGCCGAGGGCGATTACCACGCGGACGTGCCGTTCACGGAATGGGGCAACGAGGTGGGCCGCATGGCGCGCTCGGTGGAAGTGTTCCGCCAGAACGGGCTGCGTGTCAGCCAGATGACCGAAGCGGAAGCGGCCCGCATCATTGCGGACCAGGAAAACCGCAAGACGATGATGAGCGAGCTGCAAGCGGCGTTCGGCGAAGTGGTGGATGCCGCCGTAGCCGGCGATTTCACGCGGCAGGTGACGAGCGAGTTCCCCGATCCCGAACTCAATGGCCTTGCCGCAAGCGTCAATAACCTCGTGGCCAATTTCAACCGCGGCGTCACCGAAATCGCCCATGTGCTGGCGGCCCTCGCCAATACCGACCTCACCGAGCGCATGGAAGGCGATTATGAGGGCGCGTTCGCCAACCTCAAGGCCGACGTCAACGCCGTGGCCGACAAGCTGACCGATGTGGTCGGACAGTTGCGCACCACGTCCGGCGCGCTCCGCACCGCGACTGGCGAAATTCTCAGCGGCGCCAATGATCTGAGCGAACGCACCACCAAGCAGGCCGCGACCATCGAGGAAACTTCGGCCGCCATGGAACAGCTTGCCGCAACCGTGACCAGGAACGCCCAGCGCGCCAAGGATGCGAGCGCGAACGCTGTCCAGGTGACGCGCACGGCCGAGGAAGGGGGGCAGGTGATGGACGCTGCGACCCAGGCCATGGAACGTATCATCCAGTCGTCGGCCAAGATCTCCAACATCATCGGCATGATCGACGACATTGCCTTCCAGACCAATTTGCTGGCGCTGAACGCCTCCGTGGAAGCAGCGCGCGCCGGCGATGCGGGCAAGGGCTTTGCCGTCGTGGCCGTGGAAGTGCGGCGCCTGGCGCAATCGGCCGCACAGGCGTCCAGTGAAGTGAAGGTGCTGATCGAGCAGTCGGCGGGCGAGGTCAACACCGGCTCGAAACTGGTCGGCGACGCCGCAGGCAAGCTCAAGACCATGCTGGAAGAAGCCCGCGGCAATAGCGGGCTGCTGGATTCCATTGCCCAGGACAGCCACGAGCAGGCTGCCGCGATCGACGAAGTTACCGTTGCCGTGCGCACGATGGATGAGATGACCCAGCACAATGCGGCGCTGGTCGAGCAGACCAATGCCGCTATCGAGCAAACTGAAGGGCAGGCGCGGGAGCTCGACCGGATCGTCGATATCTTCCAGATCCAGCACAGTGACCACGCCGCTGAACCCAGGCGCGAGCAGCACGCCGACGCGCGCGGCCTGCAGGAAAAGCTCGCCAGGGCATCGGCCCGGCTGGGCACGCATGGCAATGCTGCGCTCGCCGCAGACTGGAACGAGTTCTAGGAGTGAGCGGCATGTTGAAGCGTACTGGAAACCGGCTGGGCAATATCAAGCTCACCACCATGATCGCCGGGCTGGTCATTTCCGCCGTCATCGTTTCGGTGGGCGTAGTGACCGTCGCGATCTATCTCAATCTCAGCGCCGCGACCCGCGAGACGGCGCTGAACCAGCAGGTCACCAACCTCAAGACCGCAGCGACCATCGTGCAGTCCAGCCTGCCCGGCGCCGAAGTGCAATGGACGGATACCGGCGATATCGCCAGCATCCGGACCTGGGCCATGCCGCGGCAGTTCATCAACCATGACATGATGGATTCTGTTGCCCGGGTCACCGGCCAGTCGGCCACCATTTTCGGCCTCGATGAAGCGAGCCAGGACTTCGTGCGCATGACCACCACGATCCTGGGTGAGGATGGCCAGCGCCTCGTGGGTACGCCGCTGGACCGTGACGGCCCTGCCTATAGCGCGGTCATCGAAGGCCAGGCCTATTGGGGTGAGGCAGATATCGCCGGCAAGGCTTACTACGCCGCTTATCAGCCGATCTTCGATCAAACCGACCAGCCTGTCGGGGTACTCTATGTGGGCATCGACAAGGCCCAGATCGAAGGCGTCGTGAATGAAGCGCTCACGCTCCTGGCCGTCGTCGGCCTCGTGACCTTGGGCGTGCTTGGTGTTGCCGGCTACATTCTGTCACGCGTGATGATGTCATCCGTGCCGCGCCTCGCACGAACCATGAAAGTGGTGGCCGAAGGAGATTACGAAGCCGACGTGCCGTTCACCGGCCGTGGCAATGAAGTCGGCGAGATGGCGCGTGCGGTGGAAGTGTTCCGCGAAAATGGCCTCAAGGTCAGCCAGATGACTGAAGACGAACGCGCGGCTTCCCAGCGCCGGCGCGTTGAGCGCAGCGACATGATGGGGACGCTCCGCGCTGCATTCGGCGAAGTGGTGGATGCCGCAGTCGCGGGGGATTTTTCGCGGCGCGTGCATGCCGAATTCCCCGATCCGGAGCTCAACGCACTCGCCCAGAGCGTCAACAATTTGATGGAAACCGTCGATCGCGGCATCGGTGAAACCGGCATGGTACTCGGTGCCCTGGCCGACACGGACCTCACAAAGCGCATGCACGGCGACTACCAGGGTGCATTCGCCCGGCTCCAGGCAGATACCAATGCGGTCAGCGAAAAGCTCACTTCGGTGGTGGTGAGCGCGCAGCAGATTTCCGGCTCGCTGAAGCAGGCGACCGGCGAAATCCTCAGCGGCATGAACGATCTCAGCGAGCGCACGACCAAGCAGGCCGCAACGATCGAGGAGACTTCGGCGGCAATGGAGCAATTGGCGGCGACCGTCTCCGACAATGCCCGTATGGCCGAAGATGCCGACGGCAAAGCCCAGAGCGTTGCGCAGAGCGCGGCGCAAAGCGGGACGACCATGACCCATGCCAACGAGGCGATGGAGCGCATCACCTCAAGCTCGGCCAAGATCTCCAACATCATCGGCATGATCGACGATATCGCCTTCCAGACCAATCTGCTGGCTCTCAATGCTTCGGTGGAAGCAGCGCGTGCCGGCGACGCCGGCAAGGGCTTCGCGGTGGTGGCCGTGGAAGTGCGGCGCCTCGCTCAATCAGCCGCGAGCGCCTCGTCCGACGTCAAGGCGCTGGTCGAGCAGAGCGCCACAGAAGTAAGGGGTGGTTCGCGCCTTGTGTCCGATGCAGCCGATCAACTCGCTGCCATGCTGGGCGCCGTCAACGAGAACGCCAGCCTGATGCAGGCCATTGCCCGCGCCAGCCGCGAGCAGGCCTCAGCCATCGACGAGGTCTTCGTCGCCGTGCGGACGCTGGACGAGATGACCCAGCACAATGCGGCGCTGGTCGAGCAAACCAATGCCGCCATTGAGCAGACCGAGGCGCAGGCCAGCCAGCTGGACCAGGTCGTGGCGGTGTTCACCACCTCCGAGGAACCGGCCCGGCCGACTTCTCAAACCGCAAGGGCCAGGCCCGCCGCCCGGACCTATCGGTCGGAAGGCAATGCGGCCATTGCGGCGGATTGGAACGAATTCTAGCCCGCAGCGCCATTGCTCCAATCCTTCAAGACGTGCTTGAAGGCGGCACGTAATCCCTAAGGAGACAGCAATGGCGCGGATCGGTCTGGTTGCCCATGACGACAAGAAGGACGACCTCTGCGCCTGGGCGGTGCAGCACAGGGCCAAGCTTTCCGAACACGAACTCTGGGGCACCGGAACCACTGGCGGGCGTATCATTGCGGCTACGGGATTGCCGGTGACGCTGCTGAAAAGCGGGCCTTTGGGCGGGGATCAGCAGCTGGGCGCGATGATCGCCGAGGGGCGGCTGGACGTGCTGATCTTCTTTATCGATCCGCTTTCAGCCCAGCCCCATGACGTGGACATCAAGGCCCTGACGCGGCTGGCGACGCTTTACGATGTCCCTTGCGCCAACAACAAATCTACGGCAGATGCCGTGCTCGCCTATATTTGACCGGCTGGTCAAGGTTGACCGTGTGCCTGCCTTGTGAGCAGATGCCGCAAAATAGCCCTGATTATGAACGGGGCATGAACGCATTAGGAAACGGGACGGGTTGATTGCCCTCTGATCTGGTTATCGACGTTCGCAACGTCAGTAAACGCTTTGGCGGATTGACCGCCGTGAACAATTGCTCGCTCTCGGTCCGGCGCGGCTCGGTGACCGGGTTGATCGGTCCGAACGGGGCCGGCAAGTCGACGCTGTTCAACATGGTCGCCGGCAATATCGTGCCCGATACCGGCTCGGTGATCTTCGACGGCGAGGATGTGACCGGCCTCAAGCCGCACCAGCTGTTCCGCACCGGCATGCTGCGCACCTTCCAGATCGCGCATGAATTCTCCAATATGACGGCACTGGAAAACCTGATGATGGTTCCGGGCGACCAGCCCGGCGAGCATCTGGTCAATGCCTGGTTCCGCCCCGGCCTTGCCCGCTCGCGCGAAACCGAAGTGCGCAAGAAGGCCCTCGACGTCATCGATTTCCTCAAGCTTGGCCATGTCCGCAACGAGCTGGCCGGCAATCTCAGCGGTGGCCAGAAGAAGCTGCTCGAGCTTGGCCGCACCATGATGGTGGATGCCAAGGTGGTGCTGCTCGACGAAGTGGCGGCGGGCGTCAACAAGACCCTGCTCAATGACCTCGCCAGCAATATCGAGCGGATGAACACCGAGCTTGGCTATACCTTCTTCGTGATCGAACACGACATGGATTTGATCGCGCGCCTCTGCGATCCGGTGATCGTTATGGCGCAGGGCGAAAAGATCGCCGAGGGCCCCATGGCCGAAATCCGCGCCAACCCCGCCATCGTCGAAGCCTATTTCGGCACGCCAGTCGAGGTAGCGTAATGCCATTGATCGAACTGAAGCACGTGGTGGGCGGCTATGGCGGCGCACCGATCCTGAATGGCGTCGACATGGCTATCGAAGCCAGCGACATCGGCGTCATCGTCGGCCCCAATGGCGCCGGCAAGTCGACCACGCTGAAAGCCATTTTCGGGCTGCTCCGGGTCACCGGCGGCACCATTGAATTCGGCGGCGAGAACATCGCCAATTCCCTGCCCGACAAGCTCGTGCCCAAGGGCCTCTCTTTCGTGCCGCAGGAAAAGAACGTCTTTACCTCGATGACCGTCGAGGAAAACCTCGAAATGGGTGCCTTTACCCGCACCGACGATTTCCGCCCAACCATGGACTGGGTCTATTCCATGTTTCCGGTGCTGGCCGAAAAGCGTCGCCAGCCGGCCGGCGAGCTTTCGGGCGGCCAGCGCCAGATGGTGGCCATGGGCCGGGCGCTGATGAGCAAGCCGAAACTGCTGATGTTGGACGAGCCCTCGGCGGGCCTGTCGCCGCGCTATGTGATCGAGATTTTCGAGACCATCGTGCGCGTCAACAAGGAAGGCGTCGGCATCCTGATGGTGGAACAGAACGCCCGCCAGGCGCTGGCCTTTGCATCCAAGGGTTTTGTGCTGGCGCAGGGCCAGAACCGCTTCACCGGCACCGGTCCAGAACTGATCGCCGATCCCGAAGTCGCTAAAAGTTTCCTCGGGGGCTAGGAAATGGACGAACTCATATTCTTCATCAATCGCGTGCTGATCTCAGGCACCGTGCTGGGCTCGATCTACGCCCTGGGTGCGGTCGGCGTCACGCTGATCTTCGGCATCCTGCGCTTTGCCCATTTCGCGCATGGCGACATGATGACCATGGGCGCTTTCGTCGCCTTCGTGCTGGCCGCGGCGATGACCGCCATGGGCATCGTCACGCCCCTGCCGGCTGGGTTCGTGGTGCTGCCGCTGGCGATGATCATCACCGCCGTTCTGGCGCTGGGGCTGGACAAGGGCTTTTATGCGCCTCTGCGCCAGCGCGGGGCCAAACCCGTGACCCTGCTGATCGCCTCCATCGGCGTCACGCTGATGATCCAGGGCCTGACGCGGCTGATCTTCGGTTCGGGAACGCGCACGTTCTTCGATACCGAATCCAAGGACATTTTCCGCATCGACATGAGCTGGGCAGGCGGTTCCCGCCCGATCTCCATTACCGAGCCTCAGGTCATCATGTTCATCGTGACCGCCCTGATCGTGGTCGCCTTGCATCTGTTTTTGACCCGCTCGCGGCTGGGCAAGGCCATGCGCGCCATGGCCGACAACGCCGCGCTGGCGCAGGTTTCGGGTATCAACACGGCGCTGGTGGTGCGGGTCACATGGGTGATCGCGGGTGCGCTCGCCTGCGTGGCCGGTACCATGCTGGCGCTCGACGTGGCGCTGATGCCGGATTTGGCGTTCAACATTGTCCTGCCGATTTTCGCGGCCGCCATTGTCGGTGGGCTGGGCCATGCCTATGGCGCCATCGTGGGCGGTTTCCTGATCGCCTTTGCCGAAACCATGGCGGTGTTCAACTGGACCGCCGTGCTGCGCCCGATCAATGGGCTCTTGCCCGAAGGCATGGCGTTGCCGGCCAATCTGGCGCTGGTGCCGACGGAATATAAGCTCACCGTCGCCTTCGTCATTCTGGTGATCACCCTGCTGGTCCGCCCGACCGGTATCTTCAAGGGAGCGTCGACATGAGTGCGGCGGCAACGACTTCCAAGGGTTGGGACAGCCCGTTGCGGCGCGGCCTGATGCTGTTTGCCGCCATGTTCCTCATCGTGGTCGTGGTGGGTGTCACGCAGGGCACCGCCTCCATGCTGCTGATCCTGGTGCAGGCAACCGCTTTTGCGCTGATCGCCCTGGGGCTCAATATCCAGTGGGGCTATGGGGGCCTGTTCAACTTCGCCATCATGGGCTTCCTGATGGTGGGCGGCGCCTCGACGGTGTTCCTGTCCTATCCGGTCAATCCGGAGTTCTGGAACAGCGATGGCCCCATGATGCTGGGCCGCGCGCTGCTGGCGTTCCTCGCTGGGCTGGTGCTGGTCCTGCTGGCGCGCCAGAGCCACCGCATCGGCCTTCGCGGCGCCTGGAAGACCACGCTGGTGGTACTGGCCTGGTTTGCCGGCTACCTCATCTATCGCAGCCAGATCGATCCGGCCGCGGCCTATATCGAATCCACTGCCGGTTTCGTCGGCGGGCTGGGCCTGCATCCGGTGCTGGGCTGGGCCTTTGGCGGGCTGGTGTCGGCCTTCATCGCCTTTTTCATCGGCAAGATCAGCCTGGGCCTGCGCACCGACTATCTCGCCATCGCCACCATCGGCATCTCGGAAATCCTGCGTGCGCTGATCAAGAACATGGACTGGCTGACGCGCGGCACCATGACCGTCTCGCCCATGCCCTGGCCCACGCCACTGCCGCAGCAGCTGCAGGCCATGGGAAGCTCGATCCCCGAAAGCTTCGTTTTGGCGCGTGTGTGGTTCCTGGTGCTGGCAGTAATCATCCTGGTTGGCGCCTTCATCATCGTGGAACGCGCCTATGGCGGACCTTGGGGCCGCATGATGCGCGCCATCCGCGACAATCACATCGCGGCCTCCTCGATGGGCAAGGACGTGACCGGGCGCCAGCTGGAACTCTTCATCTTCGGCTCGGTACTGATGGGCATTGGCGGGGCAATCCTCGCCACCTTCACCCAGATTTTCGACCCCTCCGGCTACCAGCCGATCAACCACACCTTCATGATCTGGGTGATGGTGATCGTCGGCGGCGCCGGCAATAATTGGGGCGTCGTGCTGGGCTCGTTCCTGATCTACATCGTCTGGATCATTTCCGATCCGCTGGCACAGCTGATCTTCCTCAATCTCTCCAGCGTCACCGATAGCCTCGGCTGGGGCGCCATCCCCGAAATCGAATCCCGCTCGCTCCAGATGCGCGTGTTCGTACTCGGCGTCGTGATCACCATCGCCCTGCGCTATGCGCCCAAGGGGCTGATCCCCGAAGTGGTGCGGCGCGAGGGGTAAGGGATGGGCCGGACGGTCCTGCCCATCGAGTAGACCTCATCCTGAGCCCGTCGAAGGACGAGGTCGTGGCACCGCAACCTCCACTCGCTCGACCTTGTGGTTCGACAGGCTCACCATGAGGCCTTTTGGCGTTTCCGGATTTCCACAAACGCTGAGTAGTTCTGACCCCAACGAACCGCAAAGCTCCCAGTCGACACCCTCCCCCTTGCGGGGAGGGATCAAGGGTGGGGGATGATTAGCCCAGATATGGGACCCCCAGCCTTCCCTCCCGCCCCATCCTGAAATCTCAAGATGGATCCCGGCTCAAGGCCGGGATGACACTGTGGGTGCGGAGGGTTTTGGAGGAAGTGCCGGGGCCAATCGTGCCCCAGCTCCGGCCCCTCCCTCCAAGGAGAGCGTTCCTGTCCCTCCCTTACTGGCTTCCCAATAATCACCGCGTCATTCCCGCGAAAGCGGGAACCTCCGTTGGCGATGGTTGCAAGGAAAACAGAGGTTCCCGCTTTCGCGGGAATGACACGGTGGATTGAACTGACAGGAGATGAGCAGCGCCCCTTCAGCCGCCCTCAATCCCCAAACCGCACACCCGTAAGATTCTCCGACACCTCCCAAAGCCTTCTCGCCGCCACATCGTCCTCTGCGGCCGCGGGCAATTTCACCAGTTTGGGCTTGCCGCGCCAGCCGCCGACGCCCGCGGGACCCACGAAGGACAGCGGGGCCAAGTCTGGATCGGTGGCGGCGGCGACGGTGGGGAGGGCGCCATCGGCGGGGGATTGGGCGACGAGCCTGTTGAACATATTGCCCAGCCGCGGGACGAGGCCGGTGCCCATGCCCGATGATATCAGGCTCGTAGCCGAAAGGCCGGGGTGGCTGGCGACGACACACAGGCCCCACCCGTCTGCATCGCTTGCCTGCTGCAGGGCGCGCATGAACAAAAGGTTCGCCAGCTTGGATTGTCCATAGGCGCGCCAGGGCGAATAATTGCGTTCCGATTGCAGGTTCTCGAATGCCATGCGGCCCGAGCGCGCGGCGTTACTCGATACCATCACCACCCGCGCCTCGCCAGCCCGGAGCCGGGGCAGCAAGCGCCCCGTGAGGGCGAAATGGGCGAGGTGATTGGTGCCCAATTGCAGTTCGAACCCGTCGGCGGTGGTCTGGCGCTCGGGTGGCATCATGACGCCGGCATTATTGACCAGGATATCGATCTGGGCGTGCATGGCGTCGATGCGGGCGGCAGCGGCGGCAACATCGGCGAGATCCGCCAGATCGAAGCGCTCGAACTCGATGCGGCCCCTGATCTTGCTGGCGGCGATCTCGCGCAGGGCTGCGGCGCCCTTTTCGGCGCTGCGGCCGGCCAGGATCACATGCGCGCCGGCCCCAGCAAGCATGCGCGCCGTTTCAAGCCCGATGCCGCCGGTGGCGCCGGTGACGAGGGCGGTCTTGCCGCTCAGATCGGGAATATCGGCCGGGCTGGTGATGCGCATCGACTGGACCTTCGCTTTGGAACCGGAGCGTCTGGTGAAGCTTTAAATGAAAACGGCCCGGGATCGCTCCCGGGCCGCAAAAGGATATGCCGAATGAGCCGAAACTATTCGATCAGGCCCTTATTCACCACTTCGCCGCCTTCGATGACGTAGTAGTTGATGGCGCCGGCAACGTCGCCGTTGTCGTCGAATTCGACGGTGCCCGAAGCGCCTTCATAGTTGATGTCGGTGCCGGCAGCGATCAGTTCCTTGGCCTTGCTCCATTCGCCTGGCAGGATAGTTTCGCCGGGGGCGTTGGCAACTTCACGCAGAGCAGCCGAAATGCCTTCACGGTCGGCCGAGCCGGACTTTTCGATGGCGAGGCCCAGCAGGAACACGGCATCATAGGAGTTGGTGACGTAAGTGCCGTTGGGGTCCTGTCCAGCAGCCTCGGTCAGGGCGACCAGGGCGTCGAATGCGGGGCCTTCAGCGGGAGCCGCCTGGGTCAGGATCATGCCTTCGAGGCTCGACGCGTCGCGGTTGGCGACGAGCGCATCGCCGGCCATGCCGTCGCCGCCGACGAACAGGTCGAACGAGCCTGCTTCCACAGCCTGGTTCAGGATGGTGCCGCCGCCGGCGTTCTCATAACCGTAGATCACCAGCGTGGTGGCGCCGGCAGCTTCCATCTGGCCGATTTCGGGGCGGTAGTCGGCCTTGCCGTCTTCGTGCGCGACGTTGGCCAGAACGGTGCCGCCGCCAGCGGTAAAGGCTTCCTCGAAGGCGCCTGCAAGGCCCGAACCATAGTCATTGTTCACATAGGTGAGGCCAACTTCGGTGATGTCCTGGGCCAGCAGCAGTTCGGCCGCTTTGACGCCTTGGATGGAGTCTGGAACCACATCGCGGAACACCAGGTCATTGTCTTCGAGTTCAGCCACGGCCGGAGCGGTGGAGGCTGGGGAGACCATCACGACATTGCCGGGGATGGCCGAGCCATTGGCGCCGGCAATGGTTGAGCCGGAGCAATAGCCGCCGAAGATCGCGACGACCTGCTCGGCATTGACCAGGCGGTCGGCAGCGGGGCCGGCGGTGCCGCCGTCGCAGGCGCTGTCCGCAACCACTGACGCCAGGTTCTGGCCGTCGAGCACGCCACCCTGCTCGTTGATGTTGGTGATCGCCAGATTGCCGGCTTCAACCATGCCGGGCGCGAAGCCTGCGATGGGGCCGGTCACGTCGGCCAGGAAGCCGAGCTTGACTTCCTGGGCCATGGCGGGCGCAGCGACCAGCAGGGTCGTGGCGGCGACGGCCAGGGTCAGGGTCTTGTTCAGTTTGAGCATGTTCATCCCTCTTTGAGCTCGTTTCCCGTGGGGCAGCCCTTGCCTGGGCCGGTCTTGCCAACGAGAACGAGGCGATAAAGGGGGCGCAACCCGCGCCCCGCTGGCGCGACTGTTGCACATTTGCGCACCGGGAGTCACCTTGAATTGATTGAGGGAATTGGCTCGTTCTTGCTGTTGCTTAACGGGGGTGGTTTTCGCATAGAGTGCGCATGGCCACAGGGAGAAACGGTTGATGACGGCACGGCGAGCGACGGCCTTGATGGCGTGCATGCTGCTGGCGCTGATGACCTCGCCCGCCCAGGCGCAACTGACCGTGCTGGACCAGGCGCAGGATGCGCCGGCGGTTGCGGCGGAGCCCGCGGCGCCACCCCCGCCATGCGGCAATCAGCCGATCAACATCGCCCGCATGAGCTGGCCGTCGGCGGAGCTTCTGGCAGAAATCCACGCGCGGATTCTGCGGGCCGAATACGGCTGCGACGCGCGGGTGATCCCCGGCGATCTTTCCGCCACGGGATCGTCCATGGGCTCCACCGGCCAGCCGGCCGTGGCGCCCGAAATGTGGGCGACGCGGATTGCCGAGGTGTGGAATGCTGGCGTCGAGGCGCAGCAGGTGCGCCAGGCCGCGCCCAGCTTTGCCGATGGGCAGCTGGAGGGCTGGTTCATTCCCGGCTTCGTTGCCGAGGCGCGTCCGGAACTGACAACGGCAGCAGGTTTGGCGGCGGCTTTGCCGGCCATCCAGCCGCAGGGCAAGGTGCAGTTCATTTCGTGCCCCGCCGATTGGGCCTGTTCGCTGATCAACCGCAATCTGATCCGGGCCCATGGGCTGGAGGAGCTGGTGGAGATCGTCGAGCCGGCCAACCGCTTCGAGATGGATACGCTGATCGCCGGTGCCGTCAGCCGCAAGGAGCCGGTGCTGTTCTATTATTGGCGGCCTAATGCGATCCTGGCGCAGTTCGATTTCCGCCCCCTCGACATGGGCGCCTATGACGATGAAGCCGCCAAATGCCTGGCGCAGCTGGTGTGCGAGGCGCCCAGGCCATCGGCCTTTGCCAGCGAGCCGGTGGTGGTGGCGCTGAGCGAATGGGTGTTTGCCGAAGCGCCGCTGATTGCCTCCTATTTCCAGCGGGCGAGCGTGCCGCTGGCCGAGATGGACCGGCTGCTGGCGCAATTGAACGAGCCGGGTGCGACAGTTGAAGGCGTTGCCGACCGGTTCGTCGCCGAGAAGCGGGACGTCTGGGGCGCATGGGTGGGAACGGGCGTGCCCTAGCAATTCATTGTTAAGCCTGTTGGCACGACGCAGACCCGTTGTCGCCTAACTGTCATCTACGATCGCTAGCGTCCCTGACGCTTTCAATCTGCTATGTAATTGAAAGGATTGTATATTTTTTCTCCGTTTACCGCATGTTCAGAGCTTTCTGCCAGAATGGCGCCAATTGTCTGCAGCGAAACCGAACATGCGTCGCAAGTCTCACTACAAATCAATCCTTGAAGGCTATGGCAGGATCGTGCTGGCGGTGGCCGTGCTGGTGGTCGTCGTCGTGGCCGCTCGCCTGCTTGCCTTCTTCGATCTGCTGGGCCCCAGGATAGCGGCGGCGCTTCCCGGCGGAGCCCTGCTCGTCGGGTTCCTGCTGATGGCTATCCTGCTGTATGGGCATCGCTGGCTGTCGCAGCGGCTGAAGCTGATCGCTAGCGAAGCACGCGACGCGCGGGCGCGGGCCAACCGCGACGCGCTGACGGGGGTGTTCAACCGCGCCTATCTCATCGATGTGCTCTCGAGCGAAGTCTTTCACGGCGCCGACCGGCCGGTTGGCTATATGCAGATCGACATGGACAACCTCAAGATCCTGAACGACACGGCGGGGCATGGCGCGGGCGATGCGGCGCTGGTCCATCTGGCGCAGGTCATCGAGCAGGTGGTGCCGGGTGCCACGATCGGCCGGCTGGGTGGCGACGAGTTCGGGGTCATCATTGCGGGGCACGACAACAAGGCCGCCCTGCGCCGCCTGGGCGAAGAATTGCTCCGCCGCCTCGACCGGCCGGTCGCCATCGGCGGACGCCCCGTGCGGCTTTCCGCATCGATCGGAGTGGCGCTGTCGCCGCAGGATGCGAGCGATCCGGTGGAGTTGATCTCGCGGGCGGACCTCGCGCTCTACAAGGGCAAGAAAGCCGGCCGCCACACGGTGGTGTGCTTTGATCCCGACATGCTGGGCGATGAACGCCAACGCCGGTTCGTCGAGCGCGAATTGCGGGCGGCCCTGCTGATGGATGAGTTGCAACTGCACTATCAGCCCGTGTTCGACACCCACATGGCCGTGCGCTCCCATGAGGCCCTGGTGCGCTGGCGCCATCCGGTGCGCGGGATGATTGCGCCCGGCCATTTCGTTCCGATTGCCGAGGAGAGCGACCTCATCGACAAGCTTGGCGATTGGGTGCTGCGGCGCGTGTGCATGGACCTCCACTCGTTCGGCGCGACGCCAGTTGCCCTCAACGTCTCGCCCGCGCAATTGCGGCATGCCGACTTCGCACAGCGCTTTGCCGCCGTGTTGCGGGAAACCGGGACGGACCCGCGCCGCATCATTGTCGAGATCACCGAAACCGTGCCGCTCTATGCGCGCCAGATTGAAACGGAAAACCTCGCCGCTTTGCGGGCCATGGGCGTCAGGGTGGCCATCGACGATTTCGGGGCGGGTCACGCGAGCCTGCAATATCTGCGCGGCTTTGCCTTCGACATCATCAAGATCGACCGCAGTTATATTTCCAACATCTCGGCCAACCGGGTCGACGGCATGATCGTCACCGCCATCTGCAATATCGCCCGCTCGCTCCCCGCCGAGGTGATTGCCGAGGGTATCGAGACCCCGGAGCAACTGGCGCTGCTGCGCGAAGCTGGATGCACCGGCTTTCAGGGCTTTCTGCTCGGCCGCCCCGCCGCCCTGCCGGAGCAAAGGGCTGCGGCTGCCGCATGACAGCTTGACGACAGTTATCCTTCAGTCGCAGTTGCGCAGCCCATAATGGGGTGCGTATAAGGAGCCCGGAAAACGGGCTTGCGGCAGCGGGAGTGTGTGCCTTGGATTTGAAGCGGATCAACGATCACGTCAGCGTTGCGGGACAGATTTCTCCCGAGGACGTCGCAGCGCTCAAGCAGGCCGGGTTCGTCGCCATCATCAACAATCGACCCGATGGTGAATCGCCGGACCAGCCGGTAGGCGCCGAAATCGAGGCCGCAGCCAAGGCTGCCGGGCTCGACTACCATGCCATCCCGCTCGGGCGGGAAGGCGTATCGCCCGAAATGGTTGAACGGACCAAGGCCGTGCTCGAGGGGAGCAACGGCCCGGTGTTCTGCTTCTGCCGTTCGGGAACCCGCTCGACGACCCTTTGGGCGCTGAGCCAGGCCGGCGAAATGGAAGCAGGCGAGATCATCTCGCAGGCCGCCGGCGCCGGCTATGACATGAGCCACCTCGCGGGACATCTGAACCGCGACTAGGTTTGATCGTCATGGCGGTTGGGCGGCAACCGCCCCATCGCTTTGCCTGACCTGAGCCGGACCCCGCGGGGTCCCAATCCCCTCTTGCTCGGACGTAAATCGATGCCAATCAAGAAAATTCTCGTCGCCAACCGCAGCGAAATCGCCATTCGCGTCTTTCGTGCCGCCAATGAACTGGGGCTGAAAACCGTCGCCGCCTTTGCCGAAGAGGACAAGCTGGCGCTGCATCGGTTCAAGGCCGACGAGGCCTATCTGATCGGGCAGGGCAAGGGGCCCGTGGAAGCCTATCTGCAGATCGACGAATATATCCGCATCGCGCGGATTTCCGGCGCCGATGCGATCCACCCCGGCTATGGCCTGCTGTCGGAAAGTCCAGAATTCGTCGACGCCTGCGAAGACGCCGGCATCATCTTCATCGGTCCCCGCGCCAAGACCATGCGGGACCTCGGCAACAAGGTCGCCGCCCGCAATATGGCGATTGCCAGCAACGTGCCGGTGGTGCCCGCGACCGACGCCCTGCCGGACGATCCCGAGCAGATCAGGAAAATGGCCGCGGAGATCGGCTATCCGCTGATGCTCAAGGCCTCTTGGGGCGGCGGCGGGCGCGGCATGCGCCGCATCATGGATCAAAAATCCCTGCTCTCGGAAGTGTCTGAAGGCAAGCGCGAGGCCAAGGCGGCGTTCGGCAAGGACGAGATGTACCTCGAAAAGCTGGTCGAGCGCGCCCGGCACGTCGAGGTGCAGTTGATCGGCGACGATCACGGCAACCTGGTGCATCTGTTCGAGCGCGATTGCTCGGTGCAGCGGCGCAACCAGAAAGTGGTCGAGCGGGCGCCAGCGCCTTATCTCAGCGACGCTGTACGGAAGGAGCTGACCTACGCCGCCGTGCGGCTCGGCCAGGCCGCCAATTACCGTGGCGCCGGCACCGTCGAATTCCTGATGGATGCCGATACCGACAAGTTCTACTTCATCGAGGTCAATCCGCGCATCCAGGTGGAGCATACCGTCACCGAGGAAGTGACGGGGATCGACATCGTCAAGGCGCAGATCCACCTGCTTGACGGCGCGGTGATCGGCACGCCGGAATCGGGTGTTCCACTTCAGGAAAACATACGCCTCAACGGCAATGCCATCCAGTGCCGCGTGACGACGGAAGACCCCGAACAGAACTTCATCCCCGATTATGGCCGCATCACCGCCTATCGCGGCGCCACCGGTTTCGGTGTGCGGCTCGATGGCGGCACGGCCTATTCGGGCGCGGTGATTACCCGCTTCTACGATCCGCTGCTTGAAAAAGTCACCTGCTGGGCGCCATCGGCCGAAGAAGCCATCGCCCGCATGCACCGCGCGCTGCGCGAGTTCCGTATTCGCGGCGTCTCGACCAATCTGGCGTTCCTCGAAAACATCATCACCCATCCCGATTTTGTCGAGAACCGCTATACGACGCGCTTCATCGATACGACCCCGGAGCTGTTCAACTTCAAGCCGCGCAAGGATCGCGCGACCAAGCTCCTGAGCTACATCGCCGACGTCACCGTCAACGGCCATCCTGAAGTGCGCGACCGGCCGCGTCCGCCAGCTGAAGCGGCAGCGCCGGTGCTGCCGGAATTTCCACAACTCTATGCCGTGGAAGGCAGCCGGCAGATCCTGGACCGTGACGGTCCGGCGGGTCTTGCCAAATGGATGAAGAAGCAGAGCCGGGTGCTGTTCACCGACACCACCATGCGCGACGCGCACCAGTCACTGCTCGCGACCCGCATGCGGAGCTTCGACATCACGCGCATTGCGCAGGCCTATAGCCGTGGCCTGCCGAACCTGTTCAGCCTTGAATGCTGGGGCGGGGCGACATTCGACGTCTCCATGCGCTTCCTCAACGAAGACCCGTGGGAGCGCCTCGCCAAGGTGCGCGAGGGTGCACCCAATATCCTGACCCAGATGCTGCTGCGCGGCTCCAATGGCGTCGGCTACACCAATTATCCCGACAATGTCGTCCGCTTCTTCGTGGAACAGGCCGCCAAGGGCGGCGTCGACATTTTCCGCGTTTTCGATTGCCTCAACTGGGTCGAGAACATGCGCGTCTCGCTCGACGCGGTGCTCGATGCCGGCAAGGTGGCCGAAGGCGTCATCTGCTATACCGGAGACATGCTCGACCCGGACCGGGCCAAGTATGATCTCAAATATTATGTCGGCCTGGCCCAGGAGTTGGAGAAGGCCGGCGTGCATGTGCTGGGGCTCAAGGACATGGCGGGGCTGCTCAAGCCCGCTGCGGCCAAGAAGCTGATTGCCACATTGCGCAATGAAACCAGCCTGCCGATCCACTTGCACACCCATGATACGTCCGGTGCGGCTGCGGCAACGGTGTTGGCGGCGGTCGACGCGGGCGTCGATGCGGTGGATGCGGCGATGGATGCGCTCTCGGGCACCACATCGCAGCCGACGCTGGGCTCCATCGTGGCAGCGATTGCCGGCAGCGAGCGCGATCCCCAACTGGACGCTTCGGCGATCCGCCAGATCTCGTTTTATTGGGAAGCGGTGCGCACCCAGTACCGCGCCTTCGAAAGCGATCTCAAGGGCGGCGCTTCGGAAGTGTATCTCCACGAAATGCCCGGCGGGCAGTTCACCAATCTCAAGGAACAGGCGCGCTCGCTCGGCCTCGAAACCCGCTGGCACGAGGTCGCGCAGACCTATGCCGACGTCAATCAGATGTTTGGCGATATCGTCAAAGTGACGCCCTCGTCCAAGGTAGTGGGCGACATGGCGCTGGCCATGGTTTCGGCGGGCCTCAAGCGCGCTGACGTGGAAGACCCCAACCGCGACATCGCCTTCCCCGATTCCGTGGTCGGCTTCTTTGCCGGCGATCTCGGCCAGCCGCCCGGTGGCTTCCCGGAAGCGCTGCAAAAGAAAGTGCTCAAGGGCAAGACCCCGCTCACCGAGCGGCCGGGGTCCTATCTCAAAGACGTTGACCTCGAAGCCGAGCGCAAGAAAATCGCCGACGAAGTCGGGCACGAAATCGATGACCTGCGCCTCGCCTCCTACCTGATGTATCCAAAAGTCTATTCCGATTTCGAAAAGACCCAGGACCGCTACGGCCCGACCGAAGTGCTGCCCACGCCGGTCTATTTCTATGGGCTCGAAGAAGGCCAGGAATTGCTGGTCGATATCGAAAAGGGCAAGACGCTGGTCGTCAACTATCTCGGCCGCGCCGAAACCAACGAAAAGGGCGAAGTGCGGGTGTTCTTCGACCTCAACGGGCAACCGCGCACCATCGTCGTACCCGACCGGCTCAAGGCCGGCGAGGTCAAGGTTCGCGCCAAGGCCGTGGCGGGTGACCCCAAGCAGGTCGGCGCACCCATGCCGGGCGTCATCTCCAGCCTTGCCGTCAAACAGGGCCAGCAGGTCACGGCCGGCGACGTGCTGTGTTCGATCGAAGCCATGAAGATGGAAACGGCCATCCATGCCGAGGTCACGGGCGTGGTCGCGGAACTGCTGATCAAGCCGGGCGACCAGATCGACGCCAAGGATTTGCTGGTGCGGATCGAGTAGGGGAACCTCTGGTTCCGCACTAGGGATCGTCACCCTCGGGCTTGACCCGAGGGCACTGCACTTTACTTCGGCCGGTCAAGTGAAGCCCCCTTGGGTCAAGCCCAAGGGTGACGACCGAGTTGGAAGGCCCGCCTACGCCACAATACTCGTCCGATACCCCATCGGCATGCGCTTCACAGCAATCTTGGCGCCACTTGCATAGGCCCCGATAGCACCCTCTGCCGTGTTGCGGCGCCGCGCGCGTTGTGGCGGCAAATTGCCCTGTTCGGCCAGCAACTGGCTGACAAACGACGCGGTGACTTCACTGCGCTTGAGCGAGGGACGTGGACGGGACACTTCCAGCGCCATCGGCAGCCCCGTCCGTTCTGTTCCGTTTCCGGCCATCTTTGCCTCGCCTGTCTCAAAGCGGGCCGGGTTGTCTCGAAATGAAACAGTTGATCCGGCCCTTTGCCCTATTAGGGGCAAAGCTCGTGCCAGATGCTAACGATTTGTTAACCTGATCGGCTCCCAAGTTGTGGAAAGGTTAAGCCGGGTCGAAAAAAGCTTGACCTAGAAATTGTCCTTGCCCTTGCGGATGGCGGCAAACACCTCTGCCGAATCGGCGCCTTCGAGGCCGTAAAATTTGGCCAGTTCCGGTGCGTCGGCACGCAGGAACGGGTTGGCTTTTTTGTCTCCACCCAGATTGAAAGGGATGGTCGGCTTGCCGGCAGCGCGCAGTTCGGTGACTTCCGCGGCCCGCTTCTGCAGGGCGGCGTTGTCCGGATCGACCGAAAGCGCGAACTTGGCGTTGCTCTCGGTATATTCGTGGCCGCAATAGACCAGCGTGTCATCGGGCAGGGTGCGCAGGAATTTTACGCCTTCCCACATCGGGCCGGGCGTACCCTCGAACATGCGGCCGACGCCGAGCGAGAACAGCGCATCGGCGGTGAAGAGGTGCTTGTTGGCTGCGTCATGGAAGACGATGTGGCCCAGCGTGTGGCCCGGCGCGTCGTAGACGTCGAAGACGGTCTCGCCCAGTTTCACCTGATCGCCACCGGTTACCAGCTCGTCGAGGTCGTTGATCTTGTCGGCTTCCCCGCGCGGGCCGACGACGCGGGCCCTATACTCGGCCTTGAGTTCGGGAATGGCTTCGACGTGGTCGATATGATGGTGGGTGATGAAGATATCGGTCAACGTCCAGCCGCGCCGGGTCAACGCTGCCTTGATGGCCGCAGTTTCGGGCGCGTCGATGGCAGCCGTGCGGCCGGTGGCGACATCATGCACCAGATAGCCAAAATTATCGCTCCGGGCTCCAAACACCTCAACGATCACGCTCATAAGCACCGCTCCTTTAGCAAACACATGGGTGATAGCTAGGCGGGCGGGCCGCACATCGCAACAGCCATTAGACAAGTCGTCGCGAAAGCGGCAAAGTTAGGCCTATGACTGCAGACGTCAAACGCTTGATCAGCTACTACAAATCGCCGCTGGGCCGGATTTCGCGGGCCCTGGTGCGCGAACAGGTTATTGGGCTTGCCGGTGACGTAAGCGGCAAGCGCGTGCTGGGATTGGGCTTCGCCACGCCCTATCTGCGCTTCACGCTGGAAAAGGCGGAGCGGGTGCTGGCCTTCATGCCAGCGCGGCAGGGGGCTTCGGCCTGGCCGCGCGAGGGCCCGAGCCACACCGTGCTCTGCGATCCGCTGGAAATGCCGCTCAACGACAGCTCGGTGGATGTAACCATCGCCATCCATGCGCTGGAGCATATCGCCGACGACGAGGAGCTGATGCGCGAGCTGTGGCGGATCACGGCGCCCAATGGCGAATTGATCCTCGTGGTGCCGCGGCGTAGGGGCATCTGGGCGCAGCGCGACAATACGCCGTTCGGTCAGGGCAATCCCTATTCCGGCGGGCAGCTCGAAAAGCTGCTGCGCGACCACAGTTTCGTGCCCGAGGCCTGGCGGGACGGATTGTTCCTGCCGCCGTTCCAGAGTTCGCTGGTGCTCAAATCGACGCGGTTGTTCGAACGGGCGGGACGGGTGTTCGGGCCGGCGATGAGCGGGGTGATCTGTGTGCGCGCGCGCAAGGAGGCATTTCCCGCGGTGCCACGCCGCAAACGCGAAGAACGCTTCGTGCGGGTGCCGGGCATGAACACGGCAACTGCGCGGCAAAGCTAGAGCGAAAGACGAGCTTGCTCGCCGACGCACGCGGCGCGATCGCCATATTGGCGGACGCGGTTTTCGATGGTCGCGGCAATGCGCAACATGCCGGCGGAGGGGTGCGCAGGCTGGCGCAGCATGGGATTGGGCAGGGCGGTGACGAGCAGGGTCGCGGTGCGCCAGTCGAGGTTTTGCGGTTTTATCCCGAAAGCCCGGTTTGCCCCCGCCGCCACCCCAAACTGCCCCTCCGGACCCCATTCGGCGATGTTGAGATAGATCTCCATGATGCGTTTTTTGGGCAGCACCAGATCGATATAAAGAGCCAGCGGCACCTCCAACGCCTTGCGCACCACGCTTGGCCGGTTCCACAAAAACAGGTTCCGCGCCACCTGCATGGTGATGGTCGAGGCGCCCCGGGCATCCTTGCCATCCATGTAGCGCTCCACTTCATCCCGCAGCGCGCCCACATCGACGCCCCAATGGCGGCAGAACTGGCCGTCTTCGGAGAGAATGACCGACGCCTTGAGGCGGTCGGAAATGTCGGCGATGGACCGCCACTCGCGGACCACCGGGCGACCGGTGACATAGCGCTCCAGCATGGGCACGGAGACGGGCGGAACGATGAGGTAGAGCGGCGTCAGGACCAGAGGAATGGCCACAAGGATTGCCGCGACGAGAGCGAGCGGGCGCAGGATGCGCCAAAGGCCGGTGGGTTTGCGTCGACGTGCCATGCCGCTTCCATAGCGAAGGGTTGGGCAGAGTGCCACGCCCATCTTGCCGCCGCCCATGTGAACGGCTAGCAACAAGCCCATGTATGATTTCGCCGCCGATATCGCCGATTGTGCCCGGGCCATCGAGACTGCGCTGGAGCGCCAGCTCGTCCCCGGGCGGCTTTCGGGGCCCGGTCCGGCAGCGGATAGGCTGGTCAATGCCATGCGGCACGGGAGCCTCGATGGTGGCAAGCGGCTGCGGCCGCTGCTGGTGCGGCAGGCCGCGGCGATCTTCAATGTGCCCAGCCATCAGGCGCTGATGGCCGGAATGGCCGTCGAAATGGTGCATTGCTATTCGCTGATCCATGACGATCTGCCGGCCATGGACAATGACGATTTGCGCCGGGGCCGGCCGACCGTGCACAAGGCGTTCGATGATGCGACGGCGATCCTCGCGGGCGATGCGCTGCTGACCCATGCGTTCGGGCTCCTGGCCGACCCCGAAACCCATGCTGACGCCGCGGTGCGCATCCGGCTAGTGGCGGAACTGGTGGCCGGGTCCGGCGCTGGCGGCATGGCGGGCGGGCAGATGCGCGATATCGAGGGCGAGAAGGGCGGCTTCTCGGGCGACGAAATCTCCACCATGCAGGCGATGAAAACCGGCGCCCTGATCCGCGCCAGCGTACGCCTCGGCGCGATCCTGGGGGGCGCGGATGCGCGGGCCCTGTCTGTGCTCACCGCCTATGCCGAGGCGGCGGGGCGGGCGTTCCAGCTGGCCGACGATATCCTCGATGTTACCGCCACGGCCGAGGCCATGGGCAAGGCGACCGGCAAGGATGCGGCGCTGGGCAAGCAGACGCTGGTGGCGCAACTGGGCCTCGATGGCGCGCGGGAACGGCTCAAGCAGACGGTGAACGAAGCGCTGGGCTGCCTGCGCACCTTTGGCCCCAAGGCCGACGGTTTGCGCGCCACGGCCCGCTATTTCGCCAGTCGGGAGAGCTGAAATGATGATGCTGGACAGCATCAATGCCGGTCAGGCGCGGCCAATCCCCGGCATGAAGGCGCTGACTGGGATCTTCAAGGAGCCCGTCGCCGGACCTGTTGCCGTCACCCGCCAAGGTATTGCGGAGGACGCCATTTGCGACCGTCGGCATCATGGCGGGGTGGATCAGGCGATCTATCTTTATTTCACCGATGATTATGCCTTTTGGCAGCGGGAGTTGGGATCGACGCTGGCCGCGGGCACATTTGGCGAGAACCTGACACTGTCGGGGGCGGAGAGTGCCGGTCTCGCAATTGGCGACCGGATGCTGATCGGGGATCTGGTGCTGGAAATCACCTATCATCGTACCCCCTGCATGACGCTGGCAGCGCGCATGGGCGACCGCGGTTTTGTCAAACGCTTCCATCGCGCGGGACGTCCGGGCGCCTATTGCCGGGTTATCGAGCCGGCCAGTATTGAAGCAGGCATGGCCGTCAGCCACCTGCCATTTGCTGGCGAGCGCGTCACCATGGGAGAACTGATGGCGCTTGATGGCGTGCGGGACATCGACCCCGCTTTCATGCAGCGTGCTTTGACCACCCCGATACGCGAAAAGACGCGCTTCAAATACGAAGACCTGCTGGCGCGTCTGTTCTAGGAAAAATCAATGAGCCTTCAATCCGTTCAAGTCGATCTGGCGTCCCGTGCCCCTGACCTCCATGTGGAAGTGACCGAAAATTCCACCGCTACGGTGCAATTGGCAGCCGAGGTGCACGGGGTCGAGCCGGGGCAGATCGCCAAGACGCTGTGCATCCGGGTCAATGGCGAGGAATTGCTGCTGGTGACGCGTGGCGATGCGCGGCTGGACAACCAGAAATCCAAGGCGGCGTTTGGCGGACGTCCGCGCATGCTGGGTGCCGAGGACGTGCTCCGGCTGACCAGCCACCAGGTGGGCGGCGTGTGCCCGTTCGGCCTGCCGGCGCCGCTCCCGATCTATCTGGACGCTTCGCTCAAGGTCTATGACCTGGTGATTCCGGCGGGCGGCGATACGCACGCCTCGGTGCGCCTGTCCGTGGATCGGCTGGCGGAACTATGCGGCAACAAATGGGTGGATGCCTGCCAGGAGCCGGCAGAAATTGCATCGGCGGGCTAAGCCTGTAGTGCGGTGCGTTATAGGCCTAGTGACGAAGGCAGGAGACCTCATGGTGATCTTGTCGAACCACGGGGTCGAGCGAGTGGAGGCATAGGTGCCACGACCTCGCCTTCGACATCCTGAGCTTGTGCTCTAGCTGAAGCCCTGCTTTTTGACGACGGGAACCGGTGGAGCCGATGCTGTGGCCGTCGCGTCCTGATGGGCGGGTGCCGGCAGCAGGCAGATGACCAGGCCCATGGTTATGAGTGCCGCCAACAAGACTTGCTGGCGCCGGCGCTGGCGCACGATCGGACTGATATACACGGATAGTTCCCCTGGCTGAACCCACTGGCTCAGGCAGGGAATTCATACTCCATGGGCGCCCTTCGAAAAAGCGGCAGCACCAGAGTTTTACCCGCTATTGTTAAGAGCAGGCTCACTCTGCAGCGGTCTGCTGATCGGCACCGAATTTGCGCTCGATATAGTCGGCAACCATGACCTTGAACTGGTCGGCCACATCGGCACCGCGCAGGGTCGCGACCTTCTGGCCATCGACGAAAACCGGAGCGGCTGGGGTTTCGCCCGTGCCGGGCAGCGAGATGCCGATATTGGCGTGCTTGCTTTCGCCGGGACCGTTGACGATGCAGCCCATGACGGCAACCGAAAGGGTCTCTACGCCGGGATAGCGCTCTTTCCAGTCCGGCATCGAGGCCGTCAGGTGATCCTGAATGTCTTTGGCCAAATGTTGGAACGTATCGGAAGTGGTGCGGCCACAGCCCGGGCAGGCGGCGACCACGGGCAGGAACTGGCGGAAGCCCATGGTCTGCAGCAATTCCTGCGCGACTTTGACCTCGGTGGTCCGGTCGCCACCCGGCTCGGGCGTGAGCGAAATGCGGATGGTGTCGCCAATGCCCTGTTGCAGCAGGATGCCCAGGGCCGCAGAGGAGGCGACCACGCCCTTGGTGCCCATGCCGGCTTCGGTGAGACCCAGATGAAGCGCATAGTCGCAGCGGGCGGCCAGGTCCTGGTAAACCGCGATCAGGTGCTGAACGTCCGACACCTTGGTCGAGAGAATGATCTTGTCGCGCCCCATGCCCAACTCTTCGGCGCGCTGTGCGCTAAGCAGGGCCGACTGGATGATGGCCTCGCGCTGCACCGCGGCGGCCGAGATCGGCGTTGTCGAGGCAGCATTCTCGTCCATGAGCTTTGTCAGCAGCTCTTCATCGAGCGAACCCCAGTTCACCCCGATGCGCACCGGCTTGTTGTAGCGATTGGCGATATCGATCAGCGTGGAGAACTGCGTGTCGCGTTTCGCCTTGAAGCCCACATTGCCGGGATTGATGCGGTATTTCGCCAGCGCCTCGGCGCAGGCGGGGTGATCGGTCAGGAGCTTGTGGCCGATATAATGGAAGTCGCCGACGAGCGGCACGTCATAACCCATGAAGGCCAGCCGGTCGCGAATGATCGGCACGGCGGCGGCGGCTTCGTCGCGATCAACGGTGATGCGCACGATTTCCGAGCCGGCGCGGGCCAGCTGCATGACCTGCTTCACCGTGGCGTCGATATCGGCCGTATCGGTATTGGTCATGGATTGCACGACGACCGGCGCGCCGCCGCCCACCAGTACGCCGCCGACATTCACACCAACCGATTGCCTGCGCGCCAAAGGCCCAGCCATGAAACACCTCTAAATCTATGCGCCAGAAATAGGCGTAAGAGCCTAGCTGCGCAATGTATCTCCTTGATGATAGCGCAAAGGTGTCGAACGGACGCGGGCTGGATCGTCGCGGTAGTGAACGCAAGCAAAGAGAGGGAAGAGGGCAGCACGGAGCCATACAACTGGATTATTCGTGCATGATGTGATCGCCAAAGTCTTGAACCAAAGCAGAGATGGGCCATTTAAGAGGCATGATGAAAAACCCATTCTCGCCTTTGGCCCTGCTCGGTCGCTTCACCATCGGCCGGTTCTTCCTGTTCCGTAAGGAACTCATGACACTGTGGCGCGCGTTCCGCCACCCGGCGACCCCGGTGGCGCTGAAGGCAGCGATGCTGCTGGTGCCGCTGTATCTGATCAGCCCAGTCGACCTGATCCCGGATTTCATTCCGTTCCTGGGCATCATGGATGACTTCGTGATCGTGCCGCTGCTGATGAGCTGGCTGGTGTCGATGCTGCCGCTGGAAGTGACTGGCGTCAGGGCGCATGCCTCCGCCAATACACGCCGCAATGGTGGCCCCACCATCGATGGTCGCGCTCGCCGCCTTTAGTCGGTTTCGCATTGCCAGAGTTTGAACGCCGGTCCCTGGGGGCCGGCGTTGTTGTTTTCAGTTCATGGAGACGTCGCGGCTGGCGCTGGTGATCGAGACGGTGAAGCCCGCCACCACGTCGATCAGGCTCATCACCATGAGCAGGAAGAACACCGAGCTTGATGCTGCCCCTACGAGGAGGAATTCGATCAGGAACGCGACGAAAACCACCATGGAGAGCATATGCTCCATGATCGAGGCCCGGGCGGAATTGGTGGATTTGAGCACTTCGATGAAGAGACAGATGATGCCGACGACCAGAAGGAAATCGCCGGCACTCACCGCCCAGCTGACCCCCGAAGGCATTGGCAGCGCGAACAGGCCCGCTCCCCAATTGACCGGATTGCCGCCGAACAGGGTGAACACCACGAGGTTGTAGGCCAGGAACGGCAGGATCAGCAGCGGCGGAATGAACCGCCCATTGTGCCCGCCGCGGTTGTTGCCCTGGGGCGGAATATAGACGGTTTCGGTCACGGCAAGCTCCGGGTTGAAGTCAGGGGAGCATGCCAGAGGCGGGGGCTTGGGTGAAGGGGGTGGGATATTTGCGGGCTCGGCTCATTGTGTGCGCCGGACGATACCCAATTGCGGTGTCATCCCGGCGCAGGCCGGGATCCATCTTGAGATGACGTTACAAGCCGCAAGGTGGTTCGAACGATCCACACTTGGGTAGCCCACCATCTCAGGATGGATCCCGGGTCGAGCCCGGGATGACACCGTGGGTGTGCGGAGGTGAGTGCGTTCAACGATCGCCCGACACTGCACTCTCTCACCGCGTATATGGAGAAAGGACGAGGGTAAGTGCGTTATTTCAGCTTGGGGGCCCCACAATCTGTTCCCTTTATCCCCCCATCGAAATCTTCCGCTATCCTCCCCACACCAACCTCACGCCCAGCGGGTCGCGCGAACCGGCTAGTGTTGTTGTCAGATGGGGCGGGGAATGTCGTGATCCCTGCAGGCAAGCGGAAGTGTCGCCGGGGCTATTGACGCTCCGAGGCCAGAGTCGCGCGCGCCAGAAAATCCCATCGCATGTGGCGAGGCTTTGTCTCACACACTAAAACTTACCGAGGCAGGGCCTCGCCACGTGCACGCTGATCAAAACCGCCGGGCTTGGGAGCCCGGGCGGTGCTTCGGCGTGCCTGGTTGTTGCCGAGGGAGGCGTTGTGCTGGTGGGCTGCCTGCTACGACTTCAGCTTGAGCGGGCCGACCATCTGTTCGGGCTTGACCTCGGCGTCGAACTCTTCGCCGGTGAGCAGGCCCAGATTGATGGCTTCCTCGCGCAGGGTGGTGCCGTTCTTGTGCGCGGTCTTGGCGATCTTGGCGGCGTTGTCATAGCCGATGCGGCGGTTGAGAGCGGTGACCAGCATCAGGGATTGATCCACCAACTGCTTGATGCGGGTGCGATCGGGCTCGATGCCGATGGCGCAATTGTCGTTGAACGAACGGGCCGAATCGGCCAGCAGGCGCACCGACTGCAGGAAATTGTAGGCGATGACGGGCTTGAAGACGTTGAGCTCGAAATTGCCCTGCGAGGCGGCAAAGCCGATTGCAGCGTCATTGCCCATCACGTGGGCGACCACCATGGTCATAGCTTCGGACTGGGTCGGGTTGACCTTGCCGGGCATGATGGACGAGCCGGGCTCGTTCTCGGGAATGGTGATTTCGCCCAGGCCGGAGCGGGGGCCCGAAGCCAGCCAGCGCACGTCGTTTGCGATCTTCATGAAAGCCACGGCCAGCTGCTTGAGGGCGCCCGAAGTGCCGACGAAAGCGTCGTGGCCGGCGAGCAGCGAAAACTTGTTGGGGCCGGTAACGAAGTCCTGCCCGGTAAGCGCCGCGATTTCGCCGGCGACGGTGACGGCGTAGTCAGGGTGGGCATTGAGGCCCGTGCCGACAGCCGTGCCGCCCAGGGCCAGCTCCCTAAGCTGGGGCAGGCTCGCCTTGATGGCCGCGACGGCATAATCGATCTGGGCGACCCAGCCGCTGATTTCCTGACCAAGGGTCAGGGGCGTTGCGTCCTGCAAATGGGTGCGGCCGATCTTGACCACGTCCATGAATTCCTCGGACTTGGCATGAAGCGTATTGCGCAGCACTTCGACGCGCGGAAACAGGTAGTTTTCCAGGGCTTCGACCGCCGCGATGTGCATTGCGGTGGGATAGGTGTCGTTGGACGACTGGCTCATGTTGACGTGGTCATTGGGATGCACGGGCTTCTTGGAGCCCATGGTGCCGCCGGCCATTTCAATGGCGCGGTTGGAGATGACCTCGTTGACGTTCATGTTGGATTGGGTGCCCGAGCCGGTCTGCCAGACGACGAGCGGGAAATGATCGGCCAGCTTGCCGGCAATCACTTCGTCGGCCGCGGCGACGATCAGGTCGCGGGTGGTTTCGTCCAGCAGGCCCAGTCTGTGATTGGCAAGGGCGGCGGCCTTTTTGAGGATGCCGAAGGCGTGGATGATTTCGCGCGGCATCTTTTCGCCGCCGATGTCGAAATTGGCGAGGCTCCGGGCGGTCTGCGCGCCGTAATATTTGTCGGAGGGCACATTGATGGTGCCCATGGAATCCGATTCAACGCGCATGCTCATGAGAACGATCTCCAGGATTGGCCGCACTCCCGGCGGCTTGGCAAAACGAAACGGCCGACCCGTTACCGGATCGGCCGCTACAATAGGGGCAAGGAGCGCATCGCGCTGCTTGGCTTATTTCTTGACGTCGAGAATCTGCCGGCCGCGATACATGCCGGTCTTGAGGTCGACGTGATGCGGACGACGCAGCTCGCCCGAATCCTTGTCTTCGACATAGGTGGGGGCGGCAAGAGCGTCGGCCGAGCGGCGGAAGCCGCGCTTCATCGGCGAGGTCTTTCGTTTTGGCACTGCCATGGTCGGTACTCCGAATTCAATATCGTTGCGCCGCCAGAAGCGGCCCAGAGACTTATCTCTGTTGGGGTTGATGGGCTCTATAGAGCAAGTGCGAACGCTTGGCTAGGGGGATTTGCGAGACTTCCGACTAGAGCGGTTGCGTTTGATAAACCACAGGTCAAGGGCCTGAGACCTCATGGTGAGCTTATCGAACCACGAGATCGAGCGAGTGGAGGCTGGGGTGCCACGGCCTCGTGGTTCGACAGGCTCACCATGAGGACTACTGAGGGCATTCTTCGCGCGATTGTCTTAGCTTTCGCGCGCCTGCCGGCCGAGGGAAACCACCTCCACCGGCTTGCCGGCCAGAGCGTCGTCGATCTTGCTCAAAAGCTCGGCCAGGGTGAACGGTTTGACGATGACGTCATAGATGAGGGCATCGAGCCCATGGGCGCGCTCGCGCTGGTCGGCAAAGCCGGTCATCAGGACGATGATGACACCGGGAAACTTGGCCGCGACGTGCAGCGACAGGGCAATGCCATCCATGATGGGCATCTTGATGTCGCTCAGCATCAGATCGAACCGCCCGTTCTCGGCGTCCATGGTTTCGGCGGCCAATCCGCCATCGTCTTCGGCAACGACTTCGTGCCCCTTCATGGTGAGGGCGCTGACGACGAAGGCGCGAACCGAAGGGTCGTCCTCGGCAACAAGAATGCGGGCCATCAATGATGCTCCGGTGGGGTGGTAATATCAGCCGACGCCGCGTTGACGGTCTCGATCGCGACGGGCTGGACCCGCGAGTTGGGCCGTGCGCTATCTGCTTCGTCGAAAGTGAGGCGCACCCGCCTGGCATCGCCGGGCGGCATGGCCAGCTGGGTGTCGAACGTGGCGCGTTCCCCGGCCATCAGATCGGCGATGGCGGGAGCGATGCTCCAGGCATAGATGCTTTCGGCGGCCCCATCGAGCAGGGTGACGACAATCGGCGGAACCGGGCTCGGGGCGGCGTTGAGGCCCACGATCTGCGCCGAGACCATCAACGTGTCCTTGCCATTGCGCAGGGTACGCTGGGTGGTCACATCGGTGAAATCGAGGCCGGCAATGTTGACGCCCAGGCCGACCGCTGCATAGACCCCGGCCATTTCCGGGTATTGCTCGACGATCTGCACGCGGCCAAAATAGGCCAAGCCCGCTATGGCGCAGAGCAACAGTGCCAGCCCGACACGGACGGCGCGGCGCAGGCGGGCCAGCGGCTGGCTTGCGGCAATGGCATCCTGGCGCCGCGAGAAGGCACGCTGGCGGCTACGCACGACGGCGGGATCGATTTTTGCGGCACTTGCCGATTTCTGGCGGTTTTCCTGATCGGCGATGTACCGCGCCAGTTCCGCGGCGACGGCCTGCTCCTCCGCCTTCAAGGCTTCGTCGAGCCCATCTTCGACGATCGCCTCGAACATGGCCTTGTTCTCGGCCAGGGCATCGTCCTGCTCGACGGGTGCCTGCTGCCAGGCCTGCTGGCAATGGGCGCATTGCACCTTGCGGCCAGCCGATCCGATGGCCTCGTAGGTCACCTGATACTTTGTCTGGCAATGTGGACACGCGATAATCATGGAGCCAGACGCTGGTGACGCGGAGAGCGGTTAAGGGCAGCGTTCAACCTAGCGGCAGGGTGTTAATAGTCCTCAAACCCGCGCCGGTGGCTACACTATCCACCACATTTGTGCCGCTTTCGTCCCGCCTAGGACGCGGTGTAGTCCATCAGCGGGCGGGCGCTGCTATGGTGCGGCCAATGCCTGATTCGCGCATCCGCTCAGAGCTATTGGGGAGCCAGCGTTTTTGATCGAGTTTTCCGACGTGGGGCTGCGCTACGGCAATGGTCCGGAGATCCTGCGGGACCTGACATTTTCCGTCGAGCCCGGCTCGTTCCATTTCCTCACCGGTCCTTCGGGCGCGGGCAAGACATCGCTGCTGCGGCTCCTGCTGCTCTCCCTCAAGCCGTCGCGGGGCAAGGTGACGATGTTCGGCGAGGATGTGAGCAATCTCACCCAGGACCGGCTGCTGCAGATGCGGCGGCATATCGGCATCGTCTTCCAGGAATTCCGGCTGCTCGATCACCTGACCACGTTCGAGAACGTCGCCTTGCCGCTACGGGTGCTGGGCCAGCCGGAAAGCGAATACCGGCCCAATGTCACCGAACTTCTGGAATGGGTTGGCCTGGGCGAGCGGATGAATGCGCTGCCGTCGCTGCTTTCGGGTGGCGAAAAGCAGCGTGCCGCCATTGCGCGGGCCGTGATTGCGCGCCCCAAGGTGCTGCTCGCCGACGAGCCCACCGGCAATGTCGATCCGGAACTGTCGAGCCGCCTGGTGCACCTCTTTGCCGAACTCAACCGCACGTTGGGGATGACCATCATTCTGGCGACGCACGAATTGCCATTGCTCGACAAGTTCAACTATCCACGCATGCTGCTAAGCAAGGGCGAGTTGGTGATCCATGATTGAGCGGTTGCTGACCCTGTTGCCGCGCCGCCGGGGCGCTGCCCCCATCGTTCCCGAAAAGAGCGTCGCCGGCCGTACCCTGCTCTTGATGATCACCATCATGAGCTTTCTGTCCGCCGTGACCCTGGGCGGGGTGGTGCTGGTACAGAAATCGGCCATCGCCTGGTCCGCCGATGTGGGCCGGGAGGTCACCATCCAGTTGCGGCCCGTCGAGGGCGAGGTGATGGAAAGCAATCTGCGCACGGCGGTGACGCTGGCGGAAACCACGCCCGGCGTAGCCTCGGCACGCGCGCTGACGATCGAGGAAAGCCAGGCACTGCTGGAGCCGTGGCTGGGCGCGGGGCTGGACCTGAACTCCATCGAAATTCCGCGGCTGGTGGTGGTGCAACTGGCCGATCCGGTGGATGCCGATGTCGAATCGCTGCAGCGAAACCTCGCGGCAATCAAGGGCGCGAGCCTTGATACGCATGCGGCCTGGCGGCAGCAGCTCAACACCATGGCAGGCACGATCGTCCTCTCGGGCCTATTGGTGCTGGTGCTGATCGGGGCCGCCACGGTGCTGGCGATCATCTTTGCCACGCGCGGCGCCATGGCGACCAATCGCGAAATCGTCGATGTGCTCCACTATATCGGGGCATCCAACAAGTTCATTGCCGGCGAATTCCAGGGACGGTTCCTGTCGATCGGCCTGCAGGGGGGCCTGCTGGGAGCGGTGGCGGCGCTGCTGTTTTTTGTGATGATCGGCACGGCCGCGGGCAACATGTTGTCCAGTGAGGCGGGCGCACAGGTCGGCATTCTGTTTGGCCGGTTCGCCCTGGGCATAGATGGCTTGATCGGCATCGTCGCGGTTATCCCGGTCATCGCGGCGCTGACCGCGATTACCTCGCGCATGACCGTGCGGCGGTTCCTGAGCGAAACCTCCTGAACGGCAACGGGCTCGCCAATTTCACCGGCCGCGTTTATGACGCTTGCAGAAGCCGCTCGATCCGGGAGTTAAGATCATGAAGGTCGTTCAGGCCATCCGCACGGCGTTGTTCTACCCGCTGTTTATCGGGCAGACGGCGCTGGTCGCCATTGTCATCGGAACCGTTGCGCTGATCAGCGGCCGGACCAGGCTGAGCTGGGGGTTGGCGGTGTACTGGTGCCGGTCGAGCCTGGTCCTGTTGCGGGCCATCACCGGCGTGCGCACCAAAGTGTCCGGTGCGGAAAACATTCCCCCTGGCGGCTGCATAATCGCGGCTAAGCATCAGAGCGATTGGGATGTGTTCTCAATCTTCCCCTATACCGGACGCCCCGCCTATATCGTCAAGAAAGAGCTGATGCGGATTCCGTTCTTCGGCTGGGCCGCGCGCTCGCTCGATTGCATCGAGGTGGACCGAAAACGCGGCGCCGAGGCCATTCCCCTGATGATGGCGCAGGCCCATGCGGCGGTCGAACGCGGCTGCCGCATCGTGATTTTTCCTGAAGGCACGCGCAAGGCTCCGCTGGCCAAGGCCGAGTATCGGCAGGGAATTGCCCGGCTTTATGCGGAACTCAACGTGCCGGTGGTGCCGGTGGCGCTTAACTCCGGAATGTTCTGGGGGCGCAATAGCCTCGTTATCTGGCCGGGTACGGCCGAGGCCAAATTCCTCGAACCCATCGAGGCGGGGTTGTCGCCCGACGTCTTCATGGCGCGACTCAAAAAAGCCATTGAAACCGAATCGGATGCACTGATTCTGAAGGCGCTGGAACAAACGCCTGCGCGGCCGTTTGAACCCGCATTCCAGGCAAAGGTGGACGCGCTCCGAGCTTCACGGCAGAATCCGGTATAACCACTACATATTGACGGGTATCGCGAACACCTGCATATATGTAGCTATCAGGTGGGCGGCTACTTGACGCGTTCTGCAGTTTGTTCTATTTTCGTTCCTGTTCAAGGCGCTTGGGGGCTAGCGTGATATGACCGTTACCGAAAGCAAGATCGTAGCGCATGACTTCAGCCGGCAGTCGAGCTGGCAGGGCCGGTCCGGTCGGGCATTTGGGATGGTCAGTGAAAATCTCGATCATTTCGCGATGAGCGACGTCGAGCTTTACGTCCTTGCCAAGGGCAGCCACGTGCTGTGGGTCGGGTCCACTGGCGAATTGGTGGGTGATCCGATGAGCCGCTCACGATTCCGCCTGGCGTTTGATTGCGCCGACCGGGTGTTTCGCGTGTTGAACTCCGGCGCAGCGGCCGAGCGGCTGTCCACCATCTGGGATCTGGAAGGGGCCGCGCCTCTGGCAAGCGCCCGGGCCGCGTAGAGATGTGTGCCCTCAAGCCGCTTGCTGTTCCAGCAGGGCAGCCAGGGCCATTAGCGGGCGATCGTGGATGCCAAGCTCTTGCAGGTGGCGAGCGGTGTTGAGCACATAGTCGATGTTGCGGCCGGATAGTCCAATGCCGGCGCGCACCATGGCTAATTGCTGGTCCAGCGTCAGCCCGCCGGCGAATTGTTCGTGGCGTTCATCGACCAGGAAGGCGAGGGCACTCACGGTGCGGCCATCCGCAAGGCGGACGGGCCGCATTGCATCGCGATAAACCGCAGTGACTTGCTCGCGTTCCTGCAGATAGGCGCGCACGTCGGTCCATTTGCTGTCGGCAACCTCGAACACCATGCCGCGGCACGAGCCGCCGCGCACCAGGCCAAACACCAGTCCCGGCAACTCCACCGTGCCGCGGTGATGATGCGAGACGATGGACAGGCTGCGATGAGCGCCGCGCAGCAAGCCTTGCTGGGCGGACAGATAAGGAAAGCCCGGGTTCCAGATCAGGGAACCGTAGCCGAAAACCCAATGGGTTGGTGTGTCGGTCATGTGGTCAAGCATCGCCATAAGCTGAACAGAAATCTAGGCATTAGCTAGCCCGCGCGAAAGAGCCGGGCGACCCGGATTTGCCCTATGCGCCAGATGGGCGCTTCAACCGGGCCAGCGGCGAAGGTAAGACTGCCGACCATGAAAAAGCGAATCATCATCCTGGGCAGCATTGTCCTCGCCGTCATCGTGCTGTGGAGCGCAGCCTGGCTGGTAGGCGCGAACCTGATCCGGCAGAACATCGAAGCCCAGGCCCAAGCCGACGGCGTCACGGAGCCGCGCCTGACTTGTGGAGGCCTCGGTGTCAGCGGCTTTCCGTTCCGGTACGATGTCGATTGCGAAACGGCCGAGATCGCGATGGGCGATATCGTGCTGGACGTTCCGGGCGTTCGCGCCAGCATCCGCGTTTACGCGCCGACCCATCTGCTTGCCTCCGCATTGGGGCCGCTGCAATTGACCGACAGCTTTACCGGCACCCGCAATTCGGTCGCCTGGTCGGCGCTGGAGGCGAGCGTGCGGATCAATGACTGGCGCATCGCGCGCGCCTCGATCTCGGGCAAGGATCTGGTCTGGTCGGACACGCTGATGGGCGAGACCCTGATCGCGCAGAGCCCGCTGGCCGAGGTGCATCTGTTCGATATTCCCGAGCAGCATGATCCCGAGCGCGGGGTGGCCGCACTGGCCGGCTATGCGCTGGCGGATAACGTGTCCCATCCGGGCATAACGCTGAGCAATACAAGGGCCGAGGTGCAGCTGGAGGCAACGGGACTGCCTGACGATGTGCGCAATTGGGGCGATCCGCAGATCCTGCCTTTTATCCAGCAGGCAGGTGGGGCGCTCAAGATTGTTTCGATCCATGCGACCGACGCCGATTCGGTGCTGGACGCCAATGGGGCGCTCAAGCTCGATCCCCAGGGCATGCTGGATGGGGCAATCGCGATTAAGTCCACCGGGGTTGCCGAGCGGGTGGGCACCTTGCTGGCCGAACCCTGGCGCACGCTGGTGTTCGGTAATGCGGCGGCCGATGGTTCGTATTCCAACCAGCTGATTTTCCGCGCTGGCGGGGTGTTTTCGGGCCTGGTTCCGATCGCGAGTACGCCGCCGCTGTTCTAGGCGGGGCGGGAGAGACCTCATCCTGAGCTTGTCGAAGGACGAGGTCGGGTGAGTGGAGACATGGTGGCACGACCTCGTGGTTCGACAGGCTCACCATGAGGCCTACTGTAAGCTTCGAAGTCGGCTTGTTAGGCGTCGTCGCCGCCGCCGTGTTCGCGCACGATGCTTTTGCCGGGCACCGGCGGAGCTTCATGCGGCCGGCCGAAGTCGGGCGCTGCCGTTTCCTGGCCGGCCGAGATGATCGAGCGGCGGATGGCCCGGGTGCGCGTGAACATGGCTTCGAGCGCCGGCCCATCGCCCATGCGAACGGAGCGCTGCAGGGCCGACAGATCCTCCGAGAAACGGCCCAGCATTTCGAGTACCGCGTCGCGATTGGTGAGGAAGATGTCGCGCCACATCACCGGATCGGACGCGGCAATGCGGGTGAAGTCGCGGAAGCCGGAGGCCGAAAACTTGATCACTTCAGACTGCGTTGCAGCTTCCAGATCGGCGACGGTGCCAACGATATTGTAGGCGACCAAATGGGGGATGTGGCTGGTGATGGCCAGCACCATGTCATGGTGGGCGGCGTCCATTGCCTCGACTTGGCTGCCCATGGCGCGCCAGAAGGCTGCGAGTTTGTCGGTCTGCTCGGGATCGACCTCGGGGCCGGGAGTGAGCACGCACCAGCGGCCGGCGAAGAGTTCGGGGAAGCCCGCCGAGGGGCCGGAATGTTCGGTGCCGGCCAAGGGGTGACCCGGAATGAAGCTGACGCCTTCGGGCACCAGCGGTGCGAGGGTGCGGACCACGTGGCCCTTGACGGAGCCAACGTCTGAAAGGACGGCGCCTTTTTCGAGCGCTGGAGCGATCGCGCGCATCACGCCTTCATAGGCGCCGACGGGCGTGCAGATGATGACCAGATCAGCGCCGCGCACGGCCTCGGCAGCGTCCAGGGTGTAGATATCGCCCAGATTGAGGTCACGGGCCTCGTCAAGCGTCTCGGCCTTGCGGGTGGAAATGGCAATGACATCCACCAGACCCTGACGGCGCGCTGCGAGCGCGATGGAGGAGCCGATCAGGCCGATGCCGATCAGGGCGAGCTTGCGAAAGTGGACGCTCATGCGATTTGAACCAATGCCTTGAGGATGCCGACGACGCCGCGCATGGCTTGTTCAGAGCCAATGGAAATGCGCAGGCCATGAGGGATGCCATAGGAGCCGCCGATTTCGCGCACAATCAGGCCACGCTCCAGGAGCGTCTCAAAGGCCAGGGTGGCGTGTTCGGCATCGGGGAACAGCACCATCACGAAATTGGCTTGGCTCGGCACCACGTGTATGTGGTTGGAATCGAGTTCCGCGGTGATCCAGTCGCGCCACTGCGCGTTGTGCGCCTTGAGTCTCGCGGTGAATTCCACATCGCGCGTAGCGGCGGCGCCGGCCATCTGCGCGGGGAGATTGACGTTGAAGGGGCCGCGGATGCGGTTGATGGCGTCCACCAGATGGGCGGGGCCTACCATCCAGCCGATCCGGACCGCGGCCAGTCCCATCTTGGAAAAGGTGCGGACCATGACGACGTTTTGTGCCTCGTTGACGAGGTCCAGCCCAGTCGTGAAATCGGGTGCGGTGACATATTCGGCGTAGGCGTTGTCGATTACCAGCAGGATATCGTTGCGCAGGCCGGCGTGAAGGCGCCGGATTTCGCTGTCGGGCAGGTAGGTGCCCGTCGGGTTATTGGGGTTGGCAAGCCAGAGGATTTTCGTCTTTGGCGTGACGGCGGCCAGCAGGGTATCGACGTCGGCGGTGTAGTCGTCTTCATCGACCATGACGATATCAGCGCCGGCGGCCTTGGTGATGATGGGATAAACCGAAAAGCCATAACGGCTCATGATCGCTTCATCGCCGCCGCCAAGATAGGCCTGGGCCAGCAGGTGCAGCAGATCGTCCGAGCCATTGCCGCAGACGATGCGGTCCGGATCGATGCCGTGCACTTCGCCCAGCGCGGCGCGCAAGATTTTGGACGATCCCTCGGGGTAGATGTCGAGCTTTTCGGAGGCCGCGCGGAAGGCCTCAATGGCTTTGGGGCTGGCGCCGAGGGGGGACTCATTGGACGAAAGCTTGACTGCGTTGCTACCCGGCAGGCCGGACTTGCCGGGAACATAGGCGGCAATATCGAGAATGCCGGGCTGCGGCGTGGGAAAATCGGACATGATGGTGCGCCGGGGAAAAATCGGTCGGACCTTATGCAAATCACGGTCCGAACGCAAAGGGGGTCAGATCCAGTCGGGTACGCTATCGAGCGCGATCAGCTCATCGATCGACTTGCGCGGCCGGATCACGTGGAAGCGGTCGCCATCGACCAGCACTTCGGGGATCAGAGCGCGCGAATTGTAAGTCGAAGCCATCACGGCGCCATAGGCGCCGGCGCTCATCACAGCGAGCAGATCGCCCTCAGTCACGCCGGGCATGGTGCGCGCCTTGGCGAGGTAGTCACCGGTTTCGCAAACCGGGCCGACAATATCAGCGGTGATGGGGGCGAGGTTGGAGTGGTTGACCGGAACGATATCGTGGTGCGCTTCGTAAAGGGTGGGGCGGATCAGATCATTCATCGCGGCATCAACGATCACGAAATTGGTGCCGCCTTCCTTCACATATTCGACCTTGGTGACAAGGATGCCGGCATTGCCGACGAGCAACCGGCCGGGCTCGATGACGAGGGTCACGCCGAGCTGGCCGATCTTGTCGCGGACAACGGAGGCGTAGGCGCTGGGCAGCGGCGGGGCGTCTTCGTCGACATTGTAAGGGATGCCAAGGCCGCCGCCGACGTCGACATGGTGGATGTCGTGGCCCTCGGTGCGCAACGCCTTCACCAGTTCTGCCATCAGGCCGAACGCGTTACCGAAGGGTTCGAGGTCGGTGATTTGCGAGCCAATGTGCATATCGACGCCAACGGCCTCGAGATTGGGGAGTTCGGCGATGCGCCGGTAGACTTCAAGCGCGCGGGCATAGGGAATGCCGAACTTGTTTTCGGCCTTGCCGGTGGAAATCTTGGCGTGGGTGCGGGCGTCGACGTCGGGGTTGATGCGGACCGAAACGGGCGCAGTCAGGCCCATGTCGGTCGCCACCATCGACAGGCGCTCGAGCTCAGGCTCGCTTTCCACGTTAAAGCACTTGATACCAGCTTCTAGGCCCCGGCGCATTTCGCCGATGGTCTTGGCGACGCCGGAGAAAACGATCATGTCCGGCTTGATGCCAGCGGCCAGGGCGCGTTCGAGTTCGCCCAGCGAGACCACGTCAGCGCCGGCTCCTTCGGCGGCCATCAGCTTGAGCACGGCCTGGTTGGAATTGGCCTTCATCGCATAGGCGAGCAGCGTCGGGATGCCGTCGAAGGCAGCCTTCACCACGCGCACATGGCGGCGCAGCGTTGCAGCGGAATAGACGTAGAACGGCGTGCCCACCTTGGCGGCAAGCTCATTGAGGTTGACGTCCTCGGCAAAGAGGGTGCTGTCGCGATGTTCGAAATGGTGGACCATGTATTTTCTCTGGATCGGCCCGCACCCACGATGTCACCCCGGCGAAGGCCGGGGTCCATCCTGAGATCTCGGGATTGGCAGCATCTCAGGATGGATTCCGGCCTGCGCCGGAATGACACCGTGAGGGTTGGAAGTTTGGATGAATTCCTAGTGCAGTGCGGGCAAAAACAAAAGCCTCAGTCTTAACCGTCGGGCTCATAAGCGGCTTCGATGCGGTCGGCGACAAGTGATTGCAGCTGCCAGAGGTGGGGGTCGTGGATGCCCATTTCTTCCAGGTGCCGGACGGTGGCGAAGAGATATTCGGCCATGGAGCCGCGCGAGCCGACGGCGGTGGCCAGCACTTCGGCGATGCGCTCGACGGAAAGGCCTGAAACATAGCGGCCCGAATTGCGGTCAATGCAGAAGGTGAGGGCGCGGATGGTGCGATCGCCAGTGCGGGCGTTGACCCAGCGGGGCGGGAAGGCTGATGGCAACCAGGCCATTTCGCGCTCCAGCAGCTGGGTCATGCATTCTTCGATGCGGTCGGGCGGCAGGCGGTAGAGCACGCCCTTGCAGGCGCCGCCACGATCAAGCGCCAGCATGAGCCCGGGATTTTCGTCGGAGCCGCGAAAGCGGTTGTTCCAGCCCAGGCAAAAGGCGCGGTGCCAGCCGCGGACCAGACCGGTGCGCATTTCAACGAAATCGCAGGCCGGCCTCCAGATCAGCGAGCCATAGGCAAAGATCCAGACCTCGCCCATCTCGCCTTCGCGGGCAAACAGTTCGGCGATGGTGCGCTGGTGATCTTCCGGTGTTGCCGCATGGTAGCCCTCGGGTGGGGGCGGCATCTCTTCGGCGAGGTCGAGCGGTTGCAGATATTCGACGTGGCGCTCGGTGAGGCGCATTTTCCGCGACTTCTTTGGCACCGCTTGCTCCGTTCTGGTCTTGCGCAAACGGTGACTTATTCGCGATTCCTATTCAACCCCGCCGTCGCCATGGCCGCCATGCTTCTTTTTGCCCAAAGGTTTGGGTTCATGGCTTTGGCCGGTCAACAACGTCTTCCAGCGCGCGGCCTGCATCAGCACATTGGCGGGCGCGGTGCCGCCATAGGACTGGCGGGCGGCTACCGAGGCTTCAACGGTCAGAACCTTGTGGATGCGGCTATCGATGCGCTCGTCGATGGTCTTGAAGTCCTCGATGGTGAGGCCTTCAAGGCCACAGCCCTTGCCTTCTGCGAGAGCGACGATCTGGCCGGTGATGTGGTGGGCATCGCGGAATGGAATGTTGAGCTCGCGCACCAGCCAATCGGCGATGTCGGTGGCGGTGGAGAAACCCGCCGAGGCCGAGGCGCGCATGCGTTCGCGATTGGCGGTCATGTCGCCGACCATGCCGGTCATTGCGGCGAGGGAGAGGGACAGGGAATCGAGCGCGTCGAAGGCGACTTCCTTGTCTTCCTGCATGTCCTTGGAATAGGCGAGTGGCAGGCCTTTCATGACCACGAGCAGGCTCGTCAATGCGCCAAGGATGCGGCCGATCTTGGCGCGAACCAGTTCGGCGGCGTCCGGGTTGCGCTTTTGCGGCATGATGGAGGAGCCGGTGGTGAACTTGTCCGAGAGGCGGACAAAGCCAAACTGCGCCGAGCTCCAGATCACCATTTCTTCGGCGAAACGGGAGAGGTGCATGGCGCAGATCGATGCTGCGGCTAACGTTTCGAGGATGAAGTCGCGGTCCGATACAGCGTCGAGCGAATTGGCGGTGGGGCGGTCGAAGCCCAGCTTTTCCGCCGTCATGGTGCGGTTGATCGGGTAGGGGGTGCCGGCCAGGGCGGCCGAGCCAAGGGGACTTTCATTAAGGCGCTTGCGAGCATCGAGCAGCCGGCCGGCATCGCGGGCGAGCATTTCGACATAGGCCAGCAGATGGTGCCCGAAAGTCACCGGCTGGGCGCTTTGCAGATGGGTGAAGCCGGGCATGATGGTCTCGGCCTCGGCTTCGGCGCGTTCGACCAGCGCCAGTTGCAGGGTGGTTACCTGGATGACCAGCGTGTCGATGGTGTCGCGGACATAGAGCTTGAAATCGGTCGCGACCTGGTCGTTGCGGGAGCGGGCAGTATGAAGCCTGCCCGCAGCATCGCCGATTTTTTCTCGCAGCCTGCTTTCGACATTCATGTGAATGTCTTCGAGCGCCCGCGAGAATGTGAAACTGCCGTCCTCGATTTCGGCGAGCACCTCGTTTAGACCCGCAACAATGGCGTCGCGGTCCTCATGCGTCAGAATGCCCGTGTCGGCGAGCATTGTGGCGTGGGCTATCGATCCGGCAATATCCTGGCGGAAAAGACGCTGGTCGAAGCCGATCGATGCGTTGATTTCTTCCATGATGGCGTCGGGACCGGTTGCAAACCGTCCGCCCCACATCTTGTTGCTCATCGAAATACCTCGGAGACCGTTCATGACCGATACGCAGGCGCCACGACCCGGAGCAGCACGCCACGTGCGGGCGGCGATCATCCTGGGGTTGGCGGGATTGGCGCTAGCTATAGCGGCGTGGTTCTGGCTCGGCAATGCCGGTCAGGCGCGCGAATGTCCGGTGCAGGAGGGGGCGGCGACCGCCATCGGGGATGCGGCAGTGGGCGAGTTGGCAGCGCTCAATGGCACGGGCGAGGGGCGGGGCTATTCCACCATGGCGTTCAAGGACGCCGCCGGCAAGGACATGACCATTGCCGATTTCAAGGGCAAGAAGCTGCTGGTTAACTTCTGGGCCAGCTGGTGCGTGCCGTGCCGGGAGGAAATGCCTGCGCTGGATGCCCTGGCGACGGAATATAATTCGGACGCGTTCATGGTGCTGCCGATCAATCTCGATATCGGCGCTGGCGGGCTGGAAAAGGCACAGGCGTTTCTGGATGAAAACAGCTTTGCCAATCTGCCGCTTTATGCGGACAGCACTTTTGCGGCCTTCGAGCGGCTCAAGCAGCAGGCGGTGGCGGTGGGCCTGCCGGCGACGCTGGTGCTGGACGAGAATGGGTGTGAGCTAGGCGTGCTGCAGGGGCCGGCGGAGTGGAACACAGATGATGGGCGGGCGGTGATTGAGGCGTTGTTGAGCTTGGGGGCGTAGGGCTCACCATGAGGTGTCCTGAGGGATCAACCTTTTAGATCAGCCGGTCAACCACGGCGCCGGAATCCACCACTGGTGCTTCGGCTTGGCCGGTGGGGCTTAGCATTTCTGCTTTGGCTTGCTCATCGGTGATGGCGCGCTGGAGGGCGAGGCTCAGTTCGGCGACTTTGCCCAGTTGCGCCTCGGCGGGGGTGCCGGTGCGTTCCACGATGCGATTGATCATGACTTGTGGGTTGATGCCGAGCGCATTGCTCATGCCGTCCTCCGCTTCGCTCAGGCGAGCTTGTCGATCCTGGTGCCCTGACCCGGTGGGGGCGCTGCGGGCGCCGGTTGCAGAAGGGTTTCGAGAAGCTCGGTCTGCATTTCGTGGGTTTTCTTGAACACGGCGATCTGGACGCTGCCTTGCAGCTTCGCCGAATTCATCGCCATTATTTGCATGGTCAGGTCTGTGTTCATCCGGACCTCCTTGCACAATGTCCTGCCAGGAACACTAAGGGCAAGGCGTAAACAAAGCTTTCCGCAGCCGTCGCAATTTGGCGCAAGGTGTCGCCACTATTTTTTGACGTCTCCGAAATTGCCGGGCACCCAGAGCACATCGCGCTCACCATTGCCGTTGGCCACGCGCGACAGGACGAACAGCAGGTCGGAGAGCCGGTTGAGGTAACGTACCGCTTCGGAGTTGGTGTCCGGTTCGGCGGCGGCGAGTTCCACGGTGATGCGTTCGGCGCGACGGGTCACCGTGCGGGCCATATGAAGGGACGCGGCGAGCGGGGTGCCACCGGGCAGGATGAAACTCTTGAGTGGCAGCAGGTCGGCGTTGTAATGGTCGATCTGCTTTTCGAGGAACAGGGTCTGCACTGGCCGCACACGCAATGACGGATGTTCGGCCGCGGGGTCGTCCTCGCCCGGCGTTGCCAGGTCCGAGCCGACATCGAACAAATCGTTCTGAATACGGCTGAGCAGCATGTCGATCTTGGGCATCGAGCCGGTATGCAGGCGCGCCTGCCCGATCAGGGCATTGGCTTCCTCCACCGTGCCATAGGCCTCGATGCGTATGTCGTGCTTCACGCGGCGCGGACCCCGCACGAGGCCCGTCGTGCCATCGTCGCCGGTACGGGTATAGATGACGTTGAGCTTGACCATGGCTAGGAACGCCCGCCGAACAGGAACAATGCGGCCAGCAGGAGCGCCAGGGCGATTGCCTGGCCGATGACGCGCAGGCGCATCAGGCGCTGGCTGGTATTGCCCGGGCCGCCCTTGAGCATGTTCCAAAGACCCAGGCCCAGCACGATGACGACGAAGCACAAGGCCAGGGCAATGGTGATATTGAGAAGGGTTTCCATGGAATCCTACACGGGGGAATTGGGCACTAGCCTCTTATATACGCACTGAGCCTGTGGGCCAGCGCGTCATAAATGGCGCATGCAGACAATGTAGGGCCGCCTCGTGATGCCGCTAGTGCGCCACGAAGCAGCAGGAATGGTTCTCCTAGCTCAGGCGGTACGCATCCTTGGCGGCTTGGTAGCTGAGGTGATGGGCGATTTCGCGCGCGGTGGATTTGGTGATGCGGTTTTCGCCCACCCAGCGGCCCAGGAACCCGCAGACCTCGCGGCGCCACACGTCGTGGCGGGCGGGGATAGACAGGAGGGCGCGGGTGTCGTCGTTGAAGCCGGCCAGATTGTAGAAGCCAGCGGTTTCAACGACCTGGTCGAGATAGCGGCGGATGCCCTGTGGCGAATCGTGGAACCACCAGGGCGGACCGATCATCAGCGAGGGCCAGTAGCCAGCCATGGGGGCCAGTTCGCGGGCATAGGTGGTTTCGTCGAGGACGAACATGATGAGCCGCAGATTTGGCTCGTTGCCGCAGCGCGAGAGCAGGGCGCGCAGGCCATTGACGTAATCGGTGCTGCCCGGAATATCGGCGCCCAGATCCGTGCCGCGTTCGGCAAACAGCAGCGGATCGGTATTGCGGCGCGAGCCGGCATGGATCTGCATGACCATGCCGTCTTCGACCGACAGCAAAGCCATTTCGGTCATCATCTGGGCGCGGAACAGTTCGGCATCGGCGGCGTCATGACGGCCGGCCAGGATCTTGTCGAGCAATGCCTGCTTTTCCACCAGCGGCAGATCGGCGGTGTTCGCGGTGGGCACGCCATGGTCGGTGGCGACGGCGCCGAAGCGGCGGAAATACTCGCGGCGCTTGCGGTGGGCGTTGATGAGACCATCCCAGCTGGTGATATTCTCCCCGGTGATTTCGCCGAACTTTTGCAGGTTTTCCGCGATGGCCGGGCGGCTCGGGTCGGTGACGTCGTCGGGCCGGTAGGTGGTGCGCACGCGGCCGATGGTGCCGTTGGCTTCCATGGTCTGGTGGTGCACCAGCGGATCAAGCGCGAATTCGGTGGTTGCGATGACTTCTACGCGGGCGCGGTCGAGCAGGGCATGGGGCAGCAGATCAGGCGTTGCGAGCGCTGCGTCGATTTTGTCGTAGATGGCGTCGGCAGTGCTGGAGGAAAGCTCCTCGGTAATGCCAAAGCCCCAGGCAAGGGAATGGTCGATCCAGGTCTTGGAAGGGGTGCCGGCAAACAGGTGATAATTGGCGGCGAACAGGCGCCAGGCGGCGCGGCTTTCGGCGACCGGCTTGCCATCCTTGCGGGGCACGCCGAGATCGTCATAGCTGAAGCCCCGGCTGCGCAGCATGCGGAGCACGTAATGGTCCGGGGTCAGGAACAGCGCTGCGGGGTCGGAAAAGCGCTCGTTCTTGGCGAACCAGGCTGGATCGGTATGCCCATGCGGGCAGATCAGCGGCAGGTCGGCGACTTCAGGATAGAGCTCACGCGCGATGGACTGTGCGGGCTCGGAAGCAGGGAAAAGGCGGTCAGGGTGCAGGTGGGTCATGAAGCGGTTTTGCCATGAAGCCGGAGGCAGATCAACTATCTTCCATACAAGATAAACATCGGCAGTATTTTATGTAAATTAACCGCATTTGAAGGATCGCGTTCGCCCCTGCCGGAGCCCGGACTAGGCTTGCCTTGTGGCGGGTGAGAACAGCGCAAAGCGGCTGCCCAGGGCGATGTTTCTTGGGGATTTTCCTGATGGCGAACCTTGATAGCGAGCAGCTGTTTTCTTTGGCCGAGGCGCGGCGCCGGGCCCGGGCTTTCGGGCATGTGCAGCGTGCTCAGCTGATGCTGGCGGCGGCGGGTCTTTCCGCCTGCGCCATTGTTGCTGTCGCCGCAGCCATGCTGGGCACTCTCCTTTAGACAGGACCAGCTGAAAACCTTAGTGTGGCGCCGGGGAGTTACCGGTGCCGATGCGAATTCTGCTCGTCGAAGACAATGAAGATTTGGGCGAGGCCATCGAGAAGCGCCTGCGTAGCGCCGGGCATTCGGTGGAATGGGTGCGCGATGGCAACGAGGTGGTGCCGGTTGCCGAGGGCGATGATTTCGATGCGGTAGCGCTCGACCTGATGCTGCCCAATCGCGATGGCATCGGGCTTATCGCCGAACTGCGCCGCCGCAAGTTCGGTGCGCCGATCCTGGTGATCACGGCGCGATCGGAAATCGACGACAAGGTGAGCCTGCTCGATCTAGGTGCCGACGACTATCTGGTGAAGCCGTTCGATTTGCGGGAGCTCGAGGCGCGCTTGCGGGCGCTGATCCGGCGCACGGGCGGGCAGACCAGCAGCATGCTGGCGGTTGGCAATCTGGAGATGGATCTGGCGGGGCTCAATGCAAGCGTGGCCGGAGTGTCGCTGGAATTGGGCCGGCGCGAGTTCAGGCTGCTCGAGATTTTGGTGACCAGCGCGGGCAAGGTGGTGCCCAAGGAGCGGCTGATGAACCAGTTGTTCAATTTCGACGAATCCGTTTCCGTCAATGCGCTGGAGCTGCATATCTCGCGGCTGCGCCGGAAGCTCGAGGCGGCCGATATCGAGATCGGAACCGTGCGTGGCGTCGGCTATGTGGTGCGGCGGCCTCATGCCCCTTAAATCATTTTCGATCCGGCGGCGCATCCTGGCGCTGGCGTTGGCGCTGCTGCTGGCCGCTGCGGTGGTGCTGATCGTGTTCATCCGGGATTATGCAGACCGCTCGGCGGATCGAGCATTCGACCGTCTGTTGGCCGCATCAGCCCTGACCATTGCCGGGGCCGTGCAGGTGGAGGACGACAATGTCATTGTCGAATTGCCTTTTGCCGCCTTCGGCATGTTCTCGGGCGGCGACCGGGTGTTTTATGCCGTGGAAGATCCGGTGGGGGGCGCCGTCACCGGCTACGAGGATCTGGCGGCCATGCTGCCGCAGATGCAGGCCGCGGGGCCGATCTTTACCGACCGGCTTTATCGCGACGAGTTGGTGCGGGTTGCCAGTGTTGGGCGCCTGACCTCGTCAGGTGGAGATACCAATTGGGTGACGATCCATGTGGCCGAGACGCAGAACGAGCGCGAGGCGCTGGCCGCAGAAATCCTTGGCAATTCGGTGGTGCCGGTGGTTGCGCTGACGCTGCTGGCCATTGCGCTGGTGTGGTTCGGGATCGGGCGGATGTTTTCCCCGCTTTATCAGCTGGAGCAGGATTTGCGCGGGCGGGCGCCGCATGATCTGTCCCCGCTCGATGTGCCGGTACCCGTCGAAGTCAGCCATCTGGTCAATGCGCTCAATGGCTTCATGATGCGGCTGGGCAGCGCGGTGGAGCGTGTGACCGGGCTGGTGGCGGAGGCGGCGCATGAAGTACGTACCCCGCTCGCTTCGCTGCGGGCACAGGCGGAGATCGCAATGGAGGAGCAGGACCCTGACGCCTTGCGGCGGCGGGTCGGCCGCATTCACCAGGGCGCAGTGCAGGCTAGCCAATTGGTGAGCCAATTGTTGATGGAGGCGACAATTTCGCACCGGCTGGAAAACCAGGAAACCGAAACCAGCGCCATCGGGGCACTGATCGAAAGCGTCGGTCAGCGGCTCGAAGCAGAGCAGGCCAGGCGGCTCGTCGTTGGGCTGACGGACACGGTGGCAGAAGCGCAGGTGCGGGGCGATCGCGTCGCCTTGCGCGAGATGCTGCGCAATGTGGTGGACAATGCGCTGGTCTATACGGATGGGCCAGTGGAGATCAGTGGAGCCATCGATGATGGCATGCTCACGTTGGCGGTAAGCGACAGCGGCCCGGGCATTGCCGAAAGTGAGAAGCCGCTGGTGCTGGAGCGCTTCAAGCGGGGCGCAGCGGGGCAGGCAAAGCCGGGTTCTGGCTTGGGCCTATCCATTGTAAGGCGGGTGGCCGAGGCGCATCGTGGCGCGCTGCGTCTCAAAGATCGCGTGGGAGGCGGACTCGTGGTCGAGATCGATCTGCCGCTGGTCGGGCGCAATCCGAAGGCGGAGCAATTGCGCAAGGCACTGGGGAGCCTGGCCGTCGTCATGGCAGGGCTGTTCCTGGTTCAGCCGCATGAGGCAATGGCTGCATCGACGCGTTATCCCGCTCCCGATGGCAGTACCGAAACGGTGCTGACGATCCTGGGGGTGACCGATACGCCGCTGTTCCAGCATTTCATCACGGCCTTCCAGGCAGAGCGCCGCGACGTGACGGTGATCTATGAGGAAACCGATTCTCTGCCGCTCTATGAGCGTTTTTTGGCTGGTAAGGTTTCGCCCAAGCCGGATCTGCTGGTCAGCTCAGCATCGGATTTGCAGATCAAGCTGGCCAATGATGGTTACGCCATGGCCTATGACAGCCCCTGGCTGGCCGGACTGCCCAATTGGGCGCATTGGCGCAACGAAGTTTTCGGCTTCACGTTCGAACCGGCCGTGATCATCTACAATCCGGAACGAATCAGCGAAGCGGAGGTGCCGCGCACCCATTTGACGCTGGCCGAATTGCTGGAGACCCGGAAGGATGAATTCCGTGGCGCGATTGCTACCTACGACATCGCGGTGTCGGGCGTCGGCTATCTGCTCGCAGCGCAGGACCAGGTGATCTCATCCAATTTCTGGCGTCTTGCCGCGGCGTTCGGGCGGGTCAATGCGCAGTTTTCGGGGTCCAGTCCCGCCATTCTCAACGGGGTCGCCGATGGCTCGCTTGCGCTGGGCTATAACGTGCTGGGCTCCTATGCCTTTGCGCGCAAGGCGGCCGGCGCCAATATCGAGATCGTGGTGCCCGATGATTATGTGCTGGTGCTGACGCGTTCGATGCTGATCCCGCGCGATGCGCCTTTTCCGGAATTGGGGAAGGCGTTCATAGACTTTGCGCTTTCTCCTTCGGGCCAGGCCGTCGCGGCGGGGCAGACGGCATTGGGCTCGCTGATGAGCGGCACGCAGGGCGAATGGACCAGCGAGGCGATCGCGGCGCGCGGGCGCGGCGTCATCCAGCCTATTCCGCTGGGGCCCGCGCTGCTGGTGTCGCTGGATCAGCAGCGCCGCAAGCGCTTCCTGGATACCTGGGGCGAGATCGTGTCGCACAAACCGTGAATTCATGCGTTTCGCGCATAGCGAATTTGCAGTAATTGGAAATTTGGCCACTTTGAAGCGATTTTTTGCCTAACCGATGACGCTGGCGCATGGCTGAGTTGACGTTTCAGGCCTACCGCAAGTAGCCGATAGAGCCCATTTGAACAGTCATGAAAGCGACCCGGCAATTCGGCCTGGGTCCTGGAAGGAAATGGCAATGAGCACCCTGCGCAACTCTCGTTTGTTTGCGACCCTTGGCAATTTCGTCGATGTATTCAGCAGCGCTGCTGCCGTTGCGTCGGCTGTCGAGGCGGGACGGCAGCCCAATGCCAAGGCCTTGCGGACCCTGGGGATCGACGCCGACGCTTTCCGTTCGATCGGCAAGCTCTAGTCTCCCCTGCGCAGGGCGCTGTCCCTCCAGAGCGACCTGCGTCGAGCAGCTGTCGGACGAAGAAAAGCCCGGGTGCCAGCAATGGCATCCGGGCTTTTTTCGTGCGCGATTGTCCACGGCGTCGTGCTCCCCGGAGGCACTCTCCCCACCGGCGTCATTCCCGCGAAAGCGGGAAGGTGGACTCACGTTTGAAGTGCAACACGGTTAGAGAAGCTGGAGAAGACCTCATTTGGGGTTTGGAAGTCGAGACATTTTCGCGGGGTGTTGTTGTAGAGGGCGACAATGGTTTGCAGGTGCTCGTCGGTGATGGTTGCCAGGTCGGATTTTCGCGGCAGCCTGC
>NZ_PYVW01000050.1 GCF_003056355.1 Devosia naphthalenivorans
ACGCGGAAACCTTCCGCTTCGAGATTGTAGCGCAGCAGAATAGCGATATCGCCCTCGTCTTCGACAACGAGAATGGTGGCGGGCATGGGTGTGGCTCCCCGGTTTCGGCTCGGTGGTTATCGTGCAGCGGCTATTCAGATAGCCGTCATGCCTTGATCTGCTTGCGATGCAGGTCCTGGGCATCGGCCGTCAGCTGCTTGCCGGTCTGCAGGTAATAGGCGCGTTCGGCGATGTTGGTGGCATGATCGCCAATGCGTTCCAGGCTCTTGGCGCAGAACAGCAGATGGGTGCAGGTGGTGATGTTGCGCGGATCTTCCATCATGTAGGTCAGAAGTTCGCGGAACAGGGAGGTATGCATGGCATCGACTTCGTCGTCGCGATTGCAAACCTCGATGGCGGCCGCCGCATCGCGGCTGGCATAGGCGTCGAGCGCTTCCTTGATCTGGCGC
>NZ_PYVW01000051.1 GCF_003056355.1 Devosia naphthalenivorans
CTACCCCCTCGGCCGATCGAAGGTGGGCCAACAAACCATCGTGGTCGAACCCTTTCGGGGCGCTGTCCATAAGCACGGAAATGGATTCGCGAATTTCGCTTCCGCCATGGATCAGAACGTAGATGGCGATTAGGGCCGTCACAGCAGGGTCTACCCAGGAAGCAGATGGTCCCCAAACCATGATGGCAATGCCGCTGGCGATAACTGCCACGGTGCCGAGCGCGTCGGCAATCATGTGAAGAAAGGTGCTTCGGACGTTGAGGCTGCCAAGATCCTTGCGCAGAACCCATGCGGCTGCCAGGTCTTCCACGAGCGCGATGGCACCGACGATCAGCAC
>NZ_PYVW01000052.1 GCF_003056355.1 Devosia naphthalenivorans
AATTCGACTGTCACCGAAGTGCGGCAAAGACAGCAACGGCAATACACACATTACGCATCGTTCACCTCTCACTGTTTTATAATAAAACGCCCGTTCCCGGACGAACCTCTGTAACACACTCAGACCACGCTGATGCCCAGCGCCTGTTTCTTAATCACCATAACCTGCACATCGCTGGCAAACGTATACGGCGGAATATCTGCCGAATGCCGTGTGGACGTAAGCGTGAACGTCAGGATCACGTTTCCCCGACCCGCTGGCATGTCAACAATACGGGAGAACACCTGTCCCTTCAGTAGAAGGGGAATT
>NZ_PYVW01000053.1 GCF_003056355.1 Devosia naphthalenivorans
AATTCCCCTTGATTGCGGGGCTATTTTCAAGTGAAACCGGGTACATTGCCGTCGTTGTCGGGCGGGGATACCGGTGTGAGTCATCTGAAAGGGATTAACGTGAAGTACCGTTATGAGCTGACGGACAGTGTGGGGGTGATGGCTTCCCTGGGGTTCGCCGCGTCGAAAAAGAGCAGCACAGTGATGACCGGGGAGGATACGTTTCACTATGAGAGCCTGCGTGGACGTTATGTGAGCGTGATGGCCGGACCGGTTTTACAAATCAGTAAGCAGGTCAGCCCTTCTGATCAAGGGGGGAATT
>NZ_PYVW01000054.1 GCF_003056355.1 Devosia naphthalenivorans
CCCCCCCCCCCCCCCCCCCCCCCCCCCCCCCCCCCCCCCCCCCCCCCCCCCCCCCCCCCCCCCCCCCCCCCCCCCCCCCCCCCCCCCCCCCCCCCCCCCCCCCCCCCCCCCCCCCCCCCCCCCCCCCCCCCCCCCCCCCCCCCCCCCCCCCCCCCCCCCCCCCCCCCCCCCCCCCCCCCCCCCCCCCCCCCCCCCCCCCCCCCCCCCCCCCCCCCCCCCCCCCCCCCCCCCCCCCCCCCCCCCCCCCCCCCCCCC
>NZ_PYVW01000055.1 GCF_003056355.1 Devosia naphthalenivorans
GGCCTCAACCATCAGCCGTGAGTTGGGACGCAATGGCAGCCCCACCAGGCATTGGCGCGGGAGCTATGATGGCGAGCGGGCGGATGGTCTGGCGGCGCGGCGCCGGCGCTGGGATGCCCGCCACAAGCTGGCGCGCCAGCCGGCGCTGGCCATAACGGTCAGGGATTACCTTGCGATGGGATGGTCGCCCGAGATCATCGCCGGCCGGCTGGCGCGCCAGCACGGTTGCACGATCATCAGCCCCGAGTCCATCTA
>NZ_PYVW01000006.1:0-140000 GCF_003056355.1 Devosia naphthalenivorans
TAGATGGACTCGGGGCTGATGATCGTGCAACCGTGCTGGCGCGCCAGCCGGCCGGCGATGATCTCGGGCGACCATCCCATCGCAAGGTAATCCCTGACCGTTATGGCCAGCGCCGGCTGGCGCGCCAACTTGTGGCGGGCATCCCAGCGCCGGCGCCGCGCCGCCAGACCATCCGCCCGCTCGCCATCATAGCTCCCGCGCCAATGCCTGGTGGGCCTGCCATTGCGCCCCAACTCACGGCTGATGGTTGAGGCCGAACGCCCCAGCATCTGGCCGATCGCCTGCATCGAGAGCCCCTTGCGCCGCCCAATGTCGATCTCAACCCCCTCCCGCAGGCTCAACTGCTCATACAAAGTTCCCATCGCACCAACACCATAGCAGGTGTTGCACTTGTGGCGTGAGTCGAGGGAATCCCACTTCACTTCAGCGCAAAAGTGAGTTTCCCGCTTTCGCGGGAATGACATCGTGGGTGGGAGATATTTGGCCGGGTCCCCTCTACTCTAAACCGGCTCGCTCGCCTTGTCGCGCGTGCGCCACGCCCCGTCCCGCCATTCCCGCACGGTGATGGTGATCCGCTCGGACGTAATGTCGATGATATTGAACGCGTTGGTCTCGCCACGCAGTCGCGTCGAGATTGCCGAAGATGCCTGCGCCACAAGGATGGGCGCCACCACCGACTTACTGACGCCGATCGGCTCGCCTTCGCGCGCCGCCTCGAGGCTCTCGTGCTTGCGCACATAGGACAGGTGGAAATGCCCTGACAACACCAGCCGCACACCAAGCTCGGCGAACCTGGCCAGCGCCTCGTCGGCCCGCTTGACGCGCTTGGTCTGCTGCATCATCGGCTCGGTCGGAAACAGCAGCGGATGGTGCGCCACGATCACGCGGACGGCACTCGGCGGAGCCTTGGCAAAGCGTTCGTCGAGGTCTTCCAATTGCCCGCGCGAGATCGTGCCGTGTCCCCAGTTCCACTCCAGCCGCGCCCGCCGCGCGGTCCGCATGCCCACCAGCACGACCCCATCGGCTTCGAGATAGGGCTCGAGGTCCTCGGCGATATATTTCTTGTAGAGCCCGTAGGGATCAAGGAAGCGCCGAAAGATGTTGACGGCCGGCACATCGTGATTGCCCGGCACGGCGAACACCGGCGCCGTCAATGTATCGAGGAACGCTCGCGCCTGTTCGAATTCCAGCTTGGTCCCAATCTGGGTGAAATCCCCGCTCGCGACGATCAGGTCCGGCGCTAGTGCATTGATATCAGCGGCGAAGCCTTCGGCAAGTTGCGGATCATGGTGCCCGAAATGCAGGTCCGAAATATGCACTATCTTCACGCTACTTGCTCTCCTGCCTTGGCTTGATCGATCGCTGGCGGCACCAGCACAGTAAGCGCCAACGGCCGAATGGCAAAACGCAGCGGCGTCTGCAGGGTTATCACCTCACCGTCAAACATCACCTTCACCGATGGCTTGCGGGTTTCGATGGTGACGGCCTTGATGGTCTCCACCTGGAGCGCCTCGTCATCCTGCCAGCGTCCCATCAGCATGCCGGTGGTCAGGCGGAGGAAATCGCCCAGCGTGAAATGGCTCAGCACGTAAAGCGTAAGCGTTCCGCGGTCCAGATTATGACGGGAAAAGAACTGCCCCATGCCCTCGTCATAGGCATTGCTTGCCACCGCCAGTGCCTGGACGCGTTCGACGCGGCGTGCACCTGCGTCGGTCTCGATGGCCACCGCCATGCGTTTGGCCCGCGCCAGCCGTCGGAAGAAATAGCGCAAGAAGCCAATCTTGGCCGCAGCATCATAGCGGCCCCGGATCTTCTCGCGCCCCGCCGCAACGCCGGGGATCAAGCCAATGACCACCTTGTGGAGGAAGATGCGGCCGTTGACCTCACCGACGTCGATGCGCCTTACCTCGCCGGTTTGCAGCGCCGCGACTGCGCTGGGCAGGTCCAGCGGCACATGCAAATCCTTGGCGAGCGCATTGACCGTTCCCAGCGGCAGGATCGCCAATTGCCGGTCCGTTCCGACCAGCGCCGCCGCCAGTGCCATGATGGTGCCGTCCCCGCCTGCAGCCACGATGGTCTGGGCCCCGCTATCCAGCGCCCGCTTGATGCGCGCATCCATGCCGGCCTCCGCATCGGCATCCACGATTGCCGTCATGCCATGGGTTTCGAACAGAGCCTGGAGTGACTCCGCGGTGATACCGGTTGCGTTGGCAGTGCCGGCATTGGCATTCAATATGACAAAGTAAGACGCATGGCTCATGCTGTTCGCATCCTGATCTACACCCCTGCTCTAGCGGAACGTGCACTGGCGTGAGACGTTGCGTGTCAAAGATGAGAATGGAAACGATGTTTGATCGCCTGCTGGCCAACAAGCACTACCGCCGCGTCCAGAGCTTTGTTTCTGGTGAAATCTGGCTCCTGGGGGCCATAGCAGGCGCAAGTGGGCTGCTCCTCGCTTTCCTCAGCATTGCCGACGAGGTGCTGGAGGGGGAGACGGAGGCCTTCGATAAAGCCATCCTGATGCTGTTTCGTGACCCTGCCAATGTGGACCGAGTCATCGGGCCCGAATGGGTACATGAAATGATCCGCGACATCACCGCGCTTGGCAGCTTCTCACTGCTCGGCCTCATCGTGATCGGGGTTTGCGCCTACCTCGTTATGGTACGCCTGAAGTCCGCCGCGCTGCTGCTGGTTATATCGGTCATCGGCGGCACGCTGCTCAGCACGTTCCTCAAAATGGGCTACAACCGCCCCCGCCCTGACCTGACGGCGATGTCCCAGCAGTTCACCGCAAGCTTCCCCAGCGGTCATGCCATGCTCTCGGCAGTCACCTTCCTGACCATCGGTGCGGTGCTTGCCCGTCTGGCCCCTACGCGCAACCTCAAGATTTTCAGCATCGGCAGCGCGGTGTTCCTCACCCTGATCGTGGGCTTCAGCCGGCTTTATATGGGCGTCCACTTTCCCAGCGACATCCTCGCCGGTTGGTGCCTCGGCGCCGCCTGGGCCATGCTATGCAGCGCCATAGCCTTCAAACTGCAAAAGACCGGCGCTGTGGAGGAGCCTGCCGAGCAGACAACTCAAGGCGAGTCGGTCGAGGCAAAATAACTCCCACCCACCGCGCTTCCCTCGGACTTGATCCGAGGGCCTTTGCCCACTTGTGCCGCGCTGAGAGTGACCCCCGGATCAAGTCCGGGGGAAGCGCAGTGGGTGGGTGAGATAATGGATATTCGAGCCGGACGCTCAGTCCTCCGGCGGCGCCTCGACCATGCCGAGCGCCGACATGTAAAGCTCAAGCAGGGCTTCCTGCTCCATGCGCTCATTGGCATCCTGCTTGCGGATGGCAACGATCTTGCGCAGGATCTTGGTGTCGAAGCCATTGCCCTTGGCTTCGGCATAGATTTCCTTGATATCTGCGGCGATGGCGGCCTTTTCTTCTTCCATGCGCTCGATGCGCTCGATGAATGCCCGCAACTGATCCTGGGCTACGCTGTCGTCGGCCATGGAATAAACGTCCTTCTTAAATCAAGCGCTGCTTGAACAGCACTAAAGGCTCCGGTTCAACCCCTTTGTGGGTCAATCCACATCCAGGTGTGATTGGGGTCCCCCATTTCCAACAAAATGCCCGTTTTGCCATTGACCTATGCGGCACCATGGGCTCAAACAGGCACGTTTTTTCCAATGATCTCCGGCATCCTTTTGCAAGCAATCCGCTTCGGACTGACCCTGATTTGTGCAGTCGGCGCCAGCGTCGTCTTTTTTGCCACGCCTGCGCGGGCTGATCTGCGCATCTGCAATGAAACGGCCAATCTGGTTTCGGTCTCGATGGGCTATCGCGCCGAGCGCGGCTGGATGAGCGAAGGCTGGTGGCAGGCCCCTCCCGGCGATTGCCGCGTGCTCTATCAGGGCGACCTGCAGCGGCGCTTTTATTACATCTATGCCGTAGACGATATCGGGGGCGGCGCCTGGGAAGGTTCGGTGTTCATGTGCACACGTGACGAAACCTTCACGATATTCGGGGTTGAGGATTGCCTCGCCCGGGGCTATGAGCGCACCGGCTTCTTTGAAATCGATACCCAGAACCGCACGGACTGGACACTGCAGCTGACCGAGGACAATGCCGGCCCTGCCGTGGTTGGTCCTGATGCCGGCGAGGATCTCGAAGATCCCACATTCCTTGTCGATCCAGACGACGTTTCATCCGATGCGCCGCAGGACGACATAACGACCCAAGGAACGGACACGCAATGAGACGCATGAGACGCGCCAAGATCCTCGCGACCCTCGGGCCCGCCAGCCACGAAGAAAAGATGATCGAGGAACTGGCCAAGGCTGGTGCGGACGTGTTCCGCATCAATATGAGCCATGCCAGCCACGAAGTGCTGCACCAGACCGTTGCGCGCATTCGGGCTGTGGAAAAGCGTCTCAATCATCCCCTGGGCATCCTGGTCGACCTGCAGGGCCCCAAGCTCCGCGTCTGGAAATTCGCCGGCGGTTCGGTGAACCTTGTTGCCGGGCAGAAATTCACGCTCGACAGCCAGAAGGACGACAACGGCAATGCCGAACGCGTCTATCTGCCCCATCCCGAGATCATCGAAAGCGTTTCGGTCGGTGATCGCCTGCTGCTTGACGATGGCAAGATCGCGCTCAAGGCCACCAAGGTGGGCAATGGCGCCATCGAGACCGAAGTCATCTATGGCGGCAAGCTGAGCGACAAGAAGGGTGTTTCCCTGCCCGATACGCTGCTGCCCACCGGCGCGCTGACCGAAAAAGACCATGCCGACCTGCTCGAAGGCCTCAAGGCCGAAGCGGACTGGATCGCCCTTTCGTTCGTGCAGCGTCCCGAGGACATCATCGACGTGCGCAAGATCGTCCAGGGTCGCGCCGGTGTCATGGCCAAGATCGAAAAGCCCCAGGCCATCGACCGGCTCGATGAAATCGTCAAGCTCAGCGACGCCATCATGGTGGCGCGTGGCGATCTTGGCGTAGAATTGCCGCTCGAAACCGTTCCGGGCCTGCAGAAGCGCATGATCCGCATGTGCCGCCGCTATGGCAAGCCGGTTGTCGTTGCAACGCAGATGCTGGAATCGATGATCACCTCGCCGGTCCCGACCCGCGCCGAAGTGTCGGACGTTTCCATCGCCGTCTTCGAGGGCGCTGACGCCATCATGCTCTCGGCCGAATCCGCATCGGGCCAGTACCCGGTCGAAGCCGTTGCCACCATGAACAAGGTTGCCATCGCCGTTGAAAGCGACGCCAACTATCGCAACATCATTCGCGCTGCCCAGACCGAACCCGAGGCAACCGCCGCCGACGCCATTTCGGCTGCCACACGCCAGGTTGCCGAAACGCTCGATCTGGCCGCCATCGTGACCTACACGGCCTCTGGCTCCACCGGCATCCGCGCTGCCCGCGAGCGGCCATCCAAGCCCATCATTGTGCTGTCCCCCAACATGCGCACCATCCGCCGCATGTCGGTGGTCTGGGGCGTTCACTGCGTGCAGACCGAAGACGCCGTCTCGCTCGAAGACATGGTCGATCGCGCCTGCGTCATCGCCTACCAGGAAGGCTTCGCCCGCCCTGGTGACCGCGTCGCCATCACCGCAGGCATCCCGCTGGGCACCCCCGGCGCCACCAATATGCTGCGCATCGCTTTCGTCCGCCAGGACGGCGCCGGCTCAAGCTGACGCGCCTCGCAAACCGCCAAAGAAAAGACCCGCTTCGGCGGGTCTTTTTGTATCTTCACCCGCGCGCTTCCAGCACGCTCTTGAGCGCCAGAAAGTCGGTGGTGATCCATTCCACCGCCGAGGCGAACTGCGCCTCATCCATGCCTTCGCGTGCGAAATAGGTGAACATCAGCTCCGTGCCTTGCTGGTTAGGCACCACGCGCAAGGGCGTGAACAGCAGTTCACCCCCCGGAATGAATATCGCATGGTCCAGCACGCCGTAGGGATTGGGTGGCGTGAAGCGAACATGCCGGTAGCCAAAGGACATCTCCCCTTCCCAATCGCCATTGGGCAGCGGCTTGAAGCTGCCCGGCTCCACGGCAGCCCATTGGGCATAGTTCCGGGGCTGCGCGAGGAAGGCATAGACCTCATCGCATGGCCGCTCGATGGAGACACTGATGATGTGGGATGGCCGCATGGAAGGTTCCCCGTCTCGCTGGGCATGGCGCAAAAGCAGAAAGCCCGCTTGCGCGGGCTTTCCAATGCATATCGATGGAAGCGGAGCTTAGCCCTGGCGGGCCTTGAAGCGCTTGTCGACCTTGTTGATGATGTATACCCGGCCGCGACGGCGGACGAGCTTGTTCGCGCGGTGGCGAGTCATCAGCGCCTTCAGCGAGTTGCGGATCTTCATCGGTGTTATCCTCAGGTCAAATAAAAGGGGCGCCTAGGCGCCCGAAACTTGAGCGCATACATAGGGAAATTGGCCGGGGCTGTCAACGCAGCAGAATAGAGGTTTTTACCACTTTTCCGCAGGCTTGCACCCGGGCAAATGGCAGCAAACCCGAAGCACGCTTTCAGGCGCCCAGCACAGCCTCTTCCGGCACTTCGATCTCCCGCCAGCGATGACACGCCACCAGCCTATTGTCCTCGATCGTCTCGAGCGGCGGCCGGTGTTCGGCGCAATAAGGCTTGGCAAACCGGCAGCGCGTACGGAATGTGCACCCCGAAGGCGGATTGATCGGCGAGGGTATTTCGCCCTTCAGCGCATCGATATTGCGTTGCCGAGCCAGCCGCGGATCGGGAATCGGCACCGCCGTCAGCAGCGCCCGCGTATAGGGATGGCGGGGCTTTTCGTAGATCTCGTCGCCCGTCGCCAGCTCCACGATACGGCCCAGATACAGCACCAGAATGCGGTCCGAAACGTGCCGCACGACGCTCAGATTGTGCGAAATGAAAATCAGCGTCAGCCCGAACTCGTCCTTGAGTTCGCTCAAAAGGTTCAGGATCTGCGCCTGGATCGACACGTCGAGCGCCGACACTGGCTCGTCGCAGACAATCAGCTTGGGTTCGGTAATCAGCGCCCGGGCAATCCCGATGCGCTGCGCCTGCCCGCCCGAAAACTCATGCGGATAGCGGTTGATCATTTCCGGCAGCAAACCCACCGCTTCCATGATCTTGAGCACGCGGGCCCGCCGCTCCTGCTTGTTGAGCTCGGGGCGCAAGGTGCGTAGCGGGTCGGCAATGATCTCGCCGACCGTCATGCGCGGATTGAGGGACGCCAGCGGGTCCTGGAAAATGATCTGCAGATCCGCGCGGCGCTGGCGCATTTCTTCGGCCGGCAGCTTGGTCAGATCCTGCCCCAGCCACAGCACCTGCCCCTCGTCCGGGGCGAGCAATTGCAGGATGCAGCGGCCGAGCGTGGATTTTCCACACCCGCTCTCGCCCACGATGCCAAGGGTTTCACCCTTGCGGATGGAGAAATTGATATTCTCCAGGGCCGTCAGCGTCAGCGGCCGGCTGAACAGGCCCGAGGATACCGAGAACGTTTTCTTGAGGTCGCGGATTTCAAGCAGGTTGATCGGGGTCTGGTCCATCATGCGACCTTTCCATAGGCCATGGGACCCTCATAGTGGCAGGCCTTCTCGCGGCCATTCCCCGTCGGTGCCAGCGGCGGACGTTCCACCAGGCAACGGTCGAACGCAAAGGCGCAGCGCGGGTTGAACGAACAGCCCTTGGGCAGGTGCTCAAGGCTTGGCGGCAGGCCCTGGATCGGGTCGAGCCGTTCGGCGCGCTTGGCGATATGGGGCGTCGAATGCAACAGTCCCAGCGTATAGGGATGTCGCGGATCGTAGAACAGATCGTCAGTCGTTCCCTTCTCCACCGCGCGCCCGCCATACATCACCATCATACGGTCGGCGACGCCCGCCACCACGCCCAGATCGTGGGTAATCAGCACCAGCGCCGTGCCAAAATCCTCGGTCAGCGTCTTGAACAGGTCCAGCATCTGCGCCTGCACCGTCACATCGAGCGCCGTGGTCGGCTCGTCCGCTATCAGGATCTTGGGCTGGCACAGCAGCGCCATGGCGATCATCACACGCTGCCGCATGCCGCCTGATAGTTCGTGCGGATAGGCATTGGCGCGCTTGGCGGGTTCGGGGATACCGACACGCTCCAGCATTTCGGTGGCTGATTTGACCGCCTGGCTCTGCTCGAAGCCGCGATGCTTGACCAGCACTTCGCTCAGCTGCGTCTTGATCTTGAGCGTGGGATTGAGGCTCGTCATCGGGTCCTGAAAAATCATCGCGATATCCTTGCCGCGATGCTTGTCCAGCTGCTTGGGTTCCATGCCGATGAGGTTGATGTCGCCCATCATGGCGCGCCCCTCGGCCCGGCCATTCTTGGCCAGAAGGCCCATGATGGCGAGAAACGCCTGGCTTTTACCCGAACCGGATTCCCCCACTACGGCGAGCGTCTCGCCCTGGGCCAGGGAAAAATTCATCTCCCGCACGGCATGCACCTCGCTCTGGTGCAATTCGAACGTGACGGACATGTCTTCCACTTGAAGGACTTGTTTCATTGTCAGCGATCCTTGGGGTCGAGAGCATCGCGCAGGCCGTCGCCGATATAGGTGAGGCAGAGCAGCAGGCTCACCAGCACGACCGCGGGTCCGATCAGCATCCAGGGCAGGGTTTCCGCCACTGGCGAGCCGAACGAGATCAGCGTGCCCAGCGATGTCTGCGGTTCCTGCACTCCCAGCCCCAGATAGGAAAGAAAACTCTCCGTGAGGATGATCTCGGGGACAGTGAGCGTGGCATAGATCACCACCGGCCCGGTCAGGTTCGGCACGATGTGGCGGATGATGATGGTCCAGGGCTTGGCGCCGCCGGCCTTGGCTGCCTCGACGAATTCGCGCTCCTTGATCGACAGCGTCTGCCCGCGCACGATTCGCGCCATGGTCAGCCATTCCAGGCACCCGATGCCGACAAACAGCAGCACCGGATTGCGCCCGAAGATCACCACCAGAATGATCACGAACAGGATATAGGGCAGCGCATACATGATATCGACGAAGCGCATCATGACCGCATCCACCTTGCCGCCGAAATAGCCGGCAACGGCGCCATAGATCACCCCGATGATCACCGAGACCAGCGTGGCGACGCCCGCCACGATCAGGCTCATCTGCGTGCCCTGCATGATGCGCGCCAGCATGTCGCGGCCATTCTGGTCGGTACCCACGAAATGGCCAGCGTCGAAATCGGGGCCCTTTCGAATATTGCTCCAGTCGATCTTGTCATAGGTCCAGGGCAGCAGATATGGCCCGATGAACGCGAAGAGGATGATGAAGCTGACCACGAACACCGACAGCACGGCCGCCTTGTTGCGCACGAGGCGCCGCACGGCGTCCTGCGTCAGCGAACGGCCCTTGGGAGCGTCCAGCGTTTCGAGCCTGTTGGCATACTCTGTGAGCAGCGCGTCCTTGCCAGTTATGCCGGCCATCAGCTGTACCTCACCTTGGGATCGAGCCAGGCATAGAGGATGTCGACCAGAAGGTTCACGGCCAGGATGATAAACATGTACAAAATCGTCGTTCCCAGCACGAGGCCGTAGTCGCGGTTGAGCGCCGCGCTGATGAAATATTTGCCGATCCCCGGCAGGGCAAACACCTGTTCCACCACCAGCGAGCCGGTCAAAAGGTACGACAGCCCCGGACCCAGATAACTCACCACCGGCAAAAGCGCGGGCTTGATGGCATGCCGCGCCAGGATCAATCGCTGGCCCAGCCCCTTGGATTTGGCGGTGCGCACGTAGTTGGTGCCCAGCACCTCGATCATCGAGCCGCGCATCAGGCGCGCCGTGCGTCCGGCATGGGGCAGCACGAGAACGGTGATCGGCAGCACCAGATGTGGAATGGACCCAGCCTGCCAGCCGCCGGCGGGAAACCAGTCTAGATAAACCCCGAACACCAGCTGCATGATGGCCGCCATCAGGAAGTTCGGCACCACCAGCCCGATCATCACCAGGAATACCAGCATATAGTCCGGCCATTTGTTCTGGTTGACCGCGCTGAGCGCTCCGGCGACCAGGCCGACGATCGTGCCGATGATGAAGGCGGAAAAGCCCAGCATCAGCGTGAACGGCAAGCCGATCCACAGCATCTCGGCCACGGTGAAGTCATTATAGACCATGGATGGTCCGAAATCGCCCTGCAGCAGCCGGCCTACATAGATGAAGTATTGCTGGATCAATGGCAGGTCGAGATTGTAGTGCGCACGCAGATTGGCGAGCGTCGTCGGCGGCAGCGCGCGTTCACCATCGAAGGGACCGCCGGGCGCCAGCCGCAGAATGAAAAAACAGGCAGTGACGGCAATCAGCGCTATCGGGATGGCCGAAAGCACGCGCCGCGTCACATATCCAACCATGGAATAGGACCTTTCACATCCACCGCGCCGCGCGTTCGCTGGCGTCTGGCGGATAAAATAGCGGCGCCGCCCCTCCCTGGGGCGACGCCGCGGGATTTAGATAGAACCTACTCGGACTTGGTCAGCCAACGGGTACGGTGAATGTCCGACGCGTTGCTGACGAAGCCGGTGATCTTTGGCGAAACCACGTTCTGGGCGATGTACCAGTAGATCGGGAAGGCGGCGGTTTCGTCCATGGCGATCTTTTCAGCCTGGCCGAGCAGCGCCGCACGGGCGGCGAGGTCCAGTTCGGTCGTGGCCTGGTCCATCAGGCCATCGAACTCTTCGTTCGAATAGCGGCCGTAATTATTGCCCCAGTTCATCGCGCCATCCTGCTCGATGCCAGTCCGCAGCAGGTCGAGGGTGTTGGATGGATCCGAATAATCGAGCAGCCAGCCGGCACGGCCGATGTCGAAGTCGCCGGCCCGCAGCGAGTCGTAGTGCACGGCGGTTTCGGAGTTGAACAACTCGGTCCTGACGCCGATCTGCTCCCACATCGAGGAGATCGCAACGGCAACACGTTGGTGGTTGTCGTTGGTATTGTACTTCAGCTGCACGGCGAGCGGGGATGACGAGGTGTAGCCCAGGCCCTCCATGATCGCCTTGGCTTCCGCTACGCGCTCTTCATAGGACAGGCCGATCCACTCGGGCTGGTAAGGCTCGACGCCTTCATAGTTTGCCGTACCTTCCGGCACCCAGCCATAGGCCGGCAATTCGCCCGTGCCCAGCACGTCGGGGCCGATCACGTCGCGATTGATCGCCATTGACAGCGCCTTGCGAAGCTCTGGATTGTCGAAGGGCTCTTTTTCCTGGTTGATCACGTAGTAGTAGATGCCCAGGAACGGAGCGAAATAATCCTGCCCCGGCAGGTTGGTCCTGATCCACTCGGCTTGGTCGGCCGGAATGTCGACGAGAATGTCGTATTCACCGGCGCGATAGCGCGACAGGGCGGCGGCCAGATCGTCCTGGACGAAGTAGTTCACTTCGTCGATCTGCACGTTCGCGGCGTCCCAATAAGTCTCGGACTTGACCGATTTGATGTAGCTGCCGGGCGTCCATTCGGTGGGCGTATAGGGGCCGTTCGAGACGATGTTCTCGATCTTGGTCCAGTCATTGCCCACCTCGTCGATCACGTGCTTTGGCACGGGATAGGCGGTGTAATGGGTCAGCGCCTGCAGGAAGAACGGGGTAGGACCTTCGAGGGTAATTTCAACCGTCTTGTCGTCGATCGCCTTGACACCGAGTTCGTTGAAGTCGGTCACGGTACCGTCAGCAATTTCCGAGCCGTTCTTTATCGGGAACTGCAGGTAGGCATAGTCGGATGCGGTCTTTGGATCAAACAGGCGCTGGAAGGCGAAGACGAAGTCTTCTGCCGTTACCGGCTCGCCATCGGACCACTGGACGCCCTCACGCAGCTTGAAGGTATAGATCAGGCCATCGTCGGAGATGGTGTAGCTTTCGGCCTGTCCCGGAATGGCTTCGGCATTGGCGTCTTCGGTCATCAGACCTTCGATATAATCGCCGATGATGCGGTTTTCCCAGTCGCCCGACGCCTGGTGCGGGTCAATCGAGCCGGGCTCCGAGCCGTTCATCATGTTGAGCGTCACGGCGGAAGCCGCGCTGCTCATCAGCAGCGCCATCGCGCCAGCGGTCGCTACCGCAGTCAGGGTTTGCGTGAATTTCATGCTCGTCCCATCTCCTTGTGGAAATCCTGAAGTCGTTTATCCCGCAATCATGCTGCTGCGGTGCTCAATGCCCTTGTGGCCCGCGAGTTTTAGGCCCGCCGGTCAAGATCGATGGACGGTATTACGGCTTTCCGTCCACTGACAAGCAAAACATTGACCTAAACGTCAAGCTGCGCGCAGTTGTTAACACGCCGGTAACCAGCACGGACCGCGAAGCAGACCTCATGGTGAGCCTGTCGAACCATGGGGCCGTGGCAGCATGACTCCACCCGCCCACCTCGTCCTCCGACAAGCTCAGGATGAGGTCTCGAGGCAAAGCTGCGCTGCTAGCCGCCCAACAATCCCGAGCGCTGCACGAAATAGATCGCCACCGCAATCGCCACCAGAACCGTAAACGGCACCCATGTCGGCGTTGGGCCGCGCGGCTTCTTCACCGGTGGTTCGGGCTTTTTCTCGATGCGGCGGAATTTGACGACATTATCGCTCATGAGGCGCTTTCTACCAGAGCTGCAACGCCTTGCCCACCAGCCGTGCATACCGAAATCAGCGCCCGCTTGCCCGGCTCGCTTGCCAGCAACTTCGCCGTGATCCCCAGAATACGCGCACCTGTCGCCGCAAACGGATGCCCATAGGCAATGCTGGATCCCTTGACGTTGATCCTGGCCGGATCGATCGTCCCCAACACCTGCTCGCGCCCCAGCACATCCCGGCAGTAGGCCGGATCGTTCCAGGCCTTGAGCGTGCACAGCACCTGCGCCGCAAACGCTTCGTGCAGTTCGAAGAAGTCGATATCGTCGAACCCGATCCCGTGCCGCGCCAGCATTTCGCTGACCGCAATGGTCGGCGCCATCAGCAGCCCCTCGCCATGGGCAAAGTCATTGCCCGCAACACGCCCCGTCGTCAGATAGGCCAGGATCGGCAGGCCCCGCGCCCGCGCCCATTCCTCGCTTGCCAGCAACACCGCCGAAGCGCCATCGGTCAGCGGCGTCGAATTGCCCGCTGTCAGTGTCCCCTGCCCGCTCGACTTGTCGAACGCCGGCTTGAGCGTCGACATTTTGTCGAGGTTCGTGTCCGCCCGCACATTGTTGTCCCGCACCAATCCGGCGCAGGGCACCAGCAGGTCGTCGTGGAAACCCTCGTCATAGGCCTTGGCGGCGTTGCGATGACTTGCAACCGCCAGTTCGTCCTGCGCCTTGCGAGAGATACCCCATTCGCGCGCCATCAATTCGCAGTGCTGCCCCATGGATAGCCCCGTGCGGGGCTCGTTCACCGATGGCGCCACCGGGGTCAGCTCGCCGAGCGAAAACCCCTTGAACACCCCCAGCTTCTCGCCGGCTGAGCGCGCGCGGCTGAGATCAATCAAGCGATGCTGGAACTTGTTGCCGAACACAATTGGGCTGTCGCTGATGCTGTCCGAACCCGCCGCAATCCCGCTATCGATCTCGCCCGAGGCGATCTTGGCGCCCAGCGTCAGCGCCGCCTGCAGGCTCGTGCCGCAGGCGATCTGCATATTGGTCCCCGGCGTTCGTGGCGACAACCCGGCGTCCAGGCTCGCCTCGCGCACTAAATTGAAATCGCGCGAATGGGCAATCACCGCCCCGCCCATCACCTCGTCGATCTTCTGGCCTTTCAGGCCAAACTTATCCACTAGCCCCGCGAGCACGGTTCCCAACATGGAAAGATTGGTCTCATCGGCATAGGCCGAATTGCCGCGCGCGAAGGGAATGCGCGCCGCACCGACAATGGCCACCTTGCGAAGTTCAGTCATGTTGGACTCTCGCCGTTGGGAGCAGGTATTGTGAAGGATGGCTCAGTCGACACCCTCCCCCTTGCGGGGAGGGATCAAGGGTGGGGGTTGGTTGGCCTCGATACCGTGGCTCCGTCCCCCCCTCCCAACCTCCCCCGTTCAGGGGGAGGTGCCGCCCAGTGGTTGTGACTGGATCGGAGCACATCATCACGCTCTTCCATCCTGCCGCGCCTTGAGCGGCCCGCCCAAGAATGGCGCAAACCCTGTGCCCAAGATCACCCCGATATCCGCCATCCGCTCATTGGCAACCACACCCTCGGCCAGCACAACTTCAGTCATATCCACCAGTGGCTTCACCAGCTCCTTGCCCAGGCTGGCCAGATCATCCCGTTCCGGCGGCTCGCCCTTCTGCGCCTTGCCATCCACCCATTTGTAGAAGCCCTCGCCGGTCTTTCGCCCCAGCTTGCCCTCGCGCACCAGCGTCGCGAACCGGCTTTCGATCGGCACCTGATGGCCAAGCTCGGTCGCCACCGACTGCCCCACATCCAGCCCCACGGTGTCCATCAGCTCGATGGGCCCCATAGGCATACCGAAGGCCACGGCAGCTGCGTCGATCAGTTCCTTGCTTTCGCCCGCCTCCACCCGCTGCACGGCGCCCAACATGTAGGGCATCAGCACGCGGTTGACGAGGAAGCCCGGCGCCGACTTCACCACCACGGGCGACTTGCCGATCGCCAGCGCAAAGGCCGCTCCCTTGCCGATCTCATCGTCGGTGTTGAACTTTGACCGGATCACTTCCACCAGTGGCAATTGCGCCACCGGATTGAAGAAATGCAGCCCGATCAGCCGCTCGGGTTGCTTGAGATGATCGGCAATCCGCTCAAGCTCGATGGACGAGGTATTGGTCGCGAGGATCGCCCCGGCCTTGAGCTTGTCTTCCAGCCCACCAAAAATCGATTGCTTGACCTCGAGCTTTTCCACCACGGCCTCGATGATGACATCGGCCCGCGGCACGCCCTTGCCGGTCGGGTCGGCCTCGAGCCGCAGCATCGCCGCGTCCACTTCGCGCTTCTTACGCAGACGCTTCTTGAACAGCTTCTTGGCCCGATCCAGCGCCGGATTGATGCGCTCCATGTCGAGGTCCTGCAGCGTCACCGCCATGCCGCGCAATGCGCACCACGCCGCAATATCGCCGCCCATCACGCCAGCGCCGATCACATGCACCCGCCGGAACGTCGCGCCCTTGTTGCCCTGCTTCTTGAGGCTTTCCTGGGCAAAAAACACGCGGCGCAGATTGGTCGCAGTGTCGCTCCCCATCAGCGGCACGAAACTTTCGATCTCGCCCCGGCTCATCGCCCGCCAGTCATTTCCGTGCTTTTCAAACAGGTCGATCAGCGCATAAGGGGCCGGATAGTGCTCCTTGCGCACTTTTTTCTTGGTCTGTTCCCGCATCTTGTTGGCGACGTATTCGCGCAAAAGCCCGGTCCCCAGCACTTTCTTTGTAAGCGGCGCACCAGCCGATCGGCGGTGCTGCAACACCGCCTTGCGCCCTTCCCAGCGCAGCATGTCGCGATGGCGCACCAGCTTGTCGACGAGGTTCATGCCACGCGCCGCACCAGCCCGCAGCATCTTGCCGGTCAGCATGATCTGCATGGCATCCACCGGCCCCGCCTGCCGGATCGAGCGGCCCGTGCCGCCAAACCCGGGGAAAATCCCCAGATTAACTTCCGGAAAGCCGATCCGCGTCCGCTCGTCATTGACGGCGATCCGATAGTGACACGCCAGCGCGAGCTCCAGCCCGCCACCAAGGCAGAACCCGTGAATACCCGCCACGACGGGAATTTTCAGCGCCTCGATGCGCGAGAACAGCGTGTGCGTGCGCTCCAGCGCCTGCGGCAGCACCGAGAAATCGCTCATCGCGTCGAATTCGGAAATATCGGCACCGGCAATGAACCCGCTCGCCTTGCCGCTGAGCAGGATCACACCTTCAAGCTCGCGCGTTTCGGCCAGCTCTTCGAACCGCCCCACCAGCGCTTCGAGCTCCATGATAGCTTCCCGGCTCAGCGTATTGACCGACGCGCCGGGCGTATCGATCGTCAGCCAGCCAAGCTTCTCGATATCGAGGTGAAAGCTCCAATGCTTGGACTGCGGCATCTGCGGCTGGATCATAGTCTCTCCTCTTCTGCTCCCCTCCCCCTTGAGGGGAGGGCGTCGACTGGTAGCGCAGCCCTACTCCGCCGCCAGCTTCGCCTCGCCGCCAACTGCCAATTCATCCTCCGCAAAATCATCCACCTTCACTGCCCGCTCCGTCGCTTCATCGGCTGCCCGCATGATCCCCGCTTCATTCTCATTGAGCACGCCCGCCTCGACCGCATCGGCAATCGCGTCCCGGTCAAGCCGCCGCTCGATAACGCCCTTGCGCGAAGCCTTGACGAACCTTGCTTCGATTTCCTCGGCCTCGGTCACCTTGACCAGCGCGTCTTCCAGAACGCCGGTGACGTCATCGGGGTCCAACGAAACATAAACGCCGGTGGTCAGCCTGTCCCGGAACGCGCCGGGGCGCAACACCGCGCGCACGAAACGGTAATTCACCCGGTCACTGGAACGCTTGGCGTGCCGCCCCAGGGGGAAGCACAAGAACCGCATGGCATTGGCGAAGAACGGGTTCGGGAAATTGTCGAACACTTCGCCAAAGCTGCTTTCCAGCGCGGCAACACGATCCGCAAGGATGGCGTCAACCAGTTCCTTGTCCTCGGCGATCCGCCCCTCGTCCTCGAAGCGCCGCAATACGGCCGACATCATGTAGAGATCGCTCAAGATGTCGGCCATGCGGCCCGATAGCTTCTGCTTGCGTTTGAGCGCCCCGCCCAGCACCACCGTAGTCCAGTCCGCCACCAGGGCAAAATCCTGCGAATAGCGGTGCAGTTTCTGGTACCAATGTGCCATCGGCCCGTTGTTTGGCGCAGCGACAAACGCGCCATTGCTGATGCCATGCAGGAAGCTTGCCGCAATATTGCGCAACATGAACTTGGTATGCCCGCCAAACGCTACGTCGAACTGGTCCAGCCCCTCACGCTGGTTCTTGTTCTGCGCCGCCTGCACTTCCTTGAGCAGATAGGGGTGCGCCCGCAGCACGCCCTGCGCAAACGTCATCAGCGTTCGCGTCAGGATATTGGCGCCCTCCACCGTGATCGCCACCGGCAGCGCCATGTAAGCTCCGAACAGGTAATTGCCCGGTCCGTCCTGGATCGCGCGCCCGCCATGGATATCGAACGCGTCGTCCATGCTGTCGCGCATCGCTTCAGTCGTGGTGTACTTCAGCAGCCCAGCGATCACCGCCGGCCGCTGCCCCTCGTCAACCATGGACGCCGTCAGCCGCCGCGCCGCTTCGAACGTGTATGCGCGCTTGACCATCTCGCCCAAGGGCTCGGCCACGCCCTCCATGATGCCGACCGGAATCCCGAACTGCCGCCGCACCCGGGCATAAGCCGAAGTCGTGCGCAGCGCCTGCTTGATCGAAATGGAACCGATCGCCGGCAGCGAAATGGCGCGGCCAGTCGACAGGCACTCCATCAGCATGCGCCAGCCCTGCCCGGCATAGGCAGGTCCGCCGATCAGAAAATCCATCGGGATGAACACGTCGCGCCCACGGACCGGTCCGTTCATGAACGCCTGCCGAGCCGGGTAATGCCGCCGCCCGATCTCGACACCCGGATGATCTCGCGGCACCAGCGCGAGCGTGATCCCGATATCGGTGCCGCGACCAAGCAGATTGTCCGGATCCTTGAGCAGGAACGCCAGGCCCACCAGCGTCGCGATCGGCGCCAGCGTGATATAGCGCTTGTCAAAGCTCAGCCGGACGCCCAGCACCTCTTCGCCGTTGTGCATGCCGCGCGTCACCACACCTATATCGCGCATCGCGCCAGCATCGGACCCTGAATGCACCCCCGTCAGCGCAAAGCACGGCACTTCCAGTCCCCGTGCGAGGCGGGCCAGATATTTGTCCTTCTGTTCCGACGTGCCGTATTTTTCCAGCAGCTCGCCCGGCCCCAGCGAATTGGGCACCATCACCGTAATCCCCGTCGCCACCGAGCGGCTGGCGATCTTGGAAACGATCATGGACTGCGCCTGCGCTGAAAAGCCAAGGCCGCCATGTTCCTTGCCGATCAGCATGCCAAGGAAGCCTTCGTCCTTGAGATACTGCCAGAGTTCGGGGCTGAGATCGGCGCGATTGTGCCGAATATCCCAGTCATCGATCATCGCGCAGGCTGTTTCGGTCTGCTTGTCGAGGAAAGCCTGCTCCTCCAGTGTCAGCGTCAGCGGGCGGATTGCTTCGAGCTTGCTCCAGTCCGGACGCCCCGAAAACAGCTCCGCATCCCACCCTACCGTTCCGGCATCGAGCGCTTCCTGTTCGGTCCTGCTGACGCGTGGCAGGATGGATTTGACCGCTCCATAGACCGGCCGCATCAGCACCGGCTTGCGCACCGCCTCGATGCTGAGCAGCAGGAGGATCGCGCCCGGCAGCAGCGCCATGATCCATCCAAAAGCATCGGTGGCAATGGCGAAACCGGCCTCGTTCGTCCCCATCCGCGACAAGGCGCCAATCACCAGCACCACCGTGCCCCACTCGCGCAAGGAGGATTCCCGCATCGCCAGCACGGCAAAGGCCACCAGCGCGATAATCAGCAAAGCAAGCGTCAAGGTATGCCCTCCAAATCGCCCCGCCCGAAGCGGAACGTAATCCTGCAACAGAACTGGCCAACCGCCAAATCGTTCAGCCGGTCACGCAGCCCTTAAGTCAAAACTAGTCTAACGCGCTTTACGTAAACGTCAACCAACCACCCCTTACGTTCACTACCAAGAACGCAATTAACTCCCTCCCCCTTGCGAGGAGGGATCAAGGGTGGGGGGTCGATCCCTCCCTCAAAGTCAGTGAATGCTCCCCAATTCCACGGCACCCGTTTGACGCTAACGTAAAGCCATGGGATAATTCCCCAAGGGCAAAGCCCATGCGCATCAATGCCGCCGGAGGAACACAAATGGAAACAACGATCGAGACTGCGCCCCTGCGCCCTTGGATCGCCAGCTACCCCGACGGCATCAAATGGGATGTGGAGCTCGATATCCGGCCGGTCCACGAACAGGTGCTGGCCGCCTGCGCCAGAAACCCCTTCGCGCCCGCCCTGGATTTCCTGGGCGGCACCACCAGCTTCGGCGACCTTGCCAAAAAGATTATCGCCTTTGCCGGCGCCCTGCAGCAGCAGTTCGGTGTTACCAAAGGTACGCGCGTTGCTCTGATGCTACCCAACACGCCTTTTTACCCCATTGCCTATTACGGCGTGCTACGGGCCGGAGGCGTCGTGGTCGCCTGCAATCCGCTCTATACCGTCCATGAGCTCAGCCACATCATCGAGAACGCCGGCGCCGATGTGCTGGTGACCCTCGATCTGCAGCAGATCTTTGAAAAGGCCGAAAAACTGGTCCAGGCCGGGCACGTCAAATCGCTCGTCGTCTGCCACTTCCCGGACGCCCTGCCGTTTCCCAAGAGCCTGCTTTTCTCTCTCGCCAAGCGCAAGGATCTGGCCCACCCCAAGCGCTCGCCAATCGCCGACCGCATCACCTTTTTCCACGACATGATCGCCCGCAACGAAACGCCGGGCGCTGTGGTGATCGATTCCCGCAACGACATTGCCGTCCAGCAATATACCGGCGGCACCACCGGCATTCCCAAGGGCGCACTGCTCACCCACGCCAATATCTCGGCCAATATGAGCCAGATCGACAAATGGGGCCTGGGGCTGTTCTATCCGCCCAGCAAGGTCGTGGCCGTGCTTCCCTTCTTTCATATCTTCGCGATGACTGTCTGCATGAACGTGCCGCTCTGCAACGGCACCCAGGTGGTCATGCTGCCCCGCTTCGAGCTCAAGGCGCTGCTCAACCTGCTTGCCCGGACCCGCGCCAATATTCTTCCCGCCGTTCCCACCCTGCTAAACGCCATCGCCCGCGCCAGCACAGCCACGCCCGAAAAGCTGGCGGGCCTTGAAGTCGCCATCTCCGGCGGCGCCGCTCTGCCCGACGAAGTGCGCGCTTCCTTCGCCAAAAAGTCCAAGGCACTACTAGCCGAAGGCTATGGTCTCACCGAAGCCTCCCCCGTTGTCTGCTGCGCCGCCCTGCGCGTGCCGTCAAAACCCATGTCCATCGGCATGCCCCTGCCTGGCACCGATATCCGTTTCGTCGACATTGATACGGGCCAACCCGTTGGTATCGGGCGGGATGGCGAGTTGCAGGTCAAGGGCGCCCAGGTCATGTCGGGCTACGCTAACAACACCGAGGAAAGCGAAAAAGCCTTCATGGACGGCTGGCTGCGCACTGGGGATGTCGGCCACATGGATGACGATGGCTACGTCTTCCTCGTCGACCGCATCAAGGACCTCATCATCTGCTCGGGCTTCAACGTTTATCCCCGCACCATCGAGGAAGCGCTGATGACTCACGAGGCGGTCGAGGAAACCAACGTGATCGGCGTCTCCGACCAATACCGCGGCGAGGCGCCGGTTGCGTTCGTCAAGCTCAAGCCGGGCCAGACTGTTTCCGAACACGATCTCAAGCACTATCTGGCCGAACGCCTCAACAAGATCGAGATGCCCAAGGAAATCATCTTCAAGGACGCCCTTCCCAAGACGCTCATCGGCAAGCTCAGCAAAAAGGAGCTGCGCGAGGAGTACGCCCAAACGCGGGGCGACCATCCATGACCCGTCCCGAAACCGACAATCGCGATCTCTTCGCTATCGCCGATCTCGCCAAGGAGTTCGGCATTTCCACGCGTGCCATCCGCTTCTACGAGGCCAAGGGCCTGCTCTCGCCCGAACGCGTCGGCGCCACCCGCATCTTCCGCCGCCGTGACCGCGCCCGGCTGATCCTGATCCTGCGCGGCAAGCGCCTGGGCTTTTCCCTGCGCGATATTTCCGATTACCTCAGCCTCTACGACGCCAATCGAAGCGAGCAGGTGAACCTGCTGATCGACAAGGTCGACGAACGCCTCGCCTCGCTGGAAGGCCAGCTGTTGGACCTCCAAACTACCATCGCCGAGCTACGCGAAATCCGAAAACTCGCTGACCACGGCCTGGAAAAGGCAAGCTAGCCCTTTCCTGCTCCCCAAACGTCACCCTCGGGCTCGACCCGAGGGCTCTATACTTCCTACCGCCCACCCCGCGGCTTGACGTTCTTCGTCATCAAATCCGGCTTCTTGGGTTTTACCCAACCCTTGGGCGGCTGACGCACCGGCACCTGCGTTCCCAGCCCCATAGCCCCCGGCGGCGGCTGTCCAACCGTGACGCTATCGGGGTCACCCTCCCCCGGCACTTCCCCCTTGAGCCGCGCGATCTCGTTGCGCAACGCCCCCGCTTTCTCGAAGTCCATAGCCTCCGCCGCCGCTTGCATCTGCTCGGTCAGCGCCACCAGCTTCTCATGAATACTGCGCGACGACATCGCTCTGAACTCCTCCCATCCACGACGTTATCCCGGCGCAGGCCGGGATCCATCCTGAGATTTCTAAACGCACTCGACACACTAGGAGGCAGCCACAAAAACCGCCATATCCTCCAGCGTCCCCGCCTCGCTCGCCGGTTTGTCCCACCGGATCCGATTAATCCGCGGAAACCGCAACGCTACCCCCGACTTATGCCGCGCACTCTCCTGCGCCGAGTCGAACGCCACCTCGAACACCAGTTCCTTCTTCACCTCGCGCACCGGCCCAAATGCCTGGATCGTGTTCGCCCTTATCCACTTGTCGAGCATTTTCAGCTCCTCATCGGTAAATCCGAAATAGGCTTTCCCAATCGGCACGATCTCGTTCCCCTTCCACACGCCAAAGGTGTAGTCCGAATAAAACGAGCTTCGCTTGCCATGCCCGCGCTGGGCATACATCAGCACCGCATCCACCACATTGGGGTCGCGTTTCCACTTGAACCAATATCCCTTGAGCCGCCCCGGCACATAAGGGGAGGTGCGAAGCTTCAGCATCACGCCTTCATGGCCGTGGCTTTCCGCCCCCTCGCGCCGCTGCTGGGCCAAATCCTCCCAACCGCCGAACGGCAGGATGGGTGAAATATCCAGCCGTGTCTGTGGATTGGCCGCGAGCCACGCCTCCAGCCGCTTGCGCCGCTCCGTCCATGGCAGCGTGCGGATGTCCTCGCGCCCATCAAACAGCATGTCGTAAACCCGGATAAAGGCCGGGCTGTCCTTGAGGTGCTTGGTCGAAGCGACCTTCTTGTTCAGCCGCTGCTGCAAATCGTTGAAGCTGGCGGCCTCGAAATTCTTGCCCACCAGCAATTCCCCATCGAGCACGGCTTGGCCGTGCACATTCTCCACGATATCGGGAAACGCATTGGCGATATCATCGCCCGTCCGCGAGAACAGCGACGCCGTGCCCTCGCCCAGCACCAGTTGCACGCGAATGCCGTCCCACTTCCACTCGGCCGAGAAATCCTTCGGGTCAAGCTTGCCCAGATCCTTCTCCTCGTTGATTGGATTGCTCAGCATCAGCGGATGAAACCGCGCCGCGTGATCGATATCGGGCCGCTCCGCCTTGCCATCGAGCCAGGCAAAGAGATCCAGATACGGCACACGCAAGCCGTGCCACACCTCCTCGATCTCCTGCAGATCCTTGCCGCTCATCTCCGCCAGCGCCGTCTTGGCCAGCCGAGCCGAAACCCCGATTCGCAGCGCCCCCGTCGCTAGCTTCACCAGCGCCCAGCGCTCATTGATCTCCGCCCGCGTCAGCAGCGCCGCAATCAGCTTGGGCAGATCGCTTTTTGACGTGGTGTTGAACAGCTCGATCAAATCCGTCAGCGACGGCAGATCGCCCGTTTCCCCATGATGCGGCCAGATCAACGCGATCGTCTCGCCCAGATCCCCCACATAATCATAGCTCATGGCAAACAGCGTCTCGTCCACCTCGCGCAGCACTGTTTCCCGCAACAGCGCCGGCTTGACGTTGCGAAAGGTCAGCGCCCCCGTCAGCACCGCCAGCGCATAGCCCCGGTCCGGGTCCGGCGTCTCGCGAAAATACTGCGTCAGCGCCGCGAGCTTGCGGTTGCGCGATGGCGTCAGTGCCAGCAGTTCCAGCAATTGGGCAAAGCGCTTCATTCCACGCCCTCCCCGCCATCGTCCTCGAAACCCTGGATATTGAGCGGCTCCGCATCCAATCCTTGCGTGCGACACCAATAAACCAGCGCATCCTCGCGCCCATGCGTCACCCACACGGTTTCGGCCTTGGTGTCGCCGATGGTCTGCAGCAATTCGCCCCAGTCGCAATGGTCCGAAATCACCAGCGGCAATTCCACCAGCGCCTGCCGCGCCCGCTGCTTGACGCTCATCCAGCCCGACGCCTGGCACACCACCGGATCGGGAAACCGCCGGCTCCACCGGTCGCGGATCGCCGAAGGCGGCGCGATGACGATCTGCCCCGCCATCTCAGCCTTCACCATTCCGGTCGCCGGCCGCAGATCTCCCAGATCCACACCAAGCTCCTGATACAACTCGCACAGCCGGATCATCGCCCCATGCAGATAGATCGGCCGCTCCCACCCCGCATCGCGCAACAGCCCGATCACCCGCTGCGCCTTGCCCAGCGCATAAGCGCCCACCAGATGCGAGCGCTCCGGATTATCCGCCGCCGATTTCAGCAACCGCCGGATTTCCAGCTGCGGATGGGGATGCTGGAACACCGGCAACCCAAACGTTGCCTCGGTCACCAGCAGATCACATTCCACCAGCTCGAATGGCTGCGACGTCCGGTCCGCCAACCGCTTGTAATCCCCCGACACCACCACCCGCTGCCCGCGATGCTCAATCAGCACCTGCGCCGACCCTAGCACATGGCCAGCCGGAAAAAACGTTATGGTCACATCATCAATGGGCAGCGGCACCCCAAATCCCAGCGCCTGGAATTGCCCCGCACAATCCTCCCCATACCGCGTCTTCATGATCGCGATGGTGTCCGGCGTCGCCAGCACCGCCCCATGCCCGCTCCGAGCATGATCCGCATGCCCATGCGTAATAATCGCCCGCTCCCGCGGCACGCTCGGATCAATGAAGGCGTCTATCGCCTTGATATGCAGGTGCCGGTCGAGGATTTGAGCTGTCATGAAGCGGTAACGCTGGCGCTTGGAAACTGGTTCAGAGTCTCAGCAGCCCTCATGGTGAGCTTGTCGAACCACGAGGGCGTGCCCACATCGTGCCACAACCTCGTCCTTCGACAAGCTCAGGATGAGGTCTACTGAAATGCTCCCTCACATCACCCGCGTCACATCCAGCAACCCTGGCCGCTTGTCGTTCGCTGACGTGATCGCCGTTTCTCCCCCAAGCACCACCACATGCCCATGCCGCGCAATGGCATCCACCGCCTCGGCGAGCCGCTTGAAGTCCGCCTGCGTCGTTCCCAAGATCTCGTCCCGCCGCTGCTGGCGAATTGCGTCGGTCGTACCCGTTAGATACCGCCACATGGACGAATACCCCTTGGCATCCGGGAACTCATAACCATCCACGTCCCCGATCACCCCGATGATGGAGCGCGTCAGATCGTTATCGCCGATGGGCGCATGCAGCGCCTTGCTGGCCCCGTCATAGGCGTCGATAGTCTTGAGCAGATTGGGGTCGCGATACGACAGGAACGAGAAATTCCCGCTCGTCAGGTCGAACCGCGACGAGCCGCCATAGGCCCCACCCTGCACGCGCACCTTGTCCCAGAGATAGGTCGTGTTGAGGAACTTGATGGCCACATTTGCCGCCCCGGTCAGCTCAAACCCGAGCTGGCGCAGATTGGCGCCCTTGCCCACATAGTTGACCTGCGCCGGGATGATCAGCCCTTCCGAACGCGGCCGGTAATCAATGCTCCAGTCCGCAGCCGGGAAATCGCCATTGGGCAAATGCCCGAGGAATTTCTCGATCTCCGGCCGAGCCCGCTCCCACAGCGAACCATCCACGGTGACATTGATCACCATCCGCCCGCGGTTGAAAAGCGTATCGCGAATGCGCACCAGCGCCGCCTCGACCCCAGCCCAATCGCTATCCACCCGCTCCACCAAGCCGCGTAGAAACTGCAGATAGCTGACTCCGCCCAACTGCTCGGCGATCCAGCTGGCTTCCGTCAGGCCTGATTTCAGCCGCGTGTCGACAATGGAATTGCCCGCCGGGACCATGCGCGCCTCGAACCCGGCCTTTTCTTCCAGCGCCATCTGGCGGAAGCGCGCCTTGTTATCGAGCCGCGCATCGAGCAGCACATCGCCCATGATATCGAGCATTTCGCCGAACTTGTCCGGCACGGCCTTGCCCGAGAGGAAGAACCACGCAGCGCTCCCATCGCTCCCCTGCCGCGCCGAAAGCCCGCGGTGCTGCGCAATGCCACCCGTCGAGCGGCCGATCCGCTGCGTCAACGAAACGAAGTCTTCCTTGCTGGTCCCGGTCTGCAGCAGCGCCCGCCCGAACAGCGGCAGGTACGGCAGCAGGTCCTTGTCGAGCACATGCAGGTCGAACCCGAAATCAAGGTACAAAATCCCCAGCGTCGGCAGGTCATGGTAGAACAGCCGCACATCGCCCAGCGTGCCCAGGTCCATCGGCACCTTGCGGATTTCCCGCGGCAGATCGGCAAGTGTCAGCGTTGGAATCTTGGCGAGGTCCGCCGGATCGTCGACGGTTTCCTGCAGCGCCTTGAGCTTTTCGGTGTCCGCTACGGTCTGCCGCAACGCCCCCTCGTCCAGCCCCTTGCGCACCCCCGCCAATATTTCTGCCTCGCGGGCGGCCTCGCGCGCGCCCTGCTCGGGGTCGGCGCTCAGCACCACGCTGGTGCGGTGCGTGTTATCCAAAAGCAGCCGGCGGATTTCGCTCTCGAAATGCTTGGCGGCCGCCTTCTCCTTGAGTGCCGTCAGCGAGCCCTCGAAGGCCAGCGGCGCGATCGGATCGCCCCCATGCAGCCAGGTTCCCAAGGCATTGAACATATAGCTCATGCCCCGCGGGAAAGACCCGGTATTGTTCTCGCGCAGCGAAAATTCGAAGGTGTTCGCTGCCGCTTCCAACTGCTCGGGCGCAAAGCCGGTCTTGGCGATCTCTTCAAGTGTCGAGAGGATCAACGCCTCGACCTTTTCGGCATCGGCTGCATCGATCCCCTTCATGCCAAAGCTGGCCATCGGTTGACGCAGGCCTGAGCCAATCCCGCCGCCGGTCATGCCTTCGCCCAACCCGGACTCGGTCAAAGCCTTTCGCAGCGGCGCCGCCGGATTGCCTACCAGCAGATAGCTCAGCATGCCATGGCTCAGCGCTTCGGTTCGGTCAGCCGGCGGATCGAGCATCCAGTTGAGCTGCACCATGCCGTGGCGCGGCTTGCCCTTTTCCTTGGTACCGGCATAGGTCGCAACGATTTTGCGCGGCGCATTGAAGCGCGGCTGCAACTCCACTTCGGCGTCCACGGGCGCCGCCTCGAACTGCGAGAAATAGGCATCGAGGATCGCCAGCCGTTCGCCCGCTTCATCATCGCCCGAAAAGAACGCCCGCGTATTGGAGGGATGATAGAACTTCTCGTGGAAGCGCTTGAATTGGCTGTAGGTCAGGTCCGGAATGGCCTTGGGATCGCCGCCGGACGACTTGCCATAGGTCACATCGGGGTAGAGCGAACGCTGCGACAGGTCGCGCATCACCGCGTCGGGCGATGAAAACACGCCCTTCATCTCGTTGAACACCACGCCCTTATAGACCAGCGCCGCCTCGACATCCTCGAGCTCGTAGTGCCAACCCTCTTGCCGGAACGTGTCTTCCGTGATCAGCGGAAAGAACACCGCGTCGAGATACACATCGACGAGATTGTAAAAATCCTTGAGGTTCTGCGACGCCACTGGATAGGCTGTCTTGTCCGGAAAGGTCATGGCGTTGAGGAACGTGTTGAGCGATCCTTTGATCAGCTCCACGAAGGGCTTCTTGACCGGATATTTGCGGCTGCCGCAGAGCACCGAATGCTCAAGGATATGTGCCACGCCCGTCGAGTCATCCGGCGGCGTCTTGAAGGTGATTCCAAACACCTTGTTCTCATCGTCATTGACGAGGCTGAGCACCTCCGCCCCGGTCTTCTTGTGCCGGAACAGCAGCGCCTGCGAATTGGCCTCCGCAATATGTTCGTCGCGGAGCAGTTCGAAGGCGTCATGATAAGGCATGGGATACTCGGAAGGGTTCTTGTGGTTCCTGCCAACGTAGGCACCTCAACCTCGATCCGCTAGGGGGCAACACGTCAGCGTAGGCCGGTCGACTACGGAGCCATCAGTCATCCACCCTCCCCCTTGCGGGGAGGGAGAGCGAGACAGGACTTAGCACTTGCTAAGTCCGTGATCGAGCCGGGTGGGGGTGCGAGAGCCCCAATGTCCGGGCTCACCCACCCCCACCCTTGATCCCTCCCCGCAAGGGGGAGGGTGCCGACTGATAGATCCAGAATTAAACCCCGCCCCGGATCTCAGGCTTCACATCCTTCTCGTACCACTCGCTGAGCTTGCCCATCAGCGCCGGGAATAGGCTCTTCTGCTCGCTCGCCGCCACATTGTCGGCGAGCTGCTCCGGCTTGCTGACGCCCGCAATCACCGTCGAAACCTGCGGATGATCCAAAATCCAGCGCAGCGCGAACTGGCTCATCGGCATGGCTTCTGGCGACAATCCCTTGAGTTCGGCCACCAGTTCCACGCCCCGCTCGAACGGAATGCCGGAGAACGTCTCGCCCACCGAAAAGGCCTGCCCGTCGCGGTTGAAGTTGCGGTGATCGTTGGCGTCGAAGCGCGTTTCCTTGTCGAACTTCCCGCTCAAAAGCCCACTCGCCAGCGGCAGCCGCACAATGATGCCAACATCCTTTTCCGCCGCCTTGGGCAGCAATTCCTTGGCCGCATCCTGGCGCAACAGGTTGAAGATGATCTGCAGGGTCGAACAGCCCGGCTGGTCGAGGCAGATCAGCCCCTCCTCGATGGTCTCGACACTCGCGCCCCAATGCCTGACCAGCCCTTCAGCCCTAAGCTCGTCCATCCAGCCAAAGATCGCACCGTCGCGCAAAACCGCCGTCGGCACGCAATGGAGCTGCGCCAGATCAAGGCTAGCGGCGCCCAGCCGCTCGGCCGACCCTGCCAAGCTCTCGCGAATGCCCTCCTTGGTGTATTTGTCGGGAAACAATTCCCCCGAGCGACCCAGCTTGGTCGCGATCTTCACCCCAGCTGGTTTCTGGTGCGCCCCGATCCGCCGCTCGCTCTGCCCGCCGCCATAAACATCAGCCGTATCCCAGAACGTCACGCCCGCGGCGTCCGCCGCCGCAAGAATCTCTTCCGCCGTCTGGTCATTCACCGGCCCGAACGCCTCGCCCAATTGCCAGCAGCCCAACCCGATTTCGGAGACTTCATACCCGGTCTTGCCCAAGCGACGCGTCTTCATTGGTAATCCTCTTCCAAAACGGTGCAAATTCCACGCATCGCTTATTCGAAATAATCGGGGAAGTCGTTGATCGTCTGCGTCAACAATATTTCGGCCCGTCCCAGATGCGCCCGCATCGCTGCCTCGGCACCCGCCACGTCGCCATTGGCAATTTTTGCCGCGATGATCTTGTGCTCCCCGATCGCCACCTGCGCCGACGAAACGCCCAGTGTCATAAACCGCACCCGGTCCAGCTGCATCTTATGATCGTCGATCAGCTGCCAAGCATATTCCACCCCGGCCAGCCGCGCGAGCGTGCGGTGAAACAGTTCATCGAGCTGGTGAAAGCGCCGGCTATCCGCCGCCGACGACGCCCGCTCCTGGTCGGCAATCAACTCATCCAGGATCGCAGCCGCATCCGCCCCCGGATTGCCCGCCACCCGCCGCACCACTTCCACCTCGATGGATTCGCGAATGAACCGCGACTGGCGCACCCCTTCGGGTGAAATCTTCTTGACCACCGTCGCGCGCTTGGGCCGGATCAGCAGCAATCCCTGCTGCGCCAGCCGGATAAACGCCTCGCGCACCGGCTGCCGCGACACCCCATAGCGCGCCGCAATATCGCTTTCCGAGATCACGTCACCGGGCTTGAGGGCCATACTGACGATCTCGTCCCGCAACGCCCCCACCACGCGCAGCGACATGGTCTCCTCGGGGATATCGAGCACGCTGGTCATAGGTTTGATTGCATCTCCAATTTCGCCTCGCCCATTGGGCCCTCACACCCACTGCACGTCACCCTCTGGCTTGACCCGAGGACTCTACACTCACTGAGTTCCTAGAGTACAACCCCCTTGGGTCAAGCCCAAGGGTGACTATTGGCCCGTCATTGGCGCACCCCGCCTGCCTCATCAAAACACACAAAGAAACCATACCCTTCCTCAATCTTGTATGGTAGATGCCTGACAAGCGCCACCCTCTGGCGCACGATTTGTCGACATTGGAGAAATACGGAATGGCCAAGACCTACGCGCTCGTCGGGACCGGGGGTCGTGCACGAATGTTCTATCAGGCCATCCTTGGCCCCCACCGCGAACATTCTCGGCTTGTCGCCCTCTGCGACACCAACCAGGTTCGCATGGACTACACCAACAGCGTGATCGAACGTGAATTCTCGGGTCAGCCCGTACCCACCTTCAAGGCTGCCGACTTCGCCGACATGATAAAGCAGCACAAGCCCGATATTGTCATCGTCACCTCGATCGACCGCACGCACCATCACTACATCATCGCCGCCCTCGAAGCCGGCTGCGACGTCATCACCGAAAAGCCGATGACCACCGACCCCGAGAAGTGCCAGGAGATTCTCGACGCCGTCGAGCGCACCGGGCGCAATGTGCGCGTCACCTTCAATTATCGCTATGCCCCGCACAATTCAGCCCTACGCGAACTGATCGCCGAAGGCGCCATCGGCACGCCGACTTCGGTGCATTTCGAATGGCTACTCGATACCCGTCACGGCGCCGATTACTTCCGCCGCTGGCACCGCGACAAGCGCAATTCGGGTGGCCTGATGGTCCACAAATCCACCCACCATTTCGACCTGGTCAATTTCTGGCTCGGCTCCCAGCCGGACACCGTCTTTGCCATGGGCGACCTGAAATTCTACGGCCGCGCCAATGCCGAAGAACGCGGCGTGTTCACGCCCTATACCCGCACCACCGGCATCGAAGCCGCCAAGGATGACAAATTCGCCATCGACCTCACGGCAAACCCGGTCCAGAAGGGCCTCTACTGGGACGCCGAAAAGGAAGACGGTTACCAGCGCGACCAGAACGTCTTTGGCGACGGCATCTCCATCGAAGACACCATGAACGTCATGGTCCGCTACCGCAACAAGGCGATCATGACCTATTCGCTTTACGCCTACGCCCCCTGGGAAGGCTTCAACGTCGCCATCAACGGCACGGGCGGGCGCCTTGAGCTGATGGTTCGAGAAACCTCCTATATTAATGCCGGCTCCACCTCGACCGCCGAGGGCGCCGCCGAAGGCATCAACCTCTACCACTTCCCCCTCCACGGCGAAGCGCGCGTCGTTCCCGTCAAGCAGGGTGAAGGCGGCCATGGCGGCGGCGACAAGATCATGCTCGAAGAAATCTTCGGCAACGCCACTCCCAAGCCCGGCTACGGCGCCAACCACCGCGATGGCGCCCTCTCCATCCTCACCGGCATCGCCGCCAACCAGTCGTTCGACACCGGCCTGCCGGTCAATGTGAACACGTTGGTGAAGTTCTAGGGGCGCAATCCCTCAGTCGACTCCTCCCCCCGCCAGGGGGAGGATCAAGGTGGGGGTTAAAAGCCCCGATATCCGGGCTCTCGCACCCCCACCCAACCTCCCCCTGGAGGGGGAGGAGCCAAAATCCCAACACCCCGAACTACCACCCGCCCCACCCTCCCCCTCGCGGGGAGGGTAGCGCCGCTAGGCCGCAAGGCCGTAGCAAAGCTAGGGTGGGGGCGCCCACCCCCACATCCTGTGCAAGATCAATGAGACCTTCCCCGAATCGGGGACAGTTCGTGTTATCCCTCGCCAAAGTTTTGCGTGTGTGCGTGCCACTGGGACGTGACACCCGTTCGGGAGACACGATGAAGGTAGCAATCGACATGGGCGTGAGTACGGGCCACGCGCCCGCGACGCTCGATCTCGAGGAGCTGCTGGCCACGCGCCTCCTGGTGCAGGGCAATTCTGGCTCCGGCAAGTCCCATTTGCTGCGGCGATTGCTCGAACAATCCGCTCCCTGGGTGCAGCAGTGCATCATCGATCCCGAGGGCGATTTCACCACGCTATCCGAGCGCTTCGGCCATCAGGTGATCGACGCCACGCGCACCGAAGCCGAATTGACGCGCATTGCTGGCCGCGTCCGCCAGCACCGCGTTTCGGTCGTGCTCAACCTTGAAGGGCTCGACGTCGAGCAGCAGATGCGCGCCGCCGCGGCATTCCTCGGCGGCATGTTCGATGCGGACCGCGATTTCTGGTATCCCGTTCTGGTTGTCGTCGACGAAGCCCAGCTCTTTGCCCCGTCCGCCGCCGGCGAAGTCAGCGACGAAGCGCGCAAGCTATCCCTCGGCGCTATGACCAACCTCATGTGCCGCGGCCGCAAGCGCGGTCTTGCCGGCGTCATCGCCACCCAGCGCCTCGCCAAACTCGCCAAGAACGTTGCCGCCGAAGCCTCCAATTTCCTGATGGGCCGCACTTTCCTCGATATCGACATGGCCCGCGCCGCCGATCTGCTGGGCATGGAAAAGCGTCAGGCCGAGCAGTTCCGTGATCTTGCCCGTGGCCATTTCGTTGCCCTTGGGCCCGCGATTTCCCGCCGCCCGCTGCCGGTCACCATCGGCGCGGTGGAAACCTCCGCCCGCTCCACCAGCCCCAAGCTCACGCCGCTGCCCGAAGCGCCGGTCGATGCGGCCGAGCTGATCTTTACCGCCTCCCCCGAGGAAGCGACGCGCCCCGTTGTGCGCCGTCCGGCCCCGCCGCCGCCACCGTCCACCAATGAATTGCTGGCTCAGCTGTCGCGCCCCCGCGCTGACGCTGAACCCGTTCCGCAGACGCTGTTCCCCGAGATCGACGAAGCCGAGCGCGATTCGCAGATCGACGCGATTCTGGTGGAAATCTTGGGCGATCCCGACGCGAGCTTCCGCACCGTCGCTGTCCTCTACCAGGATTTCCTGGTCCGCTGCCGCATCCGCCGCGTTCCCGGCGAGCCGCCGGCGCTACCGGTCTTCAAGCGCAAGCTCGCCGTTGCACGTGTCGCGCCCGACGCCGATATCGCCCAATCCGACGGGTGGCAGCAGGCTCTCAGCCTCTCTGAAACACTAACCGAAGACGTTCAGGGCGTGTTTCTGGTCCTCGCCCAGGCGGCGCTCACCGGCGCCCCCTGCCCGTCCGACGCTACTCTAGCACGCCTCTACGGCACCCACTCCGCCAGCCGCGCCCGCCGCCTCCTCACCTGGTTCGAAGAACGGGGCCTCCTTGTCGTCCGCCTCGACTTCCGCAACAACCGCGTCGTCGCCTTCCCGGACCTCTCCGCCGAAACCGCCCCCGGCGACCCCAACGGGCCGGACGCCATGGTGGAAGAACGCGGCGCGGCCGAGTAGATTACCGCACTGCCTCCTCAATCCTCCTCGACAAACACTTCCTTCCGCTTCTGGCGAATACCCGGCAGCACCGCGATAATCACCGCCAGCAGCGCCAGGCCCAGCAGCGTCGCTGAAATCGGCCGCTCCAGAAACACCATCGGATCGCCACGCGAAATGATCATTGCGCGCCGCAAATGCTCTTCCAGCAGCGGCCCCAGCACGAACCCCAGCAGCAGCGGCGCCGGCTCGCACCCAAAGCGGATCAGCACGTAGCCGACAACCCCGAAAAACCCGATCGCATAGACATCGTAGATGTTCTGGTTGATCGAAAAACACCCGATGCAGGCAAACAGCACGATCGCCGGAAACAGCGCCCGATAGGGTATGGACAGCATCTTCACCCACAGCCCGATCAGCGGCAGGTTCAGCAGCACCAGCAACACATTACCGATCCACATCGAGGCGATGATGCCCCAGAACAGCGCCGGCTGGTCGTTGATGACGTTCGGCCCAGGCGTAATGCCCTGGAGGATGAACGCCCCCACCATGAGCGCCATCACCGGGTGTGCCGGAATCCCCAGCGTCAGCAGCGGAATGAACGAGGTTTGCGCCGCGGCATTATTGGCCGATTCCGGCCCCGCCACGCCCTCGATGGCCCCGCGGCCGAATTCCTCGGGCGTCTTGGAGAGCCGCTTTTCCGCCGAATAGGACGCGAACGAGGACAGGATATGCCCCCCACCCGGCAATACGCCCAGTAGTGACCCCAGCACCGTCCCGCGCAGGACCGGCGCGATGATGCGCTTGAAGTCCGTCATGCTGAGCCACAGCCCCTTGACGGACTTGACCATCACGTCGCGGCTCTTCTCGTCTTCCAGATTGCGCAGGATTTCGGCCACGCCGAACACACCCACGGCCACGGACACGAAGTTCAGCCCCGAATAAAGCTCGCGAATCCCGAAGGTGAAGCGCGGCTGGCCGGTATAGATATCCTGCCCCACCATGCCCAGCAGCAGCCCCAGCACGATCATGCCCAAGGCCTTGAGAATGGACCCATGCGCCAGTGCGATCGAGACCAGCAGGCCCAGCACGATCAGCGCAAAATATTCCGGCGCCCCGAAATTGAGCGCCGCTCTTGCTAGCGGTGGCGCAAAAAACGCCAGCAGCAGCGTTGCCACCGTTCCAGCAAAGAACGATCCCAGGGCCGCCGTGGCCAGTGCCTGCCCGGCGCGACCTTGTTTGGCCATCTGATAGCCATCGATCGCCGTCACCGCCGAGGAGCTTTCCCCCGGCAGATTGATCAGGATGGCCGTGGTCGAGCCGCCATATTGCGCGCCGTAGTAGATGCCGGCGAGCATGATCAGCGCGCCGGCCGGCGACAGCGAAAAGGTGATCGGCAGGAGCATGGCGATGGTCGCCGTGGGTCCGATGCCCGGCAGGCATCCCACCAGCGTGCCCAGCAGTACGCCGATGAAGCAGTAAAGGATATTGATGGGGTCGAGCGCGACCGAAAAGCCCAGGCCAAGCGAAGCAATGATGTCCATGATGGGCTCCTACATCCCCAGCCAGGGGCCAAACCACGGCACTGTCATGCCGAGCCCAACAACAAAAATGGCAGTGCACAGCACCGTCAGAGTCACCGCCAGCAGCAGTGCGAATACCGGCGAGTTCAACCGGCTGGCCATGGCGGCGGCAAAGCTGGACACCAGCACCACCGGCACGAAGCCCAGCCCACGAATGGTCGCGCCGAAAAAGATGATGACCCCGATAATCAGCACCATGGCCCGCCATGGCGGGCTGAGGGGCCGTTCGGTATCCGGCTTCTTCCAGCCGTTTGCCGCGACCCCAAGGCCCAGCGCCGCGAGCACGCAGCCCAGCAGCAACGGCATGAAGCCGGGGCCCATGCGGAAGGCCGTGCCGACCTCGTAGTTCAGCGCCTCAAGCGCGAAATAGGCCCCTGCCGCGACGAACATAGCGCCGGACACCAGGTCCTTGGTCGAAAAATTGGAAACCGCCACAGCCGCCCCTTTTAGATGATTGAGCTACTCCAGTAGCCCTCATGGTGAGCCTGTCGAACCACGAGGGCGTGGCTTGATCGTGCCACGACCTCGCCCTTCGACAGGCTCAGGGTGAGGTCTGCTGAGACCCCACCACACGCATTTGTCTTAGTCCGCGTAGACCCCCGCGGCTTCGATCACGCCCTTCCAGAGCTCGATCTGGCTGGTCAGCGTTTCGGTCAACGCTGCCGGAGTTGCTTCCTCGGCGGTCACAGGCACCGTGCCAAGCTCCGCAAAGCGGCTGATCACCGTCTCATTGGCCAGCGCCACCTGCAACGCAGCTTCCAGCCGCTCGATGATCGCGGCGTCGGTCCCGGCCGGCGCATAAAGCCCGTGCCACACGCCGATTTCCAGTTCCAGCCCGCCCTCGGCCGTGGTGGCCAGATCGGGCAGATTGCCCAGCCGCTCAGGCGAGGTCACGCCATAGGCCTTCACTTCCCCGGCCTGGATCTGGCTGGTCGTGTTGGTGGTCTGATCGCAGATCAGATCGACCTGCCCGCCAATGATGTCGGTCATGGCAGGGCCTGAACCCTGATAGGGCACGGTGGTCATCTGCGCGTCCACCGCGTTCATGAACAGCATGCCGCACAACTGGCTGGCAGAGCCGATGCCGGCATGGGCGTAGGTGATGTCTTCGCCATTCGCCTTCACATAGTCGAGCAGCTCGGCCATCGTATTGGGCTCGAAATCCTTGCGCGCCACCAGCGTCATCGGCACCGAGGTGATCAGCCCGATCGGGGCAAAATCGGTGGTCGGATCATAGGGCAGGCTGCGGTAAAGCGTCGGCGCCGTCGACATGCCGATATGGTGCAGCAGCAGCGTATAGCCGTCATTTTGCGCCACGGCGACCTGACCGGCGCCCAGCGTACCACCTGCGCCGCCCACGTTCTGCACGACGACCTGCTGGCCCAGATCCTGGCTCATGACCTCGGCGACAAGGCGCGCCACGGTGTCGGTCGGTCCGCCCGCCGAGAACGGCACGACGACGGTGATCGGCTTGGTCGGATAATCCTGCGCAAAGGCCGATCCGGCAAAAGCCATGCTCGCCAGCAGTGCGCCTGCCGCTAGGGTGATTGCAGTCTTCTTCATTGTTGTTCCTCCCGGATAATCTTGAAACCGGCTCGCGCCGGCCACAGAAGCCCTTTGCAAAGCGCGTGCCAACTCAAAACTGCAGGGCAGATATGCAAAACCCACGCGGCATGTTAACAGTTTCGGCAAAATCTTGCCATTCTGCTGATTGCTTTCGGCAGTTTCTTGCCAAGGACCTTCTGTCTGAATCCAAATCCGATCATCCGCGACCTGTTCTCCCGCCGCCAGCTCACTTGGTCCGGCGCCGCTTTGGTATTCGTGCTGCTGGTCGGCTGGGCCGCCTTCGAGATCGCGCTCGCCGGCGCCATAGCCAGTGCGGGCCAGCAGGCGGACCGGCGCCTGATCCTGTTCGATCGTACGCTGGAAGCCATCATCGAGCGCTTCCATTACCTCCCCTCCAGCATCGCACTTGCCGCTGATATCCGCACCCTGCTCGCCAACCCCGGCGATCCTCAGCTAGGCGAAAACGCCAACGGCTTCCTCTCCCGCCTCAACGACACCGCCGGCGCGGGCGAACTCTTCATCATGGATTTGGAGGGCCACGTCGTCGCTGCCAGCAATTGGTGGGCCTATGACAGTTTCGTCGGAGAAAACCTGAGCTACCGCCCCTATTTCGAAGAGGCCATGCGCGACGGCGATGCCAAATTCTACGCCGTGGGCACCGTCACCGGCGTCGCCGGCTATTTCCTCACCCGCCGCATCGACGGCCCCGACGGCGTCCTCGGCGTCGCCGTCACCAAGATCAATCTGGGCGAGATCGAAGCCAATTGGTGGCGCTCGGGCGAACTCATCGGCATTGTCGACGTCAACAACGTCACCATCCTTTCGACCCGCCCCGACTGGCGCTACCGCCCGCTATCGCCGCTACCAGCTGCCGACATCGCCCGCATCCCGGACGAACGCCGCTACGGCACCGCCCCTTTCCAGACCACGCCCGTTGCTGCCGATATCTGGCCCTCCCGCGGCACCAGCCTCGCCTATATCGCCGGCGATGACCCCGAGACCTCGGGCCTGTTCCTGTTCGACGAATTGCGCCTGCCCATTCATCAGTGGCGCCTCGTCTCCTTCACTCCCACCGGCCCCATCTTCCGCGATGCCTGGACGGCCGCTGCTGCCACGGCTCTGGGCGCCGCCGCCTTCCTGCTCATCATCGCCCTGCTGATCCAGCGTCAGCGCAGCGTCAGCCAGCGCCTCGCCGAGCATGATCGGCTGGAGCAGCGCGTTGCCGAACGCACCGAAGATCTGCACATCACCAACGAAGCCCTGCGCGCCGAAATCGCCGAGCGCATCCGCGCCGAAGCCGCCGAACGCGACGCCCAGCAAAGCCTGGTGCAGGCGGCAAAGCTTGCAAGCCTGGGCCAAGCCTTGGCCGGCGTCGCCCATGAGGTCAGCCAACCCGTCGCCGCCCTCACCACCCATCTGGCCAGCGCCAAGCTCATCGCCGCGCGCAGCAACGACGCCGATATCGCCGGAATTCTCCTCACCATGGACAAGGTGGTCGATCGCCTTGCCGCCCTCACCGGTCACCTCAAGAGCTTTGCCCGCAAGCAACCCAGCGCCCACGCCCAGGCCGAACTCTCGGCCGTCATCGCCAATGCCCTCGACCTGGTCGATCACAAGCTCAAAGCCCTGGGCATCGATATCGATTACCGCCGTCACCCCGGCGCCCTACTGGTACCCGCCAATCCGATCCACCTCGAACAGGTGCTCATCAACCTCTTCGCCAATGCGGCCGACGCCATGGAAAAAAGCCCCGTGCGCCTGCTCTCGATCGCCCTCACCCCGATGGGCGACCGCGTCGAGCTCAGCGTCGCCGACACCGGCACCGGCATCGCCCCGGTCGATCTCAACAATGTCTTTGACCCCTTCTATTCCACCAAGCAAGCCGGCCGCGGTCTGGGCCTGGGCCTCTCTATCTCCTATGGCCTCGTCCGCGACATGGGCGGCACCATCAAAGCGCAAAGCCGCCCAGGCCAAGGCGCCACCTTCACGGTGAGGCTGCCTTTGGTAGCAGGTGCCGCCGCCACTGCTCCCTCTCGCCCCAAGGCCTACTCTCAATGACCTACACCCGATCCCCAATGCCCCAGTCGTCACCCTCCCCCTCGCGGGGAGGGATCAAGGGTGGGGGAAGACTGGCCCAAATGTCGGGGATCTCACCAATAGCCCCCACCCCATTCCTTCCCACATCCGAGCCTGAACCATGACCACTCCCACCGTCCTGATCGTCGACGACGAAGAAATGGTACGCACCGCGCTTGAACAATGGCTGCGCCTTTCCGGCTTCACCACTCATGTCGCCAATGATACTGCCCAGGCCCTGGCCATGCTCGACGATGCCCACCCCCATGTGATCCTGACCGACGTGCGCATGCCCGGCCTCTCCGGACTCGATCTGCTCCGCAATGTGCGCGAACGCACTGTCGCCAGCGAAGTCATCCTCATCACCGGCCATGGCGACGTGCCCATGGCGGTCGACGCCATGCGCGCCGGCGCCTTCGATTTCCTGCAAAAGCCCTACGTGCCCGACCAGTTGGTCAAAACCCTGCGCCGCGCCGCCGAGCAGGCCGCGCTCAAGCGTGAAATTGCAGATCTTCGCCGCAAGCTCGATGGTGGCGAATGCGAGCTCGCCACTCGCCTCGTCGGCGCCTCTCCCACCATGGAAAGCCTGCGCCACGCCGTGCGCGAGCTCGCCCCTGTGCCCACCGACATCATCATTTTCGGCGAAACCGGCACCGGCAAGGAAGTCATCGCCCGGTGCCTTCATGATTTCTCCCCGCGCGCCAACAAGCCCTTCGTCGCCGTCAATTGCGCCGCCATCCCGGCCGAACTGATTGAGTCCGAACTGTTCGGCCACGAAGCGGGCGCCTTCACCTCGGCGCGTGACAAGCGCATCGGCAAGTTCGAATTCGCCAATGGTGGCACGCTGCTGCTCGACGAGATCGAATCCATGCCGCTCCTCGCGCAGGCCAAGGTGCTGCGCGTCATCCAGGAGCGCACCGTCGAGCGCGTCGGCTCCAACCGCCAGATCCCGCTCGATCTGCGCATCATCGCCGCGTCCAAGGCAGATCTCGCCGCCGAAAGCGAGGCCGGACGCTTCCGCGCCGATCTCTATTACCGGCTCAACATGGCCACCCTTCATCTGGCGCCCCTGCGCGAGCGCGGCGATGACTGCGTCCTGCTGTTCCACCATTTCCTAGGACAGGCCGCGCAACGCTTCAACAAGCCTGCGCCCACCCTTCACCCCGCCGATATCAATGCGCTCCTTGTCCATGCTTGGCCCGGCAACGTGCGCGAACTCAAGGCCGCAGCCGATCGCTTCGCATTGGGCCTCGACACCACCGGCCGCTCGCTCGACGCGATCCTGGGCACCAAGCCGCAACCGCAGACCTCCTCCGCCAGCCTTGCCGACCGCGTCGCCGCTTATGAGCGCCAGATCATCGAAACCGAACTGGCTCGCCACAACGACTCCATCGCCGCCGTCGTCGACGCCCTCCAGGTCCCCCGCCGCACTCTAAGCGAAAAAATGACACGCCTCGGCGTCAGGCGCTAGCCAGCCCAGATAACTTGCGGCTCGAAAGCCGCAGTCGACACCCTCCCCCTTCGCGGGGAGGGATCAAGGGTGGGGGGTAGGCTGGCCCCGATGGTGGTGCTTCCGCAGCTCTCGCTAACGCTCCCGACCGATTCTTCGGCGCAGCGCTACCCCTCCAACTCCGCTCGAAACGCATACCGCCCGACCGCCCCCGGTCCCAAGACCTCGCCATAAGGCCGCTCCTCCAGCGCATCGCCGCCGCCCACCACGGCCGCCGTCCCATGCCACGGTTCAAGGCACACAAAACGCCCGCCTCCCTTGGACCACAAGGCAAAGTTCGGCAAATTCTCCCAACTGAAACGAACCGCCTTCTCCCCCGTCCCATAACGCAGCCCAGCGCCGGCGCCGGCCGGGAAAATCATCGCATCCTGCTCGAACATCTCATGACTCAGCGTCAGCGCCCCATCCCTGAACGGCGAAGGCAATTCCTCCGGCTCCACCAGCCCACCCGACAGCCGCACCAGCGCCGGCTCCGCCCCATTGTCCAGCACCACAGTGTGCTCCTGCCCCTCGCAGCCCGGCAGCGGCCAGCGGAACGCCGGATGGAACCCGATCCCGAACGGCATCGGTCGGTGATCGAGATTGCGCACCTCCGCCGTAACACGCACCGCCCGCCCCTCCAGCCGGTGCTCGATCACCAGCCCGAACTCGAACGGATAAGCCGCCCGGCTCACCGCACTGGCAACCAGCTCGAACCGGCAAAAATCGCTACCGCTGGACAGCAGCGCAAATTCGCTCCGCCGGGCAAAGCCGTGCTGCCCCATCGGATAGCGCTGCCCATCGATGCTCACATGATCGTCGGGCGCCTTGCCCACAATGGGAAACAACACTGGCGAACGCCCACCCCAGAACACCGGATCTCCGTTCCACAACCAGCCCTGCCCATCGCTGGTCCTGATCGACTGCATCTCAGAGCCCATGGACGACACCTCGACGCTCAGATGCTCATTCGCAATTTTCACGACCGCCATGGATCAGCTCCTTGTATGTCTACCGGTTCTCACCATCTCGCCAGTTTCGTCGCCCTCCGTCAAACCGCCCTCCCACTCAACCTCCAGCCGCCGCATCAATCCTCGGGCGTCCCCCGGCGCCATTAGCTTGTCCGTGTTGTCAAAAAACACGAAAACATCCCGCAACTTTCCATCATCGGTCGGTCCGATAACGAAGTTCCCGTCGGTCGCGCGACCCGCCGCCCAGTTGCACACTCGTTCCGCCCAAATGTCGAGTTCGGCTTCCGTATAACCGGAATTGTAAAGTTCCACCGAGCCATGCAGCCGGCAGTAAACAAAGTCCGCCGTCACATCCATCAGCAGCGGCCAGTCCACCGTATCGGCACAAACCAGCGCCACCTGGTACTGCCGCAGCAGGCCGATGAATTCCGGATCGCGAAAACTCTCGTGCCGGATTTCCATGGCATGCCGCATCGGCCGCACCACGCCATCGCCAAGATCCGGCGGCGCCTTCAGCCGCCCATCATGCCGCCGCGCCAGCACCGCAGCCTCGACGGTATCCCGCGGCAGCAGCCGAAAAAACGCTTCGATCCGCTCTTTGTTGAACCGGAACCGCTCGGGAAACTGCCACAAGATGGGCCCAAGCTTCTCACCCATGGCCAGCGGCCCCGAGGCAAAAAAGTTGGCCAGCGGCACTTCCGGCTGCTTGAGCCTGAGCATATGGGTCAAATAGCGCGGACCCTTCACCGCAAACACAAACCCCTCGGGCACCGTCCCCGCCCACTGCTCGAAAGCCTTAGGCGTCTGCATGCCGTAAAACGTGCCATTGATCTCAAGCGCGTTGAACTGCGAAGCCGCGAAGCTCAGCTCCCGCTTCTGCACCAGTCCCTCAGGATAAAAATTCCCCCGCCAGGGCCGATACGTCCACCCCGACACCCCGATCCTGACCTCGCCCCGCCCAACCACGCTGCACACATCCCTTGTTTTGGGGCCACAACGGCTAGGCAACCGTCCGCGTTGCAGCCACCCCCTTGCCCCACCGCCCCCAATCCGCCAAACACCAGCCCATGCCCTTGCCGCTCCTCCCCATCGACGAAGCCCTGCCCGCGCTCCTTGCCGCCCTCGCGGTCGGCACCGCCGCCGTGCTCGTTGCTCCGCCCGGCGCCGGCAAGACCACGCGCGTCCCCCTCGCCCTCCTCGATGCCCCCTGGCGCAAAGACCAGCGCATCATCATGCTCGAACCCCGCCGCCTCGCCGCCCGCGCCGCCGCCGCCCAGATGGCGCGGCATTTGGGCGAAGATGTCGGCCAGACCATCGGCTATCGCGTGCGCATGGACAGCAAGATCTCCGTCCGCACCCGCGTCGAAATCGTCACCGAAGGCGTGTTCACGCGCATGTTGCTCGACGATCCCGAGCTGACCGGCATTGCCGCAATACTGTTCGATGAGTTCCACGAACGCAGCCTGGATGGCGATCTGGGCCTGGCCCTGGCGCTCGATGCCACTGCCCTACGGCCCGATTTGCGCATTCTGGTCATGTCCGCCACCATCGACGGCGCCCGCGTCGCTCGCCTGCTCGACGACGCTCCGGTGATCGAAAGCCAGGGCCGTACATACCCGGTTCAAACCCTGCACAGGGAACCCAACCCCTTGCAGCGCCTGGAGGATCAAGTCACCACCGCCGTGCTCGACGCCATGCGCGAGCACGAGGGCTCGGCCCTGGTATTCCTGCCCGGCCAGGGTGAAATCACCCACGTCGCCGAACGCCTCGCTGGCCGCGTGCCCCGCAATACCGACATCGCGCCCCTCTATGGCCAGCTCTCCCCCGCCGAGCAGGACCGCGCCATTCGCCCCGCCGAGCCGGGTCGCCGCAAGGTAGTGCTGGCGACCTCCATTGCCGAAACCTCGCTCACCATTGAGGGTGTCCGCATCGTTGTGGATTCGGGCTTCCGCCGGGTTCCCGTTTATGAGCCGGGCACGGGGCTCACTACGCTGCAGACCCGCCGCGTTTCGCGTGCCGGCGCCGATCAGCGCCGGGGTCGTGCCGGCCGCACCAGTCCTGGCGTTGCTATCCGCCTTTGGAACGAGGGGCAGACGGCAGCGCTGGAAGGTTTTGACGCTCCGGAAATTCTTGCCGCAGACCTTGCCGGCTTTGCGCTAGACCTCGCGACCTGGGGCGTTACCGACCCGAAAGCCCTGCGTTTCCTTGATCCTCCGCCTGCTCCGGCCTGGGCGGAGGCTATCGCGCTCCTGCAATCACTCGATGCGCTTGAGGCTGATGGCCGGCTCACGGAGCAGGGCAAAGCCTTGTCCCGCCTGCCGCTTCACCCCCGCCTGGCCCACATGATTGTGGCGGCCGGGGACGACACCCAGACGGCTGCCGAACTCGCCGCGCTTATCGGCGAACGAGGCTTGGGGGGCGACAGCACCGACCTGGCCCAGCGCCTTGACCGGTTCCGCCTCGACCGAAGCAAACGCGCGCAGGACGCGCGAAATCTTGCAAAGCGCTGGCAGCATGCTCGCAAAGTGCTTCCATTTAGCTCCGGGCTTGGTACCCATCTTGCTCGCGCCTATCCCGACCGCGTCGCGCAGGCCGCCGGCCCGCGCGGAAAATTCCGCCTCGCTAATGGGCGACAGGCATCGCTCGATGAAACCGACCCGCTCGCGCGCCAGCAGTTCCTCGTCGTCTCAGACATGACCGGCACCGCAGCCAACAGCCGTATCCGCGCTGCTGCAGCAATTTCCCGCGAAGAAATCGAGGAGCTGTTCGCTTCCCGCATCACGCAGACCGAGACGCTCAGTTTCGATTCCGCTTCGGCCAGCATCCGCGCCCGCCGCACCCGCCAGCTGGATGCCCTGCGCCTGACCGAAGAACCCATTCCCGTCACCGACATGGAAGCCGCCGCGCAATTGCTCGCCCAGGCGGCCGCCCGCGCGGGACTGGACCTGCTGCCCTGGAGCCGCGAGCAGAAGGCCTGGCGGGCCCGCGCCAATTTCCTGCGCGGCACGCTGGGCGATGACTGGCCCGACCTGCACGCGGACGTACTGGCGTCCACGGTCGAGCAATGGCTCGCTCCCGCCCTGTTCGGTCTCACCAAACTTTCCGAAATCACCGGCGAGCATTTGCGCACCGCGCTGGATCTCATGCTGCCCTATGCCAAGCGCCAGGAGATCGAGGCGCTCCTGCCCAGCCATTTCACCGCGCCCACCGGCAATGCGGTGCCCATCGACTACTCAGCCGAAAATGGCCCCGCTATCGAAATCCGGGTGCAGGAGCTGTTTGGGCTGACGCGCCACCCCACCATCGCCCAGGGCCGCATTCGCCTGTTGCTGGTCTTGCTTTCGCCGGCCCATCGGCCGATCCAGACCACGCGCGACCTCGTCGGCTTCTGGAACGGCTCCTGGGCCGACGTCGCCAAGGAGCTCAAGGGCCGCTACCCCCGCCACCCCTGGCCGGACGATCCCGCGAAGGCTGCGCCGACAGCGAGGGCCAAGCCGCGCGGGACATAGCGCCACGCCCTCCTCCTTCGACAGGCTCAGGATGAGGTCTGCTGGAAACTCTCAACAGACCTCATGGTGAGACTGTCGAACCCACGAGGTCGTGGCACCCAGCCACAAAAAAGCCCCGGATCGCTCCGGGGCTCTCGAATTATTCAGCAGGCGCAAAATTCAGTGCCACGCCATTGATGCAATAGCGCAGTCCCGTGGGAGGGGGACCGTCGGGGAATACGTGGCCCAGATGGCTGCCGCAGGTGGCGCAATGGCATTCCGTCCGCACCATGCCGTAGGCGCGGTCTTCGGTGGTCTCGATGGCGCCCGGCAGCGGGTCGTTGAAGCTGGGCCAGCCAGTGCCGCTTTCAAACTTCAGCGTCGATTCAAACAGCGGAGTGTCACATCCCGCACATGAAAACGTGCCAGAGCGGTGCTCGTGCAACAGCGCGCATGAGCCGGGGCGTTCCGTCCCATGGTTGCGCATCACCTGGTATTGCTCGGGCGTCAGCCGGTCCCGCCACTCGGCATCGGTGCGCGTCACGGCGAAAGTATGAGCGTCCATGGGGTTCTCCCGCTTTTTCCAGAAACTGAACATGGGCTAGATATAGTGCGTCAACCGAGCCGCCGCGAGCCCTGTCGCAATCAACCCAAGGTGAAACCCGTGTCGATCATTGCCTCGCTCGAGCAGCTCGAAGCGCTCTATACCCCGGCCCCCGCGCCCGCGGCGGCCCGCAAGGTGGCCCATAGCATGACGCCGGAGTACCGGCGCTTCGTGGAAGCCAGCCCCTTTGCGGCTCTGGCGACCATCGGTCCAGACGGGATCGATTGCTCGCCGCGCGGGGACGAAGCGGGGTTCGTGCGCATCCATGATGACAGCACCCTGATGATGCCCGACCGGCGCGGCAATAACCGCATCGATTCGCTGCGCAACATCGTGCGCGACCCGCGCTGCGCTTTCCTCTTCCTGCTGCCGGGCTCCGGCACCACTTTCCGCGCCAATGGCCGGGCTCACCTCAGCATCGAGCCCGCCCTGCTCGAGAGCTTTGCGGTGGAAGGCAAGCCGCCCCGTTCGGTCATCGTCATGAAGATCGACGAGCTGTATTTCCAATGCGCCCGGGCGATTATCCGCTCTGATCTGTGGAACCCCGAACGCCACATCGATCCGGCCACCTTGCCAACGCCTGGCGAAATCCTTGCCGCCATGACCGACCGGGAAGTGGGCGGCAAGGCCTATGACGAGGCTTGGCCCGAGCGCGCCCGGCAGACCATGTGGTGATGGCCGGAAGATTGCATATGACAACCCAGGGCAGCTCATGGTGAGCTTCGGCCGGGGAAGTTGATGGGGGACGAGAAGATGACGCTTCGCATCGTGGTGATGAGCGATCTGCATGTCGTGCCGGAGGGGCAGATGTCGCTGACGCTCGATACGGGCAAGCGGCTCGAACAGGCGGTCGATGCGGTGATCGCCCGCTATGGCGACGCCGATATGTGCATCCTCGCTGGCGATCTGTCCGATTTGGGCGATGCTGCCGCTTATGAGCGCCTCAAGACCATCATCGCGCGCATGCCCATTCCGGTGCACATCACCCTGGGCAACCACGATGACCGCAATGTTTTCCTGTCCGTCTTCGGCGAGCATCATGCTGCCGAGACCGGCAAGATCGACAAAATCATCGACATCAAGGGCTATCGCATCATCCTGCTCGATTCTGCCGAGCCCGGCCGCGTCGATGGCGTGATCGAGGAGCGCCAGATCGCCTGGCTCCGCACCCGCCTCGCCGAGGCCATCGACCGTCCGGTGGTCGTGGTTCTCCACCACAACGCCAATGCGCTGCATATCGAATCCGACAACATCCGCATCCTTGAGCCCCAGGCTTTCATCGCCGCCCTCAAGACCCACCCCGACATTCGCCAAATCATCGCCGGCCATGTCCACCTGACCTCCACCGCCATCTGGCACGGGCTGCCCTTCACCACGCTGTCAGGCGGGCATTATTCTGTCAGTGTGGATCAGCCCAGTGTGCCGATGCGCTGGCTCAGCGGTCCCGGGCAGATGGCGGTGGTTATCGGCACGCCGGAGAGCACCACAGTGCTGTTTGATGATTTCATCGATGGTAATGCGGAAATTTTTCGGTAGGGCAGAGTAGCCGGAGTCACAGCATCTCCGATTGCTTCCCACCGCAATCGCCATTCCAGCCAATGCAGGAACCTCTGTTTCCTTGCAACCATCGCCAACGGAGGCTCCCGCTTTCGCGGGAATGACCCGGTGGGAAAAGCGAACGAAGTAACACTTCCCGATTGGGGGAGTTTGTCAGTCAGCAGCGCACGGTTTTCTCAGTCGGGCTTTCTCGTCAGGCCGAGTCGAAATGGTGGTCGGCGAGAACCGGAGCGGAGCGTACTTTGGTACGTGAGCACCGGAAGCGCAGACGATCTCCGTTTGCAGGCCGGCATCACGAGAAAGAAGAATGGTGGGAGTAACAAGGATTGAACTTGTGACCCTTCGCGTGTGAAGCGAATGCTCTCCCGCTGAGCTATACTCCCGTCGCCTGAAGGCGAAAGTCTTAGAGAGATGGTGGGCGTAACAAGGATCGAACTTGTGACCCCCTCGATGTCAACGAGGTGCTCTCCCGCTGAGCTATACGCCCATCTCTCCGGGAAGGAACCGCCGCAAGGCCGTTCCAGTGGCGCGGATAGACCATAAAACCCCCGGATGGGTCAAGAGGCTTCCGCGCGGGTGGCGCGGACAATTTGCGCCTGTGGAATACGTCGGTGATTTGCTGGGGGATATGTCCTCGCCCACCACGTCATTCCCGCGAAAGCGGGAACCTCACTTTGGTGCCCAGGAAAGGCAGATCCCCGCTTTCGCGGGGATGACGTGGTGGTTGATTCTCCCAGCAGCCCTACGCCGCCAGCAGCCGCTCGACCTCGTTCACCAGGTCCTTCAGATGGAACGGCTTGCTCAGCACCGAGGCTTCCTTGGGTGCGTCGCTGTCGGGGTTCAGCGCCACGGCGGCAAAGCCGGTGATGAACATCACCTTCAGGTCCGGATCGAGTTCCGTGGCGCGCCGCGCCAGTTCGATCCCGTCCATTTCGGGCATCACGATATCGCTGAGCAGCAAGGAGAACGGCTCTTCGCGCAGGCGTTCATAGGCGCTGAGGCCATTATCGAACGAAACCACCTCGTAGCCCGCGTTCTTGAGGGCACGCGTCAGGAACTGGCGCATGTCGTTATCGTCTTCCGCGAGCAGAATTCGCTTCATCAACCTCTCCGGCCTTCTGGCTAAGTGAGTCGCAATTTACCTTGTGATGTTTAAGGCAAGTTTGCCTATTCGCAAATGCCGGCGATTTCTCCGCTCGCGAGATTGCGACAATCTGGACAAGCCTTGCGTAAACGGCGACAGTGAAAGGGCAAATCAGTTCTGGCGCCGCGGCAGGGGCGCCCCATATGGAGGCAGCGTGCGGTCCGACTATTGGGATCAGCCAGCATTTGAAACCATTCGGCCCCGCCGACTGGTCTCGCCATTGGTGTTCAACTCAGCCCATTCCGGCCGCATCTATCCTGAGCGGTTCCTGGCAATGACAAGGCTTGACCACCTTTCGATCCGACAATCGGAAGATGCCTGGATCGACGAGATTTTTGCCCGCGCTCCCCATCTGGGCGCACCCCTGCTAAGGGCGCACTTCCCCCGCGCCTATCTCGATGTCAATCGCGAGCCTTGGGAACTCGACCCCGCCATGTTCGTCGAGCCGCTGTCGGACCGGTTCAACACCACTTCGCCGCGTGTTGCCGCTGGCCTGGGCACGCTGGCCCGCGTCGTGGCCGAAAACAAACCCATCTACCGCGAACGCCTGACGCTGGACGACGCGCGCATGCGCATCGAGGGGATTTACCATCCCTATCATGCGGCGCTGCAAAAGCTGCTCGGCGAAGCCATGGCCGCGTTCGGGGTGGCCCTGCTGATCGATTGCCACTCCATGCCGCGCATCACCCGCACCGGCGACAAGGCCGCGCCCGATATCGTGCTGGGCGATCGCTACGGCACCACCTGCGCCCCCGCGCTGATCGACCTGGTTGAAACCATCTTTGCCAGCGCCGGCCTGCGCGTCGCCCGCAACCGCCCTTATGCCGGGGGCTTTGCCACCCGCTCCTACGGCCGCCCGCAACATGGCGTGCACGCCCTGCAGATCGAAATCAGCCGTCATCTCTATATGAACGAAGTAACGCTGGCTAAAAACGACGGCTTCGCCGCCGTGGTGGGCATCATCGATCGGCTGATTTTTGCGCTGATCGGGCTGGATCTGCCCTCACTGGTGGCGGGGCAGGCTATTCCGGAGAAGCTGGCGGCAGAGTAGCCACGAGGTCTACTGGGTAATTCCCTTGCGCGCCCGCCATTCCCCACGACCACAACATCATGCTACCAGCGCACCACCCCGACCTGCCCGGACGCCGCTGCATGACCGTCGATCTCGCCACAGTCGAAGCTACCCTCCTTGCCGCATCAGAGGCCGCCGCAGCCCATACGCTGCCGCTCTTTCGCACCAATCTGGGGGTCGACAACAAGCTCGCCGCTGGCTTTGACCCCGTCACCGAGGCCGACCGCGGCGCCGAAACGGTGATCCGCGCCATTATCGCCAAAGCCTTCCCCGACCACGCCATCATCGGCGAGGAATGGGGCAGTTCGGGCAGCAGCGACTACACCTGGATCATCGACCCGGTGGACGGCACCCGCGCCTTCATTTCCGGCGCTCCCGTCTGGGGCACGCTGATCGGTTTTGCCCATAACGGGGTCGCCATCGCGGGCCTGATGAGCCAGCCCTTTATCGGAGAAACCTTCCTCGCCGTTCCCGGCCGCGCCAGCTATGAGCGCAATGGGCAAACCCAACCCCTGCGCACCAGCGGCGAGACCGACCTCTCTGCCGCCAAGGTTTTTACCACCACGCCCGCATTGTTCCGGACGCCGGAATTGCTAGCCAAATGGACGGCCATCGAGACAGCAACGCGCCTGCAGCGCTTCGGCATGGATTGCTACGGCTATGCCCTGCTCGCCGCTGGCCAGGCGGATCTGGTCATCGAGCCGTTCCTCAACACTTACGACATTGCGGCGCTGGTTCCTATCATCCGCCAGGCCGGCGGCGCTATCGCTTGCTGGGACGGGAGTGAACCCACCGGCGGCGGCAATGTGGTGGCGGCCGCGACGCCGGAACTGCTGGAGAAGGCGCTGGAACTGGTCAACGCGAGCTGATTTGGGTCCGTACCGGCTTCTCAACTGTCGTCCGGTCATTCCCCTGTCACAGGGTCATTCCCGCGAAAGCGGGAACCTCCGTTTGATATCTATGAGCGAGTAAACAGGGGTTCCCGCTTTCGCGGGAATGACTCCGTGGGTGGAACCACCCCCCCCAGTAGACCCCGGCTCTAGCTCTGCTCGGTGATGAACGCGTCTAACGCTGCCAGTACCTGGCCGCGGATCATGTCGTTTTCCATGAACAATTCGTGTCGCGCGCCGGCGATCACCGCGTGGCGGCCGGTGCGCATTTGCAGGCCCAGATGCTCGATGGCGGAGGTCGAGACCACCTCGTCGCGGGCCGCGGCCAGCATCAGCAGGGGAATGCGCACGCGGGCGGGGAATTCATCGCGCCCCGCTTCCGCCATCGCCCCCATCGCGGCCGCGGCCCATCGGATGGTGGGCGCCCCTACTTCCAGCGACGGCTGGGCCCGGAGCAGGTCGACGCTGCGCATGTAGCGGTTGAGATCGCTGGTCAGCGGATTGCCGGGAAAGTTCGCCTTGGACTGCGGCCGGTCGGCGCCACGGCTGACGGGAAGCCGGCCAAGCCCAAAAAAGCTCAGCGCCTCGCAGACCCTGGCCATCCCCTGCATGCTCAAAGGCTGTCCGTCCAACGCGAGCATCGGGGCGGAGAGGAACACCCGATCGAACATCAACCGGTCGTTGATCGCGGCGAACAGCGAGGCCAATCCGCCCATGGAATGGCCGACGAGGTAGTATGGCGGCGGGCAATCGGGCAGCAGGATTTCGCCGTGGAAACTCCTGAGGTCGCACCAGTAATCCTCGAAACGGTCGACATAGCCGAGCTTGCCGGGGATCAGCCGGTCCGAGCCGCCCTGCCCGCGCCAGTCGAAGGTTGCGACGGAAAAACCGCGGCGGCGGAAATCCTCGATGGTTTCGAAGTATTTTTCGATGAACTCGGTGCGCCCTTGCACGAGGCATATGGTGCCCCGGTGCTTGCCCTCCGATTTAGGCCACAGCGCATAGCGCAATTGCACCTTGTCCTGGGTCCGGAAAAACCCGACCCGCGCGCCCTGGGGAACCGGATTGGACGCGATGTTGACCAGCTTGGGTCCGTTGGGGTCGACGACGGCGTTCATGAACGGGTCCGGGAAAGAATGCGCCTCCGTCTTAAAGCAGAGATCGTGAAAAAAGAAAGCCAGCATCCCGGTGGGGATACTGGCTCTTCTTTCACGGTCCATGCGGGGGGCGGGTGATGGACCGCTTGGGGCGTGATGAGGTGTCCCTCAGCACATGCCCTGTTATGCGCCACCCACTCTGAACTCGAACGAACCAAGCCGTTCATAATCGGTTCATCTTGGTGGCGGCGCCGTGGCCAGTTCCCTTTGATCGGCACCCCTCTTGAACCCCAAAACAGGCCCCCTATATCTGCTTTGTTCGCCGGTTTTTCCGGGAACCCCGACCTCGAAATCTGCCGCTTGCCTATCGCTGGGAGCGCCTATCGAGACCACCGGGACATCCACGTTGCTTTGAGAAAGAATGTGACCATGCAGACCATTGATTTTTCCCCATTCTATCGTTCCACCGTCGGCTTCGACCGTGTTTTCAACCGTCTGGACACGCTCGTCGGGCAGGAAGCCAAGACCTATCCTCCCTACAATATCGAGCGCACCGGCGATGATGCCTACCGCATCTCCATCGCCGTAGCCGGTTTTGGCAATGGCGATATCGCCATCGAAACCAAGGAAAACAACCTCGTCGTCAAGGGTGCCAAGCCCGAAGCCCAGGGTGACAAGGCCCGTGAATTCCTCCATCGCGGCATTGCCGAACGCGCCTTCGAGCTGCGTTTCCAGCTGGCCGACTATGTCGAGGTTCAGGGGGCAACCCTTGAGAACGGCCTGCTGCATCTGGAACTGAAGCGCGAATTGCCCGAAAGCAAGAAGCCGCGCACCATCCAGATCAACGCCGGCGCTCAGCCGACCATCGAGGACCAGTCGGTCAACTAATCCGACCGGCTCGTCGCAAGACGCCAGGGGCGCAGTCCGCAAGGGCTGCGCCTTTTTGCTCACCAAAGGAACTGTGGGCGGCCGGCCGCTGTTGACTGATCGAACACAAGCGTCAAAGGAAATCGCATGACCACCCCCTCCATCGCCCTTCCCGGCAACAATGCCAAATCGACAGTGATCGACATTCTCAATGCGCGCCTGGCCGATGCCATCGATCTCTCGTTGATCATCAAGCAGGCGCACTGGAACCTCAAAGGTCCCCAGTTCATCGCCGTGCATGAAATGCTCGATCTCTTCCGCACGGCGGTCGATCTGCATGTGGACACCATTGCGGAGCGCGTTGCCCAGCTGGACGGGATTGCTCTGGGGACCAGCCAGGTCGTTGCCAAGGCCAGCAAGCTCAAGGCCTATCCTACCGATATCCGCAAGGTGCCTGATCACCTGGCGGCTTTGGCCGAACGCTATGCCGTGCTGGCCAACCAGGTCCGCGAGGACATCGATGCCACCGAGGAGGCCGGCGACGCCGATGCGGCCGATATCCTCACCGCTTTCTCGCGCGAGCTCGACAAGAACCTCTGGTTCATCAAGTCCCACCTCGAATAGCCAAATCGGTCCCACTGTGGCAGGACGGGCGCCCCGCCCCCTGCCGCAGGAGAATCCCACTTGCAGATCATCGGCCATGCCATTGTTTCCGTCGACGGCAAGATCGCAACCGCCGACGGGAGTGTCCCTCCCGCCCTGCGCAATAATGTGGACTGGCAGCGCTTCCAGGAGCAACTGAATGCCGCCGATCTGGTGGTGCTGGGGCGGCAAGGCCACGAACGTTTCAGCAATCCGGGCCGCCGGCGTCTCGTCGCCACGCGCAGCGTGCCGACCCTGATGCAAGACCCCCACGACAAAAAGGCCACTTTCTGGAATCCCGCGGGGGTATCTTTCAACGCTGCCACGGCCTCGCTGGGACTTTCACAAGGCACGATTGCAGTTGCCGGCGTGTTCGACCTGTTCTGTGAACTGTTCACCCGATTCGATCTTGCAGAAAGCCAGACGCTGTTGATCCGCGACGGATTGCCATGCTTTACCTCCGGCCATCCGCGCCTCGTGCTTGCCAATGCCGGACTTACACCTGGAAACTGGGAAATGCTTGATCCAGAAGGTCCCGTGACCCTTACGGATTGGCGGCGTCTCTAGCGGCTTTCCTATACTTTCCTATACAAAAGTTGGAAGTCTCCTATAGGAGATTATCAAATCCGCTTGCTCACAGTTTGGAATTATGCAAATGTGGACCTGTTAGGGCAGTGCTTCTGTCCTATCTGACGCGTCGCCCCGCTCTCCGCGGTCAGTGCGCACGCTGGTTCGGCTGGCCCGCTATGCCATTAGCGGAAACGAACAGGCGGGACTAAGATAGTCCGAATACGAGCGGCCATTTGGATGCAGCGCCGCCACCCTGGAATGGACATTCGTGCTCTCCGAGCCGTACACAGTACGACCCGCAGACTAGACGTGTCCCCACTTGCTGGCGGCGACGCCACGATATCATCCAGCCCCCAAAGGGCCTCAGATTAAGGGATTTGCACCATGGTTATCAGCCCCACGGGATCGAACCAAACCCCAACACGGCAGCTCGCCGTCGGCCCTGCACAGGGACGGCCGGCGGCACAAGGACTGTACGACCCCAAAAACGAACACGATGCCTGTGGCATCGGCATGATTGCCAATATCAAGAACCAGCCCAGCCACGAAGTGGTCGAAAAGGGTCTGGAAATCCTCGAAAACCTCGAGCATCGCGGTGCCGTGGGCGCCGACCCGCTAATGGGCGACGGTGCCGGCATACTGGTGCAGACCCCACATGCCTTCTTCCAGAAGGTAATGCCCTTTTCCCTGCCCGGAAAGCACCACTACGCCGTGGTCATGCTGTTCTATCCGAACATTGCCGCGCTGCGTGACAAGTGCGCCGAGGCCGTGCGCGGCTGCATCGCCCGCGAAGGCCTGCAGCTGCTGGGCGAGCGCATCGTGCCCACCGACAATTCCCCCCTCAGCGAAGGCGTCATCGCTACCCAGCCGATCATCGAGCAGATGGTCATCGCGCGCCCCGAAGGGCTGACGCTGGACGAGTTCGAGCGCAAGCTGCTGATCGTGCGCAAGGTCATTTCCAACACGGTCTATGCCGCCGTGCCCGAGAGCGACAGCGACAACGGCTTCTATGTCGTCTCCATGTCTGCCCGCACCCTGGTCTACAAGGGCATGTTCCTCGCCGCCCAGCTCAAGGCGTTCTACCCCGACCTGTCGGACGAAAGCTTCGAATCGGCGATTGCGCTGGTGCATCAGCGTTTCTCCACCAACACCTTCCCCTCCTGGAAGCTGGCGCACCCCTATCGCATGACCACCCACAATGGTGAGATCAACACCATTCGCGGCAACGTCAACTGGATGGCCGCCCGCCAGGCTTCGGTGCATTCGCGCTATTTCGGCGATGACATCGCCAAGCTCTGGCCGATTTCCTATGAGGGCCAGTCCGACACGGCATGCTTCGACAACGCGCTCGAATTCCTGGTGCGTGGCGGCTATCCGCTGCCGCACGCAGCCATGATGCTGATCCCCGAAGCCTGGGCCGGCAATCCGCTGATGGATGAAAAGCGCCGCGCCTTCTATCAGTACCACGCCTCCCTGATGGAGCCTTGGGACGGTCCGGCCGCCATGTCGCTCAGCGATGGCCGCTATGTGGTGGCGACGCTTGACCGCAATGGCCTGCGCCCCGCCCGCTACCTTGTCACCAAGGAAGGCCACGTCGTCCTCGCCTCCGAATCGGGCGTTTTGACCATTCCGGACGAAGACATTGTCGAGCGCTGGCGCCTGCAGCCGGGCCGCATGCTGCTGATCGACCTTGAACAGGGCCGCATCATCTCCGACGACGAGATCAAGTCGACGCTGGCGACCGCCAACCCTTATGCCGATTGGCTGGCCCGCACGCAGATCGTGCTGGAAGACCTGCCTGCCGTGCCGCCCAAGGCGCCTGAGCCCACCGAAGCCCTGCTCGACCGGCTACAGGCCTTTGCCTATACGCAGGAAGACATCAAGCTGTTGATGGCGCCAATGGCCACTACGGGGCAGGAAGCCGTTGGCTCGATGGGCACGGATACGCCCATCTCCGCGCTCTCCAACAATTCCAAGCTCCTCTACACCTATTTCAAGCAGAACTTCGCCCAGGTCACCAACCCGCCCATCGACCCGATCCGCGAGGAATCGGTGATGAGCTTGGTGTCCTTTATCGGGCCGCGGCCGAACCTGTTCGACCTGGAAGGCCTCTCCAAGGTCAAGCGCCTCGAAGTGCGCCAGCCCATTCTCACCAATGAGGATCTGGAGAAGATCCGCGCCATCGGCGATATCGAGACCAACCAGTTCAAGACCAAGACGCTGGACATTACATATCCGGCCGACATGGGCGCCTCCGGCATGGAAGCGGCTATCGACGCGCTGTGCGCGGCTGCCGAAGACGCCGTGCGGGGCGAATACAACATCATCATCCTGTCCGACCGGCGCATCGCCGCCGACCGGCTGGATATTCCGACCCTGCTGGCACTCGCGGCCGTGCACCATCATTTGATCCGCAAGGGCCTGCGCACGTCGACCGGCCTTGTGGTTGAAACCGGCGAAGCCCGCGAAATCCACCACTTCGCCATGCTGGCCGGCTATGGCGCCGAAGCCATCAACCCATATCTCGCCTTTGAAGCACTGCAGGCGCTGCATGCCGAGGGCAATTATCCCGAGGAAGTCTCGGCCGATGAAGTGGTTTACCGCTACATCAAGAGCGTGGGTAAGGGCCTGCTCAAGGTCATGTCCAAGATGGGCATTTCGACCTACCAGTCCTATTGCGGCGCGCAGATCTTCGATGCGGTCGGCCTCAACTCCGAATTCGTGCGCAAGTACTTCTTTGGCACCGCCACCTCCATCGAGGGCGTTGGCCTCAGGGAAGTGTCGCAGGAAACCGTGCGCCGGCATGCGCTGGCTTTCGGCGACGACGCCGTGCTGCGCAAGGCGCTGGATGTCGGCGGCGAATATGCCTACCGCATCCGGGGCGAAAAGCATGCCTGGAGCCCCGACGTGGTGGCCGATTTGCAGCATGCCGTCCGCACGATGGACGAGGCGCCGGAAACCGCGCAAGAGCGCTACAACAGCTTTGCCCAGCGCGTGAACTCGGGCGAAAACGGCTATCTGGCCATTCGCAATCTGTTCGACATCAAGCCGCTTGGTGCGGCGGTGCCCCTCGATGAAGTCGAGCCCGCCGTTGATCTGGTCAAGCGCTTCGTCACCGGCGCGATGAGCTTCGGCTCCATTTCGCGCGAAGCCCATACGACGCTGGCCCAGGCGATGAACCGCATTGGCGGCAAGTCCAATACCGGCGAAGGCGGCGAGGAGCCCGACCGCTACAAGCCCCTGCCCGATGGCTCGCGCAATCCAATGCGCTCGGCCATCAAGCAGATCGCTTCAGGCCGCTTCGGCGTCACCACCGAATATCTGGTCAATGCCGACCAGCTCCAGATCAAGGTCGCGCAGGGTGCCAAGCCCGGCGAAGGTGGGCAATTGCCCGGCCACAAGGTGGACTGGATCGTCGCCAAGACGCGCCACTCGACGCCGGGCGTGGGGCTGATTTCGCCTCCGCCCCACCACGACATCTATTCCATCGAGGATCTCGCCCAGCTCATTTACGATCTCAAGAACGTCAATGAAGCGGCCGATATCTCGGTCAAGCTGGTGTCCGAGGTTGGCGTCGGCACGGTTGCGGCCGGCGTCGCCAAGGCGCGTGCCGACCACATCACCGTGTCGGGCTATGACGGCGGCACGGGTGCGTCGCCGCTGACTTCGCTCAAGCATGCGGGCGGGCCTTGGGAAATCGGGCTGGCCGAAACCCACCAGACGCTGGTGCTCAACCGCTTGCGGAGCCGCGTGGTGTTGCAGGTCGATGGCGGTCTCAAGACCGGCCGTGACGTGCTGATCGGGGCGCTATTGGGTGCCGATGAATTCGGTTTCTCGACCGCGCCATTGATCGCGGCGGGCTGCATCATGATGCGCAAGTGCCATCTCAACACCTGCCCGGTTGGCGTCGCCACCCAGGACCCGGTGCTGCGCAAGCGCTTCAAGGGTACGCCCGAGCATGTCATCAACTACTTCTTCTTCATCGCCGAGGAATTGCGCGGCCTGATGGCCGAAATGGGTGCCCGCACCCTGCAGGACCTCATCGGCCGCGCCGATCTGCTCGACCAGAAGAAGCTGGCCGACTACTGGAAGAGCGAGGGCGTCGATCTCTCCAAGCTGTTCCACAAGCCCGAGCCGATTGGCGGCGACACGCTCTACAATTCCGAGCGGCAGGACCATCACCTCGAAGCCGTTCTCGATCGCAAGCTGATCGAACTGGCCGAACCTGCGCTGGCGCGTGGCGAAGCCGTGCAGATCGAATTGCCGATCAAGAGCCGAGGCCGTTCCGCCGGCGCCATGCTGTCGGGCGCTCTCGCCAAAAAGTATGGCCATGAAGGGCTGCCCGAGGACACCATCTCGATCAAGCTGACCGGGACGGCTGGCCAGGCCTTTGGCGCTTTCCTCGCTCATGGCATCTCCATCGACATGGTGGGCGACGCCAACGACTATGTCGGCAAGGGCCTGTCGGGTGGCCGCATCGTGGTGCGTCCGTCCGACAAGGCGGGCTTTGATCCGTCCAGGTCGATCATCGTCGGCAATACGGTGCTCTATGGCGCCATTGCCGGGGAGTGCTATTTCCGCGGCGTGGCCGGCGAACGCTTCGCTGTCCGCAATTCGGGCGCCGTCGCCGTTGTCGAAGGCACGGGCGATCACGGTTGCGAATACATGACCGGTGGCGTTGTCGTCGTCATCGGACTGACCGGCCGCAACTTTGCAGCCGGCATGTCGGGCGGCGTGGCCTATGTGCTCGACGAAGACGAAACCTTCCGCGAGCGCTGCAACCTTGCCATGGTCGATCTCGAACCGGTGGCCGAGGAAGAGCAGCTCATGCAGAAGCTCCACCACCATGGTGGAGACCTCGAATGGCATGGCCGCGTCGATATTTCGGGCGACATGACCAAGCATGACGACGAGCGCCTGCACCAGCTGATCTCCAACCATCTGCACTATACCGGTTCGGACCGCGCCAAATACATCCTCGATCACTGGGTCGAGATGCGGCCCAAATTCGTCAAGGTCATGCCGGTGGAATACCGCCGCGCCATCCAGGAGATGGAGAAGAAGCGGGCGAGCGGTTCAGTGATGGCGGCAGAGTAAGGAGAGAGCAAATGGGTAAAGTTACAGGCTTTCTCGAGATCGAGCGTGAAGAACCCCGCTATGAGCCCGCTTCCGATCGCATCCGCCATTTCGGCGAGTTCACCATTCCGATGTCTGAAGGGCGCATCGTCGACCAGGCGGCGCGCTGCATGGATTGCGGCATTCCGTTCTGCCATGGCGATACGGGCTGCCCGGTCAACAACCAGATCCCGGACTGGAACGACCTCGTTTACAACAACGATTGGGAAGAGGCGGCGCGGAATCTCCATTCCACCAACAACTTCCCCGAGTTCACCGGCCGCATCTGCCCCGCTCCATGCGAGGAAGCCTGCACGCTGAATTTGGAAGACGTTCCGGTCGCCATCAAGACTATCGAACAGGCCATCGCCGACCGCGCCATCCGCAACGGCTGGACCAAGCCGCAGATCAACCCCAACAAGACCGGCAAGCGTGTTGCCGTTATTGGTTCGGGTCCCGCTGGCATGGCCGCCGCCCAGCAATTGGCGCGGGCTGGCCATGACGTGCATGTCTATGAGCGCGAACCCAAGGCCGGCGGGCTGATGCGCTATGGCATTCCCGACTTCAAGATGGAGAAGGAACACATCGACTTCCGCGTCGGGCAGATGGAAGCCGAGGGCGTGACCTTCCACTATGGCGAGAACATCGGGGTCACCCGTCCGCTGTCCGAACTGCAGGCGCAATATGATGCCGTGCTGCTTTCGGGTGGAGCCGAGAAGCCGCGCGATGTGGATAGCGAGGGCACCGAGCTAAACGGCGTCCATTTCGCCATGCCGTTCCTCGTGCAGCAGAACCGCCGGCTGGGTGGAGAAGACGTCAGTGAACAGGTGCAACTGACCGCTGCAGGCAAGCATGTCGTCGTGGTCGGTGGTGGCGACACCGCATCGGACTGCGTCGGCACTAGCTTCCGCCAGGGTGCAATTGCCGTGACCCAACTGGACGTGCGGCCAATGCCGCCGGAGCTGGAAAACAAGCTGACCAACTGGCCCAACTGGGCGGTCAAGATGCGGACTTCCTCCTCGCAGGCCGAGGGCGCCATCCGCGAATTCGCCGCCGGCACGATGAAGATCATCGGCAATGCCAAGGGCCATGTCACGGGTGTCGAATGTGCTCGTGTCGACCGCAAGCGCCAGCCGATTCCGGGCACCGAGTTCGTCATCAAGGCCGACCTGGTGCTGCTGGCCATCGGCTTTGCCTCGCCGGTGCATGAAGGCATGTTGACCGAACTGGGGGCGCAGCTGGACAAGCGCGGCAATCTCTTTGCCGATACGCTCAGCTACAAGACCACCGTGCCCAAGGTCTATGCGGCCGGCGACATGCGCCGGGGCCAGTCGCTCGTCGTCTGGGCTATCCGCGAGGGCCGCCAGGCGGCTCGCTCGATCGACTTCGATCTGATGGGCAAGACTGATTTGCCGCGATAGTCGCGTGTTGCTGCGACAAACACGGTGCGAATGGCGAGGGGTCCTCGGGTCAAGCCCGAGGACAGCCCGGTGGCCGGTGTGATGAGTTGCCGCCCAACGGCAAACTGGCTAGAAAGCCTTGCACCAACACGCGAAATCTCATGACCAAACCCTATTTCGTTGAAGAACTGATCTCCGCCAAGGCCATCGCCGCCCGTGTGGAGTCCCTCGCCAAGGAAATCTCGGCGCACTACTCGGACACCGACAAGCTTGTCGTGGTCGGGCTGTTGCGCGGCTCTTTTATCTTCATCGCCGATCTGGTGCGCGAGATTGATCTGCCGGTGGAAGTCGACTTCCTGGAAGCCTCATCCTATGGCAACTCCACGGAATCGAGCCGCGAAGTGCGCATCCTCAAGGATCTGCGCGGGGAAATCGCGGGCCGCGACGTGCTGGTGGTCGAGGACATCGTGGACACCGGCTACACCCTCAAGCATGTGCTGGAAATCCTCGAAACGCGCCACCCGCGCCGTATCGAAGTATGTGCCCTGCTGAACAAGCCGTCCCGGCGCGAGACGGACGTGCAGGCCAAATGGGTCGGCTTCGATATCCCCGACGAGTTCGTCGTCGGCTACGGCATCGACTACGCCCAGCGCAACCGCAACCTGCCCCATATCGGGGCCGTGCGGTTTACGGATAACTAGCTACAGCACTCGGCGTCATTCCCGCGAAAGCGGGAACCTCACTTTGCGCTGAAGTGGGATTCCCGCCTTCGCGGGAATGACGCTGTGGGTCGGGAATGATGTAGTGGTAAGACGCCGGCTAGCGCGCGCCGTTGCGGGCTGCGGCGGCGTTGGGATCAATCCCGACACCGAAGGCGTCGACGCGGCCGATCGGCGCGGCGACCAGTTGTTCCAGCGTGAATGGCGGCGCAGGCGGCTGGACATTTCTGGCGCTCAACAGTTCACCCGCGCGCGGCGGCGTGCGGCTCAGGGGCACGACGGCTCCGGCAACTTCGAGCAGCCTGATCTGACCAAGCCCCTGATAGGGCGGCCGCAACATCGCCGCTGCGTCAGTGCCGGAAAGCGGGTCGGCGACGGCGATCGAAACGCCGCCACCACCGCGATAGAAGGTGCTGATGGATTGGCTGAGATAGAACGCCAGCTTGTCGGCCCCGGCAGAGGTAAAATGAATGCCATCATCCTTGCGCACCTGCGCGTTCTGCCCGTTCAGGTCTGGCCCGTATGACGAGTACTTGCCATCCTGCCCGAGGAACCGTTCATAGATATCGAGGAATTCGGCACCGCCGGAAAAACTCGCCAACCGCTGGATATTGCTGATCTGGCTTATCGCTGCCGAATACTGGCTCTTGGCCATGGGCGGCAGGCCAAGCCAGATGACCGGCTTTCGCGCCGCTCGCAGCTTGCTGAGAAATTCGGCGATGCGCGCCTGGTAGGCGGCATTCCACTGATCGGTCAGCGGTTCAAGGGTTTGTCCATCGACCGATAGTTCCTGCCGGTCATTGATGCCGATGATGACGACCGCCAGATCGAAGCTGTTCGCGGCGATTTGCTCGTCGACGGCGTTGCCCCAGTCGAAGAAGTCTTCGCGCACGAACCCCGAGGAACTGACGGCCTCGTTGAGTACGACCAGATTGGGATCTTCCGCATAGAAGCGTTCGAGCGCCTTGCTCAGATCATTGGCCAGCGAGTCCCCGAACACGGCCAGCCGGGTGGCATCCTCGGCCTTTTCGATCTCGGGCTTGGGCGGCGGTGTTGGAGCCGGCGCCGCTTGTTGGCGCGGTTGGGTGCGCCGGGGCTGGCGTTGTTGCTGCTGGGCGGGTGGCGGTTGCCGCGCGGCCTCTTCCTCACCAAACAGGATATCGAACAGCGTGCGGCGCCTCTGCTGCTGGGCCAGATGGATGCGCTCATCGGGCTGGGCAAAGGCCGGCGCCACGTCCACCAGGACGAGCAGGGCGACCAGAACTGTCAGAACCCAACGCCTCACCGCAGCCTCACCTATTTATCGCCTGTCTTTTAGCAAGAGCTACAAGGCAACGCCAATCGCGTCGCCGCAAGTTTACCGCGCCGCCGCGAGTGCCTCATAGGCAGCGCGTGTTACGAAGCCATCGGCCACTTCGCCGCGGGCCGCCTGGAACCTGGCATAGGCCTCCTGCGTGATCGGGCCCAGCCGCCCATCGACCGCTCCCTGATAAAGCCCCAGCCGGATCAGTGCCTCCTGGATGCCCTTGCGCTGCGCCAAATTGGGGAAGGCCGTGTTGCGCGGCCAGTCATCGACGAAGCCACCGCCACCCTTGAGGCGATCCGCCATATGGGCAACGCTCATCGCGTAGCTGTCGGAGAAATTGTAACCCTTGAGCACCAGATAATTCTGGGTCATCAGGAATTTCGGGCCGTCCTTCCCCGCCGGCACATAAAGAAACACCGGCAGGTTTGGATCGGCAAACTGCCGGCCGGCGACACGAGTAATGCCGCGCTCGGCAAAGAACGACACCGGCCGCATCTGCGTTCGGCTTGCCAGCAGATAATCGAAACCCTGCGGCACAACCACTTCCATGCCCCAATCGACGCCGGGCTGATAGCCCAGCGCCCGCAGGAAGCGGGCACTGGTCGCCAGGGCATCTGCCAGCGAATGGTGCAAATCGACGCGGCCGTCCCCGTCACCATCGGTGCCATGGGCGACCACATTGGAAGGATTGACCTGCAAATGCCCGATCGCGCCGGCCCATGAGCCGACCAGCGACTGCGCGTCGAGTGGACCGCGCTGCACCAGTTGCAGCGCTCCGATCAGGTCTGCCTCGTCTTCCACAAGGCGCGTGCGGCGCTGGTGCACCAGGGTTGCCAGGGAGCGCACGATTGGCCGGATCAACTCCGCATTGCCAAGCACCGCGCCATAGTCGGTTTCCATGCCCCAGATGGCGCCAAGAATATAGGGATCGACGCCATAGGCTTGGCCCACCGAGGCAAACAACTGGCTGTTGCGCGCCATCGCCGCCTTGCCCCGCTCGATGCGGCCACCTGTCACGCGCCCTTCGATATAGTCCCACATGGTCGTGGTGAACTCGGGCTGGCTGGACACCAGATTGGGCACGCGAGGATCAGGCGTGATCCCCGCCATGGCCGCGTCGTAGGTTTGGGCGCTGACGCCTGCCGCCAGAGCCTTGCTGCGGAAATTGGCGATGAAACTGCCAAAGTCTTCAACCGGCTGCGCCCATGCAGGCGTCGTCATCAACAGCAGGAGCAAGGCGAGACAGCGCATCATCCTGCCCCTCCGATCAGCGGTTGCGGGTCATCAAATGCCGTTCCCAGGCATAGGCGGATTCCACGATCTCGTTGAGGTTGTCGTGCTGGGGAACCCAGCCGAGCAGTTCGCGCGCCTTTTGTCCCGTTGCGGTCACGGAAGCCGGATCACCGGGGCGGCGTGGGCCCTCATCGACGCGGAAGGGAATGCCCGAAACCTTGCGCACCGTCTCGACCACCTGGCGCACGGAATAGCCCTGCCCATAAGCGCAGTTGATAGTCGTGCTTTCTCCGCCCGCCCGCAAGTGCTTGAGCAGCAGCGCATGGGCGGCGATCAGGTCGGTGACGTGGATATAGTCCCGCACGCAGGTGCCGTCGGGGGTTTCATAGTCGGTGCCGAAGATATCCATCTTTTCGCGCTGGCCCAGTGCCGTCTGGCAGGCGACCTTGATCAGGTGCGTGGCAAAGGGCGTGGATTGGCCACTGCGCTTGGCCGGATCGGCACCGGCCACATTGAAATAACGCAGCACGCCAAAGGTCAGCGGATGGGCGGCCGCAACATCGGCCAGCATCATTTCGGTCATCAGCTTGGAGCGCCCATAGGGCGACATCGGGCTGAGCGGCGTGGTTTCGACCACCGGATCAAGACCGGTCATGCCGTAGACCGCAGCTGTCGAGGAAAAGATGAAGCTCTTGACGCCGCCCAGCACTGCGGCCTCGATCAAATTGCGCGAAGTGGCGGTGTTGTTGCCGTAGTATTTGAGCGGATTGGAGACCGACTCGGGCACCACGATGGACCCGGCGAAATGGATGATCTCGGTGATGCCGTGCTTGTCGATTAGGCCGCGCACGAAATCAATGTCGCCGGCATTGCCCTGTTCGAAAATCGCGCGGCCATCGATTGCCCAATCGAAGCCGGTCGACAGATTGTCCAGGACGACTACGGTTTCGCCCGCATCTGTCAGGTTAAGCACCATATGGCTGCCGATATAGCCCGCGCCGCCGGTAACCAGTACTGCCATCCATTAACCCCTAATGTGCAAACGCTATTTTGCCGTGATGTTATCGCAGAGAAGTTGCGATAGCTTTACGCCCAAATCGAGATGGAGTGCTTACATTGCCTAAACGCGTCAGAACAGCCGTCTTTCCCGTGGCTGGCCTTGGGACACGGTTTCTCCCAGCCACCAAGGCACTGCCCAAGGAAATGCTGACGGTCGTCGATCGCCCGCTGATCCAATACGCGGTGGAGGAAGCGCGCGAAGCCGGCATCGAGCACTTCGTGTTTGTGACCGGGCGCAACAAGGGCGTGATCGAAGACCATTTCGACCGGCAGTTCGAGCTGGAAACCACGCTGGAAGTGCGCGGCAAGACCGCAGCATTGAACGAGTTGCGCAAGGACCTGCCCTCCGCCGGACGGACCAGCTTTACCCGCCAGCAGGAGCCGCTGGGTCTCGGCCACGCGGTCTGGTGCGCACGCGACATCGTCGGCGATAACCCGTTCGCGCTGCTGCTGCCGGACATGCTGTTCAAGGGCGAGCCGGGCGTGCTGCGCCAGATGATGGACGCCTATGAGGAAACCGGCGGCAATGTGATTGCCGTTGAAGAAGTGCCAGAACAGGACGTCTCCGCCTATGGCGTCATCGCGCGTGGCGATGGTCCCGATAGCGGTTTCAAGATTACCGGCATGGTGGAAAAGCCCAAGCGGGAGGACGCGCCGTCCAACCTCATCATCTCGGGCCGCTATATTCTGCAACCGGAAGTCTTCACCCTGCTGGCGGATCAGCCGCGCGGCGCCGGCGGCGAAATCCAGATCACCGACGCCATGCAGACGTTGATGCAGACGCAGAATTTCACCGGCGTGAAGTACCAGGGGCAGAGTTTCGACTGCGGCTCCAAGATCGGCTTCCTGACCGCCAATGTCGTTTATGCGCTGGACCGCGACGATATCCGCGATGGCTTCGTCAAGGAATTGCGCAAGCTCGATCTGGGCGACCAGCTCTAGGTTGCGTGGACCTTTTCAATTTCGCCGCGTCATTCCCGCGAAGGCGGGAATTCCACTTCCCTTCGGCACAAAAGTGGGATTCCCGCGTTCGCGGGAATGACGACGTGGGGATTCATGCCTGCTGTTAGCAAAATCGCTAGATTGCCCACACGCTCTAGCGCGAAACGGTGACGCCCATGGTGACCCTGTGGGCGTCTTCAACGCCATCGACCGAGCTATCTGTGCGGTCATAGCCATAGTCGGCCGTCACGGCGGTATGGGCGTTTACAGCGTAGTCGGCGCCCACGCCCCAGCCATAGGCGCGCTCGGTTTCATCGCTTCCGTCGAACCGCGTTGAGCTTATGCCCGCCAGTGCACGCAGCTCCAGCCAGCGATTGACGGTGTAGCCAAGGTCCAGATCCGCCGCATATTCGATCCGGGTGGTGCCGCTGCTATCCGGCTCCGGCGGAGCCACGATCGTGCTGAAGCCGGCGGCAATGCGCCAGGTGGGATCGGGCCGATAGGTGATGCTGACATCATAGAGCTGGGTGGTGAATTCGCCCAGGCTTGCCTCATCGAAGCGGCGCAGATTGAGGCCCGTCGATAGGCTCGCCTCAAGCGTTTCGCCCCATCGTCCGGTGACGCCGCCTTCGATCGTTCCATCCGTGGCGTCGGTCTTGATCAGGAGGGCCGACGAGGGCTGGTCGAACACGTCGCGGCCCAGGCCTGCCTGCCCGAACACCTCGAAGATCGGCGTCACCTGGAAGCCGACGCGCAAGCCGGTGTCGAGCGACCACACGTCACTGTCGCTATTGTCCTCGGTGCTGCCATCGTTGCGTAGTGTTTCGCCATAGACCGTGCGCTGCGCCGCCCCGGTGAGGCCCACATTGAACTTGCCGAACCGGCGGGTGACGCCCAGATCGAAGCCGCCAGTGCGCGTTTCGGGTGCCACGGCAATATCGCTGCCGACGCCGGGCGTGCCCGCAATATCCTGGGTCAGGGAGAAATTGGCGCCGGCGGAAAGGGATGTGTCACGATCGAGCTCATAACCACCCGATAGATCGAGCCGCAGGTCGGTGACGTCGATATGTTCTTCCTGCGGACGCACGATCTCGGCGCTGGTCGTGATGTTGATCGCCGAACGGCTGCCCTGGTGATCGAAACTGATGGTGGGGACCAGCCGCACATCGAACCGTTCGCCGGCGGTCGCCTTGGTGTAGGTACCACGGAGGGCGGTCGACCAATCGATGTCGAAAAATGGATCATAGGGTTCGCTCAGCTCGTCGCCGCTGGCCAAAACAGGCTCCGCGGGGTAGAGCCCCGGCTGCAGGCGCTCGCTATCTGCCTCGGAGCCGTCGCCACTTGCATGGTCCGGCGCGGCCAACGCGGGCGTGGCAAGGCAGACAGCGCACAGCATGCCCCACCGCCATGTCCAATGCCGCAACGCCAGGGCCAAGGTCTGCTCCGCTAGCCTGAATGAGGAGGATGAGCCTCCATGGCTCGCGCACACCCAAGACAATCGCGGCCGAGGTCACAGTTTCATTGTATGGTTAAGGAACCGTTGCGCAGCGGCTAGCTTTTGGGCTCCACCGCCAACACGCTGCCATTGCTGCCGACGATCCTGACGCGCGTGCCGGCCGGCAGATCATCACCGGAAACCCGCCAGATCGTGTCGCCGAGCACCACCCGACCAAAGCCCTGCTCGATAGGTTCGGCTAGCACCGCCTCCTGCCCGATCAACTGGTCGGCACGGCGGTTGAGGTAGGGGCTGTCGGTTTTTTGTGGCCGATTGCGGCTATAGCGGAGCCAGACTACGATGGAACCCAGCGACAGTACGCCGAAGATCAGCCATTGCAGCGGCCACCCGATCGGCTGAAACAGCAGCATGAGCCCGGTTATGATCCCCGCGACACCCATCCAGACCAGGATGCCGCCGGGCAGGACCAGCTCCAGCGCCAGCAATATCAAGCCGGCGATGATCCAGGACCAGGGGCCGTTGGCTGCGATGAAATCCACGATCTGCATGGCGCCTCGCGTTATTGGCCGGCTGAAGGGGGACGGGCCGATCGCACCGGATTGGGTGCAGCCCCGCCAAAGACTTCCCTGGCGATCTCGGCAATGCCGCCGATCGAGCCGATGACGCTGGCAGCCTCGACGGGCAACATCAGCACCTTCTGGTTGGGCGATGTCGCAATGCTTTCGAGCGCCTTGATGTAATTGTTGGCGACGAAATAGTTGATCGCCTGAACATTGCCGGACGCGATGGCGTCGCTCACCATCTGAGTCGCCTTGGCTTCGGCTTCCGCCGAGCGTTCGCGGGCTTCGGCGTCACGGAACGCGGCCTCGCGCCGGCCTTCGGCTTCCAGTACCTGGGCCTGCTTGGCGCCTTCCGCCTGCAGGATCGCCGACTGACGGCGCCCTTCTGCTTCCAGGATTGCCGCACGCTTTTCGCGCTCGGCCTTCATCTGCCGGCCCATGGATTCGACCAGGTCCTTGGGCGGATCGATGTCCTTGATCTCGATGCGCGTGATCTTGATCCCCCAGGGCGAAACGGCCGTATCCACGACCCGCAGCAGCCGCTCGTTGATTTCGTCGCGGTGGCTGAGCAGTTCGTCGAGATCCATCGATCCCATGACGGTACGGATATTGGTCATGGTGAGGTTCAGGATGGCGTTCTCGAGCCCCGAGATTTCGTAGGCCGCCGCAGCCGCATCGAGGATCTGGTAGAACGTTACGCCATTGGCCGTGATCGAAGCGTTGTCGCGGGTGATGACTTCCTGATGGGGAACGTCGAGTACCTGTTCCATGACGTTGATCTTCTTGCCCACGCCGTCGATGAACGGGACAATGAGATTGAGACCGGGCTTGAGGGTGCGGGTATATTTGCCAAACCGCTCGATGGTATAATTGTAGCCCTGCGGCACCTGCTTGGCCCCTGCGAACAATACGAGCAGCGCCAGAACACCGAGAGCGATCAGGGTTATGCTGAGCCCGTCAAGTGCAAAGCCGTCCAGCAAGTCCATGCCGATTCTCCCTCGGATATTTGTTGCACGACCTTATGGACGGCAAGGTTGCGGCGCAACGGCTTCGCGACGCGGAACAAAGCTGAGGAGAGACTCGTTGGAACGGCAGGATAGTTCCGTGACCAGAGTGTACCATGATGGCCAGCAAAGCTGACACCTTGCTCAAGGAATACCAGGCCAAGCGGGACTTCACCAAGACGCAGGAACCCTCCGGCTCGCGCGAGAGCAGCTCCGGCAAGCAAGGCAATAGCTTCGTCGTGCAGAAACACGACGCGACGCGCCTACATTACGATTTTCGCATCGAGCTGGACGGCGTGCTCAAGAGCTGGGCGGTAACCAAGGGCCCCTCCGACAATCCCACCGACAAACGGCTCGCCGTGAGGGTTGAGGATCACCCGGTGGAGTACGGCAGTTTCGAGGGAACCATCCCCGAGAACGAATATGGCGGGGGCACCGTGATGCTCTGGGACGAGGGCACCTGGGAGCCCATCGGCGATCCGCATGAAGGGCTGGAAAACGGCGACCTCAAGATGCGCATCAATGGGCATCGGATGAAGGGCGAGTGGGTTCTGGTCCACATGAAGGGCCGCGACACCAAGCGCAAATCAGGTCCGGCACGCGAGAACTGGCTGCTGATCAAGCACAAGGACGATCACGCCACCGACGGCAAAATCCTGACGGAGAAGTTCACCACCTCCATTTCCACCGGACGCGATCTGGACGGCATCGCCAAGGGGCTCAAGCCCAAGAAGAAGACCGCCACCAAGCCAGACGCCGTGTGGCACTCCGATGCGGCCAAGGCCGTAGACAATCCCGTGCCGGCCAAGCGCGGCGCAACCGCCAAGCCGTTCCCGAAATATCGCAGCCCGCAATTGGCGACCCTCGCAACAGAGGTGCCCGAGAGCAGCGGCTGGCTGTTCGAGATGAAATATGACGGCTATCGCTGCCTGGCTGCGATTTCCGGCGATCAGGTGAAGCTCTATACCCGCACTGGCAAGGACTGGACCGACAAATTCGCGGCAATCGTGCCGCCCCTGACGCGCATTACCAAGGGAACCGCGCTGATAGACGGCGAACTCTGCGCCTTCGACAGCAAGGGACGCGCGGATTTCTCGACGCTCAAGGACCATCTCTCCAACGGTGGTCCCCTCACCTATTTCGCTTTCGATCTGATCGAGCAGGACGGGGCCGATCTGGTCAGGCTGCCTCTGGTGGAGCGCAAGGCACGGCTCGAAAAATTGCTCGGAAAGATCGAGCAATCCTCGCTGGTGCAATTTTCGGCTCACGTCACCGGCAATGGCCAGAAGGTGTTCGATGCCGTCTGCCGCGAAGGCCATGAGGGCATCATTGCCAAGAACGCCAATGCGCCCTATCGCAACGAGCGAACGCGTGACTGGCTCAAGATCAAATGCGCCAAGCGGCAGGAGTTTGTCATTGCCGGCTGGACGCCGTCGACCAAACGAAAGCACTTTGCTTCCCTGCTGCTGGGTACCTGGGAAGACGGCAAGCTGGTCTATCGCGGCAGGGTCGGCACCGGCTTCAACCAGAAAAGCGCGGAGGACCTGCAGGAGCGGCTGGATGACCTCGCTCGCAAGACCAGTCCTTTTTCAGCGGTACCAAGACCCGTTGCGCGGACCTCCAAATGGGTCTCGCCCGAGCTGGTCGCGGAGATTGGTTTCACTGAATTTACGCCTGATGGTGTGTTGCGACATCCATCCTTTTTGGCGTTGCGTGAGGACAAGCCTGCGCCGGAGGTGAAGCTCGAGGAACCGGTGGCACCTTCGAAAGCATCCCCTGCCCTCAGTTCCGAAGCCGGGATCAATGCGGCCGAGGCCGCCGGCGTCAAGCTGACCAGCCCTGATCGCGTGGTCTATCCCGGCCAGGGCGTCACCAAGGCGCATCTCGTCGCTTATTACGCAGCCGTCGCCGAACGCATGTTGCCCTTTATCGAGAACCGGCCACTCAGCCTGCTACGGTGCCCGCAGGGACGGGCGAAGTACTGCTTTTTCCAGAAGCACGATACGGGCGGGTTTCCAGACGAGATGAAGTCCGTGTTGATTACGGAGAAGGACGGCGCCAAGGAAGATTACTTCTATATCGACGATCTGGGCGGGCTTATTGCCGGAACCCAGATGAATGTTCTGGAATGGCATCTCTGGGGCGCCCGGACCAAAAATGTCGAGCGCCCCGAGCGCATCATCTTCGATATCGACCCCGATGAAGGGCTGGGCTTTGAACATGTGCGCAGCGCCGCAACCGATATTCGCGCGGCACTGGACGATGTGGGCCTGCAGAGCTTTGCCCTTATCAGTGGCGGCAAGGGCATTCACGTCATCGCACCGCTTGAGCCCGGTCTCGAATGGCCGGAGATCAAGGCATTCTGCAAGGCCTTCGCGCAGAACCTGGCCGAGCAATACCCCGACCGTTTCACCGCGAACATGAGCAAGGCCAAGCGCAAGGGCAAGCTGTTCATCGACTATCTGCGCAATGAGCGGGGCTCGACCGCCGTCGCGCCGTGGTCGAGCCGTTCGCGCGAAGGTGCCCCCGCAGCAGTGCCCGTAAGCTGGGACGAACTCAAGACCATCAAGGCCGCGAACCAGTTCAACCTTGCCGCCGCTGCCGAGCGCGCCAAACAGCCCGACCCGTGGAAGGACTATTTCTCCCTCAACCAGACGATCACCAAGACGATGCTGAAAAAAGCCGGGGCAACGTCATAAAAAACTCGGCGTCATTCCCGCGAAAGCGGGAATGACACTGTGGGAGGACACCTAAGGCAGCGGCACGTTCAGGCGCCGGTCGAGAGCGAGGGTCAGTGCGATCACGAGGAACGCGAAGAGGACCATGCCCGCGGCGATCACATGCGCTTCGCCCCATTGCAGGCGTTCGACATAGTCATAGAGCGCGATGGCGATGACCTTGGTCTGGCCCGGAATATTGCCGCCGATCATCAGGACGACGCCGAATTCGCCGATCGTGTGCGCGAAGGTCATCAGCGCTCCGGTGATATAGCCGGAGCGCGCGGAAGGCAGTGCGACGCGCCAGAACCGCTGCCAGTTCGAGGCGCCCAGGCTCGACGCCGCCTCTAGAGGATCGTTGCCGATGGCGAGGAACGCATTGCGCAGCGGCTGCACCATGAAGGGCATGGAGTAGAAGACCGAGCCGATCACCAGCCCGGTGAACGAGAACGCCAGCGTGCGCCCGCCCCAGAGCCCCGCGATCCAGCCACCCGGCCCATTCGGTCCCAAGGCGATCAGCAGGTAAAATCCCAAAACTGTCGGCGGCAGGACCAGGGGCATCGAGACAATGGCCCCGACGATCTCCCGGAAGCGGCTGCCGCTGCGCGCGAGCCACCAGGCGATGGGCGTGCCGATGACCAGAAGGATCAGCGTGTTGATGGCGGCCAGGGCCAGGGTCAGGCCAACTGGGGCCCAGATGTCATCAAGGCTCACCGCGCGACCTCATTCCTCGGCAAGGTATCCGGCAGCTTCTATCACCCCGCGGGCGGCGCTGCCCTTGAGGAAGTCGAGATAGGCCCTGGCGGCAGGATTACCCGCTCCGGTTGTGAGCAGCACGGCATCCTGGCGGATCGATTGATGGTAGTCGCCGGGAACGATCCAGACATTGGACTTGCCGAGCACCTGACTTGCGGCGACGAAGCCTAGCTCAGCATTGCCCGTTTCAATGAATTGCAGGGTCTGCGTGATGTTTTCGCCCATCACCAGCTTTGGGCCGATGGCGTCAACAAGGCCAAACGCCTCGAGAACTTCGAGCGCGGCCGCACCATAGGGGGCGGTCCGCGGATCGGCTATGGCGAGTTTGTCGAATTCACCGTTGGCCAGTGACGCCGCACCGTCGGCGATATCCAGCGAGGTGCTGTAGAGCGCCAGTCTTCCAACGGCATAGGTGAACACGCTGCCTTCAACGCCCAGGCCCTCGGCCACCGCCTTGGCGGGACGCTCATCGTCGGCAGCAAGGAAGATTTCGAACGGCGCGCCCTGGCTGATCTGGGTGAAAAGCTGGCCGGTGGCGCCGAAGCTATAGGTGACCTGATGGCCGCTCGCCGCTTCGAACAGCGGCGCAAGCTCCTCGGCCACTTGGGTGAAATTAGCCGCAACAGCAACATGCACCTTGTCGGCATAAGCGGCTGGTGTCAGCAACAGCCCGGCCAAGAGCGTTCGGCTGAGCGCCCAGATCATCGGAAGCTGCCGGTTGCGTCAGACACGCAGGGCCGACGCTTCGCGGGCGAGCGCTTCGATCCGCGACCAGTCATTGGCGGCGACTGCATCCGCCGGCATGATCCAGCTTCCGCCCACGCAAATGACATTGGGCAGGCCGAGGTAAACCTTGGCCTTGGCCGCATCGATACCGCCGGTAGGGCAGAAGGTGACGTCTGGAATTGGGGATGCAAAGGCCTTGAGCACCGGTGCGCCGCCATTGGCTTCCGCCGGGAAGAATTTGAGGAACGAATAGCCCCGCTCGGCCGCAGTCATGGCCTCGCTCGGCGTTGCAATGCCGGGCAGCAGGGGAATGCCGATATCGTCGGCCGCATCCAGGATGCGTGGCGAGATGCCGGGCGACACCATGAAACGGCACCCTGCATCGACCGATTGCTGCATGTGCAGCGCCGTACGCACGGTGCCCGACCCGACGATGGCGCCTTCTACCTTGCCCATCTCTTCCATCACCTTGAGCGCATTCGGCGTGCGCAGCGTGACTTCCAGAATGGGCAAGCCGCCCGCGACCAGCGCTTCGGCCAAAGGCCGCGCCTGGGACACATCGTCAAGGATGATGACCGGCACCACGGGAGCAAGGGAAAGGATGGAGCGGATGGCAACAGCGTCTTGCGGCATGATCGGCCTCGTTTTTTGGTGTTGAGGAACGGTTAGGAGCTTGGCCGGCTTCCCGCAACCCCGTTGATGGAAACCGCGGCAAAAATCATGTCCTGGTGCTCAGCGGCAAGGCTACCAATTCCCTCTGGGGCGCTATACGTGTTGTTACGTAAGTACAGCCTGGGGACGCCGTGCCGAAGCTGGTTGTCAATGTCGGCCATATGCCGTCCGGCCGTGAACGAGGCCCGCTCGAGGTTGCCTGCAGTTTGCAGGACCGTATCCGCTTCGCTGACCATATCGGAGAGGATGTGTTCGTGGCCGCACGAAGCGGCAGCGGCGATCTTATGATCAAGGCAACAGCCACGCTTGAACGTTTTGCCTCCAGTGGCACCTCCTCCTCCGCTGTCCTCGTCAACATGCGCGCTCTGCCTGTCGAGAAAAAAGTGGCGGAAGGGCCCGAAAAGGCCGTATTCTCATTGTGGGAAGACGCGGAAATGGATTTTACGCAAACCAACGCCAGCTTGCCATACCCACGCCTTGACGAGGCAGCCACCGCTTTTGTCTCTCTCGACATCTATGGCGAGATCGCCCGGCAGGTACGCGAAGACCGCGACAGCCGGTGCAGTTTTTCCGGCGTGGAGGTCTCGATAGGCGAGGGCACGGCCACGCCTATCGTTCCGCTCGATAGCGGCGGCAAGGTTCATGCCCGCAATTTCATCTTCCTCCATGATGAACCAGCGCAATTGTTCACCCAGTTCGGCTGGACCATCGGGCCCGATCTCGAGATCATAGCCGATGCCTGGGCGACGGGAACAAGTGTCCTGTCGACCATCAATCCCACCGGCAAGCTGCTGGTCGGTGAAGACCAGCGCCAATGGCCGGACGAGCGGGCGCTGGCCTGGCACCGCCAGCAATTCCTCGATCGCCTGCGCTGAGACTATTGGTAGCGCGCTTTTTAGCGTCCCAGCACCGCGTCCACTTCGGCGCGGGTGGGCGGCTTGCAGCCTTTGCGGCCGCAGTTGATGCCGGCAACGACTGCACCAAAGCGCAACATATCGCTTAGTGCGCCGCTGCCCAAGGTGGAGAGCTTGCCGGGCTTGAGAAGTCCGCGCTCGTTGAGCCAGGACAAAATCCCCGCCATCAGACTGTCCCCCGCTCCCACCGTGTCGCCGAATTGGGGCGGGGCGTAGATGCTGGCATCGGCGTGCCCTGCAGTCGTGAAGGCACGTGAACCTTTTTCGCCCAGGGTGACTACGACAAGCTCGCAATTGGCGCGCGCCAGCAGATCTGCCGCATGCTGCTCGATGCTCTTGCTGCGGTCGAGCGCTTCAAGGTCTTCTTCGGATACTTTGACCAGATGGGAGAGGTCGAGAAACTGCGACAGGCGCGTCCGATAGCCCTCGAAATCATCGACAAGGCTGGGGCGCACATTGGGGTCAATGGAAATGGTGGCGCCCCGGGCAATCGCTGCCTGCACGATTTCGAGCCAGATAGCAGCCTCGTCCGGCTTGATGGGGCAGAAGCCGCCAATCTGGTAGAGGCTGAGGTCTTTCGGCAAGGCAGCGATGGCCTTGGCAGCATCGATGGCGCCATCGGCCGAGCGGTAGAAGCCATAGCGGGCATTGTGGTTGGCGTCGAAATTAACCACGGCGAGCGTCGTGTATTCCGCCACCCGTTCCGGCAATAGCGTGGTGACGCCCGCTTCGGTGAGCGGCCCCAGCAGGTAGTCGCCAAAAGCATCGGCGGAAATCGGGCACAGGAAGCCTGTAGCATTGCCCAGCTTGGCCAGTGCTATGGCGCAATTATAGGGTGAGCCGCCCTGATGGGCCGTCATCACGATCTGCCCCTCGCCATCACGGCCGATAAGCTTGCCATCGGGCAACGCCACTTCGGCCTTCAGATCGATCAGACTTTCCCCACCGACAACAAACATAGGCTGCTCTCCCCACTATGGCCGCTGCCAGATAGCATTTTTGATGGGCTTGTCACCATCGGCTGCGTGCTTGGTCTTGTTGCCATTTTGGCGCGCTTCGACTGGTTGCAGCGTGTATTTGCGCGGGAAACCCTTGCACAAGTCCGTTGACGGGACGGCTTGATGCTGTTCAATCGCCACCCAAATGCTGGCACTCGGCAACGCTGGGCCCCGGCACAAACAATGGGGGACGGCCATTTGCAATTCTTGGCTCTAATTATTCGCGCGATCAGCGCTCTCAACAGGGCAGTAGGGGAAGTCCTTTCCTGGCTTGCTCTGGTCTGCGTTCTAGTGTGCTTCGCTGTCGTGGTTCAGCGCTACTTCTTCAATGTCAGCACGCTGTGGATGCAGGACCTTTATGTGTGGGTCGGTGGCGCCATGTTTACCGGCGTAGCGGGCTTTGCCTTGCTACGCGATGACCATGTTCGGGTGGATATTTTTTACCGGCCTGCCTCGATCAAGCGCAAAGCCGCAGCGGACCTGTTCGGTGTCCTCGTGTTCCTGCTGCCGTTCATGTATGTCGTGCTTTATTATGGCTGGCCCTCGGTGCGGCGGTCCTGGGGCTTCTACGAAGCCTCCGGCAATATTGGCGGCATGCCGGGCCTGTTCATCCTCAAGAGCTTCATCATTCTGTTCGCCGTCCTTGTGGGGCTGCAGGGCATAGCCATGGCGTTGCGCGCCATCCTTGTCCTGACCGACCGTGAGAGCCTCTTGCCCGACCATCTGCGCTATGGCGCCAACGACGCCAAGGAAGTGCATTGATGGATCCAGTTCTGATCGGAGAAATTCTCGCCGGGCTGATGTTCGTCGGCGTTATCGGCGTGCTCATGCTCGGCTTCCCGGTGGCGTTCTCGCTCGCGGGCACGGCACTGATCTTTGGCCTCGTGGGCTGGTGGCTGGGCGTTTATGACCCCTCCAATTACGGCTCGCTCTTTGGCCGCTATATCGGCCTGATGACCAATGAGGTGCTGGTCGCAGTGCCGCTGTTCGTGTTCATGGGCGTGATGCTGGAACGCTCCGGCATTGCCGAGCAATTGCTGCTGACCATGGGCAAGCTGTTCGGCAATCTGCGCGGCGGACTTGGCTTGTCGGTCATTCTCGTGGGTGCACTGCTCGCTGCGTCCACCGGCGTGGTCGGCGCCACCGTCGTCACCATGGGCCTGATCTCCCTGCCGGCCATGCTGCGGGCTGGATACGATCCCAAGCTCGCAACCGGCGTCATCTGCGCCTCCGGCACGCTGGGGCAGATCATTCCACCCTCGACGGTGCTGATCTTCATGGCGGACATGCTCTCGGGCATCAACGCCCAGGTGCAGATGGAGAAGGGCAATTTCGCGCCCGAGCCGGTTTCGGTGGGCACCCTGTTCGCCGGAGCTATCATTCCCGGCCTGCTTCTGGTGGGACTCTATGCCAGCTGGATGATCTTCAAGGCCATCACCGACCCCAAATCCTGCCCCGCAACCCCGGTTCCCGCTGAAGAGAAGGGTGCCCTGCTGCGTGAAGTCGTCGTGGCCCTTCTCCCACCCTTGCTGCTGATCCTGGCGGTTCTGGGATCGATCCTGGCGGGTATCGCCACCCCGACCGAAGCGGCCTCGGTTGGCTCCGTGGGCGCGATGCTGCTTGCCGCCCTCCGCTGGCGGCTGAGCCTGTCGATCCTGCGCCAGGCGGTGATCTCGACCGCGACCATCACATCGATGGTGTTCATCATCCTCTTCGGTGCGGCGGTGTTTTCCATCGTCTTCCGCATGATGGGCGGCGACAATCTGGTGCACGAGTTCCTGTCGTCCATGCCGGGCGGCGCGATCGGCGCCACGATCATCGTCTTGTTCATCATGTTCCTGCTCGGGTTCATCCTGGACACGTTCGAGATCATCTTCATCGTGATCCCGATCACCGCGCCTGTGCTGCTGGCGCTTGGCGTGGACCCGATCTGGCTGGGCGTGATGGTGGGCGTGAACCTGCAGACCAGCTTCCTGACGCCGCCGTTCGGGTTCGCCCTGTTCTATCTTCGCGGGGTGGCGCCGCCGCGAGTGACCACCGGCATGATCTACAGGGGCGTCGTTCCCTTCGTCATCCTGCAACTGATCGGGCTGGGTATCCTCTTCATCTTCCCCGATCTGATCACCTGGTTGCCCGGGCTGATCTACAACTGAAAGCAAAAGGCCCGGGACGCGTCCCGGGCCTTTCTCTTTTGGACTCTCAGGTCGGACTATTCGAACTTGATGTACTTCTCGCGAGCGACGAGATAGGGCATGTCCGTGCCCTCGGTGCGCTGGCGCAGCAGGTTGAATGCCGACACGAAGCTCTCAACCGTCTCCTTGGTCAGGGCATCGCCGCTCTCGCGGATTTCGGCGATCAATTCCATCGAGGCCTTGGCGCCGGCCTCCACGATATCTTCGGGGAAGCGGCGAACCTGCACGCCATGCTCGGCCACCAGCGCGTTGAGGGCGCGCGGATCGTTGGCGTACATGTCGGAGGCGACCTGGTCATATGACGACTGGGCGCAAACGCGTACGATCTCCTGCAGGTCTTCCGGCAGTTCGGCGAACTTGGCCTTGTCGACCACCAGTTCGGTGGCCAGCCCCGGTTCGACGAAGCTTGGGAAATAGTAGTTCTTGGCAATCTGGTAGAAGCCCAGCGCCAGATCGTTATAGGGGCCGACGAATTCGGCCGCATCCAGGGTACCGGACTGCAACGCCGCGAAGATATCGCCTGCCGCAAGATTGGTCACCGAAGCGCCAAGCTTGGCCCAAACCTGTCCACCCAGGCCCGGCGTGCGGAAGCGCAAGCCCTGCACGTCTGCGACGCCTGTCAGTTCATTGCGGAACCAGCCGCCGGCCTGCGTTCCGGTATCCCCCGACATGAAGCCCTGCACGCCGAACTGGTCGTAGATCTTGTCCCAGATCTCCTGACCGCCGAGGTAACGCACCCAGGCCGTGAGCTCGCGGTTGGTCATGCCGAAGGGCACGCCGGTGAAGAAGCTGAGCGCCTGGCTCTTGTTCTGCCAGTAATAGGGCGTGCCATGGCTCATCTCGGCCGAGCCATCGATCACCGCATCCAGAGCCTGCAGCCCCGGCACCATCTCGCCTGCGGCAAAGACCTGGACGGTCAGCCGGCCACCGGACGCCTTGGTAATCCGGTCTGCCAGCGTCTGGGCGCCGACGCCGAGTCCTGGAAAGTTCTTGGGCCAGGTGGTGACCATGCGCCAGGTGATGTTGCCCTGGGCAATGGCCGGCGCCGCAAGGGTCGTGGCAGCAGCCGCGCCGATCGTAGCGACCGAAGCGGTTCTAAAGAATTCGCGTCTCTTCATTAACGTCCTCCCATGACCGCGCGCCCTGTTGCGCGCGGGACCGATGCCACGCATGCCAGGGCAGCGGATGCATCGATTGCCGCAACAAAAGCAATCTCGCGGCTTTCTGTCCAGTATGTTGTTCGCAATGTTGAGGAATTTACGCTGACAAAAAATACGATGGTGCGGGGATTAAACACGGGCGAGCGGTGTTGACGTTGACGAGGGCCGCAAGAGCATGGCTCTCGCAATCAGGAGGAAATTCCCATGCGACTTCGTTCGATTCTGGCTGGTGCTGCGGCTCTGGCAATGCTTGCGGCGCCATCCCTGGCGGAAGAATATCTGGGTGGCGCGGTCAAGACCGTCGATATCGGCGGCCAGCAGGTGCTGACCGACGCCGACGGCATGACGCTTTATATCTTCGACAAGGACACCGCCGGCGACGGCAAAAGCGTGTGCAATGGCGACTGCGCCGTCAAATGGCCACCGCTGATGGCTGCCGAGGACGCGCAGGACGAGGGCGACTTCACGGTGGTGACTCGCGATGACGGCTCCAAGATGTGGGCTCATGAAGGCATGCCGCTCTACTATTGGTACGAAGACACCGAACCCGGCGACACCAGTGGTGACGGCGTTGGCGGTGTCTGGCATCTTGCAGTGGATTGATCCCCACGGGCATTAATTTTTGAGCGATTTCCTCGACCAGGTCGAAACTTGCGTGCCAGCCCTTCGGCGCTATGCCCGGGCGCTGACGCGCAATGCCGACCTGGCCGATGATCTGGTGCAGGATTGCCTGGAGCGGGCGATATCACGACAGGGATTGTTCAGACCTCGCGGTCCGTTGCGGGCCTGGCTCTTCACCATCCTGCTCAATCTCCACCGCAATGCCCTGCGCTCGTCTCGGCGGCGCGGGCAGGAGGTGGATATCGAAGCAATCGAGGAACCCTCGACGCCAGCGCCACAGCCCGGCCATATCGCCCTGGCCGAAATGGCGCGCGCCATCGAGACCTTGCCGGCTGAGCAGAAGGAAGCGCTGCTGCTGATCGCCCTTGAAGGTCTGTCATATCAGGAGGCCGCTGACATCTTGAAGATTCCACTGGGCACGCTGATGAGCCGGCTGGGCCGGGCCCGCGCCGCCCTGCGAGCGGCGACCGGCACGCCCTCCGAGCCGCATTTGAGGACCGTCAAATGAGCGAGATCAACCGCGACACGCTGATGGCCTATGCCGACGGACAGCTCGACAACGCCGGCCGCCAGCACGTTGACGCCTATCTGACCGCCAACCCCGATACGGCTGCTGAAATTGCGCTGATGCAGCGCCAGTCCGACGCGATCCGCACGCTGTTTGCGCCCGCGGGAGCCGAGCCGGTGCCAGCACGTTTGAAGCCGCGCCGCATAGCGGCCGAGCAATCGCGCCACCGCAGGGGTGCTGTCGGGTGGGCTGCGGCAGCGGTCATCCTGCTCGGCGTGGGTCTTGGTGCCGGCTGGTTCTTGCGGCCGGTGCTGGATAGCCGACCGCCCAGCGCGACGCTGATTGCCGATGCGATCAACGCCCACACCGTCTACGTCGCCGAGAACCGCCATGCGGTGGAAGTTGGCGGCGAGGACAGCGAGCATTTGACGAGCTGGCTGTCCAACCGCCTCGAAACCCAGCTGGGCATGCCGAACCTCGATGCCGAAGGCTTTAGCCTCGTCGGTGGGCGGCTCCTGCCGGGGGAGCCCGAACTGGGCGGAAGGGCAGCGCAGCTGATGTATGAGAGCGCCGACAAGGAACGCGTCACGATCTATGTCACCGCTGCCCTGCCGGACGGACAACCCGCCTATGAATTCACCCGCTATGACGGCGCCGAGGCATTCTATTGGGCCAATGAGCGGATCACCTGCACGGTCGTCGGCACCCTTCCCGAGGAGCGCATGAAGGCGCTGTCGCGGGCCGTTTATACGCAGTTGACCGAGGGCGACGACGGCAGGGAACGCTATCGCAGCTAGCGATTGGTCGCTGGCGCGTTGCGCGGCGGCAGGTCGTTGGAATAGATATTGTGCAGGCCGACATTGAGGATATCCCGCTCGCCGCACAGGGCCATGGTGATGTCGAGTTCCTTGGCGATGATGTCGAGCACGCGGGTGACCCCTGCCTCTCCGCCGGCGCCGAGGCCATAGAGCATCGGCCGGCCGATGAAGGTGCCCTTGGCGCCATAGGCAAGCGCCTTGAGCACGTCCTGGCCGGAGCGGATGCCGCTATCAAGGAAGACTTCGGTGCGGTGGCCGATGGCGTCGATGATCTCGGGCAGTACGCGGATGGTGGACGGCGCGCCGTCGAGCTGGCGGCCGCCGTGATTGGACACGATCACCGCATCGGCGCCGTTGTCGACTGCAGCGATGGCGTCGTCGGGATCGAGCACGCCCTTCACGATCACCGGACCACCGAAGCGCTCCTTGACCCATTTCACGTCGGCCCAGTTCAGGGTCGGATCGAACTGTGAGGCGGTCCATTCCGATAGCGACGCCAGATCGTGCCCACGCCCATCCACATGGCCCACGATATTGCGGAAGCTATGGCGCTTCGTCTGCAGCATTTGCAGGCACCACAGCGGGTGCTGGATCATTTGCCAGACGGAATAGGCGTCGAATTTGGGCGGAGTGGACAGGCCATTGTGAATGTCCTTGTGCCGCTGGCCCAGGATCTGCAGGTCCATGGTCAGCACCAGCGCCGAAACCTTGGCGGCCTTGGCGCGATCGATCAGCCGCTCGATGAAGGCGCGGTCGCGCATGACATAGAGCTGGAACCAGAACGGGGCCGTGGTGTTCTCGGCGATATCCTCGATGGAACAGACGCTCATGGTCGAGAGGGTAAAGGGAATGCCGTATTTTTCGGCGGCCCTGGCGGCCTTGATCTCACCATCGGCGATCTGCATGCCGCCTGTAGCCGCCGGCGCGATGGCAACCGGCATGGTGACCGGCTTGCCCAGCATGGTCGATTTTAGGTTGCGGCCTTCAAGGTTTACCGCGACCTTCTGGCGGAGCTTGATCTTGCCGAAATCGCTCTCGTTCTCGCGATAGGTGCTTTCGGTGTAGCTGCCGGTGTCGGCATATTCGAAGAACATCTTGGGCACGCGGCGGCGGGCAGCCGTCTTCATCTCGTCGACGGTCAGGATCTTGTCGAGTGCGGCCATGCTGATGCTCCGGTTTCGCTTGCCCTAGCAACTAACATGTTAGCCGTCAATCAGCCGCGCCAAAGCGCCGCCCTCGACGCGGTTTCTTGTCAGCGTGCACGTGGCGAGGCCCTGCCTCGGTAAGTTTTAGTGTGTGAGACAGAGCCTCGCCACATGCGATGGGATTTTCTGGCGCGCGCGACTCTGGCTCCGGGCCACCATAGACCCGGTAACACTTCCGCTTGCCTGCAGGGATCACGACATCCCTGCCCCATCTGACAACAACACTAGCCGGTTCGCGCGACCCGCTGGGCGTGAAGTTGGTAGGGGCAGGATAGCGCGTGGGAGATGGAGGGGGAGAAGATGGATAGGTTTGGGGTGGGACAGGTGGGGTGAGTAGGGTGCAGGGAGTGGGGTGTCTGCCCCGGAACTTCCACACCCACCGTTGCTTCCCTCGGGCCTGACCCGAGGGTCTCTCTTCGCTTGTGCCGTGGGGAGAGTGGCCCTCGGGTCGAGCCCGAGGGTGACGATCCGGAGATAATCCAACATTAAGGTTCAGCGGTTGGATATCCCCGTTCTTGGTCTCACGCCCTGCGCCTCACCGAATAAATCCAGCACCCCCTTGCCGCACGCTCTGCCATCGATTCATATGCGGAAAACAGGAGGAACCGGCATGGCTCAGGGTGGCGCGGCGCTGGAAATCATCGATCAGAAGTTCAAGCGGCTGACCATTGGGTCGGCGGTGCTTGAGGTGCTGCATGAGGATTGCCGTTGGGCGGAGGGGCCGGTGTGGTTCGGCGATGGCGGGTATCTGGTGTGGAGCGACATCCCCAATAACCGGCTGCTGCGCTATATTCCGGAGGTGGGGGTTTCCACCTTCCGGGCGCCATCGAACTACATCAACGGCAATACGCGCGACCGCGAGGGGCGGCTGGTGTCGTGCTCGCATGGGGCGCGGGCGGTGTTGCGCACCGAACTCGATGGCACCATCACCACGCTGGTCGACAGCTACAACGGCAAGCGGCTCAATTCGCCCAATGATGTCGTGGTCAAATCCGACGGCACGATCTGGTTCACCGATCCGACCTACGGCATTTTGTCAGACTATGAGGGCTATAAATCCGAGCCCGAGCAGCCCGGATGCCATGTCTACCGCTTCGATCCGGCAGATGGTTCGTTGACCGTGGTGGCCGACGATTTTGCCAAGCCGAACGGGCTGGCTTTTTCGCCCGACGAAAGCATCCTTTATGTGTCTGATACCGGACGCAGCCACGATCCCGATGTGCCCACCCATATCCGCCAGTTCAGTGTGAATGGTGCGAAGCTGGGCAATCCCGGGGTGTTCACCGTGCTCGACAATGGTTCGTCGGACGGCTTCAGGCTCGACACCGATGGCAATATCTGGACCAGCGCCGGGCCGGGGGTGAATGTTTATGATCCGGGCGGGAATTTGCTGGGCCGCATCAAGACGGGGCACGCGACATCCAATGTCGCCTTTGGCGGGGCGCGGCGCAATCGGCTGTTCATCACAGCCAGCCAGCATTTGATGTCGATCTATGTGACGGCGACTGGCCTGCAGCGCCCTTGAGCGATGCTGCCGCGTTCATAAAGGCCAACCTGCGATTGGAGCCGGTGCCGGGACTATCCGGCATTCGGCTTTACACCGCACATTCGGGTAGCCGGCTCTCGCGGTTGGCGGACGACGAGGACGCTCCGCCACCTTATTGGGCGTATCAGTGGGCCGGCGGGCTGGCGTTGGCGCAGCATTTTCGGCGTGAGCCGGGGGTGGTGCGGGGCAAACGCGTGCTGGATCTGGGTGCTGGATCGGGGCTGGTGGCCATTGCGGCGGCGCAGGTGGGCGCGACGGCGTTCGCGGCCGAGATCGATCCGCATGGGCGGGCGGCGATAGGGCTCAATGCGGAGGCCAATGGGGTGGCGGTGGAACTGATCGATGTTGATCTGGCGGGGGAGCCGCCAGGCGGGATCGACGTGATTGCGGCGGGGGACGTGTTTTATAATGCCGAGGTCGCGGTGCAGATGCTGCCGTTTCTGGAGCGATGTGCGAGGGCGGGACTGAGCGTGTTGGTCGGCGACCCGGATCGGCGGGATTTGCCCTTGGACTGGCTAACCGAGATTGCAGCCTATCCGGTCGGCGATGTGGGAGACACGCGGACAAATACGGAGCGGGTCGGACGGGTTTACGCTTTGACCCACCAACAGACCTCATCCTGAGGTTGTCGAACCACGAGGTCTCAAGGCGCAGCTCAGGATGGCCCCCGGCCTGCGCCGGGGTGACATCGAGTGTGTGGTGGACAGGTAGCAGACCCGCCAACCTACATCGTCGCCCCGACCTGCCAGGGCACGAACTCGTTGTCGCCATAGCCCAGATCTTCAGACTTGGTGTGCTTACCCGAGGCGATTTCGATCAGCATGTCGAAGATCTGCTGGCCCTTGTCTTCGATGGAGACGCCTTCGACGATGTCGCCGCAATTGATGTCCATGTCGTCGGTCATGCGGGCATACATGTCCGAATTGGTGGCCAGCTTCATCGATGGCACGGGCTTGCAGCCATAGGCGGAGCCCCGGCCGGTGGTGAAGGCCAGGATATTGGCGCCGCCAGCCACCTGGCCCGTTGCCGAAACCGGATCAAAGCCGGGGGTGTCCATGAAGACGAAGCCCTTTTCGGTCACTGGCTCGGCATATTCGTAGACGGCGGTGAGCGGGGTGGTGCCGCCCTTGGCCGCGGCGCCAAGGGACTTTTCAAGGATTGTCGTCAGCCCGCCCAGCTTGTTGCCGGGTGAGGGATTGTTGTTCATCTCGCCATGGTTGCGCTGGGTGTAATCTTCCCACCAATGGATGCGGGAGATGAGCTTTTCGCCCACTTCGCGGGACACGGCGCGGCGGGTCAGCAGGTGTTCGGCGCCGTAGATTTCGGGTGTTTCCGACAGGATGGCGGTGCCGCCATTGCGCACGAGAATATCGGCGGCATAACCGAGCGCCGGATTGGCGGTGATGCCGGAATAGCCATCGGAGCCACCGCATTGCAGCGCCAGCGTCAGGTGGGACGCGTCAACCGTTTCGCGCCGCGCCGCAGCGGCGATGGGGAGCATCTCCTTGACCTTCTCGACACCCCACTCGATCATCTTGCGCGTGCCGCCACGCTCCTGGATGGTCATTGACTGGAAGGTTTCGCCTTCGGAAATGCCGTAGATTTCCTTCATGCGGCCGATCTGGAACACTTCGCAGCCCAGGCCCACCAAGAGCGCTGCGCCCAGATTGGGGTTGGACGTATAGCCCCATTGGGTGCGCTTGAGGATATCGAAGCCCTCGCCGCGCGATTCCATGCCGCAGCCCGTGCCATGCACGAACGGCACGACGCCATCGATCTCGGGATAGTCGTCGAGAATGCCGGAACGGTTCACCGCGTCGGCAACGAATTTGGCGACGGTGGCCGAGCAGTTCACCGAGGTCAGGATGCCGATATAATTGCGGGTGCCCACCTTGCCATTGGCGCGGCGATAGCCCTGGAAGGTTGCGCGCTGCTCGAGCGGGATCATGTCGGGCGGAATGGCGCCTTCGGTGAAGGCATAGTCGTGCTTGAGCGTGCCGTCGGCGCCACCCATGCCGCAATTGTGCTCATGCACCCAATCGCCCGGCGGAATGGCCTCCGAGGCAAAGCCGATGATCTGCCCGAATTTGAGGATCGCCTCGCCCGGCGTGATCGGGCGGGTGGCAAATTTATGCCCCTTGGGAACGCGGCGAACGATCGCGACGCCTTGCGGCGTTGGCGTGCCGACATCGAGATTGGCGAGGGCCACGGCGATATTATCGGCGCTGTTGAGCACCAATGTGCGGGCCTCGGGGCGGATCATGGTTTCGGACATAGGGCAGCTTTCGGGGGACGGGTCTCAACTTCGCTTTACCCGGTCCGCGATACCGGCCAGATTGCGCGCGGCAATCGGCAGGAAACGTCGTTGTAAAGCACCACGGCTCTAACTAACATGTTAGCATGAGAATGGCAGCAAGTCCCTATTCTTTTCTCCAGCGCCCGGCGGCCCTGACGCGCGGCAATGTCACGGCCGAAGTCACCGCCGTGATCCGCGACGCCATCGTGCGGCTGGACCTTGCCCCGGGCAGCATGATCGACAAGACGCTGATCTGCAACGAGCTGGGCGTCTCGCGCTTTCCGGTGAGCGAAGCGCTGGGGCGGCTGCAGATCGAGGGGCTGGTGGATATCGCGCCGCAGCGCGGCTCGACCGTATCGCTGGTGCGGATCGCCGATGTGCGTGAATACATGCTGATCCGCAAGGGGCTGGAATCGGAAGCCCTGCGCGTCCTGATCGGCAGCCACGATGCCGAACTCACGGCGGCGCTTCATGCCAACATGGCCCTGCAGCGCGAGGCCGCCGAGCGCGACGACGCAGAAAGCTTTCACCAGGTGGATATCGATTTCCACGACATCATCTTCCGCTCGATGCGCTTCACCAAGATCAAGGGGATCATCGATTCAGCGCGGGCAAATCTGGATCGCGCCCGCCGGCTGATCATCACGCCGCGCCGGCTGGCGCTGACCATTGCCGAACACCAGGCGATCTTCGACGGCATTCTGGCGCAAGATCAGGAGCAGGCAATCCGCGCCATTCGCGCCCATATCGACGCGGTGATGGTGGAATTGTTCGCCTTCGCCCGCGAGCATCCTGACCTGTTCGACGACGGCGACACGCTCGACCGCGACTCGTTTCCCTTCGGCTGAGGAGGCCGGCCCAAATGCTCAAGAACATTCCGCCCATCCTTGGACCCGATCTGCTCGCCATTCTGCGCGCCATGGGGCATGGGGACGAAATTGCCATCGTCGATGCCAATTATCCGGCCGATGGCGCGGGGCCGGTGCTGGTGCGGCTCGATGGGGTCAGTGCGACCGATGTGCTCGACGCCATCCTGACGCTGATGCCGCTCGATGATTTCGTCGATGAAGCAGCCATCTGCATGCAGGTGGTGGGCAATGCCAGCCAGCGCGAACCGGTGATGGATGAGTTCGATGCGATCATTACGAAGCATGAGCCCGGCATGAAGCTGGCCTCCCTGGAGCGGTTTGCCTTCTATGAGCGCGTGGCCAAGGGCTACGCCATCGTGCAGTCCGGGGAGCGGCGGCTCTATGGCAATATCCTGCTCAAGAAGGGCGTTATTCGGCCGCAGGGTTGAGGCACCGAACCGATCAGGCCTGTGTCGGCCTCGACACACTGACATGTTAGCGGCTAAGGCTCGGGAAAGATTAAGGGAGTATTGATCGATGAAACTGCTGCGTGTGGGCGCCAAGGGCGCGGAAAAGCCGGCAATCCTGGCCGAAGACGGGTCCATTCGCGACCTGACCGGCATTGTTGGCGATATCGGCGGCCAGACGCTGACGCCCGAAGGGCTGGCGCGCATCCGCGGCACCGATATCGGTGTATTGCCCAAGCTGGACGAGGGACAGCGCATCGGACCCTGCGTCGCCAATGTGGGCAAGTTCATCTGCATCGGGCTCAACTATGCCGACCATGCAGCCGAAACCGGCGCAGCAATCCCGGCCGAGCCGATCATCTTCATGAAGGCCACCAGCGCCATTATCGGCCCCAATGATGATGTGATCATCCCCAAGAATTCGATCAAGCCGGATTGGGAAGTCGAACTTGGCGTCGTGATCGGCACCGAGGCGCGCTATGTCGATGAAGCGGACGCGATGAATTATGTGGCCGGCTATTGCGTGGTCAACGATGTGAGCGAGCGTCACTTCCAGACCGAGCGCGGCGGCACCTGGGACAAGGGCAAGGGCAGCGACACTTTCGGCCCCATCGGGCCATGGCTGGTGACGCGGGACGAAGTTGCCGACCCGCAGAACCTGTCAATGTGGCTCGACGTGGACGGACGCCGCTTCCAGAACGGCTCGACCAAGACCATGATTTTCGGCGTTGCCCATGTGGTGTCCTACGTCAGCCAGTTCATGAGCCTGCAGCCCGGCGACATCATCTCCACCGGCACCCCGCCCGGCGTCGGCATGGGCATCAAGCCGGAGCCGGTGTGGCTCAAGCCCGGCAATGTGATGAAGCTGGGGATCGAAGGCCTGGGCGAGCAGCAGCAGAATGTGAAGGCGTATGGGGCTTAGTCTATCAGTCGACACCCTCCCCCTTGCGGGGAGGGATCAAGGGTGGGGGTGGTTTGGCCGCGATATCGGGGCTCTCATACCCCCACCCTGCTCGATGACCGACTTCGCGAAGGGCTAAGTCCTATCTCGCTTCCCTCCCCGCAAAGGGGGAGGGTGATCGACTGCGACGCCGGTAAGAAAGTCCCTACGGCCTTTTCGCCACCAGATCGATCTCCACTAGCGCTCCAACAGCCAATGCTGTGACCCCAATCGTCGTGCGTGCCGGTAGTTTCCCAGCCTCAAAGAAACTGGGCCACAGCGCATTGAGCGCGGCGTAGTCGCGTTCGAACTGCGTCAGGTAGATCCGCACCATGGTGACGTGTTCGAGACCGAGCCCCGTACCGGCCAGCACCAGTTTGAGGTTTTCCACCACGCGACGCGTCTGTGCCTCGATGCCTTGTGGCAGCGCTGCATCGGGGGCTGCCGGGTCGGTCGGCATTTGTCCGGTCACGAACAACCAGCCATCCGCCTCCACCGCATGCGAAAACGGCGCCACGGGCCGGGGGCCGGATGCGATCATGTGATGAAGAAGCTGGCTCATGTATTCACTCCATTGCGACAAGGACATGAGCCTCGGCCCGGCTGACCGCATAAGTCAATCACCGCGGCATGTTGCCCACACCAAAGGGCATGCGGGGCGCTTTGATGATCGGCCCCGGGACGCCGATCCCAGCCGCATAGCGACCTTGCGGGGCGGCGCAAAAAGGATCAGTCTGGGGCATCATGACTGTCGCAGCGCGCTCCCGGCTGATCTTCGCCCTGCTGTTCGCCATTTCGGGCAGTGCCGGCTTGTTGCCAGTTGCGCAGGCCTAAAGCCAATTTGCCTCGCCTCGCCTCGATGAGGCATTTGTCGCCCTCAAGACAGCGCAGACCGAACAAGCGGCCCAAGCCGCGGCCGACGCCATTTGGATTCTTTGGCTGAACCCGCCGGACCCTGAACTCGCACGGCGGATGGGCGATATTATCGCCTTGCGCCAGACCGGTGATTTTCCGGCAATCCTTGCGCTGCTCGATCAATTGGTGGTGGACTATCCCGGCTATGCCGAGGCCTGGAACCAGCGGGCCACGGTCTATTTTCTGTTGGGCAATTACGAGCAATCGCTGGCCAATATCGCCAAGGTGCTTGAATTCGAGCCGCGCCATTTCGGCGCCCTGGCCGGCCGCGCCGTGATCTACAAGACGCAAGGCAAGCAGGACCTGGCGCTGCAGGACATGATCGCGGCCCTGGCCATCCACCCGTTTCTGGTTGAACGCGCGCTGTTTCCTGAACTCAAGGACATGATCGCAATCTGAGCGGCAAGCCTTGCCGCCGGGCAGTCCGGCGCCCATATCCGGGCATGGACAGTGATGGGACAACACGATGAACGACAACGAAATGACGGTCGAACGTGAAGACGGACCCACCCGTGGGCGCTATTTCATCACCCTGTCACCCGACGCAGAGGCCGAGATGACCTTCCGCAAGGGCGACAACAACACCATAATCATCGATCATACCGGCGTTCCGCCTGCCTTCGAAGGCCGCGGCATCGCGGCCAAGCTCGTCAACAAGGCAATCGAGGATGCGCGGAAGCAGGGCTTCAAGATCAATCCGGTCTGCTCCTATGTCGTCGCCCAGTTTCGCCGCCACCCCGAATGGGCCGATCTGCGCGGCTGATGCTAAAGGCCACTTGAAATCGCTGACTGCATATCGCTCGTAATCCCGCTCAGCCTGTCCCATGCGATGGTTATGGTTGGCGCGCCATAGGCATAGGCGGCGACTTCATACTGGTTGAACTGGATGGTGAGCCCGTAATCATCCGAGAAGCTCCAGCGCGCCGGATCAACCACGATCTCGGCGATATCAGCCACACTTTCCACCTGTAGCCATTCCTGGTGCTCGGCCTGCAACTGCGCCCAGGCCAGGTCTGCGAGGCGCTTTTCCCAATCGGCGCCGGCGAAGATATCGCTGGCGACAAGGCCACGCCCTTCGTCCACCAGATAGTGAAGATAGGTAATCATGGAGCCGCCATGCGCAGCGCCATGAGGAAAATAGTAGCTGGTTTCCATCATGCTGATCCGCTTGTTTCCAACGACCTCCTGGATCTCGACTTTGCCAGTATGGTCGGCCCGCCCGTCGCGCGCGGCTAGATCGCCCTCCTGGTTGGCCTCGGCGCCATCCGCCTGCTCTGTGACGAAGGCGTTGAACTGTTCGGCCAGCGGATCATCGGCATCGAGCAAGGGCCGCACCGATTCATAACTGGCCACTTTCCAGTATGAATCCGGATTGCCCACCTCGTCTGGGTCCGGCATTGCTTCATAGCTGGATGTGATCAGGAAGCGGTGGCCGGTGATCATTCGGCTTTGCTCGAGCGCAGCGACGCGGCCATTGAACTTGTCGAGCAGGCACGCAGCAGCCTCGTCGTCATAGCGACCGGTCGTGAGTGGCTGGGCGTCATCGGTGCAGACGCGGCGGGCATAATTGAGCCAGTCGCGCTGGTCTTGCCGCATCATCGTCACCGATTGCTCCGTCAGCCCGCCGGTGGCGGTTGCGAAAGCCTTGGCGAGGATTTCATCGGCTCGGGATAGCTCAGGCACGTCGCAGATGGCGTGCTCGAACGGCGTTCCCGCCTTGCCGCAATCAAAACTTGCCCCGATGGCCGGGATAGAGCCCAAGGACATGGTAGCAATGGCGGCCAGAACGCGAATGATCGACATGGATTTCTCCTTGAGGCACCTGATGGGCAACAGAAGAACAGGGATACAGCCTCATTTCCACGCGTCAACCGCAGCAGGCGCTCAGCCCTGCAATGGACGCAGGAAGCGTTGGGCTGCCAGAAGCTCTTCCTGCCGCAATTCGTGCCCACCGGCGTGCCATTGCAATTCGGCCGTCGCGCCGTTGTTGGCGAAATAATCGTGCAGGGACTGCGTCGTTTGGGCCGAAGCCATCGGATCGCGCTGGCCCGCCGTGATCAAGACCCGTTTGCCGGTGAAGTCGGCCTGGGGCGGAGTGAACGGGATCAGCGGGTGCATCAGGATGGTCGCGTCGAACAGGTCGGGCGCGGCGAACTGCACCGACGCCAGGATATTGGCGCCGTTGGAATAGCCGAGGCCGACGACGGATCGTCCAGAGGTTTTGTGGCTCTCGACAAAGGCGATCATCTGACTGGTGCGCAGCGCGAGGTCGTCCATGTCATAGACGCCCTCGCCGGTGCGCTTGAAATAGCGCAGCGCCCCGCCCTCGCTGACATCGCCGCGCGGCGCGATGATGTGGGCACCGGGCAGCAATTGGCCGGCCAGATCAAAGAACTGGTTCTCGTCCCCGCCGGTGCCGTGAAAAACAAAGAACAATGGGGCCGTTGGTGAGGCGCCCTGCCCCTCGCGGAATTGATAGTTGGTCATTGCGCCCGGCTCCATTTTGTCCAGGCACAGATATCGCCCCATAGCGCCGGCTCTGCAATCGGCCACCGCGGCACGCACTGTTGCTGATTAAGAAACGGTGGCTGAACGGTGGGGTGGGCTGTGGGGTCTCGTCGGCTACGTATTTTCCTCTAAGCTATTGACCGAATTGCTGCTTTTCGGACGCCATGTCCAACTCCGGAAATGCAGTTCTCCATTTTCCGCGACTTCAGGGTCGAACCACTCCGCTCCCGTACGACGCGCGCGCCAGCCCCGACGGGGTTGAAAGCCCGCGACACGGGAGCAAAAGCTGCCTCCGTGATCGCTCACGACTATTTCGCCATTCGGGGTGGCGGTGAGCGGCTGGTTCTGACGCTGGCCGAGGCGCTTGGGTCCGACGTCATGTTCGGGTATCGAACCGCTGAAAGCTATGATGAAGCGGCCTTTCCGGATGGCCGCACGGATCTGGCACTGCCCGAGGCGCTGCGCCGGCCGGGCCTGCGGGCAGCGACCCTGGCCATGCGCTTTCGCCTGGCGCGTGGCCAATCCCGTAACTATGGCACCCGCATCTATAGCGGCGTGGCGGCGCCGTTTGCCGCGCCGGAGCGTGGAAGCGGCAGGAACATTCTTTATTGCCATACACCGCCGCGCTTCATCTATGACCAGAAGGATCATTTTGCCGAACGCGCCGGGCGCGATCCGGCGCGGCGCCTGGCGCTGGAGCAGTTCCGCCGCGGCTATGAAGCCGCTGTCGAGCGCATGGATGTGATTATTGCCAACTCCCGCACGGTACAGGAGCGGATCACGCGATATCTGGGAAAACCGTCCACGCTGGTCTATCCGCCATGTGATCTTGAGGCGTTCAAGTGGATCGAACAGGGGGACTTTTACCTCTCGACGGCCCGGCTTTCGCCGCTCAAGCGGGTCGACAAGATCGTGTCTGCCTTTTGCGCCATGCCGGACCGCAAGCTGGTGGTCGCCTCCTCCGGCGAGGACCTGCCGCGGCTGAAGGAACTGGCCAAGGACGCGCCGAACATCAGCTTCCTGGGCTGGGTCAGCGATGCGCAACTGACTGAGCTGATCGGCCGGGCAATCGCCACCATCTATGTGCCGGTGGACGAGGATTTCGGCATGTCGCCAGGTGGAATCCATGGCGGCCGGTAAGCCGGTGATCGGGGTGGCGGAAGGCGGATTGCGGGAAACGATCGTGCATGGGCAGACCGGCACGCTGCTGCAGCCGGACTTCTCGGCTGATGACATCGCTCATGCAGTGATGGAACTGGGGCCTGACAAGGCGTTGGCGATGCGTGCGGCCTGCGAGGCACGCGCGGAATTGTTTTCTCGGGCGCGCTTCATCGAGGGGATGAAGGCGGCGATCGGCTAGCCTTGCCGGTCGCGCACCAGGGCGTTGATCATGTTGCTCAAACGGCGGCCGAGGCGGCCGTAGACGTGGCTTTCCCGCCATGCGGCGGCGCGGGCCATAGTTTGCGTCACCACCGGATCGTTGCTCGCCAACTGGCGCAGGACGGTTTGAATACCCTCGGCGATTTGCTGAGGGGAAACGCCCGGCAGCTGGAACACGGCGCCGGCCAGATCCTCGAAAATCGGCCGGGGTGACGTGACCACCGGCAAGCGGCTGGCGAGGCCATAGCGGACGGCGCCGCTCGCAGATTCGGCTGTGTTTTGATAGGGATAGATTACCATCTCGGCAGGTGCGAGGAGGGCAAGGCTCTGCTCGTCGCTGAGGAAATCGGTGTACAGTTCGACGGCGTTTTGCAGGCCCTTTTCGCGGATCAGGCGACGCGACTGAAGGATCATCGAGGCGGAAACTGGGGCCGGAAATTCGGCATTGACCATGCGCAAGCGGCCTTTGAAGCCATCGGCGCGCAGCAGGGCGAAGGCTTCGATCAGCTCGAGCAAGCCCTTGTCGGGGAGGAAAAAGCCATAGCTGGCGATGATGGGTTCTTCGCGGGATGATCGGGTGACGACCAAGGCCGGAGTGTCCAGAACGCCATGGGGAAACAGGGTGATATTATCCAGCAATCCCAAGGCCTTGAGGCGGTTGAGATCGCCGACCGAATGGACCAGCAGGCGGTCGGCGAGCTTGAGCTCGGGGACGAGATCGGCGAGGCGTTTTTCGGGGGCGTGGGCGGGGTCGCGGGTGGAATGGAGCACGACGATCAGGGTGCGCCCGCTGGCGTGAACCGCCTGCAGGAAGCGTTTGAGGGCCGGGAAATCGAAGAAGCCGTAGTTGAATTGCAGGACCACCGCTTGGGCGTGGCTGGAGAGGACGGCCTGGGTAAGCCCTTGTAAATCCTGGCTTCCCTGGCTCCAGCAGCGGCGGAAATTGTAGCCTTCGGCGTCCATGGCGGTCGCATCCTGGGCGGCGAAAATCTCGACCGGGACGGTCATCGTGTCGATCAGGTGCTGGCTGTAGGTGGCAATCCCGCAGCGGGCGGCGAAGGTGCTGACCCAGGCGATTGAGGCCGGTTGAGCGACCGGGGCGGCGGCGATTTTCGCGGCTGCGGCGGCGGTGCGCCGGGCGACTGCCTGCCAAGTGTAATCGCCAAGCTTGCCCTGCAAAGCCTGCAAGCGTGCAGCGCGGTGTGCTTCCGTTTCGCTGCGAGCTTGCTTCATCTTTTCGGCGAGTTGGTGCGCAGATGGCTCGGCCCAGACACTGTCGAACACCGGCAGGTGCGATTTGGCGGTGGCAAAGTCGAAATCGATGAGGCTTTGTGGATCGTCACGGAGGAAATCCAGCTGTCCGCTCCAGCCGGTTGCCAGCACCGGAAGACCCGAGAGGATCGCTTCGGCCAGCGGCAATCCAAAACCTTCGGCGCGGCTGGGTGCGACCAGCACATGGCACTGCTCGTAGAGGCCCTTGAGCTGTTCGGAGGAGAGGTCCTGCTTGATGACGACGATATCGCCGAGATTGGGATGCTCAAGGCGCAGGGTTTCGATCTGCGCGTCGACCGTGTTGTGGGGGTTGTCGAAGGTCTTGATGACGAGCGAAACGTCGTCGTGGCTGGTGAAGGCCTGGGCATAGGCGGCAAGCAGGACGTCGAGCCCCTTGCGAGGGAAGCCCGAGGAGACGTGGAGGAACCGGAAGGGCTTGGCGGCGAGGGGGAATGGCTGCGCCGTGATGCGCTGCCAGTGGTCGACGCCATTGCCGACCACTTCGATGGGTACGGATACGCCGGCGTCGACCAGCACCTTCTTGACGTGCTCGGCGGTGACGGTCAGGCCTTGCAGGTGGTCGTTGAAATCATCGACCCAATCCTGGGGGAAGCCGGTTTCTTCCCATGCGTAGTTGTGGAGGAAGTTGAGGCGGCCGTTACTATCGGCGACGCGGGGCGGATAAAGGTTGCGCGAGACAACGCCGGGCGTGCTGCCGGGGCTTTGGACAAAGTGCAGCGCGAGAGTGGGCTCGCTGGCCAGGAATTCGGCGGGAGCGGGATAGCTGCCGTCGCCTTCGGCGGAGTGGAGGGACACGTGGTGGCCCTCGGCGATCATGGCGCGGGCCAGTTCGCGGTTGACGATGGCGAGGCTGTAGGAGCTGTCGAATGGTCCTTCCAATTGCCAGGTCTGGCGGGCTGGCAGATCGAAGCGCCGCTTGCGGGCGTCGAGCAGTTTGCGGTTGTCGGCGATGGACTGGGCCACATCAGCCAGATCGGCGTCAGTAGCGCCACAGGGGATTGCCCTTAACAGAGTGTTCTCGACACTTTCGGCGTATTGGGGCCAGGCGGACCAGTCTCGCGTGGTTGTGGTGGCTAAGACGCTACGCTCGATCAGATCGATGGTGCGTCGGGCGGAACTTTCCCAGGAGAATTTCGCGGCACGCGCAAGGCCGTGCTGGATCAGGCGTGTCCGGAAGTCAGGGTCGGAAAGCACGCGTTGCAGCAGGTCGCGGATTGCGGCGACGGACAGGGGATCGAACATGGCTTCGTCCAGCCCGATGACTTCGGGCAGGCTGGAGACATTCGAGCCGATGGTGGGCGCGCCCGACTGCATGGCCTCCAAGGCTGGCAAGCCAAAGCCTTCGTGCAGCGAGGGCATGACGAAAACGGCGCAAGTGTTGTAGAGCCGGACCAGATCGCCGTCAGGGACGTAACCGGCGAAAACCAGATCGCCCCGGGCGATACCGTGCTGAGCTGCGGCAAGTTCCAGCGCTGCCCGCTCGCCCTCGCCCATGCGACCGACGACGAGAAGTTGATGCTGGTTGCGCAAGGCTGCGGGTAGTTGCCCGAAGGCTTGCACCAGCCGCTCCAGGTTTTTGCGCGGATCGCCGCCGCCGGCATAAAGCACATAGGGCTTGGTGAGCCCGAATTGCTGCTGTAGCTGCTGGACCTGATCGCCGGAAAGCGACAGCGGGCGGAACAACTCGTCGGCGGCTTCCGATGTGTCGGCGATCCGCTCGCGGTCGAAACCGAGCAGGGTGATGGCCTCTTCGGCAGCCGATTGGGACACGGCGGCGAGGGCTCGCACGGATTTCAGTTCGGCGATCTTGCCGAGGTAGAACGCCTTGAACACCGCGTCATGCTCAAGATAGCGCTCGGCATTGAGGAGCGGGATGAGGTCGTGCAGCGTGGCGATGACCGGTACCGGAAAGAGCCGGCTGGCGCTGACTGTGGCGTCATCGACATAGCCTTCGAAGAAGCCGGGGATGAACACCGCGTCGGCCTCAAGGCCGGCGATGAACGCCTCGCGCAGCAGGGCGCCGGTATCGTGCCGCCACTGGTTTTCAGGACGCTGGCGGCGGCTTTGCGAGAGGCCGTTGAACACCACCAAATTGTCTGGCGGCACCAAGTCCGCAAACTCGGCGCGCAGATATGGGATGGCGTCGGGCAAGGCGGAGTTGAGCAGCAGGATGATTTCGTGCCCGTCCGCTTCGCGGCACATGGCCTTGGCGATGGACAGTGTATAGCGGCCGACGCCGCGGAAGCGGCTTTCGGTCTGCGCTCCTTGCAAGTCGATGACGATGCGCACTATCTGTCCTGCAATTGTTTCAGTTTCTGGTAGATGGCCTGCCCGCGCGGGGTGAGTTGCGAGGGACCGTGCCGGCGCTGCAACCCGGCCTGTGATCGCTGGCGCATGGCCATGATCGAACGCAAGCGGCCCTCCAGCCCCGGCACGGCGCGGACGGAAGCGATGACGGCCTTGCGCAGCGCGGGGCGCTTGTGGACTGCCAGTGCGGCCGAAAGCGCAACCGGCCGGACCCGGTCAACGACCCGCTGGCGCAGTGTTCCGCTGCGCGCCGAGTGCACCAATTGGCCGGCTTTGCGCAGGGGAGCGGTAACCCGCCATGAGGTGCTGTTCTGGATGGCGTCGAGGCGTTCATCGAGTTGATCGCGCAAGCGCTCAACATCGGCCTGCAGCCGCTCGAAATCTGCCCGCCGCGTCATGCCGGCTTCGAAGCGCCCGGAGAGAGTTTCGAGCGTCAAGCCACGATCGGCGGCAAAGGCGCTGTCGAAGTGCGTCATGGCGCTGAGATCGGCGTGCTTTTGCGCGACAACCGCGTAGTCAGGGCTTACCCCCTGGAATACATCGACCAGGGAGGCAGTGGGCGCCGCACGCAGGGCTGCCGACTCCTGGAGGCGCAGCACCTGGGCGCGCTCAAAGCCATAGTGGCGGGCGAGGAACGACAGGAGCCCCGGCGGCAGGGGCTTGTTGTGGGTCGGGTCCATGTGAAAGGTCATGCTGCCGACGCGCAGGTTTTCGGGGTTCGGCGTTTCGAGGATCAGCAGACCCGCTGGCTCCAGCACGCGGAGCGCATGCTCGATCAATTCCTGCAGCACCGGGAATGGCAGGTGTTCGGCGATGTGGAAGCCGGAAACGACGGCAATGCTGTTGTCTGGCTGCGCCTTGAGATAGGCGATGGCATCGCCCTGCTCTGCCGACAGGCCTCGGGAGAAACAGTCCTCCAGCATGCCGGCATCGAGATCGACGCCATGCGCGACATAGCCGAGACTGCCGAGCAGTTCGAGCCATTCGCCCCGGCCGCAGCCCAGGTCTAGCGCCCTGCGGCTGGATGAAATTCCGAGCAGGGGCTTGAGGTAGCCGACATAGACTTCGAGGCGCATGAGGATTTCGGCACGGTCGCCACGAAATGCGGCTTCGAACTCGAGATAAAAGCGATCAACCGGCACGGCTCACCTCCAGCTCTGGCGGTAGCCAGGCAGTTCCGACGAACGGGGAATGGGCTGGATTGACGACGGTGAAGACGTAGGCGAGGTCCCGCCACTCGTAGTTGCCCGCCACATGTTCGTCGCCCTTGTGGAGCGAGATCGCCAGCGAGTAATTGCCGATGCCCAGATTGGCGGGGAAGCTGAAGCTGTATTGGATGCGCTCGCCTTTGTGCGGCGCGAGAATGCGCTGGAGGTGGAAGGTATTGGTGCCAAAGATCGGCTGGCCGAGGCGATCCCTAATCATGTAGCCGACGACCATTTCGGGAAGATCCTGATGGATATCGGCCATGACGCGCAGGGTCACGGGCTCGCCAACGGACACCGTTTCGATCCGCTCCCCGGCCGCGTTCAGCAGTTCCACCGCGGCGATGCTGGCTTCGCCCGTGCCCGACGTGGTCTGGGTGCGGCCGCCCGGCAGGACGACCTGTTTGACCTCATAGCCTTCCTTGCGAGCGATCAGCGCATTGTAGAGATCCATCACATCCTGCGGATGGCCGTCCATCAGCACCTTGCCATCCGAGAGCAGCAATACGCGGTCGCATAGGCTGACGATGGAGGCTCGATCATGCGAGACCAGGAGGAGCGTGGTGCCTTGCTTCTGGAACTCACGGATGCGGCTGAAACTCTTGTGCTGGAAATAGGCGTCGCCGACCGAAAGGGCTTCATCGACGATCAGGATTTCGGGCCGGCGGGCAGTTGCGACGGCGAAGGCGACACGCATCTGCATGCCGCTCGAATAGGTGCGCATGGGCTGCTCGAAATAGGCGTTGATGCCGGCGAATTCTTCGATACCGGGCATGAGCGCGCTGATTTCGTCCGATCCGATACCCATCATGCTGGCGGTGTTGACGACATTTTCGCGGCCGGTCAGATCGCCATTGAAGCCCATGCCGAGTTCGAGAATAGCGGCAACCCGGCCATCGATATGGACGGACCCGGCTGTGGGCTGCAGCGTGCCGGTGATGATCTTGAGGAGGGTCGATTTGCCGGCGCCATTTTCGCCCACGATGCCGACGGCACTGCCGCGCTCGACGGAAAAATCGAGCCCACGCAGCACATGCACTTCCTTGGCCGGCGCGATGTTGAGACCGAACCAACCCGCAATGCGGTGCCATTCATGGCGATAGCTGCGGAAGGACTTGCTGAGACCCTCGACCCTGAGCACGCTCATAGCACGTCCACCATTTCGGCGCTGGCCCGGCGGAACAGGAACATGGCGAGGGGCAAGAGGATGAGCACCAGCACGACGATATAAAGCACGCTGCTCCATTGCAGGGGCTGCGCGTAGACCACCAGGCGGTGGTAGCTATCGACGATGTGGAACATGGGGCTGAGTTCGAGCAGGCTATGGAAGCGCTCGGGGATGATGTTGACCGGGTAGATGATCGGGGTGAACCAGAACACCACCTGCAGCAGGATGGGCACGACCTGTTCGATATCGCGGATGAAGACGTTCAATACGCCCAGGATCATGCCGATGCAGGCGGCAAAGGCCGAAACCAGCAGGGCCGCAGGGACGACCAGCAGGATTGCCGGGGTGATCGGATGACCGAACAGGGCAAACAACACGCACATGACCACTAACAGCGCTGCGTTGTTGATGAGGGCGGTGCCAACGGCGATGACAGGCAGGACGATGCGCGGGAAACGCACCTTCTTGATGACATTGGCGTTGGCGATGAACACCTTCATCAGCCGGTCGACGATTTCGGAGAAGAGGTTCCAGGCGAGGAGGCCGGACAGCAGATAGATGGCGTAGCCAAAGGTGTTGTCGATGCCCGGGATGCGCGACGCCATCAAGCCCGAGAGGATGAAGGCGTAGATGCTGACCTGTGCCAGCGGATTGAGCACGACCCAGGCGAATCCCAGGCGGCTCCGGACGAAGCGCGTCTTGAAATCGGCAAGGATGGAACTCGCGACATAGGCGCGAAAGCTCCACAAGCTGCGTAGTAAACCGAGCATCAATGCCGACCGGCATCGTTAGGGAATTCCGCGTTCATCACGATGCCATTCCCTAGAATCCAATTATTCCTGCGCCAGTGGGCTATGCCTTAGCAGATCAAAACAGGAACAACATTCTAGGGAAACTACGTATACTTACTCGGCGTCATTCCCGCGAACGCGGGAATCTCACTTTTGCGCTGAAGTGAAGTGGGATTCCCGCTTTCGCGGGAATGACGCGGCGGGTGACGGGCGTGACGCTGTGGGTGAGGTGACAAGAACCCGCCGCCTATTCCTCGCGCATGCTCTTGTCGAGCGAGTCGCGGATCGGTTTGACGAGATAGTCGACCATGGTGCGTTCGCCAGTGACGATGATGGCGTCGGCGGGCATGCCGGGCAGGATGCGGCCCTTGATCATCTCGGGCACATTGCCCTCCGGCACGCTGATGCGGGCGAGGTAGTATGCCGGTTCACGGCTGTCTTCGGGGTAGATCAGGTCCGGTGACAGCACATCGACCGTGCCGAAGATGGTGGGGATGTTGCGGCTGGAGAAGGCCGGGAACTTGACTTCCGAGACCTGGCCGGGCGCCAGGCTATCGATATCGAGCGGGCGCACCTGGGCGTTGATGACAAGCGCTTCGTCCTGGGGCACGATTTCCATCATCGTTTCCGCCGGGCGCACGACGCCACCCATGGTGTGGACGCGGATGTTCTGGACGATGCCGCTTTGCGGGGCGCGGATCAGCGTGCGGGAATTGATATCCTCGGCAACCACAAGACGCTCGGTGATCTCGTTGAGTTCGGCCAAGGTGTCCTTGAGTTCGGAGGCGGCGCGCTCCTGGTATTCCTGGTTGGTCTGCACGATCTGCAGTTCGGTTTCGATGATGCTCTGGTAGGCGCGGGCCGATTCGGAAATCAGCTGGCCGAAACTGCCGGTGAGGGCCGCGCTGTCGCGATCCATGGCGGTGATCTGGTTGGTGCGCACCACGCCCGTGCTTTCGCCGCCACGCAGGCGGGCGATTTCGGCGTCGATCGAGGCCTGCTGGCGCTGGATGGAATCACGCTGCACGGTGAGGCCCGCGATCTGCTGGTGGAACTGCTCGATGCGGGATTCGAGGATACTGATCTTGCTGTCGCGGATCGCCTTGCGCTCGTTGAAGAGCTGGCCTTGCCCGGCGATGGCGGTGGCCAGGGCAGCCTTGTCCTCGAGCTCGCCGATGGCGGCGAAATCGGGTTCGGCCAGATTGGCGCGTTCCGCTTCAAGGCGCTTTTCGGTGGCGCGCAGCACGGCGACGCGCTGCTGCAGGATGGACTGGTTGGCCTGCGCCTGGGTGGGCAACAGGCGCACCAGCGCTTGCCCGGCTTCGACGGACTGGCCTTCGGTCACCATGATCTCGGCAACGATGCCACCTTCGAGGTGCTGGATCTGCTTGCGGTTGGATTCCACGGCAACGACGCCCGGCGCGATGACGGCGCTATCGAGCGGGGCCGTGGCGGCCCAGACGCCCATGACGCCAAAGGTGGCGCCGATGGTCACGAAGCCCATCAGGATGAATGGCGTCGGAGAATAGCGGCGGGTCGTGGGTTTGGCTTTTACCATTGGTTTGATCCTTCGCTATGCAGAGATCTGCGCAGCCGCCTGGGGCGGGCGCGGGTCGGCAGCGGCAGCAGCCATGGGTTGCAGGAATTGGCGGGTGGGGACGAACCGCTGCACGCGGCCGTCCTTCATCACCAGCGTCATGTCGGCCTGGCTCAGCAGGTTCATCTTGTGGCTGACGAACACCACGGTGGTGGCGCGCTGCTTGATGCTGGCGAGGGCATGCATCAGGGCGGTTTCGCCTTCGGAGTCGAGATTGGCATTGGGTTCGTCGAGCACGATCAGCGATGGATTGCCGAACAGCGCACGCGCCAGGCCCACGCGCTGGCGCTGACCGCCGGACAGTGAGCGCCCGCCAATACCGATTTCGGTGTCGTAGCCCTGGGGCAATTTCTGGATCATGTCGTGTACGCCGGCCAGCTTGGCGGCGGCCACGATGTCCTTGTCGTCGGCATCGCGGAAGCGGGCGATGTTCTCGGCGATGGTGCCGGCGAAGAGTTCCACTTCCTGGGGGAGATAGCCGACATAGGCGCCCAGTTCGTCGGAATTGTAGTGGCCGATCTCGGTGCCATCGAGGCGCACGGTGCCCGACACGGTCGGCCAGACGCCGACCAGCGTACGCACGAGGCTCGATTTACCGGCGCCGCTGGGGCCGACGACGGCCAGGGTCTGGCCCGGCTCGATGGCGAAGGTGACGCCCTGCAGCACCGGCGTGCGGCTGCCGGGGACGAGCGCCATCAGGCCTTCGACGACAAGGCGGCCGTCGGGGGCGGGCAGAGCGGTGCGCTCGATATCGGCGGGGATCTGGGCGAACATGGATTTGAGCCGGCGATAGGATTGCCGCGCGCCCACGAAATTCTTCCACTGGCCGACCACCTGATCGACGGGGGCCAGGGCGCGCCCCATCATGATGGACGCCGCCACCATGACGCCGGCGGACATTTCGCCCTGCAGCACCAGATAGGCGCCGACGCCCAGGATGGCGACCTGCAGGCCGGCGCGGACGAACTTGGAAATCGAGGAAATCACCCCTGCCCGGTCGCTGGCCGAGGCCTGCAGATCCATCATCCGATCGTGCCGCTCGAGCCAGCGGTCGCGGAGCTGGCCTTCCATGCCCATGGCGCGGATGACTTCGGCATTCTGCAGCGTCGTGGAGGCGAATTGCTGGGCGGCCTGGTTGACGTTCTGCGCCTCGTCCAGGGTCTTCTTGGTGGTCAATTCGCTGATCAGCGCGAGGACGAACACGATGGTGGCGCCACCCAGGGCGACTGTGCCGATCCAGGGATGGAACAGGAAGCAGACGATAAGAAACAGTGGCACCCAGGGCACGTCGCACATGGCGGTGAGGCCCGAGCCGGTGAGGAATTCGCGCAGGCGGCCGACATCGGACAGCGCGGCTTGCGAATTGCCGCCGGGGTTGGCGAGGCTCGCCTTGAGCACTCGGTGGAACAGCGGAGCCGACAGCGCCTCGTCGAACTGATAGCCGGTGCGGACCAGGACGCGCGAGCGCAGGAACTCCAGCAAGCCATGGACCATCAGCATGGAGCCGGCGATCACGGTCAGCATGACCAGCGTGGTTTCGTTGCGGCTCTGCAGCACGCGATCATAGATCTGCAGCATGTAGAGCGGGCCGACGAACAGCAGGATATTGATCGCGGCGCTGAAGATCAGCGTGCTCCAGATGATCTTCTTGTAAATGCCAAGGGCACGCTGGAATACATCAGGTTGGGACATTTAAAGCGCGTCGCTTTCATGTTGGTCGGTTCGGCACGGCGTGGCGCCGATAGTCAGTCGTTGAACATGCGATCCCAGTCGATGACGTCCTGGTTGCCGCCGCTCGGCTGGAACATGGCGGCCTCTTCGGCACGCCGCTGCTTGATCTGGCGCTCGCGCGCTTGCCTTGCTTCGGCGATGCGCGGCAGGAGCGAAAGGTTCGGCATGGACAGGAGCTGGGCATGGGCGAGTGCCAGGGCGCCGCCACGCAATTCCAGAAAAGCCGCGTCCGGCAGGGCGTTGAGCGCCGCTTCGTTGACGCGCAACAGGCCTTCGAGCTTCTTGCCATCGGGCGTTTGGGCGCCGCGCACATCGATGGGCCAAGGCTCCAGCAGGCCGTGCTTGCGCAACTGACCGGCCAATTGATTGCTGCGCTGCAGTTGGCCGTTGACGGCTTCGAGGAATTTGATGACTTCGGCGGTGGGCCTGGCGATGGCGCCGGATTCATCGAAAAACGGGCGCGTATTGTCGTCGTTGGGGCCGGCAAGACCGCTGGCTTCATCGATGCAGAGCACTTGTTTGCCCTCGCTATTGGCGATGGCGAAGGGGTGGGCGCGCAGCATGGCGGGGACGTAGCGGCCCAGCCAGGTGCCATCGGAGGCGACGAAAAGGCTGGAATTGGGCTCTATTCCGCAAATGGCGACGAGCCCGGCGACGTCGTTTTGCACGACGAAAGCGAGGGCGAATGTGGTGACGGCTTGCGCCAATTCGCTGGTGGCGATGCCGACCAGATGGCGATTTCGCGCGTGGGCATAGTTGCCCAGGGGGCGCCATTGGCGGTTCCGGTGACGCTCGGGAGATACTGCGTGCACGGCACTTGCCATGAAATTTCCTTGAAGACGGACGGTGTATGAACGCAAGAAGTCGTAAACGGCAAAGACGGTGGGGGGCTGTCCCTCCACCGTCAGTTCACATGTCTAAAGACAGATTAGAACGCGAAGTTAGCAGCGTCCAAATCACCCAAAGCCACGCCGACGAGGGTGATCGAACCGTCACCGGTATCGATCACAGCGTTACCGCCAACTTCAGTGGTAGCCGCGTTCACGTCCGCGAAGCTTGCGAAGCCAAGAGCGCCGAGATCGAGGGTGTCGCCACCCACGCCGAACTCGAAGTTGTCGACCGAGATATCACCGTCCAGAGTTTCACCAAAGGTGAGAACGTCAGAGGCAGCACCAGCGGCGTCGAGAACGATGCTAGAGGTGTCATCCAGGTTGCCAACGAGGATATCGATCCCGCCGTCGCTCAGTTCACCCGTCGTGATGAACGTGCCTTCGAAGCCGGACAAGTCCAAGGTCGCCAGTTCGTTTCCTGCATCGACAACAGCAGTCAGAGTAACGTCGCCTTCACCAGAGAAGGTGAGGGTTTCAGTGTCATCAAGCGTCAGCGTCGACACGATGAGGCTGTCATCTTCGTCAGCAACGGAGAACGAAGCAGATGTAACGCCAGTCAAGTTGAGATCCGTTACCGTTTCGTCAACTTCGTAGTCACCCCAGTACTCGGCGGACACCGAAGATATCTCTTCTGCATCGCCTACAACAAACGAGACATTGTCAGTATCGTCAAAGGTGATTGGACCCGCCTGCGTGCCATTGACCGCAAGGTAGACCGTGCCGTCAGTGAAGTTCTCAAGCTCGATAGCCTGACCGACATTGCCACGCAGCGCAACGGAAAGGAAATCGTCCCCGCTGATTTCAAGCGCAGCACCGCCCGCACCATAAACCTGCAGCACTTCGAAACCGGTCACGCCGCCTGCGGCTTCATCGACGTCATCAGCATCGATTGCTAGGCTATCGGCATCACCGGCGCCACCGTCGAGAGTGTCATCGCCGTTGAATTCACCGGCACCGAGTACGATCTGGTCGTCGCCAGCACCGAAAGTTGCCGTAAGGTCTTCGTCGTTGTCAGAGAGGTCGATGTTGACGCCGCCGGATGCCGCAGCAGCAGCAACGGTTGTCAGGTCTTCGAATTCAGTCGCGTTCTCATAGATGTTGACTTCGCCAGCGCCGCTGATGGTCAACGTCTCAAGATCAAGCTCTTCGGCATCAACTTCCTCGACAATAAAGAAGTTGTCGCCTTCAGCAGTGACAGCCAGCGAAGTGACCGTGTCGCCGTCGGTATCGACAGTAAACGTGGAGTAAGAACCGTTATCGCCGAAGCCATCGACACTGAGGTTGATGTTGGCCTCATCGCCACCAAGCACGTCGCCATCAAAGCTAACGCCCACGTCAGCATCGGAGTCAACGACCGAAACATCTACGTTATTCTGCAGATCTACGAACGATACATCACCAAAGCTGTTGATCGACGAAACAGTCTCAACGCCAACAGCATTGGTCATTAGTACGCCAACCGCACCACCGACAGCGTTGACTTCGATGTTTTCTACGTCGGTCGAACGAACGGTTGCACCGCCGGTGAGGAACAGTTCAAGCGTGTCAACGCCACCATTGCCATCGATCACGTCGCCGGGGTTGAAGGTCGTGCTATCACCGATGAAGGTGTCGTCAAGTTCAGAACCTTCGGTATCAACGCCGGGGCCAGAGGTGCCGGGAGCATCGATATTGTCCGAAAGGGTGATCGTCAGGCCTTCGTCTTCATCAATGCCATCGATAAACGCGTCCGTTTCAGCCTTGCCAGCCTCTACCGATGCTTCAGTCTCATCAACGCCGTCGATAACGCCGATTGCCGCGCTGGCAGCGGCATCGTCATAGACAAAGCCTTCTTCATTGGCAGCTGACAAAGCAAAGTCGGCACCGACTTCGACCTTGTTGGCGACGATGGTGGCATCGGGCTCGGTCACAGCGCCCGAGATCACGTTGAGGATGAAATCACCAACGTCGGCACCGTTTTCCAGCTCGGCGGTCCAGTAGGCGAGGCCTTCTGCGTCGGGAACGCGGTTGAACAGGTTCATGTAAACCTGGGTGATGAACGCCTGTGGCGAAGCGATGTTCGGGTTGGCCAAATAGGGGTACTTGGTCGTGGATTCCGACTGCACCGAGAAGGACTCGGCAGCTTCGGCCAGCGTATAGCCTTCGGCCAGGCGGCCGACCCAGTAATTCAGACCCTCGGGATCGGGAGCACGGCCGAAATAGCCGATGTAGAGCGATGTAATCTGTTCAACAGGCGTCATGTCTCATTCCTTTGTTGACGTACCCTCACCGACGCCAAACAGCGCCGCACGGCTTTGCCTGCGCCCGGCCATCATGAATGACCAACAGGGGCAGACGAGGGATGCTTGAAAAACCTGGCCCGGACTTTGACGCCCGGATCTGCAGACTTCCCATCACGCCGGTCGCTGGACCGGCGAGAAAGAAAGTCACCTTATGCCATAATTTACAGTTACTTCTCCCATACGTAGTTTGCCGTAAGTACATAATCCAAGTATTATCTACGTAGTTTTCGCAGTATTACTGTTTATACGACTCGTTATCGGCGCGTTATTTGATAAGCGCAGGAAATTATATTGGCAAGGGGGTGTACAGTAAATTTCATACCCGCTAGGGTTCTGTGGATTTTCAGCACCACATTCAAGCAGGACGGTCTAGACCTGCCATGGGCGCGGTAAAATACAGGAGAGCGGGCGCGGCAGCCGTGTTGACGCTCTCTTCACCTAACTATAGTTGAACTATAAACGGCCGCCGCGTTTTCGGGCGCAACCGATGAAGGACGAGACCATGCTCTCGAAAAGCAAGATTGCCGGGGCAGACGCCAACCCGCTCCGGCTCGACGCCGGCGCCTGGCTGAAGCAGCTGCGCGAGGAGGCAGGCCTGTCCCAGCGCGACCTCGCCAATATTCTGAGCCTCGATTATTACACCTTCATCTCCCAGCTCGAGAACGGGCGGGGCAAGATCCCGTCCAACCGCTATCGGGAATGGGCCGGCGCGCTGCAGATCGACGAGAAGATCTTCGTCAAGAAAATGCTGATGTATTACGACCCGCACAGCTACGAGATCCTGTTCGGGGAAGAGGCGGCGTAAGACGCCGTAGTAAAACTGTTTCCGCAGGGAGGACCGGCGGCACGTGGCCATGATTTTCAGCTTCACCAAGCCCGGCAGCGCTCAGGCGCGCACGACCGCCGCCCGCCCCCAGCCGCAGGACTGGACCAACCAGGAACTGAGCGACATTTATCGCGCGGTCGCCTGCCTGGGGCAGGCCGGCATTCTGGTGAATTTGGATCGCGGGGTGACCGACGAGGGCGACCCATGGATGGTGCTGTGCCGGCTGGATGGGGACGTGTTCATCCATTTCTGCCGGCTCGATGGCCGCTATTTGCTGGATAGCCCGGCGCTGCAGCGCCCGTTGCGCGGCGCCAGCTTTGCCGAACTGATCGATCTGTTCATCGCGCAGGCCGCGCGCGCGGCGGCGCCCAATGTGGTGGCATTCCGCGCGTCCAAAGTGTTCCTCCATCCGGCGGCGCTGCTGACTATTCTGGTGTGGTCGCTCTATGTGTGGTCGAGCGATGCGACGCAGGCGGGGGAACTGGACGAGGGTGACTTAAGCGCAGGGGTTTCGGCCCATGCGCTGCTGGCGGCGCAACAATTGGCGGATGAGACGGACGGGGCTGCTGATGCGCCAATTGCCAGCAAGGCGGGCGTGGTGGTCGACGGCGTGCCGGCGGAAAAACTCGTCAGCCGGTTGATGCAGGCCATGGACCAGGCCAGCGGTTTTGCGGGTGGCAACAGCATCGCGGCCATGCAGATGCTGGCGGTGATGGGCACGCTGGTGCTGACCACGATGAGCACCGGTGCGCCTGATGCCCAGCCCGATAGCGCCATCGCGACGCTGGACCTGTTGCCGGAGCCGGCGAGCGATCCGCGGCCGGATTTTGTCGACTTCCGCGAGGCACTGGCGCAATCGAGCTGGGATGGCTCGGACGCTGCCAAGGCGCTGATCGCCAAGGCCGAACAGATCATTGAAACCACCCTGCCCCTCATGCAGGCGGACGAGGGGCACGCCATTGTAGCGCAGGCCGAACTGGCGCTGGCAGCAATGGATGGCGAAGCGCTCGCGCGTGACGCGGCCGGGCGCGTGCTTTCCGATGCGGCGCCGCTGAGCCTTGCGCCCGCGCCGGTGGTCGATGCGCCGGCTGACGCCGTGCAAGTGCAGACCGCTGCGCTGGCGCAGGAGTTTGCCGTGTTGCTGAGCAATCCGGTTTCGCTGGCACAGTACAATTTGGGCGGGGTGAGCCTGATGGCGAGCTTTGATCCATCGGCGCTGCAGGGGTTGCAGATTGCGCCCGGCACGACACAGGGCGGGCTGGTCGATTTGGTGTTCGACGCGCCGCAACTGGAGGAGCCACCCATCGCAACGGCCGCCGAGGGCCTTTATGGGGAAGCGGCGCGCGCCTTCATCAACTCGTTTCTCGCGCAATCGGACGATATCCAGATCGTCGCCAGCGCCAATGAACTGGTTTTGATTGATTTAACCGCGTTCGACGATACAATGGACCGCGCCTACAGCTATAGCTGGGCACTGGACGACGGCGGGATCATCTCCACCCTCGGCCATTTCGATTTTTTCGCCAGCTATGCCCTTGTCTAGCGCAGTTTGCGGCCACAGCACGGATCAACACCGCGTCCATGCGTGTTCTGCATTTTTTCAAGACCTACCTGCCTGACAGCTTCACCGGCGTCGAACGCGTCATCCACCAGATTGCCGAAGCCACCGCGCCGCTGGGGATCAGCAGCGATGTGCTGTCGCTGAGCCCAAGGCCGAGCGCTGAGTCGATTGCTGTGGGGCAGCATTTTTCGCATCAGGCGAAGCAGGATTTATATGTCGCCTCGACGGGGCTGTCCCTGTCGGTGTTCGGGGCCTTTCGGCGGCTCGCGGCAGAGGCCGATATCGTGCACTACCACTTCCCCTGGCCGATGATGGACCTGGTGCATGTGCTGAGCCGGACGGGCAAGCCGGCGGTGGTGACCTACCACTCCGATATCGTCAAGCAGGAGCGGCTGCTGCGGCTCTACCGGCCGTTGATGGATCGGTTTCTGGGCTCGGTGGATGCGATCGTGGCGACATCGCCGAACTACGTCGCGAGCAGTCCGGTGCTGTCGCGCTATCGCGACAAGCTATCGGTGATCCCGATCGGGATCGGCGATGAAGCGGCCGTCAACGTTAACACAATGACAACATATGAGACGCGTCTGGGGCGCGGATTCTTCCTGTTTCTGGGTGCGTTGCGCTACTACAAGGGCCTGCCGTTTCTACTCGATGCCGCGCGGCTGACGGGCTTGCCGGTGGTTATAGCCGGGTCGGGCGACACCGCCGCCATCGAGCGGATGGGGCTGGGCAACGTCACCGTCCTTGGGGAGGTCAGCGAGGCGGAAAAGCTGGCGCTGACAAAGCTTTGCAGGGCGTTCGTGTTTCCCTCGCACCTGCGGTCCGAGGCGTTCGGGGTGGCCCTGCTGGAGGCCGCAAGGGCCGGCAAGCCGATGATTTCGTGCGAAATCGGCACGGGGACGAGCTTCGTGAATGAGCACGGGGTGACGGGGCTGACCATCGCGCCGGCCGATCCGGTGGCGCTGGCGGAGGCGATGGTTTCGCTGGCAAAGAATGCCGAACGCTGCCGGCAGATGGGCCTCGCGGCCCGCGCGCGGTATGAAAACCTGTTCACCGCAAGGCAGATGGGGCAGGCTTATGCCGCGCTCTACCACAAGCTCGGTGCCGCATGAAAATCCTGGTAACCGGCGCAAGCGGATTTGTTGGTCGCGCGACGGTGCGTGCGCTGCGCGCGGGCGGGCATGAGGTTGTCACGGCGGGGTTTTCGAGCAGTGCGGTGGATTTTCGCATCGGGCTGGGGGCGGATGCGGATTGGTCGGCGGCGGTGGCCGGGTGTGATGCGGTAGTGCATGCCGGCGGGCTGGCGCATGTGCTGGATCGCGCAGCGGCAGCGGCGGCCGAGACGTTCGAGGATATCAATGTGGGCGGCACGCTGACGCTGGCGCGCGCGGCGGCGGACGCGGGTGTTGGGCATCTCGTGTTCATCAGCTCCATCGCGGCGGTTGGCGAGCCTGATGGGGGGGCGTTGCGGGAGAGCGATGCGCCACGGCCCGCCACGCCTTATGGGCAGTCCAAGCTGGCGGCTGAGCGGGGGCTGGCGGCGATTGCGGCAGAGACGGGGTTGACGGTCACGAGCCTCCGGCCGCCGCTGGTTTATGGACCCGATGCCGGTGGCCGGTTCCGGCAGATGCTGCGCTGGTGTGCGCTGGGCCTGCCGCTGCCCTTTGGCGGGATCGAGAACCAGCGCAGTTACCTGGCGGTGGATAATCTGGCGGATGCGGTGCTGGTTTGCCTGTCGCGGCGGGACGCGGCGGCTGGAGTATTTCATCTGGCGGATGAGGGGGTGCTGTCGACGCCGGAGCTGCTGCGGCTGATCGGCGAGGGGCTGGGCAGGCCGGCGCGGCTGTTCGCGGTGCCTTCGGTGATGTTGCGGGCGATGCGAAGGGTTGGGCTGGCGCAGCCGATCGACAAGCTGTCGCAAACGCTGGTGGTGGATGGCTCGGCGTTTCGGCAGAGGCTTGGCTGGGTGCCGCCGGTCAAGCTGCGCGATGGGATCGTGGATGCAGCGCGGCGCTATCGGGGGTTGGACGCGTGAGCCTGGGGGTTCTCTGCCTTGTGGCGGCGCTGCTGAGCTGGTGCCTGACGATAGCGCTGGAAAAACGCGCAGAGCGGATGGGGCTGGTGCAACAGCCCAATCACCGGTCCTCGCATGTGGTGCCTACGCCGAGCGGTGGCGGGGTGGCGATTGCCGTGGCGACGTTGGTGGCGGGGAGCGTACTGGGATTGCCGCTGGTGCTGGTGGCGGCGGCGCTGATTGCGACGCTGGGGTTTGTCGATGATCTGCGCGATCTGCCGGCGGCGCTGCGGTTTCCGGTTCAGGGCGTGATTTTTGGCGGGCTGCTGTGGGTAGTGGGGCCGCTGCCGCCGATCGGGATCGTGGGAGGGGTGGTGCTGGCCGTCGTCGTGCTGCTGGCGGGGCTGTGGTGGCTGAACCTCTTCAATTTCATGGACGGGATCGATGGGCTGGCGGGGAGCCAGGCGGTGTTGATCCTGTGCGGGTTCTGCCTCGTGTGGTGGACGGCGGATGCCGATGCGGTGAGTGCGCCGGCGTTCTGGTTGGCGCTGGTGACGGCAGCGGCGACGTTGGGCTTCCTGCTGCGCAATTGGCCGCCGGCACGGATCTTCATGGGCGATGCAGGATCGAACGCGCTGGCGCTGATCGTGTTCGCTATCGCTCTGCTGACCATTGCCGATGGCGGAATGCGATACGAGGCCTGGCTGATCCTGCCCGCGGTGTTTGTTTCGGACGCGACGGTGACCTTGCTGAGGCGCGTCGCGCGGGGTGAGCGGCCCTGGCATGCCCATCGCCGACATGCCTATCAGCAGTTGGCGCGGCAATGGGGGCACCGCCCCGTGACGCTGCTTTATGGGGCGCTGACGATTGCGTGGGCGCTGCCGCTGGCGTTTTTGGCCCAGCATGCTGCCGGCTGGGGCTGGCCGCTGGTGGTGCTGGCCTATGCGCCGCTGGCGGGCTGCGCCGTTTGGGCCAAGGCTGGTGCGGCGGGCGAGATGTCTGCCTGAGGGGCAGATTCGGCGACGAAATCGAAGAGGATCGCGCGGGCGGCGGTTTCGTCGCGGGCAGCAAGGGCCTGCTCGAGCTTGTCCAGCGCATACTGCAGGTCGTTGATCTCGCCGCGTCCAAGGGCACGCAGGATCTTGGGGTGGCGGGTCGGCTGCGCACTGGCCGGGTCGTAGAATAGTTCCTCGAACATTTTTTCGCCCGGCCGGCTGCCGACGGTGACGATCTCGACGCTGCCGCCGGGGTTGGCGGCGTCGCGCACGGTTTCCCCTGCCAGCTGGATCATGTTGCGGGCGAGATCGGAGATTTTGACCGGCTCGCCCATTTCGAGGAGGAACGTATCCCCGCCCTCGGCCAGCGCGCCCGCCTGCACGATCAGTTCAGCCGCTTCGTGGATGGACATGAAATAGCGCGTCATGTCGGGATGGGTGAGCGTGACAGGCCCGCCATTGGCGATCTGTTCTTCGAACAGGGGCACGACCGAGCCGTTCGACCCCAGCACATTGCCGAACCGCACCGCGCTGAACCGCTGACCCGTGCCACTGGCACTGGCCTTGCCGGCAAAGTGGCGCATGATGAGTTCGGCCCAGCGCTTGGTGGCACCCATGACATTGGTGGGGCGCACGGCCTTGTCGGACGAGATCAGGACAAAATCGCGCACGCCGGCCTCGAACGCCGCCTGGGTGACGGTGAGCGAGCCGAACACATTGTTACGCATGCCCTCGAGCGCATTGGCCTCCACCAGCGGCACATGCTTGTGCGCCGCTGCATGGAACAACACCTCGATGTTGTGCTCGGTCAGGACGCGCGACAGCAGGGCCGCGTCGGTGGCCGAACCGAGCACGGGAATAACGGGGAACGATGCCTTTTGGCTCAGCGCGCGATGCGCATTGTAGAGGGCAAATTCGTTCTGCTCGAACAGGACCAGCAACTTCGGAGACCACAGCGTCACCAGCCGGCACAGCTCAGAACCGATCGAGCCGCCAGCGCCGGTAATCATGATCGAGCGGTCGCGGATCATGTCGCGCAGCAGATCGGACTCGGCCGGAACCGAGGAGCGGCCCAGCAGCTCGTCGATGTCGATCTCCTGGATCTGGTTGACCAGGTACTTGCCCGTGAGCAGATCGGCGATATGGGGCAAGGTGCGGATCTTGATCGGGTACTGGGTCAGATTGGAGACGATCTGCTGGCGTCGCTCGGGCGTCATCGAGGGCATGGACAGGATGACTTCTTCCACGCCATAATTATCGATCAGCGTCGGCAGTTCGGATGGCGGATAGACCCGCTGGCCGGCAATGTCGCGGCCATGCAGGCTCTTGTTGTCATCGATAAAGCCAAGGATCAGCCGCCGCCCCTGCGAACGCAGGGCCACGGCCAGTTGCGAGCCTGCCTCGCCGGCGCCGTAGATCACGATCTGGCCGCGCCGGAGTTGTTCCTTTGGCGGGGCCCAGATGAAGGTCTTGGCGGCAAAGCGGCTGCCGGCGATCATCACGCCACCGATCAGCCAGTAAAAGAAGGGTACCGAGCGCGGCACGATGCCATTGCCGGCCATTTCGGACACGAAGGCAACGGCAACCCAGCCCAGCGCAGCCAGGGTCATGGCCTGCAGCATCGTCCATATCGCGCGCTCTGGCAGGTAGCGGATAACCGCACGATACAGCCCCATCCGGATGAAGATGGGAATGGCCACCAGGGGAGCGGCACCGATCATCAGCCATTGCCGTGGCCGGGGCACGAAGAAATCACCATAGCGCAGGGCGTAGCTGCACCAGACGGCGGCCACCAGCACCACGATATCAAAGCATATCAATACGACACGCTTGAGGGGACGCGGCATATCGGCCAGCGCCGTTCTCATGGGTTCGAAGATCGACAAATTCTATCCGACTCTGACACGGCTCGATGCAGCAGGCAGCGCCCGCAGCCAGTACATTTAATTACCTAGTCTGTGGCGGAAATGAAAGTGGCCCATCATTTGCCGCTGCAGCGCAGAGAGCGCCGCCTGCCGACACGCAAGGTTCATCTACCTTCCGGCACCAGCGGAGCATAGCCATGCTTCGCTATGATCCAGAAGAAAACATCTGTCCAGCCAGTTGTAAGGGGGCACTCAAAGAGGCAGTTTGCGTTTCAGAATTCCCGCTCCTGTGAGCTGGTTGAACAAGGAGAACATGGATGAAGCTGCTCAAATTGCTGCCCGCCCTCGTGGCGCTGGCCGTTGCTACCCCCACCCTGGCGCAATCGGCGCTCGACCAGATCAAGGAAGCGGGCGCCCTGCGCATCGGCACCGAGGGCACCTATGCCCCGTTCACCTTTCATGACGACACCGGCGCGCTGGTGGGTTTCGACGTCGAGATCGGCCGTGAAATTGCCGAACGCCTTGGGGTTGAGGCCGAGTTCGTCGAAGGCTCGTGGGACGGTTTGATCGCCGGGATCGACGCCAACCGTTATGACGTCGTCATCAACCAGGTGGGCATTACCGAAGAACGCCAGGCGAAATACGACTTCTCCGAACCCTATATCGCCTCCAAGGCCGCCCTTGTGGTGCGCGGCGACAATACGGACATCACCAGCTTCGAAACCCTGTCAGGCAAGAAATCGGCCCAGACCCTGACCAGCAATTACGGCAAGCTGGCCCAGCAATATGGCGCTGAAGTCGTGCCCACCGAAGGGTTCGACCAGTCCATCGCGCTGGTGCTGCAGGGCCGCGCCGACGCTACCATCAATGACAGCCTCTCCTATTTCGACTTCAAGACGCAGCAGCCCGATGCCGACGTGAAGATCGTTGCCACCGAAGCGGACGCCGATTTCTCGGGCGTGCTGCTGGCCAAGGGCAAGCCGGAACTGGTCGATGCGATCAACGTGGCGCTGGCGGAGATCAAGGAAGACGGCACCTATGCCGAGATTTCTGAAAAGTACTTCGGCGAGGACGTCTCGCAGTAACGCCCAAGGCGTAGTATCGGTAGGGATCGGCCAGGCTGCTGGCCGGTCCCTTTTTCATGACGTGACGGACCCCGCGATGCCGCATTGGCTTTCCCTGATGATCGACTCGCTGCCATCGCTGCTGCTGGCATGCGTGATGTTCACCATACCGCTCACACTGCTCTCGTTCGTGCTGGGGCTCGGCGTTGGTTTTATTGCCGCCATTACGCGGCTGTTTGCGCCGGCGCCGTTTGCGGCCATCGTGCGCTTTTATGTCTGGATCATCCGGGGCACGCCGCTGCTGGTGCAGCTGTTTCTGATCTTTTATGGCCTGCCCAGTGTCGGCATCGTGCTCGACGCCTTTCCGGCGGCCCTGATCGGCTTCACGCTCAATGTGGGCGCCTATACTTCCGAGATCATCCGTGCCGTGCTGGTGTCGGTACCCAAGGGGCAATGGGAAGCGGCCTATTCCATCGGCATGACCTGGGGTCAGGCCATGCGCCGGACCATCCTGCCGCAGGCAACACGCATTGCCGTCCCGCCGCTGTCCAACACCTTTATTTCGCTGGTCAAGGATACATCCCTGGCCGCGGCCATCACCGTGCCCGAGCTGTTCCGCGCCGGGCAGCGCATCGTCGCCACGAGCTATGAACCGCTGATCCTTTATATCGAAGTCGCGCTCATCTACCTCGTCGTGAGCTCGGTGCTGTCGAACCTGCAGGCGCGCGTGGAAAAGCGCTTCTCCCGCTATGGCGGCTTTATTGAGGCAGCATCATGATCGCGCTGACCGATATCCATAAGCATTTCGGCGAGCTGCACGTGCTCAAGGGCACCAGCATTATCGTGCCCGAAGGTGGCGTCACCGCACTGATCGGGCCTTCGGGAAGCGGCAAGAGCACGCTGCTGCGCTGCGTCAATTTGCTGGAAATGCCGCAATCGGGGCGCGTGGCGATTGATGATGCCGTGATCGATTTTGTGCCCGGCGGCAAGGTGCCGCGCGAGGCGGTGCTGCGCTTGCGGCGCAAGACCGGCATGGTGTTCCAGAATTTTCAGCTGTTCCCGCATTTGAGTGCCGTCGAGAATGTCATGGAAGGGCTGGTGACAGTGCTGAAATGGCCGCGCGACAAGGCTCGCGGCCGTGCCCTGGAACTGCTGGAAAAGGTGGGCATGACCGCCAAGGCGGATGCCTGGCCCGCCAATCTGTCGGGTGGGCAGCAGCAGCGCGTGGCGATTGCCCGGGCGCTGGCCCCTGCTCCCAAGGTGCTGCTGTGTGACGAGCCGACCTCGGCGCTCGATCCGCAACTGGCGGGCGAAGTGGTGGAAGTGCTGGCGCAATTGGCGCGCGACGGAACCACCATGCTGATGGCCACCCATGATCTGCGGCTCGCCGCGACGATTGCCAGCAATGTGGTGTTTCTGGATGCCGGGGAAATCGTGGAGGCGGGGTCCGCGCGGCAGGTGTTCAGCGCGCCAGTGGATGAGCGGACGAAGCGGTTTATTTCGACGCTGACGGCGCAGGTTTCGTTGGGTTGAGCGGGGGTGGCGCGGAGACCTCATGGTGAGCTTGTCGAACCATGAGAGCGGGCGAGTGGAGCGCTTGGGTGCCACGACCTCGTGGTTCGACAGGCTCACCATGAGGTCTACTGGGTCGATGCTGACTTGCAGGAAATTCTCTAGCGCCGCCCTCTGGGCCTTCGTCTGCCAAATGCTCTAATCGACAAACCATTCCGCATGGGCGATGGCGAGTTTCGGCAGCGAGGTCAGGATTTCGCTGAGGTGTTGGTGCATGCCGGCTTCGACGGCGTCGGGATCATGCCTGCGGATGGCGTTGGCGATGACGGCGTGCTGCTCGATCAAGGTTTCGATGGGGGTGGCGTCGGATAGCGAGAGGTAGCGCACGCGGTCCATCTGCGCCTTGAGGTTTTCTAATAGGCGCCAGGCATGGTCGCAATCCGCCGCCTGGGCGATGGCCTGGTGGAAGGCCTCATCGAGCCGCAGGAAATCGGCGTGGTCCCCCGCGGCATTGGCGGCGCGCTGCCGCTCGATCAGCCGGTCCAGAATATCATGATGGCTGCTGGCGGCTTCGGTCGCGGCTTTGCGCGCCACCGCAACTTCGATGGCCTCGCGGATGAAGCGGGCGTTCTCGACTTCGCGCCGGGAAATCATCACCACGGACGTGCCGCGCTGCGGTCGGATTTCCACCAAGCCCACCTCGGCCAGCTTGATGAAGGCCTCGCGCACGGGCTGGCGCGATACGCCGAACTGCCGCGCCATTTCGGCCTCCGATAGCGGGTCCCCCGGCCGCAATTGCAGCTGCACGATGGCTTGGCGCAGGGCGTCGAACACCCGATTACCCACGGTGACCGGGCGTGCATAGGCGCTGATGCTGTCGTTAAAAGGCAAAACCATCGTCGTGTTGACTCCCGTATACTACCATACTACCATTTATAGACAGTCGTTGCCTAGAGGGACGGCGCGTTGCGGCTTCGGCCGCCCAGGGAGGAAATATCATGAAATTCATACCGCTTGCTGCGGCTCTTGCCGCTGGCCTTGTTGTTTCGTACGCAGCCCCGGCCCTGTCGGCCGACTATACGCTGAGCGTCAACACGGCGCTTGCCACCTCGGACCCCCTCTACAAGGGCCTCGAAGCCTTCCGCGACAATGTCGCCACAGCCTCCGACGGGGCCATTGAAGTCAAGCTGTTCCCCAATTCCCAGCTCGGCGCCGACGAGGACGTGCTTGAGCAGGCGCGCGCCGGCGCACCCGTCGCGGTGGTCGTCGATGGCGGGCGCCTCGCGGCATTCGTCAATGAATTCGGCGTTCTCGGCGCGCCTTACCTGGCCTCGGGCTATGACGGCATCCGCAAGGTCGTGGTTTCGGACCAGTTCGAGGAATGGGTGCAGAAGCTGCATGACGCCTCGGGTCACCAGGTGCTCTCATTCAACTGGTGGCAGGGCGAGCGTCACCTCTGGACCAAGATGCCGGTCAATGTCCCGGCAGACCTCGCAGGCAATCGCATGCGCACGCCGGGCGCTCCGGTCTGGGTGGAAACTATCAGCGCCATGGGCGCGACCCCGACCCCGATGCCATTCGCCGAAGTCTATTCGGCGCTGGAGCAGAACGTCATCGATTCCGTGGAAGCCCAGCTTCCAGCGGGCCAGGGGGCAAACCTGCAGGAAGTGACGTCCGTTCTGACCAAGACGGCGCATATCAACCTCATCACCGGCCTCGTCACCTCCGGTCCGTGGTTCGACAGCCTGCCTGCGGAATTGCAGACCATACTGCGCGATGAGGCCCTCAAGGCCGGCGATATCGCGTCCTATGGCACCCAGGATGCCCTCGCAGAGATCGAAGCCGATCTGCTCGCCAAGGGCATGACCATCAACGAAATCGACGTGACCCCGTTCAAGGAAGCCACCGCCGGCGTCTATGAGACGCTCGGTTATGGCGCCCTGCGCGACGAGCTGCAGGCCATCGCCGCTCAGTAACCCCGAGGCACAGCGGGCCCTGCGGGGCCCGCAATCCTTCACCTATCGGAACGATCATGCTCAAGCGTTTGGCTCAACTGGAGCTGGCGATCTGCTTCGCCCTGCTCGCCGGCATCACCGGCCTCGTTTTCACCGCCGCCCTGATGCGGTTCTTCGGCCATCCCCTGATCTGGTCGGTCGACATGGCGCAATTGCTGTTCATCTGGTTGTGCTTTTTCGGCTCGAACAAGGCCATGCGCGAGAAATCCCATCTGGGCATGGAAGTGCTGGTGACGCGGCTGGGCTATCAGCGCCGTTTCTGGCTGGAAGTGGCCTGTTCCGTGCTGATCCTGGCGTTCCTCGCCGTACTGACGGTGGAGGGCTGGAAGCTCACCATGCTCAACCGCGAACGCACGTTCGGGGACAGCACGCTTTCCTATTCCTTCGTGACGGTGGCAGTGCCGGTTGGCTGCGTGCTGCTGGGCGCGACGCTCATCTACAACATGCTTCGCGCCTTCCGCGGCCGGCAGCAGGAATTGCTGATCTACAACCGCACGCAGGCCGAAATCGAAGCCTCCGCGCCGACGCTGGAGCTCTAGCATGCTGCTGATCAGTATCGTCTTTGTCGTCCTGATGGTCCTCGGCATGCCCGTCGCATTCGCGACCGGCATTTCGGGCTTCATCTTCTTCATGACCACCCAGGGCATGCCGATGTCCATCGGCGTGCAGAAGATCGCCTCGATGAGCCAGAGCTTTCCCCTGCTCGCCGTGCCGTTCTTCGTGCTTGCCGGCCATCTGATGAACGAAAGCGGCATCACCTCGCGCCTGCTCAAGGTCGCGATGATCGCCGTGGGCTGGATGTCGGGCGGTCTGGCGCAAGTCGCCATCGTGCTCTCGACGCTGATGGGAGGCGTCTCGGGTTCGGCAGTGGCCGACGCCGCCATGGAAGCGCGCATCCTCGGGCCGACCATGGTCGCCAAGGGCTATGGCAAGGGCTTTTCGGCCGCCGCCATCGCCGTGGGGTCACTGATTACCGCGACCATTCCACCCTCGATCGGGCTGATTCTTTACGGCTTTGTCGGCAATGTCTCGATCGGCCGGTTGTTTCTCGCGGGCATCATCCCCGGCGTCCTGATGATGGCCGTGCTGATGCTGACGACCTATCTGATTGCCAAGAAACGCAAATACGTGGTCGCCGACAGCAAGCGCCCGACATTCAAGGCGCTGGGGCTGGCCTGCTGGGATGCGAAATGGGCGCTGCTGTTTCCCGTGGCGCTGGTGCTGGCCATTCGCGGCGGGCTGTTCACGCCGTCCGAAGTGGGTTCGGCCGCCGTGGTCTATGCGCTGGCCATCGGCTTTTTCGCCCATCGCGAACTGACCATGGAAAAGGTCTGGCGCAGCTTTGGCCAGGCCACCTCGGACGTGGGCCTGATCATGCTCATCATCCTGATGAGCGGCATGGTCGGCTATGCCACCATCTACCTGCAGGTTCCCCAGGAACTGGCCGGCTGGATGCTCGAAGGCATCACCGATCCCAACATGATCGTCCTGGTCATCCTGATCTTCCTGCTGGTGGCGGGGCTGGCGCTCGACAGCACGGTGATGGTGCTGTTGCTGACGCCGATCTTCGTGCCGATCATCACCCAGGTGGGCATGGACCCCGTGCATTTCGGCATCCTGATGATGTCGATCGTGACGCTGGGTGGCATGACCTGGCCGAGCGGGTCGGCGATGTTTGCCGTGTGCTCGCTGATGAATGTGTCGATCGAGGAATATTCCATCGAATCGATCCCCTTCATCGGCGCCGTGGTGGCGCTGATCGCCGTGCTGCTGTTCGTGCCGGACCTGGTGCTGTGGCTGCCGCGCATGGCGTTCGGCAGCTGATTTCCTGCGGGCTGCACGCAAGGCAGCCCCGCTCTTTGCCTTTTCGGAGTTCTTCCATGAGACAGACCTGGCGCTGGTTCGGCCCGCAGGATCTCACCAGTATCGACGACATCATCCAGAGCGGGGCCGAAGGTGTCGTTTCGGCGCTGCACCATGTGCCCAATGGCGCGGTGTGGACACCCGACGAGATCGCCCTGCGCCAACGCCAGATTGCGACGCGCAAGGATGGCACGCCCTCGGGCCTGGCCTGGGAAGTGGTGGAAAGCCTGCCGATCTCGGAGGACATCAAGAAGCAGACCGGCGATTGGCGCACCCATATTGCCAATTACCGCACCAGCATGGAGCACGTCGCCGCCGCTGGGATCGAGGTGATCTGCTACAATTTCATGCCGGTGCTGGATTGGACGCGCACCAACCTGCGCTGGCGCCTGCCGCATGGCGGCACCTGCATGCGGTTTGACATCAATGATTTCGCCGCCTTCGATATCCATATCCTGGCCCGTCGCGGCGCGCGCGAGGATTATACCGACACCATCGTGGCGGAGGCCGAAGTGCGTTTCGCGGGGCTTGATGATGCGGAGCGCGCGGCGCTGACGCGCAGCGTCACCATGGGCCTCCCCGGTTCGACCGACACCATGTCGCTCGACGAGATGCGCGGGCATCTCGATCAATATGGCGATATCTCTGCCGAACAGTTGCGGGCGCACTTCATCGATTTCCTCGAACAGGTCGTGCCGCATGCCGAAGAGCTTGGGCTGCGGCTGTGCTGCCACCCCGATGATCCGCCGTTTGCCCTGCTTGGGCTGCCGCGCATCATGTCGACGGCAGCCGACTTCCGGACCATCCTCCAGGCAATCGATAGCCCGGCCAACGGCATGACCCTATGCTCCGGCTCGCTCGGCGCGCGACCGGACAATGACCTGCCCGCTATCATGGCCGAGCTTGGCGATCGCGTGCATTTCCTCCACCTGCGCAACGTCAAGCGCGAGAGCCCGGCGATGAAGGGTTCGTTCCACGAAGCCGAGCACCTTGAAGGCGATACCGACATGGTGGCGCTGATCGGCGCGATCATCGCCGAAGAACGGCGGCGCAAGGCGGCGGGGCGTGCCGATTGGCAAATCCCGATGCGGCCCGATCATGGGCAGGATATTCTCGATGACCTCAACCGGATCGCCCAGCCCGGCTACCCGACAATCGGGCGGATGAAGGGGCTGGCCGAGCTACGCGGCATCACGCGGACGCTGGAGCATGGGGATGTTTCGTACCGCAGTGCAGGGACCCTGCCCCGCTCCTGATCGACGCGAGCTTGCCACATTGGCCTGCGCCTACTCCACTCCCTGTAAACTCCGGGAGTTAGGCCATGAGAATAGCGGTTTTTGGAACGGGTGAAGTCGGCTCTGCGGTAGCGGGCAAGCTCAAGGCCATCGGCCATGACGTGGTATTCGGATCGCGCCATCCGCGCGATCCCCAGGATGGCATTGCCGTGCTGAGCCACGAGGATGCAGCACGGCACGGCGAGTGGATAGTCAACGCCCTACACGGGGAGGATGCGCTGGCCGTCTTTCCCGAGCTGCCGATGGCAGGCAAGCTGCTGGTCGACATCGGCAACTTTCAATCTGCGATCGACGGGCCGGTAACGCAGACATTGGGTGAGACGCTCCAGCGTGCCTTGCCGCAAACCCGCGTGGTCAAGGCGCTCAATTTCGTCAGCGCCCAGCTGATGGGCGAACCGCAGCGGCTGGAAGGCACACATACCGTCTTCGTCGCCGGCAATGACGCCAACGCCCGTGAGGAAGTCATCCGCCTTCTGGAGAGTTTCGGCTGGAAGGATGTTCTGGATCTGGGCGATCTCACCGCCTGCCGCGCCATGGAGCAGTTGGCGCCGATGTGGATTCGCCTGAACCAGAAGCTAGGACATGTCTATTTCAACCTTGCCGTGGTGCGGGCGCCGGAGGGCGGCGATCACGGGAACTGAGAGATGGCTCCCGGGCTCCCCCATTCAATCAACCCAGTCGTGCCGGGAAAGGCTGTGTCCGCCGGCGTGCGGCGCCATTGAGAAGAACTCCCGACACTGCAAGGAGCGGCAATAGAGCGCCGACCCAGCCAAGATCGTCGACCGAACCATATTGAAGCACCAAACCTCCCAGGAGCGAACCACCCGCAATTCCCAGATAGAGCGCGGAAGCATTCAGTGAAAGCACCAGCGGCGCGCTGTTGGGCGCGAGGCTCAGCAGGTGACTGGATTGTGCTGGGGGGAATGCCCAGCCAGTAACGCCCCACATTAGCACGATGACAAAGAAGACCGGGCCGGCAAATGGAGCAGGAAGCTGCCCAACGACCGAGATGGCCGATAGCATCAGGGTCCCCAGCAGCGCCGCGCCGATAACGGTGGGGCGCGCGCCAATCCTGTCGGACAACTGACCGCCAACTGCATTGCCGAAGGCCGCACCCACCCCGAACGTCAGTAACACCGCAGGCACGAGTTCACTTGACAGGCCGATGGATTGGGTCGTGACAACCGCCAGGTAGATGATAACGGTGAAAGCTCCTGCAAGGGTCAGCAGCGTCGTGAGCAAGGCGCCTGGAACGCCCGGCAGCGCTGCTGCAGCCACACGCTGGCGCAGGCTCAACTGCTGGCCACGAAGTCCCGCGGGCAGCAAAATCCAGATCGAAATGGCAGCGATCAGCGCAAAAACCGCAACCATCGCATAGGCGGCGCGCCAGCCGGCAAAGCTCGCCACCAAGGCGCCCAGTGGAGCGCCGAAGGCAACGGCCATGGTGGTGCCGCCGACAATGACTGCAATTGCTCGAGCCCGATGGTCCGGCGACGAGATAGCAACTCCAGTTGCCTGCGCCGTGGCAGTGTAAAGGCCCGCAGAGAGGGCCATCAAAATGCGGGCGGCCATCAGGTCGAAATAGCCTTGGGACAGCCCCGCCCAAATGGCGCCACTCGCGAATACGACCGCGGCACCGCTGAGAATTCGGCGCCGATCCGCAGTGCCGCTGAGCGCGGCGAGTACTGGCGCACCAAAAGCGTTCGACAGCGCGAAGACCAAAACCAGATAGCCAGCCTGAGCCAGTGTCGCGCCGGTCGATTCAGCGATCTGCGGCAAAATACTGGAAATTGCGAAGCTTTCGACGCCAATGGCGAATGTGCCCACTGCCAACCAGACGAGTCGGATGTCCATGCTCGGATCCTTTGTCCAAAATTTATTGAACAAATGTACCCGGATTGAGCCGGTGTCAATGCTTTGTCCAACAGATATTGAACTAACTCGACAAAGACGCTACCTATTTCTGATGAACTTGCCGCACCCCTCTACCGACCAGATAACGCTCCCCAATGTACTCGCCGCGCTCGGCGACGCCACCCGGCTGGCCATCATTGGCTGCCTCGCTCGCTGCGACCAATCTGACGGCCTTGTCTGCGGACAACTGCACGGATTGACCTCAAAAACGAACCTGACATACCACGTGGCCAAGCTCCGCGACGCAGGAGTGGTCAACGTTCGGCAAGAGGGTACGAAGCGCCGCATAACACTGAGGCGCGGTGATCTTGATCAGCGTTTCCCGGGGTTCCTCGACAGCGTGATAGTGAGCGCTATCGATTTGCCCGCAGTTGAAACGACGATGCGCGAACTTGGGGTGGAGACTTCGTGTCTTTGAGTTCCTCGCCAGCGTATCTTCATTTGGACAGCTTCGAGCCAGCTTGGCCCGGAAGCTTTACGGAGTCAGGGCTTGGTGACGCAGATTGCAAAGCGGTCCTGCGTCAGCCGCTCCAGCGCGCGCCAAAACGACATCTTGCGGGCCTGCGGCCAGTGAATTGCGCCAAGCCGACGATCGATGACCGGCTCGACGAAGCCGGTGGCCACTAGAGCCGCGACAACGGCTTCCGCCGGCATCTCGCCGGAAAAGTGCACCTGTTCACGAATGCGCTGCAGACGCTCCGACATTCCCGGCGCCAGATTGCGGTGCGCGGGCTTGCCACCGAGCGCAAGGCGCAAATGCGTTACCCAGCTCTTGCGGCCCATATTGCCGTCGACAATGAGCAGCTTGCCACCGGGCTTGAGCAGTTCGAACCACTCCCGAAAGGCGGCGGGCGCATCGACCAGTGTCCAGACCAGGTGCCGGTTTGTAATCACATCATAGCTTTCGCGCGGTTCGGCCGTGTTTTCCGCATCGCGCATGATGAAGCGGATTTCCGCCTTGCGCTTCTTCGCCTTGGCGCGGGCCTGTGCAAGCATGGCCTCCGACCAATCGAGGCCTGTCACTACAAATCCCATATCGTTCATCAGGTGGGAAATCACCCCTGTGCCGCTCGCCAGATCCAGCGCGGCACGGCCCTTTCCATCCCCCAGATGCTTGCGGATCAGCTGATGCCAGCCGGCACGTTCTGCCTCGGAGAATATTTCATGTCCAACGCTCTCATCGAAGGTCGCCGCACGCTCCGACCAGAATTCGCGAATTTCGTCGCGAATAGAATAGTTTGCGCCTACGTCGCCCATAGAAATCCCTAACACATTGGAATTGCTCTAAAAGATAAAACTTGATATGCAATATCATGTTTACTACGCCAGAGAGGTATCAAGTTTCCAGCGAGACTCAAATGAAATTATCACGCGTCATGATGGCACCGGCTATTGCCATGCTCGCCGCCCTTCCCGCGCCTGCATTTGCACAGGCTTTCACCGTCACCGACGTCGCCGGGCGTGAAGTTTCGTTCGATGCTCCGGTGCAACGCGCCATACTGGGTGAGGGACGGCTGCTCTATTCGCTGGCCACCATCGAGACCGAAAACCCGTTCGCCCATGTCGTGGGCTGGCGCAACGATCTGTGGACGACCGACACCATTTCATTCGACGCATATGTCGAGAAATTCCCGGAGGCGGCCGATCTGCCATTTCGGCAACCTAACCGATGGGACGTTGCAAACCGAGACGGTCGTGACGCTCGATCCCGACGTGCTGATCCTGACGATCGGCAACAAGGCGGCGGCCGATGAAGTCAATCTCGAAGAAATGTTGTCTGGCATCGGGGTCAAGATCGTCTATGTCGACTTCCGCGAGCACATCATCGACAATACCGTGCCGAGCTTGCACATACTCGGCCAGCTGTTTGGCAAGGAGGAACGCGCGCAGGAGGTCGCCGATTTCTGGCAGTCCAAAATGGACGCAATCGCCAAGGTGATCGCCGACAACAATCCCCAGCGCCCCGACGTCTTCATGTATCGCGCAGCGGGCCTTGTGGAATGCTGCGGCACGTTCGGGCCGGACAATTTCGGCCTGATGGTCGAATTGGCCGGTGGCAACAATCTCGGCTCCGACTTCCTGCCTGGCTATACCGGCTCGATCAATCCCGAGCAGGTAATCGCCTCCAACCCCGACCTGATCGTCGTGACCGGCTCGGACTGGACCAATTCGGCCAATGCCGAAGGCTTTGTCAGCGTCGGGCCCGGAACGGCCGACGGTGCCGAAGTGAGCCGAGAGGTGCTGGCATCACTGGTCGAGGCCCCGGCCTTTACCGGCTCGAGCGCCGTGGCGGAGGGTAATGTGCATGCCATCTGGCACCAGTTCTATGCCAGCCCGTACCAGTTCGTGGCAATCGAGGCGATGGCCAAGTGGTTCCACCCGGACCTGTTTGCCGATGTCGATCCCGATGCCACGTTCAAGGAATTCTATGACAGGTTCCTGCCTATCGACTACCAGCCAGGGGCCTGGCTGTCGCTCGAAGCGGGCGAATAAGCCATGGCCGCCGCTGACATCATCTTGACGAGAGAAGCGGCAGTCCAGGGGCGCGGTGAATACCGCGCCCGCACACGCCGCAAGATCATGATCCTGGTGGGGCTGAGCCTGGCGCTCTGCCTGTCCTTTGCGGTGGACCTGGCCTGGGGACCGGCGCGCTACGGGCTGGACCAGGTCATCCTGGCGCTGATCGATCCCGATGCGGTCTCGGCGCAGGTGCGGACCGTGATCTGGGACATTCGTATGCCCGTTGCCGTCATGGCGATCGTGGTCGGTGCGGCGCTTTCGGTGGCGGGCGCACAGATGCAGACCATTCTGGCCAACCCCCTGGCCAGCCCCTTCACCCTGGGCATTTCGGCGGCCGCAAGCTTCGGAGCCGCACTGGGTATCGTCACGACAGTGCCGATCATCCCGGTAGCGGCAGGGCTGATCGTGCCGGTCAATGCGTTCATAATGGCGCTGGCCGCCACCCTGTTCATTCACTTTGTGTCCCAGGTCCGCGGCGTTTCGGTACAGACCGTCGTGCTGCTCGGCATTGCGCTGGTCTTCACCTTCAACGCGCTCCTGGCTTTCGTTCAGTATCTGGCATCCGAGCAGGCGTTATCGCAGGTGGTTTTCTGGACGATGGGGAGCCTCACCAAGGCGACCTGGCCAAAGATCTGGGCCACGCTTGCCGTGCTGCTCATTGCGCTGCCGCTGTTTGCGCGCAACGCCTGGGCGCTGACGGCCATCCGGCTCGGCGAAGACAAGGCGGCCAGCTTCGGCGTCAACGTCCGCTACATACGGCTCGAAACCATGTTGATCATTTCGCTGCTGGCTTCGGTACCAGTGAGCTTTGTCGGCACGATTGGCTTTGTCGGGCTGGTCGGCCCGCATATTGCCCGCATGATCCTGGGCGAGGACCAGCGTTTCTTTCTGCCCGGCTCGGTGCTGGCCGGAGCGCTTCTGCTGTCGGTGACCTCGATCGTCTCCAAATCTATCCTCCCGGGGGTCGTTTTCCCGATCGGCATCATCACGGCGCTTGTTGGCGTGCCGTTCTTTATTTCACTCATTCTCTCCAATGTGAGGCGGTCATGGTAACGCTCCAGCTTGAAGCTCTCGGCGCCTGCTACGGCAAGAAGCTCATCGTCTCGGACGTCTCTACCACGCCTCTAAAGGCCGGCGAGATCGTCGCCGTCATCGGCCCCAACGCCGCGGGCAAGTCGACTCTGTTCAAGCGCATCGCTGGCCTATTGAAAGGCCCCGGCGAAGTCAGTCTGACGGCAACGACAAAAAGCAGGAAAGCCATTGGCTACATGCCGCAGGACACCTCGGCCAATGCGGTGCTGACAGTGTACGAATCCATCCTGCTCGCGCGCAAGCAGGGCAGCGCCTGGTCCGTGGAGGACACAGATTTGCGCTTCATTGACACAGTCATGCAGGCGCTCAACATCACTCCCATCGCCTTTCGCGATCTGGGCGCCTTGAGCGGCGGCCAGCGCCAGCTGGTTTCAATCGCCCAGACGCTGGTGCGCGAACCCGATGTCATGCTGATGGACGAGCCGACCAGTGCCCTCGACCTGCACCGTCAGATCGAAGTCCTCAGCTTCATGCAGGCACAGGCTCGGCTAAAGGGCATGATCGTGCTCATTGCCATCCACGATCTCAACCAGGCGCTGCGATTTGCCGACACGGTCCTGCTCATCGCCGACGGCAAGATGCGTGCCTGTGGCCATCCGCTGGACGTGATCAACCCAATGATGCTGCGCGACGTCTATGGCATCGATGCACGCATCGAAAAATGCTCCCGCCAGTTCGATCATGTCATCGTCGATGGCGTAGCGGCCTAGCTGTCGTTTCAAGTGGCTTCTTAAGCGATCCCGATCACAACCAATGGCCAGAGCCAACTCACATCGGTGAGACTTACTCCGGGTCCGGATGTTCGTGGTAGTGCTTCTCCACCTTGCCGTGCGGCCTCACGGACACGCAGTGCGTCGCACCGGCAAAATGCGGTCACGGAAGCCTCAGGGGTAACCTTGAAGACCGCGCCTGCCATCGCCTCCGCCGGCTTCGATCTGGTCGGGGTGGGATAGCTCGCCCGCAACGCACAATTCTGGACCTCGGGCTGAACGTTGCAGTGCCATTAAGACCCATGTAGGACTGTGAAAAGCGCTGGTGCCCAAGTATCAACGCCATCGCGACCGCAAACTCTGCGGCTCTCAAGCGACGCCAGGAAAAGCCACACTTCTTTTAAGTTCGACATGCATCGATGGAGGCCAGGATGTCAGTCCAGTCGACGACCAGGCGATTGACGACACGCGATATAAGCAGGCTCCGGGAGCGTGGGGAACCCATCGCCATGCTGACGGCCTATGATTGCGTCATGGCCGGTCTGCTGGATCAGTCCGGCATCGACATGATCCTGGTCGGCGACAGCCTGGGCAATGTCGTGCTCGGCCACGAGACGACATTGAAGGTCACTCTTGCCGACATGATCAGACATGCCGCAGCCGTCACACGCGCCACCGAACGAGCGCTTATCGTCTGCGACATGCCCTTTGGCACGACCATTGATCCGGACACGTCGCTGCGCAACGCCGTGGAGATCCTCCAGCAAACGGGTGTGCAGGCGGTCAAGATCGAAGGTGGCCTGGCCATGGTGCCGACCATCGAACGGCTGACCGGATACGGTATTCCGGTCATGGCTCATATCGGGCTCACACCGCAGGCAGTCCATCAGTTGGGCGGCTATTACACGCACGGGAAAGCTACCGAAGCTGCAGACCGGTTGTTGCGGGAAGCCAAGGCCCTGGAACAGGCCGGCGCTTTCGCGATTGTGCTCGAATGCATTGTGCCGGACGTTGCCGCCGCCATCACCGCAGAGCTCTCGATCCCCACAATCGGCATCGGTTCGGGTCCCGGCTGCGCCGGACAAGTGCTGGTGATCAACGATCTTATCGGGCTGAACACCCGTCCGGCCCCGAGCTTTGCCAAACCCAGGGCGGACGCCGCGAGGCTCGTCCGGGCGGCTGTGGCCGACTATATCGCCGAGACAAAGGCCGCGGCACTCCAAACCAGAGCAGGAGCAGCCTGAAGGTGACTGGAAGCTGGCTGCTGCTCGATATTGGTAATACGCACACCGTTGCCGGACTATTCAGCGCCGACGGCGCCAGGCACGTCCAGGTGCGGTTTCGCACCGATCCGGGGTGTACGTCCGATGAATACCGCATGCTGTTGCGCCAGCTCTTTGCCGACGCCGCCGAGGGCAATCTCTGGGATTTCATCGAACGGGCGCTGCTTTCAACCGTGGTGCCGGCGCTCGAGCCGGTGGTGGCACGGGCCTGTGGTGATATTCCCTTCCATTCCATAAATGCCCACATGACACGCGAGTTCGAGCTTGCACTGCCTTTTCCCGAGCAGCTCGGCGCGGACCGGCTGGCCAATGTGGCGGGAGCCCTGACCCTGGCCGAGCCGGCCCTGCTGATCGTCGATGCCGGGACGGCCACCACCTTCTGCCTGGTCGATGCGCGCCGCGCCTATATCGGCGGCGCCATCGTTCCCGGGCTCGATACCAGTTGGCGCGCCCTGCAGGCGCGGGCAGCCAAGCTGTTTGCAGTGGAACTGGTTCGGCCCGACAACACAGTCGGCAACACCACCGAGACCCAGATTCGCAGCGGCGTGCTGCACGGCTACGAGGCCATGATCGAAGGCATGGCCGACCGGCTGCTGCGTGACGCCGGCCTGGAGAATGCGACGCTGGTCGCTACCGGCGGCTGCATCAATCTCATCCGGTTGTCCCCCCGCTTCCGGCTTGAGCCCGACCTCACCCTCAAGGGCCTGCACCGTTATGGACAATTGAATGGCTAACATCCTGATCGGCATCACCGGCAGCATCTCGGCTTACAAGATGGCCGATGTGGTCTCGGAGCTTGGAAAGCGCGGCCACGCGGTGCAGTGCATCCTTACCGGTAGCGCACAGGAATTCGTCAGCCCGCTGGTGCTGGAGACCCTGAGCGGCCGGCCGGTCCGGTCCGATCTTTTCGGCAGCGATGTATCGGGCACCGAACACATCGAGCTCGCTCGCTGGGCCGATCTCCTCGTTGTCGCTCCCGCCAGCGCCAACACACTGGCAAAGCTCGCCCTAGGCCTTGCCGACAATCTCTTGACCACCGTGGTCTTGGCGAGCCGGGCGCCGCTGCTGCTCGCCCCGGCCATGAACACGGTCATGTGGGAGAACCCAGCCGTTCAGCAGCATGTCGAAACTCTGGCGCAACGCGGTGCTTCGTTTATTGCCCCGGCCGAAGGCGTGCTGGCCTGCGGGGAAGTAGGCGTAGGCAAGCTGGCGCCGGTCGAGGCACTCCTGGCCGGCATCGAAGCTGGGGTTACTCCGGCAAGGACTGATCTGGCTGGCCGACGCATCCTGATTACCGCCGGGCCGACGACGACACCGATCGATGCGGTGCGCTACATCACCAATCCTTCGACCGGCCGCATGGGTGCCGCCATGGCCGAGGAGGCGCTGCGTCGCGGCGCGCTTGTGGACTATGTGCTGGGTGTCGACAAAGGCGTGGTGCGCCCTGTGCCGCCCGCCAGCACTGCGGCTCGCTTCAATCTTGTCGAAGTCCGCACCGCCGAGGACATGGCAGCAGCTGCGCTGGCCTTGCTGCCCGGGGTGGAAGGCGTGATCGCTACTGCCGCGGTGATGGACTATCGGGTGGCCGAGCCGGCAGCAGGCAAGCTCAAGCGCTCCAGCGAGAACATCACCCTAAACCTCGTGCCTTCCGTGGACGTGTTGCAGGCGTTGCGTGGCGCTGCCGAGAAGCAATGGTTCCTCGGCTTTGCCGCCGAGACCGACGCGGTCGAGGAAAACGGTCACCGCAAGCTCATGAGCAAGCGGCTCGACTATCTCTTTGCCAACCGGGTGGCCAAGGCCGGCGAGATGTCCGACACCGGCTTTTCCGTCGCCACCAATGGCGGCGTGCTGCTCTTTGCAAGCGGGGAACGACGCGAACTGCCGGTCACCGGCAAGGCCGACCTAGCCCGACAGATCTGGGATATCCTGGCATGATCCAGATCCTGCGCACAATTGCAGCACTGCGGGCCTGGCGCAACGGCTTGCCGCCAGACGTCCGGCTTGGTCTGGTGCCCACGATGGGAGCGCTGCATGCCGGACATATGAGCCTGGTGGACTTGGCCAAGGCGAGGTGCGACACGGTCATTGCCAGCATTTTCGTCAATCCGCTGCAATTCGGTCCCCAAGAGGATCTCGCCCGCTATCCCAGGCCGATCGAAAGCGATATCGCCATGCTTGAGGCAGCCGGTGTCGATGCCCTGTTCCTGCCGCAGCCGGAGGATCTCTATCCCGCCGATGCTTCGACCTATGTCGTTGAGGAAGCAGTATCGCTGCCGCTGTGTGGCGCCCTGCGTCCCGGCCATTTTCGCGGCGTCGCCACTGTGGTGCTCAAGCTTTTCAATCTTACCCAACCGCACCTTGCCTTTTTCGGGCAGAAGGATGCGCAGCAATGCGCGGTGATCGAGCGCATGGTGCGCGACCTCAATGTTCCGACCGAGATTGTCCGCGGCGCCATCGTGCGAGAGCCGGACGGCTTGGCTCTGAGTTCGCGCAATGCCTATCTTGATGCATCTCACCGCGCCGTTGCGCCCCTGCTGCATCAAAGCCTTGTTGCCGCGCGCCTGGCCTATGAGGCCGGCGAGCGCGATGCCGCGCGGCTCGCTGCGATCGGCCGTGCCGTGCTGGCGCGTGAACCGCGCATCGAGGTTCAATATTGGGAAGTGCGTGACCGCTACAGCCTTGCGCCGCTTGAAACGGTAGAAGCTGATGGTTGTCTTCTCGCGGTGGCGGCGATTTTGGGCAATACGCGCCTGATTGATAATCTGTGCCTTGGAACAGGAACTCCCGGCGGACTCAGGTTCGCAAATGAGCGGTAAGGATGTCGATACCGCCACCTCTTCGTTCCATTTGCTTCCGATATGACTCCGACCCGTTGATGCCGTTTTCACCCAAAAAGGAAAAGCCCAGCAAACTCTCTGAGTTCACTGGGCTTCTTTGGTTGCGGGAGCAGGATTTGAACCTGCGACCTTCAGGTTATGAGCCTGACGAGCTACCGGGCTGCTCCATCCCGCGTCAAAAATGATAACAATGCCGGTTGGCGGGTCATCAAGTGCGACCGTGGTCGCGACGTGAGGGGTATATAGGGACTACCGGCGGATAGCTCAACCCCTAAAACGCCGATCTGTGAACCTTTTTTGACGCGCCATTTTTTGGGCCTTTGCCCCTACCAATTGGCGCGCTTATGGGTAGTGTGTGCGCGCCTTCCATACCAGATGCACGAGCCTTTACATGAAACTGAAGCCCCTTGGCCGCACCGATCTGCGGGTGACCGAACTTTGCCTTGGTACCATGACCTGGGGCAGCCAGAACACCGAGACCGAGGGCCATGCGCAGATCGACATGGCGCTCGAAGCCGGCATCAATTTCATGGACACGGCCGAGATTTATGCGGTGCCGCGCAGCCCCCAGACTTCGGGCCGCACCGAGGAAATCATCGGCAGCTGGTTCCGCAAGACCGGCAAGCGCCACAAGTGGATCCTGGCCAGCAAGATTGCGGGCGGTCCGGTGGATTTCATCCGCAATGGCAGCCGCACGGATGGGCGAACCATCCGCCTCGCCGTCGAGGATAGTCTGCGGCGGCTGCAGACCGATCACATCGATCTCTACCAGATCCATTGGGCCGGACGAGGCAGCTACAATTTCGAGGGTTCCTGGACCTACCAGCCCCACCAGCAGGATACGGCCGACGCGCTGGCCAATATCGAAGACATGCTGGAAACGCTCGGCGATCTGGTGCGCGAAGGCAAGCTGTGTCATGTCGGGGTTTCCAACGAAACCAGTTGGGGTATTTCGCAGTGGCTGCGGATTGCCGAGACCAAGGGGCTGCCGCGACTGGTTTCGGTGCAGAACGAGTATAGCCTGCTGCGCCGGCATTTCGATCTGGACCTGGCCGAACTCAGCCACCACGAGGATGTAGGCCTGCTCGCCTATTCGACGCTGGCAGGTGGCCTGATTACCGGCAAGTACAATGACGGCCAGATGCCGAAGGGCAGCCGGGGCGACTACCAGAAGGGGTTCTGGCGGCTCAACGAGCAGTCGGAAGCCGCCACCAAAGAATATATGGCGCTGGCCAAGCGCCACGGGCTCGATGTGGCGCAAATGGCCATTGCCTTTGCCCTGACCCGGCCATTCATGACCTCGGTCATCATAGGCGCCACCAGCACGGAGCAACTGGCAAACGCGATCGGCGCCCGGAATGTGGTGCTCTCGTCCGAACTCCTGGGCGAGATTGAAGCGATCCATCGCCGCTATCCGCGCCCCATCTGACGGGTGTGGTCAGCAGCCGAACCCGCGTTATAAAGAAACGGACACATTTCGGGGGCCATTTTGCAGACCACGCTGATCTCCACGTTCTTTCCCCTGCTCTGCTATTTCGCCTACAACATCATCGTGCCGCAGGTCGAGAAGATGCGGCCTTCGCTATCGACCATCATGAACATGCAGCGGCGGCGCTGGGTGGCCAATGCGACCCAACGCGAAAGCCCGTTCGATGCCATCCTTTCTGGGAACATCATGGGCTCGGTGAGCTTTCTGGCGTCGACGGCAGTATTGCTGATCCTGGCGATCTTCGCCGTCTTTGGGCAGGTGCCGGCCCTGATGACGACGCTGAACTCGTTGTCGTTGGAGCGCATCTACACGGTCACGGACGTGCAATTGCACCTGGTGGTAATGCTCGCCATGTTCGTGCTGGCGTTTTTTGCCTTCACGCTCTCGCTGCGCCAGTTCAACCATTTCTGCATCATGCTTGGGGCGGTCGACCATTCCGAACCAACCAGCGAGGAAGAAATCGAGGCCATCACCCGCATGAATGCGCTGGGAGCCAGGAACTTCAATAGCGGCGTGCGGGCCTATTATTTCTCCGTGGCGACAGTGGCCTGGTTCGTTTCCGAATGGCTGCCGATCATCACCTGTGTGGCGACCATCCTGATCCTTGCCCATCGCGAGTTCTTTTCTTCGGCCCACCGCACGGCCGCATCAGCGGCGGTGATTGCGGAGCGGCGCCGGCAGCAGAAAAAATCCTGAGCGAAAATGCGGCAGCAGGCGCTGCTCACATATATATGACATTGACATTCAGCTAATGGAGTCGCTTTATGCGGCCACCAAAGCCAGCCAACTTCGTGGGCTCACCATGCTCGTCTGCCAGTGCAACATGATTACCAGCAAGGAAATCGAGGACATCGTCCTGGAGCTCCTGCAGGCCGATCCGTGGCAGCTCGTCGTTCCGGCCAAGGTCTATAGTGAACTCAATCGCCGCGCCAAATGCGGCGGCTGCGTGCCGAATGTGGTGGACATTATCGTCCGCGTCACCGAAAACTACCACTTGCAGCAAGCCCATCCACCCGCCGACCTGGTACACATCCAGAGCGGGCTGGAGAAGCTCAAGAAACAGCAGAGTGGAGTACGTCGTGAAAGGCGAAGCACAAGTCATCGAGCGGCTTAACGAGGCCCTCTTCCTCGAACTTGGAGCAGTCAACCAGTATTGGGTCCATTACCGTCTGCTGGACGATTGGGGCTACAAGAAGCTGGCCAGCAAGGAACGCGCTGAATCCATTGAGGAAATGCACCACGCGGATCGTTTGATCGAGCGCATTATTTTCCTGGAAGGCCATCCGAACCTGCAGCGCGTTGCGCCGCTGCGAATCGGGCAGACCATCAAGGAAGTGCTCGAGGCGGACCTCGCCGGCGAATACGAAGCCCGCGAGGCTTATCGCAATAGCCGCGAGCTGTGCTCGCAATTGCATGACCACGTTTCCAAGCAATTGTTCGACGAACTTCTGGCCGACGAGGAGGGCCATATCGACTTCCTCGAAACCCAGCTCGACTTGTTGAGCAAGATCGGCGAGGAGCGCTACGGCCTTCTCAACGCCGCACCGGCCAACGAGGCCGAATAGATCTAGATTGATGCAGCCGCCCGGAACGCAAGTTTCGGGCGGTTTTGCTTTTGCCCCGCACCAGAGGAGGAAACCATGACGTTCTATACCGGCCGCCTGATCGATCATGTCCACCTGCGGGCGCAGGATTTTGCCAGGACGCGGAAGTTCTACGAGGCGGTATTCGAGGTGCTGGGCCTCAAGATCGGGTTCGCCGGAGATAACTCGTTCCAGCTCGACGAGCTCTACGTCGACCAAGCCGGTGACCAGACAACGCCCACTCATGTGCACCTGGCCTTCCAGGCCAAGGATCGTGCCACGGTCGATGCCTTCCATGCGGCCGCGATTGCGGCTGGCGGAACCGACAATGGAGCGCCGGGTGAGCGGCCCTATCACCCTGGCTATTATGGAGCCTTCGTGCTCGACCCGGACGGCAACAATATCGAGGCGGTGTTCCACGGCCCCTCGACCCGCTCTGCCGATGCCGTGCGGATCGAGGCGCTTTGAGCCAAGCTAACGCTCGATGGGCTGGAACATGGCGTTGAGTTCGTCGACGATCTGCTCCATTGGCGCAATCGCCTCCGGCAACTGCTCGGGCGCGTTCGGCGCGACAGCGACATAGGGAACCCCGCTGGGGAAGGCACCGAACATCTGGAAGAACGCCACCATGTCGTCCAGCACCGGCATGCGCCAGCGCCATAGCGAGCCCATGGCGATCACCGGCTCCATGTGCCCGAAGCCTTCATAATAGCGGGTCGTGACCCATACCCCGTTGGACTTGAGCTTCTGGGCAAAGCTCTCGGTATTCTGCATGCGCACGATGGGATCGGTGGTGCCGGTCGCCAGATACATGGGCGGGCTGTCACTGGTGACGAGATTGATTGGCTGGGTGCCCTCAGGACTTGGCGCAGAGCCAAACGTTTCGCGCACTTCGCCATATTCGAACGGATAGAAATCAAACGGACCGGACAGCGCCGCCACACCAAGAATGGGCATGGTGACGCCGAACTCGCGCAAGAAAGCCGGATCGAGCGCCAACATCACGGCATTATAGGCACCGGCGGAGTGTCCGGCGAGGAACAGGCGATTGGGGTCGCCGCCATATTGGGCGATGTTGTCCTGCACCCAGCCAAGGGCCCTGGCGCTGTCGTAAAGGAAATCGGGATAGCGCACTTCAGGCACCAGCCGGTAATCGGCGATGACCACCACGAAGCCGCGCGAGGCGAGTGCCCTTCCGACGAACTGATAATCACTGCGCTCCCCACGGTTCCAACCGCCGCCATAGATGAAGAACACCACCGGCGCCGCTGCGTCCCGCGTTTCGGGCGCATAGACATCGAGCTTGTGGCGGGGGCCATCGGCATAAGCGATGCCGTCGCCCAGCTTGACCGTGCCGGAATCCATCGAAGCCGGCAGGTTGAACGGATCCATCACCGAAAGCGAAAATGCAGGTACAGGCGCAAGCGCCAGCAGAACCAGCAACGAGAAAAGCATGCGCCGCAACGGCGTGATCGATTGGAACATGGGAATTGGATTCTTGTGGTGGTGAATGGTTTGCCTAAGCGGGAAAGCCGCGCAATTTAAGGCGGCTGCCGGAATGGGCGAGGGCAGGTGCCTCAACATCCGAGACTGGCCCGCCCTCTACTTAAGCGCCCTGAGGGTGCTACCATCTGGTTAACAACAGGTTAATTTTTGAGCCTTTCGAGCAGCCGCCCCGAGACGTGCCCATCGGCCGGAAGTCCTACGCGCGTCTGGTAAGCCAGCACGGCCGCCCTGGTCTTGGGGCCCACCACGCCATCTGGCGAACCTACAGTGAAGCCGGCCCGGTTGAGCAGGCCCTGCAGTTCGGCACGCTGGTTCTTGTTCAGCGCATAGTCCCCCGCAGGCCAGGGCGTGGCAAAGCTGCCCCCGCCCAAAATTCGGTCTGCGAGATGTCCGACGGCGAGCGCGTAGCTATCGGAATTATTGTAACGCTTGATCACATCGAAATTGGGCAGCAGCAGGAAAGCCGGCCCGCTTGCCCCTGCGGGGAGGTACAGGCGTCCGACGTCGCTGTGCCGCGGGAAGGGGCGGCCCGAAACCCGTTGCACGCCCATGGCTTGCCATTGGCTGAGCGGCGCCCTCTCCATCTGCCGCGCACGGGCAAAGTCAAAGCCCTGCGGCAGCTTAATCTCGTAGCCCCAAGTTTCGCCCGGCCGCCAGCCATGTTTGTTCAAATAGTTGGCGGTAGACCCCAGAGCGTCCTGCACCGAATTCCAGATATCCTTGCGGCCATCACCATTGTAGTCGACCGCATAGGCCATGAAGCTCGATGGCATGAACTGCGTGTGGCCCATGGCGCCCGCCCAGGAACCCACCATGCTGCGCGGGCTGACATGGCCATCGGAGACGATCCGCAGCGCGGTCAGCAATTCCTCGCGGAAGAAGTTGGCGCGATAGCCGCCCTCGGTGAGCGTGGCGAGCGCATGGATGGTGTTCTCTCCACCCATGAAGCCGCCGAAATTGGTTTCCATGCCCCAGATGGCGAGCACGAGTTCGGGCTGCACACCCCAGCGTTGTTCGGAACCGGCCAACGTCTGCGCCCACTCGGCGCGCATGGCCTGGCCCTTTCTCGCCTGGGCTGCCGTGACGCGCCTGTCGACATATTGCTGAACGGTCTGGCTGAATTCGGGCTGCTTGCGCGTGAGCTCCATGACCTTGGGGAGGTAGCTATAGCCTGAAAACGCCGCCTCAAACGCGGAGCGGCTGACCCCGCGCTGCTCGGCCATGGGCCACAGGCTCCGCACGAAATCGGCGCTATTGGCCAAGGCCGCAGGCATGGAGCCCAGGCTAACCGCGCCGGCAAGAACCAGCGGGGCAAAACGACGAAGGAGCGAGCCGAACTCGCCGGTGGCAATGAACATACTAGGCCTCGTGCTGCGCAATACCGAAAAAACACGACCGGCAAGCCTCCGCCTGCCGAACCTGCCAGATGAGCCGCAATGGGCAGGTAGCTCTATTTTAACCCATCAAATTAAGATGGCCCTAAGGCCAAGATGCGGGGCCATCACGAAATGGTCAGGCCCCCTGCGGCGCTGTGTCCATTGGCGGCCCCTCGATCTGCCCGCCACTTCTGCTTGCGACATAGCTTACGCGCTGCATGGGCGTTTCGATCCCGCGTTCGTCGAACAGGCGCAGCACCAATTCACTATAAAGCCGCCCTGCCCCCCATTGCTGGCCGGCGAGGGTTTTTATGCGGGCACGCAGGCTCATGGACTGTGGCGTGATGGCGATCAACCCCTGCAGGTCCAGATCATCAAGGATGACATCCTTGTGCTCGCTCTCCATCACGCGGGCAAAGGCATCGCGCATAGCCTGCTTGACCTCCTCAATATCACTCTGCCGCGACACCTCGAACTCGGCGACATAGAACGAAAAGCCCCGAACCATGTTCGACACCTGATCCACTGACGAGAAAGGAATGAGGTGCACCGTACCGCTCATGTCGCGGATGGTCACCGAGCGGATGGTGAGTTTTTCGACCACGCCAGCCTTGCCGGCAGCTTCCACGACATCCCCCTCATTCATGACGTTTTCGAACTGGATGAAGATTCCGGTGATGATGTCCTGCACCAGCTTCTGGGCGCCAAACCCGATCGCGAGACCGATCACCCCGGCCCCTGCGAGCAGCGGCGCGATGTTGACCCCGATCTGCGCCAAGGCGAGCATCAGGCCGAACACCACAAGCGCAATGGTGAAAGCATTCTTGAACAGGTTCAGAAGGGTTTTTTCACGGGCGGTCGGCGGCTTGCCGTAATTAGGGTTGAGCCGATATTCAATCCAGGACGACATCGCGACGTGAATGCCGAGAGCGATCAGCACGATCAGCAGGGCCGAGAAGATCGAGCCGGCGAGAGCTTGCCCACCGTCGCTACCAATCCAGCCCACGAAGTCGAACAAGCCCCAGGCCTGAAGCACGGCAAGCACAACGCCGGCGATGATCGTCCAGCGAACCACTTGCAGCACCGCGGGCACGAAGGCCTGCAGCCGAGTTTCAAGCAGCGGCAGCCGCTCCTTGATCTCGCCGGGCAGTTGCAGCCCGCCATCGACAAAACGCTGCACGAACTTGAACACCAATGTTCCTACAAGCCCGGCGACCAGCGACTGCACGGTGGCCGAAAGCATGTAGGGCAAGGCCTCACCGGGATTGGCGAACCAGGCGATCAACAGGGCAATCAAGTAGACAATAGCCACGATATGCCAAAACCGCCCGATCAGCAGCAGGACCTGCCCGTAACCATCATTGTGGCGCCTGGCGGCAAGAACTGTGAGCCAGTTGCGGACATCATCCTTGTTTTGCAGCACGACGACAACGCCGATGGTCACGGCCGTCGCCATCACCACGACCTGCACGGCGGCCGCAAGGCCGCGATCCAGATTGGCTGCGACCAGCGGGGACACGAACAGGAAGGTGTAGCCGATCAAGGAAATGATGCGCGAAAGCCAGAACGACCAGTAACTCGCATTCTGGTCGGTGACCGGTATGAGACGCAGCGCTTCGTAACGCGGCGACAGTATGAGCCGCGCCACGACCTTGGCCAATTCCACCAACAGGAACGCGTTGAGCAGCAAAGACTGACCGATCTCCATGCGCCCGGTATTTGCTCCGATGAACATTAGCGCCACGAGATACCCCCCACCCCAGGCAAGCAGCACGGAAACAGCATCGGCGAGCATGGCGCAGAATGCTCCAGCCAACCGCCAGAGCCAGCCCCTGCCCGACACGCGTGCCGCGATCTGCTTTTCCACCCACAGCACCAACAGCCTGAGAACCAGGAAACTGCCGAACAATGCGACGGCCACAAGCACCAGATTGGCGGCCAGATCGAAGAAGGCCCGGACCTCGACCTCTTGCGTGTTACGCAGACCATTCTGGATATCGGTGAATACGCCACCCAGCGACTTGATCGTTGCCGCGGTATTTTCGGCGGCAGCCTTGGTGTATTGCGCCAACTGCCGCACGAGGCTGAGTTCTGGATCAACCCCGGTTGCTGCCGGCTCCTCTGTCCCGGCCGATTGCTGCAGGCGCTGGATAAGTTCGGTTCGGGTTTCCTCGTTTTCAAGGATGCGAACCAGTTCCTCGATACTGGTCTGTGCGTCGGGGGACTGATCTGCGGGTGCCGGGGCCTGAGCCTGCGCGGGAGCGGCAAACAGCATCAGGATGAGGATGAGAAGGACGCGCATGAGGATCCGTGGAGCGGTTGATGGGCGGGTAGGAGCATGTCTTGGTATTGCTTGAATGTGGAGTCACTTGGTCCGTTTCCCCTTCATTCCCCCTTCGGAACGCAAAAACCCCCAGTCATTTCTGACTGGGGGTTTTGAGTTTCGATGTTGTGTTTGAGAACACGGATGTTTTTGGCAGACCTTGCAGTGACCTACTCTCCCAAGCCTTGAGACTTAGTACCATTGGCGCGGAGGAATTTGACGGTCGAGTTCGGGATGGGATCGGGTCTTGGGCTCCTCGCAAGAACCACAAGGTCAGCGAAAAACATCTGTGTGTGAACTCTGGTTTTGTTGTCTGTTATGGACATTGCCTTCCCATGCAAGAGGCAATGTCTGGTGTATTTCTGTACCGATCATCTCGACTATGCGGACATAGATTAATGAGAACGATCAAGCCAATCGAGCTATTAGTACCGGTAAGCTTCACACATTGCTGCGCTTCCACACCCGGCCTATCGACGTGGTGGTCTTCCACGGCTCTCAAGGGAATACTAGTTTTGAAGGAGGCTTCCTGCTTAGATGCTTTCAGCAGTTATCCCGTCCGAACTTAGCTACCCTGCAATGCGGCTGGCGCCACAACAGGTCCACCAGAGGTTCGTCCAACCCGGTCCTCTCGTACTAGGGTCAGCTCTTCTCAATATTCCTACACCCACGGCAGATAGGGACCGAACTGTCTCACGACGTTCTGAACCCAGCTCACGTACCACTTTAAATGGCGAACAGCCATACCCTTGGGACCTGCTCCAGCCCCAGGATGTGATGAGCCGACATCGAGGTGCCAAACAATGCCGTCGATATGGACTCTTGGGCATTATCAGCCTGTTATCCCCAGCGTACCTTTTATTCGTTGAGCGATGGCCCTTCCACGCGGGACCACCGGATCACTATGACCGACTTTCGTCTCTGCTCGACTTGTCAGTCTCGCAGTCAGGCAGGCTTATGCCATTGCACTCGAGGAACGATTTCCGACCGTTCTGAGCCTACCATCGCGCGCCTCCGTTACTCTTTGGGAGGCGACCGCCCCAGTCAAACTACCCACCATACGCGGTCCCGGACACTGTTATGCCGCGGTTAGACATCTATGACGATAAGGGTGGTATCTCATCTTGCGGCTCCACCGAAACTAGCGTCCCGGCTTCAAAGCCTACCACCTATCCTGCACATGCCGACACAAATGCCAGCGTAAAGCTATAGTAAAGGTGCATGGGGTCTTTCCGTCTGACCGCAGGAACCCCGCATCTTCACGGGGAATTCAATTTCGCTGAGTCTATACTGGAGACAGTGGGGAAGTCGTTACGCCATTCGTGCAGGTCGGAACTTACCCGACAAGGAATTTCGCTACCTTAGGACCGTTATAGTTACGGCCGCCGTTTACCGGGGCTTCAATTCAAGGCTTTCACCTCTCCTTTTAACCTTCCGGCACCGGGCAGGCGTCAGACCCTATACGTCGTTTTGCAACTTCGCAGAGCCCTGTGTTTTTGATAAACAGTCGCCACCCCCTCTTTTGTGCCACTCCTACAAGGTTGCCCTCGTAGAAGTCATGCTTATCCCGAAGTTACGCATGCAATTTGCCGAGTTCCTTCAGTATAGTTCTCTCAAGCGCCTTGGTATGCTCTACCAGTCCACCTGTGTCGGTTTAGGGTACGGTCTATGTTGGTGGAGCTATTTCCAGGAACCGGCTCACTGCACCCCCAATCCAATAAGGGGATACAGATCTGCGCGATCCGTCACTACCACCAGGCCCACGAATATTAACGTGGTTCCCATCGTCTACGCATTTCTGCCTCGACTTAGGGGCCGGCTAACCCTGCGCTGATTAGCATTGCGCAGGAACCCTTGGACTTTCGGCGAAAGTGTCTCTCACACTTTTTGTCGCTACTCATGTCATCATTCGCACTTCCGATACCTCCACGGCCCCTCACAGGTACCGCTTCGCAGGCTTACGGAACGCTCCGCTACCGCTTGCACGTAAACGTGCAAACCCTAAGCTTCGGTGCATAGTTTTAGACCCGGTACATCTTCGCCGCAGGAACGCTTGACCAGTGAGCTGTTACGCTATCTTTAAAGGATGGCTGCT
>NZ_PYVW01000006.1:155000-192594 GCF_003056355.1 Devosia naphthalenivorans
GCGCCAACTCTATCGCTTCGTGGACGATGAAGGCGTCATCGATTTCTTCGATCCCAATGGCGAGACCGGCAAGCGCTTCCTGAACCGGCGTCCGCTGGAAGGTGGCGGTACGCTGCGGTCGCGCTTTGGCTATCGCATCCATCCCATCTTCAAGACCCGCAAGCTGCATACCGGTGTCGATCTGGCCGCGCGCTCTGGTACGCCCATCTATGCCGCGGGTGACGGGGTGATCGAATATTATAAATGGGCATCGGGCTACGGGAACAAGGTCGAGATCCGGCACGTCAATGGCTATGAGACTGGCTATGGCCACATGTCGCGTTATGTGGACGGCCTGGGTGTCGGCGACCGTGTGCGGCAGGGCCAGTTGATCGGCTATGTCGGCTCGACCGGGCAATCGACGGGCCCGCATCTGCACTTCGAGATCAAGATCAACGGCAATCTGGTGGATCCGCTCAGCGTCAAGCTGCCCAAGGACAACGTGCTGGCGCAGAAATACGAAGCCAAATTCGCCGAGACCATGGCCCAGATCAACGATCTGATGCAGCGTGAGCCGGCGCCGGTCAGCGTGGCGCAGAACTAGGGCATGGCCTCCTGAGGGTGAGCCAGGCGATGGCAGCCGAAAGCAGGCTCAGGACCGCCGTGACATAGGCGATGCTCGCGAAGGCGGCGTCGGTGGCTCGGAGCCGGATCGCTTCTTCGGCGGCGGAAAGACCCGGGGCCGGCAGGCCAAAAAAGATCGGCAGCTCGGCGGCTCCCCCTAACGAGCGTTCGAACACTCCCGCGACGACCGTGCCCAGCAAGGCAACTGCCACCAGACCCGCAACGCGCGCCACCGCATTGTTGACGCCCGAGGCCGTGCCGGTGTCGCTATCCTCCACATTTGTCATGACCGCCGTCGAGAGGGGCGAGACGACGAAGCCCATGCCCAGCCCCAGGAGGGCTACCAGGGGCATGACGGCGAACCATAAGTTATGAAGGGGCGCCGTTGCGCCAAGGGCGGCAAAAGCAATGGCGACGAGGACCGAGCCCAAGGCGATCAGGGGGCCGGGACCGAAACGGTCAGCCCATTTGCCGGTGAAGGACGACAGGGCGGTGAGCAGCACGCCCATCGGCAGCAGCGCCAGTGACACGGTCGCGGGCGTTTCGCCCCAGCCGCCGATCATGGTCATGGGCAGGAAAAACATGGTCCCGCCGAGGGCGAAGTAGAGCGCGAAGGTCAACCCGTTTGCCCCCGAGAAGCCCAGATTGGCAAAGAGGCGCAAGGGCAGCATGGGCGAGGCGGCCCGCATTTCCCAGATGAGGAAGGCGACAGCCAGAACGAAGCCCCCGCCACACCAGAACAGCATGTGCAGGAGCCCGGGCGTGCTTTCACTGCCGTCGCCGGTCAGCCCATAGGCGATCAGCAGGAGCGCCAGGGTCGCGAGAATGGCGCCTATCGTATCCAGCCGTCGGCCATCGGCGGCACGATCCGGCGCAACCTTGAACCAGAGCAGGGCCAGTGCCGCAGCGCCAAGCGGCAGATTGATGGCAAAGACCAGCCGCCAGCTCCAGTCACCCAGGGCCGTGAGCACGAAGCCTCCGAGGATAGGTCCCGCAATCGAGGTGAGCGAGGACGCCGTCGCCCAGATACCGATCGCCTTGCCCCGCTGGTCGCGCGGATAGGCCTTGGCGATGATCGCCAGACTCCCCGGCACCATGAAGGCCGCGCCCATGCCCTGAACGATTCGCGCGGCGATCAGCACCAGCGGGTTCCAGGCCATAGCGCAGACCATGGATGCGACGGCGAACAGGATAATGCCCAGGCCGAACACCTTGCGTAGTCCAAACCGGTCACCGGCGGCACCACCCAACAGGGTCAATGACGCCAGCATCAGCAAATAGCCGTTGTTGATCCATTGCGCCTGGGCCAACGTTGCGCCCAGATCCGCGCGGATGGCGGGAATGGCGATGGAGATCACCGAGCCATCGATGAAGCCCATGCTGGAAGCCAGGATCGCCGCAAGCAGAACGAAGCGGCGGTTTCGCGGGTCGGTAATATCCTGGCTCATGGGTGATCCGGTGAGTGACGCCCTGCCAGACTATTCCCGCTCGATCCAGACCGCCATCTCGTTTCCACCCGGTTCGCGGAAATGAAAGCGCCGGCCGCCCGGAAAGTCGAACTGCGGGCGGGTGATCACGCCGCCTGCCGCCAGGACCCGACGTTCGGCGCCATCCAGATCATCGGTACGCACGATGGCGAGCGGTGCGGTGGCTTTTTCAGCCGCCTGGTCGACCCCACCATCAATGCCGGCATTGGTGATCCCGTCATAATCGGGACCGTAACTGACCACGCCCCAGCCAAAGGCGGCTTGAAAGAAGGCGCTGGTCAGCGCCCGGTTGCTGCTGGGGAATTCCACATAGTCGATCTTGTCCATAGCACCCTCTGTTCGCTATTTGTTCCAGGATACGCGAAATACGGGTGGGGTGCAATGGACGCTATGCTGCATCCTCACCCTCGGCCCCTCACTATTGGCCAGGGCTATCGCATATGGCATGGCTAGGCACCGGTTCACCTCGCCCCTCAGGGGAGAGAGCCTGCCCTCGGGCATCGACCCGAGGGTCGGCGCGCAGCGCCGGGTGAGGGGTGCGATGCTGCAAGATGCGTGATGTCTTGGCATCGCACCCCTCACCCTAGCTCTGCCAAGTCGCTGGCGCTCCTGGCGGCGCTACCCTCTCCCCTGAGGGGCGAGGGGACGATGGAGCCTGGATCGCTGTTCATATGCGATGGCCCTCCCCGCAAGGGGGAGGGGTCGACTGAGACATGCCCACAACCTAGGCAGCAGCATCCGTCGCGGAGGCCTCGCTTGGCAGCAGGACGATGCCGTCGTCATTGGCGTCGACCACCACATTGGAGCCGTCGCTGACGCGGCCGCCCAGGATTTCCTCGGCGAGGCCATCCTGCACCGAGCGCTGGATCACGCGCTTGAGCGGGCGGGCGCCATAGGCGGGATCGTAGCCTTCATGGGCCAGCCACTCGCGGGCGCGCGGGGTCAGCTCGAGGCTGATGTCGCGGTCCCTAAGCAGGTTCTTGAGCCGGCCGAACTGGATGTCGACGATAGAGCCCATATGCTCGCGACCAAGGCGGTGGAACAGCAGGATTTCGTCGATGCGGTTCAGGAACTCGGGCCGGAACGATGCCTTGACCATGTCCAACACCTTGCCGCGCACCAGTTCCACCGACTCGCCGTCCTTGAGGTCGACCAGATATTCGGCGCCAAGGTTGGAGGTCAGGATAATCACCGTGTTGCGGAAATCGACCGTACGCCCCTGCCCGTCCGTCAGCCGGCCATCGTCGAGCACCTGCAACAGGACGTTGAATACGTCCGGATGCGCCTTCTCGATCTCGTCGAACAGCACGACCTGATAGGGCCGGCGCCGCACGGCTTCGGTCAGAACGCCACCTTCGTCATAGCCGACATAGCCCGGAGGGGCGCCGATCAGGCGCGCCACAGAGTGCTTTTCCATGAACTCGCTCATGTCCAGGCGAACCATGGCGGTTTCGTCATCGAACAGGAACTGGGCGAGCGACTTGGTCAGCTCGGTCTTGCCGACACCGGTTGGCCCGAGGAACATGAACGAGCCGATCGGCCGGTTCGGGTCCTGCAGGCCCGCACGGGAACGGCGCACCGCCTTGGCCACGGCCGCGACGGCTTCGCCCTGCCCGATCACGCGGGCGCCGAGCGAGGTTTCCATGTGGAGCAACTTCTCGCGTTCGCCTTCCAGCATGCGATCGACCGGAATACCGGTCCAGCGGGACACGACCTGCGCGATATCGCTTGGTGTCACGACTTCTGCTGCCATCAAGGCTTCGGTGGTACCGTCGCCCTTGGCATCGTCAGCGGTCTTGATGCGCTTTTGCAGCTCGGGGATGACGCCATAGGCAAGCTCACCGGCTTTCGCCAGATCGCCTTGCCGTTGGGCGATTTCGAGCTGGCTGCGGGCGGCATCGAGCTCTTCCTTGAGCTTTTGCGAGCCCTGCAGGCGTTCCTTTTCGGCCAGCCACTTGGCGGACATGCCCTGGGCCTGTTCTTCAAGCGCCGCCAATTCGCTTTCCAGCCGTTCGAGCCGGATGCGCGAACCTTCGTCTTCTTCCTTGCGCAGCGCTTCACGCTCGATCTTTAGCTGCATGATGCGGCGATCGAGCTCGTCCAGGGCTTCGGGTTTGCTGTCGACTGCCATGCGCAGGCGCGCGGCTGCCTCGTCCATCAAATCGATGGCCTTGTCGGGAAGGAAGCGGTCGGTGATGTAGCGGTTGGACAGCGTTGCCGCGCTCACCAGGGCCGAATCCGAAATACGGATGCCGTGATGCAGCTCGTACTTTTCCTTGAGGCCCCGCAGGATGGAAATGGTGTCTTCCACAGTCGGCTCGTCAACGAAGACGGGCTGGAACCGCCGGGCCAAAGCCGCGTCCTTTTCCACATGCTTGCGATATTCATCCAGCGTCGTCGCACCAACGCAGTGCAACTCGCCGCGCGCCAAAGCGGGCTTGAGCAGATTGGAGGCGTCCATCGCCCCATCCGCCTTGCCCGCACCAACCAGCGTGTGCATCTCGTCGATGAAGAGAATGATCTGGCCCTCGGCAGAGGTGACTTCGCTCAGAACGGCCTTGAGGCGTTCTTCGAATTCGCCGCGATATTTCGCACCAGCGATCAGCGCGCCCATGTCGAGCGACAGGAGCGACTTGTTTTTCAGCGATTCGGGCACGTCGCCATTGACGATGCGGATGGCGAGGCCCTCGGCAATGGCGGTCTTGCCGACGCCGGGTTCACCGATCAGCACGGGATTGTTCTTGGTGCGGCGGCTGAGGACCTGAATGGTGCGGCGGATTTCCTCGTCGCGGCCGATCACCGGGTCGAGCTTGCCTTCGCGGACATCGGCGGTCAGGTCGCGTGCGTATTTCTTGAGTGCGTCATAGCTGTTTTCAGCCGAGGCGGAATCGGCCGTCCGTCCCTTGCGGATGGCTTCGATGGCCGTGTTCAGGCCCTGCGGGGTCACGCCGGCCGAACTCAGGATTTTTCCGGCGTCGGTGTCTTTTTCGACTGTCAGTGCCAGCAGCAGGCGCTCGACGGTGACGAAGCTGTCGCCGGCCTTCTGCGCTGCGCTTTCGGCGGTGTCGAACACCCGGGCCAGTTCGCGGCTGAGATAAAGCTGGCTGCCATCGCCCGAAACGGATGGAATTTTTGCCAAGCCTGCTTCGACGGCGGCGCGCGCGCCCTTGGGGTCGCCGCCGGCGCGTTCGATCAGACCATTGGCCATGCCTTGGTCATCATCCAGCAGAACCTTGAGCAGGTGGATGGGCGCAAACTGCTGGTGGCCCTTGCCCAGCGCCGTGGTCTGCGCGCTCTGGATAAAGCCGCGCGCCCGCTCGGTGTATTTCTCGATATTCATGCAACTCTCCTTGTCTCGCCCGCATGGCGGCCCAATGGCACCGACCACGCGGCGGAAGCGTCGTTGATGAAACGCCCGATCATCGGCGCTGCTCCATCACGGATAGATATATGGGGAGGGTTGCGAGCGGGACAATGGCTGGGGCCGGGTGAAATCCGTTGGGCGCTACGGGCCTATGGACGTGCCAAGGCGCCGCCTCGCCTGCGGTTTTGATCAGCGTGCACGTGGCGAGGCCCTGCCTCGGTAAGTTTTAGTGTGTGAGACAGAGCCTCGCCACATGCGATGGGATTTGCGGCGCGCGCGACTCTGGCTCCGGGCCGCCATAGACCCGATAACACTTCCGCTTGCCTGCAGGGATCACGACATCCCTGCCCCATCTGACAACAACACTAGCCGGTTCGCGCGACCCGCTGGGCGTGAGGTTGGTATGGGGAGGATAGTGTGTGGGAGATGGCGGGGGAGAAGATGGATAGATTTGGGGGCGTTCAAGGCTCTATCGTCCCCTCGCCCCTTAGGGGAGAGGGTAGCGCCGCCAGGAGCGCAAGCGACTTGGCAGAGCTAGGGTGAGGGGTGCGATGCTGAGGCATTACAGATGTGGAAGCATCGCGCCCCTCACCCGGCGCTGCGCGCCGACCTCTCCCCTAAGGGGCGAGGTGAACCGGTGCCTACCATGTCATATGCGATTACCCTGCGTCAGAGGGGAGGGATCGATTGCATTTGGGAGATGGTGCCACTCACTCGATGTCATCCCGGCCTTGAGCCGGGATCCATCTTGAGATGGTTGTTCGCCGTCAGGCGGATCGGTCGGACCACCGCGCCGCGCGGCAGGGTGATCCCGGGATGGACCCCGGCTCAAGGCCGGGGTGACATCGTGGATGGGGAGAGTGCAAGGCGAAAACAAAAACGCCGGGCACATGGCCCGGCGTCTGATCTCTTATTCGGCGGCGTTTGGCGTGCCGGCGGTGAGGAACGCTGGCAGGCCGCCAACGTCCTGTCCTTCGCCATCGGCACCCTCGGCGCCAGCTTCTCCCGCAGCGGTACGGCGGCGGCGGGGGCGGCGTTCGCGCGGCTTGCGGGCTTCGCCTTCGGCGGCTTCGACGGGCTGTTCGGGTGCCGCTTGGGCGGCCACTTCAGCGGGCGCAGGTGCGGATGGAGCCGGGGCCGGATCGGTCGCTGGCTCTGTTGCGGCGGGAGCGGCCGGCGCGGGCTGCTCGGCTACAATCGGGCGAGCCTGCTGCACTTCGCCTTCGGGGCGGAAGCGCTCGCGGCGATTGCGGCGATCACCACGTTCCTGGCGCGGCTGGCGTTCGCCATCCTGGCCCTCGGCTCGTGGCGGGCGCTGCTCGCCCTGCTGGCGATTTTGCCCGTCGCCTTCGCCCTGCTCTTCGCCTTCAGCGGCCACATATTGCTGCTGTGGCTGCGGCTGGGGCGAGGAGAAGCGCGAGTTCATCTCGGGCATGTCATCATCATAATCGTCGTCCTGCTGCCCCTCGGGCCGCTGGCCGCTCTGCGCCTGCTGGGCGCTCGAAACGATGCGGAAATAATGCTCGGCGTGCTGCAGGTAATTTTCTGCCATGACCGAATCGCCGCTCGATTGAGCATCGCGTGCCAGTTGCAGGTATTTTTCCGCCACGTGGGCGGCATTGCCGCGCACCTTCACGTCGGGGCCATTGCTCTCGAAATTGCGCGATAGCGGGTTGACGTGCTTGCGGCCACCGTTACGGCTCCGCTGGCGGTTCTTGTTGTTCTGATTGTTGGGTCTCATCTGGTCGCTTTATCTAACTCTAGAAAAATAAGCGTCACACTGCTGGCGGACCGGCAAGCTGCCTGGTCTGGCCAATCCCTTGTGAAGACCTCACGTCTTCGTTTCCGGGCTCTAAATGGCTTCATGAAGACCGAAACCGTCTGACGGCGCTCCGAACCCGTCCTGCGTCGCTCCAGCCTGGGCTGGAACCGCGCTGCGTCTCTTGCAGCTACCGGAAGTTTCGGGTGGCATTGTCGCCGTGGCGCTCATGATGCGCCGTTGACAGCAAGGGCAAACTATATGCTTTGCGTCGACTTTGCCAGCATTAATTGCGTGGCTCACCCCTAAGTGCGTTCGCTTTGCTTAACATGGTGCGCTCCGACGACGCGATCAAGACCGTTCAGGTCCTGGTAAACGCTGACATCGGCAAAACCGGCTCGGGTGAGCAGCGCGCTGACGGCTGCGCCCTGGTCGTAGCCGATTTCGAGCAGGACATGGCCGCCGCTTTTGAGATGCTGGGCCGCTTGCGTGGCGATGATGCGGTAGGGGCCAAGGCCATCGGGGCCGCCATCGAGCGCCAGGCGCGGATCGAAATCCCTGACCTCGGGCGAAAGGGCCTCGACCACGGCGGAGGTGATGTAGGGCGGGTTGGAGACGATGAGGTCGAAGCAGGATTTTTCATCAGCTCTCATGGTAAAGCTTAGCGGCTCGAACCAGCTGCCCTGGAGCAAGTTCAGCCGCTCGGCGACGCTGTTCCGTACGCCATTTTCCTGTGCAGCCTTAAGCGCTTCGGCGCTGAGATCAATCGCAACAGCGATTGCGTCGGGCTGGTTGGCGAGAATGGCGATGGGGATGCAGCCGGTTCCGGTGCCCAGATCCAGCAAGCGTCCGTCGGGCGGCAGAACATCGAGCGCCATGTCGACGAGCAGTTCGGTTTCCGGCCGGGGCTCGAGGGTTGCGGCGTTGAGGCGGAATGGGAGGCCGTAGAATTCACGCTCACCGATGATTCTTGCGACTGACTCGCCGGTCAGGCGGCGCTGCAGCAGGGCAGCGACTTTGCCCACATCTGCCTCGGAAACTGGCCGCTGCTCGCACGTCGCCATCTCCAGCGTGGACAGTCCGAGCGCGTAGGCGGTCAAAAGCTTGGCATCCAGCGCGGCGGTTTGGCCACCGCTGCGGGTCAGTTCGTCGCGCCAGTGGCGCCAGAGGCTGCCGACGGTCCGGCTCAGTTCGCAGTTTCCATCGCGGCCAGCTGTTCGGCCTGCGATTCGGTGATCAGCGCTTCGATCAGCTCGTCCAATGCTTCGCCGGTGATGACCTTTTCGAGCTTGTAGAGCGTCAAATTGATACGGTGATCGGTGACGCGGCCCTGCGGGAAGTTATAGGTGCGGATGCGCTCGGAGCGGTCGCCCGAACCCACCTGCCCCTTGCGCTCGGCGGAACGGGCGCTGTCACGCTCTTCGCGCTGCATTTCATAAAGCCGCGAGCGCAGCACCAGCATGGCCTGGGCGCGGTTCTGATGCTGGCTTTTCATCGCCGAGGTCACGACCAGTCCCGATGGGATATGGGTGATGCGCACGGCCGAATCAGTGGTGTTGACGTGCTGCCCGCCGGCGCCCGAAGCGCGCATGGTGTCGATGCGGATATCCTCGTTGCGGATTTCGATGTCGATGTCTTCGACTTCGGGCAGCACGGCAACGGTGGCGGCCGAGGTGTGGATGCGGCCCGAGCCTTCGGTGGCCGGCACGCGCTGGACGCGGTGCACGCCCGATTCGAACTTCATGCGAGCATAGACGCCCTTGCCCGAGACATTGGCGATGATTTCCTTGAAGCCGCCCATTTCGCCGGGGCTTTCCTCCATCACGGAAACCTTCCAGCCGTGATTGGCGGCATAGCGCTCATACATGCGGAACAGATCGCCGGCGAACAGCGCCGCCTCATCGCCGCCCGTGCCACCACGGATTTCAAGGATGATGGATTTTTCGTCCGCCTCGTCCTTGGGCAGCAGCAGGATGCGCACGGACTGGAACAATTGCTCGATTTTCTCGTCGAGCTCTTCGATTTCGGCTTCGGCCATCTCGGCCATTTCCCTGTCGCCGCTCTTGAGCAGCGCCTCGGCTTCCTTGCGGTCGCTCAAAGCCTTGTTGTAGGCGCGGATCTCGCCCACGATTGGCGCCAGTTCGGCATGTTCCTTGGAAAACTTGACGAACTCGTCAGGCCCCGCCCCACCGGAAAGCGCGGCTTCCACATATTGGAAGCGGGTCTCGAGCGCGTCGAGCTTGTCCTGGGGAAGAGATGCCATGGGCTTAGTCTTTCAAGTCTGGAGCAGGCACGCTTTAGGGATAACGAGGGTGGATCGCAAGGGTTTGCCAAGCGCTGCGGCCCGCGCCTTTTCTGAAGTGCTTCAGTCGAAACCCTCCCCCTGGCGGGGAGGGATCAAGGGTGGGGGCGTTTTAGCCCGGATATCGTGGCTCTCGCCACCCCCTCCTAGCCTCCCCCTTCAAGGGGGAGGTATAACGCGGTGGATGCGGGACGATAATACCACGCGTCGAAGCATCAAACCGGCAGGTTCTGCTTCTCCACCCACTCCTGCAGCAATTGGCGGATGCTAACGCCGTCCGAGCCGTCGCTGAGGGCAGCGCCCACGGCCAGTTGGATGGGCCGCAGATCAAGGTTCAGCACCAGCTCCTTGATCGGGCCGATGGAAGCCGGGCCCATGGAAAGGCGCGTCATGCCAATGGCCATCAGCGCCAGCGCCTCGAGCGGCCTGCCGGCCAATTCGCCACACATGGTGATGGGAATATTGTAGCGCCGCGCGGCATCGACGATGAGCCGAATGGCGCGCAGGCGCGGAATGCCGATGGGATCGTAGTTTTTCGCGACGCGCGGATTGGAGCGGTCCGATGCGGTCAGGAACTGCACCAGATCGTTGGACCCAATCGAAACGAAATCGGCTTCGGGCAGCAGTTGATCGAGTTCGAACAGCAGCGAGGGCACTTCCACCATCACGCCCAGTTCCAGCCGGCTGGGCACGGGCTTGCCGGCGCGGCGCAGGCGCTCGACTTCCTTGTGCACGACCATGCGGGTCTGGGTGAATTCGAAGGTCTCGGTGACCATGGGCACCAAAATCTTGAGTGGCCGGCCATTGGCCGCCAGCAGCAGGGCCCGCACCTGCGTGCGCAGCAGGCCCGGCCGCTCCAGCCCGAGCCGGATCGAGCGGAACCCCATGGCCGGGTTTTCCTCGGTCATCGAGCGCTGGTAGGGCAAAACCTTGTCGCCACCGATATCGAGCAGGCGAAACACCACCGGCCGCTCGCCGGCAATGGCCATGGCTTCGGCGTAAAGCTCCTGCTGTTCCTGCAGGCGCGGCAGCTTGCTCGCGATCATGAACTGCAATTCGGTGCGGAACAGCCCGACGCCGGCCGCGCCCGTATCATCGAGCATGGGCAGGTCGGCGACCAGCCCTGAATTGTGCAGCAGCGTGATATCGACGCCGTCTTTGGTGATGCTCGGCTTGTCCTTGAGGGCGGCATAATGGGCGCGCCGCTTGGCGGTGACGCGTACCTTGTCGACATAGGCCTGCTCGATGTCGGGCGTCGGGCGCAGATGCACCACGCCCGCGCTGCCATCGAGGATGATGTCATCGCCCGTTTCGCACATGGACACGATAGATTGTGCCTGGCCAACCGCCACCATGCCGAGCGAACGGGCGACGATGGCGACGTGCGCGGTCGCGCCGCCTTCTTCGAGCACCACGCCGCGCAGCTTGCTGCGGTCATATTCCAGCAGTTCCGCCGGCCCCATATTGCGCGCGACCAGAATGGCGTTATCCGGCAATTCCTTGCGGCCCAGAGCCTGGCCATCGCCGGTCAGTACGCGCAGCAGCCGGTTGGCCAGATCGTCCAGATCATGCAGCCGGTCGCGGATATAGGGATCGGTCTGGCGCATCATGCGGGCGCGGGTATCGTTCTGCACCCGCTCGACGGCCGCTTCGGCGGAAAGACCATTGTCGATCGCCTCGGTCAGCCGATGCACCCAGCCCCGGTCATTGGCAAACATGCGGTAGGTTTCGAGAATTTCGCGATGATCGCTGCCGCCGGCCATGTCGCCATGGTCGAGCATTGCATCGATCGATACGCGCATTTTCTCCAGCGCGTTCTCCAGCCGGATTTTTTCGACTTCGGTATCTTCGGCGATGAAATTGGTCACGACCACGCGCGGGTCGTGCAGAACCACGGTGCCCAGAGCTATGCCATCGGTGAAGCTCACGCCGGTAAACATTCGCGGTCGCCTGAGATCGATATCGGAGCCCGGCTTGATCAGATTGTCGAAGTCGGAGGTGGCGATCATCTCGGCCAGGATTGTGGCCGTAGTCAGCATCGCCTCGGTCTCGTCCTCGCCATAATGACGCCGCTCGGCGTTCTGGACGACAAGGACGCCCAGCATCTGGCCGGCGCGCAGCACGGGCACGCCCAGGAACGCGTTGTATTTTTCTTCGCCCGTTTCGGGGCGGTAGGCGAAACCGGGATGGCTGGTGGCGTCCTCGAGCGACAGCGGCTCGGCTTCGGCGGCGATCAGCCCGACCAGCCCTTCACCCAGGCGCAGGGTGGTCATGTGAACCGATTCGGCGGCGAGGCCCCTGGAGGCAAACAGCTCCAGCGCGCCATCGTCGCGCAATACGTAGAACGAGCACACATCGGCGCGCATATTGTCGGCGATCAGGCCGACAATCTTGTCGAGCCGAGCCTGCGAAGCCAGCGGCTCGGCCATCGTCTCGCGCAATTGCCGCAGCAGCACCCTTGGGCCGCCGATGGTCGTGACCATAACCCCTTTAGACGGCCCGCAAAGCCGCCCCCCTGAACTGGACGCAGGCTCTTGGTCCCCTCGACGGAGCTCAGGCGTCCTTCTTGTCCAAACCGTAATAAGTATGCAGGGCCCGAACCGCAAGCTCGGCATATTGTTCATCGATCAAGACGGAGGTCTTTATTTCCGACGTCGTGATCAGCTGGATGTTGATCCCCTTGTCGGCCAGGGCCTTGAACATGGAGGATGCGACACCCGCATGGCTGCGCATGCCGACCCCGACAACCGAGACCTTGGCACCGCCCTTGGAGCCGGAAAGACGCGCATATTCAATGCGATCGCCGGCGTTCTGCAGGGTCTTGACGGCCTTGTCGTATTCGCTGTCGGGCACGGTAAAGGTGATGTCGGTGGTCGCGCCATCGTCGGCGATGTTCTGCACGATCATGTCGACGATAATGCCTTGGTCCGCCAGCGTACCGAAAATGGCCGCGGCCACGCCCGGGTTGTCCTTGACGTCGCGCAGGGTAATCTTGGCCTCGGCCTTGGCGAGCGTCACGCCCGAAACGATCTGCTTTTCCACGATCTCATCCTCATCGCAAACCAGTGTGCCGGGAACCCCGGGCGTCCCGTCCGGCGCAATCTGTGGCGCATCGGGATCATCGAAACTCGAACGTACCAATAGAGGTACCTTGTATGCCATGGCCATTTCGACCGAACGGATCATCAGGACCTTGGCGCCCAGCGACGCCATTTCCAGCATTTCCTCGAACGAAATCTTGGTCAGCCGCTGCGCCTTGGGAACGATGCGCGGATCGGTGGTGTAAACACCGTCTACATCGGTATAGATATCGCAGCGATCGGCCTTGACCGCAGCCGCCACCGCAACCGCAGATGTGTCCGAGCCGCCCCGGCCCAGCGTCGTGATGCGGCCATGCGGGGAAATGCCCTGGAAGCCGGTAATGACAGGCACCCAGCCATCCCGCAGGCGCTTGTCGAGTTCGGTCGGGTCGATTTCGGCGATGCGGGCCGCGCCATGCGCGTCGTCGGTGCGGATCGGCACCTGCCAGCCGGCGAAAGATCGCGACTGGATACCCATTTCGCTGAGCACGATGGCCATCAGGCCCGCAGTCACCTGTTCGCCCGAGGCAACGACGGCGTCATATTCGCGCGCATCGTGCAGGGCGCTGGCTTCATTGACCCAGCCAACGAGCTCATTGGTCTTGCCCGACATGGCAGAGACCACCACAGCCACTTCGTGGCCGGCATCGACCTCGCGCTTCACATGCCGGGCGGCCTGACGAATCCGCTCGACGCTGGCCACCGACGTGCCACCGAACTTGACGATAATGCGGGCCAATTTCTTCCCCGAACTCCTGCCGAACCCGGCGGTACGCTTTATGTTGCGGCGGGACATACGACAAAGATGAAGGCCGATCAACTCCCTGCGACTGCCCGGCGTCTTGCCTCATCGGCCGTTGCGGGGCCATATGGGCGCAAACGGAGCCGACCCCATGAGCCAAACCACCATCAACGACGCCGAAATCGCCAAGTTCACCGCGATGGCCGAGGAATGGTGGGACCCCAAGGGCAAGTTCAAGCCGCTGCACAAGCTCAACCCCGCGCGGCTGAGCTATATTCGCGAACACCTGCTGACTCATTTTGTCCTGGACGGCACCGCCATGCGCCCGTTCGAAGGCCTGCGCATCCTCGATGTCGGGTGTGGCGGAGGCCTGTTGTGCGAGCCGCTGGCGCGGTTGGGCGCTGCTGTCACCGGCATCGATGCGGCCGAGCGCAACATCGCCATTGCCACCATCCATGCCGAGCAGTCCGGCCTTTCCATCGACTACCGCGTCACCACCAGCGAGGCGCTGGCGGCCGAAGGGCAGACCTTCGACATGGTGCTCAACATGGAAGTGGTGGAACATGTCGACAACGTGCCGCTCTACATGAAGAGCTGCGCCGATCTGGTGAAACGGGGCGGGTTGATGCTGACGGCCACCATCAACCGCACTTTGCGGGCTCGCGCCCTGGCGGTATTCGCCGCCGAACGCGTCTTGCGCTGGCTGCCGGTGGGCACCCATGACTGGAACAAGTTCCTGACCCCGGACGAAATCAAGACGCTGCTGGCGCGCAATGGCCTTGTCGTGACGGAGGAAACCGGCGTGGTCTACCATCCGCTGGGGGATGAATGGCGGCAATCGCCTGACATGGGCATAAACTATATGATCATGTCGAGGCGTCCTGCGGTCTGAGGCACCTGTCGCGCTGGCAGATTTCGGCATAGTCTCGGGTAACCAGCCCCGGAGCTCCCATGCGCCTCACCATCCTCCTTGCATCCACCATTGCCTGCCTTGCCTTTGCCGCGCCCGCCTTGGCGCAAGGCGAAGAAGAGGTAATGGGCCAAATCGAAGACCTGCACGGGATGTCGATCGAATTCGGCGAGGCGTTTGCAGAGTTGCAGGATGCGTTCCTGTTTGGTGATCCCTCAGGCATGGCAAGCCTGGGTGAATACCCCCTGCCCGTTCAAGCCAATGGGGAGGCCTATGATCTGCTCGAAGCGCAGGATCTGGTCGACAATTTCGACGCCCTGCTGACAACGGAAACGCAGGCCGCGCTTGCGAACCAGGATTTCGATGACCTGATCGTCACCAGCGATGGCGTCGGCTTTGCCAATGGCGCGCTATGGATGAACCTGATCTGCGAGGATGACACTTGCGACAGCGCTTATTGGGCGATCACAGCCATCAACAATTGATCTCCGTGAGGATTGGGAGTCGAAGGGAGCCGCAACTCCCCGAGGAGTCCTCATGGTGAGCCTGTCGAACCACGCGGGTTTGGCACCCAAACCTTCACTCGCCCGACCTCGTGGTTCGACAGGCTCACCATGAGGTCTCTGATACTTTTGGGATAATCCTTCAGGCGTCCCGCTCGGCCTCGATGCCCGCCGCCAGCTCGAACGTTTCATCCGAAGACAGATCCGTCTGGCTCACATCCCCCACCGGTTCGCGGTTGCGGGGATTGCCCTGCAGCTGCCCCCAATTGTCCTGCCAACTCAGCCCGTCCTGCAGCGCAACGACGACTTCGCTGAAGCCATGCAGCGTCTTTGCGGCTTCGGCGGCGGCGAGCGCTTCGCCGATATCGTCATATTCTGCCTCATCGGCATCGATATCGCCCTTGGCTTCCCACCAGACCGCCGCTTTATACTGGCCCTCGGCATCGCATTCGATACCGACCGTCACCGCATCTTCGGTCATTTCCCCGACAGCTACCCGGCGGTAGGCTAACGCGCTCTGGTCCATCCAGCGTTCCTCATGATTGCTGATCGCATAACGCCAGCCCCACCCATTCGGATGCAAATCGGACCAGTACCGTACGGTACGGTACGCATTTCCATTGATCCGCGTCTGGAATGGGTCTAAAGAGGAGCAAAGACGCGCGCAGGCGCCGCTACTTCCGAGGAAATATCATGCCGGCATATCGTTCCCGCACCACCACCCATGGCCGCAACATGGCTGGCGCGCGTGGCCTCTGGCGCGCGACCGGCATGAAGGACGGCGATTTCGGCAAGCCGATCATCGCGGTGGTCAATAGCTTCACCCAGTTCGTGCCCGGCCACGTCCACCTCAAGGATCTCGGCCAGCTCGTGGCGCGCGAGATCGAGGCGGCGGGCGGCGTCGCCAAGGAATTCAACACCATTGCGGTCGATGACGGCATCGCCATGGGCCATGACGGCATGCTCTATTCGCTGCCCAGCCGCGATCTGATCGCGGACTCGGTGGAATACATGGTCAACGCGCACTGCGCCGACGCCATGGTCTGCATCTCCAACTGCGACAAGATCACCCCCGGCATGCTGAACGCTGCCATGCGCATCAATATCCCGGTGGTGTTCGTTTCGGGCGGCCCGATGGAAGCCGGCAAGGCCATGCTCAAGGGCAAGCTGCAGGCGCTCGATCTGGTCGACGCCATGGTCATGGCCGCCGACGAGCACTATACCGACGAAGAAGTGCAGGCCGTGGAAGAAGCCGCCTGCCCCACCTGCGGCTCCTGCTCGGGCATGTTCACCGCCAATTCGATGAACTGCCTGACCGAGGCGCTGGGCCTGTCCCTGCCCGGCAACGGTTCGACCCTCGCCACCCACTCCGACCGCAAGCGCCTGTTCCAGGAAGCCGGCCATCTGATCGTCGATCTGGCCAAGCGCTGGTACGAGCAGGACGATGCTTCCGTGCTGCCACGCTCCATCGCCACCAAGGCGGCGTTCGAGAACGCCATGACACTCGATATCGCCATGGGCGGCTCGACCAATACGGTGCTTCACATCCTCGCCGCTGCCCATGAAGGTGGCGTCGATTTCACCATGGACGACATCGACCAGCTCTCCCGCAAGGTGCCCGTGCTCTGCAAGGTCGCACCGGCCAAGAACGACGTCCATATGGAAGACGTGCACCGCGCTGGCGGCATCTTCTCGATCCTGGGCCAGCTCGACCGCGCCAATCTGATCAATCGCAGCGAACCCACCATCCATGCCGCGAGCATGGGCGATGCGCTCGACAAGTGGGATATCTCGCGCACCAATTCGGAAAGCGTGCGGCAATTCTTCATGGCCGCGCCCGGCGGCGTGCGCACCACGCAGGCTTTCTCGCAGTCCAACCGCTGGGCCGAACTCGACACCGATCGAGCCAATGGCGCCATCCGCTCGCCGGAAAACCCGTTCAGCAAAGACGGCGGCCTCGCCGTGCTCAAGGGCAATATCGCCATCGACGGCTGCATCGTGAAGACGGCGGGCGTCGATGAATCGATCCTCAAATTCACCGGCCCGGCCCGCGTGTTTGAAAGCCAGGACGACACGGTCAAGGCGATCCTCTCCAACCAGATCAAGGAAGGCGACGTCCTCGTCATCCGCTATGAAGGCCCGCGCGGCGGCCCCGGCATGCAGGAAATGCTCTACCCAACGAGCTACCTCAAGTCCAAGGGCCTGGGCAAAGCCTGTGCGCTGCTCACCGACGGCCGCTTTTCGGGCGGCACCTCGGGCCTTTCCATCGGTCACGTTTCCCCGGAAGCGGCCGAAGGTGGCACCATCGGGCTGGTGCGCGAAGGCGACACCATCGAGATCGACATCCCCAACCGCACCATCAAGCTTTTGGTCAGCGATGACGAACTGACGCAGCGCCGCCACGATCAGGACCAGCTCGGCTGGAAGCCGGCCCACCCGCGCAAGCGCAACGTAACCCAGGCCCTGCGAGCCTACGCGGCCTTCGCCACCTCCGCCGCCCGCGGCGCCGTGCGCGATCTGGGCAAGCTGGATAGCTAAGGCTTGCGCGCCTGGTACATCAATCTGGCCCATCGTACGGATCGAAGGGCTACGCTGGAAAGCCAGTTGCATCGACTTGGCATCGCGGCCGAAAGGGTTGATGCAACTCTAGCGAAGGATTTGCCGCCGCAACTGGTAGCACAGCATGCGGCGCTTGGTGCCCATACGCGGTTTTCGCTGCGAGAGTTCTCCGTCGGGGTCAGTCACGTGGAGGCTGCTCGGAGATTCCTAGCGACCGGCGAACAGCATGCTTTGATCCTCGAAGATGATATCGTTCTGTCCGGCAACCTGCCCAAACTGATCGCGATATTCGAGAGCGATAGCCAAGGCATCGACCTGCTTCGGATCGAGACGTTCAACCGGCCTTCGCAAATCTCGACAAAGTCCAAAGGTGAGCTTGCTGGCTATGCGCTGCACACCATACATGGTTGGGCATGGGGCGCTGCCGCCTACATCATCTCGCGGCAGGCAGCCCAAGCTTTGGTTGAGAACCCTAAAGTGCTCGACAACATCATCGACCGCGTGCTTTACCGCCCGCACCGCACAATCCTCGGCCCCATCAAACGACGCCAGCTAGTGCCAGCCCTTGCCATCCAGGCCGACCGGATGGAAGGAGCGGTATGGGGCGCCGATAGCGACCTGACCGCGGGGCGCACCGAAGGTCTGTCCGCGCCCAAGCCTGGCTTGGCGAAGGCACTTGCAAACTTCGTAGACGCCGAGATCACCATAGCGCTGCCCTCGGCCTTGCACCGCATCGCGGGGCTGTCGCACAAGCGCATTATTCCGTTCGACGGGGCCTAGAGCCAGGCCATGCTCGCCTACTACATCAACCTTGATCGACGTCCCGAGCGCCGGGCCAGCATGGAGGCGCGCTTTGCCGCGCTCGGGATCGAGCACATGCGCATCGCTGCGCTGACACCCGCTGACGTCACCGAAGATCAGCGCCAGCGCTATTGCAATCCGCTCGCCTATCGCTGGCAGACCGAAGGCGAGCTTGCCTGCAGCCTGAGCCACATCGCCGCGATGCGCGCGTTTCTAGCGACGCCGGCGCCATTCGCCGTCATCCTGGAAGACGACACGATCCTTTCGCCAGCACTCAAGCCTTTCCTCGACCGCTTCCAGCAACAGCCCCCCAAAGTGGATGTGCTGCGCATCGAAACCGACAATTCGCGCTTACGCCTGCCCCCCGATCCGGAAACCAAACTCGGCGAATTCAGCCTTTTCCGTCTCTTTGACGCTGGCGGCGGCGCTGCGGCATACATCGTCTCGCGCGCCGGCGCGGAGCGGATCGCTTCGGGCGAGGAGCTGCTGATCGACCTGACCGACCAGGCGCTGTTCAACCCGAACGGGAAAATCTCCCGCACGCTGAAGGTTCTGCAAGCCGTACCCGCCCTTGCCATGCAGGAGGACCGCGCCGTCGGCAACACGGTTGATCGTGTGCACACCAGCGATCTACAACGTCTACGGCATGATCGGCGGAAACGCGACGGACACAATTTCTGGCGCCGGGCGGCGTTCAATTTCTACGACCTCGTCGAGCGCGACGTGATCAGGGCCGCACGGAAATACTGGAACAAGACCGTACACGGCGTCGCCAAGCACGAAATTCCGTTCAAGGCAGATTGATTTGCGACATATGCGTGACAGCGGCAATTGGCCATGCTAAGCCCCGCGCAGCCCTCAAGGTGTCTGCCAAGATGTCTTGTTGGTTAGGTTCGATAGCGGGGATTCCACCCTCCCTATCGAACCGACCTAATCCCCACCCATCGCCAGAAACGAAAACTCCCCGGGCTAACCCGAGGAGCGATGTCGTTTGCGCGTGAGTGGCGCCGATCAGCCCTTGCGGCCGATCGCGTCCAGCGTGCGGAAGTCCTCGTCGCTGAGCTTGATCGCGGCAGCGGCGACGTTTTCTTCCAGGTGCTTTACCTTGCCGGTGCCAGGAATGGGCAGCATCACTGGCGAGCGCTTCAGCATCCAGGCCAGCGCGATCTGGCTGGCGGAGGCCTCATGCTTGTCCATGATCGCCTTGAACTCGGCGCTGGTGGATTCCAGATTGCCGCCATCGATCGGCCGCCACGGAATGAACCCGATATTATTGGCCTCGCAGAACTCCAGCACGTCTTCGGCATTGCGGCTGACCAGATTGTACATGTTCTGGACGGTCGCGACCTTGAAGTATTTCTGCGCCTGCTTGATGTCCTCGACGCTGACTTCGCTGAGGCCGACATGGCGCACGATGCCGTCCTTCTGCAATTGCTGGATGGCGCCGAACTGATCCTCGCGCGGTGTCTTGCTATCAATGCGGTGCAGCTGCCAGAGATCGATGGTTTCGAGCTTGAGCCGGCGCAGGCTCTGGAGCGCGCCCTGCCGCAGGAATTCGGGGCGGCCCAGTTGGAGCCACTGGTCAGGACCGGTGCGGGTCAGCCCGCTCTTGGTCGCGATGACAGTCCCATTGGAATAAGGCGCCAGCACCTCCCCGATCAACTCTTCGCTGATATAGGGGCCATAGCTTTCCGCCGTGTCGATGAAATTGACATTGAGCTCGGGCAGGCGCCGCAGCGTGGCCTTGGCTTCTGCGGGGTCCTCGGGCGGACCCCAGATGCCCCTGCCGGTAATGCGCATGGCGCCAAAACCCAGGCGGTTGACCTCAAGGTCGCCGCCAATGGCAAAAGTGCCCGAAAGGGCTGCATCGAGTGTGGTCATGACGATGTCTCCGTTGGTCGCGCCGGAAATGGCGCTCGGAACTAGTTGTGTTCTTCAGGCAGATCCGGCAGCGGCATGAACTCGATGCCGTCATCGGCCAGGGCGATCACCTCGTCGCGGGTGGCCTCGCCATAAATGCCGCGGGCTTCGGTCTCCTCGAAATGGATCTTGCGCGCCTCTTCGGCAAATTTGTCGCCGACATAATCGGCTTCGCTCATCACCTTCTGACGATAGGCGCGCAGCAATTCACGGAAGCGGCGTGCCTCGGCAGACCCGGAGCTCAGCGACACCTTCTCGCCATCGGTGCGCGCAACGGCAGGCGCCATCGGCGCCTTTTCCACGGCGCCATCGCCGCAAACCGCGCAACTGACGATGCCGCGCGCCTGCTGCTGATCATACGCATCGGCATTCTTGAACCATGCGTCGTAGCGGTGGCCTTTGGAACACTGAAGGGAATACTGAATCACGGCAAACTGTCTCTGCGGCCCGAACGGGGCCAATACAAACTAGATATAGGGCGAAGTGTCAGGCCTGCAACGTCTGCGGCGCGGCAAAATCCCGGGCATTGGCAAGTGCCGGTATGCGTTCGCGTGCATCGGTGACCTGTTGCGGGTCGATATCGGCCAGCAACACGCCTGGCTCGTCATGGTCGAGTTCGGCAACAATCCGGCCCCACGGGTCGATGATGATCGAATGACCATAGGTGGCCCGGCCATTGGGATGGTGCCCGCCCTGGGCCGCGGCGATGACATAGGAGCCAGTTTCGATTGCCCGCGCACGCAGCAGCACGTGCCAGTGTGCCTGCCCCGTGGGCACGGTGAAAGCCGCAGGCACGGCGATCAGCGTCGCTCCGGCATTCGCCAGGCTATTGAACAGTCGCGGGAAGCGCATGTCGTAGCAGATGCTCATGCCAAGCGTGAATTCACCCACGGGCGCGGTGATGGCCTGTTCACCCGCCGCATAGGTGGCGCTTTCACGATAGGCGTTGAGCCCGGCAATCGTCGCATCGAACAAATGGATTTTGTCATAGGTGGCGACGATCGCGCCGTCTGGCCCGAACAGCACGCTGCGATTGGCAAAGCGTCCATCGGGCAAGGGCACGGCAAGCGAGCCGATATGAATGTGGATGCCGTGCAGCTTCGCCAATTCGCCCACGCGCCGCAATTGCGGGTGGTCCTCATAGGGAGCCGCGACGCTGGCCAGATGCTCCCGATTCTCGGGGAAAAGCACCGTCACTTCCGGGGTAAGCACGTAAGTCGCGCCCCCCGCGACGGCCTCAGCCAGCAATGGCTCCAGTGCGGCGATATTGGCGTCGGGATCAAGGCCGGAGCGCATCTGGATAGCGGCGATTTTCATTATTTGCCCTTTGGGATTGGGTCAGCGCCCTCATGGTTCGACAAGCTCACCATGAGGTCTCCCGAACGTCGGCGTTTCAGTAGACCTCATCCTGAGCCTGTCGAAGGACGAGGTCGTGTCATTATTGAGCGAGCAGCGGGTCCAGCCCACCCTGGCGATCCAGGGCCGCCATGTCATCATAGCCACCGACATGGGTCTCGCCGATGAAAATCTGCGGCACGGTGCGCCGGCCATGAGCGCGCTCGGTCATGGCGGCGCGCAGCGCGGGATCGAGCACGGTGATTTCGGTGTATTCAGCGCCCTTGTCGTTCAGCAGCGCCTTGGCGGCGTGGCAATAGGGACAAGTTGGCGTGGTATAGATTTCGATTTTGGCCATCGATTTTCTCCAGCAGAGACAAGGGGATTGTCCCTCTTATATGGGCAGTTCCGCACCAATGACAACGCGCGCGAAGCTCATCACATCGACCGCCTCGACCCCCGCCTTGAGCAGGGTGCGCGTTACCGCCTTGATGGTGGCGCCGGTTGTGTAGACGTCATCGATCAGCACGATCGGCCGGCCCTTCGCGCGCACCAGAATATCGGGGTGAACGGCGAAAGCGCCCTGCACGTTGCGCTGCCGTCCATCCCCGGTGAGGCCAACCTGCTGGCGCGTCTTCCTTGTGCGCTGCACCAGGCTCGTGTCTACGCGCAGGCCGGTGAGCTTGCCCAGCGCATTGGCGAGTTCCGTGGACTGGTTGTAGCGGCGCTCGCGTTGACGGGCCCGGTGCAGTGGAACCGGCACGAGAATTGGCGCACCGGCCCAAAGCTCGTGCCCGGCGCCGGCCATCAATCGCGCGCAGAACTGCGCCAGTTCCGGCCGGTCGCCATATTTAAGGCGGGACACCAGCGTGCGCGCCATTTCATTGTAGATGACGGCGGCGCGTGCCCGGCCGAATGGCGGCGGATCGGCCAGCGCCTCGGCCGAAAGGGCACCCGGCCCAAGCGAGATTTCAAACGGCAGGCCCATGACCGGACAGAGTGGCGCCGTGATCGGCCGAAGACCGGTGAAACAATCGGGACAAATTGTATTGGCCACGGCCGTCGGCGCGTCGCATCCGAGGCAGACCGGGGGATAGACCAGATCGAGCAGCACGCCGCCAGCCCACCGCGCGCCCTTGCCGAGGCGGCGATGCCACCCCTCGTTTTTGACAATCGCATCCGGGCTCTCCATAAGCGTGCATAGTGCCACGTCCCCGATTGGCCGCAAGTCCATCATGAGCCAACCGCCACCGATTTTTGACACAGCATTGATCGCCCGGCACCTGGCGCGCCGCCCGAACACGGGCGATTTCGTGCATGATCTGGTGCTGGCGGATTTGCAGGATCGTCTCGCAACGCTGATTCGAGAGTTTCCCAAAGCGCTGATCATCGGGCCCGATCGCGACAGGCTCCCCGAATTCGGCCAGACCGCCAGCGCGCAGTTTGCCTTCCAGCGCTTCGAGGCTTTCGCCGGGGACAGCGAAGTGCCCGATATCGAGGGCGATGGTTTCAACCTGATCGTCTCGCTGCTGCACCTGCAGGCAGTCAACGATGTGCCGGGATATCTGGCGCAGTTGCGCCGGAAACTGGCGCCGGACGGGCTGCTGCTGATCGCGGCGCTGGGTGGAGAAACGCTCACCGAATTGCGCGAGGCGTTCCTCGCGGCGGATGCGCTGGTTTTCGGTGGCGCTTCGGCGCGGGTGGCGCCGATGATCCAGGTGCGGGACGCAGGTGCGCTGCTGCAACGCGCCGGGCTGGCGCTGCCTGTCGCCGATGTCGAAACCCATGTCGTGCGCTATTCGTCGCCATTTGCATTGATGAGCGAACTCAAGACTTTGGGCGCGGCCAACCCGCTGGTGGACCGGCCCCGTCGGCTGGCCACCCCTGCCCTGCTGGCGGCTGCCGCCAACGCTTATCTAGTGCGCGACGGAGATCCGGATGGGCGGGTGCGGGCAACGCTCGAGATCATCTGGCTATCGGGCTGGGCGCCGCATGAAAGCCAGCAACAGCCGCTCAAGCCCGGCAGCGCCAAGGTGCGTCTGGGTGATGTGCTGGGACGCTCGGACGGATAGCTTGATCTTCGATGCGGTGCCACCGCTCGCGGCAATCGGTTAACATAGTGTTAACCGCGACACCCACTGGAACACCGCACAAAAAAGAGGCCGGTGTTGCCACCGGCCTCCTTCAGAGTTCCTCAGCGCCGCAATCAGGCGGCAGCTTCCTCGTCGCTTTCGGCTTCGGCCGCATCGGCCTTGGTGCGCTTGGGCGACTTGGCGAGATTCTTCTCGATAAGTTGCACGGCTTCGGTCAGCGTCAGCTTGTTGACGGCGCCGATTTCGCGGCTCATGCGGTCCATGGCCTGCTCGAACAGCTGGCGTTCCGAATAGGACTGCTCGGGCTGTTCTTCGGAGCGATAGAGATCGCGCACGACTTCGGAGATGGCGATCAGATCGCCCGAATTGATCTTGGCTTCATATTCCTGCGCGCGACGCGACCACATGGTGCGCTTGACGCGGGCGCGACCGGTCACGGTCGTCAGGGCCTGGGTGACCAGATCCTCTTCGGCCAGCTTGCGCATGCCAACGGACTTGATCTTTGCAACGGGAACGCGCAGGGTCAGCTTGTCCTGCTCGAAGCTGATGACAAACAATTCAAGGGTCAGACCGGCGACTTCCTGTTCCTCGATCGAGACGATTACGCCAACGCCATGCGCTGGATAAACGACGTACTCGCCAGTCTTGAATCCGAGCCGCTGCTGTGACTTCTTGACTACCATATGGTGGAACTCCTTGTTGACGCCCCAATGGACAGTTCCCTGCGGGAAGGACCGTCCATGCCTACTCTTCTACTCGCGTCCGGACGGGACGCCGCGCGCAACAAAAACCCCATGATCCCACCGGGTCCGCTTGCCCGGGGATCAGTGCATCCTGCGATGTTGTCAAAAAAATCGTGCCTTAAGGCACGGGTTGGGTGACGGGCTCAGCTGCATATGAAGAGACCATAGCACAAAAAATCAGCAAAATCAAAAGCTACGAATCACCGGTGAAGTGATCGTGATTTTTGCGCAACCGGATTGTGACAATGATGCGGCTGGTTATTGCCTTCGAGCGAACTTGCCCAGCACTCGATCTACACCTCCCCCTCGACGGGGGAGGCCGGGAGGGAGCCACCGTATCGAGGCCAATCAACCCCCACCCTTGATCCCTTCCCGCAAGGGGGAGGGTGTCGACCGGGCGCGTCGTGGCAGTTGGCCTCAGTCGCCTTCGCCGGGAGCGTCCGAGAAATACTTCTCGAGCTTGCCCGTCTCGCCGTCCTTCTCCTTGGCCTCGGGCAAGGGATCACGGCGCTCGGTCAGGTTCGGCCACATCGATGCAAATTTGGTATTGAGCGCCAGCCATTCGTCCAGCCCGCTTTCGGTATCGGGCTTGATGGCTTCGGCTGGGCATTCAGGCTCGCACACGCCACAATCGATGCATTCGTCGGGGTGGATCACCAGCATGTTCTCGCCTTCGTAGAAGCAGTCCACCGGGCAGACTTCAACGCAGTCGGTGTATTTGCAGGCGATGCAATTGTCGGTGACGATATAGGTCATCTGGAGCGGTAGTCCGGCAGGTCTCAACGGGGTTGGTGCTAAACCGTTTTCCCCCGCGCTGCAAGGCTGGTGAGGCGCACCTTTTGGCGCAGGAAGGCCGTGCAGGGGAACAGTGTTCCGGCTTGAGGAATGAGTGTGGCATCTCTCCGGCCGCTTTCGCCGGGCAATCGCCTCCCTCTTGAGGGGAGAGTGTTTACTTCGGACTGCTTGTTTCGACGATGTCACAACCACAACGTCATTCCCGCGAAAGCGGGAACCTCTGTTTTCCTTACAATCATCGCCAACGGAGGTTCCCGCTTTCGCGGGAATGACCCGGTGGAAAGTAAACACTCCCCGTGCGGGAGAAGGTGTCGAGATCGACTGGCTGCAGCGTGGCAAAAGGATCCTCTATCCCTCGTCCCCGCCCCGCAACTTGTCCGTCTCCCGCCGTTCTTTCTTGGTCGGGCGCCCGGCGCCTTCCCCGCGCTGAGCAATCGCCGCGTCATAGGGCGACAATTCCTGCCTGGGCAGTGGTGGCGGGGAGATGTCTTCGTATAGCCCCTGCGCTTCGCTGGCCGGGCCACGGCGTTGGCCGGGGTCGAGGATGCGCCAGATGACGATGCGGCCATGTAGCGCCATGGTCAGCACGTCGCCTGCGCCGACCTTGTAGTCGCTACGGTCGGTGCGTTCGGAATTGACCCGGATGGCGCCGGTCTCGATGATTTTCTGCGCCAGGGTGCGGGACTTCAGCGCGCGCGAATAGAACAGGAACTTGTCGAGCCGCTCCTTGCGGACTGGCGCGACAGGTTCGACCATGGCTACTCCGCCTTGCGGTCACGCAGGGCCGCAAGTTTGGCGAAGGGGCTATCCGGATCGAACGCCTTTTCCTTGCGCTCCGGCTGCGGGCGCTCGAATTTCGGACGGTCGTCGCGCGGCTTGTCGGGGCGGCGATTGTCGTTGCGCCCCTTGCCTTCGAACTTGGGCCTGGGATTGAGGTGCTGCGCCTTGCTCAGGTCCTGCACCTCCCCTTCCGGACGGCGATTGGCAGCCGGACGCTGGCGTTCGGACCGCGGCGGACGAACCTGACCTTCGCCCTCGGGACGACGGTGCCCCTCGTGGCGGCGGTGGTCATGGCGCTTGCCGGATGGAGACCAGATCTCGTCGAACTCGGGCTCGGCTGGCGTTGCTTCAGCGGCCTCGGGCGCAGCTTCCACCACGGTCGTCGCGGGAATGGCATCGGGCACCGGCGCGTCGGCTTCCGCCGGAACCGCCTCAACCGGGGTAGCATCGGGGGCATCGAGAGAAGCCGGGTTTTCGCTCAGCACTTCCTCAAGCGCCGGCGCTTCGGCACTTGCTTCGGCGGCAACGGCAGGCGCCGCCACCTTGGGCACGCGCTTGACGCGATAGCCCAGCGAATTCAGGATCGAGGCAAAATCCTCACCCGAGCAGCCCAAAAGCGACGTCATCTCCACGGTAACGCGGAAGCCATTGCCCTCGGCCGCACCGGCGGGCACCTCACCCTGGAAGCGCGTTGGATCGAGCGCGATCAGCGGACGAATGATATCGGCAAGGCGCTCCAGGATATCGACACGCACCGCGCGCCGCCCGGCAACCTTGAAACCCGCGACTTCATAGAGCCGCGTATCGACCTCGGGATCGACCACGAAAGAGGTACGGCCCGAAAGCACGATATGGGGAATGTCGGTGACGCCGGGCTGGCGCACGCCGCCATGCTTGAGCGCAAACAGGATCAGCGCCAGCTCGCGCGGGGCGGGCTTGAGCGAAAGCGGCAAGTAGATGTGGTAGGCGCCGAACTTGATGCCCAGCTTGCGCATCTTGCCGCGCACGTCCTGGTCGAGGTTCTTGACCTCCTCGGCCACCTGCGCCCGGGGGATCAGCCCCAGATTTTCAAACAGCTGATAGGCAATGCCACGCGCGGCGCCATCGAGGTCTGCGGGCGCTTCCAGCGCCATGACGCCTTCGAGTACGGTATTGATGTGATGGCGCAGCCAGAGGCTCAAGCGGTCCTGCACGCGTTCCAAATCGGTGCCGGTCAGGGTCTCGTCGGCAAGGATCAGGATGCGCGGACGATAAAGGCTATCGCCCTCGATCAGTTCGGCAACCAGATCACCCTTCCAGCGGAGGCGCCCATCGGTTGCCAGCACGAACTCTTCGTTCGGCGCGCCGGCCAGCCTGTCGGCACGATTATGGATTTCAGGCGCCACCACAGAATCGGCCGCCGTGCGCAATCCCTTGGTGTCGGCATCACCATCGTGGCGCGCCAGGGTGAAACGGAAGCCTTCGAGCGTGCCGATGAGGTGGCCTTCCAGCCGCACTTCGCCACGTTCATTGATCTCGGGAGATGCCATACGTTTGTCTTTCAGATGACGAAGCAGCACGCTTGTGCGCCGATCGACGAACCGCTGGGTCAGGCGCTCGTGGAGCGCATCACTCAGGCGGTCTTCAATATCCCGTGTCTTTTCGCGCCAATGTGACGGGTCCGCAAGCCAGTTTTTACGATTGGCGACAAAGGTCCAGGTTCGGATCTGCTTGATCCGGTTGCTGAGCGTGTCGATATCGCCGCTCGCATTGTCGCAAAAGCGCACCTGCTCGGCAATCCAGTCGGCGTTTACCTTGCCGTGTTTGACTAAGTCCGAGTAAATTCTGGTGACGATTTCGCCGTGATTGGCAGGCGAAATCCCCTGATAATCCGGGATCTGGCAGCATTCCCACAGCAGCCGCGCCCCATCGAGCCCACGCGCCAGCTGGCCCGCTTCGTTGCGCGAGACGAACTCGAGCGCCTGCTGGTCCTTGGCAATGGGCACGCGGGTAAGGCTGCGATGCTCGGGGGACCTTTCAAGGCTGTTCATCAAGGCGGGGATGGATGAGAAATCCAGCTGGTTGTTGCGCCATTGCAGCACTTTGACGGGGTCAAAGTCGTGCGTTTCGAGCGCCACGACCATTTCCTCGTCGAATCCCTCGGTGCCGCCGGTGACCCCAAAAGTGCCGTTGCGGGCATGGCGGCCGGCCCGGCCAGCGATCTGCCCGATTTCGGCAGGCGTCAGCATACGGCTCTGGTGACCGTCGAATTTGGTGTCGTCGGCAAAGGCGACATGATGGATATCGAGGTTCAGCCCCATGCCGATGGCGTCGGTTGCGACCAGGAAATCCACATCGCCGTTCTGGTAGAGCTCGACCTGGGCATTGCGGGTGCGGGGCGATAGCGCCCCCATCACCACGGCAGCGCCACCGCGCTCGCGCCGGATCAACTCGGCTATGGCATAGACCTGGCGGGCGGAGAACGCGACGATGGCCGAGCGCGCAGGCTGGCGCGAAATCTTTTTCGAGCCCGCATAGGTCAGGTGCGAAAAGCGCGGCCGGTCGATGATTTCGGCATGCGGCAGGAGCCTGCGGATCACCGGCTCCATCGTCGCCGCCCCTAGCAGCAGGGTTTCGCTGCTGCCACGCGCATTGAGAATGCGATCGGTGAACACATGGCCACGGTCGAAATCGATCGCGGTCTGGATTTCGTCGATGGCGACGCAATCGACGCGGATATCGGTGGGCATGGCCTCCACGGTGCAAACCCAGAAGCGCGGCTTGGCCGGAACGATGCGCTCCTCGCCGGTGACCAGCGCCACCGCACCCTCGCCCACCCGCTCCACGCAGCGCTGATAAACCTCGCGCGCGAGCAGGCGCAGCGGCAAGCCTATCATCCCCGTGGGGTGGGCCAGCATGCGCTCGATGGCAAAATAGGTCTTGCCGGTGTTGGTCGGGCCAAGGATCGCCTTGACCGATTGAGGAGGCGAGAAGGTCATCGCTGCCAATGTAGGGGGTCAATCTGCCAGTTGCGAGGGCCGCAATACACTGTCCCAGGAAAGGACAACAATAGCGACCTTTTTGCGGTGTGGTTTAATAAACGGAACGTCTGTGGAACGAAGCAGCATCGAATCGGCGATTACCCGCAAATGCCGGTTTGTTCACCACTAGCGCTGGTGGGTCGCCAGCCAACAAACCCCAAGTGCCTCCAATGTGGTGTCGCGAGCCGCAGTTTCCAGCCTGCCGGCGTTCAACATTCTTGCGAAAGGGTGAAATTGCGCCGGAATCATCGGTATCTTACCGAGATGTGAATGGCTGCGCGGATGGATTTGCTGCGCCATTGAGGAACAGAGCGCCGGGTTTCGGGGCTCAGCGACAGGCAGATAAATTAAATACCGGATTGACCGTGCCAGGGCGGGACAATGGCTGCTGACAGGTTCTGGCAGGGCCGGTGGCGCAGGGAAGGCGCCGAGATCAACATATAGGTGCCTAGATGAGTTTTGATCCTGCAAACCTGCCCGCGCCGCTGTCGCAATATTTCGCAGCCAGCGACCGGGCAAAGATCGCGCCCCTGTTTGCCCCCGACGCAGCGGTGCTCGACGAAGGCCAGGTGCATCGCGGACGCGAGCAGATCGAGGCCTGGCTCGAAAGCGTCGAAAGCCGATATCACCCGCGCTATGAAATCGCCGAGGCCAGCCAGGACGGCGCCCGCACGATCGTGACGTTCAAGGTGTCCGGCACTTTTCCGGGCAGCCCGGTAACACTGCGACAGGCGCTGGTTTCCGAGGGCGGCAAAATTCAGTCGCTCGAGACGCTGTAGCCGTCCCGTTTCGGAACAATTTTACGCTTTCGTGGGGGGCCGGTTCATTCTTGGATCAAAGCCAGAACGAACAGCGGCCGAATCGAGCAGATTGGCAAAATGCGGGTTTGTTCACGGCGATATCTGGTGGGTCCTGGGTAGCGGGTACACCAGACGCCGTTCTTTCGGCCCGCGAAGTGACGCTGAGGGCTCCCGGCGCTTCATCTTCGTCACCGTTCAGTTAATTTCCCGCCCATTTCGCCAAATCTCACGAGAGTGTTGCGTGAGGGGCCGGAAATGGAAGCGCCGACGTTAAGGGGTTTGCTCCCCCCACACCGGCGCTTAATTATTCAAAATAAACGAAAAACCCGTTGACCGTCCCGGAGCGGGACAGTGCCTCAGTACTTCATGCCGGTCAGCACCATGGAGAGATCGCCCATATTGGTGCCCAGCAGGACGCGATAGGGAATGAAATAGCCCGTCTCGCCCAAGGGGGCATACCAGATGACGATGCGGTCGCTGTCCGCCAGGTAATTGGTGATGTCAGAGGAGGTGAAATGGCCCGAGACGGGCTGGTAATCGACAGTGCACAGCACCACTGGCCCCTGATAGCCGGTGCGTGGCGAGTTGGCGACTTCCTCCCGCGCGTAGGACATGGCGATATTGAACCGCTCGACGCCGGTGAAGATGCCGACCTTGCGCTGGCAGAGGCTTTTGTCCAGCGCCCCGCCCTTCAGCACAAAGGCGGACAGGAAATCGCCGGCGCCGCTGAGGTGGTTGCGCTCGATCGGCACCCGGTCGTAATTGTCGACGATTGGCGGCTCGACCTGGAACGAGGACACGTCCCGCCCGGCAAAGGTCACGTCGACGGTAAAGATCTCGCCCTGGGCGCGCGTCTGCAGATCGAAGCTCTGTGACACGAGGCCATTGCTGGCTGAAGCCCCCTGCGAGCTCGCCTTGGCGGTGCCGCTGGCCACGACGGCGCCGAACCCGGCAACATTGGCATCAAGATCCAGGCTATAGCTGCGCCCGTTATCGTTGAGGTCCACATTCATGGCCGCAATATTGATGCCGCCCAGCGTCAGGATGTAACTTGCCTGGGCGTCCACCTCGGCCGCGGCGGCGGGCAGGGACAGCAGGAGCGCAAAGGCGGCGGAAAGAGCAAAGCGGGACTGGGGCAAGGGCAAGGTCTCAGGGCTTGAGCGGCAGCGAATCAGCTATTCGATGTGAAAGTGCCCGCGCGATATGGCCTGCGCAAGGCGCTCGCAGCCGTTTGAGCGCAGCTTGCCTTGACGCGAGGGCCCCTTTTCTCTAAAGACCCGCTTGATTTCACAACAACCGAGGCCCGTTGCGGATTAACCGCCACGCAGGACCTTTACACAAATAGGATATCCCAATGGCACGTCGCTGCGAACTGACCGGTAAAGGCGTAATGACCGGTAACAACGTTTCCCACGCCCTCAACCGTACCCGTCGCCGGTTTCTCCCGAACCTGCTGAACGTGACCCTGATGTCCGAGGCACTCGACCGCCCCGTGAAGCTGCGCATCAGCGCGGCCGCGCTGCGCACCGTCGAGCACCGTGGTGGCCTCGACGCTTTCCTGCTCAAGCAGGACGATGCGGACATGAGCACGCTTGCCCAGGGCATCAAGAAGGAAGTTCGCGCGGCCCTCGCCGCTGTCTAAGCGAAAGCTTCTGAACAAGAATTAGCCGCGTGGGGTTTTGGCTCCGCGCGGTTTTTGTTTGCGCGTACGGCGATCTTTGACTATCACCGCGCGTCACCCTCGGGCTCTACCGGAGGGTATAGCTCGCGCACCGGTCTTTTGCCGGCAGCGCCAACAGAGGTGCATTCTGATGCTAGCTCGCTTTCTGGTGGCTATCGCCGCCATGGTCGTGGTCGTCGCGGCCTCCAACGTTCTTGTGCAATACCCCTTTGCGGTGGAGCTTGGCCCGATCAATCTGGGCGATATCCTCACCTGGGGCGCCTGGACCTATCCTGTCGCATTTCTCGTAACCGACCTCACCAACCGCACCTTCGGCCCTGCCAAGGCGCGCGTCGCGGTACTTGCCGGGTTCGTCGTTGCCGTGATCCTCTCGGTCTATCTGGCCACCCCGCGCATCGCCATTGCCTCGGGCACGGCGTTCCTCGTCGCGCAGCTGCTCGACGTCTCCATCTTCCACCGCCTGCGCGACGGCGCCTGGTGGAAGGCACCGATGTTCTCATCCCTGGTGAGTTCGGCCCTCGACACGGTGATCTTCTTCAGCCTCGCCATGGCGCCCGCCTTTGCAGGGCTCGATACCGGTTTCGGCCTCGAAGACGGCTCGCTGGCCTTCCCCGCCCCATTCCTCGCCATCGGCCCCGAAGTGCCGCTGTGGGTTTCGCTGGCGGCCGGCGACTTCCTGGTCAAGCTCCTGCTGACGGTGCTCATGCTGGCCCCCTACAAGACGCTGCGGGGATGGTTGGCTGGGCGGAGCGCGGTGCTGGCTTAGCTGGACCTATCCTCCCCTTGCCGGGGAGGGTTCACCTTGTTCGCTTCCCCACCGGGTCATTGTTACATCACCACTTCCTACTTCAGGGGGAGGTCAGGTGGGGGCTATTCCGGCAGCGCAAACTCCAACAACAGGCTCCGCTGCCAGTCGTTGAAATTGTTATCCGAGCCAATGACAATCCGCTGCTCGCCATTGGGCGCGGTATGGACCATCAGCGATTCCATGTTGTCGATGGAGCCGCCCGTAGCCGACAGCAGCAACTCCCCCACCATCAGATTGCCCGGCCGAACCTCGGCTGCGGGCACCCGGCGCAGATTCATCACGAAGCTCAGCATGGAGACGCCGCGCTCCAGCACCAGCAAATCGCCATTGGGCAGGAAGGCGCATTCGGTGGGGTTGACCACCGAGGAATTGGTGTAGGCGATCGGCCCCTTGTCGTTCTGCCCCAGTAGCCAGCCGCGATGATTGCCGGTCTCATCCAGCACTTCCTCGGCCAGCAGAAGCGTCGAGCCGGCAATCGGGGAAGCAGGCGGGGCGACGCAGACCGATTCCAGCGCTTCGTTGGACCGGGTATCGCTCAGCCATTGCGGAATGCTGATTTCCCGCGCCGCGCCGCCCGGAGTGCCATTGGTCAGCGCGAAATCGGCAACGCGCGTCAGGTTTTCGAAGCCGACGCGCACTGCCACCGGCACGCCATCGCGATAGACCGTATCAACGCTCTCGGCGTCCTTGGCATATTGCCGAGGGAGCGGGTCGCCCTTGGAGTTCTGGATCGGCTCGATGTTCACGCCGATAAACCCAAACAGCCGGTCGTCGTCGTCATAGGCCAGATGCCCGGAAACGAAATTGCCGCGATCGGTGACAAAGCTGACCTGGTTGTTCGGGCCCGTCAGGGTCAGGCCCGACAGCCCACCGAAAATGTCGACCTGCGCGACCATCGCGATGCCGCCGCGAAAGATCAACCCGTCGACCTGCTGGTCGACCTTGGCGTTCTTGAACTGGGTGATCTGGGCGGCGCTGACCGTCACCTCCACGGCGCTGGCTGGCTGTGCGCCAGTCAGCATCGCCGCAGCTAGGAAAGCCAGCTGCGCCCTCATCCCCGTCCGCGCCGCCTGCTCTGGGCCGGCATTTCCTCGTCGAACAAGGAGGCCAGCTCGTCCGTCAGCGCACCTGCCAATTCCTCGGCGTCGAGCAGGGTCACCGCACGGCGATAGTAACGCGTCACATCATGGCCAATGCCCACCGCCACCAGCTGGATCGGCGAGCGCGTCTCGATATCCTCGATCACCTGCCGCAAATGGGCTTCGAGGTAATTGCCGGCGTTGACGCTCTGCGTCGAGTCATCGACCGGCGCGCCATCGGAAATCACCATCAGGATACGCCGCGCCTCCGGCCGGGCCATCAGCCGCTTGCGCGCCCATTCCAGCGCCTCGCCGTCGATGTTCTCCTTGAGTAGCCCCTCGCGCATCATCAGGCCCAGATTACGCCGCGCATGGCGCCATGGCTCGTCAGCCGCCTTGTAGATGATGTGGCGCACATCGTTGACGCGCCCCGGATTGGCCGGACGGCCCGCTTCAAGCCAGGCTTCACGCGACTTGCCGCCCTTCCAGGCGCGCGTCGTGAAGCCCAGGATCTCAACCTTGACGCCGCACCGCTCCAGCGTGCGGGCCAGAATATCCCCGCAAATCGCCGCAATGGTGATCGGCCGCCCACGCATCGACCCCGAATTGTCGATCAGCAGCGTCACGACCGTATCGCGGAAATCGGTATCGTTCTCGACTTTGAAGCTGAGCGCCTGCATCGGGTCCGTCACGACGCGGGTGAGCCGCGCCGTATCGAGCAGCCCCTCCTCCAGATCGAACTGCCAGCTGCGGTTCTGCTTGGCCATCAACCGCCGCTGCAGCTTGTTGGCCAGCCGCGCCACCGCCCCCGCCAAATTCTCCAGCTGCTTGTCGAGCAGCGAGCGCAACTGGTCGAGCTCGTCGGGCGGGCAAAGCTCGGCCGCCTTGACGATCTCGTCGAACTTGGTGGTGAACACCTTGTAGTTGAACTGGTTGGAAAGCTGCGTGCCGCCATCCTTGGCCGGCGGCGGCATGGGCGCATCTTCGCCCGCCTCGGCAGCCGCGTCCTCGTCGGTATCGGCCATCTCCGACTCGATGCCTTCGACGTCGCCGGTTTCGTCTGAATCGCCCGCCTGCTCGTCCTGATCGCTGTCTTGGCTTTCGTTTTCGCCTTCACCCTGCTCGGGGGACTTGTCGGCACTGTCGCCGCTCTCGGGCTCCTGGTTTTCGCCCTCCTGCTCGTCCGAATCCTCGGCGTCGCCCATTTCGCTGTCGGGCACCAGGTTGAGATCGCGCAGCAGCAGCTTGGCGGCCTTGGAGAACGCGTCCTGGTTCTCGTAGAGCCCCACGAGCTGGTCCAGCGACTTGCCGCCCTTGCTCTCGATTTCACTGCGCCACAGATCCACGAGCGCATGCCCCGACGGCGGCACCGGCACACCCGCGAGCTTCTCGCGCAGCAGCAGGCCCAGCGCCTCGGCAATCGGCGCATCGCCCTTGTCGTCGACCTCGGCGAAATTGGCGCGGAACAGCCGGTCTTCCAGCATTTCCCCGATATTGCCCACCATGCCCGGCATGCGCACGCAGCCCAGTGCCTCGACGCGCGCCTGCTCCAGCGCATCGAACGCCGCCCGGGCCTGAGCGTCCATCGGCGAGCGCTTGCGGTGCGTCTCGGGGTCGTGGCTGGCCAGCCGCATCGCCATGGCATCGCCCTGCCCGCGGGCAATGGCGATATCGCGCCGCGTCGGCAGCCGCGGCAGATTGGCCAACCGCGCCTTGTCCGAGGTCAGCAGCGGCCGGTCGGCGGTGAAGGTGACCTCAAGCTCGGGCTTGCCACCGATGGCGCGCACCGTCGCCCCCATGGCGGACTTGAACGCCTGGGTCTGGTCTGGCCTGTTGGCTTTGCTGCGCGGTGGTTGTGCCATGATATCCCATGAGGGCCGCAAGCCCATCGTGCCACGACCTCGTGGTTCGACAGGCTCACCATGAGGTCTACTTGGTATCAGTAGGGTTCATGATGGGCTTCATCCCGAGCCTGTCGAAGGATGAGGCCGTGGCGCTTATGCCGTGACGGCGAGGTTGGCCGAGGATTCGGGCAGATCTTCCCCGAACACGCGCTGGTAGAACTCGGCGACCACAGGGCGTTCGAGTTCGTCGCATTTGTTGAGGAACGTCAGCCGGAAGGCAAAGCCGATATCGCCGCCGAAGATCTGGGCGTTTTCGGCCCAGGTGATCACGGCGCGCGGGCTCATCACGGTGGAAAGATCGCCATTGATGAAGGCCTGGCGCGTCAAATCGGCCAGCCGCACCATGTTGCCGATCAGCTTGCGGCCCTTGTCGTTCTCGCCATAGACTTTGTTCTTGGCCAGGACGATCCCGACTTCCTTGTCATGCGGCAGATAGTTGAGCGTGGTGACGAGGCTCCAGCGGTCCATCTGGCCCTGGTTGATCTGCTGCGTGCCGTGATAAAGCCCCGAGGTATCGCCCAGGCCAATCGTGTTGGTGGTCGAAAACAGCCGGAAGGCCGGGTGGGGCGTGATCACGCGGTTCTGGTCGAGCAGCGTCAGCCGGCCCGCCACTTCCAGCACGCGCTGGATCACGAACATCACGTCCGGGCGGCCGGCGTCATATTCGTCGAACACCAGCGCCACATTGTTCTGCACGGCCCATGGCAGGATGCCGTCACGGAATTCGGTGACCTGCTTGCCGTCCTTGAGCACGATGGCGTCCTTGCCGACCAGGTCGATACGCGACACGTGGCTGTCGAGATTGACGCGGACCAGCGGCCAGTTGAGGCGCGCCGCGACCTGCTCGATGTGCGTGGATTTGCCCGTGCCGTGATAGCCCTGCACCATGACGCGACGGTTGAACTGGAAACCGGCCAGGATCGCGAGCGTGGTGTTGCGGTCGAACAGGTAGTCGGGATCGATCGGCGGCACGTGCGAATTGGCTTGGCTGTAGCCCATCACCTTCATGTCGGTGTCGATGCCGAACAATTCCCGTGCCGAATATTCGGTGTCAGGCAGATTGGCGTACTCAGTCATGGCAAAGCTCTTGGCGGGATAAATCGAAGGCAGGAAGTCGCGGGCTCTATAGCAGGATTGTGACGGTGGCGGTAGACGCGCCCGCAGGATAAGTGGCGGCTCTCTCTCGCTTCACTATCCTGCCACTTCGTCAGTTCCGGTTGCCCACCGGGTCATTCCCGCGAAAGCGGGAACCTCCGTTCAGGAAGGTAACGGAGGCCCCCGCTTTCGCGGGGGTGACGCTGTGGGTGGGACGGCGTGGCACTACCGCGCCACAAATCCCGCCTTCTTCAGATGGCTATACGCCGCGATGATCGCGCGCAGCCGGTCCTCGGAGGATTTATCGCCACCATTGGCGTCGGGATGGTGGATCTTGACCAAGGATTTATAGGCCTGCTTGATCTGGTCGGACTTGGCGTGGCCGATGATGCCCAGCGTTTCCAGCGCCCGCCGATCCTGCTCGTGCAGCGGCTTGACGCGTTCGGCGGCGGGCGTCTGTGCCTGGCGGTGGCGGTATTTGGCAAACACGCCGAACGGATCGCCGTATTTGTCGCCGGGCCGCAGGCTTTCCTTGGCCGTGCGCGAATTGCGGATGCCGGGATTGCCGGTGGCAAAGCTCGAGCGGGATTCCGCCTTGGGCGGGGTGTGCAAAGCCTGTTCCAGCTCGTCCTTTTCCATGCCGGCAAAGAAGTTGAACGAGGTGTTGTAGTGGCGGACATGCTCGAGGCAGAAATGGTGGTACTGCCCCTCGCCGCGGTGGCCCTTGGGCGCCTTGTATTCACCGGGCTTGTCACAGCCTTCCCAATCGCAGGCGTGTTCGGCCGGCGCCGGCTTTTCATCCTTGCGTGGCTTGATGCGAATGGAATCAAAGATCTTGGACGACAGTTTCATTCTCGCCTAGTTAGATGCCGAAACCAGATAGGAAGCCCCAGCTGCCATGAGCGTCAAAGACACCCTGACCGCCAAGCTCACCGCTAAATTTGCCCCCGCTTTCCTCGATGTGATCGACGAATCGAACAAGCACTTCGGACACGCCGGGTGGCGGGAGGGTGGTGAAACCCATTTTCGTGTCAGAATCGCGACCCGTCATTTTGACGGGCTCAGCCGCGTTGCGCAACATCGCCTGGTGATGGAAACGCTCGACGCCGAACTCAAAGACCGGGTGCACGCGCTCGCCATCGACGTTCTACCGGTCGACGGACCGTTTGCCTAGCACCGTCTTGCCGCTCCCGTTGGCTTGCTGCCACCGTCTGCTTGCTCCCACGGCGACTTGCTCCCACTGCGTCATTCCCGCGAAAGCGGGAAGGTGGACTCACGTTTGAAGTGCAACACGGTTAGAGAAGCTGGAGAAGACCTCATTTGGGGTTTGGAAGTCGAGACATTTTCGCGGGGTGTTGTTGTAGAGGGCGACAATGGTTTGCAGGTGCTCGTCGGTGATGGTTGCCAGGTCGGATTTTCGCGGCAGCCTGC
>NZ_PYVW01000007.1 GCF_003056355.1 Devosia naphthalenivorans
GAAACACGTTTTTGGCCAAGTCCAACCCAATGATGCTAACCTCGTTCATGGACGCCTCCTCTGTAGCGGTTCTCGACACCGCAACTCTGGCACATAAATGCCGTCGGGGGGCGTCCACCCCATCGGCGTCGGATAAGGGCTCTGACTCATATGTGGAACGGCCCGGTTAGCAAGGTATTCTTCGCGTAAGTTTCCTTCGGACGGTGCAGTCATATGTCCGGCCTGTCGACGCGGTCACCGACCGTTGGCCACGATGATATCCGCGATGCTGGTTGCCTAATCAATTTCGCGCGCTCGACGGCGCAGTGAGTCAGACGGTCTGGTCAGCATCGAGCTATCGTCTCTCGGGTTCATCACGCGTTGGCACCTTGCCGCTTTATTCCAGCGTTGGGACGCCGGAATTCTTTTTGATCTACGCTTTCGCCATGATCGCTGGGGCTTGATAGATGCCGCCCTTGACGAGCAGAGCCCAGATCGTCCGGGCAATTTTATTGGCGAGCGCGACAGCTACGACCTTGTAGGGACGCCTCGACAGTAGCGAAATGACCCACGACGGCAGAAGCGCTCCTCTGCGTGCCTGTTTCAGGATTGATGTCGCGCCGACGATCAGCAGTGTTCGCAACTGCTTGTTTCCGCGTTTTGATATCCGGCCAAGCCGTTCCTTACCGCCGCTCGAATGGGCCTGTGGGGTGATCCCGATCCAGGCGGCGAGATCGCGACCCGTTCGGAATCCTGCTGGATCCTGGATGGTGGTCCGAACGGTCGCGGCGATGATTGGCCCGACACCAGGAATACTGGTAAGGCGCCGGGCGGTCTCGTCGGCTTTCACCGCCGCAACTATCTTTCTCTCCAGCTTTTCGATGCGCGCCGTCAGCATCTCGATCTGCTCAGCCATCTCCAGAAGTGCTGCTCGGGCCGCAGGTGGAAGACGGGTATCTTGATCATCGCGTAGAACGAGGATCAGCTTGGAGATGCTGGTCATGCCTGTCGCCGCGACAATACCCAACTCGGCCATGTGAGCGCGCATGGCGTTGGCTGTCTGGCTTCGTTGGCGGATGAACAACTCGCGGGACTTGAGGACCATGCCGGCAGCCATTTCTTCAGGCGATTTAATCGGCACGAAGCGCATGGTAGGGCGCGTCACAGCCTCACAGATCGCCTCGGCGTCGGCCGAATCGGTCTTGTTGCGCTTGACGTAAGCCTTCACGTAAGCCGGCGGCATCATCCTCACCGTGTGCCCGAACTGGCTGATGGCGTTGGCCCAGTAGTGTGAGCTCGCACAGGCCTCAAGCCCGACAAGGCATGGTTCGAGGCTACGAAAGAACTCCAGCAGCTGTGACCGCCGAAGGGCTCGGCGAACGATGACGCGGCCATCTTCGGCGATGGCGTGGACCTGAAAGACCGATTTGGCCAAGTCTAACCCAATCGTGGTGATCTTCTCCATGGAATAGCTCCTTCTATAGCGTGGCGGTTTGCGCCCCCATGATATGCACCTTCGCTGTCGTTTCGGAGGGCCGTTCCACACCATCACTCTCGATAATATTTACTGGCGAAGTGGTGCTGTTTTCGAAGAGGAAGCAGCAGGCGATGAATATGCGGATCTCGTCCTTGATCCCGGCAGGACTGGTCGTTGAGAGCACAATCGAGACAGAAACGAAGATCGTCGTTCTGGCGCGGGCGGCGGAGCCTGAGGGGCTTTGCCCGCTGTGCGGAACTCGCTCGAGACGCATTCATAGCCGCTATCTCCGGGCCGTTTCCGACCTACCTTGCGCCGGTCGCCGTGCTGAACTTCGCCTTATGTCCCGGCGGTTCGTTTGCGGCGCGCCATTCTGCCGGCGAAAGATCTTTGCTGAGCGCTTTGCCGATGGCGTTGTGGCTGAACGATCACGACGGTCGTCGAGGCTGGAGTGCATCGTTCATCATCTGGGGGTGGCCCTCGGTGGCAGCGACGGTTCTTCAATGTCGGTCGGGCCGTCAGGTTGCGTGTCCTGAGCCACCCGCGGTGACAATTTGACATTCTTGAGTCGGAACTGATTCGTCGGTGCCGACTTGAGTCGCCGATGTACCTGAGTTCTCCATGCCGGCCCTAGAGTCCGCACCTCGCCCAAAGCGGCGGCGCCGCAGGGACTCAGAATCTACCTCTCGCCACCCCCTCGCCTCGTTCCGTCATTTCCAACTCTGCACCCTGACCAACAGCATCCCGACCGGCGACAATTGGCTGTTTGAGATGAAGTTCGACGGCTATCGGGCGCAGATCGCCATCTCGGGATCAGAGGTGAGGGTCTACACCCGCAACGGGCACGACTGGACCAAACAGTTCAAGGTGATCCTTGAGCCACTGCGCACCCTTACCAGTGGATCCGTGTTGTTGGACGGTGAGATCGTGGCCATCGACAATGCCGGACGTACTAACTTCAGCATGCTCAAGTCCGGCATAGCGGCTGGCATTCCTTTGAAGTTCTATGCCTTCGATATCCTTGAACAGGACGGCGAGGATCTGGCCCCACTTCCATTGTCCGAGCGCAAGGATCTGCTCGAGAAACTGCTGGGCGAGCGCAGGCCGCAGGATAGCCTGCAGTACTCGAGCCACGTGGTAGATGGCGAGGCCATGTTCGAGGCGATGTGTGCCGGCGGGCATGAAGGCATGATCGCCAAAAAGGCCGACGGGCGCTACATCGGCGATCGCACCTCCGGATGGCTCAAGATCAAGTGCACCAAGCGTCAGGAGTTCGTCATCGGCGGGTGGCGTCCAAGCGATACCGGCAAAGGCATGGCCTCCCTGATCCTGGGCACCTTCGAAAAGGGCCAGTTTGTTTACCGCGGTCGGGTGGGCACCGGTTTCAGCGAGGCCATGCGAGGTAAGATCCTCAAGCAGATGGAAGCGCTGCGCGTGCAGAAGCCTGTCTTTACCAATGTGCCACGAGACATTGCCCGCAAAGCCTACTGGGTGCGCCCAGAACTGGTGGCCGAAGTCGCCTACGCGGAGATCACACCTGACGGTTCACTGCGCCACGCCAGCTTCCAGGGACTTCGGGCAGATAAACGGGTCGGTCAGGTCGTGCTTGAGCGGCCTGTTGAGGAAACAACCGGCACCCTCCTTGATCCTGCTATGGGTGCAGAGATCGCCGCGGCTGTGGGTGTAAAACTCTCCCATCCCGAGAAGCTGATGTATCCGGACACGGAGATCACCAAGGCGCACTTGGTCGCCTATTACGCCGCGGTGGCCGATCGAATGCTGCCGCACATTAGGGATAGGCCGCTTTCCCTGGTGCGCGATACCGATAATGATCTGTCCAGGACTTTCTTTCAGAAGCACCAACTTCCGGGCATGCCGAAGACGCTCAAGGCGGGCGAGTTGCAGAAGATGTCGGGCAAGACCAACCGCATCCTGTGGATCGAGGACCTCTCCGGCCTGATCGGCGGGGTGCAGATGAATACGCTGGAGTTCCACGTCTGGGGGAGCGAGCGCCATGAGCCTGACCTCCCAGAGCGCATGGTGTTCGATATCGATCCCGATGAGGGGCTCGGCTTCGAGCACGTCAAGCAAGCCGCTTTTGATATCCGCGATATCCTGGGTGCCCTTGGCTTGAAGTCATGGCCGCTGGTGTCCGGCGGCAAGGGCGTGCATGTGGTGGTGCCGCTCCTGCCGGAGGCCGATTGGGACGAGGTTAAAACCTTCTGCCAGAATTTTGCAGAACTGCTGGCGCGAACCGATCCACACCGGTTTGTCGCCAACATGAGCAAGGCCAGGCGGCAGGGTAGGATGTTTATCGACTATCTTCGCAATGGCCAGGGTTCCACGGCGATCTGTCCCTGGTCCACCCGTGCCCGCGCCGGCGGCACCGTTGCCGTGCCGGTGACCTGGGACGAGTTGGAGCAACTCGATCGTGCCAACACCTTCGACATCTTCGTGGCCGCCGATCGAGCGCAGGGGCCAGATGCCTGGGCCGGCTATTTCAAGACGGAGCAAACGCTCACCAACCGCATTCAAGAGGTCATCAGAAACCACTGAGGGCTTTGGCAATGAAGGTCGCCACTTACAACGTCAACGGCGTCAATGGCCGGCTTCCTGTGCTTCTGCGGTGGCTGGAGGAAGCTCAACCCGACGTGGTTTGTCTGCAGGAGCTCAAGGCACCCGTCGAGCGGTTTCCTCTCTTGGCTATCGAACAGGCTGGCTATGGTGCCATCTGGCAGGGCCAGAAGAGCTGGAATGGCGTAGCGATCCTCGCGCGCGGTGCGACGCCGATCGAAACCAGGCGGCGCCTTCCGGGAGATGAACTGGACCTGCACAGTCGATATCTTGAGGCCGCTGTCGACGGTATCCTGATCGCCTGCCTCTATCTGCCCAATGGCAACCCCGCTCCCGGCCCTAAGTTCGACTACAAGCTGGAGTGGTTCGAGCGGTTAATCGCCCATGGCCAGGGATTACTCGATAGCGACCTGCCGGTGATCATGGCAGGTGATTACAACGTCATGCCCACCGATCTCGACGTCTACAAGCCCGAGCGATGGTTGGGCGATGCCTTGTTCAGACCGGAGGTCAGAGAGGCTTACCGCCGTGTCGTTGATCAAGGTTGGACCGACGCACTCCGCTCGATTCATCCAGATGAGCGCATCTATACCTTCTGGGACTATTTCCGAAACGTCTATGGCCGTGATGCGGGTCTGCGGATCGACCACCTGCTGCTCGCCCCAGCTGTGGCCAAACAATTGGCCTCGGCCGGTGTGGATCGCCATGTCCGCGGCTGGGACAAATCCAGTGATCATGCGCTAACATGGATAGTGCTGAAATGACACGTTGGTCGCTCCCGCGTTACGACGAAATTCCAAAGCTGGCCTCAGGAACGGCTGGCGTGTGCTGCAAGAATGTTGCTAGACGCGCTAAATGTCTGAGAAGGATCGAAAGTCGCTGTCTGGCATAAAGCCTTCTCCTCGGCAGGTTCGCCCCCCTTCCGGTCATCTGGTACTTGAGAAATATCCCGATAGCTGACCTTCCGTTGCCCTCCCAATACCGGCAGATTCAAAATTTTGCTCGATATATGGGAGACCTGTGTCGTTGAGAAGGCTCGCAACCGTGGCAGAACAAACCTCCCGTCACGCGATGTAGGAGACCAGCGAGGCGACGTCATCGACGAGATCGTTCTCCCGAGCGAAGTCTCGGCCATAGAGGGCGGAAAGTAGCGACAGACCCGCTTGATGCAATGCCATGTCAACACCAAAAGCCCGACCGAGGTTGACCAGGGGGGCCAAGCCATAGGGTGCATCTTCGAGCACGTACCGACTTTGCTCGGTGGTTGGGCCAAGCTGCCCCTTTCCCTCGGTCCTGATATTCACCGCCATCGCTTGCAGCGGTTCAGCCGGGAAGTCATAGGTTCGACTATAGTGTTCGGCCATGCTGCGGACCGAAACGCCGAGTCTGTCGGCGAGGGCCAGACGTTCGCCGTCGAGCCTTTCGAGTAGGCGCGCGACCCCCGAGGTCAGGTTCTCACTCTGCCCCCAGGTCTCCGCGCGCTCCATACGAGTGAAATTTGTCAGCGCCAGTGCTAGATGCGCCTGGGGATTGATGTTGGACAGGGAGATCGAAAGCAGGTTCGGACGAATGTCAAAATGATCGCCGAACGCGGCGCGGCAGCGCGCCACCGCTTCATCGGCATCGACCGGCAGGGCCGCCATGTCGACCGACTTGCGGATGGTGTTGATGCGAACGCCCGATGCGCCGACCTGACGTGAGCGCAAAAGGGTCGTCCCCCAGGCCAGGATGGGGTTGGATTTTCCGGCCTGGCGCAGGCGCTCGGCAAGGGCGAAACCGCCGAGTACGGGCTGGGCATTGATGATCACCACCTGTCCAAGCACGGCATGGTGCGCGACTTCATCATAGACCATGCGCTGGCCATTGGCCGGAAGGGCGATGAGGATCAGATCGGCGCCGGCCATGGCCTCGGCAGCGCTGTTGGCCACAAGGGGGCGGAATTCTCCGGCGATCTCACCTTCGACGGTCAGGATCCCGCCGCGAAAACCAGCCGTGCTTTTGCCCGACGGGGACCAGATGACCGCTTCATGCCCGCACGTGAGCAGATAGGCAGCGCTGGCGCGGCCAACAGCGCCGGCCCCAAGAATGGCAATGCGCATGAGCTTAGTCCTTGAAGAAACGGGTCAGGCGGAACTCGGCAAATTCCGTAACGTCACGACCATGGACGAGCTCGGCGGTGACGCCCTCGCCGATAAAAGCTGCCAGTGTCACGCCGCTATGGGTCACCGTCACATAATAGTTGGACAGCGCCGGATGCGGTCCGATGGCGGAATAGCCATCCTTGGGAATGGGGCGGATAGCGGTGCGGACAGCCTCGACTTGCACGCCCTCGAGCGCCGGCATCAGTTGTTTGACGCGGGCCAGCAATTGCTGCGCCGCCACGTTGGAGGGCACGGGATTTGCATCGGCCGGCACTTTCTTGTCGATGTCGTTGGCGCGGAGCAGGATGCGGCCGGCGCCATCCGGACGGCAATTGACCAACGGGGTCCTCAGGCCGTGGCGTAGGCTGGTATCGCAACTCGCGGTATAAGCGATGAGCCCGACTGTCGGGGCCAGCGGCAGCTCGTATTCGGCCTTGCCGGCCGCTTCATTGGCCCAGCGGCCCGAGCTGTTGATCACAAAATCGGCCTCCAGCGTTTCGCCATTGGCAAGCTGAACGCCAACCGCCGCGCCATTGCGTGTGAGGAGGCCGACAACCTTGCCCTGGAAGAGTTTGAGGCCAAAACGCTGGCGCGCGGCGAGCACCATGGCGCCGGCATAAACCGGACCGTCGAGCCAGCCATCCTCGGGATAGTAGAGCGCGCCATCTTCGTGAAAGGTGTCGAGATCGACATCGGGTTCAAGCTCGGCCAGGGTCTGCCTGTCGATGCGCTCTGCCGGATAGCCCCATTCGGTAAGGCGTTCGAGCTTGTCGAAATCGCCTTCATCGAAGCCGGCAGCCTCGGCGCCTGCATCCTGCCACTGGACCACGCCGGGCCGGTGCAGCCAGTTGGCGCCCTTGAACTCGTCGGCGATTTTGCGGTGGCTCTTCACGCCGGCCAAGTTGAGCTCGAAATAGGCCCGCGAGGTCAGCTTCTCGCAAGCATTGACCCAGGCATAGCTAGTGGACGAGGTGCCGCTGCCAACACGCCCGCTCTCGACCAGGGTGACGTCTGCGCCGGCTTCCGACATCCGATAGGCGATCGACGACCCGATGACGCCGCCCCCGATTACGATGGCTTTCATGGCTGCAATCCTCCTACTTGCTTTCGTTCCAGACACGAGCGAGCTCGGTCAGCATCAGCGGCCAGCACACGATGCCTTCCTTGATGCTGTTTATCGCATAGGATTCATTGGGCGCGTGCACGCCATCGGCGGGCAGGCTGAAGCCGAACATCAGCGTGTCGATGCCGAGCAGTTCCTTTATAGTAGAGGTGATCGGCGAGGTGCCGCCGCTGCGGACCCGAACCGGCGTCTCGCCGGTGATTCCACGCAACACCCGGTCTGCTGCGACCACCAGCGGGCTATCTTCGCTCAGGCTATAGGCCGGCGCCCCGCTGCGATCCGACTGGATTTCTATGCTCGTGCCCTTGGGCGCATGGTCCTCAAGATGGCGGATGACGGCGGCCGCGGTCTCCTTGGGATCTTGTCCGGCGACGAGGCGGATGGTGATCTTGGCGTGGGCAGAATTAGGAATCACCGTCTTTGAGCCCGGGCCGGTGTATCCGCCCCACATTCCGTTGATTTCCAGCGTTGGCATCAAGGTCAGGCGCTCGATGGCCATATATTCAGGGTAGCCATGGGCGGTGCCGCCGAAGCTTGCGAAGAAAGCCGGTTCGTCCATTTTCAGCTCGGCGGCGTGTTGACGCTGCTGCGGTGTCGGTTGCGCCGCTTCGGGCAGGAAGCCGTCCACTGCGACACGGCCATCCTCGTCGTGGAGGCTGGTCAGCAGACGCGCCATGTCATGCAGCGCATTGCGCGTTGTGCCGCCGTAACGACCCGAATGGAGATCTCGTACTGCCGAGGTTTTCAGCGTCACTTCGAGCGCATTTACGCCGCGGCAACCGACATTGATGGCGGGCCAGAAACCGTTGCGGCCGCCATCGGCTGATAGTACCAAGTCCGCCTTGAGGAGATCGCGATAGCGCTCGAAGATTGCCGGCAGCGACACCGCACCAACCTCTTCCTCGCCCTCGAAAAGACAGCGGATATTGAATGGGAAACCGCCTTCAATACTGAGATAGGCGCCGAGACTCTCGATTGCGATAGTGGAGGAACCCTTGTTGTCGGAGGCGCCGCGGCCATAAAGACGGTCGCCCTTGCGAGTGAGGACGAAGGGTTCACTCTCCCAGGCGGGAAGCGGATCAGGCGGTTGTACGTCATAGTGTCCATAGACGAGCAGCGTCGGCTTGCCAGGCGCGTGCAGCCAATCGGCATAGACGGCCTTGTGGCCGCCACCGTCGAGGAGTTGCACGTTTTCGAGGCCGATTTCGCCCAGGCGGTGGATGAGGAATTCGCGTGCCGCCTGCATGCCCGGTTCGAACTGTGGATCGGCGCTGACGCTGGCGCAGGCGACATACTGCCCGAGCCGGTCGATGATGGCTTCCAACTGCCCACCCAGGTGATCGGCTACGCGGTGTGACATCGGTTACTCCTAGTTAAATCAGTGGTCGCGTGGGTCGAGCGCATCGCGCAGGCCGTCGCCGAGCAGGTTGAAGCCCAGGACGACGAGGAAGATCGCCCCACCCGGGAAGATCGACATCCAGGGGGCCTGTGTCATGAAATTCTTAGCCGTGTTGAGCATCGAGCCCCAGGATGGGTTGGGCGGCTGCTGGCCGAGACCCAGGAACGAGAGGCTCGCTTCAGCGATGATGGCCGTGGCGATGGTGATAGTCGCCTGTACCACCACCGGGGATAGCACGTTGGGCAGGATGTAGCGCATGATGATCAACCCATGCGGCAGGCCGATGGCTCTTGCGCCTTCCACATAGTCCTCGGTCTTGACCGCCAGCACCTGACCGCGCGTCAGGCGCACAAATATTGGGGTGGCTGCAATGCCGATGGCCAGCATGGCGTTCATCAGGCTCGGCCCGAGCGTCGCCGCAAGCGCAATAGCAAGAATAAGGGAGGGGATAGCCAGCAGCGCATCGATGACGCGGGAGATCGCGCCATCGACAAGGCCGCCGAAATAACCGGCGACGAGGCCCAACGGCAGCCCGATAGCGAGAGCAATGGCAACAGAGACGACGCCGGCCATAAGCGATGCACGAGCACCGAACAGCAACCTGCTGAAAATGTCGCGACCGATCTCGTCGGTGCCCAGCAGAAATTCAGCCGAAGGTGGCTTCCGTACGCTGGTAAAGGCCGAGGCGAAGGGGTCGTGGGTCGCGAGCAGAGGAGCGAAAACCGCAAGTACGACGAAGAAAATGACAATGGCGCCGCCAACGAGCGCTCCGCGATTGCCGGCGAGCTTGCTGAAGCCCCGGAAGCGGCGGCGCGGCGCAACGATTTCGATCTGCGAGGCCAGGGTCATTGTGGGTGCCTCAGGCGTGGATTGATGACGATGTAGAGCACGTCGGCCAGGATGTTCATGGCGATAAAGCCGATGGCGGTGAAGAGCACGACCCCCTGCACCACGGCATAGTCGCGGGTGAAGACCGCATCGACGATCAGCTTACCGAAGCCGGGGATGACGAAGATCTGTTCGGTCAGGACAGCGCCCGCGAGGAGGTCTCCGAAGAGCAGCGTCGAAAGGGTGACGATGGGCATGAGCGCATTGCGGAGGGCATGCCTGATGATCACGGCATTGCTGAGCAATCCTTTGGCCCGAGCGGTGCGGATATAGTCGGAACTGAGCACGCTGAGCATGGCGCTGCGCGTATGGCGCATGAGATAGGCAGCTACTGCCGTGGACAGCACGAACCCCGGCATCAGCATGCTCTTAATCGACAGCCAGAAATCCAGGGTGATGGGCACATAGCCAGAGGCGGGCAGGATCTTCCAGCTCACCGCAAAAACCATGATCAAGATGATGCCTAGCCAGAAATTTGGCACGGACATGCCCGACAGGGCGACCGCATTGGCGGCATAATCGACCATCGTATTCTTTCGCACCGCGGCGATGACGCCGGCAGGAATACCGATCAGCAGGGCCATAATCATGGCCATGCTCGCCAGCTGCACGGTGATCGGCAGCTTTTGTAGGATCATCTGGGTCACTGGCAGTCCGGTACGCAGCGAACTGCCGAAATCGCCCTGCAGCACGTTGCCGACCCAGGCGAGATATTGCAGTGGGATGGGGTCATTGAGGCGGTATTTTTCGCGCAGGAACTCGACGACCTGAGGGTCGGATTCCTCGGCCATCATCGTCTGGATGGGATCGCCGGGCAGTAGGCGCTGCAGGCCGAAGATGATCATCGAGAGGATGATCAGCGTCGGCAAGGCGAGCAGAATTCGTCTGACGATTAGCTTGAGCACTGCGTCGGGGCCTTTTTTGGAAAGCGACGGGCGGCAGCGGAAGCCGCCGCCCGTCAAGGTCATTATTCCTTGGTCTTGAGCCCGGCGAGGCGCAGCACGCCATCGGCATAGGCGACGAAGCCGTCGAGCTTGGCGCTATAGGCCCAGGTGCGCGGGGTGTAGTAGAAATAGAGCGCCGGCAGGTCTTCGGCGGCGACCTTCTGGGCCTGGTCGTAAAGTGCTTTACGCTCGGTAACATCATTGATGACGCGGGCCTTGTTGAGCAGGTCCGTCAACTCGTCATTGCAGTACTTGCCTACATTGCCGGCGCTGCCGCAGGCGAGGTAGCGATGGAAGTTTCCATCGGGATCGATACGCCCCGAAGCGCCGAACTGGCTGACTTCGAAATTGCCGGCTTCGCGCTCGTCGACATAGGCGGCAAATTCGGTGGGGCGCAGGGTGATGTTGAAGCCTGCTTCGCTGGCCATGGCCTGCACCAGTTCGAAAAGCGACTGCATAGCGCTGTTATTGGCGTAGAGAATCTCGAACGAAACCGATTCATGACCAGCTTCGGCCATCAGCTGCTTGGCGCGTTCGATATCGCGTTCGCCGCCGTCAAATTCGGGATTATAGGCCCAAGATGCGGTCGAGAACGGCTGGTAGGCCGGGGGATAGGTGCCCATCCCGAGCACATCGTTGAGCACGTTGCGATCGATAGTCAGGTTGAGGGCTTCGCGCAGGCGCTTGTCTTGGTTGATCGGCGATTGCGAGCGGTCGCCATTGCCCATGTTGAAGTTCACGCCATAAAAACCGAGGCCGGTGACGATGTCGAAGACCAGATTGCTATCCGCCTTTATCGTTTCCATGTCGGCGGGCGCCGGACGCTCGATGATGTCCAGATCGCCGGACTGCAGATTGGCCAGGCGAACGGTGGTGTCCGGGATCGGGCGATAGATCACCTGGTCGAAATGGTAATTGTCGGCGTCCCAGTGGTCGGCGAACTTTTCCATGACGATGCGATCGTTCTGGATACGCTCGACGAACTTGTAGGGACCAGCGCAGACGAGGCCACCTTCGCCGGCCGTGTCGAACGTTGCGGGCGAAACCATCATGCCGGCGCGATCGGTCAAGTTGGCGAGGAAGGCGGCGTCCGGCGCCTTGAGGGTGATCGCGACCTGAAGATCGCCGAGCACCTCAATGGAAGCGATCGAGGCTAGTTCGGCCTTGCGATTGCTTTCGGGCAGAGTGAGCGCGCGCTCGAGATTGGCCTTCACCGCCTCGGCATTGACCGGGGTGCCGTCATGGAACAGCGCGTCGTCGCGCAGATTCATGGTCAGAACTGTGTCGCCCTCGGACCAGCTCCAGTCGGCCACTAGACGCGGCACGATATTGAGCGAGGTGTCGATGTCGAAAAGCGCATCACACAGCGGGCCGAAAACCATGCGGCCAACAAAGGTATTGCCGCGATGGGGATCTAGAATATCGGGATCATCCTGCAAGGCCACGTTGAGATCGGCCGCCGAGGCCGCGGTTGTTGCTAGCAATCCCATCAGCATTGCGCCAAGCACTAATTTTTTCATCATAGTTCTCTCCTGTTCTCTTGTTTCTCCGGCCGTCGCAACGGCCTCCCCTGGAAGTCATTCTTGGCGCCAGCCCTCACTGGGCACCTTGCTTTCTTTCTGCCTGCCGGGCGCGATAGAGCCCCAGGCGCAGCTCCAGCGCCGAGCGCCGTGTTGTCGCCACTGGAAGACTCACGCCGGCAGATTGGATTTCCCGCCAGAAATGGCAGGCAACGAAGCGTCCCTCGCCGGCGGCTTCGAGCGCCGGATGTGCCTGAGAACAAAGCGGGCGCGCATGCGGGCAGCGCGTGTGGAAGCGGCAACCCGAAGGCGGTGCGGTGGGGCTCGGCAAGTCCCCCTGCAGCAATTGCCGCTGGCCGCGCGCTGCGGGATCGGAAACCGGGATCGCCTGCAAAAGCGCCGATGTATAGGGGTGAAGCGGAGCCTCATAGAGGTCATCGGCCGGCGCCAGTTCCACCACTTCGCCCAGATACATCACCGCCACACGGTCGCTCATGTGGCGAATGACGGCGAGGTCATGCGCAACGATCACCAGTGTCAGGCCAAAATCGTGCTTCAGTTCGCCGAGCAGATTGACTACCTGGGCTTGGATCGACACGTCGAGCGCGGAAACCGGCTCATCACCGATGATGAGCTTGGGATCGCCAGCCAGAGCACGGGCAATGCCGATGCGCTGGCGCTGGCCGCCCGAAAACTCATGTACATAGCGGTCGCTCCAGTCGGCACGCAGGCCGACCGTGCGCATCAGCCGATCGACTCGATCATCGACATCCTTGCCGACGGCAAGGCGATGGAGGCGGATCGGTTCGGCGAGGATCTGCCTCACCGTCATACGCGGATTGAGCGAAGCAAACGGGTCCTGGAAGATGATCTGCAGCTCGCGGCGCAGCCGGCGCATATCCTTCTGCTTGAGCGCCGTAATCTCGGTGCCTTCATAGAAGACGCTGCCCGAACTGGGCTCGATCAGCCGCAGCAGCAACCGCCCTAGGGTAGATTTGCCGCAGCCCGATTCCCCAACAATGGCCAGGGTCTCGCCGCGGCGTACCGAGAGGGAAACAGCGGTGACGGCATGAACCAAGGTTGACTGGTTTATGAAACTTGCCGGATGGCCGAAGCGCTTGGTGATCTCTCGCGCTTCCAGAATGATATTCCGCCCGCCACTCATGCGGCCCTCACATGTGCTTCAAGGGGCGCATACCAGCATGCGACGCGATGTCCGGCCTTGGGTTCATAGTCGGGAGGCACCTCGTCCATACAGCGCTGATCGGCAAACGGGCAGCGCGTAGCGAAGCGACAGCCCCTAGGCATGTGCTCGAGCGGAGGGACGGAGCCTTCGATGGTGGCGAGCGTGCTGCTACGGCGGCCAATCGATGGGACCGAGCCAAAAAGGCCCAATGTGTAGGGATGTTGCGGATCGGAGAAAATATCATCGACGGATCCGACCTCAACGATGCGCCCGGCATACATGACGGCCACGTGGTCGGCGACCTCAGCCACGACGCTGAGATCGTGCGTGATCAGGATCATGGCCGTGCCGGTCTCGGCCTGCAGGCGGCTGACTAGTGCGAGGATCTGAGCCTGGATGGTCACGTCGAGTGCCGTCGTCGGCTCGTCTGCAATCAGCAGCTTGGGTGCGTTCGCCAGCGCCATGGCGATCATGGCGCGCTGCCGCATGCCGCCCGAAAGCTGGTGCGGATATGCATGGAAGCGCTTTTCAGGCGCCGGCATACGCACGAGGCCAAGCATTTCGAGCGCCCGCGCCTGCGCGGCATCCCTGGACACCGGCTTGTGGCGAAGAATACCTTCGACGATCTGCTGGCCGATGGTCATGGAGGGATTGAGCGAGGTCATCGGCTCCTGGAAGATCATGGCGATGTCATTGCCACGCAAATCCGCCCGGGCCCGCTCCGACAGGGTGAAGAGGTCCTTGCCATCGAAGCGCGCCTTGCCCCCCGTGATACGGGCTGGGGTCGTCGCCAGCAGACCCATCAGCGCCAGCGAGGTGACGCTCTTGCCGCAGCCTGATTCACCCACAAGGCAGAGTGTCTTGCCCGGCTCGACGGAAAAGGAAATGCCGTCAATGAGATCGATCTTGCTTCCGAAGCCGAGCGAGAAGTTTTCGACACTGAGGAGCGGCTCTGTCGTGGTCATGCAGCAGCCTTGAAGAAACGGTCGGGCCGAAAAGGCGAATACTCAGGTGCCGGGCGCCCGTGGAGGATTTCGTCGCGCAGAGCGAGGCCGATAAAAGCGCTGGTGTTGATGCCCCCATGGGTCACCGCGACCCAGTAATTGCCCAGACCGGGAATGGAGCCGACACAGGGCAGGCCGCCTTGCGGGATGGGTCGAATGGCCATTCGTACAGCTTCAGCCTCGACGCCGCGAAGCGAGGGGACGAGCTCGCCCAGGCGACGCGCCAGTTCGCGGGCCGCAGGGTGGTCCGGCTGCGCCTTGTCCTGAACAGAGAGCGTTTCATCGAGATCATTGGCGCGCAGCAGCAGTCTGCCGCCGCCGTCACTGCGCACATTGACCGTAGGACTCCGCAGAACCCTATGGATCGCAGTACCAAGTGCAGGCGTGTAGGCAATGAGGCCCTGGGTCGGGGCGAGTGGAATGGCTACATCGGCACTTCCAACAACGTCATTAGCCCAGCGGCCGGCACAGTTGACCACGGCATCGGCTGCTAGAATTTCCCCGCTCACAGTTTCGACGCCAGTAGCCTTGCCACTGGAAACCAGCAGCCGGCGAACCGGTGTGTGAATTCGGAGATCAAGATTGAAGCATTTGACCGCTGCTTCGATCAGCGTCGCGATCATGATCGGCGCCTCGACATATCCGTCTTCGGGATAGTGGATAGCAACACCATCAGGGCTTAGGGCATCGGGTCTCAGGCCAGGCTCGAGCCGACGCAGCTCGTCAGCGCCGATCGCTTCGGCGGGATAGCCCAACGCCCGAAGGCGAGTGAGCTTTTGTTCGTGCGGCCCCTTGCTCAGCGAAAGTCCTTCATAGCCGGCCTCTAGCCACTGGATGACACCCGGGCGGCGATACCACGTACCTCGCTCCCCAAATTCGGAGACGAGCTCGCGATGCGCAGCCACACCAGCAAGGCTGAGGCGATAGTAGCTATCTGAATCAATCTTCTCGCAGGCACTGACCCAGGCAAAGCTGGTCAGCGACGTACCTTCGGCAATGCGCCCAGCTTCAGCCAGCACAACCTTCGCGCCCGCCTCGGATAGCCGATAGGCAACGGCTGCACCGATCACACCTCCGCCTATGACAATCGCCTTCATGGAGCCTCGCTAGAATGCATTAGCAAGGACAGAATGCCCAATTATGAATTCAACTCAAGAGGAAATCTCAAAGTGAATGCAATTTTGACGTCCCGAGGGGCAGAATGCGTAGGAGCACATTTTTAGTGCAGTTAGTTCCCACAGCTCAGGCCTCGTCACTCACGGATGATTGCCGAGATAGCGCAAGGCTGCTACGCGCTTGTTCTGGAGGTGACGGAATAGGATATCGCTGAGCTCCAACCCGGCCCTACGCTGCAAGGCCTCAAGGATGTGCTCGTGCTCGCGCATTGCCTCGCCCCACCGATCCTTGTGATTCTCGCGATTGGCATTGTAACGCACGCGCTGTAAGCGGCTGGAAAAATTGGCGTAAGTATTTGCCAATATGGCATTTCTTGCCGCAGCAACAATCGCCAAGTGGATTTTCTGGTTGAGTGCAAAATAGGCCGGCAGGTCGCGTCGCATATAGCTGGCATACATGTCGTAATGCAGCTGCTCGATGCCCGCGATCTCGGCATCGGTGATATGTTCGCACGCCAGCCGCCCCGCCAGCGCCTCAAGCCCCCCCATAACCTCGAACAATTCTCGAATATCGTTCTCATCAAAGGCCCGGACCCGCGCGCCCCGATTGGGGAGAAGTTCTACAAGCCCTTCTGCAGCAAGCACCTTAAGGGCTTCGCGTAGCGGCGTGCGCGACACACCCATGGTCTCGCATAGTAGGCGTTCTGGGATGCGCGCGCCGTCGGGCAGGTTACCCTCCACCAGGTAGCGGCGCAAACCGACGAGAATTTCGTCATGTAGGGAGCCGCTCGTGCCGGTTAGCGGCACCAGCATGGTCACCTCGCTCGCCTCCGTCGCATCATCCGCTATCGCCATCGCAATCCTCGTGATTTGCCTTGTCATTCATATCACCGCTCATATCGAATTCAAAATTCTTGTTATCGAAGAAAAATGAATGCAAAATGGCTTGAAGAATGACGCAAGATCGCAAGGCGCATCATGAACCAGCATTTCGGCCAACACTTCCTACAAATCCCCGGCCCCAGCGCGGTGCCTGACCGCGTGCTGCGCGCCATCAGCATGCCGGTCATCGACCACAGGGGGCCGGAATTCGCGGATCTCGCCAATATGGTACTTGCCGGCATCAAGCGCATCTTCAAGACTGAGAGCCCGGTGCTGATCTTTCCCGGATCGGGTACTGGAGCTTGGGAATCGGCGGTGGTCAATCTCCTTGCTGAAGGCGACAGGGTTCTGATGGTCGAGACCGGCCACTTTGCTACTCAATGGCGCAAGCTGACCGAAAAAATGGGCATCGAGACCGAGTTCATCGCTGGCAACTGGCGCAACTGGGCCGATCCCGAACAGATCCGAGCGCGCCTGGCTGCCGATACCGGGCACAAGATCAAGGCCGTCATGGTCGTTCACAACGAGACCTCAAGCGGCGTTGTCAGTCCTATCAAGGCCATTCGCGAGGCGATCGATTCCGAAATCCATCCGGCCCTGCTGCTGGTCGACGCCATCTCTTCGCTCGGCTCACTGAACTACGAGCACGATGCCTGGGGCGCCGATGTGACGGTCACCTGCTCGCAAAAGGGTCTCATGCTGCCGCCGGGCCTGGCATTCGTGGCCCTTTCCCCCCGGGCTATCGAGCAGGCTCGTACCGGCGGTTCGCGCCGCTCCTATTGGGACTGGGCCGAGATGATCGAGCTTAACCGAACCGGGTTTTTCCCCTACACGCCTGCGACCAACCTCCTCTATGGCCTCAAAGAGGCCATTGCCTTGCTCGAGGAAGAGGGCCTCGCCAATGTCTTTGCCCGGCACGATCGGCTCGCTGCTGCCGCACGCGCCGCGGTCAGGTCCTGGGGGCTGGAAATTCTCTGCGAGAACGAGGCGGCCCATTCCTCGGTGCTGACCGCTGTCGTAATGCCGGAAGGACATGATTCCGACATGTTCCGCCGACATGTCCTTGCCAAGTACAACCTGTCCCTCGGCCAGGGACTAACCCGCCTCAAGGGCAAAATCTTCCGTATCGGGCATTTGGGCCAGTGCAACGAACTGGTATTGATGGGGACCCTGTCTGGCATCGAGATGGGCCTTCGCGATCTCCAGGTTCCCCACGTGTCCAGAGGGGTTAGTGCAGCCATGAGCTGCCTATAGACTGCACCCAAGGTGCTATAAGGTACGAGCGGGAGTCCTCCACTAGTGGACGGTTAGGAACGTATCGGGACGAATGAAGGCTTGTTCCAACTGTCCAGTAGCTCGTTTGGCGGCTGGCCATATTCGAAAGGAGGCTTGCAGATTTTTGGTCGGCAACGCGCTCAGTTAGGACATTCGGGCGGTGTTTGCGGTGCCCGTTAGCTGCCGTTGCTGCCGCGGTCATCCCAGACTTTCGGGCGCCCATCGGCAGCCGAAACTCTTCAGGATTTCCGACAGTCCGCTTCGGGGAAGGACCGACGATAAGCAGACGAATTCTAGTAGTCGCTTGCTGGCTTTGGCGCAAAGAGCGGCTTCGCTGGCTCTGTGCGCATCTTGGCAGCGGCCTTTGCTCCATTACACCCGCATCAGTGCAATTATGCTGGAAACTTGGCGTCAAGCAGACAGTGAGTCGAGTATCGGGCGGACAGGGGCATCGGCCGATTGATCGCCGGCGCTTCAAGCTATAATCTGTTGATATGCGCACACTCGTCGTCATGGCCGTTCTTGTCACCTTTTCGCTTCCGGGCGTGGCGCAGTCATTTCCTGCAGGAAGCTATCTCTGCACGGATGCCAACGGCATCGAGCTTGGAACGATGGCTGTGCTTAAATCCGGCGAATACCAGTTAAAATCGAGCACCATGGAATCAGGAGAGGGACACCTCGGACCTTACGGTTCAGTCGTAAAGCCGACAGGCGGCCCTTTGGCCACGATCCAGAGTTCGGGCACCCATAAGACCGACGTTGATCGTCGGACGGTGTTCGAATTTACCTCGGAGTACGGCAGGATACGGTGCGCCGCGGCGCAGTAATTTCGTATCTGCTGGGTCTCGAGCGTTAGGGCCGGCAAGGGCGCCGACCCGCATTTTGTCTTGCAGGCACTTGGCCTCAGTTGGGGACAGCGGGTTCCTCTGCGCCAAAACCAGCTTCGCCATTGGCGCCGGCCTGCACAAGGCCCGACTCGATGCAGGCTTGAAGGTCGATGTCCGAGAAATCAGTCGCTTCGGGCTCCCCTTTCCTGGCATCGGCTGGCGGCTCATCGGTGGCCACTTCGCCTTCAGTAGCTCCACCACCAGCCTGCGCCTCGACTTCCTCTTCGCTGGCTTGCAGGTCGGTTTCAGGCGACCCGGTGTCCGCAACAGCCGTATCGGTGCTGAGCTGAAAGCAATATTCCTCAAGCTGGGCAACCTGATTTGCAGGAACGTCCCTCCCGTTGATGGTGACCTGTGCCAGGGTGGGGGCGGACATGGCGATGGCAAGCGTGATTGTGGATGCAGCAAGAACTGTACGGTTCATCAAGACTCTCCTCGGGTGAGTGACGGCGCCGGTCGGGCTTTTTGCCTCTCTGCGGCACTTGGAAAACCGTCGCCGCTCCCCTCGGTTGCGCTCACTTGTCACTAGTGCCCGATGAATTTCGCTCTTTTGGGATGGTTCGGTAACACCATCGCTATCCGGTGTTACCGAACCCACCCAAACCGCTCCTTGATCGCTCAAAAACCGGCTCGACGTACTGTGTGATGCGTTGCACGCGACCATTTGGGCGCTTCTATTTCCTTAGCGCGGATAGAAGCGGGTGACCGCCGCCGTAGCCTTATTGGAGGAGAGATGTCCATGTCTTCGAAAGAAACCGGGTCGAACGACGAGCCCATGAAAGCGTCGCGGAGGAGTTTCCTTAAATATGCCGCTGCCGGTGCAGGGGCTGCCGCAACCTCAGCTGGGATGGCAGGTAATGCCGCCGCTCAGGAAGCGGAGGCCGAAGTTGCCCCGACAGTTCCCGCGGAGATTGCGGACCGCAATGCGGCCCCTTTGCCGAAGATCGAGTTCCCAATGACCGGCGCAAACCTATTTGGGCGCGCCTGTGCCGCAGAGGGCGTGGCCGCTTTGTTTTGCTGCCCCGGAAACTACAACATTATCCATGCCATTGCCGATCAAGGCATTCCTTCCTATTCGGGCCGGCACGAAGGTGCCATGACCAGTGCCGCTGACGCCTTCATCCGCGCGACTGGCGAGCTTGCTGTGGCTTCGGGCACAGAGGGGCCCGGCTTTACCAACATGATCTCCGGGCTGGCGGCGGCCAATTCGTCGCGTACTCCGCTTCTGCTTGTCGCCAGCAACATGCGGGTGTCCATGGATGACACTGAATCAGCAATTCAAGTCATGCAGCAGCAGCCTTTGACGACTGGCATCAAGAAATACGGCAAGCGGCTGATCACGCCCGAGCGGCTCGCAGAATATGTCGGCTATACATTCCGCCAGCTCAAGACCGGCATTCCGGGCCCAGTCCACATCGACTTCACCGCCGAAGTTTCAAATCACGAGATCAAGAGCGAAGCCGAGCTTGGCTACTATGGCGACAGCGGTCTTTATCGCACCGACTCGCGGCCGGCCCCGTCGACGACGGACCTCACTAAGGCCATCGACCTGATCAATGCCTCGCAGCGCCCGATGATCGTGGCGAGCACCGGTGTGTTCTATTCCAAAGCCTGGGACGCCTTGATGTCACTTGCCGAAAAGGCTCAGATTCCCGTCGTGGAGTCCGGACCGACCATGGGCAAGTTCCCCCACAATCATCCGCTTTCGGCCAGCGCCGCTCCGGATGCGCTGCCCAGCGCCGATCTCGTCATCCTCGTTGGTCAATATTGTATGCCATCGGCTGGCGAGTACGCTTTCGGGCCGGAGGCGAAGTACATCCGCATCCAACCCGAAGCCCTCGACATCGGTCGCAACATGCCAATCAATGTGGGCATCGTGGCCTGTGAAAAGCTGGCGCTGGAAGCGCTCGCCGACATGGTCCGCAAGACCGATCGAGCGTCCTGGATCAACGAAATCGCTGCGGCGCGCAAGAGCTTCCAGGCCCAGAACGACGAGTACTACCGTATCGGCAGCGGCTATACCGATGCTGTGCATCCGGCGGTCATCGCCAAGGAACTGGGCGATTTCCTCTATCGTGGTGAGCTTGCCCCCGAACAAACGACAGTGGTTGCAGGCGGTTTCGGTATTGCGCGATACACCCGTCGCTATCTCGAAGCGCACCGTCCTGGCCAGGTCATCAACGGCGCCTATCAGTTCGGCTCGATCGGACCCGACGTTGCCTATGCTGTCGGTGTCGGCGCTGGCGTACAGCAAGGGGCCGGCGTGCAGGCCTCGGTAAAGGGTTCGCCCATCATCAACATCACCGGCGATGCTGGCTTCGGCTTCACTGGCATGGAACTGGAAACCCAAGCCAAGTACCGCCTCCCGGTAGTCAACATCGTCTACAACAACAATTCATGGGGAACCTGGTACAGCAGCCGTGACCTGCCGCGCGGTGCCCAACTGCACCTTTTCCAGGAGAACCTGCGATACGACAAGGTGGCCGAAGGCCTTGGTGCGCATGGCGAATATGTCCAGACGCCGGACCAGTTCCTGCCAGCGCTTAAGCGCGCCTACGAGATCGCAGCCGAGGAAGGCATCCCCTCGGTCATCAACTGCCAGGCCAAGAAGGAATTCTGGATCCGCGAGCAATATGAACCGGGTTTCCTCGGAAAGGTCGAACCAGGCGTCATGTCCTACTACCACTAACACGATAGGAGGCGGCAACCGGCAAGCCCGGTTGCCGTTCAGACAATGATTGCAATGACAGTTCCAGAAGTGCTGCAAACTTACGTTCAGCGCGGCGTGTTCCAGGATTTCCGCCCGGCGGCTGACAAGAAGATGTTCGACTTTGTCTGGCTCAACTACCAGCGCATGCGGGTGCAGTGGCAGCCGGCCCAACAGACGATCTATTTTCGGGATGTGATCCCAAATGTCGCTGCCCGCTCCAAGATGGACCAGGAAATCCGCGCGTTTCTGAGAGGGCGCACCACAGCAGACTTGCCGGAGCATCGGCGCGTCGACCCCGATGCGTTCGATCTCGTCTGCGAAAATCGAAAGTCTCAAATGTCGGTAGGTATTCGGCTCAAGACGGGGACCGAAGAGGAGGGGACGCGCCAGCTCATGGCGGTGATGCACGAGACCTTTATTTTCCTTCACCAGAGATGGCCTGAATACATGTACGAATCCTTCGGATCACCCTTGGAGTAGGTCATGACCAATCGGTTTCTTGTCGTCGGTGGTCTCCTTTTGGCCGCGCTTTCTGGCCTGCCGTTGCTGAGCACGGGTGCTCTCTCTCAGAGCAAACCGGCAGATGCTGCGGAGACCGCCGAAGATACCACCGAAGAGGCGCTTAGTCGGGAGGATATGAGTGCAGCGCCGTTCCCCCCCGGCCGCTACGCAGGCGTCGTCAAACAGGTCTGCACCGAGTGCCACATGGGCCAGGTCGTGACCGATCTGCGATACAATCACGAAGAGGCCGTGCGGTACTACAAGGTGATGGTGGGTAGTGACGTCGAAAGCGAGCAGGCCAAGCAGGTGATCGAATATCTATCGACCACGCTGGGTCGCTGAAAACTGCCGCCCGTTTAAACACGGGCGGCAGCTATTCTGTTTCTTCCGAATTCTGGTCGCGATGATGCAGGCCATAGCGCCGCATTTTTTCGTAGAGCGTCTTGCGCGACACCCCAAGTGCCTCATAGACCGCCTTTAGTCCATCTGGATGCGCAACCAGCGCTGCCGCGATCAGGTTGCGTTCGTAGCGGGCGACTTGATCGGCCAGAGTCAAGGTATCGCCACTGCTCTGCTCGTCATCGATCCAACTGAGGCCGAGCAACCGGCGCTCCGCTTCATTTCGCAGTTCCCGGATATTTCCCGGCCAGTTTCTCTCCGCCATCGATGCAATCACTTGCGGCGGAACATCTACTGCCTCGGTGCGATAGCGATTGGCTGCCTGATCGATCAGTTGCAGGAACAGTAGCGGAATATCGGCCCGCCGCTCCCGGAGCGGCGGAATGCGCAGCATAACGGCGTTCAGGCGGTAGAAAAGGTCACTTCGAAAGTGGCCCTCGGCAATTTCTTTCTCAAGGTCCGTCTTGCTCGCCGCGATAAATCGCACATCAAGATCGATCAATTCGTTTGAGCCGATCCGGCTGACCTGGCGCTCCTGCAACACCCTGAGCAGCTTTGCCTGGATGTCTATCGGCATGGAGCCCAGCTCATCGAGCAGGATTGTGCCACCACGAGCATGTTCGAACTTTCCGAAACGTGTGCGCAGTGCCCCGGCGTAAGCCCCGACTTCGTGGCCGAACAATTCGCTTTCGATCAGGTTGACTGGCATCGCCGCGCAGTTGATCGCCACAAAGGGCTTATTGGCGCGCGATGAGTAGTCATGGATCGCCCGTGCCATGACTTCCTTGCCCGTCCCGGTTTCACCGATAATCAGCACGTCCGCATCGGTGCTGGCGATAGCGCGTATCTTATACCTAAGATCGACCATCTTCTGGCTTCGCCCCACCAGACGAAGTTCGAGGTCGTCTCCCGCATTGCGGGTCGATGACCGCAGACGCCGATTCTCCAGCACCAGTTTGCGCCATTCCAGGGCGCGAGCCACCGTGGTCAGCAACTCGGATGTCGGGAACGGCTTTTCAAGGAAGTCGTAGGCCCCGTCCTGCATCGCCCGCACCGCGAGTTGGACTTCGGCATGTCCGGTCATCAAGATGACAGGAAGTTCTGGATCGATCTCACGGATGCGCTCGAGCAGTGTCATGCCGTCAAGGCCGGGCATTCGGATATCGCTGACGATTGCACCGGAAAAGCCAAACCCTACAAGTTCCAACACCGGTGCCGCAGTGGGGAAGCCCTGGACGGCGAAGCCGGCCAGTTCCAGCGCCTGGATCAAGGCGTTCCGCGGACCATCTTCGTCATCGACAAGCAACACGCTGCCACGGCTCATGACACGATTGCCTCCCTGGCCGCGATTGGTTGGTTGGCGAGGCCGGCGGGCAATGTCACGGTAAACACTGCACCGCCCTGTTGATGGTTGCAAACGCTCAACTCGCCTCCGAAATCCCTGATCACGTTGAAGGAAATGGAGAGGCCAAGGCCAAGACCTGCGCTCGAGCCAGTACCCTTGGTGCTGTAGAATGGATCAAAGACGCGCTTTATCCGGTCCGCCGCAATGCCCGGCCCACTGTCGTGGAATGAGATGGCGACGCGATCACAATCGAGACGGGCAGTTATCATCACGCGGCGCTCTTCGCAATTTTCGACGGCATCGGCGGCGTTGCTCAGGATGTTGACGAAGACCTGCGCCAGGCGCACCAGGCCCGCTTCAACCAAAAAGCAGGATGGCACATGGACAGCAAGTTCGACATCGGCTTCCTTGAGACGCGGACTGATGATTTCGATCGCGTCGTTAAGCGCAACAGCAAGTTCGACGGTGCGCACTTTACCCGTCGGGATTCGGGCAAAGCTGCGAAGTTGATGGCTGATTTTTGACATTCTGTCGGCCATCGCAACAATGCGCTTGAGCGTCGATGCGGCCTCTTCCTGCCGATCGAGTTCGACCAGGATGATCGCACTGTCGGCATAGGCGCGAATAGCGGTGAGCGGCTGGCTAAGCTCGTGCGACACGGCTGCTGACATGTGGCCGACCGCCGCCAGCTTTCCCGCCTGCACCAGTTCTGATTGGGTTTGGCGCAGCGCCTGTTCGGTGGCGATGCGTTCCTGGACTTCCTTTTCCAGCACGGTCTTGGCTTCGTGCAGGTCCGCTGTTCTCGATTGCACCTTTTCTTCGAGTTCCCGCTGCGCCAGGCGTTGTACTTCCAGATACTGCGACATGCGGGTCCGCCGATGATGCAAAATGACTAAGCCGCCTGCAATCACGGCCTCAGCTAGCAGCAGCGCGATCGTTACGAGCGTCGCCTGGTTCGCGGCAGCCTTGGTGTCGGACAGGACGTGCACGATCCAATGCGTTTCGGTCATCGGCGCCGACACGGCCACGAACTCTTGAACATTCTCGCCGCGTCGGACCGACAGCAGTGTCTCCTCGTCGTCCTGCCTTCGGGAAACCGCGGGCAAAGGCTCAATGGAAATGCCAGAATATTGTTTCGATGCCGCAATCTCTGCCGTTGTGGCCTTATCGAGGGGCTCAAGTGAGCGGAAAAGCCATTCGGGCTCGCTTGACATGAAGATGACACCATCGTGGTCGGTAACTATTACTTCCTGCTCGGCGCCTCCCCAGGCGCTCTCCATGGTCTCGATATTGACCTTGAAGACGACGACTCCCTTGATGATGTTGCCGACGCGAACGGGCGAGGAAAAATAGTATCCTCGCTTCAACGAAGTGGCGCCCAGGGCAAAGTAGCTTCCCCTTCCGCCTTTCAGTGCCGTCTGGAAATAGGGTCGGAAGCTGAAGTCGTCCCCGACAAAGGAAACGTCGCTGGCGTAGTTGCTGGCCGCGATGGTGATGCCGCGTAGGTCGAGAACATAGATGTCGGATGCTCCCAGCAACGCGTTGGTCTGGTAAAGAGCGCGATTGGTTTGGTCGATCAGGTAGATGTTGTCGGTGTCTTGCACCAGTTGCTCAAGCAAATCATCCTGAGCCAAGAGCTCGGGAAGCTTTTCGTATTGATGCACCATGCCCAACATGCTTGCCACCGATTGCCGCAAGGTCGTTAGGCCTCTCGAGGTGGTTTGATCAAGGTAGATCGGCCAGACGTACCACTGCGCGGTCAAGGCTGTCAGCAGGATCGATAGGCCAACCAATGCGGCAAAGAGCTTCCATCGGAACTGAGCCAACAGAACCGGTTCCTCCCTCGTGGCGTTTTCGCCTTTGTTACCGAAGTCATAACGTGAGAAAAAGCGCTCGGCCAGTAGAACATTAGTCTCGACTTTTCACGTCCACCGATGGGCTTGGTTCGGGGGCGATGTCACCGTTCCGACCGCGTACGGATCGTGTGCGGGAAAGAATGTGCACACCGAACGGCAGAGATTGCGCTTCCGCGCCGTGGAACCCTTGACTTCTCCTTGCCGCTTCGTTTTCGCGCCGTAGCTCGCCCAGAGCACGGGCTGTACCTGGGCCATGAGCAGGAAAGCATGCCACGGTTAGAAGGAACTCCCTGACGCTTCGGGTTGACCGCTGCTGTGCGGTCTGACCCAGGCGCCCACTGCTTAAATGTCCAGTGCCGTGCGGAAACCGAGCGAGCCATTGACGGGCTCGCTGCGCCGCCCTGAAGCGAAACATCTGAACTGTTCATCCTAAGCGCACATACGCGATTATGGACCTGAAAATGATGTCTGCTTTTGGCCATGGCCAAAACAAACCGCGATGACCGAATGGGGGTCGGCATCTGCCAATGTCCGATGCGGGGCCTAACGGCAGCTATTCCGAGCTGGTCGCCTGAAAGCTGCCGGACTGCTGTCGGCCCCTTCTCTGCCGCTTGATCTATCACGAGCCGTGTGATTCCCCGACACTTTGTCCCCTCGCGAGTTGGTGTGACCTCACCGAACTCGGCTGATAGGACAGCTGATGGAGCACACTAACGCCAATGGCCATAAACATCAGGATTTAAAGGCTTTTCCAGAGAAGGTGTCGGAGAGAGAGGGAGTCCGGTGAGCGACCAAGCTGCAGATTTGGTCAGCCCTATCCCCACTTTTGCGCAAGCCGCTGCATCTCTTTAAACAACATTGCAAAGACCGGATCAACAGCTGCGCGTGTTACCATCGCAGAGATGGAGGTGGGGATAGCTCCCAGAGTACCGTGTTCGTTTTCAATTAACCTTTGGGCGCGACGGCATTCCGCATTGAATGCACGTTGCCGGGCACGCTCTGAGCGCACCAGCTTTCTCTGCTGCTGTCCTCCAGCGGCTCCAGCAGTAGCCAGTCCCGCTTTAACAAGGCCGTCTTCTGTAATCCGTTGCATCTTTGTTTCCTGCAAATTTAGTCAGCATGGCCGTCGGAGAACCCGTCCCGCTCGGAAGCTATCCGAGTGAACGGGCAAAACGCCACAGCCAAACTACACAGCTTGCGTTGGCTCCACAAGTAGCTTGCGTTGGCTCTACAAGTTGAGTATTCCTGTCCCGACGCAGAGGGAGCCCCATATGCATAACGAGACCACCACAGCCGAGCTAACTCTTCGGCAAATTGCCAGTTGTGCAGCAGCGTTGCCATATGCCAACGCAAGCAACGACCAGATGGAAAGGGTTTTTGAGAAGTTTCGCAGTTTTGCGCGACGCGCAATTATCGAGCCGTATAGCGGAAACGGGCAAGGCAAAACTGCCGTCTACACCGAGGAGATGGGGTGCGCAGGTGTGCTTCTGTTTGAGCTTTATGAGATCGGCATGGACTATAGCGAGTTGCGCCGACTACGTCAGACTTTTGTCCCCACCCGTATGAAGAGTGCGATAGCCGCCATCCGACTGGGGCACACGGTTTCCTTTGAAGTCCTCCACCACTTGTCCCCCGTGAGTGGCGAAGCAGGTTTTGGTGGTCTCTTCCAAATCAATGGGCAGCCAGACACAGCACACGCCGCAAATACAGCTACAGAACCCATTCTGCAGGGGTTCGTCATGCGTTGGCGAATGGTGATGAACGCTGACTTGTTGTTGAAGCCAATTCTGAAAATGGCTGACTGAAGGATGGCTTTACCGACCCCCCTCTTACCCCTCGCCGTTGCCGACACCGCAATTGCCGCCGCTCAATCTGAGCCGGCGCTCACAGCATCCTCTTCCGATTTTCGAAAGGACTTTCACCATGAGAAACTATCTGCAGAAGGGTGAGAACATCAACATTCCCGCGCCAGCCGATCGCGTTTCGGGCGCGCCCATTCTAGTCGGATCCCAATTGGGCATTACCGCCTGGGCCGCGAAGACATGCTCCGACCTAAATCTTGGGACGGTTGGCGTCTCCACACTGCCGAAAGTCGCCCTCAATATCGCCATCGGCGACGGGCTTCATTTTCGAGGCAGTAACCGGGTTGGTCAACATTCGGCTGGCAAGACCCTTTTCGGCATGGCCGTGACCGCGACAGTAAATCCGTCCGGCACTGTAGATGCGCGCCTGAACGGCATTCTCTAATCGGGCTGACGATTTCCATGGGGCCGCCGCTCCTGACAAAGCAAATCACCCGGAAATCGAGCCACAAAAATGACGACGGACGCGACAAGCGAATCCCGCCGTGGAGTGCTGCTGGCTAACTTGGCCCCGCTGATGGTGGACAAAGCCATGGCTGCCCAGCTTTGCTCTATGAGCGTGACGACGTACGACAAGTACATGAAAAAGAATATGCTGCCGCCGATGAATGCCACCGGCCGCGTTTCTGTAGAAGGATTGAGACAGGCAGTTTTTCGCCTCGACGGCTTTCTACAAAAACAAGGCACCGATGACCCAGACGCGGCGCTGAACAAGTGGGAAGCGGAGAATGGTTACGGTTGATTTGAAGGGCGTGAACACTGTCCGCAAAAAGCTAGCGGACGGCTCCACACGCCTCTATTTCTATCATCGTTCTAGCGGCAAGCGGCTAGATGGCGTGCCCGGCTCGACGGCGTTCCTAGGTGCCTATCACGACGCGGAACGAGTGATGCCGCGCGATATTGGGACGGTTGCTGGCCTAATTCGGGAATATCGCGCCTCGCCCAAGTTCGCCAAAAAGCGTGACTCCACGCAACGCGAGTACAAGCGGATGCTAACACATCTGGAAACTAAGTTCGGCACAATGCCCGTCGTGGCACTTGGTTCGCCACGGGTCATAGGCAAGTTTATCGACTACCAAGAAGAGGTTGGTCGGGACCGGCCTCGTGAAGCCGACAACCGCTTGACCATCATGTCTGCCGTGTTCTCGTATGCCAAGAGCAAAGGACGCATTGGTCGCAATCCGTTGGAAGGCTTCGAACGGCTTTACGCTGGCGACCGGGCTGAGAAAATTTGGACCGAAGCGGAGATCATTCCTTTTATGAAAGGATGCCCTGTTGAGCTTCAGCGCGCCATGATCCTCGCCATTCACACTGGGCAACGATATGGCGACCTCGTTCGGCTGCGCTGGTCGGACTATGACGGGGACGCCATCAGCCTCAAACAATCGAAGACCAGCATGCGGGTTTGGATCAAGAGCACCGCTGCTCTAAAACTGATGCTGGACACAACACCACGGGTAGGACCCTATATTTTAACCCGCCCAGATGGCCGCCCTTGGCACACTGAGAAAGATGACAAGGCACTCGCGAAAGCGTGGACCCAGCGCATGAAGGATGCCGAGCTTTACTGCACTGACCCAAGCAAACGCCTCCACTTCAACGACTTGCGCGGAACGGCGGTCACGCTGCTGGCCGAAGCGAACGCCAGCATCCCGCAGATCGTCTCCATCACGGGTCACACGCTTGAATCAGCGACACGAATTTTGGAGCGATATCTGGCCCGGACTAAGCGGCTATCCGAGGCGGCGATTCTATTGTTCGAGAACGCACCAGCAACAGCCTTTGCAAACCGCCTGCAAACCACGCCTGAAGCGCAACTCGTTTCAGTCCAAAAACAATAAGAAAATCAGGTAGTTAGATGGCGCGCCCTAAGAGATTCGAACTCCTGACCCCCAGATTCGTAGTCTGGTGCTCTATCCAGCTGAGCTAAGGGCGCGCACGGCCGTCGGAACGGCGGTTCAGGTGAAGCACTGATGGCTTAACTGCCTGAAGCGGCGCAACCCATACATGGGCGTTTCCGGCTTGGCAAGCATGCAGATGGCAGTTTTCGATCTTGTTATGGGGAAACTTCCAGGCTGCGCGGCAACATGATGTCAAAGCGCGTGCCGGTGGGCTGATCGATGAAAAGCAATTGCCCGCCATGCGCCTCGGTGATCTCCCGCGCGATGGCAAGGCCCAGGCCCGTGCCCCCGGCGCGAGCCGAGCCCTCGAAGGCGACGAAGAGGTTTTCGCGCGCCCGTGGCGGCAGGCCGGGGCCGTTGTCGCTCACCTCGATGGTGATCCAGTCCTCGGTCTGCTGGGCTGTAGCGCGCACAGCCGGCTCGGCGGGCCCATTGGCGGCCTCCAGCGCCTCACGGGCGTTCTTGAGCAAATTGAGCATGACACGACCCATCTGGTTGGCGTCGACATTAAGTTGCAATTCAAGTGGAAGTTCATTGATGAAGGCGATCGTGGGGTGCCCGACGAGGCGCGCGTCGAAGGCAGCATCATCCACAAGGCTGTGCATCCGGGTTGGGGTGGGAACGGGCGGCACGGAGGTCTCGCGGCCATATTCCAGCACCGATTGGGCGAAGCCGATGGCGCGGTCCAGCGTCGTCACCAGGCGCGGCGCCAGGCGCTGCACCTTGGGATCATCCAGCGTTGCCACCTGATCGGACAGCAATTGCGCCGAGGTGAGCGTATTGCGCAGATCGTGGTTGATCTTGGCGACCGCCAGCCCCAGATCGGCCAGGTGCCGGCGCTGCCGAAGCATGGAAAAAATATCTTGCTCCATGGACGCCAGCTCGCGTTCGGCCACGCCGATCTCGTCGCGCCGCGTCGATGGCGTGATGATCAGATTGCCGTTCTCGGGCGCCTGCCGGAACGCCAGCATGTTTTCGGTCAGCCGGCGCACGGGGTGGATGAAAAGGAAGCTGGCCAAAAGGTAAAGCGCCACGGCAGTCGCAGCGGCCACGGCGAGCGACAGGACGCCGATCTGCCGGGAATAATCGAGCATGTCCTGGCGCAGCGGGCGTTCGGGCATCAATAGCTCGACAAGGCTATCATCCAGATCCCCCTGACCAACGATGCGCAACGTGCGGCCCGGATTGGCAAACAGCGTATCGAAGGCCCCCAGCATCAGGGTCATGAAATCGGTCTGGCGCATGTCGGCGGTAGCCACGACGTCGAGCGTCACCGGATCGGCAAGCTCGATCAGCTGGCTCTGCCCTTCGCGGCGGTAGACGATGGCGTGCGCACCGGCGGATGTCAGCAGGCGGTCGGTGAGGTTGCGCGGCAACGCCATGACATCGGGCACGGCATCCAGCACGCGGGCGGCAACCACGCCGACTCGTAAGCGATCATTCAGCCAATTGGCGCGAAACAAGGCGAGCGAGGGGACGTAGAAGACAATTTCGACCAGCAGGATCACCGCGATGATGGTCGCGATGAGCTTGTTGGAAAGGCCCCAGAATCGAGCGGGCAGGAAACTGCGTTTGGCTGTCATTTCAAGCCAGTATAGTCAAAGCTCAGGCCCGCGTAAGCCCCGGCCAGCTCAGTTCAGGGCAGTAGCCGCCGCATGGCAGCGCGCCGCTTTTGCCAGCGCGCCACGGGTCTTTGGTCGGCAAATTGCCGGCCAAGGTCCTTGAGGACCGCAAGGACGCTGGTTCCGGTGACCGGCAAACTAGCCAAGTCGGCGGCGTTGAGCCCCTTGGTCATGACGAGGGCCAGACTTGCGATGGCCTCGCCCGCACCTTCTCCCACCATTGCCGCACCCAGGATCTTGCCGCGACGATCGATGACGAGCTTGGCGCACCCCTGCCCCATGCCTTGCGCTCGGGCGGCGTCGTTTTCGGCCAGATTGGTGCGAAGTACGGTTTGCCCATGCTTGAGGCCATCGATGGTATCGAGCGCTCCGACCTGCGCGAGGGCAGGCGTGGTTTGCACTTCCCGGGGCAACAGCACCTCGCGGCCAGATGTCGGTCGCCCGGCCAACCGGTCCAGCAGGCGCTCGCCGAGCCATAGCGCGGCATGGTGATTTTCTTCGTTCCCCGCGCCTCCAAAGGCGCTGATCCCCGCATGAGATGTCCGGCCCCAATCGTCGAGCAACAGCCGAGGCGGCTCTCCCGCCGCTCGCTTCAGCTTCGCCTTTTCGAGAGCGATCCAGTCCAGTTCGGGAACGCGTCCGGCTGCGAGCAGCACATGCGAGATGTCGAGTGGCGGCAGATCGTCCGTGGGATGCGCCAGCGTGACGCCGACGCCCTGGCTGCGCGGCAGGAACGCCGCGACCCTCGCCCCTTCGAGGACGACAAGGCCTTCCTCGCGCAGTTGCCGCAGCAGAATCGACACCGTTTCTTCGTCATGGCCGGGCAGCAGCGCGCCGTGCGGTACGAGCGTCACGTCCGAGCCGAGGCGGCGATAGATCTGGGCCCATTCCAGCGCCACGGCGTCGCCCCCCACCACGAGGAGATGGCTGAGCTTGCGCACATTGGCCAGGATCGTGTCCGGCGTAAAAAAGGGAAGCTCCGCAAGACCCGGCAGTTCGGGCACGAAGGGCGCAGCGCCGGTTGCGAGTATAATGTGTCCGGGCCTGAGCATCGTCTCGCCGACGCGCATGCTGCGCCGGTCAACCCATTCTGGCGCACCTTTCACCACGGCCACGCCCAATGCCACAAGCCGTTCGGCGCTGCTATTGGGTGAGGTCGCCCGGGCTAGCGTTGCCGCGTGCTCGGCGATGGTCTTGTAGTTGAGCTTGAGGGTGGCGTTGTCGAGACCCAGGCGCGCGCCGCTGCGGATTGCTTCGGCTCGCCCGGCGCTTGCCCGCAGGGCCGCGCGTTGCAGGCTCCCCTGGCGCGGGTCTCCTGCTTCGGGCGTTCCACGATCGATCAGCACGGTGTCGAGGCCACGCTGGCGCGCAGCGATAGCAAGGTTTATGCCCAGATCGTCGGCGCCGACGATGCAGACATCTGGTTTGAGAATTTCGGCCATGACCGCCAGCAGCACGCAACAGAACTCGAAGGGACTTATGGGGCGATAAGGGCGCCATGACAACCGGGGATCGATGGGCCAAGGAAGTGCGCGCGGCCGCGTTGACTTGGGGCCAAGTTTTCCCTATAGAGCCCACCAACCGCACCGTGGACGCCCAGCGCCCGTGTGTGCCCTAAATTCTTGCGATAAGCAGCCAAACAAGAGGAACCGTGCCCGGCGCGGTTTAATGTCATGAAGCGTACTTACCAGCCGTCCAAGCTCGTGCGTGCCCGCCGTCACGGTTTCCGCGCCCGCATGGCGACCAAGGACGGTCGCATCATCCTGAACCGCCGCCGCAATCAGGGCCGCAAAAAGCTCTCGGCTTAAGGCCTTCTGGCCGGATGACGGCCATGGAGCAGCCGAGCACCAAATTGCGCCGGCTCACCAAGCGTTCGCAGTTTCAACGGGCCGCCCGGGGCAATCGCGCCGGGCGTTCTGCGTTTGGCCTGCAGGCTATCGCCGCGCCTCAGCCGGATGCCGGCATCGGCTTCACCGTCACCAAGAAGACGGGCAATTCTCCACAGCGCAATCGTATCAAGCGCCGTCTTCGCGCGGCTGTGACAGCTTGCGCGCGTGACTTTCAGCCCGCGCATGACTATGTGCTGGTCGGTAAGCGCGAAGCGTTGAGTGAACCCTTTAGCAAGCTGGTTGCCGATCTGGGTGCCACACTCGTGCGCGTGCACGCTCCCAGATCGCCCAATGATCATAAATCATCCGGCCGCGGCCCACGGAAACCGAAATAATGACTGACAATCGCAACATAATCCTGGCCATTGTGCTCAGCATGATCGTGCTGTTCGGCTGGCAGTTCTTCGTTGCCGGTCCGCAGCTCGAGCGTGCCCAGCAGCAGGCGCAGATCGCGGCGGAACAGGCGCAGTCCGAAGCCGCGCTGGCAACGCCTGCGGCAAACGCCCAGCCAGGTGTCGCTGGCGCTCCGGGCGCGGTGGCTGCCGATGGTACGGTTTCCTTCCCTGATCGCGCCACAGCGATTGCCGCCAGCGAGCGCGTGACCATCAACACCGAGGATCTCGAAGGCTCGATCAACCTGACCGGCGCGCGGCTCGATGATCTCGAGCTCAAGCAGTATCGCGAGACGGTCGATCCAGAATCCCCGATCATCACGCTGCTGACCCCCGCCGGTGCGCCAAACGCCTATTTTGCCGAACAGGGCTGGGTGCCGGCTGCCGGCGCCAATATCGCCGTTCCAGACGGGCGGACGGTCTGGTCGGTCGAGGGCGAGAACGCAACGCTGACCGCCGAAACGCCAGTCACCCTGGTCTGGGACAATGGCGCGGGCCTGATTTTCCGCCGCACCTTTGCGGTCGACGAGCACTATCTGTTCACCGTCACCCAATCGATCGAGAACGTCGGTACCGGTGACGTTGCGCTGTTCCCCTATGCTCGTATTGCGCGCCATGGCACGCCCAAGGTCGCCAACTTCTTCATCCAGCATGAAGGCCCGCACGGGGTGCTGGGCTCCAACAACCTGGTTTCCAGAAAATACTCCGACCTGCAGAACGACCAACAGGTGCGCCTCGACAACACCACGGGCTGGCTCGGCTTTTCCGACAAGTACTGGGCCACCGCCGTATTGGCCAAGCCGGACCAGCAGATCAACGCCCTGTTCTCCTGGAAGAACGCCAATGGCTATGACGATTACCAGACCAGCTTCGTCGAAACGACGCCGATTGTCGTAGCGCCCGGCCAGACGGCGTCCCATGAAAGCTACCTCTTTGCCGGTGCCAAGGAAGAATCGGTCATCTCCTCCTATGAGCAGCAATATGGCTTTGATCGGCTGGAGTTGCTGATCGACTGGGGCTGGCTGCACTTCATCACCAAGCCGATGTACTACCTGCTGACGTTCCTCTACGGAATCCTGGGCAATTTCGGCCTCGCCATCCTGGCGGTGACGGTGATCGTCAAGGCGATCTTCTTCCCGCTCGCCAGCCGCTCCTACGCCTCCATGGCCGCCATGCGTCGTGTGCAGCCGGAAATGAAGGCCATCCAGGAGCGCCACAAGGATGACCGCGCTGCCCAGCAGCAGGCGATGATGGCGCTTTACAAGACCGAAAAGATCAATCCGCTGAGCGGGTGCTGGCCGATCCTGATCCAGATTCCGGTGTTCTTCGCCCTCTACACCGTCATCTTCATCAGCCTCGACATGCGTCATGCGCCGTTCTTTGGCTGGATCCAGGATCTGGCAGCGCCCGATCCGACTAATATCTTCACCCTGTTCGGACTGATCCCGTGGGACCCAACCGTGCTGCCGGTTGTCGGAAGCTTCCTGCACCTGGGCATCTGGCCGGTCATCATGGGCATCACCATGTGGGTCCAGATGAAGCTCAATCCGCCGCCGCCCGATCCGACGCAGGCCATGATCTTCAACTGGATGCCGGTGATCTTCACCTTCATGCTCGGGACCTTCCCGGCGGGCCTGGTGATCTACTGGGCGTGGAACAATACGCTATCGGTCACCCAGCAGTGGTTCATCATGAAGCGCCATGGCGCCGAGGTTAACCTGCTCGGCAACATCATCGACAGCTTCCGGCGCAAGCCAAAGACGGTCGAACCCACCAAGTCCTGATCGCCATTTGGTGTCAGAAATGCTACAGCCCGCCGGACACCCTCCGGCGGGCAAATTCTTTCAAGCGAGCCAAAGATGAGCGAAATCGACTATCCGCCCGACAGCATCGAACGCGGCCGCCTGCTGTTTGCACGGCCGTTCCTGTTTACCAAGGGCTGCGTCCGGATCGCCGATTTGCCGCCAATGGATCGTGTCGAGATTGCCTTTGCCGGTCGATCCAACGTCGGCAAGTCGAGCCTGATCAACGCGCTGTGCGGCACCTCCGGCCTGGCCCGCACGTCCAACACGCCCGGTCGCACGCAAGAGCTCAATATCTTCGAGAGCCAGAGCGAAAATCTGCGCATCGTCGATATGCCCGGCTATGGCTATGCCAAGGCGCCCGAAGACAAGGTGCGTGCCTGGACCAAGCTGATCCACCAATACCTGACCGGCCGCGCGACGCTGCGGCGCGTCTATGTGCTGGTGGATGGCCGTCACGGACCCAAGGAAAATGACCTGACGGTGATGAACGAACTCGATAAATCGGCCGTCAGCTATCAGATCGTGCTGACCAAGGCCGACAAGCCGCTAGCCAAGGACCTGGAAAAGGTCATTGCCGCCACGAAGGCCGCCATCGCCAAGCGTCCGGCAGCCCATCCGCATGTGATCCTGACCTCGTCGGTCAAAGGCGATGGCCTGCGGGAGTTGCGCACCGAAATCGCGATGCTGCTGGAAAGCTGAGGCCTTACAACGCGTCGCTTTTGGCCTCAATTGACAGCTCCTGGAAGACCTCATGGTGAGCTTGTCGAGCCACGAGAGCCTGCGCTGGCCTTGTCCCTGGGTCGAGCGAGTGGAGGCTTGGGTGCCACGACCTCGTCCTTCGACAGGCTCAGGATGAGGTCTACTGAGTGCATCCTATTCTGCACGTCACGCCCTAGCGCGTCGTCATTGCCACCCAGCGGCGGAGTACTTGGCTGATCGCCTCGGACTTACCTGCCAGATCGGCCGCATCGCAGATGGTGATGACGCCGCGATCGGGTGCTGCCCAGGCAATCAGCCTATCCGGATCTTCGAAGCGGAACAGATCGTCGGCCCCAGCCTTGGTGCCGCGATGCAGGATCAGCTGGACGCGATTGCCAGGCTGCAGCCGCATGGCAATGCGCTCGGCGTCGCCTCGGGCAAAGGCGGGGGTTGTTCCCTTGAGGGTTTCGCTCAACCCTGGAACGGCATCCAGGATCAGCAGGCGCAGCGCTTGGATCTCGGCCTTGCGGTCATGCTCCAGATCGTCGAAATAGCTATCGAGTGCCGACACCTGTCCTGCCACGACCATGAACTAGCCTCGTTTGAAGAACTGCCCGATATAGCCCGCAACATCACCGCTGTGAGAAGGTTTGGCAATCGAGGCAAGCGCCTTGTCCACGACAGCGTCGGGCGCCTTGCCGCGCCGCATCTCGGCCAGGGCAAGGGTGTAGTCATCGGCGAATTCGGGATGCGCCTGGAAGCTCAACGCGGCGCCGTTGCGGTAAACCAGTCCGGCATTGGGCGTAAATTCGGAAGCAAGCAGCACTTCGGCTTCAGCAGGCGGCGCGATCACCTGATCCTGGTGCGAACAGGCAATGGAGAGCGCAACAGGGGCTGAACCCATGAAACCGGGCCGCCGGACAACATCGTAGCTATGCCGGCCGAGCCCCCAGCCCTTCTCGGACTTGCGCACGTCTCCGCCCAGCGCGTCCGCCATGACCTGGTGACCAAAACAGATGCCGAGCATTGGCGTGCGGCTGTCATAGCCCACCCGGATAAAGTTGCGTAGCGGCTCCAGCCAGGGCAGGTCTTCATAGACCCCGGCCGCCGAGCCGGTGATGACGATGCCTTACAGGCTAGACGGATCGGGGAATGGCTCCCCCTCGGAGACTGCCACCAGGACATAGGAAAAGCCATGTCCGGTGCTGTAGAACATGGTTTCGAACATTTTGCCATAGGGCCCGAATCTAGGCCGTAGCGGCGCGGGCACGTCGCCAGTCTGGATGATGGTCAGTTTCATGGAACACAAGGGGAGCGGATCGTCAGCCCATATAGCTCACGATCCCGCCCGAGCGGAAGCCGAAACGCGGCGCCCCGATCAGGCCGGCACGAACTTCAGCGACAGGCCATTGATGCAATAGCGCAGGCCAGTGGGCGGTGGACCATCTTCGAACACGTGCCCCTGGTGGCCGCCGCAATTGGAGCAGTGGACTTCGATACGGGCCATGAACAACGAATTGTCTTCTGAGGTGCCGAGGGCGCCATCGATGAAGGTATAAAAGCTCGGCCAGCCCGTGCCGCTGTCGAATTTGGTTTCCGAAGAAAACAGCGGTTGATCGCATCCGGCACAGATGAAGGTTCCTGCCCGCTTCTCGGCATCGAGAGGCGAAGTAAAGGCGCGTTCCGTTCCTTCGTGGCGCAGCACGTCATAGGCGGCCGGATCAAGCTTTGCCCGCCATTCTTCATCGCTCAATTTGAATGGAAAGTCCCCTTCCGCAGCCTGGGCGGGGGCCACCGGGCGCAGAATGCCGAAGGCGGCAAGTGCGACGATACCGGTTCCGCCCAAAAGCACGCTACGACGATCGATCACCATGGTCTTTCCCCTTTTGGCAATAACCCCGCACCCGAGCCGCGGGAGGGACGCGGCGCCCGGTGCGGGGCTGATATGACTGCCACCCTACGCCTTGCGGCAGGGTCGTGGCACGTCAAGTTGTGGTGAGGGGCGGCGCTGTGCGGCCCCTCAGGTAGGCGACTACATGGCAGACTTTGGCGTCAGCACGGCGTCGATCACGTGGATCACGCCGTTGGACTGGATCACGTCGGCGATGGTTACGTTGGCGACGGTGCCGTTTTCGTCGGTGACGGTGACCTTGCCATCGGCAGCCTTGAGCGTCAGCTTGCAACCGCCGACGGTGTCAACCATGTGCTCGCCGCCATCGGCCTCAACCATGCCGACGATGTCGGTAGACAGCGCCTTGGCCGGGATCACGTGGCAAGCCAGGATGGTGGACAGCATTTCCTTGTTTTCTGGCTTGAGCAGGGTTTCGACCGTGCCTTCGGGCAGGGCTTCGAATGCTGCGTTGACCGGAGCCAGAACCGTGAACGGGCCTTCGCCGGACAGCGTCTCGACCAGGCCGGCGGCCTGAACGGCGGCAACCAGCGTCGTGTGGTCAGCCGAGTTTACTGCGTTTTCGATGATGTTCTTGTCGGCGAACATGGCAGCGCCACCGACTTCGGGATTGTCCTGAGCGAAGGCTGCAGTGCCCGAGAGCGAAGCGACCGAGAGCATGGCGGCAAGAGTGAGAGTGCGGAAATTCATGTGGTGTTCCTTCCTGTGTTTCGTTCCCATTGTTCGGCTGGGACGAAGGAAGTTACGAGGAACCGCCAAAGCTGGTTTCGGTCAGTTTCACCCTATATTTCGCGTTTCGAGTGAAACTTTGTGGCGCCCGCTTTCGTAGCGGGCGCACCCATCAGATCGGAATGGCCGAGCCCACAGCCACGATCGGGCCCTGGGCGACGCCGGTGGGCGAACCACCGGCCTGTTCCAGCGTCACGGCCAAGACCGTGCCCGGTTCGATCTGGGCCCTGGTCGCCTCATCGAGCGGAATCTGGAGCCGCTGATCGACCGGGATAACGCCCATGGATACGGCGGGCTGATCGCCATTGATGTACCAGAGTTCGAAATCCTTCTCGGGCACGGCTGCACCCTTGAGCGAAGTGATGCGCACCTCTCCCTGGCCCTGGTCATAGACCGCGAGGAACTCGACGCCGCTGCCTTCCTGCGCCTGCAAGGCTGCTACCAGTTGCACCGCCACCTGGTCGGCGTCGAAGCGCGGCGTCAGGAGATTGAACCCAACCGCAGCGACAGCGACTGCCAGCGCGCCGGCAGCAACACTGCGCCACAGGGCGAGGCTATCCCACCACGATGTGCGTCTTCCGGCTCGCACCACGTCGCCAAAGGCGCGGGCTTCGATTTTGGCATAAAGATAGGGAGGAACCGGGGTTTCCTCGTATTCGGCGTTGAGGGCTGCAAACCGCGATACCCAGAAGTCGCGTTCGCTGCGGAGTGCCGGGTCGTTTTCGATCAGGCGTCCAATCCGCTCGTGCTCGGAAGCGGACAACAGGCCGAGCACATGCTCTGCCACCAAGGCATTGCGTCCGTCCACCTGCTCGCTATTGTCATCGCTCGTGCTCATGCCGAAAGGCAATCCTTCAGTTTGATCAGGCTGCGGCGCAGCCATGTTCGCATCGTATTGATGGGCACTGCATATCGGCTGGCCAATTCCTCATAGGAATAGCCATCGAGATACGCGCCCCGCACGGCATCCGCGCGATCGGGTTCGAGCGTGCCCAGGCAATGATCGATGCGGCCCCTGTCCTGGCTGTCCTGAACGGCCCGCTCCGGGGAAGGTCCGCCATCGGGTATCTCCAGCGCCACATCGATGTCCTCGGAAACCGGGCGACGGGCCCTCAGGATGTCGAGCGCATGGTTGCGCGCTACGGCCACCAGCCAGCTGATCGGGCTGGTATTGCCGGCCACGTAGCGATCGGCGCGTTGCCAGACCTTGACGTAAACTTCCTGAATGGCCTCTTCGGCCTCCGAACGGTCTTTCAAGATACGCAGCGTCACCCCGAAGAGTTTCGCGCTGGTACGCTCGTAGAGCACACGAAACGCGGCTCGGTCACGTAGGGCGCACCGCGCGATGAGGTCGGAGATGTCCTGTGAGGGGGTCGTCTGTATTGACATGGATGTGGCGGCCTCCGGGCGCATGCCTTTCCTTCGCCCCTCCCGGCGCGATGTGTCGGCATGTCCACAACGACTGTTACACTCAATTGGATCATTGCGGAAATGGCCGAACCGTCTTTTCCTTTCCGCACTGATGCTCTAGACCCGTTTTGGTTCTTTTCCTCGCCTGCGCGCCAACCAATGGGTCCGTCCATGACTGATCAGACTTCAACGACCGAACGGTTCAGCCACGACGCGGGCATTCTCGCGCAGGCCCTGCCCTATATGCAGCGCTACGAGGGCAAGACCGTCGTGGTGAAATATGGCGGGCACGCCATGGGCGATGCCAAGCTGGGCGCCGCCTTTGCGCGCGATATCGCGCTGCTCAAGCAGTCCAAGGTCAACCCGATCGTGGTGCATGGTGGCGGGCCCCAAATTGCCTCGATGCTGGCCAAGCTGGGGATCGAATCCAAGTTCGAAGGCGGCCTGCGCGTCACCGACCAACGCACTATGGAAGTGGTCGAAATGGTCCTGGCCGGCTCGATCAACAAGGAAATTGTGGCGCTGATCAATGCCGAGGGCGAATGGGCCATTGGCCTTTGCGGCAAGGACGGCAACATGGTGTTTGCCAAGAAGGCGGTGAAGACGGTCAAGGACCCGTCCTCAAATATCGAAAAGGTGCTCGATCTTGGCTTCGTCGGCGAGCCGGTGGAAGTTGATCGCACCCTGCTCGACCTGCTGGCCCGCTCCGAAATGATCCCCGTGATCGCGCCGGTTGCGCCGGGCCGCGACGGCAATACCTACAATATCAACGCCGATACCTTTGCGGGCGCCATCGCAGGTTCGTTGGGCGCCAAGCGCCTGCTGTTCCTGACCGACGTTCCCGGCGTGCTCGACAAGAACGGCAAGCTGATCCCCGAGCTTTCGGTCCGTGAAGCCAAGGAACTCATTGCCGACGGCACGATCTCGGGCGGCATGATCCCCAAGGTCGAAACCTGCCTCGAAGCGCTGGAGAACGGCGTCGAGGGCGTGGTAATCCTCAATGGCAAGCAGCCCCACGTGGTGCTGGTGGAGCTGTTCACCGAATTCGGTGCCGGCACGCTGATCGTGCACTGACCAACGAAAAGGCCGCCCACCGGGCGGCCTTTGCTTTTAGGCTTCCACCAGAACCGGCTGGGCCGGTGCCTGCCCCGCCACGGGAGCGGGCCGCTTGAAGAACCGCGCCATCAGCAGCACCAGCGCGAAACTGCCCACCACGTACCAGAACGCGGCACCTGCCGCGGACGCGAAGGCTTCGTGCTGTGGCGCACCCGAGGCGAGGCCACTGCCCAGATTGGAGAAGAACAGTTCGCCGATAAAGGCCACGCCCAAGGCGCCGCCAACCTGCTGGAACGCCTGCAAAGCACCCGACCCGGCCCCTGCGTCACGCGGCGGCACATTGGCCAGCACCAGTTGGAACAACGACGAGAAGCCAAGCCCCAGCCCAATGCCGGCGATCAGCAGCGGCGCGAGGAACGCCCAGTGATCGATGGTGTCGGTGACACCGGCGATATAGAATCGCAGGCTGCCGATACCAAGCACCAGCAGCAAGCCGGCAGTGGCCAGCCGCGCCCGCAGATAACGCGAGCCCAGACGCGCAGCGATGCCCGATGCAACCAGGACGCCAACCGAGAACGGGGTGTTGGTCAGCCCCGATTCGAGCGGGGTAAAGCCAAAGCCACCCTGCAGCAGCAGCGAGATGATCATGAACATGCCCGGAATACCCGAGGCAAAGACCGTGATCACGAAGGCGCCGAACATGAACTGCCGGTTGGTGATAAGATCGAAGTTGAGCAATTGCGGTTCGCCCGCCTTGGCGCGCCCACGCGTCCAGACCACGAACACACCCATCAGCACCAGTCCGGCCAGCATCATCCCGAACGCCCAGAGCGGCCAGCCATAGGTGCGCCCTTCGACAATCGGGAACACCACAGCGAGGATGGCGGCGCCAAACAGCACGATGCCGACGAAATCATTCTTGAGCCCGGTATGTCCGGGCAGGCGCGGGATGAGGAACCAGCCGGCGACAATCGTCGCGATCCCGATCGGGATATTGACCAGGAATATCGGCTGCCATTCCATGCCGAAGAGATTGGCCGAAACCAGCACGCCGCCCAGGATCGGGCCGCAAACCGACGCGAGGCCCGCGGACAGACCGAACAGCGAGAAGGCCTGCCCACGCTCGTGCGGCGGGAAGGTAACGGTGGCAATGGCCAGCACCTGCGGCGTCATCATCGCGCCGCCCAAGCCCTGGAGAATTCGCGCCAGGATGAGAAGCTCGATATTGGGCGCAAGCCCGCACAGCGCTGAGGCACCGGTAAAGCTTGCAACGCCGATCAGGAACAGCCGCGTACGGCCGAAGATATCGCCCAGCCGCCCAAAGGGCAGCAGGCCCAGCGCAAATGCCAGGATATAGGCTGCAACTACCCACTCGATCTGGCTGTCACTGGCGCCCAGGCTCTCGCGCATCGAGGGCAGCGCCACATTGACGATGGTCACATCGATCAAATTCATGAAATTGGCGATGAGCAGCACGAACAGCGCGGGCCAGCGGCGCGGATCAAGAGTAGCGGGCGCGCCATGCGCATGGGTGTCAGCCATCGAAATAGTCCTTGATGATGGGTCTAGATGCAGCAGGAGCACCATAGGCTCCGGGGTGCCCCGAGCAGCGACGACGGCGCGCTGAACAATTTTGCGGTCATGATGTTCGGGGGGCGTAGCCATACGCCTGCCTCCGACAACATTCAATCGTTTGCTTGCGCCTAAACGGTCTGCGGTTGACAAAACAGCGGCGCTGGCTTCCCTCCCCTCAGACCAATGGAGCGCCATCATGCTGGATTATGTCCGCCGCATTCTTACATCGTCGGTCTACCAGGCCGCCGAGGAAACGCCGCTGGAAAAGATGCAGCTGCTATCTGCGCGCCTTGGCGCCGAAGTGCTGCTCAAGCGCGAAGATCTGCAGCCGGTATTCTCGTTCAAGATTCGCGGCGCCCATAATCGCATTGCCCAGCTGAGTGCCGGTGAACGGGCCCGCGGCGTTATCTGCGCTTCGGCCGGCAATCACGCGCAGGGTGTAGCGCTCTCGGCCACGCGCCTGGGCATCCGCGCCGTCATCGTCATGCCCACCACGACGCCCGCGATCAAGGTCGGCGCGGTGCGCCGGCTCGGAGGCGAAGTGGTGCTGTTTGGCGATGGGTTCGACGCGGCTCGTGCCCATGCGCAGGAACTGGCAGACAAGCACGGCTATGTCGTGGTCCATCCGTTCGACGATCCCGATGTCATTGCGGGCCAGGGTACGATCGGCATGGAATTGTTGCGCCAGCATCCCGGCGATATCGGCGCCATCTATGTGCCAGTCGGCGGTGGCGGGCTAGCGGCGGGCATTGCGGCGTTCGTCAAATTCCTGCGCCCCGAGATCCGCATCATCGGCGTCGAGCCCGAAGAGGCCGCCAGCATGAAGGCGGCCATCGCTGCGGGCCATCCCGTAGCGCTCGATCAGGTTGGCCTCTTCGCCGACGGTGTTGCCGTGCGACAGGTCGGCAACGAGACGTTCCGCCTGTGCCGCGACCTGCTGGACGATATCGTCACCGTTTCGGCCGACGAGATCTGCGCTGGTATCAAGGACATCTTCGATGACATGCGCGCCATTGCCGAGCCGGCCGGGGCCCTGGCGCTGGCGGGCCTGCGCCGGCAGGTTGAAACCGGCGAGGCACCCAAGGGCGCCCTGATCGCCATCAATTCAGGCGCCAATGTCAATTTCGACCGCCTGCGCTATGTGGCTGAGCGCGCCGAGATCGGGGAGCGGGCCGAAGCGCTGCTGGCGGTGGAAATCCCCGAACGCCCAGGCAGCTATCGCGCCTTTATCCGGCTTCTCGGCCAGCGCTCGATCAGCGAATTCAACTACCGCTTTGCCCATGGCACCACGGCCAAGATCTTCGTGGGTATCAAGCTCACGGGCGGCGATGCCGAAAAGCGGGAAATCATCGCGCAGCTTCAGGGCCACGGCCTGTCGGTGACCGACCTGACCGACAACGAGGTCGCCAAGCTCCACGTCCGGCACATGGTCGGTGGCCGCGTTGCGGACCTGCCCGATGAAACCGTTTATCGCTTCCAGTTCCCCGAACGGCCGGGCGCCCTGCTCAAATTCCTCGAAGGCCTCAATGACGAGTGGAACATTTCCCTGTTCCACTACCGCAATCACGGCGCCGATTATGGACGGGTGCTGGTCGGCATACAGGTGCCGGCCGCAACGCGCAGCGCCTTCATCGCCCATATCGATGCCATCGGCTTTCCCTACTGGGATGAAACCGAAAACCCGGCTTACCGGCAATTTTTGGCTAACCAGTAAAAGGCAAACCGTCGCCGGCGTGGGCAACTTCGCCTGAGACTGTCTTATCTTTGCGAGACAATTACATTATCGCTCACGGGAGCGTTATTCTGCCGTATTGCGTTGCCATCCGCTTGGGACGACTTCCCGAAAACAAAAGCCTTCCCGATCACCGCACGACAAACCATCACCTGACCGGAGACGATTTCATGCCGATGCCTTCATCCAAGCTCCTGCTGCTCGCCAGTGTCGCGACCGGCGTTCTGATGCAGCCTGCTTCAGCCCTTGAGGCACAGGCTTTCGTGGATCGGGTTGCCGAGGTTTATCAGACCATCGGTTATGATTTCGAATTCGGCCCGGCAACACTGGACGGCGACACCGTCACGGTGGATGGCGTGACGGTCAAATTGATCGGCATGGAAGGCGAGCCGACCAGCTTTGAATCAGATGCAGTGATCACCTTCACCGGCGTTAACGAACGCCCCGACGGCGGTTACATGGCCGATAGCGTCACGATTCCCGATATCGACACCGATTTCGCCGAAGAGCCCACCGGCCACATCACCCTCAGCGATATCCGCATTGACGGGTTCTTTGTGCCGGGCGGGGAAACCGTGCCGGCGTCCGACATCCTGCAGCTGGTGGGCACCATCAGCACGGGACCGCTCTCGGTCGAGCGCAATGGCGAGCAAGTGTTCGCCTATGAGGGCATCGAAGCGGCCAACACCTTCAATCCCGAGCAGGGCAGCGACGCGCTGGCGGACCTTACCTCCACCCTGTCGATCACGGGTATGACGCTGGACCTGTCGAGCGTCGAGGAGGAAGACGCCGCTGCCGCCGAGACCATCGAGCAATTGGGCCTCACCAATGTGTCCGGCGATATTACCCAGAGCCTCACCTGGTCCATGGCCGATGGCCACATGGTTGTCGATCAGTTCCTGTTCGACTTTGCCGATGTCGGCGCACTCGACATCAATCTCGATGTCACCGGCATGACCCCCGCAGTGCTCGACCAGATCTACGCCATGCAGGCGCAGATGGCAGCGGGCGGCGAGACCACCGAAGAGCAGTCCCAGGCCCAGATGATGCAGGGCATGGCCATCATGCAGGGCGTTTCCATCGTCGGCGCTTCCATTCGCTATGACGATGCTTCGCTTGCCGGCAAGCTGCTGGACTATTTCGCCGCCCAGTCGGGCGCCGATCGCGCCAGCTTCGTTGAAGGCCTCAAGTCCACCCTGCCCGCGATGATCTCACAGTCGGGCATTCCGGCCCTCAACGACCTCGTGGTGCCGCCGGTCTCGGAATTCCTCGACAATCCACAGAGCCTAGAGATCGCGGTGGCGCCCCCATCCCCCACTTCGGTGCTGGTCCTGATGGCCGCTGCGGCCAATCCTGCTGGCCTGATTAGCGCCCTTGGCTTGACCGTTCAGGCCAACCAGGCGGCCCAATAACGATCAGCGGGAACGGCGCATTGTACCGTTCCCGCACTCGTTAGATGAAAATTTCACCGTTTCGGCATAGAGTGGCGCGATGAACGATCTTACGCCGTCCGCCGCTCGCAGCCTCTCCCATGTCACCGATTGGGTGTTCGACCTCGACAACACGCTTTATCCGCGCACCTGTAATCTGTTCGCGCAGATCGACGTCAGGATCACCAATTATGTGATGGACCTGACCAAGCTCGACTTCGAGGCCGCCCGCGATCTGCAGAAATCCTACTACCGTGAGTTCGGCACAACGCTGAACGGGCTGATGCACCAGCACAAGGTCGATGCCGAGCATTTCCTGAACACCGTCCATGCCATCGACTATTCGCCGGTCGATCCGCATCCGGACCTGGTGGAAACCATCCGCGCCCTGCCCGGCCGCAAGTTCATCCTCACCAATGGCGATACCAGCCACGCCCGCTCCGTCCTGACGCGCCTGGGTGGCGATGACCTGTTCGAGCATGTGCATGATATCCGCGCCATGACTTTCGTGCCCAAGCCGCACCGCGCAGCCTATGAAGGCTTCTTTGCCCTTTACGGTATCGACCCGACCCGGGCCGTGATGTTCGACGATCTGGAAAAGAACCTCGTCGTACCCCATGACATGGGCATGGCAACCGTCCAGGTGGTTGCGGCGCCCGATTATAGGCATGAGCAGGTGGAAGCCTGGGAACTGGACCGCGCCCTGGGTGCCCATGTGCATCATGTCACCGATGATCTGGCCCGCTTCCTGCGCGAACGGCCCTAGTCGGCGCTGTTGATGTGCAGGATATTGCCGTCCGGGTCCTTGAACCACACCATCCGGAAATCTCCGGCGTGATGGATATCGCCGCGCAAATTTATGCCTTCATAGTGCTCGAAGGTAACGCCCTTGGCGGCAAGATCGGCGACGATCTGCTCGATTTCCTCGCCAACACCCCAAACCACCGCATTGGCCTTGTTGGTACCAGCGAAGTCGGAGACATACACGACGAGTGATGTCTTGCCGGTCGCAAACTCGAGCACGTCCTCATCGCCCCGGATCAGTTGCAGTCCGAGCGTCTGCTCATAGAATTGTCGCGCCTTGGCGACATCGGTGACCGCAACGATGGCGGCAGAATCCTTGTCCTTGAGCATTTTCCCCTGCGTCCTTTCTGAGCGCTCCCTAGGGAACGCCGCGATGGCCCCGATGGTTCAAGCTTGCCTTTGCCGGGCAGCGGCCTAAACAGGTATCGGCAATCGCCGATGAAACAAATCAAGGACATGAGCCATGGAATATCGTCGCTTGGGCAAGTCTGGCCTCAAGGTCAGTGAACTGTCGCTGGGCAGTTGGGTCACCTTCAGCAAGCAGGTGGATCACAAGGAAGCGCTTGCCCTGATGGCCCATGCCTATGACGAAGGCGTCAATTTCTTCGACAACGCCGAGGGCTACGAAGCCGGCGAATCCGAAAGACTGATGGGCGCCGCACTCAAGGACCTTGGCTGGGACCGGGACAGCTATTCGGTTTCATCCAAGGTATTCTGGGGCGGCACCAAACCGACGCAGAAGGGCCTTTCGCGCAAGCACGTGACCGAAGCCTGCCACGCCGCGCTCAAGCGCCTGCAGGTGGACTATCTCGATCTCTATTTCTGCCACCGCCCCGACATCGATACCCCTATCGAAGAAACCGTCTGGGCCATGCATAACCTCATCACGCAAGGCAAAGTGCTCTATTGGGGCACCTCCGAGTGGAACGCCCAGCAGCTGACCGAAGCCTGGGCTTTCGCGCGCGCCAACAGCCTGATCGGCCCCAGCATGGAGCAGCCGCAATATAACCTGTTCGTGCGCGAAAAGGTCGAAAAGGACTATCTGCCGCTCTACGAGCTGATGGGTCTTGGCACCACGATCTGGTCGCCGCTCGCGTCCGGCGCCCTCACCGGCAAGTACAATGACGGCATCCCCGCGGACAGCCGCATGAACCTGCCCGGCTATGAATGGCTCAAGAAGGAATGGACCAGCGAAGCCGGCAAGGCCAAGCTCGAGCAGATCCGCCAGCTGGCTGATCTGGCCAAGGAGATCGGCCTGCCCGTCCACCATCTGGCGCTGCTGTGGTGCCTCCACAATCCCCATGTGTCCACGGTCATCCTGGGCGCTTCCAAGAAAGCCCAGCTTGAGGACAACCTTTCGGCCCTCAAGTCCAAGGACAAGCTGAGTGGCGACGTGATCGAAAAGATCGAAGCCATCATGGGCAACAAGCCCGAAGCTGCCCAGCGGTACTGAGCGCAAGACCAGTAGTCGGCACCCTCCCCCTTGCGGGGAGGGACCGCCCAGTGTTCGTGGAAGCGTTGGTGCGACATTCGCCGCAACCCTATTTCCCCCTCCCCACCGCCCCGCTATCATCCACGCATGACCAACCCCTCCGGGCGCCGCCCCCTGCCTACGCCCGATCAAGCGCCCAGCTTTCGCGAACGGCTGCACAATCTGCGCCATCTGGGCAGGCTAGTGGCCCAGATCTGGCGCACCAGTGCCCCGCTGACCTCCGCCAGCATCGGCCTGCGCCTCGTCGCCTCGCTGCAGCCCATCGCCATGCTCTATGTGGGCAAGCTGATCATCGACGAGGTGGTGCGCCTCACCGGCACCGTCGCCCCCGGCCCCAGCTTTGCCGACTGGTGGGAAAGCGGCGCGCTCTCGCCCATCCTCACGCTGCTCGCTATCGAACTGACGTTAGTGATCGGCTCGGACCTCCTCTCCCGCGCTACGGGGCTGGTCGATTCCGTGCTGTCCGAGCTGCACTCCAACACAGTCAGCGTCGAGCTGATGACCCACGCGGCCAGGCTCGACCTGATGCACTTCGAATCCGCCGAATACCAGGACCGGCTGGAGCGCGCCCGCCGGCAGGCCGCAGGACGCAATGCGCTGCTCAGCCAGATGTTCGGGCAGGCGCAGGACATCATTACCGTCGCCACCCTCGCGGCGGGTCTCTTTGCCTTCGCACCCTGGCTGATCCTGCTGCTGCCGCTCAGCTTCATTCCCGCCATCTGGGGCGAGACGCGGTTCAACAGCCTCGCCTATTCCATGAGCCGCTGGCGCACACCCGAGCGGCGCGAGCTCGAATACATCCGCTACATCGGCGCCAGCGCCGAAACCGCCAAGGAGCTCAAGCTGTTCGGCCTGGGCGGTTTCCTGATCGGCCGCTTCAAGCAACTTGCGCACACCATCTTCCTCGAAAACCGCTCGCTGGCCACCCAGCGCGCCGGCTGGGGCGCATTGTTCTCGTCCATTTCGACGCTGACCTATTACGGCGCTTACGGCTTCATCGTCTGGCGCACCATCACCGGCGATTTCACCATCGGCGACCTGACCTTCCTGTCGGGCTCGTTCCTGCGCCTCAACAGCCTGTTCCAGAAGATCCTGCTCGGCTTCACCCAGATAGCCGGGCAGTCGATGTATCTCGATGATCTGTTCTCGTTCTTCGAGATCGAGCCGACCATCCTCTCGCCGGCAGCGCCAAAGCCGTTCCCGCAGCCGATCCGGCAGTGCATCGTCTTCGACAATGTGGGCTTCCGCTATCCCGAGGCCGAAGACTGGACCATCCGAAACCTGAGCTTCACCCTGTCGGCCGGCGAAACCCTGGCGCTGGTGGGCGAAAATGGCGCCGGCAAAACCACCATCGTCAAGCTCCTGACCCGGCTCTACGATCCCAGCGAAGGCCGCATCACCATCGATGGCATCGACCTCAAGGACTTTGCCGTGGAAGATATTCACGCCAATATCGGCGTCATCTTCCAGGATTTCATCCGCTATAGCCTCACCGCCCGCGAGAATATCGGGGTCGGCCGCATCGAAGACCAGAACGACATGGCCCGCATCGAGGATGCCGCCGAGCGCAGCCTTGCCGATGCTGTCATCCGCAAGCTGCCGCAGGGCTATGACCAGCAACTCGGGCGCCTGTTCAAGAAGGGACGCGATCTCAGCGGCGGCGAGTGGCAGAAGGTCGCCATCGCCCGCGCCTATATGCGCGACGCCGGCCTCATCATCCTCGACGAACCCACTGCGGCCCTCGATGCCAAGGCGGAGGCAGACGTGTTCTCCCGTTTCAAGAGCCTGGCTTCCGGCAAGACGGCCGTCATCATTTCGCACCGCTTCTCCACCGTGCGCATGGCCGATCGCATCCTGGTCCTGGAAAACGGCAGAATTCTCGAATCCGGTTCGCACGATGAACTCGTTGCCCTGCGCGGGCATTATGCCGAACTGTTCGAACTGCAGGCGGCGGGCTATCGCTAATGCGCGCAACAAGGCCGGAGCATTCATGAGCCCCCAGCCTCTCGGGCGCGCCTTTTTCGACCGGCCCGTGGTCGATGTGGCGCGCGAACTCATCGGCGCGACACTGCTTTTCGACGGCGCTGGCGGCGTGCTGGTGGAAGTCGAGGCCTATGACCAGAGCGATCCGGCCTCCCACAGTTTCCGCGGCCCCACGACGCGCAATGCCGCCATGTTCGGCCCTCCCGGGCATGCCTATGTCTACAAGATCTACGGCATTCACTGGTGCCTCAATTTCGTCTGCCAGCCGGGCAGCGCCGTGCTTGTGCGCGCGCTCGAGCCCACGCATGGGCTGGACCAGATGCAAGAGCGGCGCGGCGGCTTGACCGAGCGGCAATTGTGCTCCGGCCCCGGCAAGCTTTGCCAGGCGCTCGGCATAGACCTCAGGCACAATGGCCTGCCGCTCGACGCACCGCCATTCGCCCTAAGCAGCGCCGAGGAAGGTCACGAGGTCGCCACCGGTACGCGCATCGGCATCACCAAGGCCGCCGAAGTGCCCTGGCGTTTCGTGCGCCGTGGATCGCCATTCCTCAGCAGGCGCCTGGCTGAATCGTGACTGCGGCAGGCCACATGGCCGGTGCATAGAGCCCATCACGGCCTTTTGCCGCCTTGCGGCGCACCCACCCCTGTGATTCAACACCGGATGTGAGCACTCTCGAATCGAGCTTTGATCTCTTCGGCATTGGCACCGCCGCCATGCCGCGTGACCCGCTGGCCGTGTTGCGCGACGTGTTCGGCCACAAGAGCTTCCGCGGCCAGCAGGCCGACGTGGTCAATCATCTGGTGGATGGCGGCGATGCCGTCGTGCTGTTCCCCACCGGCGCCGGCAAATCCATGTGCTACCAGATCCCCGCGATCTGCCGTCCAGGCGTCGGCATCGTCATCTCGCCATTGATCGCCCTGATGCGTGACCAAGTGGAAGCCCTGCGCCAGGCCGGCGTTGCGGCGGCTGCGCTCAACTCCTCGCTCACGCCCGAGGAATCCACCGCCGTCCGGCGTCAGTTGCGGGCGGGCGAGCTTGACCTGCTCTATGTCGCCCCCGAACGCGTCGCGACATCGGGCTTCGCCAACATGCTTTCGGGCATCGAAATCGCGCTGTTCGCGATCGACGAAGCGCACTGCGTCTCGCAATGGGGCCACGATTTCCGCCCGGAATATCGCGAGCTCAGCCATCTCACCGAACTCTTCCCCGGCGTGCCGCGCATTGCCCTCACCGCCACGGCCGATCCCACCACCCGCGCCGATATCATCGAGCGGCTGGGGCTGGAAACGGCACAGGTTTTCACCACGAGTTTCGACCGCCCCAACATCTCCTATTCCATCGTCGAGCGGGACAAGGCGCGCGAGCAGCTGCTGGCGTTCCTTGCCGCGCACAAGGGCAGCTCGGGAATCGTCTATTGCCTCTCCCGCGCCAAGGTCGAGGACGTTGCCGATTGGCTATCGGCCAAGGGCATTCCGGCCCTACCCTATCATGCGGGCCTCAGCGCCGAGATGCGCAGCACCAACCAGGACGCGTTCCTGCGCGAAGACAATATCTGCATGGTGGCGACCGTCGCCTTCGGCATGGGCATCGACAAGCCCGATGTGCGCTACGTCGCCCATATGGACCTGCCCGCCTCCATCGAGGCCTATTACCAGGAAACCGGCCGCGCCGGGCGCGATGGCCAGCCAGCCGACGCCTGGATGAGCTATGGCATGGCCGATGTGGTGCAGCGCCGCCGCATGATCGACGAAGGCAATGCGCCCGACGATATCAAGCGGCTGGAGCACGGCAAGCTCAATGCCCTGCTCGGCGTCTGCGAAACGCCCGAATGCCGCCGCAAGGCCATCCTCAATCATTTCGGCGAACCGCACCCTGGCAATTGCGGCAATTGCGACACCTGCCGTTCGCCCGTCGAATCCTGGGACGGCACGGAAGCCGCCATCAAGGCACTGGCCGCCATCTACCGCACCGGCATGCGCTTCGGCGCCGCCCATGTCATCGATGTGCTGATGGGTAAGCAGACCGAAAAGGTCGAACGCTTCGGCCACCACAACCAGGCCGTGTTCGGCCAGGGCGCCGATCTCGACAGCAAAACCTGGCAATCGGTGATCCGGCAATTGACCGCCGCCGGCCTGATCGTGGTCGACCACGCCGCCCATGGCGCACTGACGCTGGGCGAAGGCGCTCGCGCCGTCTTCAAGCGCGAGCGCACGGTAACGCTGCGCAAGGACCGGCCCAAGAAATCGATCGAGGTTCGACGCGCGCTGGCGCGGGCAGCGACCGTGCCGGACCATGCGCTGCCCCTTTTCGAGGCATTGCGCGAGGAGCGGACGCGCATTGCCAAGGCGCAGGGCGTGCCGCCCTATGTCATCTTCCATGATGCCACGCTCCGCGCCATGGCCCTAGCTAAGCCCACCCATCCGCATGACATGCTGAACCTGCCCGGCGTCGGCCAGGCCAAGCTCGACCGCTATGGCGAGGACTTTTTAGCGGTGCTGGCAGGGTTCGCCAGTTGAACAAGGCGGCGACCCTGCCACCGGGTCATTCCCGCGAAAGCGGGAACCTCTGTTATCAAGCGCAAGGAAACCGAGATTCCCGCTTTCGCGGGAATGACACCGAGAATTGGACAATGCAGATCCCATGACCGATCCTCGTTCGTCTAAACCCCGCTTCGCCGTCGTCGACATCGCCCGGGGCGTCGCGATCATCGCCATGATCGCCTATCACCTTTGCTGGGACCTCAGCTATTTCCGCTTCATTTCCGCCGATGTGGGCTATGACCCGCAATGGGTGGCCATAGCCCGCACCATCCTGAGTGCCTTCCTGTTCCTGGTCGGCGTCGGCCTAGTGCTCGGTCATGGTCGCGGCATTCGCTGGCGCGCATTCTGGCGCCGGTGGTGGTTCGTGCTGGCCGGCGCGCTGCTGATTACGCTGGGCACCTTCATCGCCTTCCCGGCAAGCTTTGTTTATTTCGGCGTCCTGCACGCCATTGCCCTGTTCAGCGTTCTCACCCTGCCGTTCCTGCTCGCGCCGCTATGGCTGCCCATCGCCGTGGCGATACTGGTCATCGCCCTGCCCTGGTTCTATTCGGACGCGCTGTTCAATGCCAAACCCTTCTCCTGGATCGGCTTCTGGCAAGTGCCGCCGCCCGCCAATGATCTGGTCCCGCTGTTTCCCTGGTTCGGTGTGGTGCTGCTGGGGGTCGTCGCCACGCGGATCGTCCTGGCGTCCCCGCTTGCCACACGCCTCGCCGCCATCAATCCGCTGGGGCGACTGCCGCGCGTCCTCGCCTTCGTGGGCCGCCGGAGCCTGTTGATCTATTTGCTGCATCAGCCGCTGCTCCTGGCGCTGATCTATCCGGCTGCCGCCATCGCGCAGCCGCAGATCGCCATGCGGCAATCCGATTTCCTCGGCTCCTGCCAGAGCACCTGTGAAGAGGGCGGCACCGCGCCCGGGCTCTGCACCACTTATTGCCAATGCGGCCTCAAGACCATCGAGGACAATGATTTGTGGGAGGCGGTCTATTCCGGCCTGCTGACTGCGCAGGAGCAGACGATCCTTGATGCCAGCAACCGGCAATGCTCGGCAGTAATCTATCCAGAACTCAACCTTGTGGCGCCCGAGGACTTGCCCGCCCCCTGATTGCGACAGTTCCGCCACTGATTTGCGTTTTTTGCTTAGATTCGATCTTGAATGGTAGGGCGAATGGGCATTCTATAGGGAGCGCGAGTTTATTTTTTTGTTCGATCCGTGGCTAACGGTTTGCTCCGCCCCCGTTTCGAACTCCACATTTTAAGAAGTCTGGATACTTCCTTGACCACCGATAAGGCTGGCCGCGTCCATTCACGCGGCGATGCACAGGCACATGTTGCCGCTGCCCATGCGGGCAAAGGTCAAAGCCCATTATTGCGGATCACGCTTTATTCGCTGCGCCATCCCTGGCGGGCCGCTGCCGCTATCGGGGCGACAATCATCGCCTCGGTGTTGCAATTGATGATCCCCCGGCTTCTGGGTCACGCCGTCGATCAGGCGCAGGGTATCCTCAGCGTTGGCGCCGAGGGCGCCGAACAGGCGCTGTTCTGGAGCGCCATGACCCTCCTCGCGGTGTCGGTCGCGCGCGGCGTTTTCACCTTGTGCCAGAACTATTTCTCGGAATCGGTCGGCCACCATGTCGGCTACGAGTTGCGCCTGGCCTTCTACGACAAGGTTCAGCGCCTGCCCTACGCCTATCACGACAAGGTCCATACCGGCGATCTGATCACCATGGGCCTGCTCGACCTCGATGGCGTGCGCATGTTCTTCTCGACCGGGCTGGTGCGCGTCGTCCTGCTCTCGGTGCTGATCGGGGTCGGCGCCTATATGCTGCTCTCGACCGATGTGGTGCTGGGCCTGCTGGCGCTCAGCTTCGTGCCCTTCGTCGCCTGGCGCTCATCAGTGGCGCAACTGACCCTGCGCGCCACATGGATTGTGCTGCAGGACAAGCTCTCCGCCCTGACCCGCGTGATGGAAGAGAACCTGGGCGGCATCCGCGTGGTGCGCGCCTTTTCCGCGCAGAATTTCGAACTCGCCAAGTTCGAAGCGGCGTCCGAGGCGGCGCTGGAGCTGTCACACGAACGCGTCGGCATTCGCGTGCGCAACACCTCGATCATGACCTTTTCCTTCTTTGCCGCCATGGGGCTGGTGCTCTGGATCGGTGGCACAAAAGTCATCGCGGGCGAAATGAGCGTGGGCACGCTTGCCTCGTTCCTCACCTTCATGACCATCCTGCAGATGCCGGTTCGCCAATTGGGCATGATGGTCAATTCCTTTGCCCGCGCCTCCATCTGCGGCAATCGCCTGTTCAGCTTCATCGATGAACCCATCAGCATTGCCGACAAGCCCGGCGTGCCGGACCTGAAGGTCAGCAAGGGCATTCTTCGCTTCGAAGACGTGCGGTTCACCTATCCTGGCGCCACCCATCCGACGCTGGATGGCGTTTCGTTCGAAGCCCATCCCGGCCAGACCATCGGCATTGTCGGCGCGCCGGGAAGCGGGAAATCCACCCTGGCCCACCTCATCCCGCGCTTCTACGATGTTTCCGGGGGCAGGATCACCATCGATGGGCAGGATGTCAGCGAAGTGTCGCTGCAATCGCTACGCCGCTCGGTTGCCGTGGTGCAGCAGGATTCATTCCTCTTCACCACCACCATCGAAAACAACATCGCCTATGGCGACCCGTGGTCCAAGGAAACCAAGATCGAAAGAGCAGCCGAAAGCGCGCAGCTCCACAATTACATCAAGGGACTTCCCCTGGGCTACGACACGGTTGTGGGCGAACGCGGCGTATCGCTTTCCGGCGGCCAGCGGCAACGTCTGGCGATCGCACGCAGCCTGGTGCTTAAACCCGCCGTGATGGTGTTCGACGACTCCACCGCCGCCATTGACGCCGGCACCGAGCATCGTATCCGCAGCGCCATTCGCCGCTACGCCAAGGACCGGGTCACCCTGGTGATCTCTCACCGATTGAGTTCGCTCCTGCACGCCGACATGATCCTGTTCCTCGAAGACGGCAGAATCGTCGAGAGCGGCAGCCATGAGGAGCTTTTGGCAAAAGGCGGACGCTACCGGGCGCTCTATGATTTGCAGACCCGGCCAGACGAGGACATTCATTTCGGGAGTGCGGCACAGTGAGCGTTATCGAGGAAGACGACCGCGAGACTGCCCGCTTCCCCGGCCAGCGCCCACCGCGCGCCAGCGTCGGCTCGCACCGCATCGAAGAAGAAGTCTTCGGCAAGGCATATGACCCGCGCACCGTCCGCCGCATCTGGGCGTTCGTTAAGCCCTATCGGCGCAAGATTTACCTCTCGGTGGCGGCCGTCCTGGTCTTCACCGCGACCCAGCTCGCCATTCCCCTGATCATCGGCCGCGCCATCGACAGCGGCATGACGGAAGGCGGCAACCACACCAATCTGCTATGGGCCGTAGGCATGTTCGCCGTGGTGCTCCTGGTCAATTACGGCGCCTCGTTCGTGCAGGAAACCCAGGTCGGCAAGGTTGCCGAGAACGTGCTGTTCGACATGCGCCGGGCGATGTTCGCCCAGCTGCAACGCGTTTCCCTCAGCTTCATGGACAAAACCGAAGTCGGCCGCCTGATGAGCCGGCTGCAGGGCGACGTCAGCTCCATGCAGGAGTTCCTCGAAACCTCCGTCATTTCGGTGGGCGACATGGTGCTCCTCGTCGGCATCATTGTTGTGCTGCTGACGCTCGATTTCCGGCTGGGGCTGCTGACGCTTTCCACCATGCCGGTGCTGTTTATCGTGCGCATTTTCTGGCTGCCCCGCGCCAAGCGTGCCTTCTGGGCCGCGCATGAAACCAATTCGATCACCGCGGGCGCCATGGCCGAAGGCATCAATGGCGTGCGCACCGTGCAGAATCTGGACCGCCAGAAGGTCAATTTCGACCTCTATGACGACAAGGCTTATGCGAACCTGCAAACCCAGCTGACCGGCTCGCGCTACGCCCAGGTCATGGTACCGATCGTGGACAGCCTCACCGGCATGGCCATGGCTATTGTCATAGTCGTTGGCGGTTCGCTCGTGCTCAACGGGAGCCTCGAGATCGGCGTGATCGTCGCGTTCATCTTCTATATCCAGCGCTTCTTCGACCCGATCCGCTCGCTGACCATGCAGTATTCCATCATGCAGCGCGCCATGACCTCGGGCCGCCGCATCACCGAAGTGCTCGATGTTCCCGCCTCGATCACCGACAAGCCCGATGCCATTACCCTGACGCGCGACATGGATGGCTCGGTCGAGTTCCGCAATGTGGACTTCGGCTATAGCGCCGACCGGCCCGTGCTCAAAAACGTCAGCTTCGTGGTCAAGCCCGGCGAAACCGTCGCCCTGGTCGGTCCTACCGGCTCGGGCAAGACGTCCGCCATGTCGCTGGTGCACCGCTTCTACGAAGTGCAGTCAGGCGCGGTGCTCGTCGGCGGGCACGACGTGCGCGACGTCACCCAGGAATCGCTGGGCGAGCAGGTGGCGATGGTGCTGCAGGAGCCATTCCTGTTCACCGGCAGCGTCTTCGACAACATCCGCTACAACAAGGTTTCGGCGACGCTCGATGATGTGATTGCTGCCTGCAAGGCGGTGGGCGCGCACGACTTCATCATGCGCCTGCCCGGCGGCTATGACAGTGTTCTGGAGCAACGTGGCTCCAATCTCTCGCTCGGGCAGCGCCAATTGCTCAGCTTCGCCCGGGCGCTGGTGGCCGACGCCAAAATCCTGGTGCTCGACGAAGCAACCGCCAATATCGACAGTTACACCGAGCGGCAGATCCAGAAGGCCCTCGTCACCCTGTTGCAGGGCCGCACTGGCATGGTGATAGCCCATCGCCTCGCCACCATTCGCGGCGCTGACCGCATCATCGTGCTGCAGAATGGCGAGCTGATCGAGAGCGGCAATCATGACGAACTCATGGCCAGGGACGGGCTCTACGCCAAGCTCTACAACATGAACTACGCCAGCTTCGACGACATTCCCGACGAACTGGTGGCGCAGGCAAATGCCAGGGCCGCAAACACCTGAACCGGTGCTGCGGCCCTCGCCGGGCGTGCTATTTCTCCCCTCCGGGATCAGGCTAAATGCCTGTAAGAACATGGCCTTTTGCGTGGCAGAACGATCAGGTCAGAAGAAAGCCTTGCCATTGCCGAGATCTGCCCTATATTAGCGACATACGTTTCAGCTCAAGACAGCTGTCTAAATGCCGGGTTACCGGTTTTGGCTCTTCCTGATTTTTGCGAGCGTGTTAGACCCAACCAGCATGTTGCTGGCTGGGAGCGACGTCGTGCCAATGCACGGACGTCACAAAAACCAAGGACTACTGCCATGATCACCGGCACCGTAAAATTTTTTAACGCAACCAAAGGCTTCGGCTTTATCTCGCCAGAAGGCGGCGACAAGGACGCGTTCGTTCATATCTCCGCTGTCGAGCGTTCGGGCCTTGCTGGCCTCTACGAAGGCGACAAGGTGACCTACGAGCTCGAGACCGGCCGCGACGGCAAGATGTCGGCGACCAACCTGACCCTGCTCTAGCATTTTTGGGGTTGGGGTGCCCAGCACCCCGGCCCCGCCTCCTGCAGAGCAGTCGAGGCCAATACAAAAGAAGGGTCCAAGCCTAAAGGGCAGGACCACATGAGAGACTTAATGACATTTATGGACTTCAACGCTCGCGCCGAGCTTTATCTTGGCAGCGACCGGAATACTGCGCTCGAACAAGGACCGAGGACCTTCCGTACCGCAGCTCAAGCACTTCGCTTCGCCTTTGAACAGGCGGCTCCCGTGAGCCTGCGCGGCGCCAGCCTCAAGGTCGGCAACCGGAGCTATCTGGCCCACGAACTGCGCCAGCTCTACCGGAGCCCCGACTACCCCCTGCCCCGCCAGGAAGCCACCGAGCCGCGCCGCAAGCGCCGCCTGCCCTTCTACGGCGCAACCTTCGCCAACGCCGCGTAAAGCAGCGCTGGCCTAAGAACACCGTGCTGCCCTCAGGCTTGACCCGAGGGAAGCACGGTGGGCGGGGGTAAATCTGACCCACCGCTAGTTCCGAACAAACCCCAGCGGAAAATCAAACGTCTTGCTGGCAAACCCCGCATTGGCCGGAATCGGCGGGAAGGGCGCCGCGCGGGAAACCGTGTCCAGCGCCGCCTGGTCTAGCACCGGATGGCCTGATGATCGCACCACCTGCATGCCCGATGCGCCCCCCTGCGCCGCTACGGTGAACCGCACCACGACTTCCCCGCGCTCGCCATTGGCAGCACGCGGATAGCGCAGGGCACCCGCCAGGCGCCGGCTGACCTGACGTTCCCATGATGCCGTATCCGCCGAGCCGCCCCCGCCATTGCTGCCATTCTGACCAGCACTGGCAGGCGCAGCCACGGCATCGGCATTGTTGCGGCCGCCATTGCCGGCCTCGCTGGCCGGGCGGCTCTTGGCGGGCTGCTGCACTGCAGCCTGTTGCTGCGGCTTCGGCCTCTGGCGGGCCGTGGGCGCATCGGGGCGCTTGAAGCTGAGCGTATGCGGCACCGGCGCGATTTTAGCGTCGGCGACCATTTGCGGTTCGATTACCTCAGGTGCCACGGCGGTTTGGACGTCAACCGGTTCGGCCGAAGACGCTTCGGCTTTTGCGGGTGCGACTGTTTCAAGCGGCTCGACAGTCGAAGCCTCCGCCTGAACCGGCATCACGGTGTCCACTGGTTCCGCCGACAGCATGGCAGTCACCAGGATGTTGGTTTCCACCGGCGTTTCAACCGCTTCCACCGCCTGCGCCCTTTGCGGTGTCACGGCTTTCTGGGTGACCGGCTCGAGCCTCTCCGGCTCGGCCGCCGTCAATCGGCTGGTCGTGGCCTCCACCGTTTCAGATTGGATAGGCTCCAGCACGGGCGGCGGGACTGCTTCGGCACCGGCCGAAACCAGGGTCTGGGTGGCACTGCTGACAATTGTTTCGGTGGTATTGGTTGACACACTGCTAACGTTGACGATGTCAACGGTTATTGCTCCGGGCGCTGCGGCGTCCTCGGCTTCCGGCCAGGCAAAGCCCACCAGCGCCGTTCCGAAGATGGCGGCATGAACAAGCAGCGAGCCGAAAAAAGCATAACGCATCGCTCAAGGCGTCCCGGCCGGGTTGGTGACGAGGCCGATCCGGCCGTAACCTGCGGCCGACAATTGCGCCATCACTTCCATGATCGCGCCATAGGCCGTGCTCGTGTCCCCGCGCACATAGAGGCGCTCGTCGGTGCCTTCCACCGCCAGCGCCTCCACCGCAGCAACAAGCGTTTCCAGCGTCGTCGGCTCGCCATCGATCGAGAGGGCCCCATCGGGCTCGACCGTCACGGTGATGGGCTTGCTCTGGAGCGGCATGGCCTGCGCCTGCGTCTCGGGCAGATCGATCGGCACGCCCATGGTCATCAGGGGCGCCGCGACCATGAAGACGATCAGCAGCACCAGCATCACATCCACCATGGGCGTGATGTTGATGTCGCTGATTGGGCGGCGACCGCGCCGGCCCTTACCCTTCTTGCCCAGCGCCATGCCCATCAGAGTGCCTTGCCTGCGTCCAGCTGGCGCGACAGCAGGGCAACCAGTCGGTTGGCGAAGCCATCGATGCGGGCGATCAGCTTGTCCGCATCGGCGCTGAGCTTGTTGTAGGCGACCACCGCCGGAATGGCGGCCAGCAATCCCAGGGCCGTCGCGAGCAGCGCCTCGGCAATGCCCGGCGCCACGACGGCTAGGCTGGTGTTTTCGGCCGAGGCAATGGCGGTAAAGGCATTCATGATGCCCCAGACGGTGCCGAACAGCCCGACAAACGGGCCAGCGCTGCCGATGGTCGCAAGAAAGCCCAAGCGCTTTTCCAGCACCGCGCTTTGCTCGCTCACCGCAAGGTCCAGCGCAATCTCGAGCCGGCTCTGCAGGCCCACGGAAGTCGCCGCCTGCGCTGCGTGGCTCTTGTCCCATTCTTCCATGGCCGCGAGGAACACGGCCGACAATCCGCTCTGTGCACCCGCGCTATAATCATTGCGCAATTCGGCCAGCGGCCGGCCCGAAGCGAAAGCCCGGTCGAACGCCGCCATTTCGCGCTTGGCCTTGCCATAGGCTGCAAGCCGGTTGGCGATGATCGCCCAGACCCAGACCGAGGCGATGACCAGCCCGACCATGACGGATTTGACGACCAAGTCGGCCTGCATGAACAGGGCGAACATGGAGAAATCATGCGCGGCTACGGTTTCCATGCCTGCCTCAGACGCCGAACGCGATGGACGGACGCGCGGTGGTGACGAGGCCATCGAGACACGCACCGGGCTCCAGCCCTTCGCCCTCGCAGGCGGTGACGTCATTGATCAGCAAGCGCCCGATATCGTCGCAGGCCAGATCCTTGAGCTGGAACTGCAGCACCTTGGTTTTGCCGTCGGTCAAACCGGTGAAGTCCAGCGTCACGATGCGGTCGATGCCACCATCGGCGGTAAAGAACGCCATCTCGACGCCAGCCCGGTCGATCGCCGAACCCAGCGTATTGGTTGCAAGAAACGTCACCCGGCATCCGGCTTCGGCCGGCTGCAGGGCATTGAGTTCCAGCGCCAGGGATGGTGCGGGTGCTGCGTCCTGCGCGATTGCCGCCGGCAGGGTTAGCGCGGAGGTGAAGAGGGCGAAAAGAAACTTGTTCATCAGGCAACCTTGGAGGTGGGGAGCGCCGCGCCGTCAGCGGACTGCGGCAGGACAAAGGGAATGTGCGCCGCGGGGACCCTGCCCACGCGCATCGGGCAATCGAACACTTCGGCAATCAGCCGGTCGGTGAGGATGTCGCGCGGCGCGCCGACCCCGGCAAGCCGGCCGCTGCGGATCGCCACGATCTGATCGGCATAAAGAGCCGCAAGGTTCAGATCATGGAGAATGGCGAGCACCCCGCCCCCGGCCCTTGCGAACTGGCGCGCCACATCCATGATCAGCATCTGATGCCTGATATCGAGGCTCGATACCGGCTCGTCGAGAAACAGGTAACGCGGCGCACCATCGAGCACCGGCAGCCAGACCTGCGCCAGAACGCGCGCCAATTGCACGCGCTGCTGCTCACCCCCGGACAATTCGCCATAAAAGCGCCCGCCGAAGCCGGCGAGGTCCACCCGCGCCAGGGCCTCGTCGGGCAGACGGCGCAATGCTGCCTGCGGCACGCCGGGATGCCCTGCGGTCAGCCCCAGCGCCACCACTTCGCGCACGGTAAATGGAAACGGCAAGGTGCTCGCCTGCGGCAACACAGCCCGCAGCGACGCTGCCGCGACTGCATTGAGGCCGGCAATATCGCGCCCATTGATGCGGATTTCTCCGGCGTAGTCATAGTCACGGCACAGTGCCTTCATCAGCGTCGACTTGCCCGAGCCATTGGGGCCGATCACCGCCGTTAGCTGGCCGGGGGCGGCCGTAAAGCTGATCCCCTGCAGGATGTGCCGGCCGGCAATTTCCACCACAATGTCATCGATTTCGATCATGGTCTCACCAGGCGAATACGGACCGCTTGCGCAGCAGGATCCAGAGGAAAAACGGTCCGCCCACGGCGGCCGTGACGATGCCGATGGGCAGCTCCGCCGGCGCGACGATCACGCGGCTGACGGCATCTGCCATCAGCAGGAACGAGGCGCCCAGCAGCGCGGAAGCCGGCAGCAGATAGCGATGATCGGGCCCGATCACGAGCCGCAGCAGGTGCGGCACCACTATACCGACAAAGCCGATGCCGCCGCTGACCGCCACCGAAGCGCCGGTTGCCGCCGCGACCGCCACGATCACGATATGCTTGAGCCGCTGTACCGGCACGCCCAGATGGCTGGCCGTGGCCTCGCCCAACGTCAGCGCATTGAGCCCCTTGCCCATAAAGCCTGCCGCGATCAGCGCCACGAGAATGATCGGCCCGGAGGTCAAGATCTTGGTCCAGTTGGCGCCGGAGAGCGACCCCATGCCCCAGAAGGTCAGGTCGCGCAACTGGCTATCGGTCGCGACATAGACCAGCACGCCCGTCACCGCCCCGGCCAGCGCGCCAAGGGCGATGCCGGCCAGCAGCATTGTCGCCACCGCCGTATGTCCGCTTCGCGTCGCCACGCGATAAAGAATGAAGGTGGTGACGAGCCCGCCCAGGAACGAGGCGATCTGCAGCGTATAAATGCCGAGGAACGCGGTGAGCGGCGCCAGCGTCGTTGTGCCCAGCACGATGATGCCCACCGCGCCGAGCCCCGCGCCCGCCGACACGCCGACCAGCCCGGGATCGGCCAGCGGATTGCGGAACAGCCCCTGCATCAGCAGGCCCGAAACCGCCAGCCCCGCCCCGATCAGCATGCCGAGCAACATGCGCGGCAGACGGATATTAACGAACACCGCATAGTCCCGAGCGGCCTGCACTTCGCTTGTCGGCGCCAGGCCGAACCAGCCGCGCAGCATGGTCCAGGCGGAAGCGCCCGAGGCGCCCGTGGTCATCGATACCGCCATGGTGACGAGCAGCAGCACGCAAAGAACCACGATGGTCACCTTGCCCAGGCCGCTGCGGTCACCCGCCGGTCGCGCCATGCGCGACATTCCCACTGAAAGCACCTCGGTCACTGCGGCTACTGCCCGTAAAGCGCGTCGACCAGCTCGCCGACGGCGGCGGCGGTGCGCGGTCCAAAGCCCAGCAGATACGCGCCATCAAGCCGGATGATGGCCTTGTTGCGCCCCGCCTCGGTTAGCGCGATTGCCGGATTGGCCAGCAGATCGGCATCGGTCGTGGCGTGGTCGCCACCACGATCCATCATCAGGATCACGTCGGGCGCCGCCTCGATGACGGCCTCTTCGGTCAGCGCCTTGTAGCCGGAATAATCGCCAACCGCGTTAATCGCGCCTGCCAGCTCGATAATGCCATTGGCGGCCGTATCGGTGCCCGAAGCCTGGATCTTGCCGCCATCGGTGGAAAGCACGAACAGTACGCGCTTGCGCTCGGCAATGTCGGCGGTACGCGCTTCGACGGATTTGAGTGCCGTGTCGATCTCGCTGATCAGGGATTCGGCCTTGCCCGGAACGCCCAGGGCCTGCCCGACCGCGCGTACCTTGACGAGAATTCCTTCATGGCTGAAGCTTTCCGGCACGGCTTGATACTGGACGCCGGTGTGCGAGAGCACGTCGAGCGCTTCGGGCGGGCCGCTTCCCTCGATCACCAGCAGCGCCGTCGGGTTGACCGAGAGAACCCCTTCGGGGGCCAGTGCGCGCATATAGCCGACATCGGGCAATTGGGTCGCAGCTTCGGGAAACAGCGCCGTCTGGTCGCGGGCGACGAGTCTTTCCTCTTCGCCCAGCGCGTAGATGATCTCCGTCAGCGAACCGCCGATGGAAACGAGCCGCGAGCTATCGGCAAATTCCTGCAGATCCTGCGCGGTGGCCGGCAGCGCGAGCGCTGCCGACAGAAGCCCGGCAACAAGGCCGGCCTTGCGGAAAAAGGACATTGCCGGCCTCACGCAGCGTTGGTCTGCGAAAACAGCGGCAGCTGTTCCACCAGCGTGCGCCAGCCCGTGCGCTCGTCCTGGCCTTCCTGGCGCTTGCCGAAGAACTGGATGATGAGCTCGCGCTGCGCGTCATAGACTTCCACCGAGGTCACGTGCCCGTCCGAAGTGGGCTTGCGCACCGCCCAGACATGGGCCGCCTGGTCGAGCCGGAAGTGCAGGTGGAAGGTCTCGTCCATGACATTGAGCCATGGGCCCATGGTCTTGACGTTGGTGATGGGGCCGCCATGGATCTGGATGCAGCCATGATTGCCTGCGAAGGCCATGATCGGCAATTGCTCGGTGGCCGCGTCGTTGAACAGCTTGGCGATGGCACCATGGTCGAGCTGGAAGGCGTAATCCTCGCCCACCATTTCCAGCGCATCGAGCCGCTTCAAATTGAGCTCATTGAGCATGCCGAAGAACTGGTGAGTGTCGGTCATCAGCGACCAGCGCTCGCGCAACTGGCTGACACCGGCCGGCTCACCCTTGGCCGCCACCGGCTCCAGCGGCGTTGTGGTGATGGTGTCCACCTGTTCGGCATGGCGCAGATTGTCCACCAGCGCGTTCCAGGCTTCCATATTGGTCGCGGGCCGCGCATGCACCTTGTGCACGGCCATGCCCTGCTGGTCGAAGAACTGCATCGAACGGCGAACCGAACCGTCGTCGTTCTTCTTCTCCACCGCAAAGCCAAAGGCCCAGCGGCTGGGGAAAATGCGCAAATCGATCTGCTCGCCCAGAACGGTCGCGGCACGCTGGCCGACGGATACCCGCTCATAGGGGCCGATCTTTTCGTGCACGGCGCTTTCGTTGCGGGTCAGCGCCATGACTTCTCCACAGGCCGGCAGCCCGTTGAGCAGCGTTGGCACGCTGGGCTCCAGCCGGATGGCACTGCGGCCGACTTCCGCCGCGACGAGTTCGCCTTCGGAGATGGAGTGGATACGCGCAAAATCGCGCTCGCGCATCTCGGGGTGGCGGGCCCGCAATTGGCGGATTTCGGTTGGAGTCTTGGCTGCTGCTTGGTTCATCGATTGGGCCTACTTGGTCAGAATGAGCTTGTTCTGGCGGGTGATGCGCAAGCGATAGGGCGAGCCGTTATGGAGCAGGATGATCTCCTGCCTGCCGTCAAACAGCTCTTGCGTGGTCAGGGTCAAAACGGCCGGAGCCGCAGACCCAGGTGCCTGCCCGTCACTTGGTTGCGTCACTTAAGTTCTCGTCAAATCAGTGGCTTGGCTGGTTTCAACGAACTTGGCTGGGCCGATCTCTGTTTGTTGACTCTACTAATCATGTTAACTAGAAGACGCAATAGGTGATTTTTCAAGTCAGCTTTATGACGAGGTCACGCCGCAGCCAGCGAACAGCCAGCCAGCGCAGAACACGATAATTTCTGGAGTTAAGAATGGGGCTGGTTAAGGCGCATGCTGCCGTACTGATGTGCGGGGCGGCTGTGGGCATTTTGGGTGTGCAGGCAGCGGCCGCGCAATCGAGCAATGTGAACTCGACGAACGTGACGCTGCTGGAGCGTCTGGTGATCGGCGCCGGTGCACCCAAGGTCGCCATCGACACGCCGCAGGCCGTCACGGTTGTCAACCAGGGCGACATCGATGCCGCCCAGGCCACCACGATCGGCGAGATCTTCGATACCGTTCCCGGTGTCACCATGATGGGCTCGGACCGTGCCCTGGGCGAGTCGTTCAACATCCGCGGCATCGGGTCGGCCGAAACCTCGGGCGATGAATCGCGCATCATCGTTACTGTCGATGGCGCCAAGAAGTTCTACGAGCAATACCGCATGGGCTCGTTCTTCTCCGATCCCGAGCTTTACAAGCAGGTCGAAGTGCTGCGTGGCCCCGCCTCCTCCACGCTTTACGGGTCGGGCGCCCTGGGCGGGGTGATCAACTTCACCACCAAGGATGCTTCGGACTTCATCCAGGACGGCTATAGCGGTGCCGCCCGCATCAAGGGGCAGTACAGCTCCAACGGCAACGGCACCCTGGTTTCGGGCGTTCTGGCACAGCAGGTCACCGACAGTTTCGACGTTCTGGCGGCCGGCAATTGGCGCCGTTCGGAGAATTTCGACCTAGCCAATGGCGACGAGCTGTCCGGCTCGGAATTCGATGCGCTGTCCGGCATCATCAAGGGTACGGCGCGCTTTGGCGAGAATGACGAGCAGGTGCTGCGCCTGTCCTATCAGCGCTGGAGCAGCAACGCCGAGGACCAGAACTATTCCCAGACCGGCACGCTGGCTGCCTTTGGGCTGGTCGACCGTGACGTGCTCGACCAGACTGCGGTGCTGTCCTACGAGAATGCCGACCTCGAAAATCCCTGGGTCGATCTCAAGGCCACCCTGTCGTTCTCCGATACGCAGGTGGACCAGTCCGACTCGGCGGTCGGCGCGTTCGGCAATGCCGAATATGGCTACCGGACCTGGCAGGCCAATCTCGAAAACACCTCCGAATTTTCCGGCGAGAATTGGGAGAACTATTTGACCTACGGCATCCAGTTCAGCCGGCAGGATCGTACCGCAGAGTCTTCTATGGGCGATGGCGTCATCGGCACGCATCCCGAAGGCGAGGACACGCGCCTCGGCCTCTTCGTGCAAAACGAGTTCATCTATGACGAGCGGCTGACCATCATTCCGGGCGTGCGCGGCGATTTCGTCTGGCAGGCCCCCGAAATCAGCCGCCCGGAGCATCGCAGCGTCGAGGATTTCGCCCTTTCCCCCAAGATTGCGGCACTCTACGAGCTTAGTGACAATGTCTCGGTATTCGGCTCGATTGCCCATACCGAGCGCCTGCCGTCGCTTGACGAACTCTTCCAGTATGGCGATGCGCGCACGCCCAGCCTGCAGCTGGAGAAGGAATCCTCCAACAATTTCGAGGCGGGCTTTGCCATCTCGGCGTTCGAGCTGATCCAGGAGGGCGACCAGGCCGCGGTCAAGGTCACCGGCTTTTACAGCGACATCGAAAACCTGATCGAAGCCAATCCGCGCGGCGTCCCCGGCCCCTACTATTCCAACGTCTCCAACGCGGCCATTTATGGCGTCGAGGTCGAAGGCTCCTATGAATCGGGCAATCTGTTCGCCCGGCTGGCCTATACCTCGACCTTCGGCGAGAACACCGACACGGGCGAGCAGCTCACCTCGATCCCGGCGCACAAGCTGGTGGCGACGCTGGGTGCCCGCAATGACGAGTACGGCCTGGAATACGGCGTCAAGGGCACCTTCGCCGCCTCCACCGACACAGGCGTCGCTCCGTCCGGCGGCGGCTCCACTGAAACCTCGGGCTACATGACCTTCGATGCCTACACCGCCTGGAAGCCTACCACGGGCGTCCTGAAGGGCACCGAGGTGCGGTTCGGGGTCGATAACATCCTCGACACCGACTATCGCGACAACCAATCGCCAGACCGTTCCATCGGGCGAACCTTCAAGCTGTCGCTGTCCAAGCAGTTCGACTGGTAGCAATCCCAGCCCCGGCCAAGCGCCGGGGCTTTTTGTTGGGTCCAGCCAATTTGTGAAGAGCCGGCAATGAACGAATTCGCGCCGCTGGCCTTGTTCCAGCGGAGAGTTTCATGTCCGTCTTCTACTTCGACGTTTTGCAGGATGGCGATCTCGAGATCGACCATGTCGGCATCGAGTGCCGCGATATCGAACACGCCCAGGCCGAGGCCCACCGCGCGGCCATCGAAATGGCCATGGACGTCCACTCCAGCCAACTCGCCCTCAAGATCGTAGTCGCCGACCAGAACTACCGCCAGGTTCTCTGGCTAACCATCAGCATCGACTCAGGCGAGATCCAGCCGAGCGTGGAGATGCGGCATTAGGGTTATGTGATGAATGTTCGCCTCCTTTTTTGAAGGGAGGGTTCCTGTCCTGCACTTGCTAGCTTTCCAATTTATCACCGCGTCATTCCCGCGAAAGCGGGAACCCCTGTTTTGAAACGGAGGTTCCCGCTTTCGCGGGAATGACGCGGTGGATGGAACTAACAGGAGACGAGGCCTACCGCAGCACGATCAACGACCGCGGCCCCATCTTGATCGCCGCCCCACCAGCCACGTTCCGCACGCCACTTTCAAACGTATCGATCTCGGTCACCCAATCCCCGCCGCCTTCGCGTTGGGGCACGACGAAATCGACCTCTCCGTCATGGGGGTTGAACAACACCAGCAATTCCCACCACACCCCGTCCTGGCCCTTGAGGTCATCGCGTGACAGGCGCAGGCCCAGTGTGGTGGCGCCGGCGTCTTCCCAATGTTCGCTCGACTGTTCGCCGCCGCCCGGATTGTACCAGGTGACGCCCATCATATCGCGCCAGTTCTCGCGGTGCACCAGGGGCTGGGCGTTGCGGATGGCGATGACCTTGCGCATGAACTCGGTCAGCGCCTTGCCGGTGTCCCCGATATCCCAGTTCACCCAGCTGATCTCGCTGTCCTGGGCATAGCCATTATTGTTGCCGCCCTGGGTGCGTCCGAATTCGTCGCCCGCCAGCAGCATGGGCGTGCCGTGCGAGAGGAACAGGGTGGCGAGGAAATTGCGCTTTTGCCGTTCCCGGATCTCGATGATGCCCTGGTCGTCCGTCTCGCCTTCCGCGCCATAGTTGAAGCTGCGGTTGTCGTTGTGACCGTCGTTATTGTCCTCCCCGTTCGCCTCGTTGTGCTTCTCGTTGTAGGAGACCACATCGTGCAGGGTAAAACCGTCATGGGCGGTGATGAAGTTGACGCTGGACCATGGCCGGCGGCCGCGCAGATCGTAGACGTCGGCCGAGCCCGTAAAGCGCGCCGCGAAGTCACCGGAGGTGTCGTCGGTGTCCTTCCAGTAGTCGCGCACCGTGTCGCGATACTTGTCGTTCCACTCGGCCCAGCCGGGCGGGAAGCCACCCACCTGATAGCCACCGGGACCGATATCCCACGGCTCACCCACGAGCTTGACCTTGGCGAGCGTGGGGTCCTGCCCCACGGCATCGAAGAACCCGCCCCGCTGGTCGAACCCGTGCGGTTCGCGCCCCAGAATGGTGCCCAGGTCGAACCGGAAGCCGTCGATATGCATCTCGTCGGACCAGTAGCGCAGGGAGTCCGTTATCATCTGCAACACGCGCGGATGGCTGGTGTTGACCGTATTGCCGGTGCCCGTATCGTTGATGTAGTAGCGCGCCTCCTCGGGCATCGTGCGATAATAGGAAAAGTTGTCGATGCCCTTCCAGGAGAGCGTCGGCCCCATCTCATTGCCTTCGGCGGTGTGGTTGTAGACCACGTCCATGATCACTTCGAGCCCGGCATCGTGGAAGGCGCGGATGGTGCTGCGCAGCCCGTTGATGCCGTTTGGACCATAATAGCGGCTCGCCGGCGCGAAAAAGCCCAGCGTGTTGTAGCCCCAGTAATTGTGCAGACCCTTGTGAAGCAGGAAATCGTCGTCGGGGAAGTAGTGGATCGGCAGCAATTCCACCGAGGTCACGCCGGTGGATTTGATGTAGTCGACGATCTCGCGCTGCCCGAGTCCCTCGAAGGTGCCACGCAACTCCTCCGGAACAGCTGGGTGAAGCTTGGTGAAACCCTTTACGTGCGTCTCGTAGAAAATGGTCTTGGCCCAATCGATATTGGGCTTGCTGTCCCCGCTCCAATCATAGGCATTGGGGTCAACCACCCTGGCCTTGGGCATGAAAGGGGCGCTGTCCTCTTCGTTGAAGGAGAGGTCCTTTTCCTCACTGTCGGCGAGATAGCCGAAATGGGCGGATGACCATTGCACATCACCCACCACTTCCTGGGCATAGGGGTCCAGCAACAATTTGTTGGAATTGAACCGGTGCCCGTTCTCGGGATCGAAGGCTCCGTGCACGCGATAGCCATAGAGCGTACCCGGCCCAACGCCGGGCAGATAGGCGTGCCAGACTTCGTTGGTATATTCGGGCAACACGATCCGTTCGACCTCGGCGCCGCTCGAGGGATCGAAAAGGCAGAGTTCGACGCGGTCGGCATAGGCGGAGAACAGGGCAAAGTTGGTGCCCTCCCCGTCCCAGTGGGCGCCCAAGCGAGTATGATCACCCGACAGGATCTGGCGAGACGGCGAATACAGGTCTGACATGCAAGGCTTTCCCCAAGTGGTCCGTATAAACGGGGCTGCCATCGGGAAAGTTGCTGGGACCAACGCAATTGAGCCATGCGCGACAGCATTGAACCTGCATCGCGGAACCGAGGACCTACTCACACGTTTGTGTCCATCAACTTAGGAGAGCGTCATGGGTATCATCTGGACAATTATTATCGGCTTCATCGCGGGCCTCATCGCCAAGTTCGTCATGCCTGGAAACAACGAGCCATCGGGTTTCATCCTGACCACCATCCTGGGCATTGTTGGTGCCTTCGTTGCGACCTTCCTGGGCCAGGCCCTGGGCTGGTACTCGGCCGGTGAAGGCGCAGGCCTGATCGGCGCCGTTGTCGGTGCCATTATCGTATTGTTCGTGTGGGGCATGATCGCTCGCCGTCGCTAGTCCAAACGGAACAAGGAGGCCGAAATGGCCAGAGGAATGCCATCAATGGTCGCGCTGCTGGGTATGCTGGCAGTCGCGGGCTACCAGAACCGTGACAAGCTCGGCTCGATGCTGGGTGGGCTTGGCAACAATGACCGCACCGGTGATCCCGGCGTAGCCGGACAGAACCAGGGTGGCCTGGGCGGCGTGCTTGGCGGCGCACTGGGCGGTGCAGGTGCCGGCGGTCTGGGTTCGATCCTGAGCGGCGGGCTGGGCGACCTCATGGAACAGTTCAACGGCTCGGGACAGGGCTCCAAGGCCCAAAGCTGGGTCGGCCCCGGGCAAAACGAGCCCATCGACCCCAATGATCTGGAACAGACCCTTGGCGCCGACACGATCGCCGAGCTGGAGCAAAAGACCGGGCTCAGCCGGCAGGAGCTGCTTGAGCGCCTGAGCAAGACCTTGCCGGACGCGGTCAACCACTTTACCCCTGATGGCCACATACCGTCAGAAACCGAAGCCAGCCGCTTCGTCTGACAGAAACTTCGGCGCGGTCGCTCCTCCGGGGGCGGCCGCGCTCACATCACTGGCTTGAGGAGCGTCGCCTTGCCTGATCAACAGTTCGGCGCACCACCCGTGCGGCCCATTTATGTCCGGCCCTCTGAGCGTGGCAATCCGCTGATTACAGCGGGTTTTTTGCTGATTGCCATTGTGGTGCTCTATCTGGGCTCAGGCATCCTCGTGCCGCTGGTGCTGGCCGTTCTGCTGGCCTTTGCCCTGGCCCCATTGATCCGGCGCCTGCGGCGGCTGCACGTTCCCCATATTCTCGCCATCCTGATCGCCGTTGGCCTGGCCGCGGCGCTGGTGGGTACCATTGGCTATCTGGTCGCAACGCAACTGGTCAAGCTCGCGTCCGACCTGCCCGCCTATCAAAGCACTGTCGCCGCCAAGACCCAATCCCTGCAGGAAACCATGGGCGGTGGGCAGTTCCTCGACAGCCTCATGGGCGCAATCGACCAGTTGACCGGTGACTTCCCCAATCCCGCGGAGGAAACCGTCGTTCCACCCACGCCCGTCACCATCACCAATGGCGGGGCCGGGCCGCTCGATCTGTTACAGGGCGTGCTTGGCTCCGTGCTCGGGCCGCTGGCCACCGGCGCCATTGTCCTGGTCTTCCTGATCTTCCTGCTGCTCGAGCGCGAAGATCTGCGCGACCGCTTCCTTAAGCTCGTCAGCCGGGGCGATCTGCGCACCAGCACCAAGGTAATGAACGAAGCCGCGGCCCGCGTCGGGCGCTATCTGCTGGTGCAGTTCGGCGTCAATTTCAGCTATGGCATCGTCTTCGGCGCCGGCCTCTATCTCATCGGCGTGCCCAATGCGGTGCTTTGGGGTCTGCTGGCGGCCCTGTTCCGCTATATCCCGTTCGTCGGAACGCTGATGGCCGCGAGCATCCCCTTCATGCTGGCCTTCGCGGTGGACCCGGGCTGGTTCATGCTGCTGGCTTCCATTGGGCTGTTCGTGACGCTGGAGATGACCATCACCAATGCCATCGAGCCCCGGCTCTATGGCTCCAGCACCGGCCTGTCACCGCTGGCGGTGCTGGTCGCCGCCATGTTCTGGGCAACGCTGTGGGGACCGATCGGGCTGATCCTCTCCACCCCGATTACCGTTTGTCTGGTGGTGCTTGGCCGCTACGTGCCGCAGCTGGCGTTCTTTGAAACCCTGTTGGGGAGCGAGCCGGTCCTGAGCCAGCCCGAACGGCTGTATCAGCGCCTGGTCTCGGGCAATGTCGAGGAAGCGGTGGAGCTGGCCGAGGAGCATATCGCCGACAACGACGTGTCCAAGTTCTATCTCGATGTGGCCGTCCCGGCGCTGCTGCTGGCCGAGATGGACCTATCCCTCGATGTTTCGGACCTCTCCCACCGCCGCAACGTGATGGACAGCATGCGCGCCGTCATCGACGACATCGATATTGAAATCGAGGCCGACCTTACGGCGAGCGAGAAGCCGCGCGTGCTGTGCATCGGGGGACGCACCGAACTGGATGACGCGGCGGCGCAGATCCTGATGCGCCTCATCAAGCCGGAAAATGGCCCGGTCAAGGCCCTCGCGCCGCTGGCGATCCGGCAGGAAAGCATCGGTCAATTGGCGCTTGAAGGGGTCGAGGTCATCTGCCTCTGCTATCTCGACAAAAGCCCGCGCAGCCATGCGCGCCTGGTTGCCCGCCGCTTGTCGCGCCGCCATTCGGGCATAAAGATCATAGCGGTAGCTCTTGGCGTGCCTCCCGTGAGCGGTGATCGCAAGCAGGATTGGGGCGTGGCTCGGATCGTGCCCGGATTGTCGGAAGCCGTCTTGGCGGTGGACGAATTGGTCCATGCCGATACCCCACAGAAGCCCACTGCCGTTCCCGCCATCGATGATGCGGCACTCGACCGCTTGCGGCAGCTCGCTCATTCGGACGGTCCTCTCGCCAAGGCTCTTGGCGATATCGCCAGCGCCAGCAATGCCCCCACGGCCATCATGGACATTGTGGATAGCAAATTCCGCGCGCTCACCGTGGTCGAAGAACACGACGAGATCAACGGCGCCAGCCAGAGCGTCGTGGCCAGCGAAGCGACCCTCATCCTGCCGGATGTGGTCGAAAGCGAGGAATTCGCCAATGACCGGTTCTTCCTTGAGAACGGCGTACGCTTTTACGCCGGTGTGCCGCTCAAGGGGCCAGACGGCACCGTGATCGGCGTCCTCGCCCTGTTGGACGACAAGCCGCGCGACTTCACCGAAGTGGATCGGGAAAAGCTCGAACTGGAAGCGCTTAAGTTGATGACGCGGTTGAACCAGTTGACCCGGGCCGAGATCGCCTGAGGGCCACCTGCCATATCCCATAAAAAAGCGACCCCGGCCGTGTGCATGAGCCGGGGTCATCCATGGGAGTTTGGAGGTCGCAGGGGCAAACCTGCAACAGATAAACGTCCTCGACGAATTTGCGTTCCCTTGGCCCTTCGCTGCAAAGCGGTTCAAAGTTTACGCGTCTGCGGTAGGGTTTGATGCCGCTTGTGGTCGGATCGCGGAGGTTCTCCGCATCAACCCGGAAGCGGATGCGCGAATTTTGAGGGCAGGATCGAAGCGGATCGCAAGCTAAGGGGAAGCAAGCTCGGGGCAGGACCCGGGCCTGCTCCCCTTGCGGCGGTTGGAGCCCTGCTCACATTTTCGCGAGCGAAGGCCCCGCCCCCGCGCGGGGCTTTTTTGTTGAAATTGCTCGCCTTTTCGTCCCCTCGCCTCGGGCGCCAGCTTGGTTAATGCAGATTAGCCATGGCAGCGATGCGGAACAATGGCTCTCCGACGCTGTTAACCCGCCGCAAACGGGCCATCCAGGCGGCCCACCCAAACAACCACGCGGCAGAGGTGGAACTTGAGCAGGTCAGAGCAATACGCCATTCACCCACTACCAGCCCACCGGCAACCCGAAACAAGCCTTGAGGGACGTTTCTCCTTCCCCGAGGTAGCGCGTCCCGACAATGACAGCGACACCATCCGGCCTGAACTGGGCGCATTGCGCCCGCTGGTCGTCGATCTCGATGGCACGTTGCTCCGCTCGGATTTGCTGATCGAAGCGGCTTTTTCCGAGCTGGGCCAGCGCCCCCACGCCATATTAGGCATTCTCAAGGCCCTGCGCGAGGGCAAGTCCGCGCTCAAGGACCATCTGTCCCTGCCCGATGATTTCGACCCTTCCGTCCTGCCCTATGACGAGGTGGTGCTCCAATATATCAGCGAAGCCCGCGACGCCGGCCGGCCGGTCTACCTGGCCTCGGCCAGCCACGAGCGGCTGGTGAGTGCGGTTGCCGAGCATCTGGGCCTGTTCGACGGCTGGTTCGCCACCACCAGGAGTTCCAACTGCTCGGGCCACGTCAAGGCACAGATCCTCGTCGATGCCTTCGGCGACCGGCAGTTCGACTATATCGGCAATGACAAGGCGGACCTTGAAGTGTGGCCCCATGCCGCCAAGTGTCTCGCCATCCGCGCCAATGGCCGGGTGGGCCGAACCTTGGCCCGGCGCTTCGATGACGTGGAACATTTGCACCACGACCAGACGAGCTGGAAGGATTGGGCGCGTCTCATGCGCGTGCACCAATATGCCAAGAACGCCCTGGTTTTCGTACCGCTGATCACCAGCCAGATCTTCGAGCTTGAGGCCTTGCTGACCGTTTTCGTCGCGGCCATTGCCTTTTCGCTCTGCGCCTCGAGCGTCTACATTCTCAACGACCTCGTCGACATCAGGGATGACCGCGGCCACCCCAGCAAGCGCCTGCGTCCGCTGGCGAGCGGCACCATTCCACTGGCCGATGCAGTGATGGCCGTGCCGATCCTGTTCGGCATTTCAATCGCCATCGCCTCGGCCATTTCCCTGCCGTTCCTCGGGGTGCTGCTGGGCTATTATGCCCTGACCACCGCCTATTCCTTCGTGCTCAAGCGCATGCTGCTGGCTGACGTGATGGCGCTGGCCGGGCTCTATACGGTGCGCGTCGTCGGCGGGGCGGTCGCAATCGGCGTTTCCACCTCGTTCTACCTGCTTGCCTTCCTGGTGGCCTGGTTCCTGTCGCTGGCCTTGATCAAGCGCTTCGTGGAATTGGGCGCGCGCAAAAAGGCGCATCTGGGCGACAGCTCCAGCCGCGACTATCGAAACGACGACATCTTCATGGTGGGCGCACTTGCCGCCGCTGCGGGGCTGCAGTCGATCACCCTGTTCATCCTCTACGCCACCAACGAGGCTTCGGAGGCTCTTTATAGCCGCCCCGAAATTCTCTGGCTGGTCGCACCCGTCCTAACGTTTTGGCTGGGCCGTGCCCTGGTGCTGGCGCAGCGTGGTGAAATGCACGACGATCCGATGGTGTTTGCCCTCAAGGACCGCGTCAGCATCGTGACTCTGGCGCTTGCCGGCGCCATGGTCGTCGGCGCAATGTAGCTGGCAAGCGGAGGCATCAGAACTTGTTCCAGCTCACCCCTGCGCGCGACACCGGCGCGGCCAGCGTCAGCATGACCGCTTTTCGCTATGTGCTGTTCGCCGTGATCTCGACCATCGTCAATTTCATGGCCCAGCACATGGTTATCGTGGCGCTGCCGATGGCGCCCCTCGTGCTCTCGATCCTGTTCGGCACGGCCGCCGGTTTTGCCGTCAAATATGTTCTCGACAAGAAATGGGTGTTCGAAGACGACTACACCACGGGCCGGAGCGAGATGCGCAAGGTGAGCCTCTATGCCCTTTTCAGCGTTGGCACGACGGTGATCTTCTGGGCCTTCGAGATCACCGCCTGGGTGATCTGGCAGACCGATTTCGCCAAATACACCGGCGGCGCGCTGGGTCTGGCCATCGGCTATTGCGCCAAATATGCTCTGGACAAACGCTATACGTTCCGGACGGAGAGCGCCTGAATGCTGCTGGAGGGATGGGGTCGCTTCCCGCGGCACGAGAGTGAAATGCTCGTGGCCTCCGCACCGGGCGAGCTGGCCGCCTTGCTGCATGACCGCCATGGCATGATCGCCCGCGGCAATGGGCGCGCCTATGGCGATGCCGCCATCGGCAGCCGGATCAGCGTTTCCGCCAAGCGGCTCAACCGCATGAAGGCCTTCGATCCCGCAACGGGCGTGCTCACCGCCGAGGCCGGCCTGCTGCTGTCGGAAATCCTCGACGCCTTCGTGCCACGCGGCTTTTTCCCGCCCGTGGTGCCCGGCACCAAGCATGTGACCCTTGGCGGCATGATCGCCTCGGACGTTCACGGCAAGAACCATCACCGCGATGGCGGCTTCGGGGCGCTCCTACAAAGCCTCAAGCTAGTGCTGCCGAGCGGAGAAACCCACCATTGCTCGCCCGATGAGAACACCGAACTGTTCCACGCCACCATTGGCGGCATGGGGCTCACCGGCATCATCACCGAGGCGAGTATAAAGCTACGCCCCATAGAAACCGCCTTCATCACCCAGAAAACCACAGTCGCCCCCGACCTTGCCGCCGCGCTGGCGGCGCTCGATGCAGCCGATAACGTCACCTACTCCGTCGCGTGGATCGATTGCCTGGCCGGTGGCGGCTCGCTTGGGCGCTCGTTGGTTTATGCAGGCGAACATGCCAGCCGCAGCGAGATGGAAGCCGCGCGCCACGGCGACATGCTGGCCGTTTCGAGGCCCGCCAGGCTCAGCGTGCCGCTCGACCTGCCCGGCTGGACATTGAACCGTGCCTCGGTACTGGCGTTCAACGAGCTTTATTTCCGCAAGGGCGCGCGAAATGGGGATGCCGCCGCGCTGGTGCACTACAATCCTTATTTCTTCCCGCTCGATGGCGTGGATCGCTGGAACCGCATCTATGGCCGCCGGGGGTTCCTGCAGCATCAATGCGTCGTGCCGCCCGACAATGCCCATGCGGTCTTGAGCGAAATCCTCGAACGCTTCGCCCGCTCCGGCCGCGCCTCGTTCCTTGCCGTGCTCAAGAAGCTGGGCCAGGGCCAGGGCATGATGTCTTTTCCCATGCCCGGCTATACGCTGGCGCTGGACGTCCATGTGCGCGATGATATCTTCACCCTGCTCAATGAGATTGACGAAGTGGTTACGCGGGCCGGTGGACGGCTTTACCTTGCCAAGGACGCGCGCCAGTCCCGCGCGACGTTCCGGGCCGGCTATCCCGCCCTTGCGCAATTTCAGGATCTGCGGCGTCACATCGGCGTTGAAGGTCAGATCGCATCCAAACTCTCCGAGAGGCTTGCCATATGAGCACTGCGCAACAAACCCTGCTGCTGATCGGAGCCACGTCCGACATCGGGCATGCGACGGCACAGGCCTTTGCCGGTGCCGGATGGAACGTGCTCCTCACCGCGCGCAACACCGAAACAGCGCAGCGCAACCGCGACGACATCGCAGCCCGCAGCGGCAGCGAAGTGAGCCTCCTTCACCTCGACATCCTTGATACCTCTGGCTTTGCAACCTTCCTCGACGGGCTTCCGGTCCTGCCCGATGCCGTGGTCTGCGTCGTTGGGGAACTGGGCGACCAGCAGCAGGCGCAGGGTGATATCGACCACGCCTCCAAGGTCATCCGCACCAATTTCGAAGGTCCGGCGCTGCTTCTTGGCATGATCGCCGAGCGTTTTGCACAGCGCGGCAGTGGCACCATTGTCGGCGTCAGCTCCGTCGCCGGCGATCGTGGCCGTGGCTCCAACTATGTCTATGGCGCCGCCAAGGCCGGCTTTTCCGCCTTCCTCTCCGGCCTGCGCAACCGGCTCAGTCCCGGCGGCATCAATGTCATCACGGTCAAACCCGGCTTCGTGCGCACCCGCATGACCGAGGGCATGAAATTGCCGCCCCTGCTCACGGCCGAACCCGGCGAGGTGGGCGCCGCCATCCTCGGCGCGGTGCAAGGCAGGAAGCGCGACGTGCTCTACGTACGCAAGCTGTGGCGGCCCGTGATGATGGCCGTGCGCGCCATTCCCGAACCCATCTTCAAGAAGATGCGGCTCTAGCATGGAGCGCGTGCTGGCGCCCCCCGCCTCATCCGGTGTCCTTGCAACCGGCTGGCACACACTGCAGCGCCATCCCGCCCGCGCCCTGCTGATCGCCTGCGCCGTGCTGGCCTTGTTGCTGGCGGTTCCCGGCGAGACCGTCACCACGCGGACACTGGAGGAACTGTTCGCCATCCTCGATGGCGTGCACCGCCTTGCCTGGGGCAAGGTGCCCAACCGCGATTTCCACTCCGCCATCGGCCCGCTGGCCTATTATATTCCGGGGCTGGGCTATTGGCTCACCGGCAGCTTCGGCGCCGCCTTGCCGGTCGGCATGGCCCTGCTGCTGCTGCCGTTCGGCGCCATCGCGGCCCATATCCTGCCCTCGCGCCTGTCGCCGGCGCTTGCCCTGCCCTTCGGCTGTTTCCTGCTGCTGATCCTGGCCGTCCCGATGAATCTGGGCGACGCGGTCAACGCCTTGTCCTTTGGCCAGTTTTACAATCGCATCGGTTGGGTTGGCCTGGCCCTGCTCCTCGTGATGTTCCTGCCGCCGGAAACCGGGCGGCCCACCCTGCTGCTCGATATTCTCTGCGCGGCCGTCCTCACCCTCCTGCTGATCTATTGCCGCGCGACCTATGGCATTGTGGCAGTCGGCTTTCTCCTGTTCATGCTGACCGGCCGGCGCCAGTGGCTCTGGGCGGGCACAGCGCTCATCCTCGCTGCCGCCGTAGCGGGATTGATCGAGTTGTTCTGGCGTGGCTCGCTCGCCTATTGGCAGGATTCCCTCCTCGCCTTTTCCGCGGGCGGCTGGCTGCGCTTCACGCCACGGCAATGGCTTGATCTGTTCCTCGGCAACACGGCCGATTACCTGCTGCTCGGCTTCCTGGTCGGCATCGCGACATGGCGGCGTTTCAGCCTACGCCTGGTGCTGTTTGCCGTCCTGTGCGGGCTTGCCGGCTTCTGGCTCCTCAATCAGAACGATCAGCGCTGGGGCATGATCGTCATTCACGCCGCCGCCGCGGCCGTGGCCGAAACCATCCTGCGCGACATGCGCCGCGCCGACGCACGCCCGGTTGGCGCGCTGGTCAATCCCGCCGGCGTCAAGCTCTACCTCTTCGGCTTTCTCTTCCCCACCATCGTGCACTGCGCCATCGCCCTCTCGCTCCACGCTGGCACGGCCCTGGTCAATGGCGGGCAGGCGCTCACCCTGCCTCGCCTCGAGGCCGTGCGCCTTGCCGATCTCTGGACTCCGGGCGATTTCGGCGGCAGCCGGTGGTACACCGATCTGGTTGCCGATGGCCTCGGCGCCATCGAAGGGCTCGATCAACCAGCCGCGCCGCTTGTGGTTCTCGGCGGGCCCAACCCCTTCTCCCTGATCCTCGATCTCCAGCCAGCCCGCGGCGATACCGCGCATCTGCGGTGGGGGCATCACCAGAACGAAATCCACCAGATCCCCGCCGCCGAGATGCTGGGCAACACCTCCACCGTGCTGGAGCGCCTCGCCGCCGGTGGTATCGGCACCATGGGCGCGGCCTACCTGCCCTTTGTTTCCGAGAATTTCGAGCCCGCTGCACAGACCCCGAACTGGCGCATCTTCCAGCGCCCCGACGACCTGCAGTGACACGGCAGATCACCCCGTCGCGGTCCAACACCGCCATTTGGGCCCTTGCGTTCATTGCCGCATTATTGCTGGCCGTACCCGGTCGCACCATCACCACGGCCTATGTCAACGACGTGTTGATCTTTCTCGATGGCGCCAACCGCATCGCCTTCGGCCAGGTTCCCAACCGTGATTTCCACACAGCCCTTGGCCCACTGGTGTATTACCTGCCCGCGCTCGGCCTCTGGCTGACCGGCCGCATGGGTGGTGCCCTGCCCGTCGGCATGGCCGTGCTGATCCTGGTTCTGGCGTCGGTGTTCGTCCACGTCCTGGGCTCGCGCCTTCGGCCCATGCTGGCCCTGCCCTTCGGTGCCTTTCTCCTGCTGATCCTGGCGCTTCCGGCCAATCTGGGCGATCCGCTCTCCTCGGTCTCCTTTGCGATGTACTACAACCGCATCGGCTGGGCTGCGCTGGCGCTCCTCGCGGTGCTTTACCTGCGCCCACAGGCGCCCGACGCACCCCATTGGTGGCAGGATGCGAGCTGCGCCGCCGCTCTGGTGCTGGTGGCGCTTTATACCAAGATAACCTATGCCCCGACCGCCTTTGCGCTGCTGCTATTGTTTGCGCTCGACCCAAGGCAGCGGCGCTGGGCCGGCGCTGCGCTTGGCCTTGTCGGCTGCGGCATGCTGCTGGTCGAACTCGTCTGGCGCGGCTCATTCGCCCATGTGCAGGATCTGATCGACACCGCCAAGGTCAGCGGCCAGCGCGACGTGCAATTGCTGGTCCGGGCCGTGCTCAACAATTTCACCGATCTGATACTCACCCTGGTGCTTGCCGCACTCGCGCTTTATCGCAGCCGCAGCCTGCTCGATCTGTGCTTTTACGGGCTCTGCATCGCCTCGGGCATCCTGATCATTTCCCAGAACGCCCATGGCTGGGGCATTATCACGCTGTTTGCGGCTGGGGTCGTCGCCGCCGAAACGCATCTGCGCTATGCGCCAGCCGCCCGGTCTTGGTCCGGGGCGCCACTGCTGTTCTGGCTCATGGTCCTGCCCCCGATGGTCAAGCATGCCATTGGGCTCGTGCTTTATGCTTGCATGGCGCTATCGAATTTCGGAACGCCCCTGAACCTGCCCAACTTCACCGATGTGCGGTTTGGCCGCCTGTGGTCGCCGGGCGATAATGGCTTCACCGAAAAATACATCGGCACCTTCCCCAAGGGCGCTTCCCTGCTTGCCAAATTCGACAATCCCGCCCGGGTTCTGGTGCTCGACTTCTCCAACCCGTTCTCCGCCGGCATGGGGCTGCAGCCACCGCGCGGCGATATTTCATGGATGCATTGGGGCCGCAATGTCAGCGCCGCCCATCACCCGGCACCTTCGGAGCTTTTCGAGGACGTGGCCATTGTGATGATACCGGAAATCGGCATTAACAGCCGGCAATTGGAGGAGCTTTACGGGCCCTTCGTTGCCGGGAATTACCAACTCATCAGCGCCACGGAAGGGTGGAAAGTCTACGTTTCGAGGAACGGGCAATGACGACACCTCCCATTGCCAAGGACCAGCAAAGAGCCCGGGAGACTGTGCGCGTTCCCGCGCTGTCGCTGGGCTGGATCGTCCTCCTGATCGGGCTCGTCCTCGCGCTGGTTCTCGCCCTGCCGGGGCAGACTGTGACGACCAAATACGTCAATGACCTCTTCATCTTCCTCGATGGCGCCTATCGCATTGTGCAGGGTCAGGTGCCCAATCGGGATTTCCATTCCTCGCTTGGTCCGCTCGCATTTTACCTGCCCGCCTTTGGCTATGCGCTGATGGGGAGTCTCGGCGCCGCCATGCCGCTGGGAATGGCGCTGGCAACCGTGTTCCTCGCCCTGATCGCCGCCCAGGTGATCGGCAGCCGCATGCGCCCGATCACCGGCATTCCGCTGGCGGTGTTCCTGCTGCTGATTGCCGCCGTGCCGCTCAACCCCGGCGAGGGAATTGGCGATCTGTCCTTCGCCATGTTCTACAATCGCCTGGGCTGGACGGCCCTCGGCCTGCTCCTGGTCATGTATCTGCCGCCAAGGGATGGTTCCCGCCAGCCGGTGCTGGATGCCGGCTGTGCTGCGGCGCTCACGCTGTTCTTGGTCTATCTCAAGATCAGCTATGGCGTCGTCGCCATTGCCTTTATCCTTTTCATGCTGATCGACTGGACTGCCCGTCGCTGGGCGGCGATGGCCCTGCTCGGCAGCGTCGTCGCAATGCTCCTGATCGAGGCGATCTGGGGAGGAACAGCGACCTACCTTGCCGATGTGAAGCTGGCGAGCAATGTCAGCGGTGACCTGCCGGATCTCCAGCGCCTCACCACCATCGTGCTGCAGAACCTGGCCGATATCGCCGTGGCCCTGGTGTTTGCCGCCATCCTGCTGCTTGTGCGCCGCAGCTGGCGCGATCTGCTGTTCCTGGGCTTCTGCGGCGCCACGGGCATACTCATCATCGAACAGAACTTCCAGATCGTCGGCATCCTCAGCCTTGCCGCCGGCGCCGCCGTTGCCGCCGAGCTTCTGGCCGCTCACTGGCCCCGCAAAGGATTGCATCTAGGCCTGCCCCTGTTGCTGGCCATCCTCATGTTGCCCGTCACCGCCCAGAACGGGCTTGGACTTATCCTCCACACCGGCCTCGCGCTGAGCCAGCAGGGCGACGACTTCACGCTTCCGGGCTTGGCTGGCGTCCGGCTGGTGCAGGTCACCAATGAGGGACTTTACCGCAATTTCTCCCGCTACAACCGCTCGCTGGCCGATGGCGCCGTAGCCTTGTCAACCCTCGATACCGAAATCGAACGGGTCGTGGTGTTTGATTTCGTCAGCCCTTTCACCGCGGGCCTGGGCCTTGCTCCCCCCAGCGGCGACAGCCCCTGGTACCATTGGGGCCGCACGCTGGACGACGACATGTATCCTCCCGCCGAGGGCATATTGGCTGATGCCAAGATCATCATGGAGCCCAAATGGCCGGTTGAAGTGTGGACCGCGCGCGGCATGAGCCGGGTCTATGCCGGTTATTTGGCTGCCCACTTTACACTAGCCAATGAAATCGCTGACTGGCGCGTCTATGTCCGGCGCGCCGAGACCACCAACGTCACTAGGCAAAGCACCAGCGCCCAGCCATAGGCCGATCCGGTGGTCAGTTGCACGCTCGTCGGTGCCCCAAACTGGTTGATGATCATCGGCACGGGAATGCACAGCATTGCCGCCACCAGCCACATCGGCCAGAACCGCCAATGCGACACGATCACCGGCAACAGGAACAGCGTATAGTGGATCCACCCCAGCGGGGACGCAAGCACTGCGGCCACCAAAGCGAAGCTGCTCGCCTGCACAACCGGAGGCTGCTTCCACAGTGCCCACCCCGCCAGCGCCAGCAGCATGGTGCCGCTCAGCACCAGCCCCAGATAGGGAATGCCCGCCCGCGCAGTGAAGCCCGACAGCGACGCATTGGTCAAAAACATCGCCCGCTCGCCATCCGACACCACGAGTTCCGCCCATTGCCGGTAGATTTCCACCCCGAAGAACAACACCGGAATGATGCTGATTACCGCAGCCGTTCCCACCGAAACCAGGCTCGATTTGCGATGCCCGGCGAGAAACAACAGCACCGGCCACACCAGGAAATTGGGCTTGATCGCAATCACGAGCCCGATCAGCACACCGGCCCAGACATGCTCGCCGCGCTCCAGCAGCAGCCAGGCCCCCACCGCCGCCAGCACCAGCGGAATATAGATCTGTCCCAGATAAAGCGTGTCCCAGAACCCCGCCAGCGCCCCGGCCCAGGCGATCAGCACCACCGCCTCCGGTCCCCGCGCATAACGATGCAGAAGGAGCGCTATGGTCGCCGCATAAAGCCCGATGGAAATCCAAGACCAGGCGCGAAAACTCACCTCCGGCGGCGCCAGGTCGAACAGCTGAAACAGCAGCGCAGAGACCGGTGGATTGAGATTGGGGTTCCACGCCTCGAAGCCTGGAAAAACCACATGCGGCGTCAGGGGCGGATAGATGCCATAGGGGTTTAGCCCTTCCGCGGCCGCGCGCCCCGACGCCAGAAAGGCTCCGAAATCCCACAGCCCGTGGGGAGGGGCGATACGGGGCCATTCGACCCAGATCACCCATAGCGAGAACAGCGTCAGCAACGCCGCGGCTATCCAGAACAAGATCCGGTCAAGCTTGCCGGCGGCATAGCTCGCATCGAGCTGGCTCATAGGATTTCCTCGCTCAGGGGGTACAAACCGGCATGGAAAAGCACCTGCCAGCGTGGCGCGGGCAGGTGCGTCTGTTTTTTTAGATGATCGGCTTGCCGCCCGTCACGGCGATGGTCGCGCCCGAGATATAGCTCGCTTCGGCCGAGGCCAGCATCACGTAGGGCGCCGCCAATTCCTTGGGCTGGGCCGGACGACCCATCGGCACCTGCTTGCCAAAATTCTTGACCTTCTCGGGCGGCATGGTCGAAGGAATGAGCGGGGTCCAGACCGGCCCCGGCGCGACGGTGTTGGCGCGGATACCTTTGGTCGCCAGCATTTGCGCAAGGCCCGCCGTGAAGTTCTGAATGGCGCCCTTGGTCGTGGCATAGGCCAGCAATTGCGGGCTCGGACTATCCGCATTGACCGAGGCCGTATTGATGATCGAGGAGCCCTCGGGCATGTGCGGCACGGCGGCCTTGGTGATATAGAACATGGCCGAGATATTGGTCGCCATGGTCAGCTCCCATTCCTCGTCCGGAATTTCGGTGATGTCCTCGAACGTGTCCTGGTGCGCCGCATTGTTGACCAGGATATCGATGCGGCCCAGCTCCTTGACGGCCTGTTGCACCAGTTCGCGGCAATGCTGCGGCTTGGAGATATCCCCCGGCACCAACCAGCATTTGCGCCCGGCCTCTTCCACCAGGCGCTTGGTTTCCTCGGCGTCCTCGTGCTCGCTCAGATATGACACCACGATATCGGCTCCCTCGCGGGCATAGGCGATCGCAACCGCCCGGCCGATGCCAGAGTCGGCACCGGTAATCAGCGATTTCTTGCCTTCGAGCTTGCCGCTGCCCTTGTAGCTGTCCTCGCCATGATCGGGCACAGGATTCATCGCGGCGGTCTTGCCGGGGATCGGCTGCTTCTGGTCGGGAAACGGGGGCTTGGGTTCGTTGGCCATGAGCAATTCTCCTGTTTGCTGCATGCCCAACGCAGGGCGAGCCAGCCGGGTTCGCCGGTTAACCTGACAATTTTGCCGCGCTACCGGTTCCCGCGAATGGCGTCATCTTCGCCCGAAGTGTCGTAGCGAGGCGCCACCTCTTCATTGCCGTCGTAGCGCTCCTCTTCCGGGGGAGCATCAAGGCCCACGCCGGGAACGCTTGCGCCCGGAGCGGGCTTGTCCCGACCCGTTTCGAAATTGGGCAGCACACCCTCGAGCCGGTCCAGCGTTTCGCCGACCCGTCGCGCCACCTCCGCATCGAAGCGATGGTCAGGCGAGGTGCGCTCGTATTCGCGCAATTGCTCTGTCGTGACGCCCGCCTCCGCAGCAAAGGCCTCCGGCTCGATGCCGAGCGCGAGGCGGCGATTGTGGTCGCCCTTGGGCTGGCGTTCGGTTGGGATCTCATTGCTCATATTTGCTATCCTTCCAAGGCGAGGCCCTGCCGTTGACCGGCAAGGCACTCACTCAACGCATCTGCCCGTTACTCGCTCCGCGCGATCGATCACGTCTCTCCCTTGTCGCGCGGGTCGTGGGTATGGTGGCTATCGCGCACCCCGCCGCCGCCCGATACATCGGACTGCCGCCCATTGGTGGGCTGACCCGGCTGGGGGCCGCGCCCTTCGGTCGGATCGGGAAGATCGGGCCGCTGATGACTGCTGCCGGGACCGCCATGGTGGCGGTTGGCGGTGTCGGTCTTGTCAGAGGTAGACATGGTTCACCTGTCCTGTTGATAACCCTGATTGGTGGTATTCTGCTTCGAATTGCCCTGGCGCCCCTGCTGGTCGTAGTTGCGCGCGCCCTGCGGCGCCGAGTCATTGGTCTGGGTTTCATCGAGATGATCGTTCCCGCCAGTGCCCTTGGGGCTGCGATTCTGCGGTGGAATTGGGGGTAGGTGTTTTGACATGGTCGAACTCCTTCTTCGGGTTAAACCAAGCCGGCGCCCCGCCGTTCCCAACTTGTGATAGACTGTCCAAATTATCCGCTGAATCGCGTTTGCGGAACTTGGGGCCGCCCGTTTGCCTTTGATCCAGCACCACCTTAACGTGAGCAACATCATCCAATGAAGATCATCATCGTCGGCAGCGGCTTCGGTGGGCTGGCCTGCGCCAAGGCGCTGGGCGGCTCCTCCCACCAGGTTCTGGTGATCGACAAGAACAACCACAATTTGTTCCAGCCACTCCTCTACCAGGTCGCCACCGGCGCATTGTCACCTGCCGACATCGCCGAACCTATCCGCCGCGTACTCAAGCGCTACGCCAATGTTTCGGTGGTCATGGCCGAAGTGGATCGGATCGACACAACGGCACAGCAGGTTTTCAGCACCGATGGCGGGCAATATCCATACGATGTGCTCGTCCTGGCGACGGGGTCGCGCTACAGCTATTTCGGCCATGATGACTGGGCGCAATATGCCACGGGCCTGAAAACCATCGAGAATGCCCGGCTCATCCGCTCGCGGCTCCTGTCGGCTTTCGAGCGCGCAGAAAAGAGCCGGGCCCCGGACGAGCAGCGCCGTCTGATGACCACGGTGGTGATCGGGGGCGGACCGACTGGCGTCGAGATGGCGGGCGCCATTGCGGAACTTGGCCGCTGGACGCTGGAGGGCGAATTTCGCAACATCGACCCTAAATCCGCGCGCGTGCTGCTGGTTGAAGGGGGCGAGCGCATCCTGCCGCAATTTCCCCAGGAACTCGCCGATTATGCGCAGCGCGAACTGCAGCGACTTGGCGTCGAGTTGCTGGTCCGGCACGGCGTCACCCAGATCGATGCGCAGGGTGTCACCATCGGCAGCGAGCACATTGGTGCGGGCACCATCGTGTGGGGCGCCGGCGTATCGGCAACGCCTGTGGCCCAGTGGCTTGGTATGGAGGCCGATCGCACCGGACGGATTGCGGTCGGCCCAGACATGTCGGTCCCGGGCTTGCCCGGGGTCTATGCCTTGGGCGACATCGCCGCCTTCATGCAGGACGGCAAACCTCTGCCGGGGCTGGCGCAGGTGGCCAAGCAGCAGGGCCGCCATCTCGGCCGCGCGCTGCGCTCGGCAGCAGGTCCCGGCGATACACTGCCCCCGTTCCGGTTCCACGATCGGGGCAACACCGCAGTGATCGGCCGCCACGCCGCCGTCTTCGATTTCGGGCGCTATCACATGAAGGGCGGCCTTGCCTGGCTGCTTTGGGCAGTGGTGCATGTTTATCTGCTGGTCAATGCCGAAAAGCGGGCCCTGGTGAGCCTGCAATGGCTGTGGCGCTATATCAGCAAGGCGCGGGGTGTCCGGCTCATTCCCTAAGGCGCCGCACCCAAAAAAAAGACCCCGCTCTTCAACGGGGTCCAACGCATGGCGTTTGTCGCTCGCCTTGGCGAGGTCGGGAGCATTGAAATACCTTCCCCGCCGCGGCGTCAATAAACGCAGGTTAAACATGTCCCCGGTGGACCTTGTCGTGAGCTTACACAGACCACCAGATCGTGGCACCGCGCCAGCATCGCTGAACCACCGTTAGCCTTGCCAACCGGCAGGACGTCCCTATGTACGACTCCAAGCATGCGTGGAGCGAATACCCTGATGCCTCTTAGCCCAAGACATTCCGTCGTGTCCCTGCGTAGCCTCGTGCCGGACACGGCCTTTACTGCCTCGACGCTGGGCACCTTGCGTGAGGGCAGCGGCGTGGTGATCGACGATAATGGCCTGATCGTCACCATTGGCTATTTCATCACCGAGGCCGAAGAAGTCTGGCTGACCACCCATGACGAGCGGGTGCTGCCCGCCCATGTGGTGGGCTACGACCAGGAAACCGGCTTTGGCCTGGTCCAGGCGATGGGCGATCTCGATCTGCCGCAGCTCGAGATCGGCAGCTCGGCCGAGGCGAAGCGGGGCGATATCGGCACCATCATCGATGGGCGTGGCCATGAGGTCCTCACCGAAATCGTCGCCAAGCAGGAGTTCGCCGGCTACTGGGAATATCTGCTCGAGGAGGCGATGTTCACGGCGCCCTTCCATCCGTCCTGGGGCGGCGCGGCGCTGGTCGACGCCGACAACAGGCTCGTGGGGATCGGCTCGCTGCGGCTGCAAATGCTGCACAAGGGAGACACCACCGACATCAACATGATCGTGCCGATCGATCTGCTGCAGCCGATCCTGGGCGATCTGATCACCGCCGGCCGTCCCCAGCGCGAATCCCGCCCCTGGCTCGGCGTCTATTCCGCCGAAAGCAGCAATGGCGTCGTAGTGATGAGCGTTGCCGATGGCGGACCCGCCGAGCAGGCCGGCCTCAAGAGCGGCGATGTCATCAGCGAACTCGATGGCGACGAGGTAACGGGGCTCGCCGATTTCTATCGCAAGCTGTGGACCAAATCCCCCGCCGGTAAAGAATTCGCCATGCGCATCGTCCGCAGCGGCCGGGAAAGCTGGGTCCGCGTCAAGACAGCCGACCGCGAAGCCTTTTTGCAGAAGCCGCAACTGCAATAGCGCCGCCGGCGTCGGTCACGGGATAACTCCCGTCAGCTTGAGGAGCGCCGGCACGGCCAGCGAGAGTCCCGACAGCAGCAACAGGCAGAAGGCCACACGGCGCATTGCAAGGACGGACAAGGGTGGCGGCCAGCGCCGGGCTGCATAGGTCAGCGCCGAAACGACGGGGACCGCGAGCAGGCCCCACCAGACGGTGCCATGCGGGATATTGCCCGAAACGCCTACCAAAAACAGGCGCAGGGACGCGTTGACGGCGAACACCATCACGAGGGTTTCCCTGATGCTGACCGCTGCCAACGGCTGTCGATAGAAGTGGTAGATCAGGGGCGGACCGGCCGTCGAGAACATGCCGCCCAGAAAGCCACCGAGCGCGCCGGCCAGCACGAAGGTGCCGGGGGTTGAGCGCTGTGCCAGCGGATGAGGCTGCAGCATCAACTGGATGCTGGCGCCGACGATCACCACGCCAAGCATCAATCGCAGCCCGTCCAGATTGATATCGGCCAGCCGCTCCAGCAGAAAATACCCGCCTACCAGCAAGATAAGACTGGGGCCGATCACCAGGCGGAATTCAGCCCAGGCCACGTCGCGCCAGCCGCGTGACAGCACCTGGGTCGCATTGACCAGGGTCAGAATGCCCACGATGACTGCGGCGTCGGGGAGCGGGACGAGGCCCATCATGCCGATGCCGCCCATCATCAACAGGCCGAAAGCGAAGCCGGTCAGGCTTTGCACATAGGCAGCGACACCGGCGAGCAGCAGGAGGCCGGCCAGACTAACGATGTCCAAAGCTTGTGGTCTCCGCCGTTACGGACTGGGACATACAGGCGATTGCCCGCATGGGGCAATGGGCGAGCAAGAGGCCTTTTCGTTCCGCTTTTGCTTCAAGCCTGCTTCGGAATTTCTTCCTTTTTGCCTCTGCCTAGCACGGCTTTGACGCGCTTTGACACCGCCGGGATCGACATCAGGATGGTGAAGACGATGATGAGGCAGATCACGGCGCTGATCGGACGGGTGAAGAACGGGGTCGGATCGCCATTGGTCAGCATCAAGCCGCGCCGCAGGTTGAGATCGAGCAGATCGCCGAGAATGATGCCCAGCACCAGCGGCGCCATCGGGAATTTCATTTCCCGCAGGATGAAGCCGGCAATGCCGAAGAACACCATGACATAGATGTCGAACATGCGCTGGGTGATGGCGAAGGAGCCGACGACGCACAGCACATAGACCACCGCCATGAGCCGCTCACGCGGGACCGCCAGAACCGTGAGCAGGGGCTTGGTCAGGGTAAGGCCAAAGATCAGGATGGCCAGCGTCGAGAACAGGAGTACGGCGACGATCTGGTAGAGCACTTCCGGGCTCTCGGTCATCAGCAGCGGGCCGGGGCGGATGCCATGGATGAACATGGCCGCGATCAGCACGGCGGCCGCTGCCGAGCCGGGCAGCGCCAGGGTCAGGGTCGGGATCATGGCGCCCGGCACCACGGCCGAATTGCCGGTTTCCGCGGCGATCAGGCCTTCCTGGCTGCCCTTTCCGAACAGGTTGGCTTCCTTGCTGGACCGCTTGGCGGCGGCATAGGAGGCCCAGGCGCCCACATCCTCGCCCACGCCCGGCACGATGCCGACAAAGGTACCGATGATGCCGGAGCGCAGGGTGGTCCGCCAGTATTTGAGAATTTCGTTGAACTTGGGCACCACCCGATCGCCGGATGAAACGATGCGGGCATGTACCGTGCGCTTCATCACGCCAAGGATTTCGGCGAGGCCGAAGGCCCCGACCATAGCGGGAATGAGGTCCACCCCGCCGCCCAGGGCCGAAATGCCGAAGGTGAAGCGCTGGTGGGCATGCAGGGTTTCCATGCCCACCATCGCGACCATCAGCCCCAGAATGCCGGCGATATAGCCCTTGAGCGGATCATCCATGGCGGTGAGCTGGCCGGAAATGACCACGCCGAACAGCGCCAGCCAGAAGAATTCATAGGTGCCGAACTTGAGTGCCGCCTCGGCCAGCAGCGGCGCGATCAGCGCCAGCGCGATGATACCGATGATGGTGCCCAAGGCCGAGGATGTGGTGGCCAGGCCCATGGCCAGACCCGCTTTGCCCTGCAGTGCCAGAGGATGCCCGTCGAGCGTCGTCGCGGCGCTGGCCGGCGTGCCGGGAATAGCCAAGAGGATGGCCGTGCGGCTGCCGCCATAGATGGCGCCGGAATAGATGCACATCAGGCAGAGGATCGCCTGGTCGGGCGCCATCTTGTAGGTCAGCGTCACCAGCAGGGCCACGCCCATGGTGGCGGTCAGCCCCGGCAGCGCGCCGATGACGATGCCCAGCAGCGTTGCCCAGGCGATATTGAACAGTGATAGCGGAGTCAGGAAATGGGTTATGCCGCCCAGCAGCAGGCCGAGTCCGTCAAGCATGGCTCAAAGCTCCGCTCATGGCAGGCGCACCAGGAAGGCGCGTTCGAAGACAAAGGTGACGATGGCGGCCGTTGCCACGGCAATGCCGATTGCCCAGGGCGCGGACTGCAGCAGGCTGCGCCGTGGCTCGGCCAGCCAGGTTTCGAAGACCAGAATGAAGGCGAAGACGAAGAGCCCCGTGGCCAGCCAGAAGGGCAGCAGGCCCACAAGGCCCAGCGTATAGGTGAGCGCCAGCAGCAGTACCACGCCGACGCGCCGGGCAGGTCCGGAGGTAATCGCCGCGCCCAGGCTGGTCCAGCCACCCGGTGCCGGCAGGCGCATCGAGCGTATGGCCAGTATGAGCCCGCAGACCAAGAGCGCCGCACTCAGCAGGCCGGGCACCAGGCCCGGAGCGGTCAGCGGCTGGATTCGCCGCAATTCGAGCCGGTCCATGGTCCACGAGCCATAGAGCATCGCCACCGCAAGAATGATGAGGGCCAAAGCGGCGAGCAGGTCGGCCCGGATCATGGCCGGGCTGTGCTCGTCTCCGGCTGTTTGGTCGGCGTCGTCTGGTGTCGTCATGAAGAGGTCCGTCTCGGCAGGAATTTGCCCGGCGGTTTGCATCGCCGGGCCGTGTTGTCAGGCAGCCTTACTGCGCACCGACCTCGGTGCGGGTCTCGCAGTCGATGCCGATGGTCGAGGGATCGTTGACCGCCTCGCCGCGCGCCACTGACGAGCAGGCTTCCAGGATAGCCACCGGCATGGCCAGCGCCCGTGCCTCGGCTCCATAGGACGGCGCAAAGACCGCGCCGAAGGTTTCGGCATATTCCTTGAGCTCGGGTGAGCTCATCACCTTGTCGGCCCAAACCTTGTCGACCGTGGCCAGAACTTCGGGCGGCGCGTCGGCCGGGATGAAGATGCCGAAATAGTCGGGCGCCATTTCCATGTCCGGCAGCCATTCGGTGATCGGCGGGATCGGATCGACGCCATCGAGTACCAGCGGCTGGTCGGACAGCACGGCCAAGGCCTTGAGGCGACCGCCGCGGATCAGTTCGGTCTGTTCCACTGCGAGCTGGGTGGTGACCATGGCCTCGCCCGATGCCGTGGCGATAGCTGCAGGGCCGCCGCCATCATAGGTGATCATGTTATATTCAAAGCCCTCGGCCGCATCCGAGAGCGCGGCGATGGCCGTGCCGCCCGAGGAGGTAATGCCGGCGGTGGCAACGGTGATTTCCTGCCCGCGGGTCTTGAGTGCCTCGAGTAGCTGGCCGAAATCGGTGAATTCGCTGTCGGCCGGGACGCTCACCACCGGCACGTTGGCAACGGAAAGATAGATGTGCCAGTCGTCGATATCGGTGCCCTCGAGCAGGCCGGTCACCGAATAGGTGGCATTGTTGGCAATGGCATTGGCCGTCCAGGTATAGCCGTCATGCGGGGCATTGAGCACTTCCTGGGTGCCGATGGCGCCCGATGCGCCCGGCTGGTTGACCACGACCACTTCCACGCCCAGCGCTTCGGCCAGGATCGGCGCGGTGACGCGGGTTACCTGGTCGGTCGAGCCGCCAGCGCCCCATGGCACGATCAGATTGATCGGCCGGTCGGGCTTCCACTCCTGCGCAAAGCTCGAGGTGACGCCGGGCAACAGCGCAGCAGCAGTCCCAGCCAGGATAAACAGCAATCGTTTGTGCACGAGCATTCCTCCCATGGTGCATTCGATCCGAATATTTCCGTAATCGACAGGCGCCAGATTGGGGCTCCTCCCGAGGCGAGTCAACCCATAAGTAACTGACTGGTTATGAGGAGATCGCGCACTTATCCCTGCGATAGCAGTCCGATAGGCTCCGGCATTGCCCAAAGTGAACCAAAAGGTGGCTTAAACCGCCGCCAGTTCCCGCCTCACCCCGCCATCCACCTGTCGAAGCTCGATCTCGTCAGCCCGGATGCAGGCATAGCGATGCTCCGGCTCTCTGGTCCAAGAAGCGCACCCACATCCCGGCAGGGGCCATCGAAGTGCCGCGCTATACCATCCGTTCCCCCGGCGAACTCCCCTCGCTGTTGGCCGACATCGAGCGACAGATGAGCCGTGCCAAGGCAAATCCACAGCTGGTCTAACCGGCGAAGCCGGAGCGCTGCCGATGCGGCATGCCGCAGATGCAAACTGCTGTCGGCAAAGGCTTCCATGCTTTGTCAGCAAATTGTCAGAAGGCAATATTAACCCATAACGGCTAGAAATCTGGATCAATAGCGGCGTGCAGAAGCACGGCCGGACACACATGATCCAGAAGGTTTTCCATGTTCTCCCGAATGTCCATTGGAGCGCGCATTCTCGGCGCGTTCGGCGCGCTTATCGTCATACTCACGGGTATCGGTGCGAGTGGATATCTGGGCGTGTCCAGTGTCGCTGGCTCGTTCGATGAGTACCGCGCCGCCGCCCGGGAGACACTCGAGCTCAGCGACTACACCAATGACCTCATCGACATGCGCCTAGCCGTGGACGACTACTTCCGCGAGCCCGGCTCGTTTGCTCCAGCCGAAATCGTCGCCAAGATCGAAGATGTCGGGACCATCGATGCCGACGGCTACGCCAAGTTCGAAGGCAACGATCTGGCCACGACCGAACTCGCGGCCCTGATCGAAACGGCAAAGGCCTACCAATCGGTTTTCGAAAATGTCGTGCCCGGGCAGGCGGGCGCAATTTCGCCTGCCGTCGCCCAGCTTGACGATCTTGCCGACCAGATGTCGGGAAACCTCAAAACCATGTTCGAGCACGCCAAGGACCGGCAGAATACGCTGGGGCCACAGGCGACCGCTCGCATCGACATGACGGAGCTTACCGTCATCATCAGTTCGGCCGTGGGCGTGCTGATCGGGCTGGTACTGGCTGTCATCACCGGCCGCTGGCTGTCGCATGCGATCAGGGACATGACCCGCACCATGGGCGAGCTGGCGCAGGGCAATTACGAACTCGACATTGCCGGAACCGAACAGAGCCATGAACTTGGCCGCATGGCGCAGGCCCTGGAAGTGTTCCAGAGCAATGGCCGGGCCATGCAGCTCTCGGACGCCGAGCGTGCCAAACGCGCTGAAGAAGCGGCCGCCCGCGCCCGCACCATGGAGCGTTTCCAGTCGGTGTTTGCCGAAATGCTCGAAGCGGCGGTGGAAGGGGATTTCAGCAAGCGCATCAACGAGCGGTTCGATGACGAAGCGCTAGACCGCGTGGCAGGCAATCTCAACGGCATGCTGGAGACCACCAATTCGGCCCTGACCGAAGCCGGCCGGGTCATGGCGGCGCTCGCCCGCACCGACCTCACCCAGCGCATGGAAGGGAACTATCGCGGCGCCTTTGCCCAGCTGCGTGACGATACCACCGCGGTGATGGAACAGCTTGCCGGGTTGATCACCACATTGCGTGACACCTCCCGCTCGCTCAAGGTCGCCACGTCCGAGATCCTCAGCGGCGCCAATGACCTCGCCGAGCGCACGACCCGCCAGGCAGCCGCTATCGAGCAAACCTCGGCGGCAATGGAGCAATTGTCCAGCACGGTGATCGAGAACGCCCACAAGATCGAACAGGCTGCCACCCGCACCAAGTCAGCGGCGCAACTGGCAGATGAAGGCGGCAAGGTGATGGGCCAGGCCAATAGCGCCATGGAGCGGATCACCACGTCCTCGGCCAAGATCTCCAACATCATCGGCATGATCGACGACATTGCGTTCCAGACCAATCTGCTGGCGCTCAATGCTTCGGTTGAAGCGGCGCGCGCCGGTGAAGCGGGCAAGGGCTTTGCTGTCGTCGCCATCGAAGTGCGGCGCCTGGCGCAATCGGCGGCGCAGGCATCGTCGGACGTCAAGCAGTTGATCGAGCAAAGCGCCCAGGAAGTCAGCGGCGGCTCCAAGCTGGTGTCGCTTGCCGCGGAGAAGCTGGGTGGCATCCTGCAGGCGGTGCAGGAAAACAACGAGTTGATGAATGCGGTTTCCGGCGCGAGCAAGGAGCAAAGCTCCGCCATTACCGAAATCACCACCGCCGTCCGGCACATGGACGAGATGACCCAGCAAAACGCAGCGCTGGTCGAAGAGACCAACGCCGCCATCGAGCAGACGGAAGCCCGTGCCAGCGAACTCGACGAAGCGGTTGCCGTGTTCCGGGTGGGCAATATGGGCGCGCAGGCTGCGGCCGTGGATGTGCCGCGGAAGACGGTGATGCGGGCCATTGACCAGAAGGTCAGGGGAGCCGCCCGCGCTTACCTGTCGCGGGGCAATGCAGCGCTGAAGGAAGAGTGGAACGAGTTCTGAAGCCTCACCGCTCGAGCGCCGCCTTGATCCGGGCACGCAGGTGGGGGAGGGTTTCGGTTTCAAACCAGCTATTGGCTTTCATCCAGGACACCACGCGCCAGCTTGGGTGCGGGAGCGAGACGAACTTTGCGCTTTCGGGCTGATGCTGCACGTTGTGGGTCAGGGGGTTCTTGCCGGGCAGGTAGAGCCGCTGCGCATAGAGCCCGACCAGCAGGGTCAGCCGCACTTCGCTCAGCTGGGGTATGATGCGGGGGTGCCAGAGCGGCGCACAGGCCGGCAGGGGTGGATTGTCGCCGCCGCCCGGTTTCGCTCCGGGATAGCAGAGGCCAGCCGGCACGATCGCGACATCGCGCGCGTCATAGAACCGGCTCTCGACCAGGCCCAGCCATTCGCGCAGCCGCTTGCCGCTCTGATCGTTCCAGGGCACGCCGCTGAGGTGCACTTTGGTGCCGGGCGCCTGGCCGATGATCAGCACCCTGGAGGTGGCGCTCGCCTGCAGAACGGGCCTGGGGCCTAGCGGAAGCTGGCTCTGGCACAGCGTGCAGGCGCGTGCATCCGCAAGGGTCTGTTCGAGATCGGTAGACATCTGGTGGGCGGTCACCTCATCGTGGGGATGAGGTGACCGTCTACACTAAACGGCGGCGAGCGCCTGCTCGATATCGGCGATGATGTCGTCGATGTGTTCGATGCCGATGGACAGGCGCACGAGGTCTTCCGAGACGCCCGCCTTTGCCAGTTCCTCGGGGTTGAGCTGGCGGTGCGTGGTGGACGCGGGGTGTGCCGCCAGCGATTTGGCGTCGCCGATATTGACGAGCCGCAGGATCATCTTGAGGTTGTCGATGAAGACGCCGCCAGCCTCGCGGCCGCCCTTGATACCGAAGCTCAGGATGCCCGAGGCCTTGCCCTTGGTGATCTTCTGGGCCACCGCATGGAAGCGGCTATCGGGGAGGGCGGCGTAGTTCACCCAGCTCACCTTGGGGTGGGTGCTCAGATACTCGGCGGCCTTGAGCGCGTTGTCGCAGTGCCGCTCCATGCGCAGGCCGAGCGTTTCCAGGCCCTGCAGGATCAGGAAGGCGTTGAACGGGGAGAGCGCCGCGCCGGTATTGCGCAGGGGCACCACGCGGGCGCGGCCGATAAAGGCGGCAGCACCGAGCGCCTCGGTATAGACGACGCCATGATAGGAGGGATCGGCTTCGTTGAGGATCGGGAAGCGATCCTTGTTGGCCACCCAGTCGAATTTGCCGGAATCTACGATGATGCCGCCGATGGAGGTGCCATGCCCGCCGATATATTTGGTGAGCGCGTGGACGACGATGTCGGCGCCGAAATCGAATGGCCGGCACAGATAGGGCGTGGCCACCGTGTTGTCGACGATGACCGGAACGCCGTGGCGATGGGCGATTTCGGCGATGCGCTGGATATCCACCACGTTGCCCAGCGGATTGCCGATCGATTCAAGGAAGACCGCCTTGGTCTTGCCATCGATCAGCTTCTCGAAACCTTCGAAATCATCGAACCCGACCATGCGAACTTCGATGCCCTGGCGGGGGAAGGTGTGCATGAAGAGATTATAGGTGCCGCCATAAAGCTGGGAGATGGAGACGATGTTGTCGCCCACTTCGGCAATGGTCTGGATCGCGTAGGTGATCGCGGACATGCCCGAAGCGACGGCCAATGCGCCGACCCCGCCCTCCATCTCGGCGATGCGCGCTTCGAGCACGGCCGTGGTGGGGTTCATGATGCGGGTGTAGATGTTGCCCGCCACCTTGAGATCGAACAGGTCCGCACCGTGCTGGGTGTCGTCGAACGTGTACGACGTGGTCTGGTAGATCGGCACCGCAGCCGCCTTGGTGGTGGCTTCCGATGTGTAGCCATGGTGCAGGGCTAAAGATTCAAGCTTCAAGGCGTCCTCCGCTTGGCGGCTTATGGGATTGGTGTGCCGCCATGGTGTTAGCTCAATCGACCACAGCTTCAGCCCGGGTGCAACATTGCAGGGGGAACAGGCTTGCTCGTGGCGCTGCCGGGGAGAAACAGTCGTCCCCGGAGCGGTGAAAATGGGCAAGGTTGCAGCGGACCACGGCTGAAGAGCCCCGGTGCCACGACCTCGTCCTTCGACGGGCTCAGGATGAGATCTACTGGGTAAATCCCATCCCGCCGCCGTTCTAGGTTCGGTTGCTGACTGACAGGACCTTCACTTCATGGGTCGCCCCGTCGCGGTCGGTCCAGTGCATGGACTGTCCGGAACGCAGGCCAAGCAATGCCGTGCCGATCGGGGAGAAGATGGAGATGCCGTCTTTTCCGTCATCCTGGGGATAGGCAAGGCGCAGCACTTGCGGCTTTCCGCTGCCGATGCTGGCGACAATGGTCGACTCCATCCTGATCACGTCGGAGGGCAGCAGCCGGTCGTCGACGACCCTGGCGCGACCGAGCTCATAGAGCAGGTCGTCGGCGGCGTCGGCGGTATGGCCTGTGCCGCCCATGGCGAGCACCAGCAAATCATGGCGATCGGCTTCCCCAACGATGATCGAGGGAAGAATGGACCCGAAGAGCCCCACTTTGTTCTCCTGTCAAAAGCATCACTACAACAATCGGCGCGCAGCCGATCAGGCGGCGCTTGGGCCCGGATCGTCGTCGAAACCCCGCTGGAACGGGCGTGCACTGGTGTGCGAAGCAGGCGTTGCTGGCGGCTCCATCTGCTGGCTCGACACGATTTTCAGGGCTGGCTTGAAGCGGTGCTGGGCCGGCTGGAAGGTTACGGCTTCAATATGCAATTGCTCGGTGCTGCCGTCCTTGCGCTGCACCTCGATGGCCTGGCCGACGGCTGCGCCAATCAGCGCCAGGCCACGAGGCGAGCCCAGCGAAAGCGTGAGGCCGTGGTCCTCTTCGCTGGGTTCGCCGATCAGAGTGCGCTCCTCGGGCTGAGCATCGCCGGCCCTGAACCGCACACGGCTATTGAGGGTTACGACATTGGCCGGAACATCGTTGGGGAACACCAGCGTAGCGGCCCCCAGCTTGCGCCGAATGATTTCCGTTGCGCCGGCGAAAGGTTCGCCATGACCTTGCGAGATGGCCTCGAGCAGCGCGAAATCTTTGGATGTTAGAACGACTGGAAGCTGGTCTGACATAGGATACTCCGGGACGAAAAGGGTGTCTGGCTGGCAGGACCCCTGACCCGGAGGCAGTTGATGCCTTATCGGGTCAGGGGCGACGCGCTGCCTTGGGTTTGCCAGCTGACTGGAGGGAGGCCGCGCATTCAGGCCTCCGCAGCTTCGTCGGCGTTCTGGATCACCGACAGAACCGTCAACACGTTCTTGCGGCCATCGCGGGTTTCCCAGGTCATGGATTGGCCAGTCCGCAACCCGATCAGCGCGGCGCCGATGGGGGTGAGCACCGAGATCTTGCCCTGCGAGATATCTGCCTCCACCGGATAAACCAGCGTCACGTCCACTGACTCGTCCCGATCCGTGCGGTACTGCACGCGGGAGTGCATGCGCACGATATCGGCGGGCAGCTTCTTGTCGGGCACCACCTTGGCACGCTCCACCTCCGTCAGGAGGCTTTCGGCCGCCTGGCTGAGCGAGCCACCACCACCGGCAGCCAGTGCCAGGAGTTGGGGATGCTCCGATTGGGCAATCGAGATTTGTGGCCTGAGATTATGAGTACGCATGATGTTTTCTCCGCGTGAACAGCCGCAACCAAGCAGGCGAACGCTAGGGTTCAACTGATCGTGCGTGCTCAAATGATGTGTGTAAGTTCCCGTGCCCCTAAACCTGGCGCGCAGCGCACCCAGATTTAGGGCAACTATCCTTCGACCGGAGTGGCCCGGCGTGCAACCGCTTGGAGGATGATTGAAATCGGGTTCATGCTCTCAAGGTAGGGGCCACGAAAATAAAGTCAAGTCGGACCGGCGCCGGGCCCGATCGGAGCCGATACCCGGCGATGGCGGGCAATTGCGGGGCGGCGCGTTGTGCGCTATGGCAGGCGCATGTGTAAGCACGCAGAGACCCTCTAGGACCTCGCTCCACGTCGGGCGAGGTGATCATCGAACCAGGCTGCCGGCAGGCGCGATGCTGCCCGCGGCCCAGTGTTTGTTCGTGTCCATGTGGACACTGATCGTGGGTTTCCATCCAATTGAATATCTCCAAACCGGAACAGCGAGTGCTGCATGCGCTCGCCCAGGGTGGCTGCATAAAGCCGCTCAAGGACCAGAAGGGCCGCATCGAAAACGTGGAATGCTTCAACCGCGAGGGCTGGCTGATGCCGCAATGCACCCTGCCTGTCTTCAAGAAACTGCGCAGCAAGGGCGCCATCATCTCGCGTGACGGCGCACCGTACCGCATCTCACGACGAGGGCTCGATCTGGTCCGCAGTCAGCTCGACAACAGATGAACCTCTCGCGGCCGGAGCCTGGCTGCTGAGACTGAGGCGTTGGTAGAATAGAAAGCTATTCCCGTCGGGGCGCGTCGTGGAGTTGGGTTTTGCCTTATCCGGCAGAGCTTTGGACCACCAGACGTCGCTTCGGCAGAGATAGAAGGGTAACATGCCGGCACTTACCTGCAGGAGTGTTTTGCATGCGCCTCTCGTCTTTGCTGGCCGCCGCCGTGATGGTTGCGGTCCCTGTGTTTGCCCACGCGGCCGAAGTCACGCCGCTGGTTACCGCAGAGTGGCTGAAATCCCATGCAGGTGACGAGAACCTCGTTATTCTCGATATCCGCGACGACATCGAAAAGACCGATCTGGGCGAGCTTCCCTTTATCGCTAATGCCGTCGTGGCGCCCTATGGGTCTGCCGGCTGGCGCACCGAAGTCGATGGCGTTCCCGGCCAGATTCCCGCCGAAGAGCAGATCGCCGGCCTGATCGGCGGCCTGGGCATTGACGGCGACGATCACGTCGTGATCGTGCCCTGGGGCACGGATTCCTCGGAGTTCGGCGGCGCAACCCGCGTCTACTGGACCTTCAAATATCTCGGCCATGACGATGTTTCGATCCTCGATGGCGGCTGGCGCCAGTATGACGCCCAAGGCGGCGAGCGCGTGGCAGAGGCAGTGACTCCCGAGGCTGTCGAATTCCCATACGAAGTGCAGCCGCAGCTGCGCACGACGACGGACCAGGTCGTCGCAGCGCTCGAAAGCGGCACCAAGCTGATCGATGGCCGCCCCAACGAGCAGTTTATCGGCCAGTCCAAGAGCCCCGTCGTTCGCGTTCCCGGCACCATTCCTGGTGCAGTGAACCTGCCGCACTCCTCGCTCTACAGCGGCGAATATGCCAGCTTTGCCCAGCCGGAAACCGTCGCAACCTTGGTGAAAGATCTTGGCCTGGCTGAAGGCGAAGACAACATCGTCTTCTGCAACACCGGCCATTGGGCTTCGATCATCTGGTTCGGGCTCAGCGAAGTGGCCGGCAACAAGAATACTGCGATGTATGACGGCTCGATGGCCGAATGGGCTGCCGATCCGGCGCGTCCCATTCAGTAACACGGGCCAGCCAGGCACCACTAATCTGGTTTTGGGTGTTGCGCTTGATCGGCGCAGCATCCAAACCTTTTATGAACACAGCGATTTTCGAGAGCCATGAGCGACCTTACTGCCGCCGCGCCAAAATTCCTGCCAGCGCCCAATGCCGACCGCGCCCCGCTTTTCGTTGCCGCGGCCATGCTTGTTGCTGGCTTCGCACTCATTACCTTGCTGGTCGATCTGCGGCAGGGCGCCCTGTTCCTGATCGGCGCGGCGCTCGGCGTAGCGCTTTACCATGGCTCCTTCGGCTTCACCGGCGGCTGGCGCCGCATGGTGGTGGAAAAGCGCGGACGTGGCCTGCGAGCGCAGATGCTGACCATCGGGGTCGCAGCCATAGCCATGATCCCGCTCGTGGCAGCCGGCAATATCGGCGGCCAGGCCATGGTCGGAGCGCTGGCCCCGGTCGGGCTGTCGGTGCTGATCGGCGCGGCCATGTTCGGCCTGGGCATGCAATTGGGCGGCGGATGCGGCTCGGGCACGTTGTTCACGGTGGGCGGGGGATCGTCCCGCATGCTGGTCACGCTCGTCTTCTTCATCGTCGGCGCGCTGGTCGGAACGGCGCATCTGCCGTTCTGGCTGCTCCAGCCATCGCTACCGCCCGTCAGCATCGGCGCTGAACTGGGCGTCGGTTTTGCCATCGCGGTGACCATCGCGGGCCTAGCGCTGGTGGCGCTGGTCTCGGCGCTGATCGAACGGCGTGTGCACGGCAATATCGAATCCGAACCTGCTCCGGTTCGTCCGGGCTGGACTTGGGTGTTGCGCGGCCCTTGGCCGTTGGTCGGGGCTGGTCTGATGCTGGCGCTATTGAATATCGCCACCCTGCTGCTCGCCGGGCATCCCTGGTCTATCACCTATGGTTTCGGCCTCTGGGGCGCCAAGATCGCGCAGACTGCCGGCGTCGACGTTGCCAGCTGGGAGTTCTGGACCTGGCCCGCACAGGCACAGGCCCTCAACTCCAGCGTATTGGCCGACACGGTTTCGGTGATGGATTTCGGGCTGGTTCTGGGCGCTGCCCTGGCCGCCGCCATTGCCGGCAAATTCGCGCCCAAGGCCAAGATCCCGCTCGGCTCGCTGCTGGCGGCGGTGGTCGGCGGGCTGCTGATGGGCTATGGCGCACGCCTGTCCTTTGGCTGCAATATCGGCGCGCTGTTTTCGGGGATTGCGACGGGGAGCCTGCACGGCTGGCTGTGGTTTGCCGCCGCCTTTGTCGGCTCCATCGGGGGCGTCGCCCTGCGCCCCATGTTCGGCCTTGATGGGTTTGCCAAGAAATGAGCGCACGCAACACTCTGCTTTTTGGCGCTGCATTGGCTGTTTCGACCGCCGCTATCGCCTATGACCATGTCACCAATCCGGTGCCGCCTCGCCCTACTTACGGCGGAACGACGGCCGCGTCCGGCACAGCGCCGTGCGCTGCGGCTCCCTGCGCTGCCGGGGCCGCACCATGTGCTGCTGGCGCAGTAGCGCTTGCACCGCCGCCGCCACCGCCCGCTGCGGCGCCTTGCGCTGCTGGAGCACCGCAACTGGCTGCGCCTCCGCCGCCACCGGCCACCCCAGCGGCCCAGGCAAAGCTCGCGCCTCCGCCGCCACCTGCCGCAAGCGCGCTGGCGGCACCGCCTCCACCACCCAAGGCCAAGCCTGCGGGTGAGGAAGCGCCCGATCTCGTGGTGAACGGGGGCTAGATGAGCGAGCAGGCACTGGCCGAAATCGCCTTCTGTGAAGCAGTCCTCGCCAAGGGCGGGCTCAATGTGCTGAGCGAGACGTTCCAGGGCGTCTCCTCCATCGAGGCGTGGGATCACTATCCTCCCGGCGACGTGTTCGACCCGGCCAGCAATTCGCAGTGGTTCTATCATTGCCACCCTGCTGCCGAGGGCTCTGCCGAACACGGGCATTTCCATTGCTTCCTGCGGCCGCAGGGCGCCAATGGTCCCATTCATCATCTGGTTGCGATCGGCGTGGACGCCAATGGGCGGCTGTTGCGCCTGTTCACGGTCAACCAATGGGTGGTGGGAGATGATTGGGCCGATGCGGAGACGTTGATTGGTCTAGCGTCACGCTTCGATATGCAGATGCCGCGGCCGTCCTATCTGGTGAACCGCTGGCTCACGGCCGTTTTTGCTGCCTATGAGCCGCAGATCGTCGATTTGTTGCGCGAGCGGGACCGCGTGTTGGCGGCGGCTGGGGGCGGCGTATCCGAGGACCGTAGCCTCGAAGTGCTGTCGGAATTCATCGTCCCCGCACAGCCCGCTACGCCGAACCCCGCTGGATAAACTCGAACCCGACATCGTGGACCGCGTTGGACGGGCCGATTTTGGCAAAGCCCGCCAATAGTGCTTGTGCCGCCTGCTTGCCCAGTACCTGCCGGTCGATGCGCACGGTGGTTAGTGGTGGATGGGTTTGGGCCGCAAAATCCTGATCGCCGAAGCCGATCACCGCGAGATCGCCAGGAACCGAGAGGCCCTGCGCACCAGCCTCGACCAGGGCGCCATGCGCGAACTGGTCCGAACTGCAAAACAGCACCGTTCTTGCAGGCAGGTCCTGCTGCAGCAGTTGGACCACCGCTTCGCGACCCAGGCCGAGCGTGGCCGAGCGGTCGAAATCGATCTGTTGCACGGCAATGCCACTGCGCTTGCCGAAATGCCGTGCAAAGGCATCGCGCCGGCGCTGCGCACGCTCGTCCCCGGCCGTGATGGTAGCTGCATGCAGATAACCCGCGCTTAGTGCGAAGTCGGCCGCCGCAATAGCGGCATCCACATGCGAAAAGCCGACGCAGCGATCGATCGGCGTTTCGGAAATGTCCCAGATTTCGACGACGGGAATACCGGCGTTCAGCAGCATGCGACGCGCACCCGGACTATGCCTCACGCCCGTCAGCAGGATTGCATCCGGCCGTCGCGACAGATGGGTGGCGATGGCTTTTTCCTCGCGTTCCGGGTCGTAACCGGTTTCCGAAAGCATGATCTGGTAGCCATGCCCCCACATGATCTCCGAAAAGGCGTGCAGCATGCTGGCATAGACGATGTTGGTCACCGACGGTACGAGCGCCGCAACAAGGTTGCTCTTGCTCGATGCCAGCGCGCCCGCCAGCGCATTAGGCACAAAGCCGGTGCGCGCGATGGCGTCATGGATCCGCTGCAGGGTTTCCGCAGAAACCTTGGAGGGCGACGAGAGCGCCCGCGACACCGTCACCTGCGACACGCCCGCCAGGCGTCCGACATCCGCCATGGTCACCCCACGTTTCGGTGGATCCTCATTGCGGTCGGTCATTGCGGATGGCGCCTCATATACATGCGCTAACATGGTGGCAGCTTTAGATGCAATGGCAGCGGGGGAGAGTGGTTGACCTGCGTTAATGTATGCGCATACATAAGCGCCGGAGGAGAAGCCGATATGAGCCGGGAAACGCCCAAGACTGCAGCAGATTTGCGTTCGGCACGATGGTTCGCGCCTGACGATTTGCGCACTTTCGGACACCGCTCGCGACTGATGCAGCTTGGCTATTCCGAGGCCGATTTCCTGGGCAAGCCGATCATCGGCATTCTCAACACATGGTCCGAACTCAATGCCTGCCACGGCCACTTCCCGCAGCGGGTGCAGGATGTGAAACGCGGCGTAGCGCAGGCCGGTGGCTTTGCGGTGGAGCTGCCGACGCTGTCGGTGGACGAAAGTTTTACCAAGCCAACCTCCATGCTGTACCGCAACCTGCTGGCCATGGAGACGGAAGAAACCATCCGCTCGCATCCGCTGGATGGCGTGGTGCTGATGGGCGGTTGTGACAAGACCACGCCGGGCCTCGTCATGGGCGCGATTGCAGCCGGCATTCCGATGATCTATCTGCCCGCCGGACCCATGCTGCGCGGCAATCATGCCGGTGGCGTGCTGGGCTCGGGATCGGACGCCTGGAAGTATTGGGACGAGCGGCGCGCCGGCAATGTTTCGGACGCGCAATGGCGTGGCCTGCAGGGCGGCATCGCCCGCTCGGCCGGCATCTGCATGACCATGGGCACCGCCTCGACCATGACTGCGATCACCGATGCAATGGGACTCACCCTGCCCGGTGCCTCATCCATTCCGGCGGTGGATTCGGGCCATTCCCGCATGTCCGCCGATTGCGGACGGCGCATCGTGGATATGGTCTGGGAAGATCTGGGGCCCGACAGGATCGTGACCGCCGCCGCGATGCGCAATGCCGCTATTGTCGCGATGGCCACGGGTTGCTCCACCAATGCCGTCGTGCACCTGGTTGCCATGGCCCGCCGGGCGGGCATCGCCATGACGCTGGATGATCTGGATGCGCTTGGCCGCACCACGCCGCTGCTGGCCAATGTGCGCCCGTCAGGCAAGGACTACCTGATGGAGGATTTTTTCTACGCTGGCGGTCTCCTGGCCCTGATGAGCCAGATCAGCGATAGGCTGGACACCTCCTGCCTTACCGTAAATGGCAGGACGCTGGGCGAGAATCTCCAGGGCGCCGTGGTCTACAATGATGACGTGATCCGTCCCTTGAGTAACCCCGTTTACCATGAAGGCTCCCTCGCCGTGCTGCGCGGCAATCTTTGTCCCGATGGCGCCGTCATCAAGCCCGCGGCATGCGATCCGAAATACCATGTGCATCAGGGCCCGGCCCTGGTGTTCGACAGCTATCCCGAGATGAAGCAGGCCATTGACGACGAAAACCTTGAGGTGACGCCGGACCATGTGCTGGTGCTGCGCAATGCGGGGCCGCAGGGCGGTCCGGGCATGCCCGAATGGGGCATGTTGCCCATCCCCAAGGCGCTGATCAAGCAGGGCCACCGTGACATGCTGCGCATTTCGGACGCCCGCATGTCGGGCACATCCTATGGGGCCTGTGTGTTGCATGTCGCTCCTGAATCCTATGTCGGCGGTCCCCTCGCCTTGCTGCGCAATGGCGACATCGTGCGGCTGGACCTACCCGACCGTCGGCTCGACATGCTGGTGGCCGAGGACGAATTGGCGCGCCGTCGCGCCGAGTGGTCGCCACCGCCAGCGCGCTTCGAACGCGGCTGGGGCTGGATCTATTCCAAACACGTGACGCAGGCCGACAAGGGCTGCGACTTCGACTTCCTTGAACGCGACTTCGGGCCGGCTGCCGGCGAACCCGACATCTTCTAGGCTGGAGCGAACGCAATGACACTGACCCTCGATCAGGCCCTGACTGGAATTTCCGGCATCCTGGTGACCCCGTACGATAGCAATGGCGATGTCGCTCCTGCCCGGCTCGCGCCAATTCTCGACCGCGCCCTGAGCGCAGGCCTCCACATGCCGGTGGTCAACGGCAATACGGGTGAGTTCTACGCGCTCACAACCGATGAAGCTTCCACCATGGTGCGCTCGGTTGCCGAACTGGTGGCGGGTCGCGCGCCCCTATTAGCCGGCATTGGGCGCGGAGTGCGTGACGCCTGTGCGCTTGCGAAAATCTCGGCGGAAGCCGGCGCCACGGCGCTGATGGTACACCAGCCGCCCGATCCGTTCGTTGCGCCGCGCGGCATCGTGGATTACCTCAAGGCCATCGCCAATGCCGCCGATGGGCTGCCGATGATGCTCTATCTGCGCAACGACGCCATCGGCACCAAGGCTATTGCTGATCTCTGCGCCCTGCCCAACGTCAAGGGCGTCAAATGGGCGACGCCCAATCCGCTCAGGTTGGCCGAAGCAAAGGCTGCGTGCGACCCATCAATCGTCTGGGTCGGGGGACTTGCCGAAGTCTGGGCGCCGGCGTTCTACGCCGTGGGCGCGCGCGGTTTTACGTCCGGGCTCATCAATGTATGGCCCGAGCGCTCCGTCGCCATTCACGCGGCGCTGGAGGCCGGCGACTTCAAAAAGGCGAACGAGCTCATCGCCGGCATGAAGGCCTTTGAGGACATTCGCGCCGAGGAAATGAACGGCGCCAATGTCACCGGCGTCAAGGCCGCGCTTCTTGCACTTGGGCGCGATTGCGGCCCCACGCGTCCGCCTTCGGCCTGGCCGCTGACCCCGGCACAGCAAGCCAAGCTCGACGCCTTCATCGCCAGCAATCAGCTCACCTGACCCTCCCGGAACCCCGCATATGAACCAGACCATGCACGACAAGCTGATGAATGTTTCGGTCGCGACGCTCGCCACAGCGCTGTTCAAGCGCGGGCTGCGCAACCAGGTGATCCAGGGCGTTCATCCAGTGCAGCCCAAGGGCCGCAACATGGTCGGGCCCGCCTTCACCCTGCGCTATATTCCGGCGCGTGAAGATCGCAACCAGCTGAGTGAATTTCGCAATCCCCAGCACCCGCAGCGCGTGGCGGTGGAGACCTGTCCGGCCGGGAATGTCATGGTGATCGACAGCCGCAAGGACCCGCGCGCAGCGTCGGCCGGCGATATCCTGGTCACCCGGTTGATGGTGCGCGGCGTTGCCGGCGTGGTAACAGATGGCGGTTTTCGCGACGCCGCCACCATCGGCACGCTGGATATTGCGGCCTATCACACCCGCCCCTCCAGCCCTACCAATCTGACGCTTCATGAGGCGCTCGATCTCAACGTGCCCATCGGCTGCGGCGACGTCGCGGTGTTCCCCGACGACATCATCGTTGGCGATGATGATTGCGTCATCGTCATTCCCGCGCACATTGCCGGCGAAGTGGCCGATGAGGCTGTCGAGATGACGGCCTACGAAGATTTCGTGCTCGAAAAGGTCAAGGCCGGAACGCCGGTGATCGGGCTTTACCCCAAGACGCAGCCGCAATTCGATGAAGAATTCCGGCAATGGCGGCTTCGCGGGGGCCGCTGACTTCAGCCAAATCGCAGCATTGAACCGGACTTCCACGAGGTCAGTCTGGTCACGCCCGGCACTACTCTCTTTGGTACTTTACATATAATAGTACTTTATGTAGCGTCCTCCTCATTGCCGCAGGTGAACACGCCGTGGCGATCTCATTGGGAGGACATCGTGAACATCATCACCAAGCTTGCCGTCGCGGCAAGCCTCGCTACCGCTTTGACGTCTGTCAGCCTTGCCCAGGAAAACCTGAATGGCCTGGTCGTCGGCTTCAGCCAGATCGGCTCTGAATCGGGCTGGCGCGCTGCCGAAACCTCGGTCACCAAGCAGCAGGCCGAAGAACTGGGCATCGATCTCAAGTTTGCCGATGCGCAGCAGAAGCAGGAAAACCAGATCAAGGCCATCCGCGGCTTCATCGCCCAGGGCGTTGACGCGATCCTGCTGGCTCCGGTCGTCGCCACCGGCTGGGAAAACGTTTTGACCGAAGCCAAGGAAGCCGAAATCCCGGTCATCCTGCTCGATCGCGGCGTGGATGCGCCCGAAGACCTTTACCTGAGCACCGTTGCCTCCGACCAGGTGCTGGAGGGCCGCGTTGCCGGCGAATGGCTGGTTGCCGAAGTGGGCGAGGAAGAGTGCAAAGTCGTCGAACTCCAGGGCACCGTCGGCTCCACCCCCGCCATCAATCGCAAGCAGGGCTTTGAAGAAGCCATTGCCGGCCACGACAACATCACCATCGCCCGCAGCCAGACCGGCGACTTCACCCGCGCCAAGGGCAAGGAAGTAATGGAAGGCTTCATCAAGGCGGAAAACGGCGGCGCCGAAATCTGCGCAGTCTATGCCCACAATGACGACATGGCCGTTGGCGCCATCCAGGCGATCAAGGACGCAGGGCTTAAGCCCGGCACCGATATCAAGGTTGTCTCCATCGACGCCGTTCCCGATATCTTTGCCGCCATGGCAGCCGGTGAAGCCAATGCCACCGTGGAACTGACCCCCGACATGGCGGGCCCAGCCTTCCAGGCGCTCTCGGCATATCTCGCCGATGGCACCGAGCCCGAAAAGTTCATCATCACCGAGTCCAAGCTTTATACTCCGGCAGATGATCCGCAGGGCGAGTACGACCGCCGCAAGGGGTTGGGGTACTAGCTAAAGCCAGGACCACCCGTTGCACGGGTGGTCCGTTTGCCGTGTCAGAAAAGCCCTCATGGTGAGCTTGTCGAACCACGAGGGCGGGCGCGCTATCGTGCCACGACCTCGTCCTTCGACAAGCTCAGGATGAGGTCTACTGGCGGAACTAACCATTGAGCGGGGACACACATGGCGAATAGTCCATTCGTGCTCGAAGCGCGCGGCGTCATCAAGATTTTTGGCAATCATACCGCGCTCGATGCCGTCGATTTCGGCCTCAAGGCGGGCGAGGTCCATGCCCTTTTGGGCGAGAACGGCGCCGGCAAATCCACGCTCATCAAGATTTTGACCGGAGCCTACCAGCCGGACGGCGGCGGGGTGTTTGTCCAGGGCGAGCAGGTGCACCTCGATAATCCACTGCATGCCCAGACACATGGCATCGGCACGGTCTATCAGGAAGTCAATCTGCTGCCCAATCGCTCGGTGGCGGAGAACCTTTATCTCGGTCACCAGCCTACCCGTTTCGGGCTTGTCGACCATCGCAAGATGGAAGCCAACGCCAAAGTCCTGCTGCAGCGCTATGGGCTCAACCTTGATCCCGGGAGCGAACTTGGCACCCATTCGGTTGCCGTGCAGCAGATCGTCGCCATTGCGCGTGCGGTGGAGCTATCCGGCAAGGTGCTGATCCTGGACGAACCTACCGCCAGCCTTGATCGCAACGAGGTGGAGCGCCTGTTCGAGGTGGTGCGTGATCTCAAGAGTCGCGGCCTCGCCATCATCTTCATCACTCATTTTCTCGATCAGGTTTTCGCCATTGCCGACCGCGTCACGGTGCTGCGCAACGGCAGGCTGGTCGAAACGCGCCCGCTCGATAGCGTCAGCCGCACCGATGTGGTTCGCCTGATGCTGGGCAAGGACATCGCCTTTTCCGGCGCGACGGACCTCGAGCCCGAAAACGCTCACTCCGAAGTGCTGCTCGACTTTCGCGATTATGGCCGCAAGAAAAGCGTGCAACCGTTCAACCTCACCGTCCACAAGGGCGAGGTCATCGGCATTGCGGGACTTTTGGGCTCCGGGCGCACGGAAATGGCCCGCATCATGTTCGGAGCCGATCCGGCGGACCAAGGCACGCTGCATATCAGCGGCAAGCCTGTGTCCATCCGCAACACCAGCGATGCCATCGCCCAGGCTTTCGGCTTCTGCCCCGAGGACCGCAAGGCGGAGGGCATTTTCGGCGATCTTTCGGTGCGCGAAAACATCGTCATCGCCCTGCAGGGGAAACTGGGCTGGTTCCGCGCGCTTAATCGCGACGAACAGCTCGAAATAGCCGGCAAGTTCGGTGAGGCCATGGACATCCGTGCCGCCTCGCTCGACATGCCGGTGAAGCTGCTTTCCGGCGGCAACCAGCAAAAGGTCATCCTGTCGCGCTGGCTTGCCACCGATCCGGCTTTCCTGATCCTTGACGAGCCGACGCGCGGCATCGATGTGGGCGCCCATGCCGAAATCGTGCGCACCATCAATCGCCTGCGTGACGATGGCATGGCCATGATCGTGATCTCGTCCGAACTCGACGAAGTGGTCGCCTATAGCTCGCGCATCGTCGTCATGCGGGACCGCGAAATGGTCGCCGAATTGCGTGGCAAGAACATCAACCCCGGGGTTATCGTGCAGGCAATCGCCAATCATCCAGACGAGGCCGTGGCATGAAGCGGCTGCATCTCGAGCGCCTCGCCAATCCGCAATTGCTCGCCCTGGCTGGCGTCCTGCTGATCAACTGGCTGCTGTTCCCCAATTTCTTCCGCATCACTTGGCAGGATGGCCGCCTGTTCGGCAGCCTGATTGACGTGATCAACCGCGGTGCGCCTGTGGCGATCCTCGCCATCGGCATGACCGGCGTTATCGCGACCAAGGGGGTCGACCTTTCGGTCGGCGCCATCATGGCGGTTTGCGGCGCTGTTGCCGCGACGATGGTGGTGGCGGGCTATCCGACACCCGTAGCCGTCATTGCCGCGCTTGCGGTGGGTCTGGCCTGCGGGTTGTGGAACGGCTTTCTTGTCGCCGTGCTCGATATCCAGCCGATCATTGCCACGCTGGTGCTGATGGTCGCCGGGCGCGGCATCGCCCAGCTGATCACGGAAGGCTCCATCGTTACCTTCAACGATCCGGCGCTGATCTTTATCGGAACCGGCAGTTTCCTTGGCCTGCCCATGGCGGCGGTGATCGCCCTGGTGTTGATGGTCCTGGTGACGTTTCTCGTGCGCCGCACCGCCATCGGCCTTTTTATCCAGGCTATCGGCGTCAATCGCGCTGCCGCCTCGCTGAGCGGTATTCGCAGCCGGATGCTGCTGATGCTGGTTTATGCGCTGAGCGGGTTCTGCGCCGCTATCGCCGGTATCGTCGTTGCCGCCGACATCCGCGGTGCTGACGCAAACAATTCCGGCCTCTGGCTCGAACTCGACGCCATCCTTGCCGTGGTCATCGGCGGCACGTCGCTCTTGGGCGGGCGCTTCTCCATTCCCATGGCGGTAGTCGGCGCACTGATCATCCAGGCAATGAATACCGGTATCCTGGTGTCCGGTTTCCGGCCCGAGTTCAACCTGATTGTCAAGGCGGGCATGATCATCCTGATCCTCCTGATCCAGTCGCCCCTTGCCGGACGTCTGTTTACTGGCCGGCTGGTTCCGGCAAAGGCAGCACGCAAATGAAACGCAGCCTGCGCCCCCTCGCCGCCACCGCGGTTATCTTCATCATCGCCTACGCACTGAGCGTCCTGCAGTTCCCGAGCATGCTCTCGACCCGCGTGCTGGGCAATTTTCTCACCGACAATGCCTTCCTCGGCATTGCCGCCGTCGGCATGACGTTCGTCATCATTTCCGGCGGCATCGATCTGTCCGTGGGCGCGGTCATCGGGTTCACCGGCGTGCTGGTCGCCGTCCTGATCAGCTGGATGGGCATTCACCCGCTCCTGGCCTTCGCCATTGCCCTGGGCGTCGCCGGGCTGTTCGGCGCCGCCATGGGGCTCACCATCCACTTCCTCAACGTGCCCTCGTTTATCGTTACCCTCGCGGGCATGTTCCTGGCGCGCGGGGGCGCCTCGGTCATCACCCAGGATTCGGTGCCCATCAACCACGATTTCTACGGTACCGTCACCGGCCTCATCATCCGCCTGCCCGGCGGTGGCAGGCTCAGCTTCATCGGCCTGCTGATGATCGCCATCTTCATCCTGGGCGCCCTGCTCGCGCACCGGACGCGCTTTGGCTCCTATGTCTATGCGCTGGGCGGCAATGAGGTTTCGGCCTCCTTGATGGGCGTGCCGGTGGCGCGCACCACCGTTCAGATCTACATGCTGTCGAGCATGCTGGCGGCCTTGGCAGGCATCGTGTTCTCGTTCTACACCTCCGCCGGCTATCCGCTGGCGGCGGTCGGCGTGGAGCTCGATGCGATCAGCGCCGTGGTGATCGGGGGAACGCTCTTGACCGGCGGCTATGGCTTTGTTCTAGGCACTTTTGTCGGCGTCATGCTGCTGGGGCTGGTGCAAACCTACATCATCTTCGACGGCACGCTGTCGAGCTGGTGGACCAAGATCGTGATCGGCGTGCTGCTGTTCCTGTTCATCGTCCTGCAGCGGGTCATATTCGCAGCCTCCACCCCAGGAGAGAAGTCGCCCGAGAAGGCATAGCATGATCGAAGCAGGCAGCCTTATTCGCTCGCTTTCCGGGCGACCCGCTGCACGGAACTTCCACACTTTCGTTATAAACGAGATCGGCCTGGGCATCGTCACCGGCAAGTTTCCTGTTGGCTCGATCCTGGCCAGCGACGCCGTGATGATGGAAACCTATGGTGTTTCGCGAACCGTGCTGCGCGAGGCGCTCAAGACACTGGAAGCCAAGGGATTGATCGAAGCACGACCGAAGGTGGGCACGCGCGTTTCGCCCACCAGCCGCTGGAACTATTTCGATCCCCAGGTGCTCTCCTGGCACTTCTATGCCAAGCCCGACCGGCGCTTCTACGAAAGCCTTTTCGACATCCGCCGTTCACTGCAGGTCCGCGCCGTACACCTCGCCAGCGAGCGTCGCTCGGCCGAGCATGTGCGCCTGATGAAGTATTGGCTGCACCAGATGGATATGTCGGAGGGCAACCTCGAAGCCCATGGCCTGGCGGGGCTCGAAATCCACCGCGCCATTGCCGAAAGCTCCGGCAACAGCCTGCTCCGCTCTGTCACCGGCATCGTGGAGCTGACCCTGGCGCTGGCCCTCAAATCCCTCGCCGACACGGATTCAGCCAGCTATCGCAGCGCTTCCATCAGCGCCCACGACGCGCTGCTCCACGCCATCGAAACCGGCAGCAAGGAGGATGCGCAGCGGGCGCTGAACATCATCCTCGACCTGGACGAAGCGCAGGCAAGCAAGCTCGTGCCTTAGCACAGAGGGGCAAACGGCCAGTCAAAAGAAAACCGCGACTACATCCACACAGGCGTTGTGCAGATGCAACGCCGCAAGACTCTCTCGTCCGGCGCCTCGCATCCTGCATCAGGATATACTAGAACCGGTTCATGAACAGGTTCCTGCTGCTCATCGCTATGCTGTTTGGATTGGTGGCCGTTCCCGGGCCGGCCATGGCCAGCGCCGTGGCAAGTGGCCATTTCTGGACGATCGCCAGCCAGGAGCTATGCGTTGAGGCGGATGCTTCCCAACGCAGCGCGCCAGCCTTCAAGCCCTGTTCCAAGAAGATCCACGGGCAAATGATATCGTGCCAGCAGGCAATTGGCGTCTTGCCGTTCGTGGATGCGTGCAGTGTCAATGCGCAGGCCGCGGTGTTCGCATCGTCGCGGGATAACACCGTCACTGCCCCAGGCGACGACGGACGCTTCCGACCTCCGCGAGCCGTCTAGGAACGCTGGCGACAAAGCCTCGCCAAAATCCCTGATCCTGATCCCTTGAGAGGCGGCCGCGACGGCTGCTGGATGACATGCATATCACCATGATTTCGCGCCGGCACATGATGCTGGGTGCCACAAGCCTTGCCGCACTTGCTCTGGCCGGCTGCACGACCACCAAACCGACAATACCCGTTGCGCCTCCCGCACCGGCGATACCGCCCGAATACCTGGCCATGTATGCGGCCATACCGGATGAGCGCTTTCCGATTCCGGCGGCCCGCATCGACCTGGTCGATCCGATATACTGGCGGCAGGAAGTGGCCAACATCACCGGCGAGAAGCCGGGCGTGGTGGTGGTCGATACGCCGAACCGCTTCCTTTACTGGACGATGGAGAACGGCCGGGCCATGCGCTACGGCGTCGGCATCGGCCGGGAGGGCTTTGCCTGGAAAGGCCGCGGCCATATCGCCTATGGTCGCGAATGGCCGACCTGGACGCCACCATCCGACATGATCAAGCGGCAGCCCGAACTTGAACCGTACCGGCATGGGATGGAGCCCGGCCCGGAAAACCCGCTAGGCCCGCGCGCGCTCTACATTCACCAGGGTAATCGGGACACTCTCTATCGCCTGCACGGAAACATGGACGCCGATTCAATCGGCAAGGCCGTGTCCAGCGGTTGCGTACGGCTGCTCTTCCAGGATGTCATCGACTTGTATGACCGGGTCCGGTGGGGCGCGCCAATCGTGGTCGTGCAATAGCCAAGGCATTGGAAGGCCGGCGCCTCACCGGCCTTCCACCTTGCTCAGGCACTAGGATTCCTCGAACAAGCCTGTGGGGAAACCATCGAGGCTGACCTGGTTCTTCTCCCGCCAATATGCTTCGATGCCATCGACGCCCTTGGCGCGCGCCCAGTCGTCCATCTGTGGGCGCTCGTCCTTGTAGTCGAACAGCGGCACGCCATATCCGCATGAGGTCTGCACCAGATCAAAATCGAGGCGCACCATCTGGCGCGCGCCCAGCGGAGCGTTGCCATCAAACAGCGTTGCCAACAGATGCCGGTACTCATCGCTCGCACGGTGAATGACCCGCCCCTGGCCATATAGCCGCATGATGAGCGGCGGCCCTTCAACCGCACAGAACATGATGGTCAGCCTGCTGTCCGCCTTCAGGTGTGCGGCAGTCTCGTTGCCGCTACCGGTGCGATCGAGATACAGGACGGCATTGTCTCCCAGGACCCGGAACATGTCGGTGCTGCGTGGCGACACGTTCACATGCCCGGTCGGCGCTGCCGAAGCCGTGAAGAACATGTGTTGCGCGGCGATGAAACGATGGTGGTGGGATTCTAGTGCGGGGAATTGCTTGGCCATGCTGGCAGAATGACATGCAAGTCCACCGGTTGAAACCATTATGCGGCCCGCCATCGCCACAGCGCCAAGCTTGTGTGATTGTGAAAAAATGATAGGAACTGTCATGTTTACCTGACGGTGGCCAGAAAGCGCCGCTGCCGTGCCAGCCAAGTGGCACAATCCAGACCTGATAGATAACGGGACGAAGCGCTTGACCAAGATCTTCCATGAGGCCGAGGTGCTTGCCAAGCGAGTGCTCACTCCGGGAATGCTCCGTCTGACGTTCGGCGGCGAGGGCTTGGCCGATTTCCAAAGCACAGGGGTGGGCGATGAATATGTGCGCCTGTTTTTCCCCAACGCCGAGACCGGCCGCATCCACCTGCCGCATATCGATGAAAACGGCCGCTGGAGTTATCCTGACGGCCAGAAAGCCGTGCGCTATTCCACCTACACGGTGCGGGACTATCGATCAGACCTAAGGGAGATCGACGTCGATTTCGTGGTGCACGATGGTGGCATGGCGAGCGACTGGGCACAGCGCTGCTGCGCCGGCGATACCGTGACAATCAACAAGCCGCGCGCGCTTTATGCGCCGCCCGACGACATCGTCTGGCAATTGCTAGTGGCGGATGCAACGGGCCTGCCGGCCCTGGCGCGCCTGCTGGAGCAGACGCCCGAGCATGTGCAGACGCGGGCCTTCATCGAGGTTGCTGAACCCAGTCATGAGCTGGATCTGCCCTATCATCCCCATGCCAGCGTGACCTGGCTGCATGGCAGCGGCAATGGCGTGGCGGCAAGCCGGGTGGGCGAAGTGGTGCGTGCGCTGCCCCTGCCGCCAACGCCCGGATATATCTGGGTCGCCGGTGAGCAGCGGGTGGTGCGCAGCCTGCGCCGTTATATTCGCCACGATCTGCGCATGCCCGCCGAGCGGTACGAGTTGGTCGGATACTGGACCGAAGACGCACGGGCCTGGGAAGAGCGCTACGACGCCTTGCCCGAAGCCGTTCGTGCGGCGATTGCGGCAGGCTGGGATTCCGGGCGCGACCGCGAGGTTGTGCGCGACGAGTATTATGCCACCCTTGAGCGATTCGGGCTCTAGGTGATGAGCGCCACTATCGCGACAAGCCAGCAATTGGCCCGGGCGGCGGCCAAGCGGCCGGGCTTGGTGGAAACCAATGCAAGGCGCTGGTTCTGGCTCGCGGTGGTTGTCCTGGTTTTGCTGGCGACGATTCTGGCCAGCCTGATGGTGGGGTCGCGCGATCTCGGCATTGGCAGGGTACTCGATGCGCTCTTTGCTTATGACGACAGTGACGAGCACGTTATCGTCATCGCGCTGCGGCTGCCGCGGACCATTCTGGGGCTGGGTGTCGGGCTGGCGCTGGGCACGGCCGGTGCCTTGATCCAGGCGCTGACGCGCAATCCGCTGGCCGATCCGGGCCTGCTGGGGGTCAATGCCGGCGCCTATTTCGCCGTGGTGGTTGGGGTGGGCGCGTTCGGGCTGAGCGGCATTGGCGGCTACATCTGGTTTGCGTTTGCCGGGGCAATCGTGACGACAGTGCTGGTCTATTTGGTCGGGTCGGCCGGACGAGGCGGCGGCACGCCGGTGCGGCTGACATTGGCGGGCGTGGCGATCGGCGCTGTGCTGTCGGGCATTTCGGCGGGGATCACGCTGCTCGATCCAGGCACGTTCGACCGCCTGCGGCACTGGGCAGCCGGCTCGCTGGTCGGGCAAAGCCATGAGACCATCCTCGTCACATTTCCCTTTATCGCCGCCGGCCTGCTGCTCGCTTTTGTGGTAGCCCGCCCGCTCAATGCGGTGGCGCTTGGTGATGATCTGGCGCTGTCCGTTGGGGTAAGCGTCAGGCGCACGCGCGTGGTGGTGATCCTCGCCACCACCCTGCTGGCGGGCGCTGCGACGGCTGCGGCCGGGCCGATCGGGTTTGTGGGGCTCATGGTGCCGCATCTGGCGCGCTGGATTGCGGGCACCGACCAGCGCTGGATTTTTGCCTATACGGCCGTGTTGGCGCCTATCCTGCTGCTGGCGGCAGACATCGTGGGACGGCTGGTGCTGCGGCCGGGCGAATTGCAGGTGGGCATCGTCACCGCCTTCATCGGAGCGCCGGTGCTGATTGCGCTGGCGCGGCGGCGCAGGGTCAGCGGGTTGTGAGCATGCTTCCCGCAACCATCAATTTCGGTCATCGCGCGCAGGCGCTCCGTCCGTTCGGCGGCCGGTTGTCACGGCTGATCGGCATACGCAGAATGGTGGTTTGTGCTGGCCTAGTTGTGCTGGCGCTTGGCTTCGGTTTGCTCACGCTGGCCAGCGGCGACTTTCCTGTGCCGCTTGGAGAGGTGTTCCGCGCCCTGGTGGGGCAGGCCGAACCAAGCGTGCAGATGGTTGTCGTCGAGTGGCGCCTGCCACGCGCTGCGCTGGCGCTGCTGCTTGGTGCTGCACTCGGGCTGTCCGGCGCCATCTTCCAGTCGATCACGCGCAATCCCCTGGGCAGCCCCGACATTATCGGGTTCGAAGCGGGCGCATACACGGGCGCTCTGCTGGTGATGGTTGCTTTGGGCGGTGGCTATCTGATGGTGGCTGGCGGCGCGCTGGTGGGTGGCCTGGTCACGGCCGCGCTGGTTTATGGCCTCGCCTGGCGGCACGGCGTGCAGGGGTTCCGGCTCATCATTGTCGGCATCGGCGTTTCGGCCATGCTGACCGCGTTCAACAAGTTCATGCTGTTGCGGGCGCAGCTTGAGGTCGCCATGAGTGCCGCAATGTGGGACGCCGGATCGCTCAACGGATTGGGGCTGGATCGGCTGCTGATTGCCGCCTTGTTGCTGCTGGTGCTGATACCAGCCAGCCTGCTGCTAGCCCGGCCCATGGCGCAATTGGAAATGGGCGATGATGCGGCGAGCGCCCTCGGCATTTCGGCGGAACGGACGCGGGTCCTGCTGATGGTGCTGGGCGTTGCCCTGATCGCAACCGTCACCGCAACGGCGGGACCGATCGGCTTCGTCGCGCTGGTTGCCCCCCAATTGGCGCGGCGCCTGACGCGGGCGGCGGGCGTTGCGCTATTGCCCTCAGCCGCCATGGGCGCACTGCTGCTCGTTGCCGCCGACTATCTGGCGCAGCGCGCCTTTGCCCCCACCCAATTGCCTGTCGGCGTGGTGACGATCAGCCTGGGCGGGATGTATTTCGCCTGGCTGCTGGTCGCCGAAGCGAGGCGTCAATAATGGACAACAGCGTGCCCCATAGCAGGCTTCATGCAGACGACGTGACCATCGGCTATGACCGCCAGGTGATTTCCAGCAATCTGTCGGTCGCTATTCCCGATGGTAGCTTCACCGTCATCGTCGGCGCCAATGCCTGCGGAAAATCGACATTGCTGCGGGCGCTGGCACGGCTGATCAAGCCCAGTGCCGGGCAGATCGTGCTGGATGGCAAGGCCATCTCCGATTATCCGGCGCGGGAAGTGGCGCGACGGCTGGGGCTATTGCCGCAAAGCTCGATTGCCCCCGATGGCATCACCGTGGCCGACCTCGTGGCGCGCGGCCGCTATCCGCACCAGAGTTTCCTCCAGCAATGGTCGGACGCAGACGAAGCGGCCGTGATCGCGGCGATGAAAGCGACCCACATTACCGCCCTATCCCATCGGCGCGTGGATGAGCTGTCGGGCGGACAGCGGCAGCGCGTCTGGATCGCCATGGTGTTGGCGCAGGAAACACCATTGCTGCTGCTCGACGAGCCGACCACCTATCTCGACATCACCCACCAGATCGAGCTGATGGAACTGCTGCGCGCCCTCAACCAGCGCGGCGGCAAGACGGTGACAGCCGTGCTGCACGACCTCAACCAGGCCTGCCGCTATGGCACTCATCTGATCGCCATGCGCGATGGCGCTGTGGTCGCCGAAGGTGCGCCGCGCAACATCATGACGGCCGAACTGGTGGAGGCGGTGTTCGGGCTGGCCTGCGTCATCATCGAAGACCCCATCGCCCATACGCCGCTGGTCATTCCGCGCGGGGCGCCCACGCCTGTTGCAGGAGTATAGTGCTGTGAAACTGTCCATCGTCGTTGGCCTTGTGGCGCTGCTTGGCCTCTCATCGCCCGTCCTGTCGCAGGAGGCCTTTCCCGTGACCATCACTCACGGCTTGGGCGAGACAATCATTCCCGACGAGCCGCAGCGGATCGTGACCATTGGCTGGATCACCCAGGATGTGGTGCTGGCCCTGGGAGAAGTGCCGGTCGGCATTCCCCTGCAGGAATGGGGTGGCGACGAAAACGGCGTTCTACCTTGGGTTGCCGACGCGATTGCCGAACTGGGTGGTGAGTTGCCTACGCGGCTCAATCCGCAGCAAATCTCCTACGAGCAGATTCTGTCCTTGCGGCCAGACCTGATCCTGGCACCCTATAGCGATCTGGATGCCGAGAAATATAGGCGGCTCTCGGCCATTGCGCCGACCGTGGCGTGGGCGACTGGTCCCTGGTCAGGCACCTGGCAGGACGTGACGACGACCGTAGGCCAGGCGTTGGGAAAGACGCCGGAAGCAGAGACTTTGGTCGCCGGCGTCGAGGAAAAGCTCGCTGCCGTCGCGCAAGCCCATCCCGAGTTCAGCGGTCGCAGTTTCACCTTCGGCTATGCCGATCCGGGCAGCAACGGCTTGGGGATTTACGTTGCAAGCGATCCGCGCGTGCAAATGCTGCAGGAGCTTGGCTTGGTGCTGTCGCCGGGGGCTGCAGCCTTGCCGAGTGACGGCGCCTTCTACGTGCCGGTGAGTTTCGAGAATCTGGGTTCCGTCGATGCAGACGTGCTGATCACCTGGCATGGCGATCAGTCCGAGCTGGAGGCACTCAATGCCAATCCCTTGTTTGCGCGTTTTGCCCCCGTCGCCTCCGGCCGCCATCTGGCGGTGGTCGATCGCTCGTTTGCCATTGCCCTGTCGGCGCCATCGGTCTTGTCGATTCCTTGGTCGGTCGATCGACTGGTGCCGCTGCTGAGCGCCTTGCTGGGCTGAAAACGACGGCTGGCTCGCGCGTTATTTTCTGATAAGATGACACAAAGCGTCATCTTTAGAGTACACCCGTGTTTCACCCCAACATGCAGGCCAGCGTCGAAGGTTTTGCGCCCAGCACCATGCCTGCTTGGCGCGTCTGGCCGGGCGTGATGGCGGACGTGTGGGATGTGGATGGGTTTGCCGGGGCGCGCGGCGAATATGTCTCCTCCCATCCCCGGCTGTTCGTGGTGCTGGAGCAAACCAGTCCCGGCACTATCGAAATCGCCACCGAGCGCCGGCAGCACTCCCCCGGAACACAGGGCCGGCTGAGCTATATCCCTGCGGGAATGCGCACCTTTTCCTTCGTCGGCGAGCAGACCCATCTGCGGCACCTGGATCTGCATTTCGACATTGACCTGCCCTTGAGCCGGCTTGCCGATGCGATCGACAATGACAGGCTCGAAATGCCCCGCCTGATGTTCGACCATCCGCGCCTGCTGACCCTGGCTACGCTCATGGCCCAGGAATGCACCGGGCCCGGACTGCATGATCTTTATGGCGAGAGCCTTGTCACCGCCATGCTGGTGGAACTGTTCGAGGTCGGCCGCACCCGTCGAGATGACCGCGGCGGCCTGTCGCCACGGCGGCTACGGATGGCGCAGGAATATCTGGAAGACAATTGCCTGCGGACGATCCGGCTCGGTGAAATCGCCGGCAAGCTCGGCCTGTCCCAATCCTATTTCTGCACGGCCTTCCGTGCTTCGAGTGGGTTCACGCCACATCAGTGGCTGATGCGCGCCAGGATCGATCGGGTCAAATCACTGCTGAAGGATAGCGGCAGCCGGTTGAGCGACGTTGCAAGCGTCGCCGGCTTTTCCGATCAGGCGCACATGACCCGTGTATTCAAGCAGTATGTGGGCGTGACGCCTGCTGCATGGCTGCAACACCACGGTGGAAAGCCTGCAACGGATCGATAAATCCTTCAAGCGACAGCAAGGATATACAATCGCCGGCGCTTAAGTTGAGATATCTCGTCACCATATTTTCTTCATGCCTGCGGCCAGATTGTGTCGGAGGCAATCAAAGGGGCTCCTGCATGACGTCGTCCTCTCGCCGCGCCATAACCCGGCTGCTGCTCATCACCACGGCCCTGGCTCCCATGGGTGCAGCCCATGCCCAGAGCCAACTCATTGCTCTGGGCGAAATCGTGGTCGAGGCTGACGGCGAAACCGGCGAAGGCTACGCCGCTGTTTCCACCACGGCAGGGTCCAAGCTGGCTTTGGCCGTCAGTGAAGTGCCGCAATCGGTCTCGGTGGTGACGCGGGAGCAGCTTGATCAATATCCCGGCGCCAAGGCAGACGAGACTCTGCGCTATTCTGCCGGCGTGAACCCATCGACCTATGGCACCGATGCTGATACCGACTGGCTCTATGTCCGCGGCTTCCAGGCCGACCAGAGCGGCATGTTCCTCGACAATCTGCCGCTCTACCAGACCGGCTTCGGCACCTTCCTGGTTGATCCCTTCCTGCTGGAGCGGATCGAAGTGCTGAAGGGCCCTGCATCGGTGCTTTACGGCGGCGCCAATGTCGGCGGCATCGTCAATTATGTCAGCAAGCGTCCCAATGGCGAGCGGTTCCTGCGCACGGAAGCCGGCGTCAACAATTTCGGCAATGCCTATGTCGGCCTCGACGGGGGCGACGTGCTGGCCGATGGCGATCTGTCCTATCGCGTCACCGGCAAGCTTTCGGGTGGCAGCTGGGAGACCGACGACGCCCAGGATCTGCGCGGCAATGTGCTGGGTAGCGTCAAGTGGACGCCCAGCGAAGCCACGGCGATCACCGTTTACGGCTCTTACCAGAACGTCGGCCTTGACCATACCTCGACCGGCTTCCTGCCCTATTTTGGCACGCAGGTGGATACGACTGATGGCGTTCGTATCCCGCGCGACCTCAACTATGGCGAGCCGGATGCCGACCATTACGACCGCCAGCAGATCATGATCGGCTACGAACTCGAGCACGAGATCAATGGCGACTGGACCGTCCGGCAGAACGCGCGCTATGCCACCGTCGATCTGACGGAAGAATTCGTCTACGGCAACGGCAATCTCATCGGCACCGAACTGCCGCGCATCCGCTTCGGCCACGATACCGAAGTGGGCACGATCAGCATCGACAATCAGCTTGAAGGCAAATTCGACACCGGTCTGCTGGAGCATCGCCTGCTGGTCGGCCTCGACTACAAGAACTACCACATCGACCAGAGCCAGGCTGTCAATAACTGGCTGACGCCGGTGCCGCCGATTGACGTGTTCAATCCGGTTTATGGCGCCGCCCTGCCGCCACTGGCTGCACCCTATCTCGACAACGAAATCTCGCTCAACCAGCTTGGCGTCTACGTTCAGGACCAGATCCGGCTGGATGACCTCATCCTGACGCTCAATGGGCGCTACGATCACGTCCGGACCGATCTGGACAACTTTGTCAACGGCACCTCGACCGGCCGTGAGGAAGGCAACTTCACCGGACGCGTGGGCCTGGGCTATGAATTCGACAATGGCCTGACGCCCTATGTGAGCTATGCCACCTCGTTCAATCCGACGGTTTCGACCGATGTGGACGGCAATCTGCTGCGCAGCGAAACGGGCGAGCAGTGGGAAGCTGGCGTCAAATACGCGCCCGACTTCTTCGATGGGCTGATCACCGCGTCGGTTTTCAACATCGAGCGCGCCAATGTATCGGGTCCCGATCCATTGTTCCCCGGCACGCAGGCCGCCATCGGCACCGTCAACCTATGGGGCGCGGAACTTGAAGCGGCCGCCAATGTGGGCGACTTCACCGTCAAAGGTGCATTGACCCTCCTCGAAGCCGAAGTGCTGGAATCTGCCGGCTCGGCGTTCGATCCGGTCCCTGCCGGCAATTCGCCGGTGCAGATCCCCGAGCTCACGGCATCGCTCTCGGTCGAATACACCATCCCCGAAGGTGCGCTGGAAGGCGTTGCGGTCGGGGCTGGCATGCGCTATCTCGGCGAAAGCTGGGCTGACAATGCCAACACCACCCGGGTCCATGACGTCGCGTTGTTCGACGCGAGCCTGCGTTACAAAAAGGACGATTGGGGCGTGGCTCTTACCGTCTCCAACATCTTCGACACCTCCTATGTGTCCAGCTGCCAGTCGCTCACCTCGTGTGGTTATGGCGCTGGCCGCACGGCGACGCTGAGCGTGCACAAGAGCTGGTAACAGCTCACTGGCACTGACAATCACGGATGTTCCGGTCGCTGCGGCGGCCGGAACATCCATTTCCAAGGTAGCCGGTCCATGCCGTTCAATATTGTCCTTCGTTCAAGCTGGCTAATTGCAGCACTCGGCCTGCCGCTGCTCACGACTTCACCTGCCTGGGCGCAGGACGCGCTTGAAGGCGCCAGCGTCGTATCGGCGAACCTGCCGCATGATCTGTCGCCCTGGGCCATGTTCATGGCGGCCGACTATGTGGTCAAAGCGGTGATGATCGGCTTGGCCTTCGCCTCGGTGCTGACTTGGATCATCCTCGTCGCCAAGGTGCTCGAGATCGCCGGCGCCACGCGGCGGATGCGCCGGACGCTCAGGCTGGTCAGCGATGCCCGATCACTGGACGAAGCCCTCCAGGCGGCGCAAAAACAGCGCGGCACCGGCACGTTGCTGCTGCGCGCAGCCGAGGGCGAAGTGTTGCTGTCGCAGGATGCGTTGGACAATGCGGGCGGGGATGGCCTCAAGGATCGGGTCGCATCTCGTCTCGCGCGGCTGCAGGCGGCAGCCGGCCGCAGGCTGTCGCGCGGCACAGGCGTATTGGCAACCATCGGCTCGACCGCCCCGTTTGTCGGCCTGTTTGGAACCGTGTGGGGCATCATGAACGCCTTTATCGGCATCTCCCAGGCCCAGACCACCAATCTGGCAGTGGTTGCACCCGGCATCGCCGAGGCATTGCTGGCCACCGCCATCGGCCTTGTGGCCGCCATTCCGGCAGTGGTCATCTACAACGTCTTCTCCCGCTCGATCACCGGCTATCGGCAATTGGTGGCGGACGTGACCGCGGGCATCGAGCGACTGGTGTCGCGCGACCTGGATTATCGCGTGGCTCCCGCCGGGGATCAGCGCTGATGGCCGGCCGCATCCGCGAGAGCGGAGGAGACGAGGACGACCTCGCCGAACAGCACGAGATCAACGTCACTCCGTTCATTGACGTCATTCTCGTGCTGCTGATCATCTTCATGGTCGCCGCTCCGTTGGCGACCGTCGACATCAATGTCGACCTGCCACCCTCGAGCGCCACCTCGCAGGCGCGCCCCGATGAGCCAATTTACGTGACCCTGCTCGATGATCTGTCGCTGACCATCGGCAATGAAGCGGTCAGCCGGGACAATCTTGGTCCGGCGCTTGATGCCCTCACCGGCAGCGATCGCGAGCAGCGCATGTTTCTGCGCGCCGACAAGGCGGTGCCTTATGGCGAGTTGATGGCCCTGCTCAACCAGTTGCGAGCGGCGGGATACCTCAAGGTAGCGTTGGTGGGGCTCGAGACGGCTCCCGCGGTTGCGGAGGGGCAAGCGGGTCCATGACACGTCCCGGTCAGGTCGATACGGCGGCTTTCGGACGTGTCACCGCGGGTGATATCGCGCGGTGGGCGTTTGCATTTGTCCTTGTGGCGGGTGCGGCTGGCGCCGGCAGTGTGCTGGTGCAGCGTTGGAGCCCTCCGGCGCTGGCCATGCCGGGGGAAGAGCCGGCGATCCTGATTGACTTGGCGCCTGTCCCCGAACCCGTGGCGGAGACGCCACCGGAGCCCGAGATCGTCGAGCCGGAAGAGCCGCCGGCGGAGGAGCAGCCAGCCGAACCGGAGCCACCGCCTCCACCACCAACAGTTGAGCCCGAGCCTGAACCACCGGCGGTAGAACCACCGCCGCCGGAGCCCTTGGTCGAGCCGCCGCCTCCGCCCATCGCTGAGCCGGAGCCAGCGCCTTTGCCGGAACCTGAGCCCGAACCAGAGCCGGAACCAGAGCCGGAAGGGATTGTTGCTGATGTACCGGCGCCCGTCACCATGTCGGCGGAGTTGCGGAGGCGGCGCGAGGAGACCCCAATCACGCCTCGAACCCAGCCTCGGCGTGAGCCCGAGCCACCCGCCGCCGAGCCAGCCCAACGGCCTCGGGCTGCCGCGACCCAGCCTGCCGCCGCCCCTGCTGCGAGCCGAATTTCTCCCGAGGAATGGCAATCGCAGGTGCTGCGGCAACTGGATCAGCGCAAGGTTTATCCGCGCGATGCCCGCCAGCGTGGCGAGGCCGGCTCCGTGCTGATTTCCTTTTCGGTGGACGGCAGCGGGCGGATCAGCGGCATCGGCGTGGCACGCTCGTCGGGCTTTCCATCCCTGGACCAGGCGGCCGTCGACACCGCGCGGGAAGCCTCGCCCTTGCCCGCGCCGCCAGCAAATCTGGTCGGCAGAGCACTGTCGGCCACTATAAGATTTGCGCTGCGATAGAGCCTGTGCGCTACAGCCGAGTGATCTACGCGACATTGTCTCGCGCGTATTGGGTGGGAGGCACTCCGACAAAGCGCGTAAACGCAACACTGAACGCGCTGGCCGATCCATAGCCGACACGTTCCGCGATCTGCTTCATCCCGCCCTCCCGCCGGCGCAGCAGGTTCTTTGCCAGAGCCATCCGCCACGACAGCAGGTACTCCATCGGCGATACCCCAACTTCCTTGCGGAACCTGTCGAAAAACACCGAGCGTGAAAGGGCGGCCTCATTCGCGAACTGCTCCACCGTCCATTGCCGTGCGGGCTCTTCATGCATGCGGCGGATGGCGGTGGCGAGGCGAGCGTCTGCCAGCCCTCGCACCAGGCCGGGTGACGCCATGTTGTCCGATGCGGAGCGGAGGGCTTCGATGAGCAACACCTGCAACAGCCGTTCAAGCACCATTTCACGGGCAGGACGATTATCCTGCGCCTCACTTCGGATCAGTTGCACGATCATGGGCAGGCGCTGCTGCCCACGCACATGGATAAGCCGGGGCAGCAACGCGACGAGGAGCGCGGCATCGGGCGATCCGAACGCCAGTCGCCCCACCAGGATGCGCATATTGGGCAAGCCATCCGGGTCGCCATGGCGCGTCTCGTCGCCCAGTTTGGTGACGGCGAGCGGGTCACCTATGCTGCCCTCGCTGCCTTGCTCGGTGCTCACCATGGTGAACCGTTGGGCTGCGGGAACCAGGATGAAATCGTTCTGCGCCAGATCGAGGTCGCCCAGTCCCTCGATCGAGATCCGGGTTGATCCTTCAAGGATCAGGCAAAACAGCGGCTCCCCATTGCCGGAGCTTTCCACTCGCCACGCACCGGAGCCGCTGGCGGCTTTCGAAAACGGCAAGCTCGGCTGCAGCAAGGCGACGACTTCGGCAAAGGGATCGGTCATTCCGGACTATCTCAAATGGAAGCTGGACGATCCAATATAGAAAGTCTTGCCCCCGAGGTCCACATCGGTGTCGTGCAATGCCACCAAAGGAACTCGCCATGAAGACCGTACAGATTACCGGCTGCTCGTCTGGCTTCGGCCTCGATATCGCTAAATATTTCCTCGCACGCGATTGGAAGGTTATCGCGACGATGCGCACGCCGCGCGGAGATATCCTCCCGCCATCGGACAATCTGCTCATCCTGCCGCTCGATGTCACCAGCGACGAGAGCGTGCGCAATGCCGTCGATGCGGCCGGACCGATCGATGTCCTGGTCAACAACGCCGGCATCGGTTGGCTCAATGCGCTTGAAGGAACGCCGATAGATGTCGCGCGCGAAATTTTCGAAACCAATACGCTGGGGACCATGCGAATGACCCAGGCTGTGCTGCCCCAGTTCCGGGAACGAAAGTCCGGCATGGTCATCAACGTCACCTCGAGCGTGACCCTGAAACCCTTGCCATTGCTGTCGGTTTATACGGCCAGCAAGGCGGCCGTGAACGCCTTCACTGAGTCCCTGGCGCTGGAACTGGAGCCGTTCAATATCCAGGCCCGGATCGTGCTGCCGGGCTCGGCACCTGACACCAGCTTCGGCGCCACCGCCTTCTCGCGTATTCAAGGCAATGGCGGTTTCCCCGATGCCTATGCTGGCCTTGCCCGAGAGGTCCTGGCCACCTTGCAGCAGCCGGACGCGCCCAAGACTCGCTCGTCAGATGTTGCGGAGGCGGTCTGGCGGGCCGCAACCGATCCGTCGTGCCCTGTCCGGCTGCCGGCCGGCGCTGACGCGGTGGCGCTCGCCGCGTAGGGGTTCCGTCTATCCTCGGCCGACGAATGGCATCTGGGTGGCCATGACGGTCATGGTCAAGACGTTTGCCTCGAGCGGCAGGCCGGCCATGTAGCTCACGGCGCGGGCGATGTGGCCCGCGTCGATGGTCGGCTCGGCGGCCGTCGAGCCGTCGGCCTGCAGCACGCCCTTGGCGATGGTCGTGGTCATCTCCGTCCCCGCATTGCCAATATCGATCTGGCCGCAGGCGATATTGAATGGACGCCCATCCAGCGCCGCCGCCTTGGTCAACCCGGTGATCGCGTGCTTGGTTGCGGCGTAGGGGGACGACCAGGGGCGGGGCGTCGTGGCGGACACCGAGCCATTGTTGATGATCCGGCCGCCCTGCGGGTTCTGCGCCTTCATCACCCGGAATGCAGACTGGGTGCAAAAGAATGCGCCCGTCAGGTTGGAATTGACCACATTGTGCCACTGCTCAGGCGTGGTGTCCTCGAGCGGCACCAGGGGCGCGTTGATCCCGGCATTGTTGACCAGAAGATCGAGCCGTCCCCATTGCCGGACGACAGCGTCGAACACGGCCTGCACCGCGGGGGCATCGGCAATATCCGCCGGCAACGACAGGGTATTGGCCCGGCCCGGATCGAGTTCGGCGGCCGTCGCTTCCAGCACTTCCCGGCGGCGCCCCACCAGCGCTACCCGAAAGCCGTCCGCCAGCAGGGCCCTGGTGATCGCCTTGCCCACGCCTGTCCCGGCGCCGGTCACGATTGCGCTCTTGCCTGTCATCTTGAACCCCAAGGAAATTTGCGAAAGCTAGATTACCCCGGCAATCACCGGCCAGGGAAGAAACCTGCGTCCTGCTGCTTACGCAGGGTCCAGAGTTCGGAAGTCTCGTCGATTTCGATGTCCGCAAGGCGGATCGGCGTGTCCTTGGCCACCGGGCGCACGAGCCGCTGGCCTGCCGCGAGGTAGAAGGGCACCACCGTTTCCAGCCCAAGCGGTCCAGCCGGCACCATGCGGGCCGAGACCTTGTCGATGGAATGATGATGGCCGCCCATGGTGAGCACGGTGCCCGCCGGCAGGTCGGCGTCGGCGTGCGCCACGAGGTCCGCATGGTGGCTGGGCTCCTGTGATCCGCTCGAAACGCCGCGCAAAGCCATTTCCAGCACGCTGGTCGCCGCCTCGAGGCCGAGCAGATGGCGGGGCAGATAGAGCATGGCGGTGCGGCCCGAGCGGCTGAGAACATGCCCCTTGTCGCGCAACATCGCCCAGGTCACTTCATCGTCGCAGCGCACCACGACGAAGACGCCACCGGCAAAGCTCACCTCGTTCGGCAGGCGCAGGCAATGGAACACGTCGAGCCGCCGCGTGCCGGCAAGCAGCCCGCCATCAGCTTGCATGGCGAAGAAATCGGCGACTTCCCCAATGGCGGCAATGGGCGCGTGCAAGTCCGGCCGGTCGGGCAGGAGGCCGGTGGCATTGGCGACAACGGTGAGTTCGCAAAGGTCGGGCACCGCCCGCTGCGGCAGCGCCGATGCTGCGGCGGCCCGTCCGGCCGCGACCTCCGCGCAGCCGCGCGCCCCCAGATCGAACCAGGTGGCAAAGTCGGGAGCGCTGACGGTCCGGCCGTTGCTGGTGAGCGTCTGCGTCGCGGGATCGAAGACGAAATCATATTCGCTCGACTTGCCGGCAGCGATGATCTCGAGCCCGATCACCTCGGCCCAGGTAATCAGCCCGATCAGCAGGCTGGGCTGGTCGCCATCGACCGGGGAAACAAGCCTGCCGCGCTCAAGCGCCCGCCGGGCCAGTTGGGGACCAACCACGCTGTCCACTTCCTTGGAGACGAGGGCCACGTGGCGGCCCGCATCCACTGCTGCGCGAACATGGCGCGCGCCTGCTTCGGGCTGGCCGGTTGCCTCCACGACCACGTCGATGGGCAGCTCGAGCACCGTTTCGAGCCGGCTTGCGGCAATGTAGCGGCCCGCGTCCCAGGCCTGCCGAGCCGCTTCCCGCGTCTCGCAGATGCTGATATCGGCTGCGGCAATCCCCGCCGAACGCATCGATTCGGCGGCGACTTCGGCCGAGACATCCACCGCGACCCGCGTCTGCATTAGCGGAACCCGCAAGCCCTGCGCCAGAAAGCTCCGTCCGAAGCCTCCAGTGCCTACAATGCAAGTCTGCACCGGCGTCGTGCGGTCGGAGGCAGAAAAATAGGTATGAAAGTTCATTGCAGGATCTGCCTTTGAGAGCGCGTTACTGTGCCGAGCGCAGCGTGCCGCGGCTGCGGAATTTGGAAACAAGCCGCGACAGTTGCGGAACGAGCACCAGGATCAGGGCCAGCGTCATGATCGAGCCCACCAGCGGGTTGGACCAGAATACCCCCAACGAGCCGTCCGAAAGGATCATCGACTGATGGAAGGCGTTCTCGGCCTTGTGCCCCAGCACCATGGCCAGCACCAGCGGGGCCAGAGGATAGTTGAGCTTGCTGAAGAGATAGCCGATCACCCCGAACAGCAGCACCAGCCATAGATCAAACGTGGCGCTGCTGACGGTGTAGGCGCCGACAAAGCAGATGGCGACGATGACCGGCCCGATGATGGCGAAGGGGATGCGCAACAGGGCAGCGAACATCGGCACGGTCGCCATGACCAGCACGACGGCCACGATATTGGAGATATACATCGAGGCGATGAGGCCCCAGACGAAATCCGGCTTGGTGGCGAACAGCATCGGACCGGGGGTCAGGCCCCAGATCATCAGGCCGCCCATCATCACCGCTGCCGTGGCGGAGCTGGGCACGCCCAGCGCCAGCATCGGCAGCATGGCGCAAGTGCCGGCCGAGTGATCGGCCGTCTCGGGCGCGACAATGCCTTCAGGGCGGCCCTTGCCGAACGGCTCGCCCGGCCGCGACCATTGCCGGGCTACGCCGTAGCTCATGAACGAAGCCGCGGTGGGGCCGCCGGGGGTAATGCCCATCCAGGTGCCGATGGCCGATGAGCGCAGCAAGGTCGCCCAGTAGCGCGGCAGTTCGGCGATGGTCCGGAAGACGTCGCGAAGATCGATGCGGGAGGTGACGCCGCGGAAGCGCAGCCCGTCCTGTACCGTCATCAGCAGTTCACCAATGCCGAACAGCCCGATCACGACGACAAGAAAGCTCACCCCACCCATCAGTTCGTTGACGCCGAAGGTGAGGCGCAGCGTGCCGGTGATGGTATCCATTCCCACGGTGGAGAGCGCCAGCCCGACCAGCAGGGAGATGATGGTCTTGAGCGGGGCGGAACTGCCCATGCCGATAAAGGCGCAGAAGGCGAGGAAATAAACCGAGAAATATTCCGGCGCGCCGAAGCGGAGCGCGAACTCGGCCGCCCAGGTGGATAGGAGCGTGATCACCACGACCCCGACCAGCGCGCCGATGCCGGCCGACATGAACGCCAGCGTCAGCGCCCGCGTGGTCTGGCCCTTTTGCGCCATGGGATAGCCGTCGAATGTGGTGGCGACCGAGGATGGCTCGCCCGGTATGTTGAAGAGGATCGAGGTCGTCGATCCGCCGAACAGCGCCCCCCAATACATGCTGGCCAGCAGGATGATGGCCGAAACCGGGTCCATAGTGAATGTCAGCGGGATCAACAGCGAGACGCCGTTGGGCGCCCCCAGCCCCGGCAGCACGCCAACGATCAGCCCCAGCATGACGCCGACCACCATAATGCCGATATGCATGGGGGTGATGGCGACCTGAAAGCCCTCCATCAGCAATCCGAAATTTCCCATGGTCGTCTCTCCTCGTCCCGAACGGGCCGATCAGTAGATTTTCAGGAAGGCTTCCAGCGGCCCTTTGAGCAGCGGAACCTTGAACAGGACGTCGAAGACGACAAACAGGAACACGGCAAAACTGATGCCCAGGGCGGCGGCCCATAGCGGGTTGTACTTGCCTTGCCGCCAGGCCACGTAGAAGAGGTAAAGCGCGGCGCCGACATAAAGGCCAAGCACCAGCGTGACCGCGACGAAGGCAACCATCGGCAGGAAGAAACCAAGCAGACGCATGGCCTGCTCTTGTTCGAGGAAAACTTCGGCCTCACCGCGATGCACGATGACCGTCCACACCGCGTTCGCAAAGCCCGCGGCGGCCAGCAGCAGGCCCACATAGAAGGGGAAATACCCCGCATCGGGGCCGGAATCGGTCCAGCCGACGCCCAATTCAAGCGAGCCGCCCGCCACTACCACGCCCGCAATCGCAGTGAGGCAGGCGACGAGGATCTCCATGTGAATGCGCTTGATCACCATAGCCAAGGTCTCCGCACTGGCATGACGGCAGGGGCGAGCATAAGCCCGCCCCTGCCTGGGAGGAGCGTTACTGCGCCGTCCAGCCTTCGGCCTTGAAGACCTCGACGGTGCTGGTTTCGCTGTTGTCGATGAAGCTTGCGAGATCATCGCCGGCAAGGAAACGGCCGGTCTGGGAGGTATTGGCGACGTATTCCTGCCATTCAGGGGTCTGGCTGACCTTTTCCATCACGTCGACATAGAAGGCCAACTGCTCATCGGAAACACCGGCCGGCAGCCAGACGGTGCGCGGCATCTGGTAGGCCGAAATGTCGATACCGGACTCAGCGCAGGTCGGAATGTCATGCCAGCCCATGTCGCCATGGATTGGTTCGCTCTCGGCCATGCGCTCGTCGCTGAAGACGCACAGCGGCTTGATCGCGCCAGCCTGCCATTGCCCCAGATTTTCGTTGGGGTTGTTGACGTTGGCCGCAATGTGGCCGCCAGCCAGTTGTACGCCCACTTCGCCGCCGCCATTGAACGGAACATACTTGAACTCGGCGCCGGTCTTCTGCTCGACCAGGGCGACGAGCGTCTCGTCGGTATCCTTGGACTGGCTACCGCCGAACGGGATCGAACCGGGACTGGCTTTGGCTGCCTCGATGAAGGCGGCAGCGTCCGCATAGGGCGCATCGGCCTTGACCCAGATGAGGAACTCATCAAGGGCAAGCGCCGCCACCGGCACCAGATCCTCAGAGGTATAGGCCATCTTGGCAACGTGGGGCAGCAGGTAGACGTTGTTGGTGCCGAAGATGAGCTTGTGCGGGTCGCCGGCATTGCCCTTGGCATAGACGAAGGCCTCGGCGCCGCTGCCCGCACCCTTGTTCAATACCACGACCGACTGATCCATCAGGTCGTGCTGGGCGATGATGGACTGAATGGTGCGGGCGAAATTGTCCGTACCACCACCTGCGCCCGAGGCGACGATGAATTCCACCGGGCGCTCGGGGGCCCATTGTGCAAAGGCGCCTGCGCTTAACAGCAGGGTCGCAGCTAGTGCGAGAACGATAGAGGTTTTCTTCATTGGAACTGCCCTCCTCGGCAGGTTTGGTATTCTGTGCCCTGCCCGCGGCGAGCGAGCAGTGCGTTGGAACCGCCTGAGCGGTGAAGATCGGCCGGTTTATCCGGCCTTTGTTATGGAATGAGCGTCCAGTCACGCCGCGATCCGGCTGCGGCTGACGCTCTGGGCCACGACAATGTCGAACGCGGCCTGGGTCGCGCCGAGATTGGCCTTGCCCTGGCCGTAAATATCGAAAGCCGTGCCGTGCGCGGGCGTCGCGATGGGGATCGGCAGCCCGCCATGAACGGTGACACCGCGCGAAAAGCCCATGAGCTTCATCGCGATCTGGCCCTGGTCATGGTACATGGTGACGATCGCATCGACCTCTTTGGCCCGCAGAAAGATGGTGTCGGCGGGGAACGGTCCCGTGGCCGGCAGGCCCCTGCGCCTCGCCTCTTCGACGGCCGGACCGATCACTTCGATCTCCTCACGGCCAAAGCTGCCATTCTCGCCATTGTGCGGGTTCAGCCCACAGACGGCGATACGCGGCTGAGCCACTCCCGCCGCAACCAGTGTCGTGTGTGCCAGTTCGATCCCGGCAATGACGCGTTCCCTGGTGATCAGCCCAGGGACCTCCTTGAGGGCGACGTGGCTGGTGACCCGGCTGGTCCACAGATTGTCCAGCGCATTGAGTTCACCATGCGGCCCCGTGACACCCAGCATGGCGGCAAACCATTGGCTTTCGTCCTCATGCGGCAGGCCCGCCTGATGCATGGAATTCTTGTTGAGCGGCGTGAACAGCACGCCGTCCGTCACGCCCGCCGTGGTCAATCTTACGGCGCGTTCCAGTGTTTCGAGGCAATAGCGGCCACCACTCACCGTGGACACTGCACGCTCGAAAGGCCGCGCCGCGGTGCCCTTGACATCTTCGAGGATAATGTTGTCGCCGGGCCGGAACTCCGGTTCGCCTTCCACAACCCGATAGCTGAAGCGCTGCCCGGCAATGCGCATGCCCTCTTCCACCTCGTCGCGATCGGCGACGAGCAGGATGTCGGCCTTGTCGCGATTTTCCGGCGAAGCGAGCAGCCGGGCGATCAATTCCGGGCCGATCCCTGCGGGGTCGCCCAACACAACTGCCAGACGTGGCTTCATGGCTCGTTCTCCTCCGCAGCCGCACTCAGTGGCCAGAAACAAGCATGGGGCTTTAAACTTGTCAACTGGTCCGGCCATGATACCACTAGACCTGTGCCGCACGATCATTCATATTGATTTACCGAACCAAAAGCCGGCAGGTGAGCACCATGGACGCACCTCTCAATCTGCAAAATCTGAAGAACGGTCTCTCCAAGCTCACTATTCGCGAGCAGGTGAGCCATCGTCTTGCTGCGATGGTTCAGTCAGGTATCTTGCGCACAGGCGACGAACTCCCCAGCGAGCGCGAGCTCGCGGCGACCCTTGAGGTGAGCCGGGAAACGGTTCGTGGAGCCATTCAAATGCTGGCAGCAATCGGCATGGTCGAAATTTCGCAGGGCAGCCGGACGCGGATCGCCCGCACCGAGGGATTTCCCCAATACAACAGCGTGACTCAGCCGGTCCTGCCCGGGCGGTCGGCGGACGAGGTGTATCAGGCGCGGCTGCTGGTCGAAATTCCAGTGATCCGTGCGGCGGTTGAGCGGATCGACGATAACGGGATCGCCCGCCTGCGCCGGCTCGTGGATGCGCAACGCGGTATGGTGGGCGACACCGTCCGTTTCCAGATTTCAGACGCCGAATTTCACGATGCCATCTACCAGGCGAGCGGCAACGAACTTGTCGCCGGGTTCCTGCATGAACTGTTCAGCTTCGGCATGGAATATCGCCGCCATGTGCTGCTGCGCAAAGACTCGGTGCCGCTCAGCCTTGCCGATCACATCGAGATCCTCGACGGTTTCGAGCGGCGGGATGCGGCGGCGGCCGCCGAGGCGATGCAGAATCATCTCAACCGCATCCACCGCACGACGCTGGAAGCCATTGCCGAGACCAGATCCCTGCGGCCTTAGCGGCTTTCGCCAGCAATCAAACCACCGGAGCCCACCGATCATGCTGCTTGGCGCTATCGCCGACGACCTCACCGGCGCGACAGACTTGGCCCTGACACTGTCTCGCGGCGGCATGAAAGTCCTGCAGGTTGTGGGTGTGCCCTCCCCAGATGCTCGGTTCGACGATGCCGATGCGGTGGTGGTGTCGCTCAAATCGCGGACCATTCCGGCTGCGGAAGCCGTGGCAATGTCGGTCGCGGCCGGCAAGGTGCTGCTGGCTGCCGGAGCCCGGCAACTCTTTTTCAAATATTGCTCCACCTTCGATTCCACCGACGAGGGCAATATCGGGCCGGTGACCGACGCCCTGCTTGATCTCCTGGGGGAAGCCCGCACCATCGCCTGCCCGGCATTCCCGACCAACAAGCGGACTGTCTACAAGGGCCACCTTTTCGTCGGCGATCTCCTGCTCAGCGATAGCCCGATGAAGGACCATCCGCTTACCCCCATGCGCGACGCCAATCTTGCCCGCGTGCTCGGGCGCCAGACGAAAACGCCTGTGGTGCTGCTGGACCACGATCAGGTTCGCGCCGGTGCCGACGCCCTCAGCCGGAGCCTTGCCGCGGTCGATGGCATCGCCATCGTCGATGCCGTCAGTGACGATGATCTGCGCACCATCGGCGCTGCCGTCAGCGGCCTGCGGCTCATCACCGGCGGGTCTGGGGTCGCGTTAGGCCTGCCCGAAATGTTTCGCCAGGCGGGCTTGTTCCGGCCGATCACACCACCTGTCACACTTGCCGCACCGCCGGGACGCGCCGCCATCATCGCCGGCTCCTGCTCGGCGGCCACGCGGCGCCAGATCGAAATGGCCCAGGCTCAGGGCGCGCCTTCCCTCCAGGTGGAAGCAACCGATATCGCCGAGCATCGGATGACTGTCGACGACGCTGCCGCGTTCATCGAACGTAGTGCCGGCAGCCTCGCTCCGATTGTCTATTCCAGTGCCGATCCGCAAAAGATCCGCTTGGTGCAGGAACAACTCGGGCGCAGTCGTGCCGGTGAGCTGGTGGAGCACTTCATGGGGCAATTGGCCCAGGAACTGACGCAGCGCGGCTTCACCCGCCTGATCGTGGCCGGCGGCGAAACATCGGGCGCGGTGATCCACTCGCTCGGTGTCACCGCGCTAGAGATCGGCCCGGAAATTGATCCCGGTGTGCCCTGGACTCTGTCTTCAGGCGCAGGACCACAATTGGCGCTTGCCCTCAAATCGGGGAATTTCGGGGCGGATGACTTTTTCCTCAAGGCGTGGGAGCGTTTGCAATGACTGCGGTACTATCGGAAGCCAGCCGCGTGCGGGACGATATCTGCGCAGTCGGCAAGTCGCTGTTCGACCGCGGCCTGACGGCGGGTTCGACCGGCAATATCAGTGTGCGGCTGAGCGATGGCAGCCTGCTCATGACGCCGACCAACGCCAGCCTCGGCGACCTCGATCCGGCGCGCCTCTCCTTGCTCGATGCTGATGGCAAACACGTCGACGGCGACAGGCCGACCAAGGAAGCCTTTCTTCACCGCTGCATGTATTGCGAGCGCCCTGCTGCCGGCGCGGTGGTGCACCTGCATTCGACGCACGCCGTGGCGGTCAGCATCCTCGCCGATGCCGATCCCACCGATGTGCTGCCGCCCCTGACGGCTTACTACGTGATGCGGGTGGGAACATTGCCGTTGGTGCCGTATTTCGCGCCGGGCGACGAAGCACTGGCGCTTGCAGTCAAGGCACAGGCTGGCAAGCACCACGCGGTGCTGCTCGCCAATCACGGGCCGGTGGTCGCCGGCACTTCGCTGCGCGACGCGCAATACGCGACCGAGGAACTCGAAGAAACCGCCCGGCTGCATCTGTTGCTGGCCGGGCGCGCCTTGCGCCCGCTGACGCCGGCCCAGGTTGAAACCCTGCGCCGGCGTTAGTCTTAGGCTCGGGGGCGCTCCCCGCCCATTTCGTCCTCGATATAAACCCGGATGATATCGTCGAAGGACGAGTCCGCAGTAAAGCCAAGCGCCAGCGCCCGTTCGGGATTGAAGGCGCGCGGCCAGCCATCGACGAACTTCTCGATGACCGGATCGGGCTCCCGGCGGATGAGAGCGACTGCATCCTCGCCCGCAACCCGCTGCAACGCGGCAATCTCCTCGGCGACCGTGGCGGCAATGCCCGGCATGTTGAGCGAACGCCTTATGCCCAGTGGCGCCGTGTCCAGCGTTGCCGCATGGATCAGGAAACCCACCGCAGCCCGCGGGCTGGCGAACCAGTGCCGCACCGTGTCGGCCACCGGCAATACTGCTTCCTGCCCCGCCAGCGGTTCGCGCAGAATGCCCGAAAAGAAGCCGGAGGCCGCCTTGTTCGGCTTGCCCGGCCGGATGACGATGGTGGGCAGGCGCACGCCGACGCCATCGAGAAATCCGCGGCGCGAATAGTCGGCCAGCAGCAATTCGCCGATTGCCTTCTGCACGCCATAGCTGGTGAGCGGCGTCAAGACGTGGTCGTCGCCGATGACTTCTGGGAATGGGGTGCCGAACACGGCAATCGAGGACGTAAAAACGACGCGCGGGCAGTATGGGTTTTTCGCCCCCTCGGCCCGGATCGCCTCGAGCAGGGCGCGCGTGCCGTCCAGATTGATTCTGTAGCCTTTCTCGAAGTCAGCCTCGGCCTCCCCCGAGACGATCGCCGCCAGATGAAAGATCACATCGGGCCGACCCGCGACCAGTTCGGTCGCCGCACCTGAGGCCGAAAGGTCAATCGCGCGCAGATCGGTTTCGCCTGCGAAACCGGGACGATCAGGCGCTACAACATCGACAAGCGACAGCTTTTCGATGCGGCGTCCGCCCAGCGTTGCGTTCCGCACCAGTTCCCTGGTGAGCTTCCGGCCCAACATGCCCGCTGCACCCACGACAAGAATATGCATTTCAACTCCTCACTGGACTGCTGGACCAACCAGTTATCCTGTGATGATGATTTTGTCCACTGCTTGTCCGGGAGAAGAAGAGATTTCCTGCGAGGTGGCGGCGATCGGCCCCCGGCAGACGGTCAGGCCAGTGCCGCACCGGCCTGAGCGTCGTTCTCCTCGGGCAGGAAGATGGCTTCCAGCAGGGCCAGCAGCAGGATCCCACCGATCATCGTGCCGGACGTTATCACGACCCGTTGCAACACCACCTCCAAGGCATCCCGCCCCCCGCTGGTCGCCGACAGAACCATGACCAGGGCCGTAGAGCAGACGTACTGGTACAGCAGCGGCCGGCGTTTGCCCGTCGTCATCTTGTCGATCAGAAAATAGGTGACCGCCGTGAGCAGCAGGATCTCGACCGGGACCTGCGGCACGATGCTGTAGACGATCAACACTGCGGCCGCGATAGCCCCACCCACAAGAGTGCCGCCCCCACGATCAATCACCTGGTGCATGCGCGTGCCATGGCTGGGTTCGGCGCAGATGAACAGGAGCATGATCGGCACGATCATCATGTTCATGTCGCCGGTAGCAAACACTGCCAGCATCACGGGTACATAAACCGCGACGCGGATCATGAGCGCCGTGCGCGGGCGCTTCGTCACCAGTGGTGCAACGATCTCGACATGCACCCGCCTGGTTTGCGGCGGGAACAGCAGATTGAGCACCACGATGGCGATGCCGAGCACTACGCCGCCCAAAACCATGCTGTCGCGGATCGCCGCCAGTGCAAAATCGCTGTAGAGCGCGGCCATGGCCATCATCAATGGAAACACGGTGAGCATCATGCCGCCGCGCGAACCGCAGAACAGCATGAGCGCGAGGCCGCCAACGGCCAGCAGCGAATTGAGCAAAATGAAGAGCATCGGCGTGTTGACGGTGATAGCGGCCAGCCAGCTGAACAAGATTGCGATGATCGGCAGAATGATCGGGGTCGCAAACGTGCGTGGCGACAGTGCCCCGCGATGACCCGAAATGATGCTCATGCCCAGCACTACCGGAAACATCGGCATGGTGATGCCCAGCGGCTCGGCCAGGATCAGGCAGATCGCAACGGCCAATGCCGTCCGCAGGGCCAGATAGGGGTCTTCATTGGGGTCAACCCGTGGCAGCTCTTCCATCGCGCGAGCCTCAGTTGAAGCCGGCCGTGAACCCGCCCATGGCGAGCAGTGCCTTGGCAATGGCCGGGATGAGCCCGTCTTCAGGAACGATCAGCACCCCGGCTTCCGAGCCCAGGCGGACATTGGCCGGCAGCGCCCCAATGTCATCGAGCTTGACCCGGACAGGGATCTTGCGAGCGGGCGGAAACCAGCGCGTATCGTTGGAGGATTGCGACAGGCCGTTGACGCTGGTGCGCCCGCTGCTGATGCCCCAGGCGACGCTTTCGACCGTGGCTTGAAACTGCCGCCCTGGCGCCGCCTCGAACGTCACGATGGCTTGGTCGCCCGGCTGGACATTGATCAGCTGGTTCTCCCGGAAATCGGCGATCACCATCTGCGTCGCCGGATTGATGAAGGTCAGCGCTGCCGTGCCTGCGCCGATAAACTGTCCTTGGGTGAGCGAGAGGTTCGAGACATAGCCATCGGCTGGCGCGACAATCCTGGTGCTGGCCAGGGCAAATTCTGCCTTCTCGAGGGCTGCCCGGGCTGCGCGCACATTGGGATTGTCCGCATCGCTTGCTCCTGCAGCGACCGTCAGGCGCTCGACCTCGCCGGCGGCTGCATCGACGTTAAGCTGGGCAGAACGTTGCGCGGCCTCGGCCTGGCTCAGCTTTGCCGGTGCCAGGAGCCCCTTGTCAGCCAGTTGGCGAGCGCGGTCGAGATCGTCATTTGCGGTGTCGAGAGCGACCTCCGCCTGTTCCAGCTTGGCCGCCGCCGCCGGGATTGCGGCGAAGCCTGAGCCGACGCTGTTGAGCACCTGGGACAGTTGGGCACGCGCCTGCTCCACATCCATCTGATAGGTGGTTGGGTCGATCTGGAACAGAGTCTGGCCTGCCGTGACGCTGGCGTTATCGGTAATCAGGACTTCGGTTACCGGTCCGGGCACGCGTGGGGAAATCTGGGTTACGTCGGCAATGATCGATGCGCCGCCAGCGAACGGCGCATGGTGATCCGACAGCGGATACCAAGCGATGCACGCGCCAAGCCCGGCCAGCAGCAGCAAGCCAAATGCCTTGGCTTTTTTACGCTTTGCGCTGGGTTTGGCTGCTTCCGCACCCAGAATCTCATCTTGAACGGCCGGCTGCAATTGGCGCGAGGTTTGCTCGAGCGTCGTCACCCGCGCCTGTTGCTCCGCGCCTTCGTCATTGAGCCTGGAGCCGGTAAACCTATTCTCCCCGTTGCCAACAAATGCTGTTACCTGTGCCATATTGAGCTCCGCTGCGTTCCTTGCAGTGTGACATAAGCCATCCAATATACCTTTGCAACAAAGTTACTTTGATGCATAGGCAGTATGCTTGTGGGGAATATGAGACCGGAAACGCAGCTTGGAATTGAAGATCTGATGCGCGAGCTCTCGTCCGAGCTCAGCCAGGTCTATCGCTGGATCGCCGAACAGGCCGGACTGAACCAGACCGACCTCATGGGGCTCTACTTCATCAACCGGGCCGACGGCACGGCCACGCCTAAGTCCCTGGCGGAACATCTGGGGCTGACCACCGGGGCAACGGCGATCCTGCTCAATCGCCTCGAGGCACGCGACTACATCGTGCGCACGCCCCACCCCACCGACCGGCGCGGCGTGTTGCTTTCACTTGGGCAGGCGGCGCGTGAGCAGGAGTTCCTGAAGCTGCGGGAGAAGCTCTTCCGCCTCAACGCCGACGTGATTGCAGATCTGTCTCCCGATGAAGCCGTCATCGTCAGACGTTTCATCGTGCGCATCGTCACCAATACACGGGACTCGTTGCGGCAGTTTCGCACCACGGAAGCCGCCAAGGGACTCCGGAGCAAGTCGGAGTAAACGACCTTCGGACTAAGTCCGGGGGAAGCACAATCCCTTGGGCCTTTGTCCCCCTGTAGCGCGATGAGGGCGACGCACGGCGCAAGCCCACGCGAGGCCTAAAAAAATGACCTTTGGGAAAAAATCCGCCAGCAATGCCGTCATGCCCGCACCGGCACCATTGCGCGCCGCGCTATACCTGCGCGTTTCCACCGGCAGACAAGCAGAGCACGACGTCAGCCTCCCGTCTCAGCGTACGCTCAATGCCGAGTTCTGTGAACGGCAGGGATGGAGCGTGGTCGATGAATATGTCGAGCCCGGTCTGACCGCTACCGATGATCGTCGCCCCGCCTTCCAGTCTATGATCGACCGCGCCTGCGATCCAGACCATCCCTATGATGTCATCGTGTTCCACGCATTCTCGCGCTTTTATCGCGACGGCGCGGGCATGGAACTGACCATCCGCAAATTGCGCAAGCATGGTGTCGAAGTTGCCTCCGTTACACAGCCCAATGGCGATGATCCATCTGCCTCAATGATCCGGCAGATCATCGGCATTTTCGACGAGTATACGTCCAAAGAAAATGGACGCCAGGTGACGCGCGCTATGACCGAAAATGCCCGGCAAGGTTTTTGGAATGGCGCAACGCCACCTCTGGGTTACACCATCGTCGAAGCGGAGCGCCGGGGCCAAAAGGTCAAGAAGAAGCTCGCTATCGATCCGGTCGAAGCGGAGACCGTGAGGCTCATTTTTAGATTGTATCTGGAGGGTGACCCGGCAACCTCAAAGCCGCCCATGGGCATCAAGAACGTCGTCAGCTGGCTCAATGCCACGGCCACCGCACCAAAAAGGGAGGCGCTTTTGGCGTCGGCCCGGTCCATCATATTCTAACCAACGCCGCTTATGTCGGGCGCTGGCATTACCATTCGCGGAACTCCAAATCCGGTGGCAAGCATCCAGACAATGAAGTTGTGGAAGTGCCGGTGCCGGCCATTCTGGAGCAAGCCGTCTTCGCCGCTGCCCAGGCCAAGCTCGCTGCTAACAATCCGCGCGTTAGCCCCGTCCGAGCCATCAGCGGCCCGATCCTTCTCACCAGCATTGCCACATGCTCCCATTGCGGCGGCGGCATGACTCAGCGCACCGGCACATCGGCCACCGGGCGCGTCTATGCCTATTATACTTGTGCAACCAAGGCCCAGAAGGGGCAGACCGCCTGCAAAGGCAACACAATTCCAATGGCCCATCTGGACGAACTGGTCCTGAAGGTGCTTCGTGAGAAACTCTTTGCCCCCGAGCGGCTCGCCGCCTTGCTGACCGCACTGGCGGCCAAACGGTCTGAACGCGCCGAAGCGCAAAATACCCGTCTCGTCGCGCTCCAGGTCGAAGCCGACAATGCCAGGGAGCGCTTGCAGCGCCTATACGCTCTCGTTGAAGACGGTCTCGCCGAAATGGATGATCTTTTGCGCGAGCGCATCTCGATCCTGAAGGCCGATCGTGAGAAAGCGCAGGCGGCGCTTGATCGCGCCCGCCGTGAGGTCGGTGGAGAGGTTGCTCTCGATCCAGAAAAGATCGCCGCTTTCTCCAAGCTCATGCGTGATGTTCTGGATAACGCCGACAATCCCACGCGCAAGGCCTATCTGCGATCCTTGCTCAACGTCGAAGTCGGTCCGGAAAAAATCCTGATTACGGGCAGTCGCGAAACGCTATACGCCGCCGCCAATGCCAGAAATTCTTCAGGTGAAATAGTTCAGTTTTCTGTCGGCGCAAAACGTATGTGGGTCGCCTAACCAACTGAAATAGCACAAAGCGCCAAATTTTCTTGGGTCGATTTGCCAAAGGTTTTTGGGTCGATTCTGCGATTCACCAAAGTATTTTGGGTCGATGCCTCAGCGCTGCATCCTCGGTCCAAGCTGAGCAGCGCCGGGCCTTCACTTGATACAGACGTTGGTGGATGGTCACTTTCGCCGGAAACCCTCACTGTAAAGGTATCTGCTGTGAGGGTTTCAGATGCGCAAGACGATCTCTTTCAGGGCTTCTCCCAAGCCCACTACTCCGGCCCCAGATCCAATAGCTGTTGAGATCGAGACACGCTCAGACCTCTCGAAGGATGATTTCCCGCTCTTCAAGAAGCTGATGACCGCTGAGGACCGCGCCGCGACAGATTATGAGGCTGCCGCGGTCGAGCTGATGAAATTAAGCGGTATGCAGCGAGTGCAAGAGATCTTCTCGGCCCAGCGTCCAGACATGGTAGATCACTCACTGCAAACGATTGTAGAGATCAAGTGCCGCATTGCGGACGGTCGCACACTGGAAGAGTGCCTTCAGAAGATAGAGCCATCGCTGATCGAAAAGCTTCAGGAGGGCACGTTTAACTTAGAGGAATTGCCGGAAGAAGAATGGCAGGCATTTCTGCGTGGGTTCGTTGGCTGTTATGAATACTACATCAATGGCGCCGACAAGCAAATAACGGCCCTAAAGGCAGCTGGCTTCCCGGAGTACTCTGGAGGTCTGCTCATTATAGAGAGCGGCATGCCGGGAGTGAACATGAGCAACATCGGCCACGGCATCGGCACGCTACTCGGGTGGATGAGGAGCCAGGGCAAAGCTCCAAGTATCGACTACGTGCTTTACTACATTATGGATCGCAATATCGACACCCCGCACGGGCAGGTGCCCACACTGGTGATTGCGATAGCTGAAGACGACCAGAGCATGGCGGTAGCCAACGCCGTGGGTGAAAAGCTTTCGATTATGCAAGGTCACGCGGTTCGCTGCTTTCAACCGGGCATCAAAGTCGTTTCACAAGCAGCGTCGTCTGAGACCCTGCCGGACGGTCGGGTTGTCGCTCTTCGTGGATATGTGCCCACGAATATTCGATGGTCATTGGCTGCCGACACGGAGCCGAACGGCTGACTATCAGCTCAACGCCATTCCTATCGCTCCAATCTGCTCGTTGAAGGTGAAATTGCCGTTGCCTTGAAAGCCAATCCACCCCAAGATTTTTTCGGGGGTGCGCTCACGCCAACTACATGAGCGCTTGGATTTTCCATGCTTCGACTGAATTCGACCATTGAAGATGCCAGCAAGGATTATGTGCTGGTTCAAGCCTGGAAAAAGGCATCGAACTACATCCGTTACCCGGGCGGAAGCCTGCTCGAGGGGATGCGTCTGGCCAAACACTTCTATGAGAAAGGTGTCGGGACCGTCGTGCGTAGCGGTGATCTATGCGCCTCGGCATGCGCGCTCATGTTCATGATGGGCCGTGCAGTCGGGTCTGAAGTTTCCTTCATCAACCGGAAATTGCACGTTGAAGGTTTGCTTGGCTTTCATCGGCCAAGCCTTAGGTTGCCAATGGAGGACGAGTTCGGCGCAGGGGACTTGGAAGCGACCTACGACATGGCGGTGACATCCGTCGTCGACTACATTGTACTCGCGAACAAGACGGCACCCTGGTCAAACCGCCCGATGGTCCACTCCGATTTGGTAGAGCGGATATTCGCAACCCCAGGTGACGACATGTTCTACATCGATACGGTCGAAAAGGCCGCTCGGTGGGATATCGAGTTAATGGGGGTGAGATACAGCCCCACAATGATCGATGAGGAGCACGCTTACTATGCGTGCGAGAACGCACTGCAATGGAAAGTGGCGCTGCATGATGAGCCCCTGGATTATGTGGGCTTGAACCTTTCCGGCCATTGGACTGCGGCTTATTCCTATCAGGTGCCGGCCCAACATGGGCAGCGCTTTAGCGTCACCAGCCGCAAGGCCGGCTATGCTGCCGCAGGATGTCTCGTGGACTTCACTGATCAAGGCGTCCGGATCTGCGGCGAGGACGAGTACACCGGCATTAAAATTGGCAATGGAAGCTGTCCTCCCGATGCCAGCGAAGGCTTTGAATGGGTGGATTACCTCGCTCTTTGGCGTCCAGATACAAAGCTGCGTGACATCAACACAAGCTGGGTTTCGGCAACGAAGAATGGGACCTGCCAAGTGTACTCTGCGGCCGGGACCCTCACCGACAATGAGAGTTGTTTCGTGTCGGTGAACTTTGAGTATAGCGGCACACAGCCAACAGCCGTGCAGACCTTTACATGGCCGAGCGGAAGCCGGACCCAGATACGCTCTTTTGGAATCAACTACCGCATCAACGATGATGCTGCTCAACGTAAGTATCTTGAGGGGTATGCCGCTTGTTTCGACAACGCCCGCACGGGCAACCGGTTCTGCTTTAGCGGCGAATGACTAATCCCCACCCCTAAGAGCTTGGAGAGCCAATCGAGCCGAAACAGAAATCGACCCAAGAATCTTTGGAATCGACCCACACACGATTTGGCCCGACATTTTCTGAACCGAAATGGCGCACCCGACACGATTCGAACGTGTGGCCTCTGCCTTCGGAGGGCAGCGCTCTATCCAGCTGAGCTACGGGTGCATCCGTCACGCGGGGCATGCCCCGGCTGAACAGGGCGCAACCTAGCCAAAGGTGGCGATCCGCGCAACGGGCTTGTGGCATGTTTTCGACGATTGCTTGGGCGGATGCGCGTGGCGAGAGGGCTCCGCCGGAACCCCGCCACGCCGCTGCCATCAAGCCGCCGCTATTGGCCATTATCCGCCCATTAAGGTAAACGCATTAGGATGGCGTGATGGCAAGCCCGATCAGTCCCCGCAAATCCCCCATCCTTTTGAGCAGCACGGCGGTGCTGGCCCTGCTGGTGGTTGGCTGCTCGACGGCTTCCCTCAAGCCCGCACCCGCGACGGCAGCCCTGGCCAGTTTTGCGCCCACGCCCGCCGGCCATGTGCCCGATGCGGCAGTCGTTCCAGCCGCGCCATCGGCCATGGGATATGCCAGCGGTTCGCTCGATCCGCTGATTGCCCATTATTCCCAGCAATATAGCGTTCCCGAAAGCCTGGTCCGCCGGGTCATCGTGCGCGAAAGCAATTACAATCCCGCGGCCCGCAACGGGCCCTATTACGGGCTGATGCAGATTTCTCATGCCACCGCGAGCGGCATGGGCTATCGCGGCTCGCCTTCCGGCCTGCTCGATGCCGAAACCAATCTGCGCTATGCAGTGCGCTATCTGGCCGGCGCCTATGTCACGGCCAGGGGCAATCACGACCAAGCCGTACGCTTTTATGCCCGCGGCTTCTACTACGACGCCAAGCGCGCCGGTTTGTTGGAAGTCTCCGGTCTGCGGTAGGCAACAAGCGGCTTTGTCGCACCATTCCGCCGCACCCACGATGTCACTCCGGGGTCCATCCCGAGATCGCGCCACAGCCCGCAAGGGCGTTCGAGCGATCCAGGCTTAATCAGCGTCTCAAGATGGATCCCGGCTCAAGGCCGGGATGACACTGCGGTTGCGTTAGCTTCAACGCATGCTCACCAGAGCGGCACTCAACGCCGCCGCCCGCGCCCCTATCCCGCCACCGTCGAGCGGCTGAGCAGTTTGCTGATCTGGTTGGCCAACTCCGTCTGTTGATAGGGTTTGGCCAGGCGCGGCAGGTCGGTGGTGGTGCCGCTAGGCAGGTCGGCATAGCCGGTGGCCAGCAATATCGGTAAATCCGGGTGCAGTTCGCGAGCCTTGCTGGCCAGTTCCACGCCGGTCATGCCGGGCATGGCGTAATCGGTTACCAGCGCGTCGATCTGCTTGCCGCTGCGCAGGATTTCGAGGGCTTCCTTGCCGGAATAGGCTTCCAGCACGGTATGCCCAAGGTCTTCGATCATGTCGACGGTGCTCATGTTGATGAGCGCGTCGTCGTCGACGACGAGGATAACCGAGGCTTGCGGTGCAGTGATGTTTTCGGGTTCCATGGTCTGGACCTCCGTTAGCGGCGCTGCGGATACGGGCAGCCAAAGCTCGGCTGTCGTACCTCGGCCCACCTCGCTTTTGAGCTGCAAGGCGCCGCCGAGCTGCACGGCCAAGCCGTGCACCATGGAGAGGCCCAGCCCCGTTCCCTTGCCCAATTCCTTAGTGGAGAAAAATGGCTCAATTGCGCTCTTGAGCGTCTGGGCATCCATGCCCATGCCGGTATCGGCCACGGTGAGGCACAGGAAGGCCCCGTTCAGCCCAAGCCCGCTTTGCGCGCCCTCCACCTGATGCAGTGACACGCTCAGCCGCCCGCCATCGGGCATGGCGTCGCGCGCGTTCACCGCCAGGTTCAGAATGGCCAGTTCAAGCTGGTTGGGGTCGACTTTGGCCGGCGGCAGATTGGGGGCGATATCGAGTTCGATGGAAATCAGCGGGCCGATGGAGCGCTCCATCAAGGCGCGCATGCCTTCCAGCAAGGCGCTGAGGTCGGTGGGTTCGGGCTTGAGATCCTGCCGCCGGGCAAAGGCCAGCAGGCGCGAGGTCAGCGAAGCGCCGCGTTGGGTGCCCTGCAGCGCGCCGTCGATGAAGCGCCGGATTTGCGGATCGTCGGGCAGGCGCTTGCGGAGCAGTTCCAGATTGCCCTGGATGGCGGCCAAAAGATTGTTGAAATCATGCGCCACCCCGCCCGTCAGCTGGCCGATGGTCTCCATCTTCTGGGCCTGGCGCAATTGCTCCTCGGCCCGGCGCCGCTCCGTCATTTCGCGGAAGAATGCCGCGCCCCCGACGATTTCGCCATCGCCACCGCGCAGCGGCGCATGCTGGCTTTCCAGCACCACATTGCCGCTATGGGCCGTGGTCAGCTCGATTTCCTCGATGGGCCCGGATACCCCGGCCAACGCGTCCCGCAGACGCCGCTCGATGGTCTGGCCCTGCTCGTCCCCGATCACCCGGGCCAGCGGGCGGCCGAGCACGGCGGGTGCCGGCAGCCCGAAGATGCGCTCCATCACGGGGTTCCAGATGGTCACCCGCATATCGGCGTCATAGGCCACGATCCCGGCAGGCACGCTGGTCAGCAGCAGGCCGGAGAGGGCGCGCTCGCCACGCAGGGCCTGCTGGGTGCGTTCGCGTTCGGCCGCCACCGCCGCCAATAGCTTTTCGCGTTCGGCCTCGGCCGCCTTGCGCGGGGTGATGTCCGAGGCAACGCCCACCAGTGTCTGCGGCTTGCCGGTTGCATCCAGCAGCACACGCGCCCGCGCATCGATCCAGTGTTCGGCGCCATCGGGCCAATGCACCCGGAACTCCAGCACCAGATCGGCGCCGGTGCGGTTGACGTCATCGAACGCACGCTGCACCCGTTGCTGATCGAGCAGCGACACGCTTTCGATCAGGTCGGCAAAGACGAACTGATCGCCGGGCTGGCGGCCAAAGCAGGCCCGGAACTGGTCCGAACCGCTCAACACCTGCTCGGCGATATCGAGTTCCCAAGAACCCATGCGTCCGGCCAGCAAGGCGGTTTGCAGGCGCTGCTCGCCCTCGCGCACGTCTTCGAGGTAGCGCCGGGCTTGGTACTGGCGGCGGCGGCCACGCAGGGCGTTATCGACGACGTTCAATAGGGACGTGGGATGAAACGGCCGCTCGAGCACGATAACGTTGCCGAGCAGGCTCTGCATCCGGGTGATGACCGGGCTCGGCTCGGGTGAATTAGTGCGCTGGCTCAGGATAATGAACGGAAAGTCGGACCAGGGTGGCTGCTGCTCGATCCACTGGATCAGCGGACCCAGATCGGCATATTGCAGGGCCTCTGCGGTGATGACGGCCAAGCCCGCGCCCTCGCCGCTCAGGCTGGCGACGAGTTCGCCAAGACTGGCTACGATATCGGCCACCCGGCCCGCGCCACGCAAAAGCGATTCGGCCACGACACCGTCTCGCCCTCGTGGCGCCAGGATCAATGCACGTTCCGAGCTGATCAAACCGGCTCGCCTCCAGTGGAGACACTGGAGCGCGTTTCATCCTCGATGTCCAGCAATGGATTGTTATGTCCATTATAGGTGGGAACGCCGCGCAGGACGCCGAGAAAGTCCGTCAATGGCTGGCCAATGGAAAGCCCGGCATTGCCGATGCGATATTCGCGGATGGTGTCCTCGTGGCTGCCCGAGCGTTTCTTGATCACCGATATGGCGCGCCGCACGCGTCCTTCTGCCTCGAAATAGCGCAGCAGGATCACGCTGTCGGCTAGATAGGTGATGTCGACGGGCGATTTCATGTCTCCCACCAGCCCATGCTGGGCCACGGTTACGAAGGTCGTGGCACCTTGCCGGTTGAGATATTGCAGCAGTTCATGAACATGGAGCAGCAGCGATTGCTCTTCGGGCATCGAGGCCTGATAACCATTCAGGCTGTCGATTACCACGGTCTTGACCTGCGCCTCGTCTACCCGCGCGCGCACCATGTGGGCGAACTCGCCCGGGGAGAGTTCGGCCGCGTCCACCTGCTCGACCAGCAAATTGCCATCGTCGCGCATCTGTTCCAGGTCGATCCCCATCGCCTTGGCCCGCGTGAAGAGCAGCCCCAGTTCTTCATCGAACACGAACAGCGCGGCCTTTTCGCCGCGCTCGATGGCAGCGCGGGCGAAATGCAGGGTCAGCAGCGACTTGCCGGCGCCCGCTGGCCCCAGCACCAGAGTGCTTGAGCCGCGCGCCACACCCCCGCCGAGCAAATCATCGAGTTCGGCGATATTGCTGGTCAACGGGATACGCTCGTATTTGGTGCGATGCTCGGACGCAACAAGCCGGGGGAACACATCGACGCCGCCCGCCTTGATGGCAAAGTCGTGGAAGCCACCGCGATAGGCCTGCCCCCGATATTTGATGACGCGCAGCCGGCGACGCTCGGCGCCGTAAAGCGGGGCCAATTCATCGAGCCGGATCACGCCATGGGCGACCGAATGGACCGTCTTGTCATTGGCCTCGCTGGTCAGATCGTCGAGCATCAGCACCGTCGCCCCGTTACGGGCGAAGTAATGCTTGAGCAGCAGGATTTGCCGGCGATAACGCAGCGAGCTTTGCGCCAGCAGGCGTATTTCAGACAGGCTGTCGAGCACGATGCGATCGGGCTGGAGGCGCTCCACCGCCTCGAACATCGACCTGGTCGCTTCCCCCAGCTCAAGATCGGATGAATAGAGCAGCGATTGCTGCTGCTCGCTGTCGAGCAGGCTGTCCGGCGGCGCCAGTTCGAACACGTCGAACTTGTCGTCAATTTCCCAGCCATGGGAATGGGCCGTCAGGCGCAGCTCTGCCTCGGTTTCCGAGAGGGTGACATAAAGCCCCCGTTCGCCCGCCTTGAAGCCTTCCAGCAGAAACTGCAGCGCGATCGTCGTCTTGCCGGTGCCAGGGCTGCCCTCGAGCAGGTAGAGATGTCCACGGGCAAATCCACCCACAAGAATATCATCGAGACCCGGCACTCCGAGTCCCGCTTTGCTTTCCGCAGTAATGTCCGACATGACGCCTTAACCGATTGTCCCTGCAGGAGCAGATTTGCCCCAATGGCCGCAAACGCGCGAACGCATTTGGCGGTTCCGCCCGCGGGGTCTTTTGGCGGCAGGCAATCTCCCCTAAAGTCCTGCGCGCTCGTTCAACGGAATCGCTGCTCATGCATTTGCTGCTCGTCGATGGCTCGGCCTATATCTTCCGCGCCTTCCATGCTTTGCCCCAACTCAATCGCAAGTCCGATGGGCTCCCCGTTGGCTGCGTGCAGGGGTTCTGCAACATGCTCTACAAGCTCACCGAGGATCTCAAGGGCGAGGACGCGCCCACCCATATGGCGGTGATCTTCGATCATTCCGGCAAGACCTTCCGGGACGATTTTTATCCCGACTACAAGGCGCAACGTCCGCCCGCGCCGCCCGAGCTCGTGCCGCAATTCCCACTGACCCGCGCCGCCACCCGCGCCTTTTCCATTCCCTCCATCGAAATGGAAGGCTGGGAGGCCGATGACATCATCGCCACCTATGCCTGCATGGCCAAAGCTGCCGGCGGCAAGGCCACCATCGTTTCCTCCGATAAGGACATGATGCAGCTGATCGAGGCCGATGGCTCCATCCGCATGCTCGATACCATTCCGCGCCCCGGCCAGCCGCCCCTGCGCTGGATCGGGATCGACGAGGTGTTCACCAAGTTCGGCGTGACGCCCGATAAGGTCATCGAAGTGCAGGCCCTGTGCGGCGACAGCGTCGACAATGTCCCGGGCGTCCCCGGCATTGGCGTCAAGACCGCCGCCGAGCTCATCAATACCTATGGCACCATCGAAAACCTGCTCGAGCATGTCGACGAGATCAAACAGAATGCACGCCGCGAGAAATTGCGAGAAAATGCGGAGCTTGCTCGCATCTCCAAGCGCCTCGTGACCCTGTCGCAGGACGTGCCGGTCGAGCTTGATCTCGACGGTCTCGCCCGCCAGCCGATGGACCCCAAAAACCTTTTCCCCTTCCTCAAGGCGATGGAATTCAACACCATCACCAAGCGCCTGGCCGGCCTGCTGGATGCCAATCCCGACGATTTCGAGCCCGATCCGGAGCTTGCCGCCAAGCCGGTTCCCGCCGTCGGCTTCAACAACGAGGCCCGTGCCGAAGCCCGCGCCGCCCGCCAAGCCGCAACCGGCCGCGCCAATGCCGCCACGGTCGAACACGCCGCCGCGGTGCACCAGGCCATCAAGGCCATCCCCTTCAACGCGGATGCCTACGAGATCATCCGCGACGCCACCCAGCTGCAGCGCTGGCTCGACGCCATCGAGATGACCGGCCATGTCGCTACGGACACCGAAACCACCGGGCTCGACAACCAGACAGCAGACCTCGTCGGCATCTCATTCTCCATCGCCCCCGGCACCGGCGCTTATCTCCCCCTGGGCCACACCGAAGGCCAGGCCGATATCTTCGGCGGCGGTCCCGTGGAAGGCCAGATGCCGATCCGCGAAGCGCTGGACATGCTTCGTCCAATGTTCGCCGACCGGTCCATTCTCAAGATCTTCCACAACGCGAAATACGACCTCGGCATTCTCGCCCGTTATGACATCGAGGTTCACTCCATCGATGACACGCTGCTGCTGAGCTATTCGCTCGATGGCCCGCAGTTCAACACCATGAGCGAGTTGACCGACCATTGGCTGGGCGTGCCCGGCACCCCGATCAAGGACCTGATCGGCTCGGGGAAAACGCAGAAGACCTTTGCGCAGGTGCCCATCGAGCAGGCTGCCCGCTATGCGGCCGAAGACAGCGACATGACCATTCGCCTGTGGCGGATCCTCAAGCCCCGCCTCGTCGCGGAAAACATGACCACGCTCTATGAAACCATCGAGCGGCCACTGGCGCCGGTCCTCGCCCGCATGGAAGCCCGCGGCGTCGCCGTGGATCGCTCGATCCTGTCGCGCCTCTCCGGCGAGTTCGCCCAGCGCGCCGCAGCGTTCGAAGCCGAAGCCTACGAGCTGGCCGGCTCCAATTTCAATCTCGGCTCCCCCAAGCAGCTCGGCGAAATCCTCTTTGATCGCATGGGCCTTGAGGGCGGCACCAAAACCAAGACCGGCGCCTGGTCCACCGGCGCCGATGTGCTCGAGGACCTTGCCGCCAAGGGCGTGCCGCTGGCGCGCACCATCGTCGACTGGCGCCAGCTCAACAAGCTGCGCGGCACCTATACCGACGCCCTGCCCGAATATATCAACCAGCGCACCGGGCGCGTGCACACCACCTATTCGCAGCATTCGGTGCTGACCGGGCGCCTTTCCTCCAACGATCCGAACCTGCAGAACATTCCCATCCGCACCGAAGACGGCCGCAAGATCCGCACCGCCTTCGTCGCCGCCCCTGGCAAGGTGCTGATTTCGGCCGACTACAGCCAGATTGAGCTGCGCGTCCTTGCCCATATCGCCGATATCCAGGCCCTCAAGGATGCCTTTGAGGAAGGCCTCGACATTCACGCCATGACGGCATCGGAAATGTTCGGCGTGCCCGTCGAAGGCATGCCCTCCGATGTGCGCCGCCGGGCCAAGGCCATCAATTTCGGCATCATCTACGGCATTTCCGCCTTCGGCCTCGCCAACCAGCTCGGCATCCCGCGCGGCGAAGCCGGCGACTACATCAAGACCTATTTCGAGCGCTTTCCGGGCATTCGCGCCTACATGGACGAGCAACGCCGGCGCGTTAAAGCCGAGGGCCACGTCATGACCCTTTTCGGCCGCAAGATCTCCTTCCCAAACGCCAATTCCCACAACCCCAGCGAGCGCTCTTTCGTCGAACGCGCCTCCATCAACGCCCCGATCCAGGGCACCGCCGCCGACATCATCCGCCGCGCCATGATCCGCATGGAAGGCGAATTGGCACGGGCCGGGATCGAAGCCGACATGCTGCTGCAAGTGCACGACGAACTCATCTTCGAAGTACCCTTGGGCACGGAGAACGACGCCATTCCGGTCATCAAGCGCGTGATGGAGAACGCGGCGGAGCCAGCGGTGCGATTAGCCGTGCCGATCCAGGTGGACGCTCACGCCGCGCACAATTGGGACGAGGCGCATTGAGGGGAGCATGCAAGCGCCGCGAGGTGGATCGTCGAGACCACCTAAAAGCCAACCAACTCAAGATGAATCCCGGCTCAAGGCCGGGATAACACCGAGTATCAGGGAAGCGGTGGCCGAGCGGAGGAGCCGGTTACTGGTTGGTCCGTCCCCGATGATTGGGCTTTATGCTGCCATCGCCCGCAGTGTCGTTCATCACGTCGCCTTCGATGGTGTTGTCGCCCTCCTCGTCTTCGAAGGTCATTTCCTCCTGGTCGATGCCGCGCGTCGTCTGCCCGATGCCAGGATTGCGCTTGAGGTCGGTGTCGCTGGGATGCTGGGTCTTAGGGTGCTGATTGGTCATGGAAAAGCTCCTTGATGCCCTCGAACAGGCCAATGGCGCGGCCTCCGTTCAAGTTCCCCGGTCCCGATCACAATCGGGCAACTCGCATCGGCTCCCTGCGTTGGCCTTTCTCACCGCGAAAGGAGTGACCATCATGCCGCAAAACAGCACCAGCCAGGGTAGCAAGACCCGCGAGCAGCAGAAGGCAATCTTTGAAGGCCACGAAAAAACCAAGGGGGTCGATGTCGATCCCCATCAACGCCCGATCGCCGAGGCCCGCGCCGACGTAGAACAGCCCGCAGGGGAATACGAGATTTCCCATGGCGACCGCTCGATCAAGCGCGGCGCCAACCAGGAAAGCGAGCACCACAAGCGGCGCGACGACTGAAAATAAGCGCCGCGCTCCAGCCGTGGGAACAAGCTTTGTTGCTGCCCGTTGCCTTCCCGAATGGAGGCATGGCATGCGCAATCACTTCGAGACCCTGGCGCGCGGCGGCTACATGGCCCGCGGCGTCGTTTACCTGTTGCTGGGCGGGCTCGCCCTCACCTCCGCCGTTTATGGCGGAGGTGGCGCGGAGGGTTCGTCGGATGCCCTTTCCACCATTTTGGGCTGGCCCTTCGGGCGCATCCTGATGGGCCTCGTCGCCATTGGGCTGGCCGGATACGTGCTGTGGCGACTGGCGCAGGGCCTGCTCAATGCCGATGGCGTGGACGATGACTGGAAGGGTTTTGCCGGTCGCGTCGGCTCGCTGATCAGCGCCGGTGCCAATGTGTTCCTCGCCCTCACCGCGGCGAGGATGGCCCTAGGCGGCAGCGGCGGCGGTGACAGTAATGGCGAGGAAAACGCCTCGGCGTGGTTGCTGCAACAACCGTTCGGGCCATATTTGCTCGGCATTGCCGCACTGGGCATCATCGTTGCGGGCCTCATCCAGATTTGGAAAGGTGCCGCCAAGGAATACCGCAAGCACGTCAAAATTCCCTCCACCCACGCGAACGCTCTGAATTTCGTGTGCCAGTTCGGGCTGATCGCCCGCGGCGTGCTGCTGGCCGTGGTGGGAGGGTTTATTTTCTATGCCGCGCTCACCGTGTCGCCGGATAGTGCCGGCGGCATCTCGGAAGCGCTCGATTGGGTGCACGCGCTGCCGTTCGGCCGCTGGCTCTATGGGATTGCTGCCCTGGGGCTGGTGGCTTTCGGCGGCTACAGCATCATCCAGGGGCTCTATCGCGAGGTCGATGCGCCCGATGCCAGCGATGTTCGCCGCGCTGTTCCGGGAGTGTCCTAGCGGTCGCTAAACGGCTCCTTGTCGGGAAACGGCGCCTGTTTGGGCGGCAGCTTGGGCGGCTCGCCCGGGCTGTCTGGCTCGAGGGGAAAATCCTCGCGGTCGGGCATGATCTCGCCGGGCCCCATCGGCGGCACGGGGTCATTGCCGTCGTTGGGCATGGGGATGGTCTCAGCGGGCGGTATCTGCATGGTCGGTCTCCTTTTCCATAGGAAACCAACCTTGCGGGGCCCGATCAGTTCCGGCGCACGCCGACCAGCCGCCCCTGCCCACCGGGGGGAATAGCCAAACTGACCACCACATTGGCCGCCGCCACGATCTCGGGCGAACGTTCCGCCCATTCCACCAGCACGATGGCATCGAGATTGTCCAGCAACCCCAGCTCGTCCACTTCGCGTGGATCACCCAGCCGATAAAGATCGGCATGCAGCACCGGCCCCCTGGCCGTCTCATAGGGCTGCACCAGGGCAAAGGTGGGCGAGGGCACGTCCAGCGTGGGATCGCCGGCCAGCGTACGGATCACCGCCCGCGCCAAAGCGGTTTTCCCCGCTCCCAGATCACCCTCCAGAATAACCAGGTCACCCGGCGCCAGCGTCGTCGCCAGTTCGGCGCCGAAGGTGGTGGTTGCCTCGTCGTTTGGGAGCATGCGCTCCATCTATTCGGCCACGCTGGCCATGGCGCTGTCGCGCGGCAGGTTCACGATGATGCGGCTGCCGCGGGGCTCCCGCTTTTCGGCCGAAATGGTGCCACCGTGCAGATTGACGAAGGTGCGGACGATGGAAAGGCCAAGCCCCGCGCCACGCTGGCGCCCACCCGAGGATGGGTTGTCCAGCCGTGTCAGGATGGCGGACTTCATCTCGTCGGTCAGCCCTGGCCCCTCATCCTCGATGATGAACAGCATGCGCTCGGCGCGATGGGAAATGCTGAGCTTGATTTCCCCACCCGGCGGAGAGAAACGCGCCGCATTTGATAGCAAATTGTAGAGCACCTGCACGATGCGCGTGCCATCGGCGATAAAGGGTGGCAACTCGCCTTCGACATCCACCACCAGGTTGATCGGCTTTTCGCCGGAAATCTCAGGGAAGGTCGCCGACAGGCCGGCGCGCGCCTTGTCCACCAGCGCGCTCACATCCTGCAGTTCGGGCCGCAACTCGGCAATGCCGGCGTCAACCGAGGCAAGATCGAGAATATTGTCGATCAGTACGCCCAGCGTCACCGAGGAGGCGCGGATATAGTCGACATAAGCCCGCTGCCGCTCGTTGAGCGCCCCGCCTTCGGTGGCCAGCAGATCGGCAAAGCCGATGATGTTGGTGAGCGGGCTGCGCAGTTCATAGGACACGTTCTCCACGAACGCATCCTTCAGCAGATCGGCCGCCACCAGCGCGTCGTTGCGTTCCTTGAGCACCTTGGAATAGCTGGCGCTCTCCGTCACATCGAGGAAGGTCATCATGGTCTGCCCGTCGGGCAGGCGCGTGATGGCATAATCCAGCAGCCGCCCATCGGAGCGATTGAGCCGCCCGGTCTGGTCCGAGCGGGTGGGGTTGAGGTCGATGATCCCGCGTTTGAGATCCCGCCAAATGCTGGCGCCATCCTGGGGAATGGCCCGCCCGCTGGCTTCGGCGATCTGGTCGATATGGGGGTTCTGCCCCAGCTCGTTCATCGGCAGCTTCCACAGCGCCGACAGCCGTGGATTGGAAAGCGTCAGCCGGCCATTGGTACCGAACACCGCAACGGCTTCGCTCAGCGCATTGATGGTTTCGCGCTGTACATTGCTAAATGCCTTGTTGGTGGATTCAAGCTTGAGGCGCTCGGTAATGTCGTCGAACACATAGATCACGCCGCCGCTTGGGCTGGCTGGCGCCGAGATCACCTTGATGGTGCGGCCGTCCGGCAAATGCCAGGGCTCGTTCTCGTGCGGCTCCTTGCGCGCGTAGGATTCCAGATGCTTGGTGCGCCAGGTCTGGTAATCCACCTGGTTGGGTAGCATGCCCTCGGTGCGCAGCTTGTCCAGAATGGCCCGCTCGTCGAGCCCAAGCGTCAGGAAATTGGTGCTGAGATGCCAGAGATTGGCATAGGCCTGGTTGAACTGGATCAGTTCGCGCTTGCCGTTGAAGATGGCGATGGGCGTGGCCAGCGTATCGATGATGCCGTTGATATGCGCGATGCCCGGATCGTGCGGCTTGGCCGCCTGATCTTCGAGGGGCCGCAAATAGCCGGCGCGACCACCTGCAATGGGGAACTCCACCATTTCAAAGGCGCCTTGGCCCGGCCAGGCCAGCGAAAGCGTGGCGGCCTTGTCGCTCGATGTACAGGCAATCAGATGCTGCTTGAGGCGCGAACCCTCCAGCAATTCCGGCGGCTTTGCCTCGTTGCCATCCTTGCCCAGGGCCCGGGCCAGTTGCAGATAGGGCTGGTTGGCAAAGATCAGCCGGTCATAGGCATCGCGGGCAAAGGCGGGCTTGGTCAACGCGTCAAGCACGGCGCGGACGCTGTCGAGATCGCCATGGGCGGCCGCGGCAACCAAGTGGGGTTCGGCGCTTGGCTGCAGGAAGGCGGGCCGTAGGCGCATGGCCACACCACCACCCAGCACCCAGCCATTGGCCCGGATCAGCCGGCCATCGAGCGCATTGAGGCTGACGGCGAAAGTGTGCCCCTGCACGCGCAGATCTTCGAGGAAGCCTGCAAGCCGGTCCGCATCATCTGCCCGCAGCCAGCTATGGAAGTTGAGCACGCTGTCGGGCTGCCGCCCGATCGGCAGCACTGCCGAGGCTTGCCCCAACAGCCTTGGCGCACCGCCGCTGATCTCGGTCCAGAGGATGGTGACTTCGCGGGTGCCGGAAAGCAGCGCCTCATATTCATCCACCAGCGCCCGCAAGCCCGCAATCTGCTCCGCCGCCTTGATCCGCGCGGCCTTGCCATCCGAAAGCATGGTGCGCACGACGGCCATTGCCAGAACCGCGAATGCTCCCGCACCCGTGGCAATGGCGAGGGGCGCGGCTCCAGCAAAACTGGCTGGATTGACGTCCTGTGCCAGGGCGGGGGCCGCGGTCATCAGGGTAAGAGGGGCTGCCGCAACCGATGCGAATCCCCAATGCTTCCGGAAGATATCCGGCGCCATGCGCAGCCCTCTTGGTCTTGTTTCATTGCCAGCCCGGCCTGAAATGCCGGTACGCCTGAACTTGCAAGAAGCAACCTAACGCAGAGCCCCCAGGGAATCCGGCTGCCTCCGACGCGGCAGCTTGTCCCCCAGCGGCCGAATCACCCTGACCATACCGGCCAGCTGAATCAGCTAAAAGAGTCTTAATGGCTGTGCATTATGGGCAAAGGGCAGATATGTAGGATTGACCCGGAACGAAGCAGGAACTTCGCTCGTCCGAATACATCGGCGCAAAAACTGCGGTCGACACCCTCCGCAACAGGAGCATTTACACAAGACGCGTCATTGGCACAGGGCAGTCAAGAACGCCGCGTTGCCCTCGGGCTTGACCCGAGGGCCGTTCAGGGAGCCCTAGCCGGAGCGATTGTGCCTACGGGGCGTGACCCTCGGGTCGAGCCCGAGGGAAGCACGGTGGGCGGGGATAGATCTGATCCATGCGGCCAAAGTCGACACCCTCCCCCTTGCGGGGAGGGATCAAGGGCGGGGGAAGACTGGCCCGGATTTTTTGGGCCTTTGCTTCCAACCGACCATAGGAAGAGGAGGCAGCCGCACCATCTGGCCACTGCCTCCAGCAGTTCTAGTACCGATACTCACCCGACTTGAACGGACCTTCAGTCGACACACCGATATAGTCGGCCTGCGTCTTGGTCAGCTTGGTCAGCTTGGCCCCCAGCTTGGCCAGATGCAGTTCCGCGACCTTCTCATCGAGGTGCTTGGGTAGGACATGCACCTTCTTTTCCAGCTTTTCGCCGTTGGTCCACAGTTCGATCTGGGCCAGTGTCTGGTTGGCGAAGGAGGCGGACATCACGAAGCTGGGGTGACCGGTGGCATTGCCCAGATTGACCAGGCGCCCCTCCGAAAGCAGGATCAGGCGCTTGCCATCGGGCTTTTCGATCATGTCCACCTGTGGCTTCACATTGGTCCACTTGAAGTTGCGCAGGCCCAGCACATCGATCTCGTTGTCGAAATGGCCGATATTGCAGACGATGGCCATGTCCTTGAGACTGCGCATGTCATCGACCATCAGCACGTCACGGTTACCCGTGGCGGTGACGACGATGTCGGCGCGGTGCGCGGCATCGGCGAGGGTCACGACCTCGAAGCCTTCCATGGCGGCCTGCAGGGCGCAGATCGGGTCGACTTCCGTCACCAGCACGCGTGCACCAGCGCCGCGCAGCGATTCAGCCGAACCCTTGCCAACATCGCCATAGCCGCAGACGATGGCGACCTTGCCCGCCAGCATGACATCGGTGCCGCGGCGGATGGCATCCACCAGCGATTCACGGGTGCCGTATTTGTTGTCGAACTTGGACTTGGTGACGGAGTCGTTGACGTTGATCGCCGGGAACGGCAGTTCGCCCTTGGCATGCAACTGATAGAGCCGCATCACGCCCGTCGTGGTTTCCTCCGATACGCCGCGAATGGCATTGCGGATCGCGGTGAAGAAGCCCGGGCTCTTGGCCAGGCGCTGCCGGATGGTGGCAAAGAAGATTTCTTCCTCCTCGCTGCCCGGCTTATCAAGCACGGAGATGTCCTTTTCAGCCTTGGCGCCATTGAGGACGTACATGGTGGCGTCGCCGCCATCATCGAGGATCATGTTGGGGGTGAGACCATCACCCCAGTCCATCATGCGGTCGGTGAAGGCCCAGTATTCTTCCAGTGTCTCGCCCTTGTGCGCAAACACCGGAATACCGGCGGCGGCGATTGCTGCAGCCGCATGGTCCTGGGTGGAGAAGATGTTGCAGCTGACCCAGCGCACCTGGGCACCCAGCGCCACCAGCGTCTCGATCAGCACAGCGGTCTGGATTGTCATATGCAGCGAGCCGGCAATGCGCGCGCCCTTGAGCGGCTGGGCGGCTGCGTATTCCTCGCGGATCGCCATCAAGCCCGGCATTTCGATTTCCGCGATCTGGATTTCCTTGCGGCCAAAATCGGCGAGGGAAATGTCGCGGACCGCATAGTCGATCGCATTGATGCTCATGGGAGGCTCCGGGCAGGTGAATTTCACTGCCTCACCTATACGCAAGCGCGGGTCGAGGATCAACCGGACATAAAGAAATGTTTATATGCTAGTACTTGTAGGCATAGCGCCGGCGCCGGAACGGCAGGGCGCAAAAGCTCCAGAAGCCCGATGATATCAAATAGCCCAGGATGAACCCGGCGCCCGCATAGAGCACGCCCTCGATGGTGACCGGGACGGCGGGCTTGTAGTTCGCCAGCGTGCGCTGGCCAATATCGCTATCGAGATAAGCAGGAAGCGACTGGAAACGCTCGATGGCGTTGGCACCCTGGATCTGCTGCAGCGTGGCATCCAATTGCTCGAAGCGCTGGAAAGTCGCCGTCATCGAGGTGCCGCGTCCGGCGAGGAACTCGTCATTGGATGAATTATACCGCGCCAGCGCCGCCTCCCGGCCAAGCCCGCCGGCCGAAGCTGCGCGGTCGAACTCTTCGGTGATGACCCGCAACTCGTCCACGGCCCCACCCAGGCGCTGGGTATATTGCTGGGCATATTCAGGAAACTGGCTCAAGGCCAGCGCCAGGCCCAATCCCCCGATACTGGCAACCGCACGCCGCATGCCATTCTCCGCTTCTGGCCAACAATGCGAAAGATTCCGCTGCGTTCCGCGACCGAAGCTACCCAGCCGCCCCGTCGCTATCCTCGTCGAACCCGTTGTTCACCAGTTCCACAATCGCCTCCAGCGCCTCGCGCGCCTGCTTGCCGCTGGCCTGCACGAGAATGGTCGATCCCGGACCGGCGCCCAGCATCATCAGGCCCATGATGGAATCGCCTGCCACCGACGTGCCATCCTTGATGACGCTGATGGAGGCATCGAAGCACTCGGCCGTGCGCACGAAGCGGGCCGAAGCGCGGGCGTGCAGGCCCTTGCGATTGACGATGGTCAATTGTTGGGCGACGGCTCTTCCGCCTCCAGCGGCGCCGTCCATCAACTCGCTCCGAGGATCGAATTGGCCACAGTGATGTATTTGCGGCCCGCTTCCTGGGCGAGGTTGACGGCGTCCCTGATGTCCATCTCGCTCCGCACGCGAACCAGCTTGACCAGCATGGGCAGGTTGACGCCAGCGATGACTTCGACCGCGCGGTTCTGCATCACGGAGATGGCGAGGTTGGATGGCGTGCCACCGAACATATCGGTGAGGATAATCACCCCCGAGCCGTCGTCGGCCCTATCCACTGCGGCAAGGATATCGTTGCGGCGGCCTTCCATGTTGTCTTCGGGACCGATTGCGATGGTCTCGCAATGGTCCTGCGGACCCACGACATGTTCCAGCGCCGACTTGAATTCATTGGCGAGCGCACCATGCGTCACCAAAACCAGACCAATCATGAAAATTCCTCAGCGTGCCGCAACGCGTCTGCGTAGCAGCCATTCATGCCCCCTGCCCGCGCAGTATCCGTCCGGAACGTTACGCAAGGCTGAACCTGTCCCATCTGGACGACAGGGCAGCACTCTTGCCCTGCATGGGCGCGGTTTCAAGCACAATTTTGTCACAGCCTGCCAAGTGCAGCCATTGCTTCGCCGACCAGCAGCATCTGGTGACCCAGACTCACCACGCCGCTGGCGGGAACCGGGGCTCGTGCCAGGGTCAGCCCGCCGAGCTCGGTGACCAGTTCGTCTTCTTCCAGCATGCGGATCAACTCTGGCACGAGGTCGATCACCAGATGCAGCGATACGTCGTTTCGATGCGGGCGATTGACAATGCCGCGCCCGCGCAACTCGATCAGGCCGGTCAAGTTTGGTGGCGCATGCATGCGCAACTGGCCTTGGACCAATTGCAGGTCAACCCGATCATCGGCCACCAGAAAGGCCGCCTCGCCGCGGCTTTCCCAGCGCTCCAGCAGCGACAACGCCAGCACCGATTTACCAGCCCCGGAAGGACCGCGCAGCAATATGCCGGCGCTGCCCAGCAGCAGACCGGTCCCGTGTACATTAAGAGGCTTGCTCATCGCTTCAGCCTATTTGCGGGTGCGCGGCAGCACAACCGTGAACACGGCCCCGCTGCGATCCTCGCGATTATGCGCCTTGATGGCACCCTTGTGCGCATCCACGATCTGCTTGGAAATCGACAAGCCGAGGCCCGAGTGATCCCCGAAGCTCTCGGTATCGGGCCGGTCGGTGTAGAAACGCTGGAAGATCTTGCCGAAATCACCGGTGATGCCGGGCCCCTCATCGGTCACCGTGACGATGATGTTTTCCGGGTCCGTCGCCAGGGCCACCTGGACCACGCCGTTTTCCGGCGAGAACGAGACGGCATTGTCGATGAGATTGGCGAGCACCTGCGCCAGCCGGCTTTCATGCCCCCGCACGATGGCTGCGCCCTTGCCGCTGCGCTTGTGCATTTCGACGCGCACGCCTCGCCCCGCCGCTATATCGCGCTGGATGGCAACCATGGTTTCGGCCAGCTTCTCCACATCGACGCGTTCGGCGCTTTCGCGCGCTAGTTCGGCATCGAGCCGGCTGGCGCTGGAAATGTCCGTGATCAGCCGGTCGAGCCGCCGCACATCGTGCTGGATGATGGCGTTGAGCCGCTCGCGGTCCTCGGCCCGCTTTGCCAGTGGCAGCGTTTCCACGGCGCTGCGCAAGGAGGTCAGCGGGTTCTTGAGCTCATGGGCCACGTCCGCCGCAAATCGCTCGATAGCTTCGATGCGGTTATAGAGATTGTCGGTCATGCGCCGGAACGCGCCGGAAAGATGCCCGATCTCGTCTTGGCGGTCGGTGAAATCGGGGATTTCGGCGCGCGCATTGCCCGCTGTCTGCACCCGCTCGGCCGCTTCCGACAAGCGCCGCATCGGCCCCGCGATGGTGCCTGCCAAGGCGAGCGAGAGCGCAATCTGCACGACGGCGGCGATCAGCGCGATCCGCAAGATCCCCCAGCGCTCCTGCGAGACGATGGAGTCGATGTCGCCCGGTGCGGTCGAAAGCAAAATGGCCCCGACCACCGCACGCACCCGCTGCACCGGTACGGCCACCGAAACCACCAGCTGGTTCTGGCTGTCGACGCGGACGAAATCGGCCGCCGCTCCCGAAAGCGCCGAGGCAACTTCGGGGTAGCGGGTCCCTTCATCCACGCCATATTCTTGGTAGGGCGGATAATTATCGCCCGGCACCCAGCTGACGATGGCGTTCCACCAGTCCCACAGGAAAAAGCTCTCCTCCCGCTTGGTTTCGATGATCTGCCGCATCACCTCGCCCCGGGCATAGATGTTGTCGCTATCAAGGATCAGCAGCCCGCCCTGGTCATAGATGCGGGCGCGGGTGCGGGTGGGCGTAATCAGGTTACGCAGCAGCGGCGCCACGCGTTCGGGATTGATGGGGAATTCCAGGCTCGGATCATAGTAGGAGAGCGACGACACCGTGCCATCGCCCTGCAATTGCAGCAGGCGATCCGGGTTCACCGAAATCACGTCGCTATCCACCGTAGCGGAAGCCGCAATCGCCGCCGCGATGATCTCGCCCTGCACGCGCAGCGACTGCACCCGTGCCTCGATCAGCCCGGCCCGCCACTGGTTGAGGTACAGAATACCCACCACCAGCACCAGCAGGCCCGCCATGTTCAGCACGATGATGCGCTTGGTCAGGCTCGAGAAAATGGTGAAGTCGAGGAAGCGGTTGACTGCCTCGACCACCTTGTAGAATGGCTTGACCATCATGTGGCGACGACGCCGGCGCGAACGGGATTTTGGCTTGGCGGGCGCCTTGCCCTCTGCCTGCCGCCACTCGGATGACGCGTCGGTCTTGTGCTCCCGTTCGGGATCGATGATGGCCACTTGGCTTTCTATTGTTCCTTGAAGCGATAGCCAACGCCATAGAGCGTTTCGATCATCTCGAAATCGTCGTCCGTGGCCTTGAACTTCTTGCGCAGCCGCTTGATGTGGCTGTCGATGGTGCGATCATCGACATAGACCTGGTCATCATAGGCCGCGTCCATCAGTGAATTGCGCGACTTGACCACGCCGGGCCGCAACGCCAGGGCCTGCAGGATCAGGAATTCCGTCACGGTCAGCGTCACCCGCTGCCCCTTCCAGGTGCAGGTGTGGCGCTCCTCGTCCATCACCAGCGAGCCGCGTTCGATCAGCGCCTTGCCGGGCGAAGATTCGCCCGGGGCACCGGCAGGAGCCGAAGGATCGCGCGGCGCCGCGCGGCGCAGGATCGCCTTGACGCGCTCCACCAGCAGCCTCTGGCTGAATGGCTTGGTGATGAAATCGTCGGCGCCCATCTTGAGCCCGAACAACTCATCGATCTCTTCGTCCTTGGAGGTCAAGAAGATCACGGGCACATCGGATTTCTGGCGCAGGCGGCGCAGCAATTCCATGCCATCCATGCGGGGCATCTTGATATCCAGGATCGCCAGGTCCGGCTTGTCGGTGGTCAGGCCTTCAAGCCCCGAGGCGCCATCGGTATACGTTGCGACCTGATATCCTTCGGCTTCCAGTGTCAGGGACACCGATGTGAGAATATTGCGATCGTCATCGACGAGGGCGATTTTGGGCATGAGCTGCCTTTCTTGTTGTTTCAACGCTTTGGAACACGCGGCAGCATGTTCCGTGCGCATGCTTGCAGGCGACAATTACGCGTTAAATAAGGCGCGGCCAAGGGCGCCGCCAGATCTTCGCCGGCGCTGCTCAACACTAACGCCGCACGGTTCAGTTATTCAACTTCCGTCTTAAGACCCATTTCGGGATGGCCGCTTTGCGTCTGCACCCCGTAACTTGCGCCCCATGGCGGCCAAGTGTTGCGGCCGCCGCAAGGCACGGAGTTTCGCCATGAACCGTTTCGATCACGAGGCCCTCAGGGCAAAGGCCAGCGCCCGGGCCGGTTCCGTATCGCTCAACGATATCGCCCCCGTGCTGGTTGCCCGTACGCTTGAGGCGAAGGAAGCCGAACTCACGGCCGATGGCGCCGTTTCGGTGCGCACCGGCGCATTCACCGGCCGCTCGCCCAAGGACAAGTTCATCGTGCGCGACGCGCTCACCCAGGACAGCGTCTGGTGGGACAATACGGCCGCGATGGATCCCGCGCAGTTCGAGCTGCTGCTGGCCGACGCCATCGGCGCTCTCGCGGACCGCCCAGTGTTCCGCCAGGACCTGCTGGCCGGGGCCGACCCTGACCATCAATACGCCGTGAGCGTGCTGACGCCCAGCGCCTGGCATGCCCTCTTCATCCGCAATCTGCTGATCAGGCCGGGCGAGACCATCCCGACGGGAAATGATGCAACGGCCGTGACCATCATCCATGCACCGCACTTCAAGGCCGATCCGGCCCGGCATGGCAGCCGCACCGACACCGTGATTGCGCTCGACATGAGCCGCAATATCGTCGTCATCGCGGGCACGCTCTATGCCGGTGAAATCAAGAAATCGGTGTTCTCGCTGTTCAATTTCCACGCGCCGCGCCAGGGCGTTTTGCCCATGCACTGCTCGGCCAATCTGGGCCGTGACGGCGAGGCCGCGCTGTTCTTCGGCCTTTCGGGCACCGGCAAGACCACTCTTTCCAACGATCCGGCCCGCCCCCTGATCGGGGATGACGAGCACGGCTGGAGCGAGAACGGCGTGTTCAACCTCGAAGGCGGCTGCTACGCCAAGACGGTCAAGCTCAGCGCCAAGGCGGAACCCGAAATCCATTCTGCGACGCAGCGTTTCGGCACGGTTCTGGAAAACGTCGTTCTCGATGACGTCAAGCGGCCTTTGTTCGATGACATCTCGTTGACCGAAAACACCCGTGCGGCCTACCCGATCGATGTGCTGCCGGCGATTGCCAAGGGCGGCGTCGGTGGCACGCCGAAAACCGTGGTATTCCTCACCGCCGACGCCTTCGGCGTGCTGCCGCCCATTGCCCGGCTCACGCCGGAACAGGCGGTCTACCATTTCCTCTCGGGCTATACGGCCAAGGTCGCTGGCACCGAGCGCGGCATCACCGAGCCACAAGCCACCTTCTCAGCCTGCTTCGGCGCACCTTTCATGCCGCTCCACCCCACGGTCTATGGCGACATGCTGGCCGAAAAGCTCCGCCAAAGCGGTGCCTCGACCTGGCTGCTCAATACCGGCTGGACCGGCGGCGGCTACGGCACCGGCCAACGCATCGACATCGCGTCCACAAGGCGCCTGCTCAGCGCCGCGCTCAACAGCGAACTCGACCAAGCCGACATGCGCACCGACGACCTCTTCGGCTTCGCCGTACCGCTCACCGTCCCGGGCGTCGAACCCCTTCTCCTCACGCCCCGCCAAACCTGGACCGACCCGCAAGCCTATGACCGCCAGGCCATCCACCTCGCCGGCCTGTTCCGCGCCAATTTCGAGAAATTCGGCGACGGCGCAAACGCCAAGCCCGGGCCGAAGCTTGCCGAAGCGGCGGAGTAGGTGGGCATAGGGGCTCCCGAACCCACCGCGCATCACCCCGCCCCCACCGCGCGTCACCCTCGGGCTCGACCCGAGGGCTCTATACTTGCCCAACCCACATCCAAGTGCAGCCCCCTCGGGTCAGGCCCGAGGATGACGATCGAGTATGTGGCACGATGCCCGTAGCCGCCCATCCACAACCCGTGCGCGGCATCATCTCGCCTACCACAACCGTGCATGGCACCATCTCACCCACCCACCATGCTTCCCTCGGGCTCGACCCGAGGGCCACTCTCCCCACGGCACAAGCGACCAGAGACCCTCGGGTCAGGCCCGAGGGGAGCAATGGTGGGTGTGAAAGCATTGAAGCAAAACCTCTCCCGCTTATCCCCCTTCTCCCCCCACCCAGGGCGTCATGTCATCATCCCCTCATTCCCGCACATGCTGCGCGGTCGCGACGAACGGTCGGTGCGGGAATGCCGGGTGAGGTGGGGGTCGCTCCATCTCCTGTGGCACAAGGATGATCTGGCACCGATTAAAGCCCCCGGTGTGACTTTCGGCACGGGCGACTAGCCGCAGACGGTCCTTACTCCATAGAGCCCCCGGAAACATGGGGCGAGGTGGGTTCCACCTCTACCAATTTTGCCGGACGACCGGCACCGGGACGAACCTCGCCCCATGTCGCAGTCTTCTGCGACAAACACCGATCCATCAACCGCAGGGCATCACGCCCGGGCGGCGCTTCGGCACGTCAGGATATCGAGGGGGACCGCCTTAGTTGGGCGAGTAGAAAATATGCGAGCCGATCTGGGCGACGGCGTTGTAGGTGCTGGACCACGAGGGGCGCACCGCAGTGGTGTGGTAATACAGCGTCGAGCCCGGTACGGCGCCGACATTCTCGCCCAGCGCGAATTCGGCATATACGCCCTCAGCCAGCGCAGCAGACCGGCTCCAGGCGCGGCGCTCCTTGGGAGCATCGCTGCGGCCGTCGCAGGCAAAGGTGAACTGGCAGCGATAGCGGCCTTTTTCGGCATTCTGGTAGATCACGCCGCAAAGGGTCGACGGGAACTTGCCGGAGCGGGCGCGATTGACGATCACATTGGCGACGGCCAGCTGACCGGCGGCACTCTCGCCACGGGCTTCGTGATAGATCGCCTGCGTCAGGCAATCGCGCTCGGCATTGGCGCGCTCGATGCGCTTCTCGATGGGCTCATATCCGGTCTCGATATAGGCAGCGAGAGAGGATGGGTTGAGAGCTGGCTGCGGCGTTTCGGCAGGGCTGGTGAAACTGGCAATGGCCGAAACGGCGCTGTTGCTGCCCAGCGAGCCGCGGGCAATGTAGCCCATCAGCACTTCGCTGTTGAGCTCCTGCGGCTCGCCATAGGCCAGAACGTTGACGGCGCGAAGTTCCTTCTGGCGCTCAAGGTAGTTGCTGAGCAAGGCCGGGGTCAGCGGCTGATGGCCGGGCTGAATGGGAACGATGGTCGGCCCAATGGCCGGCTGCGCGCGAACACTGGCGATGTCTTCAGGCATGGGAAGGGGCGCAACGGCTGCAACGTGCAGGGTCTGCGCATGGACGGGGACGAGAGTGATAAACAAAACCAGCGCTACCGCGCCAAGGGCAATCGCGTGAGAAACCGCACGCACAACAATAGATTGCCAGCTTTGCGTCAATGCCCCGTCCTTGCCCCTGAGCTCGTCCGGTCGTATCCGGCGAGCCTTCAATCTGCGGAAACTGTCGTGGTGGACTGCCCCGAAGAGGTTGGCCGGCACACTAGCCAAGGCCCATCCGTAGGGGAAGCCGAAATTTACAACTGCTTAACCATACCCATTAGCATCTTAAATTACGGTTAATCGAGCTTGGGGCAGATGAAAACCCTGAAAACAGAATGGCTTGAGTGCTGGTGAACCCCCACTTACGCGGATCGGTAAAAGTTTACGCATTACCCACATGTCCCCAGCTTTTTCCCGGCCGTTGTTGCAGGAGGGAAACAGAAAGCCCCGGCGGTGAGGCCAGGGCTTGCATGCAGGACAGGATTTTAGGGCCGTCAGTCCTTCGGGAAAGCGGCCAGCCGAACGTGGTCGAGGCTCTCCAGCACGGCAATGCCGAGCGCCCGGATTTCATCGCTTGGGTGCACCAGATCGGGCACCATCACGGTCTGCATGCCGGCCGCGTGGGCTGCGCTCACCCCGGCATGGCTGTCTTCCACCGCAAGGCAATGCAGCGGATCGATGCCCAGCCGCTTGGCGGCAGTCAGATAAGGCTCCGGGTGCGGCTTGGGGTGGAGCACGTCATCGCGGGTCACCACCGTCTCGAACAAATCGAGCAATCCGGCAGCGCCCAGATGGGTATGGGCATGAGGCTGGCGCGACGATGTGGCAACGGCCGTCGGGATACCGCGCTCGCGCAGTTCCCCAATCAGCTCGCGTGCACCGGCTTTCACCGGCACGCCGCCATGGCTGCGCTCCCGCATGATGACGCGGCAGCGTTCGTCGAACAGCGTATAGGGGAAAGCCACGCCATAGGCTTCCACCAGCAATTGATTGGTCCGCTCATGGCTGCCGCCGACCATGGACATGTGCACGGCATCGGTCATCTCGAAGCCAAGTTCGGTGCACACTTCAAAAACAATGGTGCGGAACACGCTTTCGGTGTCCAGCAGCGTTCCGTCCATGTCGAAGATCACGGCCTGGAACGGCTGGAGGCGCAATATGTCGGTCTGGGATTTCATCCTGTTCGATATAGGTCGATTTGCTTCAACCCGCTAGGCAGGGTTGCGATAGGCTGGGTTGCACTGGCGAACTGGACGCGATGTGCTAGCGTTAGCAAGCCATGTCCCGCTTCAAACCATCCCGCAATCACGAGCTGCTGGGCGACGCCTTCTTCGATCGCGTCGAGCCGGCCGATTTCCCCAAAACCATCTTGCGCCACCGCGACCAGCGCTGGGCCAGTCGTGTCGGGCTGGACGATCTCAGCGACGAGCAATGGCTGGCCCATTTCGGCCGCTTCGAGCCGCTCGATGGATCTTTTCCCCGCCCGCTGGCGCTGCGCTATCATGGCCATCAGTTCCGCAGCTACAATCCGGAGCTGGGTGATGGGCGGGGTTTTCTCTTTGCGCAAGGCTATGATCTGGAGGATGGCCGGCTTCTCGATTTCGGCACCAAGGGCAGCGGCAAGACGCCGTGGTCACGCGGCGGCGACGGGCGCCTGACGCTCAAGGGCGGCGTACGCGAAGTGCTGGCCACCGAAATGCTGGAAGCCCTGGGTGTTTACACCTCCAAGAGCTTTTCACTGGTTGAAACGGGCGAGCAGCTTTATCGCGGCGACGAGCCCTCCCCCACCCGCTCTTCGGTTCTGGTCCGTCTCAGCCACGGTCATATCCGCATCGGCACCTTCCAGCGGCTGGCTTATCTTGAGGACACCGAGAACCTTGCGCGATTGCTCGACTATGCCATTGCCACCTACTACCCCGAACTCGCAGACGCAGCAGATAAACCCGTCGCGTTCCTTGAAGCTGTCGCCCGTAACGTGGCGCGGCTCGGCGCCCAATGGACAGCCGCCGGATTTGTCCACGGCGTGCTCAACACCGACAACATCAACATCACCGGCGAGAGCTTCGACTACGGACCGTGGCGGTTCCTGCCCACCTACGATCCGGCCTTTACCGCCGCCTATTTCGACGAGAGCGGGCTGTATAGCTTCGGCCGCCAGCCGGACACGCTGGCGTGGAACATCACCCGCCTGGCGGAGTGCCTCCTGCCGCTCTCCAGCATCGAAAAGCTCGAACCGGCGCTCAACACGATCTGGCCGGAATTTCGCACCGCACTACCCCGCCAATTGCTGCGCCGCCTGGGGCTGGTGCCACAGGACACCGAACGCGACGGCGCCTTCGTCATAGACCTGTTCGGATTCCTGTCCAAGAGCCATGCGCCCTATGAGCAGTTCTTCTTCGATTGGCGCGGCGGCGCCCTCAGCGCTGACCGGGCGGCGCGCGGCCCGTCAGCCGCCCATTATGCCAGCGAAGCCTTCCGGCCTGTTGCGGACGGGTTCGAGCGATATGCCGCTGCCCCCGACCTCAATCTGGGACATCCCTACTTCGCCCGAGCGACCCCGCGCACCATGCTGATCGAGGAAGTCGAAGCCATCTGGGCGCCCGTCGCCGAAAGCGATGACTGGAGCCTCTTCCATCAAACACTTGGCGAAATCGCTCAAATGCGCGAAGCCTATGGCATCGTTGTTTGAGGATATACCATGCCCCTTTACACACTGGACGGCATTGCGCCCGAGATCGATCCCGACACCGCCTGGATTGCCCCCACTGCCGTACTGGTGGGCAAGGTGATCGTTCGCGCCGATGCCGGCATCTGGTTCGGCGTGGTGGCGCGGGGTGATAATGAACCGATCATCATCGGGGAGCGCAGCAATGTGCAGGAAAATGTCGTGCTGCACACGGACATGGGCTATCCGCTCACCATCGGCGCGGGCTGCACCATCGGCCACAAGGCCATGCTGCATGGCTGCACCATTGGCGACAATACCCTGATCGGCATGGGCGCTACCGTGCTCAATGGCGCCAGGATCGGGCGCAATTGCCTGATCGGTGCCGGCGCTCTCGTCACCGAGGGCAAGGAGATCCCCGACGGCTCGCTGGTGGTCGGCGCCCCGGGCAAGGTGATCCGCGAACTCGACGCCGAAACGATCAGGCGGCTCACCGCGTCCGCTGACGGCTATGTGCGCAACGCCCGCCGCTTCGCCGCAGGTCTGAGCCAGATCGGCACGACCACGGCTGACTTTACCCCTGCGTGATCCGATAAACGCGTTTGCATTTTTGCGCGGCGCCCGCCAAGTTCGCGTCTGACTGTCCGACCGAAAACAAGAGGCAGCGGAGGCCTGGCTTATGCAGAAAATCATCGCCGAACTCGAAGACAAGCGCGCCCAGGCGCGGCTCGGCGGTGGCCAGAAACGCATCGACACCCAGCACGGCAAGGGCAAGCTGACCGCCCGCGAGCGGCTCGACGTGCTGCTCGATCCAGGCTCGTTCGAAGAATACGACATGTTCGTCACCCATCGGGCGACGGATTTCGGCATGGCGGAAACGATCATCCCCGGCGATGGCGTGGTTACCGGCTGGGGCACCATCGACGGGCGGCTCACCTACGTGTTCAGCCAGGATTTCACCGTCTTCGGCGGCTCGCTCAGCGAAACCCACGCCAAGAAAATCTGCAAGATCATGGACCTCGCGATGCAGAATGGCGCGCCGGTGATCGGGCTCAATGATTCAGGCGGCGCCCGCATCCAGGAGGGCGTGGCCTCCCTTGGCGGCTATGCCGATGTGTTCTGGCGCAATGTGCAGGCCTCGGGCGCCGTGCCGCAGATTTCGGTTATCATGGGCCCCTGCGCCGGTGGCGCGGTCTATTCCCCCGCGATGACCGACTTCATCTACATGGTGAAAGACACCAGCTACATGTTCGTGACGGGCCCCGAAGTGGTCAAGACCGTCACCAATGAAAGCGTGACCCAGGAAGAGCTAGGCGGCGCCTCGACCCACACCAGGATTTCCTCGGTTGCCGATGCGGCATTCGAAAACGACATCGAGACCCTGCTCGAAGTGCGGCGCCTGTTCAGCTATCTGCCGCTCGCCGCCGGGCAGAAGCCGCCGGGCCTGCCCAGCATCGATCCGATCGATCGGGCGGACATGAGCCTTGATACAATTATCCCCGACAGTGCCAACAAGCCTTATGATATGCGCGAGGTGATCGATAAAATCGCCGACGAGGGCGAGTTTCTGGAACTGCAAAAGGATCATGCCGGCAATATCCTCTGCGGCTTCGTCCGGCTCGATGGCGAAACCGTTGGCGTTGTCGCCAACCAGCCTTTGGTGCTCGCGGGGTGCCTCGACATCAACGCCTCCAAGAAAGCTGCCCGCTTCATCCGCTTTTGCGACAGTTTTGAAATCCCCATCCTGACCTTTGTCGATGTGCCCGGTTTCCTGCCCGGCGTGGCCCAGGAATATGGCGGCATCATCAAGCATGGCGCCAAGCTGCTGTTCGCCTATGCCCAAGCCACTGTGCCGCTGGTCACCGTCATCACCCGCAAGGCCTATGGCGGCGCCTATGACGTGATGGCGTCCAAGCATATCAAGGCCGACGTCAACTATGCCTGGCCCTCCGCCGAGATCGCCGTGATGGGCGCAAAGGGCGCCACCGAAATCCTCTATCGCTCCGAACTCGGCGATAAAGACAAGATCGCCCAGCGCACCGCCGACTACGAAGCCCGCTTTGCCAACCCCTTCGTCGCCGCCGAACGCGGCTTCATCGACGACGTCATCATGCCCCACGGCACACGGCGGCGCGTGATCCGGGCCTTCTCGACGCTGAAGCACAAGCAGTCGAGCGGCCCCAAGAAGAAACACGACAACATTCCGCTGTGAGGAGCACCTGATGTTCACCAAACTCCTCATCGCCAACCGCGGTGAAATTGCCTGCCGGGTCATCAAGACGGCCAAGCGGATGGGCATCGCCACCGTGGCTGTGTATTCCGATGCCGACCGGGAAGCCCTCCATGTCCGCATGGCGGATGAAGCGGTTCATATCGGCCCTTCGCCGGCGAAGGACTCGTACCTGCAGATCGACAAGATCATCGCGGCTTGTAAAGAGACCGGCGCCCAAGCGGTGCATCCCGGCTATGGCTTCCTGTCGGAAAACCCCAGATTCGCGGAGGCACTGGCAGCCGCAGGGATCATCTTCGTCGGCCCGCCGGTCAAAGCTATCGAGGCGATGGGCGACAAGATCACCTCCAAGAAGCTGGCGGCGGAGGCGGGCGTCTCGACCGTTCCCGGCCATATGGGCCTGATCGCGGACGCAGCCGAAGCCGTCACCATTGCAGGCCAGATCGGCTATCCAGTGATGATCAAGGCCTCGGCCGGCGGTGGCGGCAAGGGCATGCGCATTGCCCACAACGATGAGGAAGCGCGCGAAGGTTTCGAGCGCTCAAAATCCGAAGCCGCCTCGTCCTTTGGCGATGATCGCATCTTCATCGAGAAATTCGTCACTGAGCCGCGCCATATCGAGATTCAGCTGATCGGCGATCAACACGGCAACGTCCTCTATCTCAACGAGCGCGAATGCTCGATCCAGCGGCGCAACCAGAAGGTGATCGAGGAAGCGCCCTCACCGTTCCTCGACGAAGCCACGCGCAAGGCCATGGGTGAGCAATCCGTCGCTCTCGCCAAGGCAGTTGGCTATACCAGCGCCGGTACGGTCGAATTCATCGTCGACGAAAATCGCAACTTTTACTTCCTCGAAATGAACACGCGCCTGCAGGTGGAACATCCGGTGACGGAGCTCATCACGGGCCTGGACTTGGTGGAATTGATGCTGCGTGTCGCCAATGGCGAAAAGCTGCCCCTGAGCCAGGACGAGGTACAACTCAATGGCTGGGCCATCGAATCCCGGCTCTATGCCGAGGACCCCTACCGCAATTTCCTGCCCTCCACCGGCCGGCTCACCCGCTACCGCCCGCCCAATGAGGAAAGCGCCGCCGATTTCGCCGTCCGCAACGACACCGGCGTCTTCGAAGGCGGCGAAATCTCGACCTTCTACGATCCGATGATCGCCAAGCTCTGCACCTGGGCACCTACGCGGCTCGAAGCCATCGACGCCATGGCCGTGGCGCTGGGAAGTTTCGAAGTGGAAGGCGTCGGCAACAATCTGCCGTTCCTCTCGACCGTCATGGACCAGGACCGCTTCCGCGACGGGCGCCTGACCACCGGCTATATCGCCGAAGAATTCCCCGAAGGCTTTCACGGCCCCGCCCTGCCGCGTGGCCGCGTGTTCGAGGTCGCCGCTGCGGCCGCCATGATGCAATTGCTGTTGGAGGAACGCAAAGGCCGCGCCACCCGCACGCAACTGGGCCACGGCACCGAGATTTATGGCGAATGGACCGTCGTGATCGAAGGTGAGCAGGTGCCGCTCAAGCTCCACCGGCTCGATCCCGAGGGGACATGGGAGCTCAACCTATTCGATCAAGCCGCCGCCGTCGAAAGCTTCGACTGGACGCCGGGGCAGACCATCGCCCGCATCGAATGGGCCGGCGGTGCGTCAAGCGTCATCAAGGTCAATCGCACCACCTCGGGCTTCCGCATGCGCTATTGCGGTGCCGACCTGACCGTCCTGGTGCTGCGCCCCCAGGTCGCCGCACTGCTGCCGCTGATGCCAGTCAAAGTACCGCCCGACATGTCGCGGTTCCTGCTCTGCCCCATGCCGGGCCAGGTGGTGCGCATCGATGTGGCCGTGGGGGATATCGTCGAGGATGGGCAGACCCTCGCGATCGTCGAGGCGATGAAGATGGAGAACGTGCTCAAGGCCGAAAAACGCGCCCGCGTCAGCAAGGTGCATGCCGCACCCGGCGCGGTGCTGGCGGTCGATGCGGTGATCCTCGAATTTGAGGCGGTGTGATGGACAACAATCCGAACTTCGCCCATTGGGCCGCCCTTGCCCAAAAAGAACTCCGCGCTACGCCCCTCGACTCCCTCAACCGGGACTATGGCGGCATACCCGTGCAGCCCGTCTATCTCGGCGAAGACGGCGAAATCCCCGGCGTCGAACCCTTCACCCGCGGCATTCGCGCGACAATGTACGCCAACCGGCCCTGGACCATCCGGCAATATGCCGGCTTCTCCACCGCGCGGGAGTCCAACGCCTTCTATCGCCAGGCGCTGGAAAAGGGTCAAAAAGGTCTCTCCGTCGCCTTCGACCTGGCCACCCACCGCGGCTATGACAGCGATCATCCCCGCGTCGTCGGCGACGTCGGCAAGGCCGGTGTTGCGATCGATAGCGTCGAAGACATGAAGACGCTGTTCGACGGCATTCCGCTCGACCAGATGAGCGTATCGATGACCATGAACGGCGCTGCCATCCCCGTGCTGGCCATGTTCATCGTCGCCGCCGAGGAGCAGGGCGTGCCGCAAGCCAAGCTCGAAGGGACCATCCAGAACGACATCCTCAAGGAGTTCATGGTCCGCAACACCTATATCTACCCGCCCGAACCCTCCATGCGCATCGTGGGTGACATCATCGCCCACACCGCCCGGCACATGCCCAAGTTCAACTCGATCTCCATTTCGGGCTACCACATGCACGAGGCCGGTGCGACGGCGGTGCAGGAGCTGGCGTATACCCTTGCCGACGGCATGGAATATGTCCGCGCCGCCCAGGCACGTGGGCTCGACATCGACGCCTTCGCCGGCCGCCTGAGCTTCTTTTTCGGCATCGGCATGAACTTCTTCCTCGAAGTCTCCAAGCTCCGCGCCGCCCGCCAGCTCTGGAGCGAGATCATGACGGGCTTGGGCGCCAAAGACCCGCGCTCCAAGATGTTGCGTACGCATTGCCAGACCTCGGGCGTGTCGCTGACCGAGCAGGACCCGCACAACAATATCGTGCGCACCACCATCGAGGCCTTGGCGGCAACCCTGGGCGGCACGCAATCGCTCCACACCAATTCGTTCGATGAAGCCATCGCACTGCCCACCGAATTCTCCAGCCGCATCGCCCGCAACACCCAGTTGATCCTGCAACACGAATCCCGGATCACCGACGTGGTCGACCCGCTCGGCGGCTCTTATTATGTCGAGGCCCTGACCGCCGAACTGGTCAAGGGCGCCAAAATCCTCATCGGCGAAGCCGAGGCAATCGGCGGCATGACCCGCGCCGTGCAGTCGGGCCAGCCTAAGCTGGAGATCGAGAAGGCCGCCGCCCTCAGGCAGGCCCGCGTCGATCGCGGCGAGGACGTCATCGTCGGCGTCAATCGCTATCGGCTGGACACCGAAGACAAGATCGAGGTGCGAACCATCGACAACGCCAAGGTGCGCTCCGAACAGATCGCCCAGCTTGAGCGAATCCGCGCCACCCGTGACGAAGCCAAAACGCAATCCATGCTGGCCGCCCTGCGCGAATATGCTGCCATGGACGAAGGCAATCTGCTCGAAGCGGCCATCGAAGCCGCCCGCGCCCGCGCCACGCTGGGCGAAATCTCCGCTGCCATGGAAGACGTGTTCGGCCGCCATTCGGCCGTCACCCGCGTCATCTCGGGCGTCTATGCCGGCGGCTATGGCGACGATCCCGAGTTCGCCGCCATCAGCGGCCGCATCGACGCCTTCAAGGCTGCTCGCGGCCGCGCCCCCTCCATCTTCATCGCCAAGATGGGGCAGGATGGCCACGACCGCGGCGCCAAGATCATCGCCTCGGCCTTCGCGGATCTGGGCTTTGTCGTCCACATGGGCGATCTGTTCGAAACCGCGCCGGAAGTGGCCAATCACGCTGCCGAGCTTCACGTCGACGCCGTCGGCGTTTCCTCGCTTGCCGCCGGCCACAAGACGCTGGTGCCCGAGTTGATCGAGGCACTCAGGGCGCGCGAACTTGGCGACGTCACCGTCATCGTGGGCGGCGTCATCCCCGAGCCGGATTATCAGTTCCTCTACGATGCCGGCGTTGCTGCCATCTTCGGCCCCGGCACCAATGTGCTCAGTGCCGCCTTTTCGGTGTTGAGCCAGATCGAGGGAAGGCTCTCCAACCGATGATCGGCAGGCTCAACCACATCGCCATTGCCGTGCCGGACCTCACCGCGGCAGCCGCAAAATACCGCGACCTGCTTGGCGCCCATGTTGGCCAGCCGCAAGCCCTGCCCGAGCATGGCGTCACCGTCGTCTTCATCGACACCGGCAACACCAAGGTCGAACTGCTGGAGCCGCTGGGCGAGCAGTCGCCCATCGCAGCGTTTCTCGCGAAGAACCCCGGGGGCGGCATGCACCATGTCTGCTTCGAGGTTCCCGACATTGCCGCGGCGGCCCAAACGCTTGCAGCGGGCGGAGCTCGTGTCCTGGGCGATGGCGCCTCAAAAATCGGCGCGCATGGCAAACCAGTGCTGTTTATCCACCCCAAGGATTTCGATGGCACACTGATCGAACTGGAGCAGGTCTGACACCTGCCTTGCAATTGCCTGAACTCCGCTACCAATTGCTAACCACGCCACCAAGGAGACGAACGAGTTTAAGCCAAACATAAACCGGCCAGGGGTTAGAAAAGATCGTGGTGGCCTCAAACAGCCCAGAATGATGGACCCGTGAGCTCGGAACCGACCAAATTGCCGGAAAACCGCTTGGCGTGGCTGAAGCCAATTTTGCTGCCGGCTTTTGTTGCGCTGGCGGTTCTGGTGGCAGGCGGCATCTTCATCGACCGGCAAAGCACCTATCTTGCAGAAGAGCGGATGCGCGCCGAAGTGCTGGGGCAGGCCTCGCTGATCCGCGCCAAGCTGGAAGGCAATATCAACGGCAATATCCAGCTGGTGCGCGGACTGGTCTCCACTATCTCCACCGAGCCCAACATGAATCCGGCACGTTTTTCATCCCTGGTGAAAAGCCTTTTTGCCGAGAAGAGCCAGTTGCGCTCGGTCGCCGCCGCGCCCAATCTCGTTATTTCCATGACCTACCCCCTGGAGGGTAACGAGAAGGCCATCGGCCTTGATTATCGTCACAACGCAGCGCAGCGTGACAGTGTCCTGCGTGCCAGGGATTCCGGCAAGCTGGTGCTGGCGGGACCTGTCGATCTGGTACAAGGCGGCCAAGGCTTCGTCGGCCGGTTCCCGGTTTATATCGACGGGACCTCCGGCCGACAGTTCTGGGGCGTGATTTCCGCCGTGGTGGATGCCGATCGGCTCTATGCCGACAGTGGCCTTCTGAACCGATCGCTGGACATCGAGGTGTCAATCACCGGACGCGACGCCACCGGATGGTCGGGAACGCGGTTCTTCGGCCCCGATTTGTCCGGCCAAAACCCCGTCACGGCCGGGGTCATGCTGCCCGCCGGCTCGTGGGAGATTGCGGCTATCCCGAAAGGGGGCTGGGCAACGGCGCATCAGGACGCCTGGTTGTTGCGTCTGGGACTCGTGATTGCCGGTGCGCTGATCCTGCTGCCGATCATCATCACCGGCCGTCTGATGGGCGAACGCCAGCTGCATTTCCGCGAGCTCAAGGCGCGCGAGGAGGCCCTTGAGCGCCTTTCCCGACGGCTGGGGTTGGCGCTCGATACTTCACAGGTGGGCGTCTGGGAGATGGATATCGTAACCCAGGACCTGATCTGGGACGATCGCATGAACGAACTGAACGGCTATCCTGCCGACAATGGCAAGAGGGACTATTCACACTGGCGGAAAGGCCTGCATCCAGACGATCTTGCCCAGGCAGAGGCCGACTTCAACGAAGGCATCAGCAGCGGCACTTATCGCTCCGAATTCCGCACGTTGCGGCCCGACGGGCTGGTGCGCCACATACGTTCCCTGGGGGCCGTGTACCGTGACCCGGACAGCAATCCCAAAATCCTTGGCGTCAACTGGGATGTCACCGCCGACGTAATGCTCAACGAGGATTTGCGGCTGGCCAAGCAACTGACCGATGCCCACAACCGCGAGCTCGATGCAGCTCGCGTGCGGATCGAGTACAATGCCCTGCACGATAGCCTCACCGGGTTGCCCAACCGGCGTTACCTGGACGAGCGCCTCAAGACCCTGGAAGTCGGAGGCTTCGATGGCAGCGGCAGCATCGCCATGCTGCACATCGATCTCGACCGCTTCAAGCAGATCAACGACACGATGGGCCATGCCGCGGGCGATGCCATGCTGGTTCATGCCAGCTCGGTGCTGTTGTCCAATTGCGGGCTCACCGATTTCGTGGCCCGCGTCGGGGGGGACGAATTCGTCGTCCTGACCAGTGCGAGGGATGGCGATATCTATCTGGGCACGCTGGCGGAACAGATCGTCTCGCAGATGCGCCAGCCGGTTACCTATCAGGGGCACGAGTGCCGCTTTGGCGTCAGCATCGGCATTGCCGTCGAGCGCGGCGACGTCATCGACTGCAAGCGCCTGCTGATCAATGCCGATATCGCGCTCTATCGCGCCAAGGGCCGGGGGCGCAACCGGTTCGAGTTTTTCTCCGAAGCCCTGCAGGCCGAGGTCGTCAATACCAAGCGGGTGGCCGACGAAATCCTGGGCGGGCTGGAACGCAACGAGTTCATCGCCTTCTACCAGCCGCAGTTCGATGCGCGCACCCATGACTTGGTGGGGGTGGAAGCGCTGGCGCGCTGGGATCATCCGACACTGGGCATTCGCCCGCCAGATAGCTTCCTGCCGGTGGCCGAGGACCTCAACGTGGTTTCCACGATCGACCGGCTGATCCTCGAACAGGCGCTGTCCGATCTCGACCGCTGGGAGGCTGCCGGCTTTCGCGTGCCCCGCGCATCGGTCAATGTGTCGCTAAGGCGCCTGCATGACGAAGACCTGATCACCGGGCTGCGCCAGCTCGACATCGCGCCAGGCCGCATCTCGTTCGAACTGGTGGAGTCCATCTACCTCGATGAGAGCGACGCCATCGTCGGCTGGAACATCGACCAGATCAAGGATCTGGGCATCGATGTCGAAATCGACGACTTCGGCACCGGATATGCTTCTATCGTATCGCTGCAGAAACTGCGGCCCAAGCGCCTCAAGATCGACCGCCAGCTCGTCGATCCGATCCTGGTCGACCGGGCACAGCGTCAGCTGCTCGTCTCGATCATCGACATCGGCAAATCCATGGGCATCGAAGTGGTCGCCGAGGGCGTCGAGACCATGGAACACGCCCGTATCCTGGCCGAACTGGGCTGCGACATCCTGCAAGGCTACGCCTTCGCCAAGCCCATGTCCGCAGCAGATCTCGAAAACCTGCTGCGCACGGAGGCATGGCGACAGGCGGGCTAGCTAAGAGACGCTAAATGCCACATGGTGGGCTCGTCGAAACACGAGGCCGAGCGAGTGGAGGCCGGGTGGCGCTCCGAAACCCGAATCAGCGAGCCGTGATTGCCCGTCACCCACCACGTCATTCCCGCGAACGCGGGAAGGTGGACTCACGTTTGAAGTGCAACACGGTTAGAGAAGCTGGAGAAGACCTCATTTGGGGTTTGGAAGTCGAGACATTTTCGCGGGGTGTTGTTGTAGAGGGCGACAATGGTTTGCAGGTGCTCGTCGGTGATGGTTGCCAGGTCGGATTTTCGCGGCAGCCTGC
>NZ_PYVW01000008.1 GCF_003056355.1 Devosia naphthalenivorans
GCAGGCTGCCGCGAAAATCCGACCTGGCAACCATCACCGACGAGCACCTGCAAACCATTGTCGCCCTCTACAACAACACCCCGCGAAAATGTCTCGACTTCCAAACCCCAAATGAGGTCTTCTCCAGCTTCTCTAACCGTGTTGCACTTCAAACGTGAGTCCACCTTCCCGCTTTTGCGGGAATGACGCCGTGGGTTTGGTTGGAAGGGGTGTTTGGAGCGCCGGAAGCCCTACAAAATCACCTGCGTCCCAATCTCCACCACGCGTCCGGTCGGGATGTGGAAATATTCCGTCGCATCGCTGGCGTTGCGGGCCAGGCGTGCGAACAGGCGATCCTGCCAATAGCGGAGGACATTGGCCGGCTTCGCACCAGTTTTAAGCGACCTGCGGGACAGGAAGAAAGAAGTCGACATGATGTCGAACTTCCACCCCAGCTTGCGGCCTAGCGCCAACGCCTTGGGAATATTGGGCGTTTCCATATAGCCAAAGGTAACGACCACGCGGCTGAACAGCTCGTTATAGGCGTCGATCGTAACCTTCTCGTCGTCAGGTACGCGCGGCGAAACGGAGGTGCGAACCGTCAGGATGACGTTCTGTTCGTGCAGCACCTTGTAGTGTTTGAGACTATGCAGGAGTGCCGTGGGCGCGCCTTCGATGTCGCTGGTCAGAAACACCGCTGTACCCGGCACCAGCGTCGGTTTTTTCTTGGATAAATTGTCGACCAGGAACTGCAAGGGCACTTCGTCGCGCTTGGTTTTGTCGGCAAGGCGTTTGCGGCCGCCCATCCAACTGGCCATAAGGATTGCGACGATCGCAGCGACCACGGCCGGCACCCAGCCGCCCTGAAACAGCTTGGACGCGTTGGCGGCAAAGAAGAATCCGTCGATTATGCCGAAAACCACGCCAAAGGCGATGACTGCGGCAGGGTGCCATTTCCAGTTGCGCCACATGACGATGACCAGCAGCATCAGCGTCACGACCATGACGCCGGATACCGCGATGCCATAGGCGTGCGACAACGCCGCCGACGTTTGGAAGGACAGCACCAGCACCAGCACGCCGATCATCAGCATGGCATTGATCTGGGGCATGTACACCTGCCCGCTTTGGGTTTCCGAGGTGTGCTGCACCACCATGCGCGGCAACAAGTTGAGCGCGATAGCCTGCTGCGCGAGGCTGAACATGCCCGAAATCACGGCTTGGCTGGCAATGATCGTCGCCATGGTGGCCAGCACCACAAAGGGCAGCAGGGCCCATTCCGGTTGCATCTCGAAGAACGGACTCTCTACATTCTCGAGGCCAACGCGCAGAACAAAGGCGCCCTGCCCGAAGTAATTGAGCAGGAGACACGGGAAAACCAGCGCAAACCAGGCGATGACGATGGGCTTGCGGCCAAAATGCCCCAGATCGACATAGAGTGCCTCGGCCCCTGTCACCGCCAGAAAAACCGCACCGGCAACCACAAAGGCGAGCCCGGCATGCGTGACCAGAAAATGGATGCCCAGCCACGGGTTGAGCGCCAGCAGGACCGATGGGTATTGCAGGATATGGGCCACACCGGACACGCCCAGCACCAGGAACCAGATTGCCGTGATGGGGCCGAACACCGCTGAAACCTTGGCGGTACCAAAGCGCTGCACCGCAAAAATCCCGACGATTAGCACAAGCGTGATCGGAATGACAAAGCGCGTAAGGCTGGGCGCTACGACCTTGAGTCCCTCGACTGCCGAAAGCACCGAGACTGCCGGCGTGATGATGGCGTCGCCAAAGAACAGCGCTGCCCCAGCGACGCCGAGGCCAGTTACCCAACCTGGCGCGGTGGTGAAGGCTTTGCGGGCCAAGGCGACGAGCGACAGCGTACCACCCTCGCCATTGTTGTCCGCACGGGTGACGAAGAAAACATATTTGACGGCGACGGTCAGCGTAAGCGCCCAGACGATGAGTGAGAGCAACCCCAGGATCTCAACATCGCTGGAGGTCGCCGCCCCAGGACGGATGTGCATGGCTTCCCGGAATGCATAGATCGGGCTCGTGCCGATGTCGCCATAAACAACGCCGAGTGCCCCCAGGGTCAGGAGAGGCAGATCTTTGTTTGAATGGGAGTGCTTGAGCTCGCTCGCATCGACGCCGGCGCTGTGCGTGCCGGCTGTGTTCGTCTGCGTCATGAACCTGATGCTTTCATGGGTCTTGGGCGGGCGCCGCTATACACCCGCCAACTGTCGCATACAACACCTTGCCGCCACAATGGTTCAACGCAGCAGGGGCCGCCCCTTGCGGAGCGACCCCTGTCGGTAAACGAAGCTTTGGAGGTCTTCGTAAAAATTATTCAGCAGCCTCGGCGGCAGCGAGATCGTCTTCGCGCGCGTTCTTGGTCGCGTTGCCCCACCAGACCAGCTGATTGAGCATGTCCTTGGCGGAATTACCGATCGAGCCTTCGATCTCAGTCAGCGTCTTGGTGCCACCATAGCCGGGGTGAACGGCCATGAAATCAGCGCCGGCAATGTGTACGGCCGAACGGGTCGCAGCCATCTGCAACTCGATGCCAATGGTGCGCAGGTTCTCGATGGCGCGAGCACCGCCGACGCTGCCGTAGCCGACTGCGCCGAACACCTTGTTGTTCCAGTTGATATAGGCCTGGTCGAGGGCGTTCTTGAGCACGCCGGTGATAGCGCGGTTATACTCGGCAACGACAAAGATATAGCCGTCGAATTCACTGATCTTGTTCTGCCAGCGAACGGCTTCAGCGTTCTGGCTAGGAGCCCAGGCGTTGGAGGCCACTTCGTCAAAGAATGGCAGGTTGTAGTCGCGCAGATCGACGATCTCAGCCTGGATTTCCGGGCGTTCATTGGCCTTGTCCAGGATCCACTTGGCAGGCAGTTCGCCAAACCGGGTGGGACGAGTCGAGGAAATAATCACGGCAATCTTGAGTTTGGACATTTGAGCCCTCCTAGGTAACAAATCGTAACTGAGGCTGTATATGTGCCTAAGCAGGATCGTTGCAAGGAGGCACGTTATTGTAGCACAGGGACACCTGCTCACCTATGGCACACTGATGTAAGTATTGGTGGCTCATGGGTTTTTGCTAAACCTGAAGCGGTTGGATGGCCCCGGCAGCGTTTCCACAACCCACCAGGAACACACCGTTCAGGAACTCCGACCAATGGGGTGATTAAGGACGTTTAGCGATTCCCCAGCGGGTAACAGGCCACGCGCAAGACGTCGCTTGCCTTTCAACTTGGCGTTGTTGCAATAACGATGCCGGGATACTCCCCAAAACAAGAGGAATGCATGCGCATCCAGTCCGCCGCCGCCCTTTCGCTCGCCGCCACTTTATTTGCATTGACCAACAGCGCTGCAATGGCGCTTGACCGCAAGGTGCAGATCAACAACCAGACGTCGTACACCATTGTCGAGTTTTACGCGTCCAACACCGGCACGTCCGACTGGCAGGAAGACATCCTGGGCAGCGACGTCCTGCCCTCCGGCAGCAGCGTCATGATCAACATCGATGACGGCACCGGCTACTGCAAATACGATTTCCTTGCAGTCTTCGATGACGGCGACGAGCTGGTATCCGCCGACAACAATGTCTGCGAACTGGCGGCCTTCGACTTCACTGAATAATTCAGCCGCACTCTGAACTGCTTGAGGCGCCGACCAGTTCGGCGCCTTTTTTGATTGGCGCTTCAGGAACCCAGCACGGCTCGATATTGCCGGACGGCGTCGGCAAAGCCAATCAGCAGCGCATCGGCGGTGATACCATGACCGATGGATACTTCATCAACATGCGGCACGGCGGACTGGAACGCCGGCAGGTTCGCCAGCGTCAGATCGTGCCCGGCATTGACCCCCATGCCAGCCGCATGAGCGGCCCGCGATGTAGCAGCCAAAGCAGTTAGCTCACGGGCGGCGCGATCCGGATCGTCATGGCAGTCGCCATAGGGGCCAGTATAAAGCTCTATGCGATCGGCGCCCGTGGCCTTCGCAGCGGCCACGCCGGCAGCGCCAGCATCCGGGTCGCAGAACAGGGAAATCCGGCGGTCTGGCGCTTTGATTCTCTGAACCACCGTCGCCAGTAATTCGGCTTCGGCGGCGAAATCCCAGCCGTGATCGGAGGTTGCCTGGGCCGGATCATCTGGCACCAGGGTCACCTGCTGCGGATTGACCGCGTCGATCAGCGCAAAAAAGTCCTCGCTGGGATAGCCTTCGATGTTGAGTTCGGCGGCCGGATATTCATCGCGCAACAGCGCCGCAAGATCGAACACGTCAGTGCGCCGGATATGCCGCTCGTCCGGCCGCGGATGAATGGTGATGCCACGGGCACCCTCATCGAGCACCACGCGCGCCAGCCCGACCACGCTCGGCCATGGCAAGTTCCGTCGATTGCGCAACTGTGCCACGGCGTTGAGATTGACGGAAAGCGCAGTCATGATGCCTCTGGGGTTTCGAGAAGGGGCGAATGCCCCCTCTCAGCTTACATGCTCTCTGGACCACGTGAAATGGCGGCAAGCCCCGTGCGCACCACTTCAACCAGCCCCAGCGGCTGCATGAGTGCGATGAAGCTGTCGATCTTGGCAGGCTTGCCCGTCACTTCAAACACAAAGCTTTCGACCGACGCATCGACGATCTGCGCGCGGAACGCGTCGGCAAGACGCAGGGTTTCGGCGCGATGATCGCCAGCACCGGCCACCTTGATCAATGCTAGCTCGCGCTCAAGCGATGCGCCTTCCGCCGTCAGATCATGCACCCGGTGCACGGGCACAAGGCGCTCGAGCTGCAGCTTGATCTGCACCAGCACCTTGGGCGTGGCGATCACGACAACGGTGATGCGACTAAGTCGGCGGCCGTGTTCGGTTTCGCTGACGGTTAGGCTTTCGATATTGTAACCACGCGCCGAAAACAGACCCACCACCCGAGCAAGAATGCCCGGCTCGTTATCGACCAGAACCGAAAGCGTGTGCCGCTCGATCTCCTGGGTTTCCTTGGTGATGAAATAAGCAGAGCCGGTTGGCTGCAGATGTGCGTTCATTGTTGTGTCCTCCGCAGCGCCCTAGACGAGCGCCCGTCCCTTCTCATCGATGATGTCCCCGATATTTGCCGTATCGGGCAGGATGATTTCGTTGTGCGGCTTGCCTGACGGAATCATGGGCAGGCAGTTCTCGTCCTTTTCCACGATCACGTCGAACAGCACAGGGCCGTCATAGTCGAGCATCTCGGCGATGGCAGCGTCGAGTTCCGCTGGGTTCTCGCAACGGATGCCCTTGCCGCCATAAGCCTCTGCCAGCTTGACGAAATCGGGGAGCGATTCCGAGTAGGAATGGGCATATCGGCTGCCATGCAGCAGGTCCTGCCACTGGCGAACCATGCCCATGCGCTCATTGTTGAGAATGAAGATCTTGATCGGCAGGCGGTACTGAACCGCCGTCGAAAGCTCCTGCATGGTCATCTGCACGCTGGCTTCGCCAGCGATGTCGATCACCAGCGCATCCGGGTGCGCCACCTGCACACCGACAGCTGCCGGCAGACCGTAGCCCATCGTCCCCAACCCACCAGAGGTCATCCAATGGTTTGGCTTGTCAAAATGGAAATGCTGCGCCGCCCACATCTGGTGCTGGCCGACCTCTGTAGTGATGAAGACGTCCTTACCCTGCTTGCGGGTGGCTTCATAAAGCCGCTCGATAGCATATTGCGGCTTGATGACGGTGTCGGAGTTCTTGTAGCCGAGCGAATTGACCGCCCGCCACTTCTCGATCTCTTTCCACCACGGCGCAATCGCTTCGTTGCGGGGCTGGTTGGTCTTGGAACGCCACACGCGCACCATTTCGGCAAGCACGCGTTCGCAATCGCCGATAATAGGCACATCGACGCGCACAACCTTGTTGATTGAGGACGGATCGATATCGACATGGATCTTGCGGCTATTGGGCGAAAACGCATCGACGCGGCCGGTGATGCGGTCATCGAAACGCGCCCCGATATTGATCATCACGTCGCAATCGTGCATCGCCAGATTGGCTTCGTAGGTGCCGTGCATGCCCAGCATGCCCATCCACTGCGGATGCGAAGCGGGAAACGCGCCCAGACCCATCAGGGTGGAGGTCACCGGAAAACCGGTGAGTTCGGCCAGTTCGCGCAGATGCTCGGACGCTTCAGGGCCAGCATTGATAACGCCGCCGCCGGTGTAAAAGATCGGCCGTTCCGCCCGCAGCATCAGATCCACCGCCGCTTCGATGGCAGCAGCATCGCCATCGACTTGCGGCCGATAGCTCTGGTGGCGCAGCGTATCGTGGTCAGGCTGGTAGTATTCGCCCAAGGCAAACTGCACGTCCTTGGGAATATCGATGACCACCGGACCAGGACGGCCGGTTGTCGCGATACGGAACGCCTCGTGCATGATGCGCGGCAGGTCTTCCACGCGCTTCACCAGATAATTGTATTTGGTGCAGCTGCGGGTGATGCCGACAGTGTCACATTCCTGGAACGCATCCGATCCGATCAGCGTGGTAGGCACCTGTGCGGTGATGCAGACCAGCGGGATCGAATCCATCAGCGCATCGGTAAGGCCGGTTACCGCATTGGTTGCACCGGGTCCGGAAGTCACCAGCACCACGCCCGGCTTGCCGGTCGAACGGGCATAGCCTTCCGCCATGTGCGTGGCGCCCTGTTCGTGGCGAACCAGGATATGCTGCACGGCTTCCTGCTGGAACAAGGCGTCATAGATGGGCAGAGCCGCCCCGCCGGGATAGCCGAAGATATGTTCCACGCCCTGATCCGTCAGCGCCTGGATCACCATTTCCGCGCCGGTCATCTTTTCGGCCATTGTTCAAGTCCTTCCCTAGGTCTTCATGTTTGGGAGCCCAATCTCGTCGCAGCGAAAACCGGGCAATAAAAAAGGCCCCGTTTGGGACCTGTTTTCGGCGCACCAGCTATCGCGCGGGATCTTATCCCACGGTGCCGATGCGCCTGCGTACTACGAGAATGAGTGCCCGCATGGGACCTCTCCAGTTAAAATATTGGCCGCATTGATAGGAGCAAGCGGGACACGGTGTCAAGAGGCGGCACCGGCACACAGAAACCGCGAATCAGACCACATTCGTTCGCATTAACTAAAATTGCTCACCGAACGTTAAGAGGGATGCGGCTAATTAGAAGGATCAACCCAGATGGTCCCCAAAATGCTCGCCGTATCCTGCGTCGTCGCTGTTATTCTCATTTTCGCCGTCAGCTACGATCTTCAGCGCCACAAGGCTCGCTGAACCTTCCGCGGCAAACGCGACTCGCTATAGAGTCACCATCGGGCACCTCACCTCAAGAAAACGTCCCAATGCAGCAAATGATATCCCAGGAGGATGGTCATTGCCGCAGACAATGCTATTGGCGCGGGTGATTATGTCTGTGACGGTTAGAAACATATGGCCAAGAGTGTACTCGACAAGGACCTGCAGCGCGTAGCCGGACTGGAAACGGCGACGAATGACCTTGCCCGCGCCCTTGCGGCTCCGGGCATTGCTCTGGTGTTCCTGCTGCTGGCTGCGGTTTGGGCGAGTTTCGTCGTCTCGGACGGCCCGATGAGCTTCCTCGTCGTCATCGCGGCAGCGATTGCCGGCTATATGGCGCTCAATGTCGGTGCCAACGACGTCGCCAACAATATGGGCCCAGCTGTTGGCTCGAAGGCCCTGACCATGGGTGGCGCGCTCCTCATAGCCGCGATCTTCGAGGCGGCAGGCGCGATTTTGGCTGGCGGGGACGTGGTGAACACAGTCGCGCGCGATCTATTGGTCGGCCACACCATCGACACCAACAAATTCGTGCTGCTGATGATGGCGGCGCTGCTGGCGTCCGCGCTCTGGGTAAATCTGGCGACCTATATCGGTGCGCCCGTCTCTACCACTCATGCGGTCGTTGGCGGTGTGGTGGGAGCTGGTGTTGCAGCGGCTGGCTGGACCAGCGTTGCGTGGCCCACGGTCGGCACGATTGCTGCAAGCTGGGTGATTTCGCCCGTGCTGGGCGGTGCGGCTGCGGCGATGCTGCTGTCGTTCATCAAGCACACCATAACCGACCGCATCGACAAGGTCTCCGCGGCGCGCGTCTGGGTGCCAATTCTGGTAGCGGCCATGACCGGCATCTTTGCCATGTACATGGCGACGAAGGGTTTCAGCCGCATCTGGAAGCCAGATCTCGCCACGGTGTTGGCGCTTGGCGTGGGGTTCACGGCACTGGGCTGGATCGGCGCCATGCCCATGGTGCGGCGGCAGTCCATGGGCATGGAAAATCGCAAGAAGCACGTGGCCGTGTTGTTCCGCCTGCCCCTGGTTGTGGCGGCGGCGCTGCTGTCTTTCGCGCATGGCGCAAATGATGTTGCCAATGCCGTGGGGCCCTTCGCGGCCATCGTCACCAGCCTGCAATCAGGCGATGCCTCCACTTCCGCCATCGCCCTGCCCTTCTGGGTGCTGGCGATCGGCGCCATAGGCATTTCGCTGGGCCTGTGGCTTTTCGGGCCGCGCCTGATCCGCACGGTGGGCGAGCAAATCACCAAGCTCAACGAGATTCGTGCTTATTGCGTGGCGCTATCCGCCGCGGTGACAGTGTTAGCCGCGTCCGCGTTGGGCCTGCCGGTTTCCTCCACCCACATCGCCGTCGGCGGCATTTTCGGCGTTGGTTTCCTTCGCGAGTACTATTCCCGCAAGGACCTGGATTTCACCGCCGTTCCGATCCACGCCAAGCACGTGGACCCGGCAACCCTAAATTCCACAGCCGAGGACGCCCTATCCAAGGAGCGCAAGGCCGAGCGGCGCAAGCTGGTGCGGCGTCAGCATGTGACAGGCATTGTAGCTGCCTGGATCATCACGGTTCCCGCCTCGGCAGTTCTGGCGGCCGTGCTGTTCTGGCTGCTGCACCTGACGATTGCGGGCTAGCTGCGGGCCCGCAAGCTCGCTTGCAGCAGAACGGCCAACCGGGACAAGGCACGGTCATTGAGCAGCCGACGCGCTTCGGGCAGCACGGCCCAGTGGCGCAGGCGCTGGTCCATTTCTTTCCACACGTCGAGTTGGTGCTCGACGCGCAGTGGGTAAAGGTCGACATCCACTAGGCTCGATCCGTCCGCGCTGGCGCTGGAGCGATAGCTGCCGATGGGTTCGACCGCGATCTGTCCGGTCACACCCGCCTCTTCCATGGCTTCAATGGCGGCGCTTTCCCATGGCGTCATATCGGGCTCGATATCACCCTTGGGGAAGATCCAGCGACCGGTGCGGCGCGACGTGATCAGCAGGAACACCACCCGCCCATCGATCACCGAGTAGGGCAGCGCACCGGACTGGCGCTCGCCGGGAGTGGTTTCGACCCTTGGGCTCCAATGGCTCAGGAACTCGCGCAGCATGAGATGCTCCAATGTGAAAACGGCTCTTGGCATATGAAACGCACGACTGTCGATCAAGCGCCGCGCGAAATATGCAAGGCAATAAAAAAGGGCCCCATGGGGCCCTTCCGAAAAGCGCTGACTGCGAAACTTAGCTCAGCAGGGTCAGGTTCGTAGCGGAAACCTTGCCATCACGGCCGGTCTCGAGCTCGTAGGTCACCTTGTCGCCTTCGTACAGGCCCTGCAGGCCCGAACGCTGAACAGCGGAGATGTGAACGAAAGCGTCCTTTTCACCGTTTTCTGGCGAAATGAAGCCGAAGCCCTTGGTGGTGTTGAAGAATTTGACAGTACCGGTGATGGTTGCCATGGAACGGGTCCTCAGTAGTGGTCGCCGCAACTGCGGCTAAGGGTTGAAATCGAGCCTCAAACATCAGCTCGGCCTAACGATTCACAGATCAGGAGGTAGCCAAGTTCCCGGATTTACCGGTCGATCAGATAGCGCAAGATAGTGTCGTATGGCAAATATATGCAGTCAAACGGCTAGAAATTCAAGCTGATTAACACAGCAAAAGAAACACCCGATCCAGGAGGGACTCCGGACCGGGTGCATGGCGCCTAGGAGGCGCGTTGCAGCATGGGGCGATGCTGCAATTTATTAACCACGCGGGCAGGTGTCGCGGTAGCGCGAACCGTTCGGGCGTTCGTAGATGCAAATGTTGCTGTTGTTGTCCGCGCGACCGAGGACATTGCCGGCTGCCGCGCCGACCACGCCGCCGACACCAGCACCAACGGCCGTGCCCAGAACGCTGCCGGTTGTAGCCGCACCGACGATTGCGCCAGCGCCAGCACCAACAGCTGCGCCCTGCTCGGTGGCAGTGCACGCAGCCAGCGACAGCGTGGTAGCGGCGATGATCAGAAACTTATGCATTGAAAACCCTCCAAGGATACTCTCGGGAAACACAACAGCACGTTCATCAAGAAGGTTCCAACCGAGTTTTAAGTTTTTTGAACTATTTTGAGAACGGGCGTCGCATCACCCCGGCAGCGATCACCATGAACCAGCCACAGATCATGCCGGCTCCGCCCAGTGGCGCGGCTCCAACAAAGACGCCGTGGCCCAGCCATTCACGCACTGCCAGGTCAGCAGCAAAGAGGATCGTGCCAAACGCGAGAAGTGCAGAGGCAAGACCAAGCACCCAGCCCCGACCCAATAGTCCCAGCGCGAGGAGCGCCGGCCCGTGAGCCAGGCAGATCATGGCGATGGCCGACAGATTGTGGCTTCCCCCGGCATGCGACGCGCCGGCCGCAGCCATAACGCCCACGGCCCCGGCGAGCCCCGCCGCCACGATCACGGGGCGCGAACCCAGCTCGGCTCTCAGGCCAGCCGACTGATTGTGCATAGGCTCCATCTTTCGCCCATTCTCCGTTTCCGCTAAGCAGTCCTCGCGAGTAGGACATTACCCCATGAACGAGCAAGTCACGGCTGCGCCCGGCGCGGCCGATACCACATTTGTCCCTCCGATCAGCTGGGCCCAGGAGCTGCGTGCCACATTCACGCTGGCCTGGCCCCTGGTTATCGCGCAACTCGCGCAAAACTTGCTGCATACCACTGACGTTATCTTGCTGGGCTGGCTCGGCCCGGTTTTTCTGGCATCGGGCACATTGGCCACGACGTTCCTCATGCCCTTCCTCGTGGCCGGCGTCGGCATTGTCGGCGCCGTGGCTCCCCTGGTTGCACAAGCGCGCGGCGCACGGGACATCAAGGCCGTTCGGCGCATCGTACGGCAGGGCTGCTGGGCGGCGATTGCCCTTTCCATCCTGCTGGTTCCGATCGTGTTGCAGATCAAGCCGATCTACCTCGCCCTTGGGCAGGACCCCACCGCCACCGCGCGAGCCGAAGAGTTCATGCAGATTGCTGCATGGTCACTATTCCCGGCCCTCGGCATCATCGCCTTCCGATCCCTGTTGTCCGCCTTCGATGCCACCAGAGCCATTCTGGTCATCACCGTTATCGGCGTGCTGCTCAATGCGGCGATTGCCTATCTGCTGATCTTCGGCAATTTCGGCTTTCCGCGGCTTGAATTGCGCGGTGCGGCGATAGCGACGCTGGTCACCAACATCGTCATGTTCGTGATGATGGTGGTCTACGTCGTCCGCCACCGCCGCCTCAAGCGCTTCCACGTGCTGTTGCGATTCTGGAGCCCGGATTGGCCGCGCTTCAGGGAAATCTTTGCTGTCGGCCTGCCGATTGGCCTGACTGTGCTGGCAGAAGTGGGGATGTTCACTGCCGCTGCCATTCTGATGGGGCGCCTGGGAACTGACGAGTTGGCGGCACATGCAATCGCGCTGCAATGCGCGTCGCTCGCCTTCATGGTGCCGTTGGGCCTGGGCATAGCCGCCACGGTTCGGGTAGGCACCGCTTTCGGGCGAAACGACCCGGAAGGCGTGCGCAAGGCCGGATGGACCGCTTTCGCGCTGGGGACGGGCTTCATGGCGTTATCATGCGCCATATTCCTCGGCGCGGGCCCCAGCGTCGTAGCATTGTTCCTTGATCCCCATATCGAAGCCAACGCCAATGCGGTCGCTCTGGCAGCAACGTTCCTTGTGATCGCTGGCGTGTTCCAACTGGTCGACGGCGCGCAGGTCGTGGCCGCCCATGCCTTGCGCGGGCTGAGTGACACCAAGGTGCCGATGCTGCTGGCCATTCTCGGCTACTGGATCGTGGGCCTGCCCGTTGCCTATTTCCTGGGCCTTGTGATCGGCTGGCGCGGCGTCGGCATCTGGATCGGCCTTGCTGCGGGCCTGGCCTTTGTTGCCGTGGTGCTGGTGATCCGCTTTGCCATGCGTGAACGGCTTGGCCTCCTGCGCCCGCGCTAGGAGCTTGCGGGGCCCCGCCGGGGCCAGTCCCCAAACCGATTGCGGAACCAGGTTCGTTGTCGCTTGGCATATTGCTGGGTGGCGATGGTCGCAAGCGCAATCGCCTCCTCGCGGTCGAGCGCTCCGTCCAGCCAGCCACCGATCTCGCGCACGCCGATGGCCTTCATCACCGGCAGGCTTGGATCGAGCTCAAGCGCCCTTAGTGCCGCCACCTCCTCGACGGCGCCTCCGTCAAACATGGCTTCAAACCGGCGGGCAATCCGCTCCCGCAGCACCTGCCGGTCGGGATCGAGCACCATGCGTTCGACATCGAACCCGCCCAGCACGCCCACCTGTTCCTCATCCTGGAAATCCGAAAGCAGCCGCCCCGTCGCGCGCTTCACGGCCAAGGCCCGGGTCAGCCGCTGCGGATCGACGACCTTGAGTCGCTCGGCCGTCGCAGGATCTTCCCGCTGCAACAGCGCCAATCGCTGCCCTGCGTCCAACGCTTGAATCTCTTGTTGAACTTCAAGTGTAACCGCCTCAGGCACTTGCGGAATTTCAGCAAAACCGTTGAGCAACGCATCGAAATATAGCCCGGTGCCGCCCACGAAGATCAGGGGACGTTCCTCCGGCGTCGGGTCGACTATCGCTTGCGCTGCCGCCAGCCACTGCCCCGTTGAAAAGCGCATGGACGCCGGCACCGTTCCGTAAAGACGGTGATCTGCCTGGGCAAGATCATCATCACCTGGCCGGGCGGTGACGACACGAAGCGTGTCATAGACCTGCATCGAGTCGGAATTGACGATGACGCCGTTCTCCGCCTGCGCTATCTCGAGCGCCAGCGCCGACTTGCCGCTTGCAGTCGGACCCGCTATCAGCACCGCACGCCTGCGACCCGTCACGCGCTTTTCCCCCGAGTCATGTCCATGCCGGTACTCTGCCTTATCGCCAATCCCAACGACTCCGAACTGGACCCCGCGCTTGCTGCCGCAATCGCCGGGCAAACCGGTGGAGAGCTCAACTGGCTGAACCACGCCATTGCCTGCGAGATCATCGAGCCGAAGTCAACCGATGCGCTCGACATCGCCCGCCAGATCATCGGCCAGCGTCGGGTCGACGCGGCCATTGTGCCCACCGAACAGCGGCGCAAGCAGATCCTGATTGCGGACATGGATTCCACCATGATCGAGCAGGAATGCATCGATGAGCTTGCAGCGGCCCTGGGCATCAAGGAACAGGTCGCCGAGATAACCGACCGCGCCATGCGCGGCGAACTCGATTTTGGCCAGGCGCTGGATACCCGCGTGGCGCTGCTCAAGGGTCTGGAGCGCAAGGTGGTCGAGCAAGTCCGCCGCGAACAGATCACGCTTATGCCCGGTGGCCGTGCGCTGGTTCAAACCATGAAGGCCTATGGCGCCTATACCTCGCTGGTTTCCGGCGGCTTCACCTTATTCGCAGAGTACTTCGCCAAGCGCATCGGCTTCGATGAAGCCGTTGCAAATGTTCTCGAATTCGATGGCGAGCAGCTGACGGGCACAGTGACCAAGCCCATCGTGGATAAGGACACCAAGCGCGAGCGGCTGGTGGCCCTTGCTGCCGAGCGCAATCTGCAACTGAGCCAGACGATTGCGGTAGGTGACGGCGCCAATGATCTCGACATGATCCGCATCGCCGGTTTCGGTGTGGCCATGCACGCCAAGCCCGCAGTGGCCGCCGAGGCCGGCATCCGCATCGACCACGGAGACCTCACCGCCTTGCTCTATCTGCAGGGTTACAGCGACGAAGAGATCGTGCGCTAGGAACCTCCGCTGCAATCGCTCGTGGTTCGACAGGCCCACCAACGCTACGCAGACGAAACCAAAAGGCCGGCGCAGTCACCTGCGCCGGCCTTTCATATCAGTCTGAAGAACCGCTTACGGCGTTGCCGGTTCGCTCGGAGCTGGCTGCGTGGCAGGCTCCGGAGCCGGTGCCGGCGGCGGTGCCTCTGCCGGCGTAGGGACTTCGGTGCCCACGGTCGGCGTGAGTTGCGAGCCGTCTTCCAGCGTCAGCGTTGGAGCAACTGATTCCTCGATGCCGAGGCCATCGAGGGCCGGTTCGTCGCTTGGCGTTGGAACCAGTGCTGGTTCAACCGATGTGGCCTGTGGCGGAGCCAGATCCGGATTGGCCGGCGGAATAGAGCCACCGGAACCGAAGTAGCTGAAGAACTCGCTCTCGGGCGACAGTACCAGAGTGGTATTCTCGCCCCTCATGGACACGCGATAGGCTTCCATCGAGCGGTAGAACTCGAAGAACTCCTGATCCTGTCCATAAGCCGCTGCAAACAGACGGTTCCGCTCGGCATCGCCCGTACCACGGATGATTTCGGCATCACGCGTCGCCGCGGCCACGATTTCCACCGCCTGACGATCGGCGATAGCCCGCAGGCTCTGTGCCTGTTCCTGCCCACGAGCGCGCAGCAATGCAGCTTCTGCCAGACGTTCTGCCCGCATACGCTCAAAGGTGGTTGCCGACACGTCGGCGTCGAGGTCAGTACGCAGGATGCGCACGTCAACGACATCGATACCCAGATTGGCCAGATCCGGACGGATCAGGTCGCGGGTTTCCTGCATCATCTGCGACCGCTGGTCAGACAGCGCTGCGTTGAATTCACGCAGACCATAGACCTGACGAAGGGCAGCATCGAGGCTGGCACCGATACGATCTTCGGCAACGCTCAACTGGCCCGTAGCACGTTCACGGAACAGCCGCGGATCGGAAATGCGATAGGTCAGGAAGGCGTCGACCTGATAGAAGGCGTTGCCCGAAACCTGAACGCGCATGTTGGCGATATCGTAGCGCAGCAGCCGGTCTTCGATGATCTGGACACTGTCGACGATATCGGTCGGGATCTTGAAATAAATGCCCGGTTCGGTGCGGACATCGGTGATCTGGCCGAAGCGCATGACGATGGCCTGTTCGCGCTCGTTGACGACATAGATGGTCGAGAAGAACACATAAAGCGCCGCGACGATGACTACGCCGATAATAATCAAACGATTTTGCATGGCTTAGTTCCCCGTCGTCGTGGTCGTGGAAGCGCCCGGGTTTGGACGCAACTCCGGCAGCGGCAGATAGGGCAACACGCCCGAGGCTCCCGCACCGGTTTCGATCATGACCTTTTGGGAATCACCCAGAACCTGTTCCATGGTTTCAAGGAACAGGCGCTTGCGCGTCACTTCCGGAGCATTGACGTATTCGGCGTAGATGGAGTTGAAGCGCGCCGCCTCACCGGTTGCTTCCTGCACGACCCGGTTGGTGTAGGCCGCGGCTTCTTCCCGCAGGGCCGCAGCCCGACCACGCGCATCACCCAAAAGGGTGTTGGCATAGGAGCGAGCTTCTTCCTGAAGCCGTGTTTCGTCCTGACGAGCACGCTGCACTTCATTGAAAGCGTCGATAACTTCCGACGGCGGGCCCGCGTTTTCGATCAGGATCTGGTTGATGCTGACACCCAGGCCGTAGCTCTCCAGAATGTCCTGGGTGATGTTCAGCACTTCAATGGAAATGCCTGAACGGTCGTCACTATAAATGTCCTGCGCAGGACGACGGCCGACAACTTCGCGCATGGCGCTTTCGGCCGCGAACCGAACCATGGCTTCCTGGTCGCGTACGTTGAACAGATATTCGATCGGCTCGTTGATGGCCCAGAATACCGAGAATTGCACATTGACGATGTTCTGGTCGCCCGAGAGCATCAGTCCATCGCTGGCGCCGGTATTGCTGCGCTGACCACTGGCATTGGCAGCACCGATCTGGGTCTGGTTGACCGTAGTGGTCACGCGCTCGACGGTCTCGATCGGCCAAAGATGGAAATGCAGACCCGGACCCGAGAGTTCGGGCTTGGGCGTACCGAACCGCAGCTCGACGCCGACTTCCTGCGGGTTGATCGTGTAGACCGAGTTGAGGCCCCAAAAGGCCACGAGCGCCAGCACACCACCGATGATGGCCCAGCGTCCCCCGGGGACACCGCCCCGGAACTGGTCCCTGCCGCGATTGAGAATATCTTCGAGGTTGGGCGTGTTTCCACCCCCTGGACGGCGTGGTCCACCCCCGCCGCCGCCGGGCGCTTGCCCCCAGGGGCCGCCATTATTATTGCGGCCACCTCCGCCTCCGTTACTCTCCCACGGCATCGCGTCCCTTTCGGTATAGTCGTTTCGTTGAGGACTTATATAGGCAAGCGCGCTGCGCGATCAATGCGCGGAAGCTTTACGCCGCTCGTACACTTTGACGCGGTAGGTTGCCTCGTCCTTGGGACTGGGTTCGACTTCCGGCAAATCTACTACCGCCCACTCCAGCGGATCGATCGGCGGGAAGAGCACATCGCCTTCCGGCGCAAGGTCGATATGGCTGATATAGAGCCGGTCGGCCCGGTCCATCAGCTGGCGATATAGATCGCCACCACCGATGACCATGATCTCGTCGACACCGTCGGCTCGCGCGATGTCAGCGGCCTTTTTCATAGCCTCCTCCACATCCGTGAAGACCAGGACGCCATCCGGCTGATATTCCTGCTGCCGGGTGATGACGATATTGGTGCGGCCAGGCAAGGGCTTGCCTACAGTTTCATATTGCTTGCGCCCCATGACAATGGGTTTTCCGAGCGTCGTCCGTTTGAAATAGGCAAAGTCGGACGGAATGCGCCAGGGTATAGTTTGGTGGCTGCCGATCACACCGTTCTCGGCAACCCCGGCGATTATCGCGATCTTGATTGTCATGCCGCCCCCAGTTTCTGCAGCGCCGGGCCTTCTACGCGGACCTTGGTCCACTCGTCCTGCATCACGCCGCCCTGCGCCTTGTAGAATTCGATGCTCGGCTCGTTCCAGTCGAGCACCCACCATTCAAAGCGCCCCAGACTTTCCGCTACGCACCGCCGCGCGAGATGAACCAGCAAGGCCTTGCCGATGCCTTTGCCGCGCTTAAACGGATCAACGAACAAATCCTCGAGCCAGATGCCGTGACGGCCCTGGAAAGTGGAATAGGTATAGAACCAGAGCGCAAAGCCCACCGGCCTGCCATCCCACTCCGCAATTTCGCAGAAGATTTTTGGATCGGGGCAGAACAGATCGCGGGCGATATCAGCCGGCGTTGCCTGGGCCTGGTCGCCTAGCTTCTCGTATTCAGCCAGGGCCCTGATGAAATCGACAATCAGGCCGGCGTCAGAGGCAATGGCAGGTCGGATGGTGAGATCGTTGTTCATATGGTCCTTTGAACTTCTTGCCGCCTTGCCCAGCGTCATCCCGCTTCACCCGACGTCATTCCCGTTTTCCCGACGTCACTCCCAGTCCGCGGCGTCATTCCCAGTTCCCCGGCGTCATTCCCGCGAAAGCGGGAATCTCACTTTTGTGCCGAAGGGAAGTGAGATTCCCGCTTTCGCGGGAATGACGCCGCGGTTGCTTAGGCGGGAATGAGGCCGGGGCGTTGACTCTCAGCATACCCTAAACGGAAACAGCACCCTTGATATGCGGATGCGGATCGTAACCTTCGAACTCGAAATCTTCGAAAACAAAATCTTCCAGCCGCGTCACCGCGGGATTTATCCTGAGCGCCGGCAAAGCCCGTGGCTCCCGCGTCAACTGCAGCTTGGCCTGCTCGAAATGATTGGAATAAAGATGCACATCCCCAAAAGTGTGCACGAAATCGCCAACGCCCAGACCCGTGACCTGCGCCACCATGTGGGTCAGCAAAGCGTATGACGCGATGTTGAACGGCACCCCCAGAAATGTATCTGCAGAGCGCTGGTAAAGCTGACAGCTGAGCTTGCCATTGGCGACATAGAACTGGAACAGGCAATGACAGGGCGGCAGCGCCATCTCGTCAACTTCCGCCGGATTCCACGCTGAAACGATGTGGCGGCGCGAATCCGGCTTGGTCCTGATGGACTCGATCACATTGGCCAACTGGTCGATCTTGCGTCCGTCGGGCGCCGGCCAGCTACGCCATTGCGAACCATAGACGGGCCCGAGATCGCCGTTCTCGTCGGCCCACTCGTCCCATATCTTGACGCCGTGCTCCTGCAGCCAGCGCACATTGGTTTCGCCCCGGATAAACCAGAGCAGTTCGTACACGATCGACTTCAGGTGCAGCTTCTTGGTGGTGAGCAGGGGGAACCCCTGTGCCAGGTCGAACCGCATCTGGTAGCCAAAAAGGCTGCGCGTGCCCGTACCTGTGCGATCGGACTTGTCGACCCCAGTATCGAGAATGTCGGAGAGGAGCTTGAGATAGGGCTGCATGATCCCATGTGTAGTTCGATTCGGTCGCTTCAGCCGCCATTTGCGCAGTTTTCCGCCAATTTTTCCCGCCGGGCCATTTGCATCAGGCTTCGCGGCGCCTATATAGGGAGGGCTCGCAAGAGCTATGGCGATAAACTGTCATCGTAATAAACCTTTCGGACCCGGGGGCAGTACCCGGCGCCTCCACCATCTCCCCGGATCATCCGGGCAGCCAATGGGGGCGAAACAGGATCGACGAGGGCGTAAAGGGTGTGCTTTTGCTCGGTGAGGTACCACCGTTATCGGTCCGAAACTTATAGTTGCAAATGACAACCATAAGGCTCCAGTCGCTCTCGCTGCGTAAGCAGTGCTAGCATTGGGAAATTAAGTCCTCCAGCCCTAGCCGGCTGACAGGCGGGGTCCGCAGGCACCTGGCAACAGAAGCCTGCACCTTCCCTCTTCAAACTTGCTTGCCAAAGCCCCTTTCTCCTTGAATTCTCATGGAACGTGAGGCTGATATGGGCCGTTCGGGATTCGTTTTTCTCAGCACCGGAAGGGTGACCATGGCCGAAGACCATATGCGCTACGACATTCTCGCTCAGGAAGCCCTGCGCGGCGTTGTGCGCAAGGTGTTGTCCGAAGTCGCCAAGACCGGCCTGCCGGGCGAGCATCACTTCTTCATATCCTTTGCCACGCGCGCTCCGGGTGTGCGCTTGAGCGAGAAACTGCTCGGCCAGTATGACAAGGAAATGACGATCGTCATCCAGAACCAGTATTGGGACCTCAAGGTCAACGAGACCGGCTTCGAGGTTGGCCTGTCCTTCGACGGCATTCCGGAAACGCTGGTCATACCGTTCTCGGCCGTAAAGGGCTTTTTTGATCCATCCGTCCAGTTCGGGTTGCAGTTCGACCCGGCGACAGCGCCGGGCGCATCGGCAGCCGAGGCGGAGGCGGATGATGCGGTGAACGCAGCAGCTGCTACACCCGCGACCGAAGGCGAAAAACCGGGCGAAAAGGTTGTGAGCCTCGACGCCTTCCGCAAGAAACCCTGATAGTTCGCTGATGGAAAAGCGATCCTTGTCGATCGCCGGACACCGCACATCCATAGCGCTCGAACCGCAATTCTGGGCGGCGCTTGAAACTATGGCGAGCCAATCGGGGCAAACCATGGCTGCCCTGATCCGCAGCATCGATGAGAGCCGGGAAACCACAAACCTGTCGTCCGCCGCGCGGCTCGCCGTCCTTGCCTGGTATCAAGGCCAGATGGAACGAACTAAAACGGCTGATTGACAGCGTTCCCCAAGGGCAGGTTGACCATCGGCTGAAATCCGAGATTCAAAGGCTCCGCAGACGGTGGACTGGGGGCGACTGGCGTCTGCTGTTGCAGCTGCAGCTCGCGCGCCAGACGTTCTTCCTCAAGGCGCTGTGCTTCGGCCTCCGTTTCCGCTTGCTGTCGTGCGGCCTCTTCGGCTGCCAGGCGTTCGGCTTCCGCTGCGGCGCGCTGACGTTGCTGCTCGATCAGCCGGTTTCGCTCTTCGGCTGCAGCCCTTTGGCGCTCGGCATCTTCGGCCCTCAAGGTCTCCAATCTATCCACCTCGATCTCGTTGGCACGCACCTGAATGGCAGCAACCATTTCCGCAAGATCCAGCGCTACGTCCGGCACCAAAAGAGTACCCGCGATACGCGTGATGATCCGCGCGGTGTCGTTGCGCACCAGCCCGTCGGGATCATCGAACCCCAGCGGCGTAAGCACGAAACTGCCGTCGAGCCCGAGACTGGGCAGTGCAAGGCTGATATCGCCGGCCAGCCGCCCGCCATTTCCTTCCACGATAAAATTGGTCATTCGGGCCACGCCGCCTGCAACCGTGAAGGTTCCCGAAGCCGATGGTGAAGCGAAGCTGCCCTGTCCTAGCGACAGGCCAACAAGCGTACCGATCGTATCCGCTTCCGTTTCCAGAACATCCTCTAGCCCGGCAATGTCGGGGAACACGCGAGGCGAAAGCCCGTTCACCGCAAAATCCGAAATGGTGAAGCTGCCTTCGCCGGCGAGTACGTCGACCGCCTCGGCCAGGCTTGCTCCCGTTGCTTCGAACTGCACGCCTGCATCGAGGATGCCGCTCATCGAGGCGCTGATAGCACCGGGCGCCAGCGCATTGATCGCGGCGTTCACAACGCCCAGCCGTCCGTCGATGGTCTTTTCGCTAAGCGGACCAGCGCAGCAAACGGTCAAATCGAGATTGATCGAGCCGTCTCCCAGCGCTGCTTCGAAGCGCCCCAGGCGGAACCTGGTTTCGTCCCAGCTGAGCTCGAAACTGGTAGCGCCCAGCTTCGGCGTACCGCCAGCGGTGAGTGAACTGGCACCCACCGTTACGGTGCCGCGCGTTTGGCGAGCGTCCCGGCCAATGGTGATCGGCCCCTCCGACCAAACAGAAGCCCCCGGCACCAGTGCCGCAGGACCAAACAGCGTCGCCGCGAGACCCTCCACCGAAACCGTATCTATCGTCAACGCGCCAGCCACCGCTGCAGTATCGCCGGTGCGGGACAGCGAAAGCTCCCCGGAAAAACCCGTTTCGCCGGACGTTCCGGCGATGCCGGTCAACCGCGCCAGCCGCTCACCCTCGAAATGCAGATCCGCCGCGGCATTGGCGTGAGGGAGGCCCAAGCCACGCGCGCCAACGATCTGCGCTAGCGCCCCGACATCCAGCAGATTGACGTTGAGCCGCCCGGTGCCTTGCAGTTCACCCTCCGCCGATTGCAGCAACTCGCCAGCAAACCCGACGCTTTCGTCCCCCGAACTGGCGTTGATCGAACCACTCAGCCCTTCCGCGGGCGTGCCTTGCAAGCTCGTGGCCACCAGCACGCCCTCGTCCTGAAAAATTTCCGCGTCGCCAAAACCCACTTGACGCGTCAGGGCGGCTGGGTCTTCTCCCTCCAGGGAGGCAGTCAATCGCAAGGCAGTGGAAGACCAGGCGGCGATGCCACCATCCAACTCGGCCCGCAGGTGCATATTGCCGGCGCCAAGCGGCCCCCGCACCGTCAGGACCTGCTGGCCCCCGTCCGCAGGTGCCGTCAAATCGACCGTCAGGTCGGCAGGCATCGAAGGCGCCAAGGCCGTTCGCCAGCCTTCGGGCACACGCAGGAACTCATAGATCGCGGTGAGTGCCGGAGCTGCGGCGTCGGAAACAGCAAGGCGCCCCGAGCCCGATACCTGCGACGCCTCCATCGTGCCGCCAAGGCTGAGCGCGGCATCAAAACTTGCTCCACCCCAATCGGCCGCAGCCAACCGTTCCACCTCGACGCGGCCGGGGCCCCACTGCCCCTCGGCCACCAGATCAGTGCCATCCTGCCCAAGGACGCGCGCGCTCTCACTGGTGAGCGAAAAACTTCCGTCAGGAAAGCTGATCCCGAACGCGGGCCCCGCCGCGATGTCAGGCAGCAGGGCCGCAAGCAGCGCACTGCCCTCTGCACCCAAAACGTCGAAATGGGCTACCAGGTCGAGCCGTTTTTCATTGGCGAACCCCAGCCGAAGCTCCACCGCATGCGTCCCGCCGGCCAGTGTCAGCATGCCGTTGTTGAGACCTATCGCGTCGCTCCCCAGCAGCACTTCGCCCTCAAGCTGCCCGGGCTGGTTGAACAGCACATTGGCCTCGTCAGGCTTGCGCCAGATCTGCGCCAGAGCGTCAAGCCTCTCGCTGTTGACCGAGAAGCGGCCGTTGAACGCCGCGGCATCGTTTTCATTGGCCAGTCGCCCACTGGCGCGTAGCTCGGTGTTGCCCGGCAATTGGGCGATGAACTGTTCCACCTGCCAGGCGCTGCCGTCCGTATTGGCGTCCACCCGGACATCCCGCAAGGCGACGCCGCGCAGGCCGATCTCCGCCAGATCTATGCCCACGCGCCCTTCCATGGGCGGAACGAGCGGGGCCGGCAATTCGCCAAGCATCCGCACCAGCTCATAAGGCTGGGTTGCCGCATCCTCGTTCGCGTCGCGCGGCGGCAGGCTGAACACGCCGCCCGATATGACCGCGTCAAAGCTCCGGCGGCTGCCCAGTTGGATGCTGGCGGCGCCAGTCAGGCGGGTTCCTGCCCGGTTTTCGTCCGGCTGCAGGGTATATCCCGACAGCACGATCCGGTCAGTCGACCCACTCACCTTGCTTTCCAGCACCAGATCGCCCCGGATATCGTCGGCGACATCGCTGGCCGGCGGCTCCTGGCGGTAAACCATCGTGCCATCGAACTTGGGCGCCATGCCCGGCGTGAGCACGCCCTCGGCGCTCAGGGAATATGCCTCGCCCGTCAGGGTCGCCGTGGCTCGAGTGTTGCCGGCGCTGTCCATGGCAGCGGAGTTGAACCGGACGCCATAGCGCCCATCGCGATACACGGCCGAGCCTTGAAACTGGAACGGACCTGCAAAGCTCGTGATCTTGAGCTCGCCATCCACATCATTGGCCACGAAGTTTTCACCCGACCGGCGGTCCATCAACCGCAGGGTTGCGTCTTCGATGCTCGCCTGGCTCAATGCCACCGAGCCGCTGCTGGCAAGCGTGACGCCACTACCGAAGAAGCCGCTCTCGTCCAGCGTAAAATCGACAACCGGCGCCACCAGCACCAGCTTGGTCACATTGTAGTTGTCGCGCAGAAAGTCCAGCAACGAGAACTCCGCCTCGATACGGTCGACCGTCGCGGCAGGCTCCTCGGGCGAGCCGACCAGCACATCGGCAAGTTGGAGGCGTGGCTGTGGCAGAAGCGAAAAATCTATCTCGCCGCGGATGGTGACCGGCGTACCCAACATGCTGGTCGCAAGTTCTTCCATGCGGCTGCGATAATCGCCCCAGTGAATAAAGCGCGGTGCGACAAAGGCACCAGCGAGCACTATGATCGCAAGCAAGCCGATAATGATGTAGATGCGATTGAGCACTTGGGCGCGGCCATCCGTATTCTTGGCGCGGAGTTTAGGCTAGCGGCGGCTCCACGCAACCCCGCCGCCACCCCAATACACGCCAAGACCTTGGCACTGGAAGGGCTTGCGGATCACTCCTGCATCATTGCGGCGGTTGGTATTTGCCTCAAATCAGCCCGAACGCCGGCTTAACTGGCTCCGGCAGCCTGCCCGACTTCTATACATCGCCCTGGTCAGTCCCTATATTGCGGGCAGAACAAAACAAGATTCGTCAATGCCCGCGCTGCCCTGCCCGCCCCGGCTGCAGCGATGGAAAGGCCATAGATGCCCGGTGAACCACACCCACTCGATCGCCCGTCCGCTGGCGCGATTACCGGCCAGTTCCGAAAGAACCAGGCGCCCGATTATCTGAGCGGCCTCAATGAGGAACAGCGTGACGCTGTGGAGTCCACCGAGGGTCCACTACTTGTGCTGGCTGGTGCCGGCACGGGGAAAACCCGTGTGCTGACCACCCGCATCGCCCACATCATCAATACCAACCGGGCCAGGCCCTCCCAGATCCTGTCGGTGACCTTCACCAACAAGGCCGCCCGGGAAATGAAGGAGCGCATCGAAAAGCTCGTCCCGCGTCTGGAGTCGATGCCCTGGATGGGCACGTTCCACTCCATCGGGGCCCGCATCCTGCGTGCCCATGCCGGGCTGGTGGGCCTCACCAGTTCCTTCACCATTCTCGATACCGACGATCAGATCCGGCTGATCAAGCAATTGCTGGAGGCGGACAATATCGACGAGAAGCGTTGGCCAGCCAAGCTTTTCGCCTCGATGATGGATGGCTGGAAGAACAAGGGCCTGCTCCCCAAAGATGTGTCGCCGGCAGACAGTGGCAGCTATGCAAATGGCCGCGGCGCCAAGCTTTATGCCGATTATCAGGCTCGGCTGAAGTCGCTCAACGCGGCGGACTTCGGCGACTTGCTGCTCGAATGCATTCGGCTGTTCAAGGAAAATCCAGATGTGCTGGCCGAGTATCACCGGAAATTCCGGTACATGCTGGTCGATGAATACCAGGACAGCAACATCGCCCAATACCTTTGGCTGCGGCTTCTGGCACAGGGGAAACCCGCCAGCGAGGCGAATATCTGCGTTGTAGGCGACGACGACCAGTCCATCTATGGCTGGCGCGGCGCCGAGGTGGACAACATCCTCCGCTTCGAGAAGGACTTCCCCGGCGCCAAGGTGATCAAGCTGGAGCGCAACTATCGCTCGACCTCGAACATCCTCAAGGCCGCCTCAAACCTGATCGCCTTCAATGAAAGCCGGCTCGGCAAGACGCTGCAGACCGATGTAGCGGATAAGGGTGAACCGATTTCCGTCACCCAGGTGTGGGATTCCGAAGAGGAGGCCCGCACCGTCGGTGAAGAAATCGAGCAATATCAGCGCGCCAGCGAGAGCCTCAATTCCATGGCGATCCTCGTGCGCGCCTCGTTCCAGATGCGCGAATTCGAAGAGCGCTTCATCACATTGGGCCTCAACTACCGCGTCATCGGCGGCCCCCGCTTCTATGAGCGCAAGGAAATCCGCGACGCCATCGCCTATTTGCGCCTCGTTGCGCAGCCAGCTGACGATCTTGCACTGGGCCGCATCGTCAACACCCCCAAGCGAGGCCTGGGTGACTCAACGGTTCAGTTGCTGCACGCTGCGGCCCGAGCCGCCAATGTCCCCCTGCTCTCGGCCATTCGCATGCTGGTCGATACAGAGGAACTCAAGCCCAAGCAGCGTACGACGCTGCGGGCGCTGGTTGGGCAGTTCGATGACTGGGCGCTCCGCTCCCAGACCTTGAAGCCGTTCGAACTGGCCGAGCAGATCCTCGAAGAGAGCGGCTATACCGACATGCTCAGTGCCGACAAGTCGGTTGAATCGGAAGGCCGCAAGGAAAACCTCAAGGAACTGAGCCGTTCCATGGAGGAATTCGACACCCTTGGCGGGTTCCTGGAACACATCGCACTGGTCATGGACCGCGACAGCAACGAAGCGGCCGACGCAGTTACGATCATGACACTGCACGGTGCCAAAGGGCTGGAGTTCGACACTGTGTTTTTGACCGGCTGGGAGGAAGGCACTTTCCCCAGCCAAAGGTCGATGGACGAGAGCGGCCGCGCGGGGCTCGAGGAAGAGCGCCGTCTTGCCTATGTCGGCATCACTCGCGGCCGCAAGCGTGTGCGAATATCCGCCGCTCAAAACCGACGCATCCATGGTCTCTGGCAATCCGCCATTCCCTCGCGCTTCCTTGATGAGCTTCCCGCCGATGCCGTGGAGGTCAAGGACACCGGCTCGTCCTATGGTGGCTACGGCTATGGTGGGGGCGCGACCTCGCGCTTCAACAAGGCCGATCCGTTCGAAAGCGTCTACCAGACGCCGGGCTGGCAACGCGCCCGCGCCCAGCAGTCCACCCGCAAGGGTGGCGGCCCCCTGACCATCGATGGCGATCTGGTTGCCCGCTCGGTCGATCTGGGCAGTGACCGATCAGCCTTCGGCAAGGGCGAGCGGGTATTCCATCTCAAGTTCGGCTATGGCGATATCGCCGAGATCGAAGGCAACAAACTGACCATCGACTTCGAAAAGGCCGGCCGGAAGAAAGTGCTGGAGAGCTTCATCACCAAGGGCTGATGAAACAAATTCAAGAAGGAAAATCGCATGATCATCTCGACCACGCCGACGCTTGAAGGCCGCCCCATCCGTGAGTATCTCGGGCTCGTCACTGGCGAAGTGATCGTCGGCGCCAACATCTTCAAGGATCTGTTTGCCGGCATTCGCGACATCGTCGGTGGCCGGGCCGGAGCCTATGAGGGTGCGTTGCGCGACGCCCGCCGCCAGGCCTATGAAGAGCTGAGCTTCGAGGCCGAGCGCCTGGGAGCGGACGCGGTGGTGGCCGTTGATCTCGACTACGAAGTGGTCGGCCAGAACGGCTCCATGCTGATGGTGTCGATAACCGGCACCGCCGTGCGGCTTTAGCCTCCCTGCTCCAGTACAGTTCCCGGATTGACGGAGCGCGGCGCTTGGCGCAACTAGGCGCCAACGCACAAGGAAACTCGCCATGGCTGTCGACCAGATCTCATCCACACCACTGACCAAGGACCAGGCCTATGCGCTGGTCGATGCGGTGATGGAGCGGGACGATCTGGCGCTCACCGCCTCCGCGCACGAGAATGAGGAAACCGGGCTTTGGATATTCGAAGCTGGCTGCGACAGCCCGGCGCCGGTGGATTCATTTGCCGAACTGGCACAACAAGTCCTTGGGCAGAACGTGCAGTTTTCGGTTACCGCTCTCGACCCAGAAGTCAACTGGGTCGCCAAGTCGCTTGAGGGCCTGGCGCCCGTGATAGCCGGAGGCTTCTATGTCTATGGCAGCCACGAGACCGCGCCCGTTCCCGGCGGGCTGACCCCGATGAAGATCGATGCAGCACAAGCTTTTGGCACCGGCCATCACGAGACAACCACGGGATGTCTCGAAGCAATCGACAAGCTTTTGAAGCGCAATAAGCCACGGCGCATGCTGGATGTGGGCACCGGCACCGGAGTTCTGGCCATTGCCTTGGCCAAGCGCACACGCACCCCGGTCATCGCCAGCGACATCGACCCAATCTCGGTGACCACGACAATCGAGAATGCCGAACAGAACGGGGTCGGCAAGCTCATTATCGCCATTGAAGCGACGGGCTTAACCCATCCCACCATCGCACAAAACGGACCTTACGACTTGATTGTCGCCAATATCCTGGCCGGGCCTTTGATGGCATTGGCGCCGGCAGTTGGGAAGGCGGCGCAAAAGGGTGCGACGATCATTCTTTCAGGCATTTTGCAGCACCAGGCGCGCGGCGTGATCAACGCCTATGCGCGTCAGGGCATGACGCTGACCCAGAAGCTGCAGCGCAAGGAGTGGACCACGCTAATGCTCGAGATGAAATAGCGCCGGCTCTGCCGCGTGCGCCAAAAAGCAAAATCCCCGAAGCATGCTCCGGGGATCAAAATCAGATCGTCAGCTCTATCCTGCAGCGGCCTTATGGGCGCTTGGTGAATGCGCCGATCAGTTGATGCTGCATGCGATAGGTGACCTGACGGCTCGACTCGCGGCCACGAGCGTCGATAACCGACCCCAGCGCCTTGCGAAAATCATTTTTGCTCTCAGTCATTCCAGTCTCCACGCACTTCCGTGACGGTCTATTGCCCCCGTCGTGCTCTAGATAGGCCAGGCCGCGAGGTTTGGTTAGAGCGGATTGCTCAAGCCAGCCCTGCAAGACTCGCAAGTCCCCTTAGCGCTTTGTTAATTCGCGGTTGCCGCTACGGTAGTCGCGTTCAAACCGTTCCACATAGAGGCGCGCCTGGCGTTCACGGCCGGCAATCAGCGCGTCGAAGGCACGCGATACGAAATTCTTGTCTCTACCCATCTTCGCTCTCCTTGGTTCTGCGACTAAGCTAGGTATTCGCGGGCGAAATTCCATGCCCAGCCCAGCACACCAGCCATGACTGGGGCGCACCCCGGTCCAGGAACCTGACTGACTATGACCACCCAGAACTTTCCAGCCGCCATTTTCCAGAGCTTCGAGGAGAAATCCGACAGGGCGAATGTTGCGCCGCGCCTTGCGGCATTGCGCAAAGCAATAGCGTCGGCAGGTGTCGGCGGGTTTCTCGTGCCTCGGGCCGACGCGCATCGAGGAGAGTCGGTGCCTCCAGGCGAAGCGCGGCTGGCCTATGTCACGGGTTTCACCGGTTCGGCTGGGCTGGCTCTGATTGGCGCGGATCAGGCCGCACTTTTCGTCGACAGCCGATATACGCTGCAGGCACCGGCACAGACCGATACAGCGCTGGTCACTGTCGTGCAGACAGACCGCGGCGGCCTAAATGCCCAAGCGAGGAACATCGTCCCTGCCGGCAGCACCATCGCCTATGATCCGTGGCTCCACACGCCGGGCGAAGTGCGCGAAATGGCCGCGCTGCTGGCGGGACATGCCACGCTGGTCCCCACAGCCAATCTGGTGGACCAGATCTGGACGGATCGGCCGGGTGCGCCAGTCAGCGCTGTCGAGTTTCTGGGTCACAATCGCGCCGGCCGCACCGCCGCGGATAAGCTGATCGAAATTCAGGATGCGCTGAAGGCTGAGGGCGCTGGCGCGACGGTGCTGACGCTACCCGAATCGATCTGCTGGCTGTTCAACATCCGCGGGCGCGATGTGCCCAACACCCCGTTCGTGCTGGGATTTGCGATTGTACCGGCAAACGGAATGGCAACGCTTTATCTCGACCCGACCAAGATCACGGAAGAAATCCGCACAGCTCTCGCGGAGCTTGCCAAGGTTGCCAGCAGTGCCGAACTGCCGAACGATCTCGCCCGTTTGGGCGCCAGCGGCAAACCAGTCTGGGTCGATCCGGCCAGCGCGCCGGAAGCAATTGCGGTTAAGCTCAAGGAAGCAGGGGCCACCTTGATCGAAAAGCGCGATCCCGTGCTACTGCCGAAATCGCGCAAGAACGAAGCTGAACTTGCGGGCATGCGCGAGGCGCACAAGCGTGACGGCGTGGCGCTAGCCAAGTTCCTCCACTGGTTCGACGCCAATGCGCCCCAGGGCAAGTTGACGGAGATCGGGATTGTCAGCGCGCTTGAGGCGTTCCGCCGTGAAGACGACAGTTGCGTCGATGCCAGCTTCGACACCATCTCTGGCTCCGGTCCCAACGGCGCCATCGTTCACTACCGGGTCACTGCCAAGACGGACCGGACCCTCAGCCCAGGCGAAATCATGCTTGTGGATAGCGGGGCGCAATATCTCTCCGGTACCACGGACATTACCCGGACCATGGCCAGCGGGCCGGCCACGGACGAACAGCGTGACCGCTTCACCCGGGTGCTGAAAGGGATGATCGCCATTTCCACCGCCCGCTTTCCCAAGGGCACGAGCGGCGCGCAGATCGACATCCTGGCTAGGCAATTCCTATGGCAGGACGGCGTCACCTATAACCACGGCACTGGCCACGGCGTTGGCGCCTATCTGGGTGTTCACGAAGGACCGGTGGGGATTTCCTCGCGCTACCAGACCCCCTTCGAAGTGGGCAACGTCATTTCAAACGAACCGGGCTACTACAAGGAAGGCGAGTACGGCATCCGGATCGAGAACCTCGTCACGGTAGTCGAGGCGGCGTATCCGAACTATCTGGAGTTCGAGACGCTAACGCTCGCGCCGATCGACAAGCGGCTGATCGCGGTGGAACTGCTGACGGCACAGGAGCGTGATTGGCTGGACAAGTATCATCAGCGGGTTTGGGCCGAAATCGGGCCGTTGGTGACGGGCGAGGTGCGGGAGTGGCTCAAAACCGCCACTGCCCAACTGTAAATCTGCCCGCTAAAGTTCTGGAACGGCCCCTAATTGAACCAGAAGGCGTAGTTGAGCCAGTTTGCGCCGAGGGTCTCGTTCGCCTCCGCAAAACTCTGTGCATCGGCTATCGGGCCGTCCTTCAGATAGGGCAACGCGCCCGATCCGGTCAGCAGCAGGACCAGATCGGTTTCGGTTGCGGTGTCGAAATACTGTTTGAGATCAATACCTTTGCCGAAGCGCCAGTGCGGCACCAGCAATTCGCCGTCGAGCACCTGATCGACCGTGTCGAGCGTAGAGAGCCAGGCGTCTACGATGTCCTGCGTCACCGGCATGGTTTCGAACAGGGACGTTTGACGGGGCGATGGGACGAGTTCCCGGTTGTCGTCGGTTTCGGCCAGAATGAGTTCCCAGTTTTGGCGGGAGAGGGCTGTGATAGCCCTGAGCCGCTGCAGTACGCCGGCCAGGCGCTGCTGGTCGGTTACGGGGAAATCGAGGGTGTGAATCGCGGCGATAATGTCGGCGATGCCGGCATCGCTCTCGGCGTCCATGAACAATGTGCCTGTGGAATCAAGGGCTTGCATCGGCAGACCGGCCTTGGGGAAGACGCGGTGCAGGTAGGCGTTGAAGAAGCCGGAAAAGTCGTGGGCCAGCAGGAGGTCGATGGGTGCGGCTGCAATCTGGGTGTAGCCGGCGAACCAGATGGCGTCGGCGCGGTCGAAGCCTATGTCGGTATCCGGCATTTCAGATGGTATATCAAAGACTTGACCGGATGGGGCCAGCAGCGCCCCGAGCGTTTCGCCTTCGCTGCGTTCGCCATTTCCGTCGAGGTCCATGCGGATCTGCAGCGGGTCTATGGTGATGACATAATCGCCGGATTCGCCCGCTTTCTCGAACGACGTCTTTGCGCTATCTAGTTGTAAAACAAAGCTGTTTAGCAGATCGCGGAGTTGCTCGTAGCTTAGTGGTTCGGGGGACGGATTGGCTGGCGTGGCGTTGCCGGGATTGTCCATTCCCAGCACCAGGGACAGCGGCGCGCCGGTCGGCAGCACGGCACCATGGCGATAGAAGCCCGCTGCGAGATTCTCGTAAGCATGCACCAGTTCGAACATGCCCAGAGCAAAGCATGCTTCGGTTTTGCCTCCGGCACACTCCTGTTTTGCTGCCGAAATTCCCGGCTTTGCCTTCCCGCCATAGAGATGATCGGCGAGAGTGTCGCTGGCCTGGGCCGTCCCGGTGAGCAAAATGGAAGTCGTCGCCAGAATCATAGGGGTCTTCATCGTCCCGCCTCCATCATTTGCCGACGCGGGCAAACCACTCGTCTTCGCTGATTACCTCGACCCCGAGTGCTTCGGCGCTCTTGAGCTTGGACCCGGCGCCGGGACCGGCGACCAGGATATCGGTCTTGGCCGAAACTGAACCCGCGACCTTGGCGCCCAGCCGTTCGGCCATGGCCTTGGCTTCCGAGCGGGACATTTTTTCGAGGCTCCCGGTGAACACCACTGTCTTGCCCGCGACCAGGCTGTCGGCTGATACGCTGACGAGGTAGGGCTTGGGGTGAACCTGGGCGAGCAGCGCATCGAGAACGTCGTCATTGCGCTCATTGCCGAAGAAATCGACCAGCGCGTCAATCACCGTGCCGCCAATGCCATCGATGGATGGAAACACCGTCTTGGGATCGGCCGCGGCGGCGGTTTCCTTGCCGACGCGAATCAATTCCTCGATGGTGGAAAACGTGCGGGCGAGTGCGGCGGCCGTGGTTTCCCCGATATGGCGAATGCCAAGAGCGAAGATGAAGCGGTCGAGCTCCGGTTCGCGCCTTGCGTCTATGGCGGCGAAGAGCTTGTCGAGACCTTCATAATTGCGATCCTCGACGCTGCGCACGTTCTTGCGGGTCTTGCCGGATACGGCTTCGCGTTGCCGCGCCTGTTGCTCGCGCCGTTCGGCGAGCGCCTTTTGTACTTCAGGCCGCCGGTCGCGCAGGGTGAAGATATCGGCGGCAGTCTTCACGAGGCCGGCATTGAAGAACAGGTCGATGTTCTCCGCGCCCAGCCCTTCGATATCCATTGCCCCGCGCGAGACGAAATGGCGCAGACCCTCAATGGCCTGTGCGGGGCAGATCAGCTCGCCCGTGCAGCGCCGGCGCGAATCTTCCTTGCCGGTCTTTTCGTTGAGCTCCCGCGTGGCGGGTGAACCACAGACCGGGCAGGTGTGCGGGAACTCATAAGGGACTGCATCGGCTGGGCGCTTTTCCAGCACCACCCGGACGATCTGGGGAATGACATCCCCTGCCCGCTGGATCACCACGGTATCGCCGATGCGGATATCGATGGGTTCATCGCCGCGAATCGGCAGGCCGTTGCTGTCGATGCCTTTGATATAATCCTCGTTGTGGAGGGTGACGTTTTCGACCACTACGCCCCCCACCGTCACCGGCTCGAGACGTGCGACGGGGGCCAGCGTGCCGGTGCGGCCGACCTGAATATCGATTCGCCTGACGGTGGTGGTTGCCTGCTCGGCGGGGAATTTGTGGGCGACGGCCCAGCGCGGCTCGCCCGTGACGAAACCCCAGCGACGCTGCAGTTCGAGCTGGTCGACCTTGTAGACGACGCCATCGATGTCGTAGCCGAGGGACGAGCGCTGCTCTTCGATCAGGCGGTACTGCGCGATCAGTTCGTCCACCGACTTGGCGCGGACCATGAGCGGGCTGATCTGGAAGCCCCAGTCGGCGAACTTCTGCACCGCTTCATATTGTGTTGGCGCAGGATCTTCGGTGGTGGCACCCCATGCGTAGGCGAAAAAGCGCAAATTGCGGCTGGCGGTGACGGAAGGGTCTTTCTGGCGGAGCGAGCCGGCGGCGGTGTTGCGCGGGTTGACGTAATCCGGTCCGCCAGCCGCAGCCGAGCGGGCCTTGAGCGCCTGGAATTCGGCATAGGTCATATAGACCTCGCCGCGAATTTCGATAGTTTGCGGCCAGCCGGAGCCTTTGAGTTTTGCCGGAATGTCGGCAATGGTGCGCAGGTTCGCGGTGATGTCCTCGCCGACGCTGCCGTCGCCACGCGTGGCGCCCTGCACGAAGACACCGTTTTCGTAGCGCAGCGAGGCTGAGAGGCCGTCGATCTTGGGCTCGGCGGTGAAGGCGATGTCCAGCCCCTCGTCGCGCTGGAAGAAGCGGCGGCCCCGCTCGATGAAATCCACCACGTCCTGATCGGTGTAGGCCTTGGCGAGGCTGAGCATAGGCACGGCGTGGCGCACCTTGCTGAAACCTTCGACGGGCGGGGCCCCGACCGACATGGAGGGGCTGTCCTCGCGCACCAGATTGGGAAAGGCCTCCTCGATGGCGTCGTTGCGGCGGCGCATGGCGTCGTATTCCGCGTCGGTGATCTCGGGCGCATCGTTTTGATGATAGGCGATGTCGGCGGCGGCAATGGCGGCGGCGAGCCGGGCAAGCTCGCTATCGGCTTCCGGCTCGGTGAGATCGTCGACGGGTTTTTTGGACAGGTCGGTCATTGGATCGCAACTCAACAATCACACACAACCCCATTTAACCGTGAAGTCATTCCCGCGAAAGCGGGAACCTTGGTTTTGGTGGAAAGCAAGCAAGTGAGGTTCCCGCTTTCGCGGGAATGACGTGGTGGGTGGGGGAATGATGCGGTGGGTGGGAAATGATCCGGTGGCTGCGGTGTAGCGGGGTAGCGCGATGGGTGCCACGCCCCCGTGGTTCGACAGGCTCACCATGAGGGCTGCTGAGGCATATGCGAGCGGCTAGCTCACTTCGCTCAATAGCTTGCTCGCGGCTGCCCTTGCTTCGTCAGTCACCTTGGCGCCGGCCAGCATGCGGGCGACTTCTTCCTGGCGGGAGTCGGTGTCGAGCGGCTTGACGTGGGTGCGCATGAAGGCGCCTTCATTGACGGCCTGCTTTTCGATCAGCAGATGGCGCTGGGCGCGGGCGGCGACCTGGGGCGCATGGGTAACGGCGAGGACCTGCACCTTGCCGGCAAGCCGCGACAGACGCCGGCCGATGGCGTCGGCGACGGCACCGCCCACTCCGGTGTCGATTTCGTCGAAGATCAGGACGGGGGCCGAGCCACGGTCGGCCAGCACCACCTTGAGGGCGAGCAGGAACCGGCTGAGTTCGCCGCCTGAAGCGACCTTGAGCAGAGGGCCTGCGGCCGTGCCCGGATTGGTCTGCACATGGAATGCGATCTGATCGAACCCGGAGGCGGCAATGCGGTTGGAATCGATCTGGTGATCGACGATGAATTTGGCTGCGCCGAGTTTGAGATCAGGCAATTCGGAGCCGACCGCCTTGCCCAATGCCGCGGCGGATTTCGCGCGTGCCTTGCTGAGGGTATCGGCTAGCTTGCGATAGGCTTCCATTGCCTTGGCTTCGGCGGCCTCCAGCGCCACGAGGCGGGTTTCTCCGCTCTGCAGCGTCTCGAGATCGGCCGAGTATTTGGCCAGCACTTCACTCAGCCCATCGCAATTGGTCTGGTGTTTGCGCGCTGCGGCACGCAGGGCGAAAAGGCGCTCCTCGACGCTTTCGAGTTCGTTGGGGTCGTAGGCCATTTCGCGCTTGAGCTCTTCCAGCGCGTCGGTTGTCCGGTCGAGCGCCGCGAGCGATCCGTCCAGGGTATCGACCAGCGGCTGGAACAGGCTCGCCCCGCCGTCGATCTTGCGCATCAGGCGACGCATCAACCCGGCCAGCGCCGGTCCGGGCGCAGAGGGACCGTTGAGCATGTCGTCGATTTCGACAACGTCGGAGGCGGCGCGCTCGGCCTGCTGCAGGTGCTGGCGGCGCTCGGCAAGCTCTTCCTCTTCGCCCGGCTGCGGCTTGAGCTTGCCCAGTTCCTCAACCGTGTGGCGTGCATAATCTTCGGCAGCGAGGGCTTCGGCCACGAGCGCCTTCTGGGCCGTCACCGCTTCCTGCGCGTCGGCCAGATCCTGCCAGGCATCGCGCACCTTGAGGGCCATGGCTTCGAGTTCACCGAAGGCGTCGAGGGCCGCGCGGTGAGTGGCCACATCCACCAGGGCACGATCATCGTGCTGGCCGTGAATTTCGACGATCTGCGCACCGACCTTTTGCAGCAGGGCCGCCGACACGGGCTGGTCATTGATGAAGGCGCGGGTGCGGCCGTCCGCGAATTGCACGCGGCGCAGGATGATGTCCTCGTCGTCCGGGATCGCATTGTCGCGCAGGGCGGCGCGCGCTGGATGATCGGCCGACAATTGCAGCACGGCGACCACCTGCCCGCTGTCATGCCCGCTGCGCACCAGCGATGCGTCGCCACGGCCGCCAAGGGCTAGCGTCAGAGCATCAAGGAGGATGGACTTGCCCGCGCCGGTCTCGCCGGTCAGCACCGTCATGCCGCCATCGAGCGCCAGATCGAGCTGATCGATCAGAACGATATTGCGAACCGAAAGCGCGTTCAGCATGCGCGTACCATTCCCAAATTCCGTGTGCGCTCGCGACCGCTTCTACCCTGCCGCGCTGCTCTGGCGAATTGATTTCTGATGTGTCGAATAAGCGAACCGGAACGTATATTAGCGACCCGGAACAAACTAGCAACACTTTAGTGCGGTTGTAAACAACCCCACCTAACCTCCCCCTGAAAGAGAGAGGGACTGCTGGCGAGCGTGGCACGACAACGCAAGCCTCGAACCATCGTCAACGGAAGTTCCCGCTTTCGCGGGAATGACGCGGTGGAAAGATACACCCTCCCCCGCGAGGGGGAGGTTTAGGTGCGCCTGAGCTTAGTTGCGGAGGCCCGCCATCCAGCTGCCGCTGTTGACAGCGGGAGCCAGGCCCTGCTTGCCGAGCAGCGCAAACGCCTGCTGGTACCAGTTGCTGGACGGATAATTGTGGCCCAGCACCGCGGCGGCGGTCATCGCTTCGTTGGTGAGACCCAGCAACAGATAGGCTTCGGTCAGGCGGTAGAGGGCTTCCTCGATGTGGGTCGAGGTCTGCCAGGTTTCGACCACGGTGCGGAAGCGGTTGATGGCGGCGGTATACTGGCCATTGCCCAGATAGTAGCGGCCAACCGACATTTCCTTGCCGGCCAACTGGTCATAGGCAACCAGCAGCTTTTCCTGCGCGTCCTTGGCGTATTCGGACTGAGGATAATTGGAGACCAGCAGATTATAGGTGTCGATGGCATCGCGCGACAATTGCTGGTCGCGGGTGATGTCCTTGATCTGCGCGAAATAGGCATTGCCCTTGAGGTAAAGAACGTAAGGCACGTCCTTGCCATTGGGATAAAGCGCGAGGAACCGGTCAGCCGCGAGAATGGCTTCTTCGAGTTCGCCGCTGCGATAGTTCGCATAGACCTGCATCAGCTTGGACTTTTCCACCAGCGGATTGCCGGGGTGCTGGCGATCGAGCTGTTCCAGGCCCTTGATCGCGGTCTGGAAATACTGGCGGTCCATGTCGTCGAGCGCCCTTTGGTAAAGCGCTTCTGCCGGAATGACCGGGGCTTCCTTGATCTTGGGGGGCCCGAACAAATTCATGCCGGAGCAGCCGGCAAGCACGACCGCAACCAGGGCAACCGACAAAATCCGGCCCGCTCGGCTGGTGAAACCACCAATAACGTCAAGTGTCACGAAGTGCCCCGTCCTTAAAAGCTATGCCGTTGTGGCGGCGTAGTTAGCAATTGGTTCAAAACTGTGGCGCGGCACGACACCCCAAGGGGCTAGCGAACCGACCGCAGGTAGTGATTGACTGCCAATCCGGCCGGCTGATCCTCGAACGCATCGAACTCCAGCGGCAGATTTTCAGCGCTAACTATTTCATAATTGGCTTCGCTCGAAAAGAGACCCGACAAAACATGGGCGTTGAGCGCGTGGCCGCCCTTGTAGGAACGGAAGCGGCCCCAGATCGGCAGGCCGCCCAGCGCCAGGTCGCCAATCGCGTCGAGCAGCTTGTGGCGCACGAACTCGTCTTCGTAGCGCAGCCCGTTGGGATTGAGGATGCGGTCATTGTCGACGGTGATGGAATTGTCGAGGCTGGAGCCCAGCGCGTAGCCGGCCTGGCGCAGGATCTTGGCATCGCGAACGAAGCCGAAGGTGCGGGCGCGGGACACGTCTTCGAAGTAGCGGCGCGGGGTCCAGTCGAAGATCATGCGCTGGCGGCCGATAACCTTGGAGTCGAAATCGATCTCGAGATCGAGCGCGCGACCATTATAGGGCTCAAGCGCCGCAAAGGCATCATTGTTGCGCACGGTGACGGCGCGGATGACCTTGAGGAACTTGCGCTGCGCGGGCTGGATCTCAAGACCGACCTGCAGGATGGCTTCGGCAAAAGGGCGCGCGCTGCCATCCAGGATCGGGCATTCGCTGCCATCCAGGGTAATCAGCGCATTGTCGACGCCCATGCCCGAAAGAGCCGACATCACATGCTCGACGGTCGCAGCGCTGACGCTGTCGCCCAGATCGATCGTGGTGCAAAGGGTCGTGCGCGTCACGCGCGAGAAATGCACGGGCACGGGAAGAGTCACGCGGCCGTCGCCCAGCTCGCGCGATATGGATATTCCGCTGTCAGCCGCCGCTGGCTTGATGGTCAGCGTTACTGGCTGGCCACTGTGGACGCCATAACCAGAGAAGCTGATGGGGGCGGCAACGGTACGCTGGCGCGTGGTAAGTTTCTGCATACTGGATTTACTCCGAACAAGCCCGAACGCCCGAGGCTGTGTTAGCCAAAAAAAACTCGGTGCGAAAGTCGCACCGAGTCATGTTTTTGTTGCCGGAAGGCCCGGCTCCTACCCGTGCTTGCGCAGGAAGGCGGGGATCTCAAGGCTATCCTTGCTGGGGGCCACGGCGGGCAGGCGACCCTGGGCATCAAGATTGCCACGGGCACCCTGCGTTGCCGGTGGAACCCGCGAAGTCCTTGCGCCGCCTGCCTCAATCGCGCTGCGGGCAGCATTGTCATCGGCCGGTGAATAGACCGCTTCTTCCTTGCCGGCGGGAGCGGGCTGACCCAGGTTCAGGCCGACATTGGAGGCCAGGCGCTTGAACAGGGCACGAGCATTGCGCGGCTCGGAGTCCTGACGTTCCTGCACTTCCTGTGTCCGGCGCGCAACAACTGGGAGCTCCTCGGTGCGCGGCATGCGGCGCTGACCTTCGGGGCGAGCGGCGTTTGACGGCACGTAGACGCTCGGAATCGGCGACTCATCGTGCATCATGGTCGGCTCTTCGATCTCCTGGGAGACCGGGGCGGCCGGGATGTAGGGCTCGACGAAAACGCCGTCGTCTTCCTGATGGCCGTAGCTGGGCTCGGGCGCCTCGAAGCTGAAGGCGTCCGCAACAGCCTGCTCGACCTGGTGCTCGATCTGCTGGCTGACGACAGGAGCCGGCTCAGGCTGGCGATCTGCGGCACGCTCCATGGCAACGCGGGTCGGCTCGACCGGCACATGGCGGCGAACTTCCAGCGGGGTGCGCGACGCATGCGGCTTGGCGGGCTCGAGGGCCTGCACCATGGCAGCATCGGTACCGGTAGCAACCACGGACACGCGGATCGTGCCGGTGAGGCCCGGATCGTAGGTGGCGCCCAGGATGATGTTGCAATCGGGATCGACTTCTTCGCGGATGCGGCTGGCCGCTTCGTCGACTTCGTAAAGGGTCAGGTCCGGACCACCGGTGATGGAGATGAGGAGGCCGCGCGCGCCCTGCATCGACACATCGTCCAGCAGCGGATTGGCAATGGCGGCTTCGGCGGCGTGGCGCGCACGGTCTTCGCCCGATGCTTCGCCGGTACCCATCATCGCCTTGCCCATGCCGCGCATTACCGCGCGCACGTCGGCGAAGTCGAGGTTGATGAGGCCTTCCTTGACCATCAGATCGGTGATGCAGGCAACACCGGAGAACAGCACCTGGTCAGCCATCGCGAAAGCGTCGGCGAATGTGGTCTTCTCGTTGGCAACGCGGAACAGGTTCTGGTTGGGAATGACGATCAGCGTATCGACATGGCGGTGCAACTCATCAATGCCGTCATCGGCAAGGCGTGTGCGGCGATTGCCCTCGAAATTGAATGGCTTGGTAACAACGCCGACGGTCAGGATACCCTGCTCGCGGGCAGCGCGGGCAACAACGGGCGCAGCGCCAGTACCGGTGCCGCCACCCATGCCACAGGTGATGAACACCATATGCGAGCCAGAGAGGTGATCGTTGATCTCGTCCCAGCTTTCCTCGGCAGCGGCGCGACCAACCTCGGGGTGCGAGCCTGCGCCAAGGCCTTCGGTGACGCCGACACCGAGCTGGATGATCCGCTGCGCCTTGGACAGGGCAAGAGCCTGTGCGTCAGTATTGGCGACGACGAAGTCCACGCCATCGAGCCCCGATTCGATCATGTTGTTGACGGCGTTGCCGCCGCCACCGCCAACACCGAACACGGTAATGCGGGGCTTCAGTTCCTGGATGTCCGGGATGGTGAGGTTGATGGTCATGAGTGGCCTCGTGGTGGCGTTGTTGGTAAATATTTACCCCCGCAAACGTTAACCGGCTCCTAACAATTGTCTCACCGGTGTTAACGTGAACGCATTTTGCGACAAAGACCGGAAACCAATTCGTTTCCCGTTAACCACGTGGGTGTCGAAACCCGCGTTCCTCGTTCGTCGTCCTCCCGCAAGCTCACAAAGAGCCGTGGAGAAACCAGATGACCAAGATCATGCCATGCCTGTGGTTCGACGACCGCATCGACGAAGCGATTGATTTCTATACGACCACCTTCAGGAATGCGAAGGTGCACCAGGTGGTGCGCCAGGCGCCGGACAAGCCGGCGTTCACCGCCGTGATCGAACTCGAGGGCCACAAATTCATGCTGCTGAATGGCGGTCCGCAGTTCAAGTTCAACGAATCCGTCAGTTTCATGATCGACTGCCAGGATCAGGCCGAGGTGGATTACTTCTGGGAAAAATTAATTGCCGGCGGTGGCGAGGAGAGCATGTGCGGCTGGTGCAAGGACAAGTTCGGCCTGTCCTGGCAGGTGACGCCCAAGCAGATCTACGAAACCGTTCTCGGGGCCGATAAGGCCGGAGCCGACCGCGCCATGCAGTCCATGATGAAGATGCGCAAGCTCATCGTGGCGGATCTGGAAAAGGCCTACGCGGGAGGGTAGTGGGTCCTTGGAGGCCTCCCCTCAGAAACTCGTGCGGAGCCAGTTGCCGACGCGGGCGAAGTAGCCGTCGGTGCCGGTGAGTTTGCGGCTGCCGCGGGGTTCCGCGTATTCGCGGGAGCAGACCTGGGGGTAGATCAGCATGCCGGCGACGGTGGCGAAGGCGGCGCCCTTGGCCATTTCGGGCAGGCCGGCAATGCCCATGGGGCGGCCGTTGCGGACGTTGCGGGCGAGGGTCCGGCGGGCGACTTCGGGCAGGCCGGTCATTTCGCTGGCGCCGCCGGTCAGCACGAAGCGGCGGCCGCATACATCCATCATGCCGGTGGCTTGCATGCGGTCGCGGATGGCGGTGAGGATTTCCTCGATGCGCGGGCGCATGATGCGGGTTAGCACGGAGCGGGCCACCTGCCCCGGCGCTTCGTCGTGCATGGAGCCGACGGGCTGGATCGGGATCAGGTCGCGTTCGTCAGCCTGGCCCGGCAGCACGGAGCCATAGAACGTCTTGAGGCGTTCGGCATCGGCGATGCTGACCGAAAGCTGGCGGGCGATATCGAGGGTCAGGTGATGGCCGCCGATGGCGATGGCATCGGCATAAACCAGATGGCCGTCATTAAAGACCGAAACGGTCGTCGTGGCGCCGCCGAAGTCGATGCAGGCGACGCCCAGTTGGGCCTCGTCATCGACCAGCGTGGCGAGTCCCGATGCGTAGGGCGTGGCGACCAGCGCTTCGATTTGCAGGTGGCAGCGGTGCAGCACCAGCTCCAGATTGCGCATGGCCAGCGTTTCCGAGCTGACGACGGCAACGTCGACGCCCAGCTTATCGCCGACCATTCCCTTGGGGTCGCGAATGCCCTTCTGGCCGTCGATCGAGTAACCAATCGGCATCGCGTGGATGATGGAGCGTTCAGGGCGCACCGAGCGCTCGTTGACTGCGCGGAGCACCCGGTGAATGTCGCCCTTTTCGACTTCCTGGCCGTCCAACGATACGGCAGCCGAAAATGTCTCGGAGCCAAGGCGGCCGGCGGTGACATTGACGAGCACGGATTCAAGCGTGAGGCCAGCAGCCCGTTCGGCCATGCCGACCACGGAGCGGATGGTGTGCTCGGCCTTTTCAATATCGGTGACGACGCCGCTTTTTACCCCGGAAGATGGGCCATAGCCAAAGCCGATGACCTCGGCCTGATGGCTGCGGCCGCGCAGGGCCTTGCCCTCGGGGCGCGGCGTCAACCGGGCGATGACGCAGCAGATTTTCGTCGAGCCGATGTCGAGCACGGCGACGAGTGTAGTCTTGCCGGGTTGGACGGGACGAAGCCGGGAGGTCATGGCGTCGGTGATCATTGTGGAGCGGCCGGTTGGGGAAGGTTTTGTGAAGGCAGGGTGCGCGGCGGCATCGGGAAGGGATTGGGTGAACGAGCGCGTTCGGCCAGGGCCTCCTTGCGCTTCTTCTCGTCCTCGGCCAATTGTTCCTCAGTCTTGTTGGGACGCACGGCAACCAGGCTCGCGACACGCAGATCAATCAGGTTGATGTCGCGATCGAGCAGTTGGTAATCGTCCTGATACATGACGAGATTGCGCAAGGCACGCGCCACGCCGAGTTCGGGCAATTGCACGCGCAGGCCGGTCTCGTAGATCATGTCCCAGCGGCGGTCGGCGATGCGCGACAGCGCCACAAGGCCTTCCTTGAGGCCGGGGTATTGGTCGAGCGCACGGATCATCACCAGCGCATCGTTGTTGGCGCCGTCGCCCACCACGAGGGGCAGATCGCCATAGGCGCCCTTGTCCTCCCCGATCTGCTCGCCCGAGCCATCGACCACGAAGGTAATGCCATCAACCCGCCAGCGAGCAACGGGGATTTTCTCGGTGACTTCAACGATGAGGTCGCCCGGATAGGTCTTGCGCACGTTGACGGTGTCGATGGCAGCAAGCTCGGCGATGCGCTGGCGGGCGGCCTCGACATCGAAGCCGACGGTCGAGGTATGCGGCTCGACGCCCAGCGCGTCAAAAATCGCCTGCTCGCTGGTCAGCGTCTGTCCGGTGATGGAAATTTCGCCGATCGCCAGACCGGCAGCGGCGAAGCGGCCCTGAGCCATTTCGCCCAGCGCCATGGCGCCGAACATGATGGGCTCGCGCACCTGATAGATACCAAGACCCACCGCAAGCAGCGCCACCGCAGTCATGCTGCGGACCATGACCTGGCGGTGCAGCACCCAGGCCCGGCCGATATTGTTTGCAATCCTGCGGCGTGGAGAGCGGACAGGAACAGGCAATGCGCGGGGATCCACGATCCGCGCACCAGCGAGAAAGGCCTCGCTTTTTACCTGTTGCAACTCGCGTCCTCCACCATCCAGGAGACAAGATCTTCGTATGAGTGGCCAGCATGCGCCGCCTGCTCGGGCACCAGCGACGTCTCGGTCATACCCGGCTGGGTATTGATCTCGAGGCACACCAGTTCGCCATCCTCGCCGGCCGCGTCGTTGTAGCGGAAGTCACACCGCGTCACGCCCCGGCAGCCGAGGGCCGCATGGGCGGCCAGGCTCAACTTTTGCACTTTGTCGTAAATTTTCGGTTTCAGCTGCGCAGGAATAACGTGGACCGATCCGCCTTTAGCGTATTTGGCCTCGTAGGTATAAAACTCGAGATCAGTGACGATTTCGGTGACGCCCAGCGCCACATTGCCCATCACGGCGCAGGTCAGCTCGCGCCCTGGGATATAGCGCTCGACCATCACTTCCTCGCCCCCATTCCAATCCTCGCTCAGAATGTCCTGCGGCGGCTGGTTGGCCCCGGCCCGAACGATATGGACGCCAAAGCTCGATCCATCGGCGATGGGCTTGATGACATAGGGCGTGGCGATGACGTGCGACTTGGCGGCTTCCGCGCGCTGCACGATGACGTGGTCAGTCACCGGCACGCCCGCAGCCTTCATCACGATCTTGGCCTGATGCTTGTTCATGGCCAGCGCCGACGCCATCACGCCCGAATGGGTATAGGGGATCTGCAGCAGTTCCAGTACGCCCTGGATCATGCCGCTTTCGCCGAACGGGCCATGCAGCGCGTTGAACGCCACGTCTGGCTTGAGCTCGACCAGCGTGTTGGCAACGTTGCGGTCCACATCGACTTCGGTGACCTGATAGCCGGCGCGGCGGAGGGCTGCGGCGCAGCCAGCGCCGGACATGAGCGACACAGGGCGTTCATTGGACCAGCCCCCCATGAGAACGGCGACGTGCTTGGTCATGGGGAGGTCCGATCTGTGTGCGTTTTCTTAAATCCGTGCCTGCCATCAGCGCTGCCCTCAGACTTGATCCGAGGGCCATTCGCCGCTTGTGCCGGGTGGAGAGTGGCCCTCGGGTCAAGCCCGAGGGAAGCGTCCGTATTTTTGGAACGGGCCGTGGTAAACACCGCTGTTACACTGCCCCCGTAAACACATCGCCATCGAGGAATTCGCGGACTTCCTGGCCGGGCAGGAAGTGGCCCATGCGGCGGATTTCCCATTTGAGTTCGATGCCGGAATTGGCGCGGACCTTGTTGCGCACGGTTTCCCCGAGCGTTTCGATATCGTGGGCGCTGGCATTGTCGACATTGAGCAGGAAATTAGCGTGCAACTCGCTCATCTGCGAGCCGCCGACCTTGAGGCCCCTGCCCCCGGCGGCGTCGATCAGCTTCCAGCTGGAGTGACCTTCGGGGTTCTTGAAGGTGGAGCCGCCGGTCTTGGCCTTTGTAGGCTGCGAACTCTCACGTTTCTCGGTGATTTCGCGCATGCGGTCGAGAATGTCGTCGGGCTCACCGGCAAAGCCCTGGTAGACGGCCGAAGTGAACACAGCGCCGCTGGGACCGTTGCTCTTGCGATAGAGGTAGCCCATGTCGGCATTGGTGAGAGTGATGATCTCGCCCTGGCGCGTCACGGCGCGCAGGGTCACCATGCGGTCGCGCGTCTCGGTGCCATAGCAGCCCGCATTCATGTAAAGCGCGCCACCGATGCCGCCGGGAATGCCCCGATAGAAGGTCAGGCCATCGATGCCGGCTTCGGCAGCCGCCGTGGCGACCTTGACGTCCGGCAGCGAGGTGCCGACGCGAATCTTGTGGTCGGGGAGAACTTCGATCTGGCCGAAGGCCCGGCCGGATAGCCTGATGACCACACCATCAATGCCGCCATCGCGGATCAGCAGGTTCGAACCAAGCCCGATCACCGTTGTGCGGATGTCGGCAGGCAGATGCTTGAGGAAATAGGCGAGATCATCCTCATCGGCAGGCGTAAAAAACAGCTGCGCCGGGCCGCCGACGCGAAACCAGGTGACTTCGCTCAGGGGCTGGTTGGGGATCAACCGACCACGGACATTCGCAATCCAGGGCTGGAACTGCGGAATGAGATCGGGGTAGCTCATTGCGGATCCTCGCCGATCAGCGCGCCGAGTTCGGCCGGCAGGGCGGCGGCCCATTGGGTTATATTGCCGGCGCCAAGGCAGACGACATAGTCGCCATCTTCGGCGCGGCTGGCGAGCAGCGGTGCCAGCGCTTCGGGGCGGTCGATGACGCGGGCGTCGCGATGACCGCGGGCGCGGATGCGGTTGACCAGTTCCTCGTGGGTCACGCCGGGAATGGGTTGCTCACCGGCCGCATAGACGGGCGCGACGATGACGGTATCCGCGTCGTTGAAACAGGCGGAAAAGTCGTCGAACAGATCCTTGAGGCGGGAATAACGGTGTGGCTGCACCACGGCGATGACGTCGCGCCTGGTGGATTGGCGGGCAGCCTGCAACACGGCGGCGATCTCAACCGGATGGTGGCCATAGTCATCGATGATCGTGATGCCGCCAACCGTGCCGGTCTTGGTGAAGCGGCGCTTGACGCCCGTAAAACCCTTAAGGCCCTTGCGGATCGCGTCGGCCGGAATGCGGAGCTGGTCGGCCACGGCGATGGCGGCGGTGGCATTGAGTGCGTTGTGGACGCCGGGCATGGGCAGTTCGAGCCCGTCGATCCGCAACTGGGTGAGGCGGATGCGGTCGCGGATTTCGACCGAGAAGTGCTGCACGCCGTCGTGGTTTTCCAGATCGACCAGTCGCACATCGGCCTGCGGATTGCGGCCATAGGTGATGACGCGGCGATCCTTGATCTCGCCCACCAGCGCCTGCACCTCGGGGTGATCGAGGCACATCACGGCAAAGCCGTAGAAGGGCACGTTTTCCACGAACTGGTGGAAGGCCTTCTTGACGCCCTCGAAGTCGCCGTAGTGGTCCAGGTGTTCCGGATCGATATTGGTGACGATGGCAACGTCGGCCGGCAGCTTGATGAACGTGCCGTCACTTTCGTCGGCCTCGACCACCATCCATTCGCCGCCGCCCAGCCGGGCATTGGTGCCATAGGCATTGATGATGCCGCCATTGATGACGGTGGGGTCCAGACTACCGGCGTCGAGCAGGGTCGCGACCAGCGTGGTCGTAGTGGTCTTGCCATGCGTGCCGCCGATGGCGATGGCGGTCTTGAAGCGCATGATTTCGGCGAGCATTTCGGCGCGGCGCACGATGGGCAGCGCCTTGGCACGGGCGGCCACGAGTTCGGGATTGTCCTTCTTGATGGCCGAGGAGACCACCACCACTTCGGCCGTGCCCAGATTGTCTCCGCTCTGCCCGATCTCGACCTTGATGCCCATGTCGCGCAGGCGCTGCACATTGGGGTTGAGCGAAGCGTCCGAGCCCTGGACCGTGTAGCCCTGGTTGTGAAGGATCTCGGCGATACCGCTCATGCCGATGCCGCCAATCCCGATGAAGTGGACTGGCCCGATATTGCGCGGCATTTTCATGAGTGTTGTTCCATCTGGGATTTGGGCTTGCCGGATAGTCTCTCGGCAAGGTCGGCCAGCTTCTCGACGGCGCGCGGCTGGCCAAGGGTACGGGCGGCGGCGGCAGCGTGGGTCAGGGTTGCAGGCTCGGTTAACAGGGTCGTGAGGCGAGTGCCTAGCGATTGCGGCGACAGCGTGGCCTGCTCGGCGACCCAACCGGCGCCGGCGGCCTCGACGATGAGGGCGTTGTTCTTCTGGTCGGCATCGAGCGAGCCCGGCAGCGGCACGAGGATCGCGGGGCGGCCGAGGACGGTCAGCTCGGCAATGGTGGAGGCGCCGGACCGGCCGATCACCAGATGGCTTTGGGCGATGCGCTCGGGCAGGTCGGAGAAGAAGGCGGCGAGTTCTGCGGAGATGCCGGCACTGGCGTAGACTTCGGCCACACGGTCGATGTCCTCGGCGCGGCATTGCTGCACGATGTTGAGGCGCTGACGCAGCGCATCGGGCAGCGTGGCGATGGCACCCGGCACGATATCCGACAGCGCCTTGGCGCCCTGGCTGCCACCGAAGATCACGAGGCGGATTTCGCCGTTTTCCTCGAGGGCGGGATAGGGTGTGTCGGCAACGGTGCGGACCCGGTCGCGCACCGGATTGCCGGTGACGACTTTTTCGATGCTGAAACCGTCGGCGAACCTGGTCTTGCCGAAGCTCAAGGCCAGGACGCTGGCGAAGCGGCCAAGCGCGCGGTTGGCGCGGCCCATCACGGCGTTCTGCTCATGCAGGATGCCGGGAATGCGCAGCAGGTTTGCGGCGAGGAATGGCGGGAATGTCGGATAGCCACCGAAGCCGATCACGCAGTCGGGCTTGCTGGCGCGAAGCTTGCCGAATGCGACGGCAATGCCGCGTAGAATCTTGACCCCTGCCCCTGCCATGTGGAGCGGGTTCTTGCCCGATGGCGTGGCAGAGGGCACGATGTGGATAGCGCTGGCCGGAAAGTCGGCGCCATAACTCTCGACGCGATGGTCGGTCATCAGTTCGACCACGTGCCCCCGACGCAGCAATTCCTGCGCCAGCGCCATGGCCGGGAAGAGATGCCCTCCCGTGCCGCCCGCCATCAGGATGAACTTGCTCATTCGGCGGGGACCAATGGCGCGACGGCGCTTCTGTAGCTTGGAATACCGGTGGCCATGCGCTCCTCGGGCTTGGTGCGGGTGAAGGCGAGCATCAGCCCCATGCCAAAGGCGATGGCGATCATCGAGGTACCGCCATAGGAAACGAAGGGCAGCGTCATGCCTTTGGGCGGTATGAGATTGAGGTTAACCGCCAGGTTGATGCCGCACTGCATAGCGAACTGGATCGCTAAAGTCGACGCGGCAAGGCGCGCAAAGAGGCTGGTCTGGCGCTGCGCCCCCATCATAGCGCGTAGCACAATGAACGCGATCAACGCGACCAGCACCATGCAGAACAGGATGCCGTATTCGCCCGCGGCTGCGGAAAACACGTAGTCGGCGTGCGCGTCGGGGATGAGCTTCTTGGCGATGGATTCGCCGGGACCGCGGCCGAACCAGCCGCCTTCGTGCAATGACTGCAGCGCGCGGTCGATCTGGTAGGTGTTGCCACCACCTTCGGGATTGAGAAACGTATCGATACGGCGCGACACGTGGGGGAACAGCAGATAGGCGCCAAAGATCAGCCCGCCGCCCGCCGCCGCCAGGCCAAAGATGATGAACCAGGAAATGCCGCTGATGAACAGCAGCACCGCCCAGGTTCCAGTGACCAGCGCCGTCTGCCCTATATCGGGCTGCAGCAACAGGCCGGCCACGATAGCCACCATGATAGCGCTCGCCAGCAACCTGCCCGGCACGTTCTTGTGGATCATCGACTCCGCAAACAGCCACGCACCCAGCACGGCAAACGCCGGCTTGACGAATTCTGAAGGCTGGACCGACTGTCCGGCAAACGAGATCCAGCGGCGCGCACCCTTGACCTCGGTACCAAACCGGAGCGTCGCCCACAGCAGCACGAGGCTGACCACCAGTGTGACCAGAGCTGCGACGCGCGCCTGCCGGTGATTAAGGAAGGACGCGATGATCATCACCGGCAGGGCCACCACGCAGAACATGGCGTGGCGAACGACGAAGAACCATTGGGACAGCCCAATGCGCTCGGCTACCGGAGGGCTGGCAGCAAAGCTGAGCACCATGCCACAAGTCATCAACAGGATCAGCGCCCCTAACAACTCCCGGTCGATCGACCACCACCACTCGGCTATCGGGGTTTTTTCGGCGCGGGAAAACATCATGCTGAGCGCCGGGCGGACCGGCCTCCACTTCGATACAAACTACATCCAATTGTAGCAGTCCGATGGTTACCGATTTCCCAACCGCATTCGCGTTTTGCGAGTCGGTGGAGGGAAAGCGATGCGATGCCTCAAGTGACTTCCTCCATTCTCCACGTCGTCCCCGCTCTCCACGTCATCCCCGCGAAAGCGGGGATCCCACTGCACCAAAGTGAGATTCCCGCTTTCGCGGGAATGACGTTGTGATTAATTCGAGAGAAAGCAGATGGGAGGCCGTCGAATGGGGAAGCAGTTCTACGTCTATATGGTCGCCAACACGAACCGAAACGTCCTCTACACGGGCGTTACCAGCGACATAATCGCCCGCATCCACGTCCATCGGAATGAGTTGGTCGACGGGTTCACCAAGGACTACAGAGCCCACGATCTTGTCTGGTACGAACACCACGAAACAGCCGAGTCGGCCATCACTCGCGAAAAGCGCATCAAGAAATGGCGTCGAGCGTGGAAGGACGAATTAGTGGCCACGATGAACCCCGGCTGGGCTGATCTGTATGAGCAGATTGTGGGGGGTTAGTCCGTGCTTCTCCGATAGGACTTCTCCACCACGGCGTCATCCCCGCGAACGCGGGGATCTCACTTTGCCCGGAGAAGTGAGATTCCCGCTTTCGCGGGAATGACGTGGTGGCGGAGCGGATGACACGGTGAAAGGCTACCCTTACCGCAGCTTGAGACTGCTCAATCCCACCAGCGCTAGCACGAAGCTGATGATCCAGAAACGGATCACGACTTGGGATTCCGTCCAGCCCAAATGCTCGAAATGGTGGTGGATCGGGGCCATGCGGAACACGCGCTTGCCGGTGAGGCGGAAGGAGGCGACCTGGACGATCACCGAGACGGTTTCGAGCACGAAGAGGCCGCCGATGATGGCCAACACGATTTCGTGCTTGGTGGCGACGGCGATGGAGCCCAGAGCGCCGCCCAAGGCGAGCGAACCGGTGTCGCCCATGAAAATCTGCGCTGGTGGCGCGTTGAACCAGAGGAAGCCGAGGCCTGCTCCGATCAATGCACCGCAGACGACCGCCAGTTCGGCAGTGCCGGGAACATGATTGAGCAGCAGGTAGTCGGAGAAATTCTGGCTACCCACCAGATAGGCGATGAGCGCAAAGCAGGCTGCCGCGACCATTACCGGCACGATCGCCAGGCCATCGAGACCATCGGTGAGATTCACCGAATTGCCGGCGGCCATCACGACGAAGCCGCCGAACAGGATGTAGAAATAACCCAGATTCAGCGCCAGATCTTTGACGAAGGGGAACAGCAGCGAAGTGCCGTAGGCGCCGGACGCAAGCTGGGAAATGGCGAAGGCCGCGATGCAGCCGATCAGCGCTTCAAGCAGCAGGCGTTGCTTGCTGCCGAAGCCGGCATGGCTCATGCGTTTGACCTTGAGATAGTCGTCGTAAAAGCCGATCGCCCCGAAGCCAAGGGTGACAAATAGCACGACCCAGACATAGCCATTGCTGAGATTGGCCCAGAGCAATGTCGAAACCACCGCCCCCGAAAGGATCATCAACCCGCCCATGGTGGGCGTTCCCTTTTTGGTCAGCAAATGGGTGGCGGGCCCGTCCTCGCGGATCGGCTGGCCCCTGCCCTGCTTGAGGCGCAGCAGCGCGATCATGCCGGGACCGAACATGAAGACGAAAAACAACGCCGTTATCACCGCTCCAGCAGTGCGGAAGGTGATGTAGCGGAAGACGTTGAAGGCCGCGAACGCTTCGCCGAGCTGGCCGAGAAAGTAGAGCATGAAGGGGAGCGTCCTCGCTGGCTGGGATCAGTGGCCGGTGAATCTTTGGCGGATTTGATCCACGATTTTCGTCAGCCCCACGCCGTTGGACCCTTTGACCATAACTGCGTCGCCATAGGCAAGATCGTTCAGCACGATCTCTGCCATCTCGGCTGAAGTCTGTGTGTGCGCCGCCACACGGTCGGGGCCCAAGGCTGCTGCAAGCGCACCCATGCCCGAACCCACGAGATAGATGCGTTCGGCGCCGGAGGCCAGTACCGCAGGTTTGAGGCTGGCATGGAGCGCATCGCTCTGCGCGCCAAGTTCCAGCATATCGCCCAGGATCACGACCTTGCGTCCCTCGGGCGCGGCTTGGGCCGCGAACACTTCCAGCGCTGCGTCCATGGAGGCGGTGTTGGCGTTATAGCTTTCATCGATCAACAGGAGCGGTTTTTCCCTGGGGCCCAAAAGGCTGCGTTGTCCGCGCCCTGCCTGTGCCCCAAAACTCGCCAGCGCACGAAGCGCCACTTCCGGCTCGACACCGGCAATATGCGCGACCGCGAGAGCGGCGGTGGCATTTGCCACCATGTGACGGCCGGGGACCGGCAGCACCAGTTCGTACTGCACACCATCGTGTTCGATGGTGGCAAAGCTTTTGTCGGCCGCCGTCTCGATCTTGAGGATCTGCCAATCCACACCACAGGCTTCGCCATAGGTGACGATGTTCTGGACACCGGCGGCATGCGCTTCCTCGAGCAGGATGCCGATGTGCGGGTGGTCCGCGTTCAGCACAACCGTTCCGCCCGGTTCCAGACCCGCAAAAATCTCGGCCTTGGCACGGGCAATGCCGTCGATGGAGTCAAAAGCTTCCAGATGGGCGGCGGCCACGGTGGTAATCACCGCAATATGCGGACGCACCAGCTGGCTCAGCGGCCGAATTTCATCGGCCGCGCTCATGCCCATTTCGAAGACACCGAACTGGGCGCCCTCAGGGAGGCGGGCGAGCATCAGCGGCACGCCCCAATGATTGTTGAAACTCTTGATCGAGGCGTGCGTGGAGCCGGCAGCTTCCAACACGATGCGGATCGCTTCCTTGGTCGTGGTCTTGCCCACGCTGCCGGTGACACCGACTATCGCCGCACGGCTACGCGCGCGAGCCGCCTGTGCGATGTCGCGCATTCCTTCAAGTGCATCGGGAACCACGACCCGCCCCGGGCCTTCGCCCCGGCTGACCAAGGCCGCCGTAGCACCGTTGGCGAGCGCGGTATCGACGAAGTCATGACCGTCGAAGCGGTCGCCCCTAATGGCGACGAACAGGGCGTTGGGGCCCAGTTCGCGCGAGTCGATGGAGATGGAGTCGATGGGCGTGACGGGATCGAGGTCGGGAGCATGGCCACCAGTGGCGGCGAGGATTTCGGCGACGGTGTAGAGCGATGTGGTCATGAGCGGTTTCCGCTTGGGCGTGTCGCACAGAATGGCTTTACACAGCAGACCTCATCCTGAGCTTGTCGAAGGACGAGGTCGTGGCACCAAGCCTCCACTCGCTCGACCCCGTGGTTCGACAAGCTCACCATGAGGTCTCCTGCAAATCTCCATTCACCGCACCCCAAAAGTGAGATTCCCGCGTTCGCGGGAATGACGCCGTGAGTGCCTGGAATGGCGTAGCGGTAAATGGGAAAGACGCCGTAAGTGGAATAGTCCCTACCCCTTGATCGCTTCGGCCACGACCTCATGGTCGGAGAAATGGTGTTTGGTGGTTCCCACGATCTGGTAATCTTCGTGGCCTTTGCCGGCGACCAGCAGGACGTCGCCGGGCTGCAGCGATTTGACTGCTTCGGTGATCGCCGCCCTGCGGTCCCCGACTTCCTTGGCGCCTTGTGCTGCGGCGAGGATTTCGGCGCGAATGGTCTGGGCATTTTCCGTGCGCGGATTGTCATCCGTAACGATGACGTCATCGGCCATGCGCTGGGCGACTTCACCCATCATCGGCCGCTTTCCTTTATCGCGGTCGCCGCCCGCGCCGAAGACGACGCGCAGTTTTCCCTTTGCATAGGGCCGCAGCGAGGCAAGCGCGGATTCAAGCGCCACCGGCTTGTGGGAATAGTCGACGAAAATGGCCGCGCCATTGTGCTCGGCGACCAGCTCCAGCCGCCCCTTGGCACCCTTGAGCTCGGACAGGGCAGGAAAAGCCTGTGCCTTGTCGACGCCGGTGGACATGGCCAATGCTGCCGCGATCAAGGCGTTGCTGACCTGGAACTCGCCCGTCAGCGGCAGGTGGAAGCTCAGTTTTTCACCCACATGCCGCACCTCGACGCGCTGACCATAGCCTTCCGGCTCGATCGAGAGAACCTCGATATAGGCCCCCTCCCGACCCACCGTGAGCAATGTGGCGCTGGCGCTCAGCGCGGCGAACATGAAGGGCTCATGCTCGGGGTCGTCGACATTGACCACGGCCGGGCCGCTATCGACCAGCAGATCGGTGAACAGCCGCAGCTTGGCATTGCGGTATTCGTCCATGTCCTTGTGGTAGTCGAGGTGATCACGGCTGAGATTGGTGAACGCCACGGCCTCGAAATGCATGCCATCAAGGCGTCGCTGGTCCAGCCCATGGCTCGACGCTTCGAGCGCCACATGGTTGATGCCCTGCGCCTTGAGCGCGCGCATCGACTGATGCAGGGTGCGCGAATCCGGCGTTGTCAGGCTGCCCTCGATCAGGCGGTGCGCCGTTTCCACGCCAAGGGTGCCCACGCTGGCGCCAGGAATGCCGCAATAGTCCCAGATCTGGCGGACGAAGGAGGCAACCGACGTCTTGCCGTTGGTGCCGGTGACCGCGACGGTGATCTCCGGCTGCGGCTCGAAAATGCGCGACGCTGCCCGGGCATAGGCCGCCCGCACATCCTTGACCACGATCACCGGCACGCCAGGATCGCCCACCGGCGCGATATCGGTGATGATGGCAAGCGCGCCCCGACGCACGGCGTCCGGTACGAACTGGTTGCCGTGCACATTGTTACCCGGCAGGGCGAAAAAGATATCGCCGGGCTCGATCCGGCGGCTGTCCGAATTCAGCCCGAATACGGCACCCAACCCCTTCTTGGGGCGAGCGCCGGAGCCTTCGAGCAGTTGTGTGACGCTAAGGGACACGGCAGGCGATCCTTCTGGATTTCAGCGAAGTTCCGGCGGAACCAGTTGTTCATCGATGAGAGGGGAGAAATCGGGCGCAATTCCGAGCATTGGCGCAACGCGCTGCACAATGCGGCCCGTGACCGCACCGGCGTTCCAGCCCGCAGTCGTGCCCGATTGCGGGTTTTCCCGCTTTGGCTCGTCGACCATGATGACCATGGCATAGCGCGGGTTATCGAGCGGGAACGCGGAGCCGAAGAAATTGGTGACCTTGCTCGCGGAGTAGCGGCCATCGACCACCTTTTCGGCGGTGCCGGTCTTGCCGCCGATGCGATAGCCCAGCGCCGCCTTGTTCATCTGCGAGCCGGAGCCTTCCAGCGCATTGAGCCGCATGAGGTAGCGGATCTGGGCACTGGCCCTTTCGGTTATAACACGGCGATAGAACTGCTCCGCTTCCGCCTGGTCGCGCCGGTAAAGCGTCGGTGGGACGTAGTTGCCGCCGTTGACGAAAGCCGCATAGGCCGCGACCATGTGGAGCGGCGACACCGAGAGGCCATGGCCGAAGGATGCCGTGGCGGCGCCGACTTCCGAGAGTTCCTTGGGCACTGTCGGCAGGCGCATTTCCGGCAATTCGAACGGCACGCGCGCGTCAAACCCCATGCTGGTCAGGAACTGGCGAAATGCCTCCTTGCCCATGGCCTGCATGACGCGGATGGTGCCGATATTGGACGAGTATTTGTAGACTTCGGGCAGGCTCAGGATGCGGTGCTTGCCGTGGAAGTCGTCAATGGTGAAGCGGCCGAAGCGAATGCCGAATCGCGCGTCGAACTGGTCGGTGATCGTCACCGCGCCACTGCTGAGCGCACCCGCCAGGGTGACGGTCTTGAAGATCGATCCCGGCTCGAAAATGCCTGCCGTGATGCGGTTGAAACTGTCTTTGACCAGTGCGGTGGCCGGCTGGTTCGGGTCGAAATCGGGCAGCGACGCCAGCGCGATGACTTCACCAGTGTGGATGTCCACCATCACGCCAGCCGCCGCGATTGCCTGGTAGCGCGACATCGCATCGACGAGTTGCTCGTGCATCACGTGCTGCACGCGCATGTCGACCGAGAGTTCAACTGGCGCCAGGGCGTTGCCGCGCGCAAGCCCCAACTCCTGCAGCAGCGCAACGTTTTCGCCATCCATGTGCCGCTCGATGCCGGCAATGCCCTGGTTGTCGACATTGGTCGAACCCAGGATATGGCTGGCTTCGCTCATGCCGGGGTAGAAGCGCTTGGACTCGGTGAGGAACTCGACGCCCGGAATGCCCAGGCGCATGATGCGGTCCTCGATGGCGGGCGAGAGTTCGCGCTGCACCCAGACGAAGCCCTTGTCGCCGGTCAGCCGGTCACGCAGCCAGGGTTCGCTGAGATCGGGCAGAACCGTCCTGATCTTGCGCACGGCTTCTTCGACATCGATGATGCGGCGCGGCTCGGCATAGAGCGAAGGCACGCGGATATCAACGGCCATTTCGAGGCCGTTGCGGTCCAGGATGGGCGGGCGCGTGGCAGTAATGGCATCGCGGGCCTGCCCTTCGATAGTGGTATCGGGCACCACCATGCCGAGTTGGACCAGCCGCCCGCCGACAAGCCCGAACCCCAGCACCAGTGCCAGCACCATCCAGCGGATGCGCGCCTGGGTGAGATTGCCGCGAACCTTGCGCCCGCCGTCGAGCGCGATTGTCGATCCAAGGTCGTCGGCGGTGACGCTCATCATTCAATGCCTTCGAGTTCGAGGATGGCGTCGATCGGATCGATGCCGGCTTCCAGCGACAGGAACAGGGAATCCATGGCAGCGCTGTTGGGCTTGGCCGGGCGCATGGGAATGGCGGTGAACGAGCCGAACTGCTCCTGTTTGACCGGCTCGATCGCCAACGCCAATTGGTGGCGCTTGACGATGGGGTCGATATGGCCCGGCTGGTTGAGCACCGCCTCGTCAGCCTTGAGCAGCGATAGATCGCCCTCCTGGCTATCGATCAGCGCGATCAGTGCCGTGCGTTCGCTGGCAGTATTCTCGATGGCGAACTTGAGCGCATAGACGCCCGACAGCATCAGCACGCTGGAAAAAAGCAGGAAGATGTTGAGATTGCGGATCATTCGCTACCCCGCACACGTGGCACGCCAAGGCCATCGAACCGCACCGGACGCGCTGCAGCATCCGAACGGAGGCCGGCGCGCAGAATCGCCGAACGAGCGCGCGGATTGCGGCTCAGCTCGGCTTCACCCGGCTTGGCCGCCTTGGCAATCTCGACCCAGCGCCGCGCCTCGGTTTGCACCTGCGGCAAATGACGGGATTGGGCGGGGCCACCCTTGTCGGGGTCGAAGAAGCGTTTGACGATGCGGTCTTCCAGCGAATGGAAGGTCACGACGGCAAGCCGCCCACCTTCCGCCAACAGCCGCTCGGCCGCAAACAGCGCCTCGACCAATTGATCGAACTCGGCATTGACGGCAATGCGCAGCGCCTGGAACGAGCGGGTCGCAGGATGGGCGTCGCCGGGCTTGCGGCCGATGGCTTTCTCGATGATTCGGGCAAGCTCGGTCGTGGTCTGGATCTCAGCTGTTTCGCGGGCCGCGACGATGAACTGGGCGATGCGACGCGACTTGCGTTCTTCGCCGAAGGCATAGAGCAGGTTCGCCAGGGCCTCGGTTTCGAGCCCGTTGACGAGGTCCGCGGCGCTTTCGCCCTCCCCGCTCATGCGCATGTCGAGCGGGCCCTCGCGCATGAAGGAAAAGCCGCGCTCGGGCTGGTCCAGCTGCATGGAGGAAACGCCGATATCGAGCACGACCCCATCGATGGGACCATGCTCGGCGGCGAGGCTATCGAGCTCGGAGAAGGTGCCGGGCACGAAGGTGAGGCGATCGGGAAACTCTGCGCTCAGCGCATCGGCGAACGGCTTGACGCTGGGGTCACGGTCGATTGCAATCACGCTGGCCCCAGCTTGCAGCAGGGCGCGCGAATAGCCGCCAGCGCCAAAGGTGCCGTCAACAATGCGCTTGCCATCGAGCGGGGAAAACGCCGCCAGCACCTCGTCCAGCAGGACCGGTACATGGGGACCGCCTTGAGGGCTGCTATCGGGCAGAGAACGCTTGCCCATTAAGGCGACTACTCCATCGCCGGCCAGAATGCCGGTTCGTAAACTTCTCCGCACATTGCCGGAGGACGTTTAAGATTCTGTTTCCTATAGGGGGGAAGTACCGATCCACCCCACCCACGGTGTCACCCCGGCGCAGGCCGGGGTCCATCTCGGGATCAGACTACAGCCGCAAGGTGGTCCGAACGGAACAAGCATCTCAGGATGGATCCCGGCCTACGCCGGGATGACATCGTGCATGAGGCAATATCTGTCCCCATCCCACCAGGTCATTCCCGCGAAAGGAGGTGTGAACTGCTCGCACAGTAGACCTCATCCTGAGCCTGTCGAAGGACGAGGTCGTGGCAGGCACGGTGTGCCCGACCTCGTGGTTCGACAGGCTCACCATGAGGTCTCAAGACAGGAAGGAAAACGCCAGTTGACCTATAAGCCGGGTTCTGTAGGGCCGCGTTGCCGCGGCGTGGTGACCATTCATCTACGACGCCTGTTGCCAGACGCCTTGTGCAACCAACCCGGATGATCTGGCCTCAAAACAGGCTGGGGCCGAAGCCCCGCGTCATCCCTATTTGGTCTTGCTCCCGGTGGGGTTTACCGTGCCGTCCCTGTTGCCAGGTCCGCGGTGCGCTCTTACCGCACCCTTTCACCCTTACCCCGGCATGCCGGGGCGGTTTGCTTTCTGTGGCACTTTCCCTGAGGTCGCCCTCGCCGGCCGTTAGCCGGCACCGTGTTTCGAAGGAGCCCGGACTTTCCTCCAGCAGCAGGTTACCCCACTGCCAGCGGCCACCCGGTCAACTGGCAGGCGTGATGTAGTGAGATAGCCCCTGCCCCGTCAAGCGTTCGCTGGCAGGAGTGGGGTCTGCCTGGGCTTGGTCAGCGACTGATAGGCCAGGTTGATCGACTTCATGCGATCGGTTGCAACATCGATCAAATCCTCGGGTACACCCTTGGCGATCAGCCGGTCGGGGTGATGCTCGGCGACCAAAGTCCGGTAGACGCGGCGGATTTCCTCGGGCGTTGCATTGGGCGCAAGCCCCAGCACCATATAAGGGTCAATGCCTGCTTCGAGTTGCACATGCTGGCTCGCCAACTGCTCGAAACGCACTTCATCAAAGCCAAAGATGTCGCTGACGGATCGCAGATATTCCAGCTCACCCTCGTGCACCAGGCCGTCGGCCGTGGCGATATAGAAGAGGCCATCGAGCACATGCTCCAGCGTTTCGGGGCTGTCGGAAAAAAAGCGACGCACTTTGCGAGCATAGGAATCGTAACCGGCCACGTCCTGCTTGGCGAGATTGAACACCCGCGCCACCTGCTCTTCGTGGCCATGTGCAATCTCGACGGTGGCACGAAACGCCCGTTCTTCCGATGCCGTCACCATGCCGTCAGCGACGGCCATCTTCGCAGCGAGGGCAATCAGCGCGAGCGTGAAGGCGGCGTCACGGCCGCCCGGCAGCCAGTTATCGGGATCGAGAGCATTGACCAGCGAACCCGCAATGCCGGTGCGCTGGCTGAACGAGCCGACATATTCTGACAGTTTTTGCCACATGTCGGACTTCTCGGGGGCACAGGGCAATGAAATGGCGGCGCCTTTCATCGTGACGAACGTTTCGTCTTTGGGTGATTTGCGCGGAACGATAGCCGCTCCATACCCCGAGGTCCAGCCGCGCCCGGCGCATGGCGGCCCTTCGAATTTGCCTTATGGGTAGAAGAACAGCTCCTGACCGATGAGGCGGTCGCGCTGCTGGAACTCCCGATCGCGATCAAAGAAGAACTCGTCGTCATCATTGTAGCGCGGTGCAATCTGAGCTTGCTGCGGCGCCTGCCGGCGCGCCAGGAAATCAGCGAGCGGACCGGTTTCCCAATCCTCGAGATCTTCCGCAGTGATCTCGGCCTGCGGCGCGGGCTGCACCGACGGAGGCACAAAGACCGGCTCGTTGGCAGGGAACACCACTGAGGGCGCAACCGGGTTGGCAGTTGCGACGATGACGGGCTCGGGCCGCATGGAGAGCGGCATGGGAACGGGCGCAACCTTGGGCGAGATCGATGCGGTCTCGACCGGATCGGTCGCGGCCGCAGGCTCGGTGATGATGGGGGTGCGTGCCGGCGCCGGGGCAACGGCGGTCTGCGTTGGTTTCGCGGGGGCCGTTACCTCTGGCTTGACCGTTGCAGTTTCGGCGGGTTTTGCAGCAGGAGCGACCGGCTTTTCGGCCGGTGCATCACTGATATAGCTGGGCAATTTCCTGCCGGACTGGACGAAATTTTCGACGACGTCTGTATTCTGCGCAGCCGGCTTGGCTGGCGCGACGGCGGCAACTTCAACCGGCTTGGCTTCCGGGCGTTGGGCCTGGGGGGCTGGCGTGGGGGCTGAAGGGCGCTCCTCGACGACGGCGATTTGTGCAGTTGGCGCAGCCCTGTCGCCCAGAAACTGGGCGGATAGCAGGTCTGCTGTAGGTACGCCAACAACGAGAAAAGCACCGGCCCAAGCCAGGCCATTGGTAATGCGGCGATCGATCTGCATGGTCTTACGTCCCGATTTATTCCGCCCTCGGGCGGCGACAAAGCCGGATTTCATGGCCGTTTTATGGAACGGCGCCGACCTTGCCTTGATGCGGCCGCCGACATGAACCTACCCTGAACAGGGTTCATGCCCCGCCGGCGAGCGGCAGTCTCATGGCACCAGAACATGGTGAATGCAAGGTTAACGCTAAGCTATGCGACAGCCGGCCGGCGCCCCAGGATACGAGCCAGCGCCAGCGCCAATGGCGAGCGATTATGCGTATAGATGTGGAACTCGGTGACCCCCTCGTCGAGCAATTCGGTCACCTGCTCGGCGGCTACCGCCGAGGCGACCAGCGCGTGCGTTTCGGGCTCTTCATCAAGCCCGTCAAAGCGTTCGGCGAGCCAAGCCGGGATCGAAGTGCCGCAACGCGCGGCAAAGTTCGAAATCTGCTTGAAGCTGTGGATCGGCTGAATACCCGGCACGATCGGCGCGGTGATGCCGGCGGCGCGGGCGCGTTCGAGGTAACGCAGGTAATCCCCATTAGAGAAAAACATCTGCGTGATCGCCCGGTTCGCGCCGGCATCGAGCTTGCGCTTGAGATTGTCGATCTCGGTTGCCCAGTCCGGGCTTTGCGGATGCTTTTCAGGATAGGCGGCAACGGAAATGTCGAAATCGCCGATGCGGCGGATGCCACCAACGAGGTCGGCGGCGTTCTGATAACCTTGCGGGTGCGGCGTGAAGGGCTGGCCCACGCCTTCGGGTGGATCGCCGCGGAGGGCCACGATCCGGCCGATGCCCGCATCCTGATAGCCACGCACAACTTCGTCCACCTCGTCGCGCGTAGCGCCGACGCAGGTCAAATGCGCTGCCGCATCAACGCCGGTGTCGGCCTTGATCGAGCGGACCATGCGCAGCGTACGCTCGCGGGTAGAGCCGCCAGCGCCATAGGTCACCGAAACGAAGCGGGGTTTCAGCGGCGCAAGCTTGTGCACGCTGTCCCAGAATTTTTCCTCCATCGCGTCGGTCTTGGGCGGGAAGAACTCAAAGGAGATCTGGAGATCGGGCCGCTGGTCGGCCGTCTGGCGGCTGGCCCGCAAATTGTCGTCGAGCATTGTGCTTCCGTTCAAGTCTTGTCGCTGAGGCGCCAAAGGCAGACCGTCAGGCCATTTTCATTGTCCTGGCTGGGGAATTCGCGCGTTCCGGCAATTTCGAGGCCGGCGGCAGCGGCCCAGCCGCTCATTTGCCCCTGCGACAAGCCAAGACGCCGATGGGCGTGCTCGCTGCGCAGGAATTCAAGATTATGGGGCGCGAAATCGACGATGATCATTTCCCCACCAGGTTTGAGCAGGCGCCTGGCCTGCGCCAGCATTCGGCCGGGATCGTCGAAATAATGCAGCACCTGGTGGATGACGATGACGTCGGCAGGCCCGACCACGACATCCGGATCGCCAATATCGCCCAAGCGAACCTGCGCATGGGCAATGCCGCTGCTGGCGAGGCGAGAGCGCGCCACGGCGAGCATTTCGCGGCTCGAATCAAGCCCGATGCCGCGCTTGTAGCTGCCCGACAGCAATTCCAGCATGCGCCCGGTGCCGGTTCCCAGATCGATCAGCGTATCGACCTTGCGTCCACCCAGCGCCTCGACCACAGCGGCCTCCACCGCTTCCTCGGGCACATGCAGGGTCTTGAGCAGGTCCCAGCTGCTGGCGACCTTGGCGAAATATTCCGTGGCCAGCGCCTGCTGGCTGGCACGCACGGCCTGCTGCCGCTCGATATCGCGGCGGCGATCCGCGTCCCGATGATCGATGCGCTCGATCAGCCATTGCGCCAGCGCCGCGCCGTCGCCATCCTCGGCCAGGCCGTAATAGGCCCAGGCGCCTTCGGCATTGCGCTGGATCAAACCGGCATCAGCCAAAAGCTTGAGGTGGCGCGAAACTCGCGGCTGGCTTTGCTTGAGGATCTCGGTCAAATCCTTCACCGAATGGTCGCCATCGGCTAGCAGGGCCAGAAGCCGCAGCCGCGTCCCCTCACCCGCGGCTTTCAGCACGCCCACCAGTTCCGTCAACTCAGCCACTCCGCCCTCGCATTCGATATAAAGATATCTTTATATCTAATTCGCGAGACGGTCTAGAGGTCCAAGATCGACTCTTCCCACTATTTGCATTGCAGCTGCCCAAGAGCCTGACCAGCTTCTTCAGGTGCATGTCAGCTTGGGGCTGATACCTAACGCGTCGGCTGCCCAAGCCGCAATTTTAGGAGATAGCCATGATCAAATCAGTTGCCCTGGCATTTGCCACGATCGCCCTCGCCACTGCTGCTGCGCACGCGGATTCCAAACCCGAGAACGCTGGCCAGCAGTATGAACTTGTGGACGGGTCAACCTACAGCAATGCAGGGGAAATGATGCAGCACCTGCGGGATAGGCAGGATGAATATGCCGCCGGCAATCCCAAGGAAATCGTGGATGCCTACCCCGAAGAATTCGAAAATGTCGGCGACCTCATCCAGGAAAAACGCGTCGACTGACACGACGAGCCGGCGGGGTTATCCCCGCCGCTCTCCACTTCCGGTGCCATGACCCCAGGGTCACGCGCCGATGGCTTCGCGGTGCTCGGTAGCGGCGCGTTTACGGAACGAATGGGCCCGCCATAACTGGAAGATGCTGACGGCCTCGTCATGGTCCAGCGCTTCGAAACGGCTCAGGACCATGGCCTTGTCCGCGTCCGATGGCAGATCGCGCCAGGGGAGCGTCGCAAAGATCGCCTCGAACATGTCGGGTGCCAGCCCCGCCGCCCGCAGCGCCACCGTGATGGCGACATAGTCCTGGCTGGCGAGCCATTTGACGAAGACTTCGGGAGCGACGCGCTGCATTACCGACAGGGCCGCTGCGGCATGGTGGCCGTAGCCGAAGCGCGCAAAGCGAGCCAGCGCGCGCTCATCGAGCTGCTTGCGATCGCTGAGCGCCTTTACCTGATTGTAGGCAACCTTCCACTCGGTGGCCGAGAAGCCGGCGCGGTTGCGCATGCGGTTATAAACCACCGCATTGACCTTGCCGGCGGCCACAGGATCCAGCGAATGAGTCGGGGTGGCGAGATTTTCGAGCACCTTGGTCGAAGCGCTGTCGATTTCGGTGCGCAGCGACTTCCAGTCGATGTCATGGCGGCCGCGCAGGTCGGCCGCAATCTCGGCGTCCTGCATGGCGCGCTGCAGCAGCTTTTGCAGCGTCGCCTTGTCGAACTCGGCGTTGGAATTGCGCACCAGGCGAACCACCGAGGGGGTGCTGCCATGGGCGACAATCGCCTCGCCGACGCGTTCCGGCACATTGGTGCGTCCGGCAATGGCGATGCGGTGTTCCTCGCTCTGGTGCCCGATGATCTCGATCAGATCGTCGTCGCTCAGCACATTGGAGAATTCCAGCAGCGGCTTGGCGACCTCGATGTCGTCATTGGCAAGCTTGACGACGACCGTGCCCGGCGCCCGCTCCAGTGGTGCGAGGAGCTTGGCGACATGGACACGCGCCTCCACCTCGACCAGCTCCGCCAGCCGGCACAGCACCTCGTCATATTGGGCCACCTGATCGTCGTCGCAGCGATCGGACACATAGCTGAATAGCTGCGCCATGTTGCGGAACAGGTGCTCACGCTCGGAGTGGTTGTCTTCGCCGTTCAACACGCGAAAGCTGGAAAACGCCTTTGCGCCCTGATCAAGTTCGGTATTCATCGCCCAACACCCCGGTCCTGCCGTGGAAAGATGGGGACCAATGTGAACCCAACTCGCTCGTACGTAGTCAAACGGTGCGGTTGGATTTGATTCAAATTTTATGGGGTTGGGTGGGTGGTCCTCACCACAGATCGTCACCCTCGGGCGTAGACCCGAGGGCTCTTCACTTCACATCGCTGCGGCAAGTACAGAGCCCTCGGGTCTACGCCCGAGGGTGACGCGCGGCAGGTGATGCGAAACCGCGCCTCCTCTTACTCCGCCGCTACGGCGCTTTCCCCATCAGAGATCGTGTCCTTGGCCTTGCCGGCCAGCGCTGCGCGGGCGGCGCGGATGCCTTGGGCGTAGGCGGGGTCGATCAGGGTGAAGTGGGCCAGCTGGCGTTCGATGATTTCGTCCGATACGCCATCCATGGCTGCGGCCAGATTGTCATAGAGACGGGCTTTGTGGGCGTCGTCGAACAGGTTCCACAGCGCGCGCGGCTGGCCGTAGTCATCATTGCCGTCGCGGTGATTGTAGCGGTCGGCATCGCCCGTGAGCCGCAGCGGTGGCTCCTGGATCGACTTGTCTTCCACCGGGCCGCCGAACGAGTTTGGCTCGTAATAGGCGTTGGGGTTCGGGTTGTTGGGGAAGAAGCGCATGGCTCCGTCCTTGTGGTAGTGATGCACCGGCACCTTGGGCTGGTTCACCGGCAGGGCATTGTAGTGCGTGCCCAGGCGATAGCGCTGCGCATCGGCATAGGAGAACACGCGCGCCTGCAGCATCTTGTCGGGCGAATAGCCGATCCCAGGTACCTTGTTGGAGGGCGAGAACGCCGCCTGCTCGATCTCGGCAAAGTAGTTGTCGGCATTGCGGTTGAGCTCGACCACGCCGACGTCGATCGGCGGGTATTCCGCGTGCGGCCACACCTTGGTCAGGTCGAACGGGTTGTAGGTGGTCTTATCGGCATCGAGCTCCGGCATGATCTGGACCTGCATGGTCCAGCGCGGGAACTCGCCCCGATCGATCGTGCCGAACAGATGCGCCTGATAGCTTTCGCGATCCTGCCCAATGACCTTTTCGGCCTCGGCATTGGTGTAATGCTTGTGGCCCTGCTGGGTCTTGAAGTGGAATTTCACCCAGAAGCGTTCGCCCTGTTCGTTCCAGAACGAATAGGTGTGCGAGCCATAGCCGTTCATGAACATCGGCGCGACCGGCAGGCCACGGTCCGAGAACAGCGTTGTGATCTGGTGCAGCGCTTCCGGGCTCTGGCTCCAGAAATCCCACATCGCGGTCTTGGAGCGCATATTGGTGCGCGGATTGCGCTTCTGGGTGTGGATGAAATCGGGGAATTTCAGCGGATCGCGCACGAAGAACACCGGCGTGTTGTTGCCCACGAGGTCCCAATTGCCTTCATCGGTATAGAATTTGATGGCAAAACCGCGCACGTCGCGCTCGGCGTCCGCAGCGCCCATCTCGCCAGCAACGGTGGAGAAGCGAATCAGCAGATCCGTCTTCTTGCCGGCTTCGCCGAAGATCTTGGCGATGGTGTATTGCGACAGATCATTGGTGATGGTCAGCGTGCCATAGGCGCCCCAGCCCTTGGCATGCACCACGCGCTCGGGGATGCGCTCGCGGTTCTGGTGCGCCAGCTTTTCCATCAGCTGGTAGTCCTGCATCAGCAACGGCCCGCGCGGACCCGCCGATTCGGAATTCTGGTTGTCCGGCACCGGCGCACCGGCGCTCGTTGTCATGATTGGCCTATCGACCATGGCTGCTACTCCCCTTGGAACGGTTCTAATTCGCGCTCCTTCTGGCCGAGATAATTCGATTAGACAAATTGATTGATCCTCTCGATGTGATAGGCTGTACCTATCATGGCATTTTCCCTCAAGCAGATGCGCTATATCGTGGCGGTGGCCGATAGCGGCCATTTCGGCAAGGCCGCCGAGGCCTGCAACATCAGCCAGCCGGCACTCAGCCAGCAGATCCAGGCGGCGGAACAGGATTGTGGTGCACCCTTGTTCGACCGGCTCAAATCAGGAGCGCGGCTCACTCCCTTTGGCCAGGAATTCGTCGCGCGGGCCCGGCAGGTGCTGAACGAGGCCGACCTGCTGGAGGCGCTCAGCCAGCGCAATGCGGGCCAGCCCGCTCGCGCCATACGCTTCGGCCTCATCCCTACGGTCGCGCCCTATCTGCTGCCGGAAATTTTTCCGGTGCTGACGCGGGAGCTTCCGCGGTTGAGCTTCACCGTCAGTGAAAACCGCACCGAGGCGCTGATCGATGGCTTGGTGGACGGGAATCTGGACGTGGCATTGATCGGCACGCAGGCGCCCGAACAAGGTCCCCGGCTGGTTAGCCGGGTGGTTTGCGAGGACCCATTCGTGCTGGCCACCAGCAGCGCCGAAAAAACCGATGGTCCGGTGGCGCTGAAGGACCTGGCCCCCGAGCGTATCCTGCTGCTCGACGAGGGGCACTGCTTCCGCGAGCAGACCATTGCCGCCTGCCGCCTCGACAGCAATCCGGCGGGCCGCACCTTTGCCGCGACGTCGCTCTCCACCATTGTCGAGTTCGTCGCCAATGGACAGGGCGTTACCTTGCTGCCGCAGATCGCGCTGCGCAAGGAAGCCAAAGATCCGCGCATCGCCATTCATGCGCTCGCGTCGCCTGGTGCGGGGCGCGTGCTGTCGCTGGTGTGGCGCGAGGGAACGCCGTTTGCCTCTATTTTCGAGAAGCTGGTCGAGCTGATCCGGGAGGCACGACCTCGCCCTTCGACAGGCTCAGGATGAGGTCTACTCCTGGTTCCTCAGTAGCCCTCATGGTGAGCCTGTCGAACCATGAGGGCGTGACAGCTATCTCGCCCGCCGCCTGAAGCTGTCATAGCTGAACACCATCAGCGACAGCCAGATCAGCGCGAAGCTGAGGAGACGCAGTCCATTGAGGTGTTCGCCGAACAGGAAGATCGCGACCAGGAACTGGATCGAGGGCGCGATGTACTGGAACATGCCGATCGTGGTCAGCCGCAGCCGGCGCACTGCATAGGCGAACAGCAGCAGCGGCACGGCAGTCGCGGGGCCGGTGAGCACCAGCAGGGTCATCAAATATGGGTCGGCATGAGGGCCGACGCCGTTGCTGACAATGTCGAAGATCACATAGCCGAGCGCCGCCGGAGCAATCATCAGGGTTTCGGCAAAGAGGCCATTGGCGGGACCAAGATGCGCCGTCTTGCGGAAATAGCCGTAGAAGCCAAAGGACAGCGCCAGCCCGAGGGCCACGAACGGGATGGCGCCGAGGCCCACCGCCTGGATGCCGATGGCAACGACGGCGATCAGGATCGAAATCGTCTGCAGCCGGTTCTGCCGCTCACCCAGAAGCACCATGCCCATGGCAACGTTGACCAGCGGGTTGATGAAATAGCCAAAGCTGGCTTCGAGTACCTGGCCGGTTTCCACGGCCCACACGTAAAGCAGCCAATTGCCGGCGAGCAGCACCGCCGACAGCAGCGTCACCAAAGCGCGCTTGCGGTCTGCCAGCAGCGCCCGGACCTCGCCGAAGCCGCCCATGAAGCCCAGGATGATGGCGAGCAGCACCAGCGACCACAAGGTTCGTTCGGCCACGATAGCCACCGAGCCGACCGAATCGAGCTGGCGGAACAGGATAGGGAGAAAGCCCCAGGCGAAATAGGCCACCAGCGCTGCGATGACGCCGTTGCGCGTATCCGTGGTGGTCGCGGACGCTCCGGGTGGAACTATCGCGGCTGGCGCAGCTTCAGGCAGGGACATGAGGCAACCTCCGCACCCTCGAGCGGGATGCACTGCCTGATAGCAGTGGAGGTCTTGCCCTGCCAATCAGAGTTTGTGATCGGCGCCGTCAAGAAAGCTGATGATTGCTGCCAACCTTTCCTGCGCCCCCGCGTTGACCGTGGCGCCCTATTCTGGCGCATCCGACCGATACCAGCAGGAGCTACACATGAAGACGACCGTCACCTGGGTTTTGATCGCTGACGGCGCGCAAGGGCGCGTCCTTGAAAACACCGGTCCGGGCAAGGGGTTCAAGCAAGTTGAAGGTCTCGATTGGGCGATTGAACCGCTGCAGGCGCAGGATATCGTCACCGACCGTCCAGGTCGCGGCAGCATGGGCGGATCGATGGAGCCCCAGACCAATCCCGTAGACAAGCGCGAAACCGATTTCGTCAAATCGCTGGCTGCGATCCTCGATCGGCATCAGCAGAAAGGCTCATTCGATCGGCTCATTATCGCCGCTGCGCCCATCGCGCTGGGCGAAATCCGCAAGGCGATTTCGCCGGCGGTGAAAAAGACCGTCGTCGCGGAGTTGAACAAGGACCTGACCAATTTGCCGACGGCGCAATTGGATCAGCATTTCGACGGGATCATTGCGGCTTAAGAAATGTGGAGAGGTGAGCAATAGCTGAGGCTCCCCACTCACAGTCGCTTCCCTCGGGCTCGACCCGAGGGCCACCCTCAACACGGCACAAACGGGAGAAGGCCCTCGGATCAAGTCCGAGGGCAGCAATTGTGGATGGGGGAATTGTCACCGCACTAATCCTCCAGATCCTCATCATCATCCACACCATCGATGGCATCGAGGAATTCGAGCAGCAGGGAATTGACGAGATCAGGGCGTTCGATGCTGGGGATGTGGGCGACGCCTTCGAGCACGGCGGCGAAGGCGTTGGGCATTTCTTCGGATAGGTAGTCGTGCAGTTCAATGATGGCGGTAAAATCTTCGTCGCCGACGAGCAGCATGGTGGGTGCGCCAACGCCGCCCACCCGGCTCCAGGCTTCGGGCGGGCGCTCCTCCTGGCTGAGGCCGGGCTTGCCCAGCGCCTTGCTGTTCATATCGAGAAACAGTTCGCGTACCGATCCGCCGACACGGCCGCTTTGGGCGCGCGGACCATCAAGCCATTCATGCGCCTGGACGCGGTTGAGCATGTCGAGATCCCCGCGCTCGAACGCATCCTCTTCGGCGGCTTCGATCTGGCTTTCCGCTTCTGTTGCAGTCCATGGTGAACCGGTGACCGAGGTGCCGATCAGCACCAGCCCCAGCACCCGGCCGGGATAGCGCAGGGCAAAATCCACCGCCAGGCCCCCGCCAAGTGAGCAGCCCACGAAAACGGCGGCATGAATATCGAGCGCGCGCAGCACGGCATCGAGATCGTCGATATGGCTGAAGGCAACGTCCTGGCTATCGGTTTCGCCATAGCCGCGCCGGTCATACGCGATGGCGTGCCAGCCATCCTCGGCCACGGCCTCCATCTGGCTTTCCCACATGCGCTTGTCGCAAACGCCGGCATGCAGGAACACCACGGGCAGCCCTTCCCCGGTCTGCGCCGCAGCAAGGGAACCGCCGCGAACCGGAACGGAAAAAGCCTCTCCGATCACATGCCTTCTCCTGCAGACACCATGGCGCAGAACTCGAACTCGTCCCGCGCCCAGCAGCCCGGCTTGTCGGCCACCGGCGCAAAGCCAGCCATTTCGTTCGGGCTCTGGCCCGGCTTGGCATCGCTGGCAATCACATAGCCAATACCCAATTCCGGCTCCACCAGCGTGAACGCCAGAATATCCCCGTCGGGTAAGGCAAAACTCAGGCCGCCGCCGTCCACCGCCACATCGCAGTCAAAGGTGCCATAGCCGGTCACCGTGCATTGTCCGGGCTGGGCAAAAGCCAGCGCCGTCATTGCGCCCCAAACTAGGACGCCCCCCAAAAACTTCACTCGTGCCCCCACAGCAAAAAGGGCGGGCAATGTGCCCGCCCAAATATCTTAGCGCGTCAATGGCTTGTATGTCGCGCGCTTTGGATTGACCGCATCGGCGCCGAGGCGGCGGATCTTGTCGGCCTCGTAGTCGGCGAAATTGCCTTCGAACCATTCCACGTGGCTGTCGCCTTCAAAGGCCAGCATGTGCGTGGCCAGACGATCGAGGAACATGCGATCGTGGCTGATGATCACGGCGCAACCGGCGAATTCCTCCAGCGCCTCTTCCAGCGCTGCAAGGGTTTCGGTGTCCAGATCGTTGGTGGGCTCGTCGAGGAGCAGCACGTTGGAGCCCGACTTGAGCATCTTGGCCAGGTGCACGCGGTTGCGCTGCCCACCAGAAAGATTGCCCACCTTCTGCTGCTGGTCGCCGCCCTTGAAGTTGAACGAGGACGTATAGGCGCGTGAGTTGACCTCGCGCTTGCCCAGCATCAGCACTTCGTCGCCTTCCGAGATTTCTTCCCAGACGGTCTTGTTCGGGTTGAGGCTGTCGCGACTCTGGTCGACATAACCAAGCTTGACGTTCTCGGCGACGGTGACCGAGCCGGCGTCGGGCTTTTCCTGGCCGGTCAGCATCTTGAACAGCGTGGTCTTGCCCGCGCCGTTGGGACCGATAATACCGACAATGCCGCCGGGGGGCAGCTTGAAGTTGAGATTGTCGATCAGCAGGCGATCGCCGAACGACTTGGATAGACCCTCGACGTCGATGACGTTGTGGCCGAGCCGCTCGCCGGCCGGAATGATGATCTGGGCAGTCGAGGACTGCGTGCGGGCGTCGTTGATCTTGACCAGTTCGTCATAGGCCTTGAGGCGGGCCTTGGACTTGGTCTGGCGGGCCTGCGGGCTCTGGCCCATCCACTCGCGTTCGCGTTCCAGCACCTTGGCGCGGGCCGCATCTTCGCTCTTCTCCTGGGCGAAGCGCTTGGCCTTGGCTCCGAGATAGGCGGAATAGTTGCCTTCGTAGGCAACGCCACGGCCGCGGTCGAGCTCGAGAATCCAGCCCGTCACGTTGTCGAGGAAGTAGCGATCGTGGGTGATGATCAGCACGGCGCCTTCGAACTCGCGCAGATGGCGCTCCAGCCAGGCCGTGGTCTCGGCATCAAGATGGTTGGTGGGCTCGTCCAGCAGCAGCAGGTCTGGCTTGGAGAGCAACAGGGCACACAATGCCACGCGGCGGCGTTCGCCACCAGACAGCGTGGTGACATCGGCATCGCCCGGAGGGCAGCCGAGCGCTTCCATGGCCACTTCGACCTGCGATTCCAGATCCCACAGGTTTTCCGCGTCGATCTGGTCCTGCAGCTTCGAGGCTTCGTCGGCCGTCTCGTCCGAATATTCCATCATCAACTCGTTGTAACGATCGATGATGGCCTTCTTCTCCTTGACGCCGGTCATGACGTTACCCAGGACGTTCAGCGCCGGATCGAGTTCGGGCTCCTGGCTGAGATAGCCGACCCGGGCGCCCTTGTCGGCCCAGGCTTCACCCTGGAATTCGGTATCGACGCCAGCCATGATCTTGAGCAGGGTGGACTTGCCGGAGCCGTTGGGCCCCAGCACACCGATCTTGGCATCGGGGTAGAAACTCAAATGAATGTTATCGAGCACCTTCTTGCCACCGGCATAAGCCTTCGACATTCCGTGCATATGATAGATAAACTGGCGAGCCATTCGGCGCGGTCCTTGGCATTGAGGGATTTGGGCCCGTATCTAAGGGATGCGGGCATGAAGGGCAACCGGCCTCAATTCAGCCCCGTTGAGCAATGACTGCTGCCCGTCCTGCCTTTCGTCTTTTCCGGAGCCCTCCATGATCTTTCGCGACCTGCTGGCGCTTGCCCTGAGTTTCGCCCTCGCCGTTCCGGCGCTGGCGCAAGACCCGCCGCCGCAAGCCGAGATCGCGAACTGGACCATGGACAATGGGCTCGAGGTGGTCGTCATTCCCGATCATCGGGCGCCCATCGTTACCCACATGGTGTGGTACAAGGTGGGCAGCGCCGATGAAGAGCCAGGCAAATCCGGCATCGCCCATTTCCTTGAGCATTTGATGTTCAAGGGCACCGAGCGCCACCCGGCGGGGGAGCTGGATCGCGTCGTCAATGAACTGGGCGGCAGCCACAATGCGTTCACCACCACGGACGTGACGGCCTATATGCAGACCATTCCGCCCGAAGCGCTGGCCACCATGATGGATTTCGAGGCCGACCGCATGGGCGGCCTGGTGCTGACGCCGGAGATCATCGGCGCCGAACGGGACGTGGTGATCGAGGAGCGGCGCCAGCGCACCGAGAGCAATCCGCAGGGCCTGCTGGGAGAAGAGGTGACGGCGACACTGTTCCAGAACCATCCCTATCGCATCCCGACCATTGGCTGGATGCACGAAATGGAGCAGCTCAATACAGAGGACGCGACGGCGTTTTACAAGCGCTACTACGCCCCCAATAATGCCGTGCTGGTGGTGGCTGGCGATGTGGACCCGGAAACCGTCCGCACCCTGGCAGAAGCCAGCTATGGCAAAGTGCCGCGCGGGCCCGATCTGCCGCCGCGCGTGCGTCCGAGTGAACCCGAGCACAACACCGCCCGCACCATCACCCTCACCGATCCACGGGTGGGATTGCCCGCTTTTTCCCATGCCTGGGTGGTGCCGAGCTATCGCACCGCCGAGCCCGGCGAGGCCGAAGCGCTGGACCTGCTCAGCGAAATCCTGGGCGGGGGAACCCGCAGCCGGTTCTACCAGGAAATCGTGGTCAAGACCGGCATCGCGGCCGGTGCCGGCGCGGGCTATTCCGGAGGCGCCTATGACCCCAGCGCCTTCACCATCTATGGCGCGCCGCAGGGCGAGCATACACTGGCCGAGGTGGAGGCCGCGGTCGACGAGCAGCTGGAACGGCTGATTAAAGACGGCATCACAGCCAAGGAACTCGACAGTGCCAAGATGCGCTATGTGCGCAGCCTGATCTTTGCGCGCGACGAGCAGGCCAGCATGGCCAATATCTATGGCAGCAAGCTTGCCAATGGCGGCAGCGTAGAAGACATCACCGAATGGCCCGACCGCATTCGCGCGGTGACGCCCGAACAGGTGCAGGCCGTCGCCGCAAAATATCTCGACCCATCTATTGCCGTTACCAGCTATCTGCTGCCAGCCGAACAGGAAGCCAGCACGCCATGATGTTTGCCCGCGCCTTGCGCCCGATCTTCTTTGTTTTTGCCGCTCTTTTGCTGACCGCGCCGGCACACGCCGTTGTCGAGTTCCAGGAAATCACCTCCTCCAAGGGGGTCGATGCCTGGCTGGTGGAGGACTATTCGGTTCCCATCATCACCATCCGCTTTGCCTTCGAAGGCGGCGCCACGCAGGACCCAGCGGGCAAGGAAGGGCTGGCTGACCTGATCACCGCGCTTTTCGATGAAGGCGCGGGCGATCTGGACAGCGAGACGTTCCAGATCCGGCTCGACGATGCGGGCGCCGAAATGGCGTTCGGCTCGGACCTCGACGCGGTTTACGGCTCGATGCGCATGCTGGCCGACCAGCGGGACGAGGCGTTTGGCCTGCTCAAGCTGGCCATCCAGGAGCCGCGCTTCGACCAGGACCCGATCAATCGCATGCGCGCGCAGTTGGTGACTGGCATTGTCGCCGCCGCCAAGAACCCGCGCACGGCAGCACAGAAGCTCTGGGCGCAGACCATTTATGGCGATCACCTTTATGCCCGTCCGGCGGAGGGCACGGCGGAAACGCTGGCCGCCATCACGGCCGATGATTTGCGGGCCTTCCACCGCGCGGTGTTTGCCCGGGAGAATTTGCATGTCGGCATAGTTGGGGCGATTGATGCCGAGACCGCCAAAGGGGTGCTGGATGATCTGTTTGGCGCGCTGCCGGAGAAGCCTGATCTGAAGCCGGTTCCCGATGTGCCGCTGGCGCTGGGCAAGGATCTGGCGGTGGAATACCCCCTGCCCCAGACGACAATTTACATGGCCTATCCCGGCGTGGAACGCAGCGATCCACAGTTCTTGGCGGCCTATCTCATGACGCAGATTTTGGGCGGGGACAGCATGCTGTCGCGGCTCAATGAGGAGGTGCGCGAAAAGCGCGGGCTCAGCTACGGCGCGGGCGCGAACCTGCTCAATCTCAAGCATGCCAATGCGCTGGTGATCGGTACCTCGACCAATGCGGATCGGGCCGGCGAAACACTTGGCGTGATCAAGGATGTGGTGGCCGAAATGGCAGAGAACGGGCCGACGGAGCAAGAGCTTGCGGCGGCCAAGAAATATGTCATCGGCTCCTATGCGCTGAATGAACTGGGCTCATCGAGCGCGATAGCGAACACCATGGTAGGGCTGCAGTTGCGGGATATGGGCGCCGACTACATCACCGAACGCGACGCGATGATCGAGGCGGTGACGGTGGCTGATGTGAAGGCGGCGGCAGAGGAATTGCTGGGCACGAAACCCACGACAATGCTGCTTGGACCAGCCGCACCCGCCGCGCCGCCGGTAGTACCGAAGGAGTAGGGATGCGCTATTGGCGCCACATCCTCGGTGTCACCCCGGCGAAGGCCGGGGTCCATCCTGAGATTGCGCCACGGCGAAGATCGTTCGAACGATCCACCTTGCGGCAAGACTGCCATCTCAGGATGGATCCCGGCCTTCGCCGGGATGACACCGTGTTTGTGGGGGATAGCGTGGGTCCAACCACCAACCTACGCCTCGATCCAAACCGGCACTGACTTGAACGCCGGGGTCTTGCTGCGGGGGTCGACTTCGGTGCCGACCAGCACGTTGGCTTCAGGGTAATAGGCCATAGCGCTGCCCGGGGGCAGATCGAACGCTGTGGCGATGGCGGGCATGCGGCCGGCGTTCGAGGCAAGGGTAACCGCCTGCCCCTCGTCGAGACCGAAAGCCGCCATGTCGGCCTTGCTCAGGAACACCGCATGGCGGCCGGCGCCGCCGCGGTAGCTGTCTTTTTCCTCGTAGATGATGGTGTTGAACTGGCCTTCGCTGCGCATGGTGGCAAGCGTCAGGCGCGCCTTGGGCGCGGCAGGCAACGGAGTCACGACGAAATGGGCCTTGCCGTCAGGGGTGCCGAACTCAGGCGTGTGCATGACGCGGTGCTTGATATGAAACTCGCGCTTGGCCACGTCGATATCGGCCAGTTCCTCCATGCCGGGCACGATGGCCGCGATCGCGTCACGCACTTTTCCATGTGCACTGAAGGCCTTGAAATCGATGGGCGACGTCGGCAGCACGCGCTGGCCGATCTCGCCAAGAATCCAGCTTTCAGGCCGCACATTTTCCAGCCGGCGGATGCCGCCATCGCTGAGGCGCACATAGTTGAACATGGATTCCTGCGTCGTGGGCTCCCACTCCTCGTCCCTCGCGGTGACGGGCAGGATCAGCACCTCGCCTTCGCCCAACCCATGCACATGGCCCAGATTGAGGGTGGTGGTGAGGAAGAGCTTGAACCCGATTGCCTCCATGGCCCGGCTGGCAAAGGCTGTGTCCGGCGTCGCGGCCCACAGATTGCCGCCCATGATGACGGCGCTGTCGATCTCGCCCGCTTCGGCCGCCTTGAGGCAAGCCATGGTGTCGAAGCCCTTCTCGGGCGGAAACTGCACGCCGAACACGGCTTCCATTTTGGCCAGCACGTCCTTGGCGAGCACCGGCTTCACCCCGATGGTGCCGATCCCCTGCACATTGGAGTGCCCCCGCAACGGCAGCAGGCCAGCGAAGCGCTTGCCGACCATGCCGCGCAGGGTGGCGAGATTGGCGATGGCTTCGACATTGGCGACGCCGTGGATGTGGTGGGTCATGCCCATGCCCCAGGCGAAAACGGCGTTTTGCGACTGCCCGTAGCGGCGCGCAATTTCCTCGACCTCATCGCGCGAGACCCCACAGGCGCCGGTGATTTCGTCCCAGCCGAGTGCCTCGAGGTCAGCGCGGAAAGCGTCGAAGCCGCTGCTATGCGCGGCGATGAAGCTCATGTCCTCGTGCCCGGCTTCCAGCACAGCCTTGGCGATGCCCTTCATCAGGGCAATGTCGGAGCCGATTGCTGGCTGCACATAGAGCGAGGCGATTTCGCTGCCGCCCTTGAGCATCGAGCCTGGCGACTTGGGCACGGCGAACTTGACCAGCCCCGGCTCCTTGGCCGGGTTGATGACGATGACCTCCCCGCCCCGCTCGCGGCAGTTCTTGAGCATGTGGATGAAGCGGGGATGGTTGGACGAGGGATTGGCACCGATCACAAAGATCAAATCGGCGCCGGTCAGATCCTCCAGCTCGACGCTGGACGTACCCTTGCCGATGGTGGTCGCGAGGCCCTCGCTTGTGGCCTGGTGGCAATAATAGGAGCAGTTATTGACGTTGTTGGTGCCATAGGCGCGCGCCAGCAGCTGGAACAGGAAGCCGGCTTCGTTGGAGGACCGGCCGGAGGAATAGAAGAAACTGCGGCGCGGGTCGGTGGCCTTGAGCTTGCTGGCGGCATGGTCGAGCGCAAATTGCCAATCCACGGGCTGGAGACGGTCCGCGCCCCTGGCCTTGAACAGCGGCGTGCCGAGGCGGCCCAGATGCTCCATCTCGCGGCCGGTCAACTCCTGCAGATCCGCCAGATTGTGCTCGAAGATTTCGTGCGGGATGGCGGGCTGGATATCGGTGGATTGCGCCTGCACGCTCTTGTTGCAGACGGAGGGAAACTCATCGAGTTCGTTGGTCATGCCGCCGCGCTGCCCGCCCATGCCATAGGCACAGGCCTTGCAGGTGTTCTTGGCGGTCAGCGCCTTGCCGGCTTTGCCGACGCCCATGCGGGCAATCGTCGCCAGGGTATAGAGAACCTTCTTGGGTCCCCCACCCACGATATGGCTGGTGTCGGCCACGTACTGTCTCCCGCAAATCCTGGCGCCATTGTTTCCGCAGCACGCCCGCCACACAAGACATTTTGCTGCCGATGCAGGACCAAAGCGGCCTTGCAGGGAACGCGCTGCCCCTCCGGTCGTTAGAGCGGCAATCAAAACCCCATTACGAAGGACCACAGACCATGCAAAAACTAGTCCTGAGCGCTGCAGTAACCCTAGCGCTGATCGTGCCCGCCATTGCCCAGGACCAGGCAGGCGCCACCGCCACCTTCATGAACGCCGAGGGTGCCGAAGTGGGCTCCGTGACCCTGACTCAGGGCGAGGGCAGCGTAAGCATCACCGGCGAGCTGACGGGCATGACCCCGGGCGAGCACGGTTTCCACTTCCACCAGACCGGCGATTGCGACGCCGCCACCAAGTTCGAATCCGCCGGTGAGCACTTCAACCCGACCGAGCACAAGCATGGCCTGGAAAACCCTGAAGGTCCCCATGCCGGCGACCTGCCCAACGTCACCGCCGCCGAGGATGGAACCGTCGCCGTCGAGCTGACGAGCGAAATGATTTCACTGAGCGAAGGTGACCCCGCCTATGTCTTTGACGAGGACGGAACCGCGCTGGTCATCCATGCCGCCGCCGATGACCAAATGACCGATCCCTCCGGCAATTCCGGAGACCGCACCGCCTGCGCCGTGATCGAAGCATCTGCCGCGCAGTAGTAGCGCACAGGCTCTCGCACGAAGCGGGAGCCTGCCCCCGTCCTCAAAACCTCCACTTGGCACCGCTAAAGCTTGAATCCCGGTGCAAACATGCCCATCTTGATGGGCACACCGGCTTGACCGCTTGACCGCGACGCGGCGGGCGGGCAATTTGCGGCTATCTCCCCTCAGAACTATTCCTGAAGCGCACGCCGAACGGATTTTGGCTGAGGGTGAAGCTATTATATTGGCCGTGCCGATTGGAGGCGTATGAATGGACAAGATCCCGATGACGATTGGCGGCCACAAGGCGCTGACCGCCGAATTTGAGCACCGCACAGCAAATGAGCGGCGGCGTATCATCGAGGCCATCGCCGAAGCGCGCGCGCATGGCGATCTGTCCGAAAATGCGGAATATTCCGCTGCCAAGGAGCAGCAGAGCCTCAACGAAGGCCGCATCAAGGAACTCGAAACCATCCTGGCGCTCGCTGACATCATCGACGTCAGCAAGATAGGCGGCAAGACCGTCAAGTTCGGTGCGACCGTCACCTATATCGACGAAGATACCGAGGAAGAAAAAACCTATCAGGTGGTGGGCGATCCCGAAGCGGATGCTTCGGCCGGCCGCATCTCGATTTCCTCCCCGATTGCCCGCGCCATGATCGGCAAGGAAGAAGGCGATTCGTTCGAGGTTTCCGCTCCCGGCGGCTCCAGGAGCTACGAGATCATCAAAATCCAGTATATTTAAAGTCAGTCCCAGGGGCCAATGCCTCTTGTGGTGCGACATTTCCTCGCGTTCCACAGCTGCTTGGCGGTTGTGGAACGCTATGTCTTGAAACCGTTCGCCTTCGGCCTTTAACTAGCGCGGGGTGAGTACGCCTATTGTCGGAGAGCGCTGCAATGCACGCCAAAGTCGTTATCATCGGTTCCGGCCCCGCCGGCTACACGGCCGCGATCTATGCGGCGCGGGCCATGCTGGAGCCCGTGATGATCCAGGGCCTGCAGCCCGGCGGCCAGCTGACCATCACCACCGATGTGGAAAATTACCCCGGCTTTGCCGACGTCATCCAGGGCCCCTGGCTCATGGACCAGATGAAGGCACAGGCCGAGCATGTCGGCACGAAAATCGTGCACGATCTCATCGTCAGCGTCGATTTCGATCGCCGCCCGTTCGTGCTCACCGGCGATAGCGGCGAGATTTATACGGCCGACAGCATCATCATCGCGACGGGCGCCCAGGCGAAATGGCTTGGCCTGCCCAGTGAACAGAAATTCCAGGGCTTCGGCGTTTCGGCTTGCGCAACCTGCGACGGTTTTTTCTATCGCAACAAGGAAGTGCTGGTGGTCGGCGGCGGCAATACCGCGGTCGAAGAGGCGCTGTTCCTCACCAATTTTGCGTCCAAGGTCATCCTGGTGCATCGCCGCAACGAGTTCCGGGCCGAGCGTATCCTGCAGGATCGCCTGTTCAAGAATCCCAAGATCGAAGTGCGCTGGAACACCGAGATCGCGGACATTGGCGGCTCGGCCATGCCGCCATCGGTCAATTCGGTGACCCTTCGCGATATTGCCGCAAACCGCACCTACGAACAGCCAATCGATGGCATCTTTATCGCCATTGGCCATGCGCCCTCGACGTCGATCTTTGCGGGCAAGCTGGACATGAAGCCGGGCGGCTACCTGCAGGTGAAGCCAGGCACGACCGAAACCAATGTCCCCGGCGTCTTTGCTGCCGGTGATGTTACCGATGATGTTTACCGTCAGGCAATCACTGCCGCTGGCATGGGTTGCATGGCTGCGCTGGAAGCTGAACGATACCTGGCTGAACACGAACTTGCCGAAGCGGCGGAGTAGTCGCCCTCACCCACCTAACGAGAAAGCGTCAAAATGCTCGACTGGGACAAACTGCGAATTTTCCACACCGCCGCCGAGTCGGGCAGCTTCACCCATGCCGCTGAAAAGCTGGGCATGAGCCAGTCGGCGGTCAGCCGGCAGATTTCCGCGCTGGAAGACGATCTGGGGCTCAAGCTCTTCATCCGCCACGCCCGCGGGCTGGTGCTGACCGAAGTCGGCGAGCAATTGTTCCGCACCGCCCACCGCATGCACTGGGAACTCCAGCAGGTGGAAACCCAGATGTCCGAAAGCCAGGACGTCCCCACCGGCCCGCTGATCGTCACCACCACCGTGGGTATCGGCTCCACCTGGTTGTCGTCGCGGCTGGACGAATTCCTCAAGCTTTATCCGCTGATCCAGCTCGAAATCCGGCTCAACGACGCCGAACTCGATCTCGCCATGCGTGAGGCCGATGTCGCCATTCGCCTGCATCGCCCCAACCAGTCCGAAATGATCCAGCGCAAGCTGTTTACGGTGCACAACCACTTCTATGCATCCAACAGCTATATCGAGGAACACGGCCTGCCTGCGAGCGCCGATCAACTCGACGATCATCGCGTCATCAGCTTCGGCGAACCTGTTCCCTCCTATCTGGGGGACATTAATTACCTCGAGCGCATGGGACGCACTGATTCGAGCCCGCGCCGCGCCGCGCTAAAGGTCAACGCCATCTACGGCATGATGCAGGCCTGCCGCGCCGGCATCGGCATCGCCATGCTGCCCGATTACGTGACCGAGGAAGAAGACGGCCTGGTTCAGGTGATGCCGGAAATCGAACTGCCCGCTTATGAGGCCTATTTCGTTTATCCCCCGGCCCTGAAAAATTCCAAGCGCGTCGGCGTGTTCCGCGACTTCCTCGTCGCCAAGGCGCGCGAGTGGAGCTTCTGACGCAGTGATGCCATGAATGCCCTGCGCACTGGGTGCCCAGGCGAAGGACTTCGACAATGCTCCGCATCTACACAGGGTCCGGCACACACCTCAGCTGTGCCATCACGGACGGTCTTTCCGACAATGCCGATCTGAAGCAGGGCATCTGGTATGACCTGCTCAATCCGACCCGCGAGGAAGAGCTTTTCGTGGAGGCGTCCCTCGGCATACTGGTGCCGACGCGCGACGAAATGAAGGACATCGAACCGTCCGCCCGGCTCTATAACGAAGCCGATGCCGAGTTCATGACCGCTACCGTTCTCGCCAACATGCACGAGCAGGACCCGATCAAGGTGCCGGTGACGTTCGTGCTGACCGGCACCGCACTTGTCACCATCCGCTATGGCGAACCCAAGGCGTTCGAAGTGTTCGAAGCCAGCGCCGTTCGCCCCGGCGGGCGTGCCCTTCTGAACGGCGAACTTGTCATGGTCGGGCTGCTCGAAGCCTTCATCGACCGTCTGGCGCAGGCGCTGGAAACCACTGGCGACGAACTCGATGCGATCTCGCGCGACGTGTTCCGCTCCCGGGTCAAGGGCGCCACCCGCAAGGCGCGCAATCTTGAAGCCCTGATCGAAAAGATCGGCAACAAGGGCGATATTCTGACGCTGGTGCGGGAAAGCCTCGTCAGCATCCTGCGGCTGACAACCTTTCACCAGACCCGGGACACCGGCAGCAAGGTCACGCGGGAAATCCGGCAGGAATTCAAGATCCTGCAGCGCGACGCCTCCTCGCTGGGAGACCATGCCGGCTTTTTGTCCAACAAGGTCAATTTCCTGCTCGATGCGACGCTGGGCCTGATCAACCTGGAGCAGAGCCAGATCATCAAGATCTTCTCGGTGGCCGCCGTCATCTTCCTGCCACCCACGCTGGTTGCGTCCATCTACGGGATGAACTTCGAGCATATGCCGGAGGTGTCCTGGCAATTCGGCTATCCGCTGGCGATTGGCGCGATGATCTGCTCGGCCATCCTGCCATATCTATTTTTCAAGCGGCGTGGCTGGCTGTAAGGCCTCCGGGACGCTTTTCAGGCGTTTCCCGGGCCGCATGCGTTGATTGCATATCAAACATGCCACGAGCCCAATTGTTAGGCTGCCACCTGCCGACTATATGGGCATCACACAGCGGGCGCTTCCCTCCTCCTCCCTTGCGCCCCCTGCGTTCCCTCCTGGCGGGATTTCCCTCCCGTCACTTTATGGCTCCGCTCTCCCCTCGAGCGGGGCCATATTTTTTTGCCCCCTTGCTGCGTTCGATGCATGGCTGACATGCCCCCTGGGGTATTGTCGACTGATCCGATAGAGTACATATTGCAGTTGTTGCTGAGGCGCGCTCCCTATCCTCCTCCCTCGGACCCCGCATCGCAACACCGAGCCGCGATCGTATCCTCCTCCCTCGATCAAGGCTCACCGGCAGAGCGCATATCCTCCTCCCTTGCTCTCTGCCAAGACTTCGGATTTGGCTTCGGCCTGGTCTTCAGGCCCTGTCTTCGGACAGGGCCTTTTTTTTGCCCTGCAGCACGCCGGTTCAACCCGCATCAGTCTGGAACCCAATCGGCAAACAGGCGTTTTATCTTCGGACGTCAGCAGTTACGACGTCTGGTTGACAGGTTGCCGCAGGCTAAAATGCATGGCAGGCATGTTGACCTTTCTATTGCTGACCAAATGGTCAAAACCTATATTGGCTTTGTCGCCGGTGACGCCGCTCCGTATCCTCCTCCCTCGGACCCGCGTTTAGGCGACATCGGATCTAGGCCGTATCCTCCTCCCTCGGCTTGGGTCCACCCGGTTCGGTGCATATCCTCCTCCCTTGCGCCGGGCTATTACTCAGATTTGGCTTCGGCCCTATCATAAGGCTCCAACTTCGGTTGGAGCCTCTTTTTTTGGTCCGGGCCAGATCTGAGGGGGGGAGGTTGGCGGACGTGCTTTGTGCATTTTCCACCGGGTCATTATCGTTTTTTCCATCGGGTTATTCCCGCGAAAGCGGGAACCTCTGTTTCCCTCGCAACCATCGCCAACGGAGGTTCCCGCTTTCGCGGGAATGACGCGGTGGTAACGCACACAGATTTATCCCACCCACCGTGTTGCCCTCGGGCTTGACCCGAGGGCCACGTTCCGCAAACACCGCTCTCCGGTAAGGGCTCCCTGAACGGCCCTCGGGTCAAGCCCGAGGGCAACACGGGGTTTTTGATTGCATCACGCCGCTGGCAAGGGTTGATGAACCCTTTGCTCAAGGGGAGATGAAACAGCCCCGCTACGGAATTTGCATGGCAGCACTGTCATATGGGCGGATTGTCGCATGAGGCTGCGAGGTTCAATACTCCGAACGTAAATTGGCAGCATTCGTGGTGCTGCCCCTCCAAAGTCGGACGCTTCGGCAGATGACTGCTGGCCCTGCCCATCCCCTCGGGCGGGGCCTTTTTTTTGCTTTTGGAGGCAGACGCTGGAGCGCTACGCGATTCCCGCGCAGAAGCTCTGGATGCGCCGCACGGCTTCCTCAAGTTCGGCGTTCGAGGCTGCATAGCTCAGGCGGAAATGGCCGGGCAGGCCAAAGGCGGCCCCATGGACCAGGGCTACGCCGGTTTCCTCCAGCAGCGCCATGACGAAGTCTTCGTCGGTTTCGAGCCTTGTGCCGGCGGCGCTGGTCTTGCCCAGCAGCCGCTTGCAGGACGGGAACACGTAGAAGGCGCCCTCCGGGGTCAGGCAATCGAGCCCGGTATTGGCATTGAGGCCCTGCACCACCAGATCACGGCGCTGCTGGAACACCTGCCGCCATTCGGCCAGGAAATCCTGCGGCCCGTTGAGCGCTTCCACCGCTGCCCATTGCGAAATGGATGAGGGATTGGTGGTCGACTGCCCCTGCAGCTTGGTCATGGCGGCGAGCAAGGGGCGCGGACCCGTGCAATAGCCGATACGCCAGCCGGTCATGGCGTGGGATTTGGACACACCATTCATGGTCAGCGTGCGCGGCTGCAGGGCGGGCTCGACCTGCGCCAGCGTAGCGAAAGTGCCGCCGTCATAGACCAGCACCTCGTAAATATCGTCGGTCAGGATATGCACATGCGGATGGCGCAGCAGCACATCGGCCAGCCCGCGCAGTTCGGCCGCGCTATAGGCGGCACCGGTGGGGTTGGATGGCGTGTTGAGGATCAGCCATTTGGTGGCAGGTGTGATCGATTCTTCCAGCACTTCGGGGCTGAGCTTGAAGCCCGTAGACGCATCGGCCACAGCGAACACCGGCTCGGCGCCGCAAAGGCGCACGACTTCAGGATAGCTGACCCAATAGGGCACAGGCACCACGACTTCATCGCCGGGGTTGAGCGTTGCCAGCATGGCGTTGAAAATGATCTGCTTGCCGCCCGAGGACACGAAGCAATCGGCCGCCGTGACATCCAGGCGATTGTCGCGCCGGAACTTGGCGGCGACGGCTTCCTTGAGTTCGGCAATGCCGTCCACATTGGTGTAGCGCGTCTTGCCTTCGTTCATGGCGCGGGCGGCTGCCTCGCGCACATTGGCGGGCGTGTCGAAATCGGGCTCGCCGGCGGCCAGCGCGATGATGTCGCGGCCCTCGGCAGCGAGGACACGCGCCTTCTGGGTGATCGCAACCGTTGCGGACGGCGCCACGCGCGCCAGAGCATCAGACAAAAACGCCAAACCAGCCTCCCCTAGATCGGGCGAATTGATAAGGGCTCCTGCGGCGGCGGGCAACTGCTCAATCGCGGGGCGGCGCGGTGGTTTCGCGGATAACCAGGCGCGGCTCCAGCACGCGCCGGCCGGTGACCTGCGTTCCGCCCAGCGCCGCCTCCACGGCCAGCCGGGCGATCTCGGCCATGGGCTGCTCGATGGTGGTGAGCTTGGGCGTTGCAACCGCCGCCTCCGGCACGCCGTCAAAACCGACGACCGAAACGTCGCCCGGCACGCTGTACCCGTGCTGGATCAGCCAGTCCACGGCGTGCATGGCGATCAAATCGGACATCGCCAGTATGCCCGTGGGCGGCTTGGGGCTGTCGAACAGTTCCGCCATTCCGGCATGGGTGCTGGCCTGGTTCTCGCGGGTTTCAAAGACCGGCACGGTGTTGCGCGCGATGCCCGCGGCGTCCATGGCCTGCCAATAGCCTTGGGCTCGGCTGCGGGAGGTGGAATAGAGCGCTTCATCGACCTGCCGTTCCGTAACCAGCCCGCTATGGTCATCGCTGAGTGCGGTCGAGAGAATCGCCAGGCGTTTGTGCCCCAGGCCGATCAGGTGCTCGGCCGCGGCGCGGGCGCCCCCCACATTGTCGACGCCGATTGCGGGGATCGAACTGTCGTCGGCGCCTATCGCTAGGGCGACATAGGGCAGTTGGCGCTGCCGGGTGATTTCCACCAGCCGCTCGCCGCCTTCGACGCAAAGAAGGATGAAGCCGTCCACCAGCGCCGACTGGATATTCCAGTCCAGCCGCTCGTCGCTCAGGGCTGAGACCAGCGCCACCCCTGCCCCGCGCTCGTCGCAGATGCGAGAAATCTCGTCCATCAGGTGACGGGCCCAAAGATCCTTGAAGAAATAGCTCAGTGGCTCGATGGCGGCGACACCGACGGCATTAACCCGCCCCGCCCGCAACAAGCGTCCGGTTATGCTTGGCCCGGCATATCCCAGCTCCCGCGCGACCTTGAGGACATGCTCGCGCACTTCCTCGCGCACGATTTCGGGACGGCTGAAGGCATTGGATGCTGTGCCCTGGGACACGCCAGCGGCTTTGGCTACGTCCTTGAGCTTGATGGTCTTGTCGGTACTTCTCGGCAAAACGGGCCTCATGATTGAGAGGCGAGGCTAGCAAACTTATTGTACCGATTCAAATTTGCCTTGACTTGGCGGCCCGGAGGAGTATGATTTGAATCGATTCAAGGAGTAGCTGTATCTGCGTTTTGAACCGATTCAACAATGGAGAAGAATGATGATACCCGCCAGCTATTTGTTCAAGAATATCTATTTCGATGCCTGGGAGCGCCCTGCCCCCGCACTGGAACCCGCGCCACGGAAAGAAAGCGATGGTTTGTTGCGGCCGCTGATCAGTGCTGTTCGCGCTCTAGTGCGGCACAGGCGGGCTCCATCGCCCACCTTCCACCGCATATGAACCCTCGCAGGTGAGCCTCGTCCCATCCTGGCACAACGGAGCGAGGTTGCCACCGACCGCCACAGTTTTGCCTCAGAATGGCCCGGCTGAGACCAAGTTCGACACAAACTCGAACCGCATTCCGGGCGCTTAGTGACAGTCGTTGCGAAGACAAGAAACGACGTCGACCCATGCACAAATCTACGTCTGCCAAGCGGAAAATCATCAAGCCCTATGCCATTGCCTCAGCCATCCTGATGGTTGCCGGCGCTGCAGCGGGCCTGATGGCCGGCGTCACACCGGCTACCGCTGCCAATCTGGCCCATCAACCCGATACCCAGATTGCCATCTTCATGGTCCCGCTCACGCTCCTTGTGCTGGCCATGATGTTCGAGGTGACCCGTGTGGTCCTGCGGGGCAACGTCCCTGCCGAGCTGCCGGCCGCCCGTAATCGCCGCCCGCTGTCGGACGGCGCCTTTGTTAACTGACCTCCTCCCTTTGTTCTGACCTGCTTGGGCTGGCTTCGCGCCGGCCCATTTTTTTCACAGGGCAATCAGCCCGGCCGACGTCGTCCGGAACCCGCATTGTTGGTAGAACGCGGCCAGATGGGGTTCGAAATCCACATGCAGCCACTGCGCTCCGCGGGTCCGCGCCTCCAGCGTTGCGCGCTCCACCAGCTGCACGCCAATGCCTTGCCGCTGGTACGCATGGTGCACGCAGGTATCGAGCAGAAAGGCATGGATGCCGCCGTCCCATGCCACGTTGACGAAGCCGACCAGCATGGCCCCGTCGAATGCGCCAACATGCACCAGGCTCCGCCGCAAAATCGGCTGGAAGCTCTCCGGCCCATCGTTCCCCCACGCCGAACGCCAAAGGCCGCGCATGGCGGCATCATCGGCGAAGGGATCGGTAACGATATCGATCACGATGGCCTCCATTCTTACCAATCTCTCCAACTCTTCATCTGGCCGCAAGGTCAGCAACAGGCAAGCCGGTTTAGGTTCATTCCTGCGGGCACCAACCGGCTCCCATGCAAAAGGATATGACAATGAAGACGATCACAACCACCGCCATTGTGGCCCTGATGACCGCGACCATCGGGCTTTCGGCCGCCGCTCCGGCCTTTGCCCATGACGCTGCGCCACAACGGAGCGAGATGCGTCATCACGGCAAGGGCCCGGGCGGTCATGGTGGCGAGCGCGGCTTTGGCCGCGGAATGGGCGGCGGCTTCCTGAACCTGACCAATCCCGATGCCGTGGAGATCAGCCTGGTCCGCCTCAGCCAGCGCGTCGATCCCACTGCCGAACAGCAGCCATTGTTCGACGCCTTCAAGACCGCCGCCATGGCTGCAGCCGAGGATTTCGCCAGCGCACTGGAAGCCATCCGCCCGGAAGCCCCTGTCGAGGGCCAGCCCCGCGTTCGTCCGGAGTTCTCCGAAATGCTGGCCAACCGGATCGCCATGACCTCGGCCCAGTTGGAGGCGCTCGAAGCCGTGCAGCCATCGGCAACGGCATTCTTCGACAGCCTGACCGATGAACAAAAGGCCCAGCTCACCCCACAGCGCGGCGGGCGCAACTGGGGCAAAGGCGGCATGCACCGCGGCGGCCCGGATGCGCCTGAAGCGCCAGCAGCAGAGGCTCCAGAGGCTCCGGCCAACGGCTAAAGTACCGCACCGCCAGTAGACCTCATCCTGAGCCTGTCGAAGGACGGGGTCGTGGCACCCAGACCTCCACTCGCTCGACCCCGTGGCTCGACAGGCTCACCATGAGGTCTTCTGGAGCCTTGGCTGAGATAGCCCCACCGGCAGCGCCGGCTCCTGCGGTGGCGCTGCTCCTGCGGTGCTCTTCCCTCCGGCACTGCACGAACCCCGGCTCTCAACGGCCGGGGTTTGCTTTTGCCGGGCCTTCCTTTATCCAATTGGCAACATCCCGACTGGACCAGCCATGACCGCCCTGCCGCTCGATCCCGCCCGCCTGCGCGCCCTGTTTCCCGCCTTTGCCGAGCCCTCGCTGCAGGGACAAGCGTTTTTCGAGAATGCCGGCGGCTCCTACACCGCGCAAAGCGTGCTGGACCGGCTCGAGCATTTCTATCGCGCCACCAAGGTGCAGCCCTATGGCGTCTATGCCGCCTCGATCAAGGCGGGCGAGGCGATGAACGAGAGCTTCGAGCGCATTGGGCGGGCGCTTAATGTCAGCGCCGACTGGATCCATTTCGGGCCCTCCTCATCGGCCAACACCTATGTTTTGGGCAATGCCTTTGCCGGCTGGCTCAAGGCGGGCGATGCCATCATCGTCACCAACCAGGACCATGAAGCCAATACCGGCGCCTGGCGCAAGCTGAGCAAGATCGGCGTCGAAGTGCGCGAATGGCGCGTCGATGCGCAGACCGGCCGCCTCTCGCTTGCCGCGCTCGATGCCCTGCTCGACAGCAAGGTGCGCATGGTCGCAGCGCCTCACTGCTCCAATATTGCCGGCGAGATCAACCCGGTGGCCGAGATCGCCGCCCGCGCCCGCTCGGTCGGCGCGATCACGGTTATCGATGGCGTCAGCTACGCGCCGCATGGCCTGCCCGACCTGGCGGCGCTCGGCGCGGATATCTATTTCTTTTCGACCTACAAGGTTTATGGCCCGCACCAGGGCGTCATGGCCATCCGCCCTTCGCTGGCGGCCGAACTGCCCAACCAGGGTCATTTCTTCAATGACACCAAGCCGCGCTATCGCCTGACGCCGGCTGGCCCGGACCACGCACAGATCGCGGCCTCAGCCGGCATTGTCGATTATCTGGAAGCCGTCGCTGATCTGGCTGGTGACAAGGTCGAAGGCGCCGATCCCTATCGCCGCGCCCATGCCGCCATGCGGGCACAGGAGATTGCCCTCGCGACGCCATTGCTCGATTTCCTGCGCAAGAAAAACAGCGTGCGCATCATCGGGCCGGATGATCCAGCCGAGCGCGCCCCGACGATTTCAGTCGCTCTCGACGAGCCCGGTGCAGTTGTCGCTGCGCGGTTGGCGAAGCACGGCATCATGGCAGGTGGCGGACATTTCTATGCCCAGCGGCTGCTTGAGGCCGTGGGCATCGACCCCGATCATGGCGTGTTGCGCCTGAGCTTCGTGCATTACACGTCGCCCGCCGAGATCGAGCAGTTGATTGCAGCGCTGAATGCCGAGTTGAAGTAGACACAGCAGAAAGCTCTCCAGCAGCCCCCCAGTAGCCCTCATGGTGAGCCTGTCGAACCACGAGGGCGTGCCCACATCGTGCCACGACCTCGTCCTTCGACAAGCTCAGGATGAGGTCTACCCTTGAACTGGTGTAATCCCCCATGTCCCGCCCACTCGCCATACTCCTGCTGCTGATCTGCACATCGCTGTGGGGCTTTGCCTTTGTGGTGCAAAAATCCGCCATGGAAACCATGGGGCCGCTGACGTTCATGGGGGTGCGGTACCTGTTGGGCGGCATTGTCATCCTGCCGGTCGCATTGGCCATGGCACGGCGCGCGCCGCAGCGCCTCACCCGCCGCCAATGGTGGTTTGTGGGCGGTATGAGCCTGGCGCTGATGCTGGGATCGTGGCTGCAGCAGGTTGGTCTGATTACCACCACCGTCACCAATGGCGGCTTCCTCACCAGTCTTTATGTGCTGTTCGTGCCGCTGATCGGGCTTGTGGCGTTTCGCGCCTGGCCGCATCCGATTGTCTGGCTGGGCGTGCCGCTGGCGCTGGTCGGCATCTATTATCTCAATGGTGGGGGGCTCGACCGGCTCAATAGCGGCGATGCGCTGGTGGTTGGGGGAGCGGTTTTCTGGGCCATCCAGGTCATCATGCTCGGCTTCATCGCCCGCACCACGGGCCAGCCGATCCTGGTGTCCTGCGTCAGCTTCCTGCTGGCCGGCGGCGCCGCGCTGATCCTGGCGTTGCTGTGGGAAGCGCCGACGATCACGGGCATCATGGGTGGCTGGGAAGAGATCGCCTATGCCGGCATATTCTCCACCGCCATTGCCTTCACGCTGCAGGCCGTGGGGCAGCAGCATGTGCCCTCGGCCAATGCCGCAATCATCCTGTCATCGGAATCGCTGTTCGCCGCGATCGGTGGCGCCATTTTCATGGGCGATCGTCTTCCGGCAGTGGGTTATGCCGGGGCGACACTGTTGTTTGCAGCCATCGTGATGGTGGAAGCACTGCCGCCGATGCTGGCGCGGCGGGGGAACCGGCTGAGCGAGCGGGGCCCGGTTACGGAGACCCCGGGCTAGCCTCCTACCGGAGGGCAATGCTTGTTTAGGGCTTCTGGTCTCTCGTCAGTTCCACCCACCACGTCATTCCCGCGAAAGCGGGAACCCCAGTTTTGAAACGGAGCTTCCCGCTTTCGCGGGAATGACCCGGTGACAGCTGCTAAGCCGGCGAGAGCGGGAAATCAGGGAAGGCCCTGCAGCCCCTACTCCGCGTGCCGATACAATTGATACGTCTTGCACGCCACGATCAGCACGCACCCCTTAAGCGTCAGCTGGTCATCACTGACCTGGGTAATGGTCCCCTGAGCGGTCATGCCGAACAAGCGCATCTTGCCGCGCCACTGGTTAGGCGCGACCTGCGTCACCCGCTCCATCATGGGCTTGTTGAGCAGCGGCTTGTACCTGGCGTTGTAGTCGGTGTCCTTGAGCCAGACGAGCGCGCCGCACAGCTGCTGTCCATCGCCGCAGATATTGACCTGGATGCGCGTGTCGCGGGTTTCCAGCTCCCATACCCCATCGGGCGAAGCCGCAGCGGCGGGCAGGATCGAACTCGCAACAAGTGTCGCTGCCATCGCAGCACGAACCAGGAAACGCATGACATTACTCCACTAGCCTGGCCGTGATCCTGGGCCAGCCAAGCTGAACGCCGGCTGAACGTTGGGGGTCATCGTTGAGGGTCATGGCACTGTCATGTGGCGGGCCTACCATCACCCCTGCCCTGGCCCTTCCCCATTCCGCCAGGATTGCCGCGCCCCACGTCCCCAACGTCGCGCCCGGCCCTTCGTGGAAGGCGGCCGCCAACCCGCGTTCCACTGCCGATAATGTCGGCACCTCGGGCCGCCCTTTTGGGTGGCCTTTTTTTTGTGGAGCGCAGTGGCTTTTCTCTCGCCTGCGCGTCGGCACTCCGGCACAAAGTGCCATGGCCAAGCTCTATTTCTCCTATGCGGCGATGAATGCCGGCAAGTCCACCTTGCTGCTGCAAGCCGCCTATAACTACCGCGAGCGCGGCATGCGTCCGCTGCTCTATACCTCCGCGCTCTATGCAGCCGGCGGCGTGGGGCTCATCTCCTCGCGCATCGGCATTGCCGAGCCGGCCGAACTCTATGGGGCAGACGACGATCTTTATCTGTCCATTCGCGACCACCTCGAAGAGGGCAAGGTCGACTGCGTCTTTGTGGACGAAGCGCAGTTCCTGTCCCCCGATCAGGTTTGGCAGCTGGCGCGCGTCAGCGACCGGCTAAAAATCCCGGTGATGTGCTTCGGCCTGCGGACCGATTTTCGCGGGCAATTGTTTCCCGGCTCCTCCGAGCTTCTGGCCATCGCCGACGTCTTGCGCGAAATCCGCACCATCTGCGAATGTGGGGCGAAGGCCACCATGGTGGTTCGCCAGAGCCCGGACGGTCGAGTGCTGGTGGAAGGCGAGCAGGTTTCCATCGAGAAATCGGTCTATGTTTCGCTGTGCCGCAAGCATTGGGAAGAAGCCGTGGGCCGCTGGCCGGTGAAAGGCCCATAGGAAGGATCTGGACCATGAACGACATCGATGCCGAACCCTCTGGCGCCCTCACCATCCGGACGCTCGCCATGCCCGCCGACACCAACCCGGCCGGAGATATCTTTGGTGGCTGGGTGATGAGCCAGATGGACATCGCGGGCTCCATCGCCGCCGTCGAGCGCGTCCGGGGCCGTGTGGTGACCGTCGCCGTCGAAGCCATGACGTTCATTGCGCCGGTCAAGGTGGGCGACGTGCTATGCGTCTACACTTCGATCGAGCGGGTGGGAAACACCTCCATCACCGTGTCCATCGAGGCCTGGTCCAGGCGGCGGCTCCAGGGCCGTCACAAGGTAACCGAAGGACGCTTCGTCTACGTGTCGATAGGCGAAGACGGCAAGAAGCGCCCGATCGAGCACTGACAACGGAGATTTCTGGCTAAGATTTCGTTCAGCCGGCGTTCAGTTGCTGCGCCATAAACGGCCTTGCACATTTCACCGCGGGCGGAACTCTTTGTTTCTGCCCTCGTTTGTTTGCCAAACCCAACAATTGCGCAATGGTCCGCCAGCGTTGCTTCCACCGGAAGCCGGCCCGTTGCTTCAGGAGCGTCCATATGAACCGAAATACCCGCAAGATGTTGCTCAATGTCGCGACGGGCATTGCCGTCGCCGCAACGGCCGCAGCCGTTTTCGTGCCGGCCGCCTATGCCGCGCCCGGCATGGTCACCAGCAATGTCAATGTGCGCTCCGGCCCGGGCACCAATTACGGTGTAGTCGACACCGTGCGCCGCGGCAGCCAGGTGGACGTGCAGCAGTGCCAGGGTTCGTGGTGCTTCATCTCCAAGCCCGGCCCGGACGGCTGGGTTTCCTCCAGCTATATCAGCACCAATGGCCGTCCGGGCAACGCAGGCCAGCCGGGCATTTCGATTGATCTGGGTGGCGGAAACGGACCCCAGATCAACATCGGCGTCGGCGGCCAGAACCGGCCTCAGCGTCCGCCAGTGATCGAACAGCCGGACTATGCCGGCGAAGTGTGCCTCTATGACCGCACGCGCTTCCGTGGCGAAAGCCTGTGCCTGGAGGCCGGCGAGAGCTATCGCAACCTCGGTGAGTTCGCCGATCGCGCGTCCTCTATCGACAATCCCGATGGGCTGCGGGTTCAGGTCTGCTCCGAGCGCAACTTCCGCAATTGCCGGACCTACACGACCAGCGCGTCTTCGCTGGGTGATTTCGACGACTACATCGTCTCGGTCCGCGTCCGCTGATCATCCAAAGGCGCCAGCTCCGGTTGGCGCCTTTTCTGTTGCTCTTGAGCCCACAGAGTGGTTCTTCTAGAGGCAACATAGCTGCACCAGGATATGCAAATGCGCCGCCCCAGCTTCATTGCCACCTTTTTCCTTCTGCTGGCCTTCGCCATTCCCGCCTCCGCCTATACCGAGTCGGGCACTCACGCCTGGAGCACAAGCCCGCTGGTGCTGAGCTCCGGCCCGGGCTCCGCCTACCACGTCACCGGCCAGATCGCCGAGAACGCCGCCATCAAGGTGCTGCGCTGCCAGCGCCTGTGGTGCCTGGTGGATGGCGAGGGCGGCCGCGGCTGGACCAGCAGGGACCACATCTCCTTCGGCAAGACACCGGCTGATTGGCCCGGCGGCATCAACCCCGATTATCCCTCCGGCGGGCCGGGTGAAGTCTGCTTTTATACCGGCACCAATTTCACCGGCATTGCCTTCTGCGCCCGCCCCGGCCGCGTGGTGCAGGACTTTGCCCTGCTCAACATGGACAATCAGTTCCTCTCCGTCGAACTGGTCGGCAATGTCTCCGTCGCCGCCTGCCGCGACCGCTTCTTCCAGAGCTATTGCGAGCGCATCATCACCTCCCAGCCGGTGCTGGACCAGTATCTGCAGCGCAATCTGTCCTCGGCGCGGGTTTACTGAGCACCTCGGCTAAAACACGTCATTCCCGCGAACGCGGGAATCTCACTTCCCTTCAGCGCCGGAGCGGGATTCCCGCTTTCGCGGGAATGACGCCGTGGCAGTGCCCCCATCCTGACACCCCCTGTCAGCACCCCCTGTTCCCTCTCCGTTCGTTAGGCGCTACACTCTGCGGAACATTGCATTTCGGTGCCTCGTTCCCCATCTGAGTTGCTTCCCCAGCGCACGGTGTTTCCTTATGGCCGACAAATCCGCTCGCCCCGGCAAAGCCGAATTTTCCATCGACGACTTCCTCGGTGAAATCGAGAAGGCCGAGGACCTCGCCGCGAGCAAGCCGCTTTATGCCGAGCGCATGCGCAACAAGCGCGCGCTGGACCGGGCCGACCAGAAGGCCGCCGCCGACGCTGCACAGGCCGAGGCCGATGCCGCCAAGGCTCTGGAGCAGGCCGCCAAGAAGAAGACCGCGCTGGAAAAGCGCCGCACCACCAAGTCGTCGCACGACACCGTCACCGGCATGGCGGCCAAGACCAGCAAGACCAAGATCAACTCCGTCGATCGCGTGGACTTCTCCGGCATGGGCGAAGCGCCCCAGGCCGGCTTCAACCACATGCCCAGCGCGCGCGAGATCTCCCGCGCCGCCGCCGCTGATCCCGAGGCACAGGCCCGCCTGCGCGAGGCGCTCGACGCTTCGGTGAAAAAGAACAAGGCGCGCAAGGGCGAGAGCCTCGAAAACGCGCAGACCGTCGGCATCACCGCCACCGTCAAGGCGCTGGAACAGATCATTCTGCACGGCCGCAAGGAGGTGGAGGGCTCCTCCCCCTGGGTGCCGCACAAAGCGCAGAACAGCCTCGAAAAGCGGCTGGGCGGCAAGCCCTTCCGCATGGTCACCGACTACAAGCCCGCCGGCGACCAGCCCACCGCCATCGCCGAGCTGGTGGAAGGCGTCAACAATGGCGAAACCGACCAGGTGCTGCTCGGCGTCACCGGCTCGGGCAAGACCTTCACCGCCGCCCAGGTGATCGCCGCTACCAACCGCCCCGCGCTGATCCTCGCCCCCAACAAGACCCTCGCCGCCCAGCTCTATGGCGAGTTCAAATCCTTCTTCCCCGACAATGCGGTGGAGTATTTCGTCTCCTACTACGATTACTACCAGCCCGAGGCCTACGTCCCCCGCACCGACACCTACATCGAAAAAGAATCCACCATCAACGAGCAGATCGACCGCATGCGCCACTCGGCCACGCGCTCGATCCTGGAACGCGACGACGTCATCATCGTCTCGTCGGTGTCCTGCATCTACGGTATCGGTTCGGTGGAAGACTACACCGCCATGACCATCGATGTGCAGAAGGGCGATAGAATCGACCAGCGCGAGCTGCTCGCCAAGCTGGTGGCCCTGCAATACAAGCGCGGCGACACCGGCTTCGTGCGCGGCACCTTCCGGGTGCGTGGCGATACCGTTGAAATCTTCCCCGCCCACTATGAAGCCGCCGCCTGGCGCGTGTCCCTGTTCGGCAACGAGATCGAGTCCATCGTTGAGTTCGATCCCCTCACCGGCAAGAAATCCGCCGACCTGACCTTCATCCGCGTCTTCGCCAATTCCCACCACGTGACGCCGCGCACCACCATGAACCAGGCGCTCAAGCTGATCCGCCAGGAGCTGCAGGCCCGCCTGCAGGAGCTCAACGGCGCCGGCCGCTTCCTCGAAGCCCAGCGCCTCGAACAGCGCACCCTGTTCGATCTCGAAATGATGGAAGCCACCGGCTCCTGCGCCGGCATCGAGAACTACAGCCGCTACTTTTCCGGCCGCAAGCCGGGCGAACCGCCCCCGACGCTGTTCGAATATCTGCCCGAAAATTCCCTGGTGTTCGTGGACGAATCCCACGTCACCATCGGCCAGCTTGGCGCCATGTATCGCGGCGATCTCCGCCGCAAGGCGACCCTGGCCGAATACGGCTTCCGCCTCCCGAGCTGCATGGACAACCGGCCGCTCCGCTTCGAGGAGTGGAACGCCATGCGCCCGCAATCGGTCTATGTCTCGGCCACCCCCGGCTCATGGGAAATGGAGCAGACCGGCGGCGTCTTTGCCGAACAGGTCATCCGCCCCACCGGGCTGATCGATCCCCCGGTCGAAATCCGCCCCGCCAAGGCCCAGGTCGATGACGTGGTCGACGAAATCCGCCAGACCAACAAGGCCGGCTACCGGACCCTCCTCACCGTCCTCACCAAGAAAATGGCCGAGGACCTCACCGAATACCTGCACGAACAGGGCATTCGCGTCCGCTACATGCATTCCGATGTCGACACCATCGAGCGCATCGAAATCATCCGCGACCTCCGCCTCGGCGCCTTCGACGTCCTGGTGGGCATCAACCTCCTCCGCGAAGGCCTCGACATCCCCGAATGCGGCCTCGTCGCCATTCTCGACGCCGACAAGGAAGGCTTCCTGCGTTCAGAGACGTCCCTGATCCAGACCATCGGCCGCGCCGCGCGTAACGTTGATGGCAAGGTCGTGCTCTACGCGGACAAGATCACCGGCTCCATGGAACGGGCGCTGGCCGAAACCAACCGCCGCCGCGAAAAGCAGATGGCCTACAACGCCGCCAACGGCATCACCCCCCAATCCGTCCGCTCCAACATCCACGACATCGTCGACAGCGTCTACGAACAGGACCACGTCACCGTCTCCATCGGCAAAGGCCGCGACGGCAAAGAGCAAATCCAGGTCGGCGCCAACCTCGCCGCCGTCATCAAGGACATGGAAGCCCAGATGCGCGAAGCCGCGACGAATCTGGAATTCGAGAAGGCCGCCAGACTACGCGACGAAGTCAAACGCCTGCGCGAAATGGAACTGGATACGCTATCGGGCGAGGTCAACTAACGCAAACCCCGCCCCAACCCCAATGGTGTCCCTCCCCCTTACAGGGGGAGGCGAGGTGGGGGTCCATCCACTACACTCTCGGCAAAACCCCCACCCAACCTCCCCCTGAAAGGGGGAGGAGCCCAACATCCCGCCTGTCCACCAAACCCGCCACATCCCCGATGCGATCCCTCCCCCTAACAGGGGGAGGCTAGGTGGGGGTCCATCACCAGCCTATGAGCCACTACCACCCGGCTCCCCCAAAATCCCAACCAACACCTCCCCCACCCCATTCGCATTCCGCAACACATCGTCATTGCTAAACCGCACCACGCGATAACCCGCCGACTCCAGCACCGCCGTCCGCCGCGCATCCCGCGCCACGCCCTCGTCACTATAGTGACCGCCACCATCGATCTCGAAGATCAGCTTCTCGCGCTTGCAGATAAAATCGACGAAATACACCCCAACCGGCGCCTGCCGCCGAAAGTGCCAACCACTGAACCGCCACGGATACAGCAGCGCCCAGAACCGCCGCTCCGCCTCCGTCTGATCCCGCCGCAACCGCCGCCCCACGCTCACCGGATCGTCCATCCGCCCCCCAAGCAGAACTCAATCAGCCCAGCATCAACCAAGGCCAGCCCATCGGCAAGCCCACCACCCCCACCCCATCCCCATTGGGATTCCTCCCCCTCCCAAGGGGAGGCGAGGTGGGGGTCCATCACCGCTCTCTCAGCAGAACCCCCATCCTACCTCCCCTGAAAGGGGGAGGAGCCCAACACCTGCCCACCAAACTCGCCAAGTCCCCGATGGGATTCCTCCCCCTCCCAGGGGGAGGCGAGGTGGGGGTCCATCACCGCTCCCTCAGCCGAACCCCCACCCAACCTCCCCCTGACAGGGGGAGGAGCCGACCATCTCGCCATCACCAAGCCAACCCCATCCCAGATAGTATCCCTCCCGCTCACAGGGGAGGCGAGGTGGGGGGTCCACTAACAGCCACTCAGAAAATTCGCGCCAGATCCACGAGGTAACGCAGCTAAGCTAGTTGGAGATGATAGGTTGTCGGGGAATGAACTAGCTCGAACAGCTTTATACTATCGACGCCCCCGAACCGTCGGCCATCGTCAGCTGACAAGCGGATTTCAATCAGGCTACCTGTGCCCCCCCCTGTTACCGGTAGTTTTGAGGTCAGTCAGGACTGGCCGTCACTCGTTTGCGCCAGATTTGCAAGATCTGTGATAACCAAGCCAAACTTTCCCTGCTTTGACTTCGCCCAATCACAAAACGACTTATCAAGTGGTTGTAGCATTCCGCCTCTTACAGCATCCACCCAGGTATCGTATTCGTCTTTCGGTAGACACGTGGCGCCAATAATTAGCGCATACTGCTCAAACATGCTGAATTGATCAAATCTAGTCTTATTTTTCCTAAAATATGCGATATTCGAAATCGTAGCATTAATCAGAATAATCTGTCGGCCATCTAGCTCAGACACTCTCTCGATTTCTCCGAGTGTCTTTGCTGAGATCGGTGTTATCCGGCGGATAAATAGCTCCAACAACCAAGCTCTGATTACGGGCACGCTTCGCCCCGCGCCTACCCGAAGGTGGCCAACTACCGACGGCGTAATGTCAAACTCGGCCGGAAGCGCACCAGATTTGGACAGATTGTCGAGAAGGAGGACGACGTCCTTGATAAAGGGCAGCAGCAATTCCAAGTTCGCACCAATAAACTGCACGCACTCGGCATTTTGAGTAATTCGTAGCGCCCTTAAAATGGACCGAATCTTACCAAAATCCCAGGACTCTGCGGCTAGCAAGTCTGAGAGCAGATCTACTAAGTTAAGAGCTTGTAGAGACGCCAGCTCATCTGCATCCGGCTCGTCCGCCTCCTCGAAGTAGAGAGAATTGGATAGTGCCTCAAGTGCCGTCCTCTGAGTCTCGTCGAACGCATCAAGCCCCTCATCGTCGAGGTATTCTACGTATTGATTTAGGGTAACCACCCGCGTCTTTTGAGCATTGAGAGTTAACCCCTCCGACAGAAGCACTTCCGCTGCAAAGGCCAAGGATCGATACGCGCTTTCGCCCTTACGGATGTAAATCCTTATGTCGTCTACAAAGCGGGTGAAAAAGTACTCTTCGGCTTCCAGCGCATGATCAAAATCGGACAGGACAGCCTCGGCGATAAACCGGGACGCGGTCCCTCCAACTGGTATCCCGTAGGATTGTTTCGCACGTATCTTCTTGATTATTTTTTCAAGAAGAGCAGCAACTCCTTTGTTAGCTGACGCTGACCGCAAAACATTTTCGATTCTGTGAAAGTATATTCTTTGGTAGAAATCAGCTATGTCAGTAAAGACCACGTACTCTATATCGCCGGCCTTTGCGATCTCCCGTTGAAACTCGATCCAATCTCGGTAGGTTCGATCGTTTTTCAAGACAGAGCCGTCGCCCTTGTTTTCAAACCGATAAGAGAACGGCCCGAACCTCTCGTCTGGAGCCTTGAAATTTTCAAGATCTGGCGCAATCTCAACCGTCCCTGCCATCAGCAAAAGTGCATCCAGCATAACCAACTGGTTCGCAATCCTGAATCCGTATCGAGACTTCGGTGCCAACGCCTCGACTGAGTGGGACGGATAGAAATTGGAGACGTCGTACGTCTTGAGTTGATCGACGACCTCGTCAGCCTTCTCGGAGAGGTAGACAAGTTCAAACAAGTGAGGGAAAATATCCGTGTCCCCAAATCGGCAAAGATGGCTAATAGCCGTATGAATCGAATCTTCTGATAGATATGTGGACACAGTATCCCCGTTCCAATTTGGACAATCATGCCCTAATACGTATAGACATTAGGATATATATTTCGGGCAACAGATATTTCTCGTTTCTTGTGGTTCAATGGCACTAGCCCACTAAATTCTCGAAACTGTGAGGATTGCGCCTCACAAGGCTGCTCCCGTAGCAAGGTCACACGGAGCCTCTCTAGGTTCCCCCAGTCTGACTATGCGGCATCGCGGTGGCCGATCTCAGCGCCACCTGTGCGGCCATCACCTCGTCGGCGGACCTGACCGCGGCGATTGACGCCAGCCCTACGTCTCCCAATCCGGATGCTGCCGATTGCTCGCCCTGATCCGCGGCAACATCCTCTCCGGATCATCCGCATAAGTCGGCTTGTCGCCCGGCAGCGCTTCCAGCCCATGCCACCAGCGCACCCTGCTCTCGACGCCATATTGCACCACGGGCGGCACGCGGTCGGGCTGGTCGAAGCTGCCGGCCAGCACGCCGATATCGGGATAGGCGGGATAGTCGAAAATCAGCGGGGTGCCGCAATCCTTGCAAAAGCCACGCCGGGCCACGGCCGAGCTGTGAAACCAGCTGATCGCCCCGCGCGTCACCACGAAATCGCTCTTGAGCACCGGGCAGATCACCGCGAACGACCCGCCCACCGCTTTCTGGCACATGCGGCAATGGCAGACATGCACATTGTCCGGCTGCACGCCCACGGCATAGCGCACCGCGCCGCACTGGCAGCCGCCGGTCAATGCCTCATCGAGCTTGCGATACTCAACCATGGCTGAATTCTCCCTGGCCCCGCGCACCCCATGTAGATTGCGCCTCACACGCCAGATGTCCACACCGCCTTCATCACATCAGCGCCCGGCCTCTAGACTCTCACATCAAGTCATTTTAGAACAAACGCAGAACATAACCTGTCGAGTCCATCATGCCAACCTTCACCACCGAACTCGCCAACCGTTCCACCCGCGAACTGCCGCTAACCCTTGCCGAAGCCAGCCAGATGGCCGAGGCCGGCTTCAAGTTTGCCGAATTCGAGCCCGAATATGGCCGCTACCGCCTGAGCAAACCCTATGAACTGGTGATCATCCGCGACACCAACACCCTGACCATCCGCCAGTAGCCGCCGCCCTGGCGTCCGCCCTTTTCGAGGGGCCGGCAGCACAGCAGATGCCCTCTGCCTCTGCCTCTGCCTCTGCCTCTGCCTCTGCCTCTGCCTCTGCCTCTGCTTCTGCTTCTGCCACTGCCCTCTGCCCTCACCCTCTGCCCGCTACCCTCCCCCTTCCCTTTCTGCCCAGCCTCCCCTCCCTCCACTTCCCTCCACTTCGCTCCACTTCCCTCCACTTCCCTCCACCTCCCTCTCCCCTACCTCCACCTCCCAACCCACCCTACCTCCACCTCCCAACCCGCCGTCCCAACCAACCCACCCACCTGCCCAACCAACCAACCCACCCTCCGCCCGACGCTTCTCGTGTTGCAAATAGGTCCTAATTGCATCTTCTGCCCACGGCACCACTTCCCTCAATCTTATCCCCATCCCACCGCATGCGCTTACGCTTGCCGCAAAGGGGGAACCGATGATCCAGCCGATTTCATTTTCCAAAGTGCTCGACCACGAAAAGCTGTCCGAGCGGTTGATGGCGCTGCGGGCCATTGTGGCGGCGGCGCGCAAGGATGCGCCGGATAACCTTGCCAGCCCGACGCTTTGCGGCGCAGCCGGGCAGCTGCTCCGCGATCTCTATCGCCTGGTCTCGCGCGAGCCGGGCGCCCGCGCCCTGCCGCGTCTTGACCCACGACACCCGCCGGATCTGCGTACCCTGTCCACCATGCTGCGCGATGCTCAAGTGGCGCTCGACGCCTTTGCCTATGCGCATCGCGACCATGATGACGACTATGGGGATAAATGGCTGACCGTGGAGGCAATCGAGGCCTTTCACGACGACCGCAAGAAGTTATCCCCCTCCGGTTTCGCCGCGCGATAATGGGGCCGTTCCCGCCACACACGTGATGCCGACGAAGCATCAGGCGGGAAGGCTGGCTGCCGGGGTCGCCCGGCGCCTGCGTGGATGCTGACCACCGGTCCGCCGGCGGAATGCGACATGGGCCAGACCATCGGCCATGCCGCAGACCGATCCGGAACCCCACAGGGGCGGCCGCTCGATGCGTGCGCAGGAAAATCAGGTCGTGCGAAGCGGCTTTCGCCTCTTCAACACTCAATCAGGGGGCGCAAGCCCTCGGGACGAAAGCCGCTTCACACCGTGTCACCGCAGGCTCCAGGGCTGTGCGGCGCTTCCGCACGTTTGTCACCAGATCGAATCCTCGCGGCCATCGTCATCCATGCTCGGACTCCCCAGGAACCGGAACGGGGTTACCGGGATCTTGGCGGACCAGCCGATGAGGTAGGACGCGTTGACCCAGCCCGCGCCGGAGACGAGGCACCAGCGGTCGTCGCGGGTGCAGTAGTCGAGGGTGACGCGGCTGCCGTTTTCCAGGCGCCCGATGGCGCGGTAGTCGGTGCCGGGGCCGGAGCGGACCGCGATGTTGCCGGAGACGCGCGCGGTAGGTTCGGCGGCGCTGGCGATGGTCGGCAGGGCCAATGCAACAGCGGCGATAATGAGGGGAAGGCGCATGAAAGGGCTCCTTTGCTGTGCCCTTTCAATGCGCCAGTCCCGCCGGTGGTTCAAGCGTTCGCCTAGAGGTTGACCTTTTCGTTATCGCCCATTTCGGGGGCAGCGCCGGTCACGGCCGCAAGGGCCATCTTGGCGGTGGCGACGAGCTGGTTGGGGCTGTCCCAAAGCTCGGCATCTTCGGGCGTGACGGTCAGCAGGCGGATGGACGGATCGTTCTCGTCATCCCACCAGGCCTTGTCGAAGTCGTTCCACAGCTCCTTGATCTTTGCGCGATCATTGCTGACGCGGGCGGAGCCTGAGATCACCACATATTTGTGGCCGCCATTGTCGGCCCAGGCGCAGGACACGAAAGGGAATTTCTCGACCTGCGAATTCTTGGCGCCGTCCTCGTCCACCAGGAAATAGATGGCGTGCTCTTCGCGGAACACGCGCGCCGAGAGCGGCCGGCTGCGCTGGCGTTCGCCATCCCAGGTGGTGAACATGCAAAAGTCGATCTTCTTGGCGAGCTCCCAGATGCGATCACGCGCTTCCTCGGGAGTCTTGTCGTTGTCGTGGTGTTCCTTGGCCATGAGGCGCTCCTGCTGTTTCGTCGTGGCAGAACGAACGGGCCGCAGGGGAGTTGCGGTTATAATTTCACGCTGCGTCACCCTGCCGCCAAACGTTGCGCACCGACTCGATTGCCAAGCGCAGAGGCATTCGTCAGACATGTGTTGTTGAGCGCATAGCGAAAGGCCGCTGAATTGTCCGAAAATCTGGCCCGGCAGTTCCTCATCCGTGAGGATGTCGTTTTCCTTAACCACGGCTCGTTCGGCGCCTGCCCTCGGCCGGTGTTCGAGACCTACCAGCATTGGCAGCTCGAACTCGAACGCCAGCCGGTGGAGTTCCTGGGCCGCGCGCTGACCGAGAACATGCGCCTGCCCCGCACCGCGCTCGCGACAGAGCTTGGCACCACGCCCGAGAACATCGTCGGGCTCACCAACGCCACGACGGGCCTCAACATCGTTGCCCAGTCGCTTGATCTCAAACCCGGCGATCAGATCCTCACCACCGATCACGAATACTCCGCGCTGGAAAAGACCTGGGCCTATGTCTGCCGCAGGACGGGGGCGGAGATCGTGGTGGTCAACATACCCCTGCCGCTAGAAACCGAAGCGCAGTTCACCGATGCGGTGGTCGCAGGTATGACCGACCGCACCAGGGTGCTGTTCCTCAGCCATATCACCTCGCCAACGGCGCTGCTGTTCCCCATCGAACGCGCCATCGCCGAAGCACGCAAACGCGGCATCTGGAGCGTCATCGATGGCGCGCACACGCCCGGCCACATTCCGCTCCAACTGGACGCGCTGGGGGCCGATTTCTACGCCGGCAACTGCCACAAATGGATGATGGCGCCCAAGGGATCGGCGTTTCTGCATGCCCGGCCGGAAGTGCAGGGCTTGCTCAATCCGCTGGTCATCAGCCATGGCTGGACCGCGCAATCCAGGGACGCTGGCGCCAAGGGCGCCTTCGGCAATTCCCCGTTCATTGACGAGATCGAAGTCCAGGGCACGCGCGATCCGGCGCCTTGGCTCACCATTCCCACGGCCCTCGACTATCGCCGCGACAATGATTGGGTTAGTGTTCAGGCCCATTGCCAGGCGCTGGCGCAGGATACGGCGCGGCGCCTCGGCGTACTGACCGGCCTTGAGCCACTGAGCGCACCACAATTCTGCGCCCCGCAAATGGTCGCCATGCCGCTTCCGGAATGCAACACCGAGCAGCTCAAGATCGATCTGATCGAGCGCTACAACATCGAAATGCCGGTCTTCAAATGGCAGGACCGCTGCATCGCGCGGCTGTCCGTGCAGGGCTATAACGGCAAGGCGCAGATGGACCTGCTGATCTCGGCGCTGACCGACCTGCTTGGCCTTGAGGCAGATTTGGCAGTACGGGCGACGCAGGCCGAGGGTGCAGCGTAAAACCTAGATCCAGCCGCTCAACTCGCGCCGCACCATGGCTTCGATCATGTCCATGCCTGCGGGGCTGGCGTTAAGGCATGGGATATAGGCGAAGTTTTCACCGCCCGCTTCCATGAAAATGTCGCGGCCGCCCATGGCGATTTCTTCCAGGGTTTCGATGCAGTCGGCGGAAAAGGCAGGCGCCAGGATCGCGACTTTCTTGATCCCCTTGCCGGGCAGCGCTTCAAGCGTCTTGTCGGTATAGGGTTCCAGCCACTTGGTCGGGCCGAAGCGTGACTGGAAGGTCACCATCAGCTTTTCCTTGGGCCAGCCGAGATATTCTCGGACCAGGCGCGTCGTCTTGTGGCACTGGCAATGATAGACGTCGCCGCGCTCGAGATAGCTCACCGGCATGCCGTGATAGCTGGTCAGCACCAGGTCGGGTTCGAAGTCGAGTGCCGCTACGCCGTCGCGGATCGAATTGCCCAGCGTCTCGATATATTTGGGGTCTTCGAAATAGGCTGGCGCCGTGCGCACGGCTGGCTGCCAACGCATGGTCTTGAGGATGTCGAAAGCCTTGTCGTTGGCCGTCGCCGTGGTGGTCGCGGAATTCTGCGGGTACAGCGGCACAAGCAGGATCTTGCTGCAGCCGGCCTTGTGCAGGCGCTCCAGCACGCTCTTGGTCGATGGATTGCCGTAGCGCATGGCGAAATCCACCATGATGTTGTCGTGGCCGGCCATCCGCTCGGCCAGCGCCGCGGTCTGCTCGCGAGTGATCACCAGCAAGGGGCTGGCATTGTGTTCCTTGTCCCAGATCTGCGCATAGGCGTGGCCGCTTTTCTGCGGCCGCACCGACAGGATCACCAGGTTGAGAAGCGGCCACCACAACCATTTCGGCGTCTCGATGACCCGCGGATCGCTCAGGAATTCCTTGAGATAGCGCCGCACACTCCAGTAATCGGTAGCGTCCGGAGTGCCCAGATTGAGCAGCACGACGCCGATCTTGGGTTTGAGGACTTGCGGGTGCGACGGCGGCAAATGGTCGGACATGGATGGCCAGTTTGGAGAGGTTCTAGGCTGCGCGCACCATAACCACATCACGCCCTCGCGCAAGGCGGCGATGGGTCGCGCTAAAGACTGGCAACCAATAGCAATATGCCGAATGCGAACACCGCTACGGCGCCCAGCAGTTCCACCCACCATACGACTGTGCCCATCACCGGGTTGTCCACCCCGCCAACGCGCCGAGCCAAGCCCTTGGCCGACACGGCAATCGTCGCCAGCGCTGCCACGGTGATTGCCGTACCCACACCCATCAGCAAGACGGCAGCGATGCCGGCAACAAGCAAGCCTTGGGAAAGGGCAAATACCAGCACCACCAGCGCGCCGGAACAGGGGCGCAGACCCACTGCCAATACCACGCCCAATTGCTCGCGCCAGCTGCCGGTCGTGGCCTCCGGCGTCACGATATGGGCGTGGTCATGATGGTGGTGGTGGTCGTGATGATGATCGTGATCCCCATCATGCAGATGCGCGTGTGCCTTGCCGGCGAGGTCATGGGAATGGCCATGGCCCCAGCCGAAGACCTTGCGCGCGATCAGCCAAAGGCCAAGCAGCGCCACCAGTGCGTAGGAGACGATCCCGATCCAGTTGGCGGCAACGCCCATGGCGATGCTGGTCATGCCCAGCAATCCTGCCGCGACCAGCACGAAGCCGATCGCCACCAGCGACTGCAGCAGCGCCGACAGGACGCTGAGCGTTACGCCGCGGCGCAACTGGGTCTCGTTAGCCAGCACATAGGATGAAATCACCACCTTGCCGTGCCCAGGCCCAGCGGCGTGGAAAACGCCATAAAGAAAGCTCAGCCCGCCGAGCAGCCAGAAGGCCGTCCAGTCCTGCTTGAGCGAGCCGAGCGCGGTATTCATTGCGCCATAGAATTCGCGCTGCTGGGTTTGCAGCCAGCCAAAGAAGCCGGTGCGCGGCAGGTTGAGGCCGGGCTCGGGTGGTGGTCCGCCAAAGGGCAGTGCCGGTGCCGCCCGCGCCACCTGTTCAGTCGCTTCCAATGCTGTGCTTGCAAACTGGGCAGCGGGAGCATCGCCCTCGCAATTGACCAGGATCAACCCCTGCGTGCCGCGCATCGCCGCCGCCAGATCGGGCGGCAGTTCAAGCACTTCCGGCCCCAGCGAATAAAGCCGCGTCTGCAGCTCATCGCTCATCTCGACCGGCGGCTGGATCGTAGCCGCACAGCTTGCCGGCGCGTTCTCCAGAACCACGTCCTGGACCGCGATGGCGACGTAGTATTCCGGATCATAGACACCCACTTCAAACGCCGTATCCACCACGCGAGGTTCAACTGCACTCAGGGAATAGGAGAGCGTGGTGCGTTCGTCGGCAAACACCATCCGCTGGTCACCGGCGGGGGTGAACTCCATCAGATCGTCTTGCGGGCCGGCAAAAGTGTAGAACCCGTAATCGGCAAGCCCGACCATGTTCTCGTCGGCCAGCGGCTGCAGTTCATCGGGGCTGGTCTGGCGATCGTCATTGGTGTCCAGACCCTGGATCATCCAGACTGAAAACGCCTTGTCGAAGCTCCAATCCTGCTTGAGCCCGGCAATGTTCCCCGCATCGTCGAAAACGACGGTGACTTTGGCGTCGATGAAGATGTGGGGATGGGCCAGCGCAGGCGCGGACAGAGCAAACAGACCCAGCGCGACCCCGGCGACCCAGCGCCCGAAACGACCAATTTTCACACCCCGCCCCTAATGTATCGGATGGCTCGTGAACCAATCGACCAGATGATCGATCAACGCGCGCACCTTGCCCGCCAGATGCCGCCGATGCGGATAAACCGCCTGCAGCGTCTGGCCTGTCGGCAGGAACTCGGACAAAACCGGCACGAGTTCCCCGCTATTGATTGCCGGCTCCGCCAGATAGGAAGGCAATACGACGAAACCGAGGCCCATGATCGCGGCCTTGCGCGCGGCCAGTGGCGAATTGACCCGCACGGGACCATTGACCGGCACCGAGATGGTCTTGCCATCCTCGATGAACCGCCAGTTCGATTGTCCCTGCAGATTGACGTCGACGATGCATGGCATGTGCCGCAATTCTTCGGGATGAGCCGGCGTGCCGATGCGGCCCAGCAGTTCCCGAGATGCGCCGACGACCACGTGCATATCCGCGATCTTGCGCGCGATCAGTGAGGAATCGGCCAGCGTCGAGATGCGCAGCGCCAGGTCGATCCCCTCGTCCACCAGATCGACGTAACGATCTTCCAGCCGCAGATCGAGCGTCACCTTGGGATGCTTGCGCAGATAATCGTAAATGGCCGGGGCCAGCGTATCCTCGCCGAAATTGCGCGGCGCCGACACGCGCAACAGCCCACGCGGCTCCGCTGTCTGGTCGGTGATGGTGGCGTCCAGGTCGTCGAGTTGCTGCAACAGAGCGCTGGCTTCGCGGTAATATGCCTCGCCGGCCTCGGTCAGGCTGAGCTTGCGCGTCGTGCGGTTCATCAGCCGAACGCCAAGGTAATCCTCGAGATCGGTCACATATTTGCTGAGCAGCGCCTTGGAGCGGCCATGCTGGCGCGCTGCGGCGGAGAACCCGCCAGAGTCGAAAACCTGAACGAAGGCGCGGATACGGGCAAGGTCCTGCGTCATGAAATTCCGTTCACGAGATCAGCGTAATACACGGATAACTCATCCGCATCTTGTGAACAATAACCGGCCTTGGTCATGGCAAGATTAACGATAGGATGGAAACGCCAATCGACGCGCACAAGGAGTTCGGACTATTTTCCCGCTTATGTCCAGGCCTTCTCCACGTTCCACACTTTACCGGCTGATCGAAGCTGGCCAGCTTGCCCACAAGGCATTGCTGCTGCCGCTGCTCGAACGCGGGCTGGAGCCGGGCGATGACGCCATCCTGTTCGAGCTGGGACGCTCGGGCACGACGGAAGCGGCGCTGGCCGGCCAGTTTGGCGTCGCCGAAGACGCCCTCGCCGATCGCCTCGCCCGCCTGATCGAGCGCGAACTGGTCACGCGCCAGGCTGTCGGTCCCGAACTGGCTCCCGGTGTGGCACTCACCGAACGCGGCGTGCGCATCCGCAACGGTCTTGCCGACCATTGGGCACAGCTCGAAGAGGCCCTCATGGGTGAACTCAAGCCCAAGCACCGCAAGCGGCTCGGCGATCACCTGAAGCGTTTTGTCGAGCTGCTAAGTCTCTGAGCGGATTCTGACAATTCCATTCAGGTCCGGTTCATCGGCAATGGAGCTATTTATGGATCACGGGCATTAACTGCCCAATGGAAAGGAGATCGAAATGGCTTTGAGCAAGAAACTCATGGCTGGCGGGCTCGCCGCTCTGGCGCTGATGGCGACAGCTGGCGCCGCTTTGGCAGCCCCCGCCTATGCCACCAGCAACGTCAATGTGCGCTCGGGTCCGGGCACTGGCTATGGCGTTGTCGACGCCCTTCGCCGTGGCGAACGCGTCGATGTGCAGCAGTGCCGCGGCAGCTGGTGCTATGTGGAAAAGCGGGGTCCGGACGGTTGGGTCTCGGCCAATTATCTCGAACGTGGCGGTCGTCCCGGCTGGAACGACGATTATCGTCCGCCCGTCTACCACCCTCGCCCACCGCGTCCGCCCCGTTGGGATTGGGACCGGCCTCACCGCCCGCCCCACTGGGACAATCGTCCGCATCGCCCGCGCTATCCGGACCGGCACGACAGCAATGTCTGTTTCAATAGCCCCAACAGCTCTATCTGCATCGGCAACTGATCGCCGCATCCCTTCGAACGCCGCCCTCCAGGGCGGCGTTTCTGTCTAATTATTCGGTGCCCGGCAGGGTCGGGGTTGGTGCAGTCCTGACCTTGCGCATGCGCTCACGGGCCATCACCACCAGGCCCGCCGCCACGATAATCACCGCGCCGATCAGCGAAATGCCGTCGATCCAGTGACCGAACACCAAGGCGCTGAGGAAGATCGCCCAGGGCAGCGAGAAATAATTGAACGGCTGCACCGTGCTGGCCGGCGCCATGGACAGGGCAAACACCATCAGGCCATGCCCCAGGCATGAGGTCACCATGATGGTCGCCACCAGCGCGAAATCGCTCCACGCCATGGGCTGCCAGTGAAACACGCCCACCGCGGTCGAAAGCAGCAAGCCCATCAGCCCGGTATACGCCATGCTGGTGGCCGCGCTATCGAACTGGCTGACCTTGCGGGTAATCACGATATAGAGCGAATAAAGCGTCGCTGAAATCAGCGCTGCCAGAACGCCCCAGCCCATCGGCAGGCCACCAGGCCGCACGATCACCAAAGCCCCTGCGAATCCCACCGCCACCGCAACAAAGCGGAACACGCCTACTTTTTCGCCGAGCAGGGGAATGGCAAACAACGTCACCAGCAGCGGATAAACCAGCGATATCGCCTGCAATTCGCCCAATGGCACCGACTGCAGCGCCATTGCGAAAAACCAGATCTCGATAATCAGCAGCGAGCCGCGCAGCACCTGCCAGGCCGGCACCCTGGACTGCAGCGCCTGCTTGAGCGGCGCCTGCCGCAGCACCAGGAAAAATGCGAACAGGGCAAAGCCCCAATAGCGCATCATCGTCACCTGGAACGGCGAATAGGTCTGCACCAGCGTTTTGGAAACGACATCCTGGATGCCGAACACCGCGACCGTGAAGATGGTGAGAATGATAGCCCGGCCGACATTGTCGTTCCGGCCGCCGCCAGGTGAAATGGTCATGTTCGATGCTTATCTATGCAGTGCATCTGAGCGCTACCGCAAACCCCAGCGATTGCATAGGACAATAGCTGCTGCCCTCGGATGTCAGCAGCCTGCGTTACCTCGCGCATTGTTGAGCGGGCCCGAACCGCAGTAAACTGCCGCTCCATCAGGTTAAATAGCTTCATGACGAATCAAACTTCATCGGCCCAGCCCGTCGCCCTCGTTACAGGCGCCAGCGACCGGGTCGGTGCGACCATCGCGAAGACCCTGGCGCGGCATGGCCATGCGGTCGTCATCCACTATCGCTCCAATCCCGAGGGGGCGAGCGCGGTTCGCGATTCCATCATCGAGAACGGTGGCAGGGCCGAGATCCTCCAGGCCGATCTCGCCGAGCGCGGGCAACGTGCAGGCCTGATTGGGAAAGCTGCGGCGTTTTTCGGCCCGCTGACCGTTCTGATAAACAACGCCTCGACGTTTGATCCGGACAGCATCCACGACGTCGACGAAGCCATCTGGGACCAGCACTTCGCCATTCATGCCGAGGCGCCCATCTTCCTCGCGCGCGATTTCGCAGCGCAATTGCCGCAAGGCGCCGACGGCAACATCGTCAACATCATCGACGAGCGTGTGTTGCACCTGGCCCCCGCCTATTTCAGCTATACGCTCTCCAAATCCGTGCTGTGGACCGCAACACGCACCCTTGCCCAGTCGCTTGCGCCAACCATCCGCGTCAACGCCATTGGCCCCGGTCCGGTCCTGCCCCATTCGCGTCAGTCGCAGGAGGCGTTCGAGCGCGCCGTAGAAGCCCTGCCCCTGCAGCGCAATGCCGGGCCGCAGGCGATCGCCGATGGCGTCATAATGTTGCTCGATACGCCCTCCATGACCGGCCAGATGCTGGCGCTCGATGGCGGGCAGCACCTCGAATATCCGGCGCGTCGCGCCGTTACCCCACGCACATGACCGACCAGACCACCCCACCGACCAAATCCGGCCACGAAGTCATCCGCGACTTCGTCCGCACCCTGCCCGCCGCGCCCGGCGTCTATCGCATGCTCGATGCGAATGGCGAGGTCATGTATGTGGGCAAGGCACGGAACCTGAAGGCCCGCGTCACCAACTACACGCGGCCCGATGGGCTCGAAGTGCGACTGCAGCGCATGATCGCCTCGACGGTCAGCATGGAATTCGTGCGCACCGAAACCGAGTCGGACGCGCTGCTGCTCGAAGCCAACATGATCAAGCGCTTGAAGCCCCGCTTCAACGTGCTGCTGCGCGACGACAAGAGCTTCCCCTATATCCTGATCGCCACCGATCACGAGGCGCCCGAGCTCACCAAGCATCGTGGCACCCGCCGGAGGCAGGGTCACTATTTCGGCCCCTTCGCCTCGGCGACCGCTGTGGGCCGGACCATTGCCAGCCTGCAAAAGGCATTCCTGCTCCGCAATTGCTCGGATAGTTTCTACGCCGCCCGCACGAGGCCGTGCCTGCAGCACCAGATCAAGCGCTGCGCAGCGCCCTGCACGCGTGAAATCTCGCTCGAAGGCTATGCCGAACTGGTCGAGGACGCGCGCCAGTTCCTCTCCGGCAAGTCGCAAAACGTGCGCGATCATCTGCAGCGGGACATGAACCAGGCCGCCGAGCAACTTGATTTTGAACGGGCTGCGCTTATCCGCGACCGTCTCTCCGCGTTGGCCCTGATCCAGTCGCAGGGCGACGCCACGGCCAAGACCGTCGAGGAAGCCGACGTTTTCGCCATCCATCACGAGGGCGGGCAATTCTGCGTTCAGGTGTTCTTTTTCCGCGCCTTCCAGAACTGGGGCAACTATCCCTATCGCCCCCGTGCCGACGCCACCCTGACCGACGTCGAAGTGCTCGAAGCCTTTATCGGCCAGTTCTACGAGAACCGGACGCCCGCGCGCCTGGTCCTGGTCAGCCACGAGTTGGCCGAGCACGGCGTCATGGAAGAAGCCCTCTCCACCCGCGCCGGGCGCCGCGTTTACATCGAGCAGCCCAAGCGCGGCGAAAAGCGCGACCTGGTCAATCACGCCCTCAACAATGCGCGCGAGGCGCTTGGCCGCCAGCTCGCCGAAGGCGCCACCAACCGCATACTGCTCGAAGGCGTCGCCAATTGCTTTGGCCTGGATGAACCGCCCCGCCGCATCGAGGTTTACGACAACTCGCATATCTCGGGCACCAACGCCGTCGGCGCCATGATCGTGGCGGGCGAGGAAGGCTTTTCGAAAAAGCACTACCGCACCTTCAACATCAAATCCGACATCACCGCCGGCGACGATTTCGGCATGATGCGCGAAGTGCTGACCCGCCGCTTCACTCGCCTCGCCAACGAAAACGACGATGAGGTCGAGGACGAAGTGACCGGCATGCCCGATTGGCCTGACGTTGTTTTCATCGATGGCGGCGCCGGCCAACTCAACGCCGTGCGCGAAGTCATTTCGGCCATGAACCTGCCCAAGGACGTGACCTTTATCGGCATCGCCAAGGGCGAGGAGCGTGACGCCGGCCGCGAAAAATTCTTCATGGAGGGCAAGGAAGCCTTCATGCTGCCCCACCGCGATCCGGTGCTCTACTACGTTCAGCGCCTGCGCGACGAAGCCCACCGCTTCGCCATCGGCACCCACCGTGCCAAGCGCAAGAAGGACCAGATCAAGAACCCGCTCGACGAAATCGAGGGCATCGGCCCCACCCGCAAACGCGCCCTGCTCAACCATTTCGGCTCGGCCAAAGCTGTCGGCCGGGCCTCGCTAACCGACCTCAACGCCGTCCCCGGCATTTCCAGCGCCATGGCGCAACTGGTCTACGATCACTTCAATCGCAGTGGATAGTTGGCGCCCGCGCCCCACCGCGCTAATCCCTCCCCCTGGAGGCTAGGTGGGGGCTTCCCCCATAAATAATCTATCCATCTTCTCCCCCTCCATCTCCCACGCGCTATCTTGCCCCTACCAACTTCACGCCCAGCGGGTCGCGCGAACCGGCTAGTGTTGTTGTCAGATGGGGCAGGGATGTCGTGATCCCTGCAGGCAAGCGGAAGTGTTACCGGGTCTATGGCGGCCCGGAGCCAGAGTCGCGCGCGCCAGAAAATCCCATCGCATGTGGCGAGGCTCTGTCTCACACACTAAAACCTACCGAGGCAAGGCCTCGCCACGTGCACGCTGATCAAAACCGCATCCAGGCGGCGCGTCGGCACGTCATCCGAAAGTAGGCTGGACACTTTGCATCCTCCGCGCTACACATCTGCCCATGATCTCCGTCGCAACCATCTCGTTTTGGTATTTTAGCTATCCGCTCCCGGCGGAGGCTACCGCGCGCTTGATCTGATCCTGACAAGATAAGACCAATCCCGAGCCAACCGCCCCCCGAGGCGGTTTTTTTGTGGCCGCCTCGCCCTACCCAGATCCCCGAGGAGTCCACACCGTGCTTAAATCAACTGACGATCTGCGCATCAGCGCGATTATGGAATTGACCACGCCCATCGAGGTCATGCGCCAGCATCCGCGCACCGACGCCGCGACCCGAACCGTGCTTAGCGCCCGTCACGACTTCCACAACATCCTGCAAGGCACCGATGACCGCCTCGCCGTCATTGTCGGCCCCTGTTCCATCCACGATCCCGCCGCGGCGCTGGACTACGCCAAGCGCCTCGCCGCGCTGCGTGACACCCTGGGCGACCGGCTCGAGATCATCATGCGCGTCTACTTCGAAAAGCCGCGCACCACCGTCGGCTGGAAGGGCCTGATCAACGACCCTAACCTCGATGGCAGCTTCCAGATCGATGTGGGCCTGCACACTGCTCGCGCCCTGCTGCTCGACATCGCCAATATGGGCCTGCCAGCCGCGTGCGAATTCCTCGACATGACGACGCCGCAATACATCGCCGACCTCGTCAGCTGGGCCGCCATCGGCGCCCGCACCACCGAATCTCAGATCCACCGCGAACTGGCCTCCGGCCTCTCCTGCCCGGTGGGCTTCAAGAATGGCACCGATGGCAACGTCAAGATTGCGCTCGACGCCGTGCAGTCCGCCAGCCAACCACACCATTTCCTCGCCGTCACCAAGGACGGCCGCTCGGCTATCGCGGCGACGACGGGCAACGAGGACTGCCACATCATCCTGCGCGGTGGCAAAACCACCAACTACGACGCCGCCAGCATCGATGCCGCAGCAGCAGCTGCCACCAAGGCGGGCCTTGCCCCTTCGATCATGGTCGACGCCAGCCACGCCAACTCGTCCAAGAACCCGGAGAACCAGCCGCTCGTTCTCGCCGACATCGGCCGCCAGATGGCTGCCGGTGACCGCCGCATTATTGGGGTCATGATCGAATCCAACCTTGTCGCCGGCCGGCAGGATCTCATCGAAGGCAAGGAACTCGTCTACGGCCAGTCGATCACCGACGGCTGCATCGATTGGGATACGACGGTTACCACGCTGCAGGCTCTTGCGGACGCCGTAACCGAACGGCGCCTGGCCACCACCCAGCAGGTCGCCTGATCACCAGGTCACCCGCGGGCAACTGCTCACCTCGCCCCTCAGGGGCGAGGGACAAGAAAGAACGGGGCTCGGGTTCAACTGGCACCCTTGACCCCCACTCCCCATTCCTGTTCTGTCCTCCCATGGCCAGATCACCGCTCCTGCTCGTTCCAAATCTTATTACCATAGCGCGAATCCTGGCGATAATCCCCATCGTTGCACTGGTGATGAATGGGGATCCGACTATGCGGCTGCTGGCCCTGATCATCTATGGAGTCGCTGCCGCAAGCGACTGGCTGGACGGCTATCTTGCTCGTGCCTGGGACCAGTACTCTCCCCTGGGCCGCATGCTCGACCCCATCGCGGACAAGCTTCTCGTCGGCATCCTGATTGCGGCGCTTGCCTGGGATGGCAGCCTTACGGCCTGGGACATGGTTCCCGCCTGCGCCATCCTGTTCCGAGAGTTCTTCGTCTCCGGCCTGCGCGAGTTCCTGGGTAATACCAAGATCGTGCTGCCCGTAAGCTGGCTGGCCAAGTGGAAGACCACGATCCAGCTGGTCTCGCTGGCCATCGTCCTGCTCGAAACCATCGTCCCCGGCATTGGCCTGGTCAGCGATGTGCTGCTCTGGCTCGCCGGCATCCTCACCATCTGGACGGGCTTTCAATACCTGCGCGCCAGCTGGCCGCATCTGACGGCTGAAACCAAATGAAGGTGCTGTATTTCGCCTGGCTCCGCGAACGGCTCAACCGGGGCGAGGAGGAAGTTTCTCCCCCTGACGAAGTTGATACCGTTGCCAAGCTGATTGATTGGCTCGCCTCCCGTGACGACGCATTCTCGCACGCGGTCGAAAAGCGCGCCCTGATCAAGGCCGCCGTGGACGCCCGGCTCGTAGCGCACGACGCATCCATTCGCGGCGCCAGCACCGTGGCGCTGTTCCCTCCGATGACGGGAGGCTGAGATAGAGGTCCGCGTCTCGCCCGAGCCGTTCGATCCCGGCGCCGAACTCAACGCCTTTCTCGCAACTGCGAATGGCGCCGGAGCCGCGGCGACTTTCACGGGTGTGGTTCGTTCCAGCGCGCAGGACCCGATCACCGCACTGACGCTGGAATGCTACCCGGAACTGGCGATCAACCAGCTATCCGCAATAGTCGAGCAAGCCACCGCCCGCTTCGAACTCCTCGCCGCCACGGTCATCCACCGCTACGGCACGCTCCGACCCGGTGAACCAATCGTTCAGGTAATGACCCTGTCACCGCACCGTGAGGCTGCCTTCAAGGGCGCCGAGTTCTTGATGGATTACCTCAAGACCGATGCACCATTCTGGAAGCAGGAAACAGGCCTCGCCGGAACCAGATGGATAGAGGCCAAGGCTGAGGATGATCGGGCGAAGGCGCGCTGGGAGTAGTGCCAAAAAAGCCGGGCACTTGGCCCGGCTTTTTCGCATATTGATTCCGCTTATTCCGCGGCAGCGCGCTTGGGCTGCACTTCAGCCGAATACGCATCGATGAGCGTACGGCAGCCTTCGGCCGGCGTAAAATTATACTCCCCGATCTGGCTGACCGGGGTAACCTCGGCGGCCGTACCGGTGAGGAAGCATTCGTCGAATTGGCTCAGTTCTTCCGGCATAATGTGGCGCTCGGTAACGGTATAGCCGTTTCGCTTGGCCAGATCGATCAGCGTCTGCCGCGTGATCCCGTTCAGGAAACAGTCGGGCGTCGGCGTCGTGATGTCCTTGCCCTTGATGAAGAACACGTTGGCGCCGGTGGCTTCGGCCACATAGCCGCGATAGTCCAGCATCAGTGCATCGGCATAGCCATTGGCCATGGCCGCGTCCTTGGACAGGGTGCAGATCATATAAAGACCGGCAGCCTTGGCCGACGACGGGATGGTTTCCGGAGACGGGCGTTTCCAGCGGCTCCATTCGAGCCGGATGCCCTTGAGCTTTTCTTCGACCGAGAAATAGCTCGGCCAGACCCAGGCGGCGATCGCCACATGCACCTTGTTGTTGCGAGCAGGAACGCTCAGCTCTTCCGAACCGCGCCACGCCACCGGACGCACATAAGCATCGACCAGGCCGTTCTTTTCCAGCACCGCACGCTTGGCCGCCTCGATCTCGTCGACCGAATAGGGGAAAGGCATATCCAGCGTCGCCGCCGAGCGGATCAGCCGCTCGGTATGCTCGCGCGACTTGAAGATCTCGCCGCCATAGGCGCGCTCACCTTCGAACACCGAGCTTGCATAGTGCAGCCCATGCGTCAGCACGTGGATTTTTGCATCTTTCCAGGGCTTGAATTCACCATCAAACCAGATCCAGCCATCACGCTGGTCCATGGGCACACCGGCCATGATCCTCTCCCGAATACCTTGCTGGGCGAACGTCACAGCCGCCCAATTTGGCGCCGATCATGCCCCAGGCTCAAGGCCTTGGCAAACCACAAAGCCTGAGGGATAAGACTGAACGGCGTCCTGATGGGAAGACAATGGCAGCGCACCAAAAGAATGTCAACAAGGCTGACATAAATTCCGTGCCACCGGGCGACGATGCCGCCCTGCCCCTCGACATCATGGGCTTGTTCTTCTTTGCCTACCGTGACTTCACCGGCGATGCCGATGCGCTGCTCGAACGCCAGGATTTCGGCCGGGCTCACCACCGCGTGCTATACTTTGTCAATCTGCGCCCCGGCATGCCCGTTGCCGACCTGCTCGACATTCTGAAAATCACCAAGCAAAGCCTCGCCCGGGTGCTGCGGCAGTTGATCGACAATGGCTATATCGAGCAGAAGACAGGCCATGCCGACCGCCGGCAGCGCCTGCTGCACGCAACCGACAAAGGCCGGCAATTCTTCCGCACCTTGTCCGTCACCCAGGCTAGCCGCATTGAGGCCGCCATCGCGAGCCTTCCCCCCGGTTCCCGCAAGATCGTCACCCAGTTCATGGTCGGCATGGTCGATCCCGCCGACCGCTCGACCCTGGACCGGCTGAATCTCACCAAGGGAATCTAGGCAAGTAAAAAGGGACGCGAAACAAAGTTTCGCGCCCCCACGGGAGACACCACAAAGGAGCGTCAGCCTCTGCGGCAGTCCACCGACTGTTTGGCAAACCATTGGCTGCCAAGCACTTCGCCACCCGCTGTTGCGGCACGGCTCGCAGCTTTAACGAGACCGACCAGCAAGGGTTCCGCCCCAGACAAAGTGTGATCGGCGCCCTGGTGCGCACCATGCGAAATTGCCGCAAGTGGTGGCGTTTCGACCTGCAAAGTGCTTTAACGGCGCGCATCTGCCGTGACTGGAACATTGCCCATGACCACCAAGGAACAAGATTTCAAGCAGCGCTTCGCAACCTTGCTGCGCGACTTGCAGCAGGATGGCACCAAGGACCCCGAAATCATCTGGGTTCTGGGCACGCTGGCGGCAGAACTGGCTAATGATCTGAAGGCCACGAGCTGGTCCGCGGCCAAATCCGTTATGACGGTTCCGATTTACGATCAACTGCTCAAGAAGTTCCAGGAGCGGGGCGACGCGCATTACCGCGAAGGCCGGCAGAACGAGGCCTATGCCATTCAGGTCCTGGCCTATTCGCTGATCGCGCGCACCCAGACGCGCGATCCACAGATGGCGGAGGGCGAAGTCCTGATCGACGAGGTGATCGACCGCGCATGCGCCGTTTACCGGAAGGTAAAGCAAGACAGCACCCATTGAGGCGGCCGCCAGGCCATCCAAATTCTGCCGCTTGGTGATGCTGCAATGGTGCAAAACGGTCACCGGAGTTCACTCATGACGACAAAATCGATTGCCGCCATCACTGTCATTGCCCTGCTATCGACTTTGCCCGCAGCTGCGGTGGAAACCTCACTCCAGCTACAACTCAGCGCTGACCAGGACTTTGAACGACGGACCGTCACCTATGATTGCGGCACGGAAGCGCCGCTCGTCGTCACTTACCTGGACGCCGTGCCAAATTTCCTGGCGATCATTCCCGTCGAAGGGGAAACCCAACCGCTGGTATTTGCCTCGGTGCTTTCGGACGGCCTGGCGCGCTATGCGTCGGGTCGCTGGATTTGGGAGAGCCAAGGGCCAGATGCGAGCCTCTTTGACGTGACAGAGGGTGAGGATGCTGCGGCTGTGTTGACCTGTGCGGAACTGGTCAATACTCCATAGATCGCAATCTCCCCGAAGAACGATAGGTGCGCTGCGCCACGGGGAGGCCCATTTTTTGACGAGACTGTTTCGCCCATGAGCATGTTAGTTTCCGCCCTGATGTTTATCGCCCTGCTGAGCGCATCGATGGCGCATTTGGCATGGTCGTTTGGGCGCACCTGGCCTATCCGCGAAGAAAAGCTCCTGGCGCAGACCGTTGTCGGCACAGCGGGCATTGAACGCATGCCGCCGCGCTGGGCTTCGTTTTCTGTGGCCGTATTGACGCTGGCTGCCGGCATCCTGGCACTTTCGCTGGCCGATCACACCAGCGGGGGATTGGGCCTCACGCTCTCCGCACTTCCCGTCGGCGCCGTGTTCCTCGCTCGGGGAGCAATTGGCTATACGGCCTGGTGGGCTGCCCGCACGCCGGAGCCCAGTTTCCGCTTCAATGATCGCCGGGTCTACTCGCCCTTGTGCCTGGCGCTGGGGCTTGGCTTTGTCGCGCTCTTCGCGATGCGACTGATGTGAAAACCCGGAACGTCCCTGCGCATCGGCAGCTTACGCCACCATGACCGCGTGGCTGACAAGCCGGCTTTCCTGAATGTGATGCAGCATCAGTCCTGGCGGATCAGCGATGGGTGCTTCCTTGCCATCGAGCCGCAACTGGTTCGCCCGGGCGACTGAAGGCGCCATGGTGGCGGGAAGGCCGGCGAAGCGGGTGAACATCGGGCGATGCACGTGCCCGCAACTCAGTCCGAGCACGGTGTCGCGAGCCGTTCCGATTACCCGTGCGAGGGCTTCCTGATTGCGGCAGTTGTTCCGATCTTTCCCGTCGATCCCACAGAAAAACGGATGCTGGTGCTGGAAGACCAAGGCCGGTGGACCACCGGCGTTCAACTGAGCCTCGAGCCATGCAAGCACCGGTTCAGCGTCGCCGTGGTGAGCGCCCGCGACGGTGGCATCCAAGCCGATGACCCGCACCTCATCCGAGATCACTGCAGTGCAGTTCAGCTTACCCTCTGCGCGCCAGTCGAAACGGTCGCCAAAGACACGCCGCATCGTAGCGGGTTCATCGACATTGCCCGGAACCACATAAAACGGGGTGTTCATCGCCTCCAGCCGGTCGCGAACATCACCGTAGCTTTGCTCGTGCGAAACCTCTGCCAGATCACCGCTGATAATGATTGCGTCCGGTTGGAGAGGCTTGAGCCAGCCCAGCACGCTATCGAGTCGTGCCAGGGCTTTGCTGCTTCCATCCGCATGGATGTCACTGAGCTGCGCGATGATCATGGCTGCACCGGCCGGATCAGCGCGGTGACGGATCGTGGCGTTAGGGTTGCGGTGGATTCCATCAGTGTCACCTGTGCCGTGTGATCGGAAACGATGCCGACCTGCCAATTGCTGTCAGGCAGATGCGCCACAACAGGTTCGATACGGCGATTGAACCAGACCAGCACTTCGTCATCCTTGTTGCGCAGGTGCATGCCGAGCACCGAGGCACCGGAATAGCGCCAGTCATCCTCGTTCATTTCCCGGCCATCGGGATGCAGCCAGACCACGTCGCGCACGCCGTTGCGCTCCTGTCCGGTCAGCCAATGGTCATGCGTCAGCGCCGAATGGGCCTTGCGGAACTGGTTGATGGCGGCGACGAAGTCCACCAGATCGCCATCGGCGTTTTCCCAATCGAGCCAGGTGATCTCGTTGTCCTGCGCATAGGCATTGTTGTTGCCCTGCTGCGTGCGGAACATCTCGTCGCCTTGCTGCAACAGCGGAATGCCGCGCGACATGAACAATGTGGCGAGCAGCGCCCGCACATCCCGCTTGCGCGCGAAGATGACGGCGGGATCGTCGGTTTCACCTTCAATGCCGCAATTCCAGGAGGAATTGTGGCTGTGTCCGTCCCGGTTATGCTCGCCGTTGGCCTCGTTGTGCTTGTCCACATAGCTGACGAGATCGCGCAGGGTGAACCCGTCATGGACAGCCAGCATGTTGACCCCATGGCTAGGCTTGCGGCCAGCAAAGTCGAATATCTCGGCCGAGCCTGCGACCTTGCCGGCGAGTTCACCGATCTTGCCGTCTTCGCCGCGCCAGAAGCCGCGAATCTCGTCCCGGTATGTGTCGTTGTGCTCCCGGAATTCCTTGCCAAACTGCCCAAGCGCGTAGCCGCCAGGCCCCACGTCCCAGGGCTCCGCCACAAGGATGCACTTGCTGAGCACCGGATCGGACTTGATCTTTTCCAGCATCACGGCATTGGGGTTGAACCCGGGCTCGCGGCCCAGCACGGTCGCCAGATCGAACCGGAAGCCGGAGACGCCCATTTCCTCGACCCAGTAGCGCAGGCTATCGATCACCAACCGCTGCACCGCCGGATGGTCGCACCGCAGCGTATTGCCTGTGCCGGCGTCGTTGACCAGAACCTGCTTGCCGTCAACTTCAACGAACCGATAATAGGTCCGCGCATCTAGTCCCATCAGGCTCAGCATGGGCCCAAAGGCGTCACCCTCGCCCGTGTGATTGTAGACCACGTCGAGAATGACCGAGATACCATTCTTGCGGTAAAGATCGGTCATGTTGCGCAGTTCATGCGGGCCGCGGGGGGCAAGCCGCGGATCGATCGCCGAATAGGCTATCGGGTTGTAGCCCCAGGCATTGGTCAGCCCTAGCGCCGGAAGATGACCCTCATCGATCCAAGCGGCCGTGGGCATCAGCTGCAGCGTATCGACGCCGATATATTTGAGATGGTCGATCACGCGCTGGGTGGTGAGGCCGGCGATGGAGCCACGCAGCGGCCCCTGCACGCCGGGATGCCGCATGGTGTAGCCGCGCACGTTCATTTCATAGAACAGCGTTGGCGCTTTCTTGCGTGGTACGGCAGCCTCCCAGGCCTCGCTGACCACGATAGCCTTGGGAACGAGTGGCGCGGTATCCACGGCTTCGGCGCGGTCCAGCCGCAAGCGTGGCGAGCGCACAAAGACCCTGTCCAGCCTCTTGGCATAGGGATCGACCAGAAGCTTCATGGGATCAAAGAAATAGCCCTGGTCGGGGTTATATTCTCCGTCCGCACGCAGCCCGTAAGGGGTGCCTGCCCCTAAGCCTGAGATCAAGCCGGCCCAGATGTGGTCCTGGCGCACATCCAGCGCAAAGCGATCCGTTTCCTGATCCAACTCGTCGAAGATCGACACCCAGATCGCGGTCGCACTTTCCGAATATACGGCAAAATTGACGCCCTCGGGCGTGACCGTGGCGCCGAGCCTGTCGATGCGGCCCCCATTGGGGACCAATACCGGTTTCATCGTGCTGCCGACTTCAGGTGATAACACTGGGTTCCTGCCGCCCGGTGCGCTGCTTGACCCCGGCAAGATCATCGGCAAGCGCGATCAAGGGTTCCAAAGCCATCTGCGTCTCAAGGTCGTGCCGTCCATCGGGCGCCTCATAGCGCTCGAGATAAAGCCGCAAGGTGGCGCCCACCGTGCCAGTGCCGCTGAGGCGCAGCACGATCCGCGAGGCATCGGTGAAGCCGATGCGAACGCCTTGCTTGGCGCTGGTCGAGCCATCCACCGGGTCGTGGTAGGTGAAGTCGTCAGCATAGGCGACCTGCAAATCATCGCCGAAGTTGCGGCCCGGCAACGACGGCAATTGCTCACGTAGATCCTCGACCAGCTTGCCGGCTATGGCCGCATCGACTTCTTCATAGTCGTGGCGGGTATAATAATTGCGGCCGTAGGTCGCCCAGTGCTCGCGCACGATCTCGTCGACGCTCTGCTTTCGCACGGCAAGGATGTTGAGCCATAGCAGCACCGCCCAGAGACCGTCCTTTTCGCGCACATGGCTGGAGCCCGTGCCCGCGCTTTCCTCACCGCAGATGGTGACGCGCCCGGCATCAAGCAGATTGCCGAAGAACTTCCATCCGGTAGGCGTTTCATGCATCTCGATGCCGAGCTTTTCCGCAACCCGGTCCGCTGCAGCACTGGTAGGCATGGAGCGCGCAATGCCGGCAATGCCGCCCTTGTAGCCCGGCGCCAGATGGGCATTGGCGGCCAAAAGCGCCAGCGAGTCCGATGGCGTAACGAACCGGTTCTTGCCGATAATCAGGTTCCGATCCCCGTCGCCGTCCGAGGCGGCGCCGAAATCCGGACCTTGGGGCGTCATCAGCAGGTCGAACATTTCCTTGCAGTAGACGAGGTTCGGGTCGGGATGACCATTGCCGAAGTCAGGCGATGGCGTACCGTTGATCACCGTCCCCCTGGGCGCGTCCAACATCCCTTCAAGGATCGCATGTGCGTAGGGCCCCGTCACCGCGTGCATCGCATCGAACGTCATGGTGAAACCCGACGCGAACATCTCCCTGATCGCCGGGAAGTCGAACAGGCTCTTCATCAGGGCCGCGTAGTCGGCAACCGGATCGATAACTTCGACGACCATGTCGCCGGACCAGTGCTGGCCAACCTCGCCCAACGCCACATCGGGAGCATCCACGGTTTTGTAGCTGTCGATCACCTTGGTCCGGGCAAACACCGCGTCGGTGATCTTCTCCGGTGCCGGGCCGCCATTGCCGATATTGTACTTGATGCCGAAGTCGCCCTCGGGGCCGCCCGGATTGTGGCTGGCCGATAGCACTAGGCCACCGAAGGCCTTGTAGTGACGGATGATGTGGCTGGCGGCCGGGGTCGAGAGTAAACCGTTCTCACCCACCAGAACCTTGCCGAAGCCATTGGCCGCGGCAATACGGATGGCTTTCTGGATGGCAACGTCGTTGTAGTAGCGCCCGTCCCCGCCGATCACCAGCGTCTTGCCTTCATAGCCATCGAGGCTGTCGAAGATCGACTGGATGAAGTTCTCGACGTAGTTTGGCTGGCTATAGACGCTCACCCGTTTGCGCAGGCCGGAGGTGCCTGGCTTCTGGTCGGCATAGGGGGTCGTCTCAATCGTCTGGATGGTCATTGGTCTTGAGCCCGGTAAGTGTGGCGTAGAGTTCGGCGTAGCGCGTGGCGCTGGTGTCCCAGGAGACGTCCGACTTCATTCCCCGCCGTTGAATTTTCTTCCAGAGTTTTTCGTCGCTGTAGAGGCGCACGGTTTTGCGGATTGCCTCATAGAGCATGTGAACGCTGTCGGGATCGAACACGACCCCCGTCGCAACTTCAGCTGCAATTGCGGCCGGATTGGCGTCGATCACCGTGTCGGCGAGCCCCCCGATACGACTGACAACCGGGACGCAGCCATATCGCAGCCCATACAATTGCGTTAGGCCGCATGGCTCGAAACGCGACGGAATGAGGATCGCATCACATCCGCCCTGCATGAGGTGACTCAGCGCTTCGTTATAGCCGGTAATAAGCGCGACCTTGCCGGGATGCTTCACTGTCAGGTGACGAAATCCGTCTTCCAGATAGGGTTCTCCCGAACCCAGCACGGCAAGCCGGCCGCCAAGGTCAACCAGGCCATCTGCAGCTTGCAGCAACAGATCCATGCCCTTCTGGTCTGTCAGTCGGCTCACCACGCAAAACAACGGGCCATCGGCACCATCGAGACCGAACTTCTCGACAACGGCCCGCTTGTTCACACGACGCGTATGGATCGTGTTGACCGTGAAGTTCTGGACCAATGTAGGATCAGTAGCTGGATTCCACGCGGCGGTGTCGATCCCGTTGAGTATGCCGACGACGGTGTCCGCCCGGCCATTGAGCAGCCCCTCAAGTCCCATCCCGAAAGCGGGCGTGCGAATTTCGTCGGCGTAATTGGGGCTGACCGTCGTCACGTAGTCCGCACATTCCATACCCGATTTGAGGTAGGAGACGCCGCCGTAATACTCCACCCCTCCAACGCCGAATGCGTGGGGTGGCAATCGCAATTGGCCAAAAATTTCACCGCCAAAGAAGCCTTTGAAAGCCATGTTATGGACGGTCATCACCGTCTTGACGTCGGCATTGGGGCTGAACTTTATATAGGCCGGGGCGAGCCCCGCCTGCCAGTCATGGGCGTGGATGACCTGGGGTCGATAACCGTCGACCATGCCCACGCCCAGTTCGGCCGCTACCCAACCCAGCGCCGCAAACCGCTTCCAGTTGTCCGGCCAGTCCCATCCGTCCGGGCTGACATAGGGATTGCCGGGGCGGTCATAGAGCTGAGGCGCATTGATGACGATGACATCAAGGCCGTCCACCCGCCCGGCGATCAGCTTGGCGGGAGCGCCGAACAGATCGTCGAGTTCCATGACGACCCGGCCGCCGGTCATCTTGCTCATGACGGTGGGGTAGCCGGGCACCAGTGTGCGCATGGTGACCCCGTGCGTTGCCAATGCTGCCGGCAACGCGCCCGCAACATCTGCGAGCCCTCCCGTCTTGATTAGGGGATAAACCTCGGACGCGACCGAGAGAACCTCGATCATCGCCCAGCCATGTATTTGTTGACCATGGTCTGGGTGATCAGCGTCACCCCTTCATCGCTGCGCCGGAACCACTTTGCGTCGAATTCGGGGTCCTCACCAACGACAAGCCCCTCGGGAATGTTGACGCCGCGGTCGATCACCACCTTGCGCAGCCGTGCATTGCGGCCGATGTCGCAATAGGGCAGCACCACCGCCTCGTCGAGTTCCGAATATGAATGCACGCGCGAACCCGTCGATAGCAGCGTACGCTGCAGATGGCCGCCCGAGATGATGCAATCGCCTGAAACCAGCGAGTTGACCGCCGAACCGCGCCGGCCGTCGAAATCGTGCACGAACTTGGCGGGCGGGGTGATCTCGGCATAGGTCCAGATCGGCCAGTCGCGATCATACAGATCAAGTTGCGGCTTGATGTCGGTCAAATCGATCGAAGCCTTCCAGTATGCATCGATCGTGCCGACGTCACGCCAGTAGCTGACCTCCTCATTGCTCGAGCGCACGCATGAGCGTGGAAAGCGATGGGCCCAGGCCGTGCCGTTCTTGACGATATAGGGGATGATGTCCTTGCCGAAATCGCGGTTGGAGCCCTCGGTCGCTGCGTCGCGCCGCAATTGCTCCATCAGGAACCGAGTTTCGAAAACATAGATACCCATCGAAGCCAGCGCCGTGTCGGGCTTGTCCGGGATACCCGGCGGATCTTTGGGTTTCTCGACGAAATCGACCACGCGGTCGCGGCCGTCTACGTGCATCACACCAAAGCCCACCGCCTCCATGCGCGGCACTTCCAGGCATCCGATGGTCACGTCAGCGCCGGTGTCCACATGCTGGCGAAGCATGATTTCGTAGTCCATCTTGTAGATGTGGTCGCCCGCCAGGATGACGATGTAGCGGGCGCCGGAATCCTCGATGATATCCATGTTCTGGTACACGGCGTCGGCTGTGCCAGCATACCACATGTCCTCGCGCACGCGCTGGCTCGCGGGCAGCACGTCAAAGCTCTCGTTACGTTCGGGGCGCAGGAAGTTCCAGCCGCGCGACAGATGCCTGATCAGGCTGTGTGCTTGGTACTGCGTGGCCACCGAAATACGGCGAATGCCGGAATTGATCGCATTGGACAGCGCAAAGTCGATGATACGCGACTTGCCTCCAAAATACACGGCGGGCTTGGCGCGGCGGTCGGTCAGTTCCATCAACCTGGTACCGCGCCCACCTGCAAGCACATAGGCCATAGCCTCGCGGGCCAGGGGTGACGGTACTCTGTAGTCGGCCATTTTCTAACCCTCCGCTAATGCCCGTTGACCGGGACCTATCTGCAAACGAGCCGGCTCATTCCGGCTCAAACTTAAGAAACAGCGTCGACAGCGGCGGCAGGTAGATTTCCGCCTCCGCTGGCCAATGCTGCCCATCGACAGCATGGGCGGTAACAGCACCCTGATTGCCGGTGTTGCTACCGGAATACCAACCCGCATCGGTATTGATCCGCTCCACCCATTTTCCCGCGAGCGGCATTGGTATCTTGTAGCCGCTGCGTGGAACCGGCGTGAAATTGGAGACCACGAGAATGGGCGAGCTGCCCGGCGCCTTGCGCAGCCAAGCAAAAACCGAATTGGTGTGATCGTTCCCGATCACCCATTCAAAACCATCCGGCTCGCAGTCGCGCGCGTGCAGCGCCGGCAGTTCCCGATAAGCCAGGTTAAGGTCTGCCACGAGCCGGCGCATGCCTTCATGCATGCTGGCGTCGAGCAGATACCAGTCGAGAGACTTGGCCTCAGACCATTCCTCCCGCTGCGCGAATTCCTGCCCCATGAACAGCAGCTTCTTGCCCGGGTGACCCCACATGAACGCCAGATAGGCGCGCAGATTGGCGAATTGCTGCCAATCGTCACCCGGCATTTTCTCCAGCAACGATCCCTTGCCATGCACCACTTCGTCATGGCTCAGCGGCAGCACGAAGTTCTCGGAAAAGGCATAGACCATGCCAAAGGTCATGTCGTTGTGGTGGTACTTGCGATGCACCGCCTCCCGGCCCATGAACCGCAGCGTATCGTTCATGAAACCCATGTTCCACTTGAAGCCAAAGCCAAGACCACCCGTGTAAGCGGGGTGGCTGACGCCAGGCCATGAAGTGGACTCCTCGGCGATCATGAACGTGCCCGGATGCAGCCGGTAGGCCTCTGAATTCACGCGCCGGATGAAATCGACGGCCTCGAGGTTTTCGTTGCCGCCAAACTTGTTGGGCACCCACTCGCCATGCTGGCGCGAATAGTCGAGGTAGAGCATCGAGGCTACGGCATCGACCCGCAAGCCATCGAGGTGGAACTTCTCCAGCCAGAACAAGGCGTTGTTGACGAGGAAACTGACAACTTCCTTGCGCCCGAAATTGTAGATCGCGGTGTTCCAGTCCGGATGGTAGCCCTGGCGCGGATCTTCATGTTCGTAAAGCGCGGTGCCATCGAACCGGGCAAGACCATGCGCATCGGTTGGGAAGTGTGCCGGCACCCAATCGAGGATGATGCCAAGCCCCGCTTCATGCGCCGCGTTGACGAACCGCGCGAACCCGGCCGGATCGCCAAACCGGGCCGTAGGCGCAAAGAGCCCCGTGGGCTGATAACCCCAGCTCGGATCATAGGGGTGTTCGGTGATCGGCATCAGCTCGATATGGGTGTAACCCATGTCGGCCACATAGGGCACGAGCTGCTCGGCCAACTGGTCGTAGCTCAGAAAGCCGCCATCGGGCCGGCGCCGCCAACTGCCCAGATGCACCTCGTAGATCGACATCGGCGTACGGCGCCAATCGCGAGTTGCGCGCTCCTCAAGATATTGCTGGTCAGTCCAGCTAAATTCGGTCGGATCGGGCACAACCGAGGCCGTGCGGGGGCGCATTTCCGATTGGCGCGCGTAGGGATCAGCCTTGAGCGGCTGGACCGTGCCATCGCGGCCGACGATCTCATATTTGTATAGTGTTCCAGTACCCAGAATTGGGATGAAGACTTCCCAAATTCCGGTTTCAAGCCGCTTGCGCATGGGATGGCGCCGGCCGTCCCAGTCATTGAACATGCCAACGACGCTCACGCGCTGAGCATTTGGAGCCCAGACAGCAAAATGGGTGCCGTGGATGCCCTCGAATTCCATTTCATGGGCGCCCAGCTTGTCGAACAAGCGCAAATGGCTGCCTTCACCGATGTAATAGTCGTCCATCGGACCCAGCACCGGTCCGAACGAATAGGGATCATAAACATCCCATTCGCCCCCGGCGTTCTTTGCACGATAGCGGATTGGCTGCGGCTTGGTAGCGTCCACCTTGCCTTCGAAAAATCCCGCAGGGTGGCGCGGTATCAAATGACCGAGTTCAGTGCCATCGAGAGAGTAGGCGGCAAGGGTCTCTGCATGCGGCACAAATGCCCGCAACACCCAGCTACCCTTGACCTCATGCAGGCCGAGAAATGCGAAAGCATTGCTGTGGCGGCCCTCGACGATGGCCTCTACTTCCCGTGAATCGGCTTGCCAGTCTTCCTTGCTCACGCGCTCGCTCCCCGAAGCAGCACAGGTCTGGGACCGTGTGCGCTCAAATAAACCCTGCCAAGGCGGCAAGTCTTGTTTGCCGTCCTCGCATCGACGATTTTCGCTACGCTTTCACATTCCAGATATCCTGAGCATACTGCCGGATGGTGCGGTCGGATGAAAAGAAGCCCACATCTGCTGTGTTGCGGATAGCCATCGCGTTCCAGCGCCGCTTGTCTCTCCAGATCTCGTCCACCTCGGCTTGCGCCGCGACATAGGCCTCGAAGTCGCGAGCCACCATAAACCAGTCATGCTCGTACAGCCCGCCAATCAAGTCTCGATAACGATTGGTGTCGTCTGGAGAGAAAACGCCTGAGGCGATAGTATCAAGCGCTTCCTGGAGTTTGGGCGATCCTTCGATCACTGACCGTGGCGTTTCACCGCGGACCCGTTTCTCATTCACCTGGGCGGTGGAAAGACCGAAGATGACGATGTTCTTGGCTCCCACTTCCTTGTGCATCTCCACGTTGGCACCATCCATGGTCCCGATGGTGATCGCACCATTGGCCATGAACTTCATGTTGCCTGTCCCAGAGGCTTCCATTCCTGCGGTGGAAATTTGTTCAGACAGATCGGCGGCGGGAACAATCACTTCAGCCAAGCTCACATTGTAGTTCGGCAGGAACACCACCTTGAGCATTCCTCGAACCGCCGGGTCGTTGTTGATGACCTTGGCGACGTCGTTGATAAGCTTGATGATGAGCTTGGCGTTCCAGTATCCCGGAGCTGCCTTGCCTGCGAAAATCTTAACGCGCGGCACCCATTCGCGTTCCGGGTGAGCGCGAATTTCGTCATAGAGCGCAACGGCTTGGATAATGTTGAGTAACTGGCGCTTGTACTCGTGAATGCGCTTGATCTGCACGTCGAACATCGCGTCAGGCGAGACGGTGATGTTCATGCGATCTTTTATCAGCTTGGCCAGCTTTTGCTTGTTGGCTTGCTTGACGGCAGCAAACTGCCCCTGGAACGTCGGATCGTCAGCATGGGCATCCAGCCCTTTGAGCAGATCGATATCATCGAGGAACCCCGGACCGATCCGATCGACAATCAACCTGGTCAACTCGGGGTTGCACTGCATCAACCAGCGGCGGGGTGTGATGCCATTGGTCTTGTTGTTGATGCGGTCCGGATAGAGCTTGTGCAGGTCCGAAAATACCGTCTGCTTCATCAACTCGGTGTGAAGTGCGGAGACCCCATTGATCGAGTGCGAACCGACAAAAGCAAGCTGGCCCATGCGAACGCGGCGTCCACCGTGCTCGTCGATCAGCGACAGACTGGAAATCTGCGCATCGCTGAACTTACCACGCTCGCGCGCCTCGGCCAGCACGCCCGCATTGATCTGGTAGATGATCTGCATGTGGCGCGGCAGCAGCCGCTCCAGCAAGGCCACGGGCCAGCTCTCCAAGGCCTCAGGCAGCAGCGTGTGGTTGGTATAACCGAACACGCCCTTGCACAAATTCCAGGCCTTGCTCCATTCGAGACCATTGTCATCCACAAGGATACGCATCATCTCGCAGATCGAGATTGCCGGATGCGTGTCGTTAAGTTGGATGGCGACCTTGTCGGGCAGCGACCCCAGATCGCCGTATTGCTGCAGATGCCGCCGCACGATGTCCTGCAGCGATGCAGACGAGAAGAAGAACTCCTGCCTCAACCGCAGCTCTTGCCCCGCTGCCGTGGAGTCCGCCGGATAAAGCACACGCGTGATCGCCTCGGCCCGCGAGCTTTCCTCCAGCGCTCCGAGGTGATCGCCCGAATTAAACTTGTCGAGCAGGATCGGATCGATCGGCTGCGCACTCCACAACCGCAGGGTGTTAACGCGAGCACCGCGCCAACCTACGATCGGCGTGTCATATGCCACCGCCAGCAGATGATCGTTGGGCCGCCACTCCTGCCGTACCGCTCCATCCGGATCGGTGACCGGCTCCACATAGCCGCCAAAGCCAACCTCATAGGCACTTTCGCGGCGTTCGAATTCCCAGGGATTGCCGTGCGCCAGCCAATCCTCGGGCAATTCCACCTGCCAGCCTTCGCTCATCTCCTGCCGGAACAGGCCATGGGCATATCGAATGCCGTAGCCATAGGCCGGGATCTGCAGCGTGGACATGGATTCAAGGAAGCACGCGGCAAGCCGCCCCAGCCCACCATTGCCCAGAGCCGCATCGGGCTCGAGACTGATAAGGTCCCCCAGATCCACGTTGAGGTTCTTGAGCGCATCGCGCACCGGCTCCATCAGGCCGACATTGCTCATGGCGTCGCGCATAAGGCGGCCAATGAGGAACTCAAGACTCAGATAATAGACCCGCTTGTTGGATGTCCGCCACGTTGCGCGGGACGATTCCATCCAGCGATCCATGACCCTGTCCCGCACCGCCAATATGGTGGCGGCAAGCCAGTCATGCGGCCGGGCGACGATAGGGTCCTTGCCGACAGAATAGATCAGGCGCTCAAGGATTTCCGCCTGTATGGCCTCAACCGTTGTTGCGCGCGGCTCTGGCGTAGGGGCATCGTAGACAATCGGCTGTTGCGGCATATCGCAATCCAGTTTCCATATCGAACAGTTTCCCCTCTGTCGGGTGCCAATCCTTGCACTTAATTTATGCAGGCGGAAGCCCCCTCGGCGTGGTCATGCGGCCTGGGTAGGATTGATGCTCTTGGCGACTGCGTCTTCCACCACGTCCTCGGAAAGCGCTACCCCGCCTTCGCGCGCCTGCTCCTGGGCATTGCTGAGCAGCAATCTTCGGCCGAGCGCCCAGTCCTCGCCGGCCAGTTGCATATCAAAGCGTTGTCGGTCCCGGTCGCGAACACCCTCGAGCACCTCGGTGGCCTCCTCATCGCTCGCGCCCAGCGTCTTGATGACCGCGCCCCCGAACATCACGGCGGATTCGAACATTTCCCGCGCCTGGTATTCGACCCCTGCCCGAACCAGCTCGATGGCGTGAGCACGATCAAAGGCCCGCGCCATGACCTTGGCGAGGGGAAATTCATCGCGCAGCAATTCGATGATCCTGGTGGTCTGCTCTTTCCTGTCGGTACAGACCAGGATCACATCCGCCGTACCAGCACCCGCGGCGCGCAGGATATCGAGCCGCGTACCATCGCCATAGTAGACCTTGAAGCCGATCTGGGCCGCCGCCCTGATCATTTCGGTGTCGTTGTCGATAATCGCCACGGTATGCTTCATGGCAAGCAGTGGCTGGCTGACGATCTGCCCGAAGCGGCCGAAGCCGATGATGAGCACCTGGGCATGGAGGTCGCGCACCTTTTCCACCCCATCAAAGGACGGCTGCTGCTGCTTTGGCATGACATAGCGCAGGCCTATGATGAGAAACGGCGTCAGCACCATCGAGACGATCACCGTGGCCGTGAAGATGGCGTTGGTGGGCGCATCGATAATGCCTGCCGAGGCCGCAGTGGTGTACAGCACAAAGGCGAACTCACCGCCCTGCCCCATGAGCACGGCACGCTCAAGTGCCTCGCCATGGCTTGATTTAAGCGCTCTGGCGATGAGGTAGATCGCGAGTCCCTTTGTCACCATGTAGGCGGCGACACTGAGCGCGACGATCTGCCAGTTGTCGGCAACGATACGCAGGTCGAGCGACATTCCGACGGCCAAAAAGAACAGGCCCAGCAATATTCCGCGAAACGGCTCTACGTCGGCTTCCAATTGGTGCCGGAAGGTTGAGGTGGAGAGCAGCACGCCCGCCAGAAATGCCCCCATGGCCATCGACAGGCCGCTGGCCTGGAACAGCAGGGCCGCCCCCAGTACCACCAGCAAGGCGGCGGCTGTCATGACCTCGCGCAGCTTGGTTGATGCGAGAAGGGCAAAAAACCGGTTTATGACCCGTCGGCCAAGGAAAATCAGCAGCAGGACCGCACCCAGCGCAACGCCGATGCTGATCAGCCGCTGCGCCAGGTCGGCCTGCTCCCCGCTGGATGGCGCCAGGATCGCAACCGACGCTAGCAGAGGTACGATGGCCAGATCTTCGAGAAGGAGGATCGAAACCATCTTCTGTCCGCCAGTGCTGGCGAGCTCCCCGCGCTCTCCCAGTATCTGCATGACGATGGCCGTGGAGGTCATCACAAAGCCCATGCCGAACACGAAGGAAACCACAGGCGCGAACCCCAGCAATATGCCAACGCCGGTGAGGAGCGCGCCACAGGAGAGAACCTGTATGACGCCCAGACCAAAGATCTGCCTGCGCAGCGCCCACAGTTTGGATGGCTCCATTTCGAGGCCGATGATGAACAGGAACATCACCACCCCGAGTTCCGCGGTGGTGAGTACGGATGCCGGGTCATGGATCAGGGCAATCCCGGAGGGGCCAAGCAGCAGTCCGGCCGCCAGATAGCCCAGCACCGACCCCAATCCCAGCCGCTTGAACAGCGGCACGCCGATGACCGCTGCTGCCAACAGAGCCACGACAGGTACCAGATCGACACCATGCGCCGCGGCGCCCGCCGCATGTTCGACAATCCCATCTGCCACAGCCAACTCCAGCCCCATTGAGCGACGCAGTGTTCAGGCCTCGGACGCTTCGCGTCAAGGGGACGCCGCGCAGGGCTACCTATGCACTTCCACACCGGTGGGGGCCGTACCCTCGGGCGGTTCGAAGCGCTCCTGGCGATGTTTGTCTGTGGGCTTTTGTGGCTGCTGCGCCTGTTCCCGGATAGCCCGGGCAGCGTTGGCTAGAACTTCTTGCCCATCGGTCATCCCGGGCGTGCGGCGCACCGGCCGATTGGGCACCATCGGCCTGCCCGGCAACACATGGGCCAGCACGGAACCTCCGATCAGCAGGCTCGGAACAGCAATAAGCCCACCGATGGGTCCCCAGGCCCATAGCCAGAAGGTGATGGATAGAAAAATCAGAAAGGGATTAAGCGTCATGGTGCGCCCGATGAAGTGCGGCGTCACGATCTGGCCTTCGACGAAGTTGATGGCCACATAACAGCCCACCGGCAGCAGGATATCCTCCAGCCCCGTGCGCGTGCCGAGCCCAACTGCGAGCAGCGTCAGGATCATCACGGCCTGTCCCACATAGGGAATGTAGTTCAGCGCTGCCGCCATCGCGCCCCAGAGCAGCGGCGAGGGCATGCCGATGGCCCACATGACCAGCCCGACAACACATCCGACCAGCATATTAATGACAGTAATCGACAGCAGAAACCGGCTGACCTTTTGCTCGACATCCCGAAAGATGTGGGCGGTGCGCCACCGCATTCTCCTGCTGACGCAGAGCGACAGAACCGAAATACGAATGTGATCGCGGGTCGCCACAAAGAAATAGAGGCTCGCCAGAAAGATCAGGATCTGCGCCAGAATGGCCGGAGCCAGCATGGCAAGATCCATCATCGGGCCGTCGTTCTCCACGGTCACCGACATTGTCTCATCGCTGCTCAGTACGGCGGTGAACTGCTCCTGCACCGCCGTGATCGTCTCCAGCGGCCCCTCGAGGTTTTGCAACTGCAACTGCAGCCTGCTCCAGATCACCGGCGCGCGGGCAACCCAATCCGACAAAGGCACGGCGAACAGGATGACGCTGACGGCGAGGATGCCCAGGAGCATGAGCACCACGATGGCAGCTGCCAGCGCCGGCGGCACCCCGAAGCGCTCGACCCGGTCGGCCACCGGGCCGAACATCAAACCGACGACGACGGCCAGCGCAACGGGCGCCAGGAAAATCTGCCCCAGCTGCAACACGACCAGCAATGTGATGAAGCCAAGGAAGACCAGAGAAAACCGCGCGGCATTGTTCAAAAGCCGTTCGAACTGGTTCTCGCTCATGTCCTGCCTGGACCGGGGCCGAAGTGTCGCGCGTGCCATTGGCGGTGTCCGTTTGTTGCAACCCCTCGCAACTCAGGTAACGTGAGGCCGCATTCGAATGTTCCTCATTTTGCTGGCTTGGAACGGTCGACCGGCGAACCGACAGCAGCTAGGATCGACCTCAGCGATTCAGCTTCCAAGGGCCGGAAATGCCACGTAAAATCATCATCGACACCGACCCCGGCCAGGACGATGCCGTCGCTATCCTGATGGCACTCGCGTCCCCCGAGGAATTGGAAGTTCTGGGCATCGTTGCTGTCGCGGGCAATGTGGGGTTGCACCACAACGCCAACAACGCCCGCAAGGTGGTGGAGCTGGCCTGTCGGCACGACGTCCCGGTCTATGCCGGATGTGCTCGCCCGATGCGTCGCGCCCTGGTCACCGCCGAACACGTCCATGGAGACACGGGGCTGAACGGTCCTGACCTGCCCGCTCCTACCATCCCGCTGCAGAGCCAGCACGGCGTTGACTACATCATCGATACCTTGATGAGGGCGGAAGCAGGCACCATCACGCTTTGCACGCTGGGACCATTGACCAATATCGCCATGGCATTGATCAAGGAGCCGCGCATCGCCGAGCGCATTGCCGAAATCGTCATGATGGGCGGCGCTTATTTCGAGGTTGGGAACATCACTCCGGCGGCGGAATTCAACATCTACGTCGATCCCGAAGCCGCTGATGTTGTCATGCGTTGCGGCGCACCCATCACGATCTTGCCGCTCGACGTCACGCACCAGATCCAATCCACGCCGGATCGGCTTGCCGCCATCCTCAACCTGGGAAACAAATCCGGTCAGGCAGTCCATGCCATGCTGACATTCTCGGAAACTTTCGACCTGCAGAAATATGGCTGGGCAGGCGCGCCGCTCCACGATCCCACGGTTATCGCCTATCTGCTCCAGCCCGATCTCTTCGAGGGCCGCCATTGCAATGTCACCATCGAAACGGCGAGCGAACTCACCATGGGCATGACGGTGACCGACTATTGGCATGTTACCGGCAAGATAAGGAACGCCACCTACATGCGCCATGGCGATGCCGACGGCTTCTACCGGCTGCTGACCGAACGCCTCGCCCGCCTTCCCTGAGCGGAGTTGCGGGCGCAAGAACTCGCGCGTAATGTCCGCCTCCGAACCGGGACGGACATTATGGAACCACTGACGCTACTCACCTTCACGATCGCCTATGCGATAGCAGTGCTCGTGCCGGGGCCAGGCGTAGCGGCCGTGGTGGCCCGGGCTCTTGGCGGCGGGTTCAAGGGCGCCTTCCCCATGGTGCTGGGGATACTCGCAGGCGATCTGGTCTACTTCGTATTCGCGGTTTTCGGGCTGGCGGCAATAGCCACCTATTTTGGACCGGTGTTCGTGGTCGTGCGCTGGGCCGGTGCCGCGTACCTGCTCTATATCGCATATAAGTTCTGGACGGCTCGGCCCGGTGCCGAACAGATGAAGCCCAGGAACGAAGACGGCTGGAAAACCTTTCTTGCCGGCTTCTCGCTCACCATGGGCAATCCCAAGACCATCATCTTCTACCTCGCCATCCTGCCCACGGTGATCCCGCTGGATCAGATGACACCGCTAGCGTTTGCCGAACTGACCTTCATTGTGATTGTTGTGCTGCTGCTCATCGGGTGTGGCTATGCCTGGCTGGCGTCGGCCGCGCGGGAAATGTTCAAGAGCTCAAAAGCCCTCGGCAGGCTCAACAAGACGGCCAGCGTCATGATGGCGACAGCGGCCGGCCTGGTGGTCTGGCAGCATTGATTGCCGGCCCTCACCAGGCAGGGACATCTTCTGTTAACCAGCAGGACCAGACCACCCTGGATACGTAATTACTATTAAGGTGTGGTGGGTTATAGGTAGCTTGTGTTCCCGGGCATTCGGCAATCAACGCCGCCCGACCGTGGCTTTGACGGAATTGCTCAAGCAATTTTTCACAATTTGCCGGTAAACTGGTGCGCGGAGGTGCGTCAGCATGTTCAAACGCTTCCTGTCGATGATGCGTTCTGAGCGAGCTTTGCCAATTGAAATACGATTGCAGCTCGTCGACGGCCTGTTCTACCCCTTTGCATCCCTGATTGCTGGAGCACTCGCAGGGTTGTGGATTGCCGCAACCGTTTCGATCCTCTCCAACGACGTCATCCTGGAGACGGTAGCCGACTTTATCGTCGTTGTTGCTGCGGGCCGGATTATCCTTGGGTTCATTTACGTCCGTGGAAACCCGGTCAACGCAGCGAATGTGAACCGCTGGGAGTTCGCCTACGCTACTGGTGCAGGGTTATTTGCCCTCTCGCTGGGCCTGGCGAGCTTCCTGGCGATCCTTCGCGTCGACAACGAACCGCTGCACCTGATGCTGACGACGACCACGGCGGCCTACGCCGCCAGCATCACCGGGCGCAATGCGGGCCGTCCTTGGATAGCGCTCAGCCAGTTGTATCTTGCCGCAGCGCCAATGTGCCTCGGCCTCATCCTGCACCCCACTAGCTTCTATCAGATCGTGGGAAGCGCCCTGCTGATCTTCATGTTTGGCATGACGGACATCACCGTCTCCGTACGCGAGACGATCATCGGTGCCCTCAACACGCAGATTCTCAACGCTAAATTGGCCCGCGCGTCCCAGCAGCAGGCTGCCCTGTTCGACGACGCATTGAACAATATGTCCCACGGGCTCTGTATGTTCGACGCCGACGGTGCCCTCTTGGTATGGAACCAGAAGCTACTGGACATCCTGCAGCACGACGGCGAAGGCATTTTCAAGGGCATGCGTCTCGAAGAGATGCTGAACTGGGCGGAGTCTGACGACGTCGCCTCGCGCAATGCCAAGCTGATCAGCGAAGTCCGCTACAGCATCAGTTCCTCGCGCAACAGGAAGAGCTCCGTGCAACTGCCCGATGGCACGGCCATCGCTGTATCCCGGCAAACCATGGAAAACGGCAACGCCGTGATCGTGTTCGAGGACGTCACCGAACAGGCAAAAGCGCAGGACCGCATCGAGAAGCTTGCCTGGACCGACGAGCTTACCGGCCTGATGAACCGCGCATCGTTCCGGGAAGTCCTCAAGAAAAACCTGAACAACCTCGGCAGCTCTTTGTCGCTGGCCCTGCATCTGATTGACCTCGACAATTTCAAGGCCGTCAACGACACCCTGGGTCACCCCGTCGGGGACGACCTGCTGGTCGAGGTGGCCAAACGGATCGTCGATGTCGTCGGCTCCAATGGCTTTGTGGCACGCCTGGGCGGCGACGAGTTCGTCGTGATCCAGCCTCTGATGGGCGATGCGGCCAACTATCAAAGGCTTTCGGCGGCTCTTGTCGAGCGCCTGTGCATGCCATTCGAGATAAGCGGCAATCGCATCAACATCGGCGCCAGTATCGGTATTGCGCTGGCTCCCGATCATGGGGTCGAGAACGACGTTCTCTTCCAGCGTGCCGACATGGCGCTTTACCGCGCCAAAGCCAATGGCCGACAGAACGTGGTGGTCTTTGAAGATGATCTGGACGTCCAGATGCAACTCCGCCGCCAGTTGGAGCTCGATATCAGAACTGCGATTGCTGACAACCAGTTCACTCTCGCCTTCCAGCCGATCATAGAGCTCTCGTCGGGGAGGATCTCGGCCTTGGAAACTCTCATCCGCTGGCGGCACCCTACCCGCGGCTGGGTTTCGCCGGCCGAATTCATTCCCGTCGCCGAAGAAACCGGCCTGATCATAGCGATCGGCCGCTGGGTTGTGCAGGAAGCGGCGAACGTTTTGAGCGGGTTGGACAGTGACGTGACGCTGGCCATTAATTTCTCGGCCGTTCAGTTCCAGGACAAGACTTTCCCCGATTTCCTCGAACAGGTGCTGCGTTCGTCGGCACTTCCGCCAGGCCGGATCGAACTGGAAATCACCGAGACCGCCCTGCTCAACGAAACCGCCACGACGCAGGACATGCTGGACCGCTTCCGCTCGATCGGAGTGGGCGTGTCGCTGGATGATTTCGGAACGGGTTACTCCTCACTCAGTCACCTGCGGACCTTCCCCTTCAGCAAGATCAAGATCGACGGGTCCTTCGTGCGCGACCTCGGCCGCGATGCCAGCTCGGTCGCCGTGATCAGGGCGGTCTGCAACATCGGACAGATTCTGGGCACCAGCGTAGTGGCAGAATGTGTAGAAACCGAAGAGCAATTGCAGTTCCTGGCGCGAGCAGGCTGCACGCATGTGCAGGGCTATCTGCTGGGAAAACCGGAGCCTGCTGCCACGATTGGCGCGGTGCTTTCCCAGTTTTCACCCACCAAAGTCAGCCGGTTTCTTGCTGCCTGAGCGTCAGGCCACCATCCCCAGTTTCGACTGCGCACCAATCAGCCGACGCATCACATTGAGGTTATGATCCTCAAGCTGCAGGCAAGCTTCGACCCATAACATCACGATATCGCTGAGTTCCTCATACGGGAGCGGATTGGCCCGCTTGCTGGCCCGGTGCATCTGTAGCTGCGCCCCATGCCGCGCCTGGTTCTTCTGGATGTAGCGGCTGACCGCGGAAATGCCCTGCCCCGGCTCGGCGAGGATATGAACCAAGCCAAGCTCATACAGCTCCTCTGCGGTAAGGATTTTGCCGGTACGAACCAACAGTTCGGCCTTCGCAAACCCCAGCTTGCGGCCAAGGAATGACAATGCTCCCATGCCTGGGAAAAGCCCGAACAATTGTTCAGGAAAGCCGAATTTCGTTCCCTTTTCGGCGCAGATCACGTCGAACGAGAGCAACGACTCGAACCCTCCCCCCAGGGCATCACCCTGCGCAAGGCCAATGGTCGTCACGTCACAGTTCAGCGCCTGCCAGTTGCGGTGCAGGATGGTCACGCAGGACAATCCGTATTGCACAAGGCTCTCGCGATCCCGCCGGGCGATGCAATTCAGGAAATGGTCGAGGTCACCGCCGAGGCAGAACACGCCTGGTTGCCGCGAGCCAAGCACCACATATTTCAGCGTCCCAGGATAGGCTCGCTTCATGACACCAATATTGGTCTGCCAGCGGTGAAAATCCTCCAGCAAGCTGGGATTGTAGGACGGTCGGCCCCGGAAAGCCATGAAACTCCAAAGCGTTGCATGGGAGATGTCGTGCGAGCACTCGATCTGACCAAGCTCGGGCCACAACCGGCCTAGCGGGTTACCTTGTATCGCAGGGACATTGCCCCCGTCCTCATGATCATGATCAGCACGTTGCGTCTGTTGCGCCCCAGGAAGCATCCGCCGTACTCCAGAAATACTCTGCCCCGTAAGCTAAACGTGAATCATCCGCGTTAAGCAATTGTTAACCGTGAGGGAGAGACTTGCCGGTCGGGCCGAATTGTAAAATAAATGGTCGGACTCATGGACTTACGATGTTAACCAATTTGGCGAAATCTTGGCGCCACCGCCTCCTGGAGTGATTTGCGCGGTTGGGCGATCAGCTGATATTTGGGGCGCCGCATCGGCGGCGCCCCGAGTTCGTGGCTATTGAACCACCGTTTCCGCGTCCTCGGGCGCTTCGCTGGCCTCGTCCGGCTGAGCCGCTTCCGGCTCCTCGGCAGGGCTCTGTTCTGCTGGCTGGCATACTCCGTCGACTAGCAGTTCAGGAGGACAGTCTGCAGCCGGTGCTTCCTCAGCGGGGGGAGCGGCTTCCTCAGCGGGAGAAGCAGCCTCTTCATTTGCTTCGACTTGGGCGTCGGCAGGCTGCGTTTCTGCTTCCACTTCGGCCTCGGCAGGCTGCGGGGTTTCTTCCGTTTGCTCCTCAGCGGCAGGGGCAGGCTGATCCGCGGCGGGCTCTTCCTCGGTTGCCGGCTGTTCGGCGCCAGCCTCTGGCTCAGCCTCCTCGGTCGTAGCTTCGGCCTCGGCGTCCGTCGCGGCTTCGGGGGCAGCCGCATCAGCGTCGGTCTCGGTCGCCTCGGTCTCGCTTGCCGCAGGTTCAGTTGCCTCGGTTTCCGTAGTCTCAGATTCCGCACCTTCGGGCTCGGTGGCCGCTGGCTCAGTCGCTTCGGTTTCTGGTTCTGTGGTTTCCTCGGTGGTCACCGCATCGGTTTCGGGCGTTTCACCCTCGGCCTCCGGCTCCGTAGCCTCGGATCCTTCAGTGCCCGCCGTTCCACCTTCCTCGGCGATCACGGCGGGGGCTTCGGCTTCATCCACTGCTTCGGCAGGCGCTGCATCCTCCGTGGGTTCCGCAACCTCCTGGTTAAAGATCTGCACCGTCTGGTCGCCGGTGACGGAAACAGCCGTTGGATCGGGCGCTTCCTCAACGTTGTAGACGGTTATTTCCTGGTTGATCTGCTGCTCGATATAGGTGACCTCGATCACATTGTTGGTCACCACATCTCCCTCGACCACCACAGGTCCGAGGAACTCGGTATCGGTGTAGTAGTCACGAGCATCCGCTCCGAAGATGATGTTCACCGACAGGTCGGGCTCGATGAAGCTGCGGGTGGGGACGAACACCCAGTAGTCTTCGGGGAAATCCTCGCGCACCACCTCGAGGGAGACGGCATAACCTTCCCCTTCCGGCGGCAAGGGAGCCCAGCCCACGACCTCATCACCGCGACGCCAGCTTACCCAGGCCGGAGCCCATTTGGTGCCAGGCACCCAGCACCAGCCCAGATTGTCATCATCCAGCCAGCGGCCATAGTGATAGGTGGCCCAGGCAAATGGCTCATCCGAAGCGAAGTACCAGCCATGGTCTTCCAGATAGAGCCAACGTCCGTTGGTATATGGACGCCAGGTGGTGTCCACGCCCGTGGGACAGAAAACATAGCGGTATTGTGGATGGCTGACCCACACGCCATGAGGCTCAAGCTCTTCAAAGAATAGATCAAAGCTTACGCTGACGGACTGGGCCTGTGCCGGAGTGACGGCCAGTGGCCCGACCGGCGACAGGGCAGACGTCGATAGCAGCAAGCCGGCAAGCGCCATTCCTGCAAATAATTTCGATTTGGTCATGATTTCCTCGAACGACTGAAGGCCCCCCTTGCAGTTGATGGACCGCCATTCGGCGATCCACCGCCAAAGGATCAGCTGCTGGTTTCGGCAGCGACCACCGTCCCCGGCGAATAAACGACCGTGCGGTCGCTCAGGTCGACGAAGTAGACGCGGTCCTCGGTGTAGAAGTAGCCGTGGTCGGGATCGGTCTCGATGGTGTGGATTTCGATATCCTCCGGAACCACGAAGCCGACGTCGATGTCACCATCGATCACCACAGGTTCTGTTGGGTTGAGGCGCACATATTCCACCGAGTCAGCTTCGACGCCGGCCGATGCACCCAGCGTAGCGCCGGTAAAGCCGCCAATCACCGCGCCTATCGGGCCAAACACGAGGCCACCAACAACTGCGCCAGTGGCACCACCGGCAGCGCCGCCCACCGCAGCATCGGTCTTGGCGTCAGCATCCTGCGCAAACACCGGAGCTGAACCCAGCGCAATGAGAGCAACAGAAGCAAGAAGCAGGTTCTTCATGATCATTCTCCTTGGTTCGCCTTGCTCAAAGCAAGGATCGACACAGGAATGAATAGGCCCCCGTCTTGTTCCATTCGTTATGCAGATCAATAACTTACAGGAAACCGCACCAGCTTGTCAGCATTTTGTAAGGTTCTAGCAAGCTCGTAAACTGAGATACAAGCGGCAGCCGCCTGACAGGTGGTCGCGTTGGGCCTTTCAGCCACGGAGGGACCGATGAACACTATGGATCTCGCGCCGGAAAGCGCCGTCGAAATTGCCCGCGCCATTCGCCACGCGGTCACGCCCCTTCCCGATCCGCAACACGCCCTGGAGTTCGGCCCGTTCTTCGATGTCTTCGCCGACGCGCGAGTGGTGCTCTTGGGCGAGGCGAGCCATGGCACTTCGGAATTCTATGCCGCTCGCGCCGCCATAACCCGCAATCTGATCGAATATCACGGGTTTTCCATCGTCGCCGTCGAAGCCGACTGGCCGGATGCAAACCGGATCGACCGCCATGTGCGGCAGCGGCCGGACGGCGGTTATGACGAGGAGACTTTTGCCCGCTTCCCAACCTGGATGTGGCGGAACGAGGATGTTGCCCGCTTTGTCGGCTGGCTGCACGAACACAATGCCGGACGCCCGTATGGGGAGCGGGTCGAGTTCCGTGGGCTCGACGTCTATTCCTTGCGCGGCTCGGTTGGGGCCGTGCTGGATTATCTCAGAGAGGTCGATCCCGAGGAAGCCAAGCGCGCGAGCAAGCGTTATGGCTGCCTGACGCCCTGGCAGATGGAGCCCGCCTGGTATGGACACGCCGTACTCACAGGCAAACATGATCCATGTGAAGACGAGATCGTCGAACAATTGGCAGAACTGCTCAGCCGCCAGGTGAACTATGCCAGCCAGGACGGCGACGACTTCTTTGACGCCGCGCAGAATGCGCGCGTGGTCCGGTCTGCCGAGCAGTATTATCGCGCGATGTATCGCGGCCGCAACGATTCCTGGAATCTGCGCGACAAGCATATGTTCGATACGCTGCAATCGCTGCTGGATCGCCGCGGCCCACAGGCCAAGGCCGTCGTCTGGGCTCACAATTCTCACATCGGCAACGCGTCGGCCACCGAGATGGGTTGGAGCGGCCAGTTCAATATTGGCCAGTTCGCCAAGACGGCATGGGGCGACAATGCCCTGGCCATTGGCTTCGGCACTGACCACGGCACAGTGGCCGCCGCCGACGATTGGGACGCGCCGATGCAGATCAAGACCGTACTGCCCTCCCGGCCCGATTCCTACGAGCGGGTATTCCGGCACACCGGCACCGCCCGTTCCCTGACCGATTTGCGGCAGGACGAAGAGCTGCGCTCGGCCTTGGCGACACCGCGGCTGGAGCGCGCCATCGGCGTAATCTATCGGCCGGAAACCGAGCGGCAGAGCCACTATTTCGAAGCGGTTCTGCCCGAGCAATTCGACGCCTATGTGTGGTTTGAGCAAACCCAGGCGGTTACACCCCTGCCCACCGTCGCTCCGCAGGGTACTCCGGAAACCTTCCCGTTCGGGGTTTGAGCGAACCGTCACAAGCAGGCAGCGTCAGATCACCAGCAGGGGCGATCCGCTCCGGACGTTGTCATGGAGGTGAATAATGTCCTGCGGCAACATACGAACACAACCGCTGGACACCGCCTTGCCGATCGTAGTCTCATCGGAATTGCCGTGAATGCGGTAGAGCGTGTCCGTATTGCCCTGGTGAATATAGAGCGCACGCGGGCCAAGCGGATTGTCGGGTCCGGGCTCCATGCCGTGCCGATAACGTTCGAGTTCGGGATGGCGCTTGATCATGTCGGACGGCGGGGTCCAACGCGGCCACTCTCGCTTGTAGGCGATGTGTGCCCTGCCTGCCCATTCGAATCCGGCAGCCCCGATACCGACTCCGTAGCGCGTAGCCATGCCGCCATCGCGCACGTGATAGAGGAAACGGTTCTGCGTATCGACTATCACGGTCCCGGCTTCCTCGCCGGTGGGATTGCTCACCTCCTGGCGCCAGAACTGCTCGGGCACAAGTTCCATGCGGGACGCGCGGATGGGATAGGTATCATCGAAGACCGCCGCATACATCAGGGCAGTTTCGGGCGGAACGGGGGACTGCGCGCCAGTGGGAGCGGCAACTGCAGCAGCGGTGACCTGCGAGGGGCCGGACGAGGTCGCGCACCCGGCCAGCAGCAGCCCCATCAGGCTGGCACCTCCGGTAAGCACCGTCCTTCTGCCCATCTGGCCATACGTCATCACACTACTCCTGTTGAAACCATTGGCGCGACAAGGTCGAGCGCCGTAAGCATAAGGTCAGTAATGCTGACATATCGGAAATGATAGACCGATCACCCCTTCGTGCGCGGATGTGCGGGAAACAGACTGTTTCCGGGAGGGCGTCCAATGGAGTGGCGAGGCATGAGCCTGCTGCTGCTCGGCCGGGCTCGCCAAGGTGTACCAAGTAGACCTCATCCTGAGCTTGTCGAAGGGCGAGGTTGTGGCACCCAGGCCTCCACTCGCTCGACCTCGTGGTTCGACAGGCTCACCATGAGGTCTGTCGGGCCACTTCATCTGCGGTCAAAATCAACACCAAGCCAGCAAACAAGATGTCTGCGCGACCGACGAAATTTACCGAACAGTCACCAAAGTCTGCGTGATGTTCAATGCCCAGCCGCCAGCTGGGCTAAGGTGCAAACAGCCGGGGGAAGCGGGCATGCTGTTCGACTACCAATCTCTGCTGCTCGCCATCCTGTTTTCCGGCGGCGCGATGAGCTTGACGCTCCTGGCCGCCTGGTTTGCGGCAAAGAACGACAAGTTCCTATTGACCTGGTCGGCCGGCATGCTGGTGCTGACCGCCGCCGTCGGCGCTTTCAACTTCTATGCCGAAACGCTCTCGCCATATGTGGGAGCGTTCTCGTTTGTGCTGCTCACCTCGGGGCTCGCCGTGGTTTATGGTGCAGCGCGGCAGTTTCGAAGGGCACGCGCGCCGTTCGGCTATGCCGCAGCATTCGGGGCGCCGACCGCTGTGCTGGTCACCGTGCCCTTCCTCCTCGGCTATGCCGGGATCGGCATCATTATTGCGAACCTGTTTTCCGGCCTGATGCTGGTCATGGCGGCGGCCCTGTTCTGGCAGTGCCGGTCGGAAGCGCGCGGGCTGATTGCGGCAATGTGCGGCCTCTATGTCGCCGCCGGCATCTCGTTTGCTCTTTGCGGGCTGGTGCTCCTCGCAGAACGGCGTTTCGTCCTGGTCGGGATGCCTGACAACTGGGCCGAAGATCTCAACGTCATGGTGTCGCTCATGGGCATCACCGGTATCGGGGCGATTTCCACCGCGCTCAACCATTCACGCCTGGCGCAACGGCATCTGCTCGAGGCGCGAACGGATACTCTTACAGGGCTCGTGAACCGCCGCTCGCTTCTGGACACTCATGCGACGCTCGAACCCCAAACCGCCCTGATCGCCTTCGACCTCGACAATTTCAAGAGCGTCAATGACCGCTACGGTCACGCTGTCGGTGACAGGCTGCTCGTGGCCTTTGCCAATTGCATAATCGAAAACCTGCCGCCCGAGGCGACGGGAGCCCGGATCGGCGGCGAAGAGTTCGTCGCGATCCTGCCCCGGACTGCGGCGGCAACGGCGGTACTTGTCGCCGAGAAGATCCGGGAAGCCTTCGAGACTACGTCTCTCAGAGCCGAGGACGACATCGTTCAAAGAACGGTAAGCGCCGGTGTGGCGGCCACCAGCAATTCTCCGGGCAGTTTTGAGGATGTGTTGAGGCGGGCCGATGATGCGCTCTATGTCGCCAAACGGGACGGCCGCAATCGCGTTCGGGTGGAAGGGCCCAGGCTCGTCGCCTGAACCGGTTGGTTATGGGATCGCTTAGCGCTTGCGATCACCGCCGGACCAAGCTGTTCGGAGACAGTTTGGTCCAGCGGAAATGGATCGCTATGCCTCGCGTTTGACGGGCCTCAGATGAGGGACCTGAAGACCTCATGGTGAGCCTGTCGAACCACGAGGTCGAGCGAGTGGAGGCTGGGGTGCCACGACCTCGTCCTTCGACAGGCTCAGGATGAGGTCTGCTGAGAAATCCTACGCGCTATGCCAGGACTTCAACGGTCACGGCTGCGGTGCCGGGGCCGATCATGTCGATGGCCTGGGCGGCACTTTTGGACAGATCGATAATGCGGCTGCCCACATATGGACCGCGATCGTTGATGCGGACCACGACGGACTTGCCGTTGTTTTCGTTGGTGACCCGGACCTTGGTTCCGAACTTCAAGGACTTATGAGCCGCAGTCATTCCGTTCATGTTGTATTTTTCGCCATTGGCGGTCGTGCGGCCATGAAAGCCGGGTCCGTACCATGAAGCCACACCTGAAAGAACAGTAGTGTGTGCGTAGGCCATTGGCACAATTGCTGTGACGCCGAGCGCCAAGGACAGCGCTACGCTGCAGGTGAGCCTGGAAATTCTATTCATATATTGGAACCATATCTCGTGAGTGGCGTTGGTAATGCCGCTTTTCAACCGAGAGATGTGGCCAGAAAGAGCACAACAGCAGGCAGGAGCGAGGTCATTTCAAGACCATGCCCAGTTGTGTTCTCATTTACCTATGGATATGCCCAACATATGTTCCAACCGGGATAGTCAACCCCAGTATCCGCGGGCAAGTTGACGCGGTCGATGCTACGCCTGACGTGAACTACATGTTGGGGTGGAACAAGATAATTACAGCGTGCTGAGAATATCAGATTCTTTGCTGATCCCTGTCCCACGAAAGAATTGAGTTGAGTGGGCCCCTGCAACAATACAGGGGCCCGTTTTTGGTAGGCGTGACCGGACTTGAACCGATAACCAATCCGTTATGAGCGGATGGCTCTAACCAATTGAGCTACACGCCCTCACTCGTCTCCGGGCATTGATCGGCTCATTCAATGAGCTATGGGCCCGTCGCGTTCGAAACGCCTGGTTTCCTAGTGTCGGTAAGGATGCCGGGTCAAGGGCGTTTCTTGCGCAATCTCCATTTCGCGGTCTTCTGGATCGAACTGTCCTGCCGGGCGTTCTGCTCAATTCATATCCGCTTCGGGAGTTACCCCATGACCACCATGTTCAAGGTCGGCTACCTCGTCGGCAGCCTCTCCAGCACCTCCATAAACCGGAAGCTCTCCAAAGCCCTTGTGCGATTGGCTCATCGCGGCTTTGAAATGAGCGAGATTTCGTTTCGCGAACTCCCGATCTATAGCCCCGACTATGACGCGGATTATCCGCCTGCGGCCCGAGCCTTCAAGCAGGCAATCGCGGACGCCGATGCGATCCTGTTCGTCACTCCAGAATATAATCGCGCCATCCCAGGTGGGCTCAAGAATGCCATCGACTGGGCCAGCCGTCCCTGGGGTGAGAATTCCTTCACCAGGAAGCCCTCAGCGGTGATCGGCGCATCCATCGGTGCTATTGGAACCGCGGTCGCCCAGCAAAACCTCCGCAGCGTATTGAGCTTCTGCAACTCACCGCAAATGAACGCTCCGGAAGCCTATATCCACTTCACGCCGGACTTGATTAGTGACGATGGCGAGGTCACCAACGCGAGCACGCGCGACTTCCTGAGCAACTACATGGCCGAATTTCATCAGTTCGTCGCCCGGGTTTACACCGCCCTGCCGCGCGGGGAGTGAGGTCAAAGGGGGAAGGGTGATCGCGGGTCATGTCTTGGCCCCGCCATGAAGGCCGGCTCGAGACAGCATAGCCGCGGAACAGAGCATTCGCCGCCTGCGGTAGTGGTGGGCGCGTCCGGACTTGAACCGGAAACCAGTCCGTTATGAGCGGTCGGCTCTAACCATTGAGCTATGGGCCCCTCCTGCCCTATTAGCAGGGTGAGAAATGCTGGCAAGGGGCTTATCGGCCGGACATTGCTCAACAGCGCCTTGCACTGGCGCCAGCAAGCGGCGAACGGGACGGAAATCATGCGCGAAGGCGATATCATCAATGGGCTCGTCAAAGGCCTTGCTGTGATTGCCTGCTTCGATGAGGAGCACGCCAGCCAGTCCATCACGGACGTGGCGAGCCGGACTGGACTGGAGCGCGCCACGGCACGGCGGTGCCTTTTGACCCTTACCCATCTCGGTTACGCGACCTATGACGGAAAGTTCTTCCGCCTTACGCCGCGAGTGCTCAACCTCGGGCATTCCTATCTTGCGGCGACGCCCCTGCCCCGCCTGATCCAGCCATTCCTCGAAGAGCTCTCCGGCAAGATCAACGAAAGCTCGTCCGCCGCCATTCTGGACCAGTCCGAGATCCTCTACATCGCACGCGCCTCTTATCGTCGCGTGATGTCGATCAATCTTGGCGCGGGCGCGCGGCTGCCGGCCTATTGCACGTCGATGGGTCGCATCCTGCTGGCCGCCCTGCCGCCGGCCAAGGCGCGCGCCATTCTCGATCAATCGGAGCTGGTGTCCTACACCGCCAAGACCAAATCCGATCTCGCCTCGATCACCACGGAACTTGCCGTCGTGGCGGCCCAGGGGTTTGCCGTGATCGATGAAGAGCTCGAGCTCGGTCTCTGCTCGATCGCCATCCCGCTCTATAATGCACAAGGCGAAATCATTGCCGCGCTCAACGTGGGCGCCCAATCTGCGCGCGCCTCCACCTCGCACATGATCGCCAATTTCCTGCCCCTGATGCGCAAGATCCAGGCCGAAGTCCGGCCGCTATTAAGGTAGCGATGGTGTCCCTGCTGCCGTCATAGAGGCGGGAGCCTGTTGCGTTCTTGTCGAGAACTCATCGACATAACAATGACTTAGCCCGTCATAAACGCGTCATTGAACTGCAATAAAACTGTCGCCCATGGTCCATATGGTCGGCCACGTCAAAGGCGGCGCCGGGAATGAATTGCCGGATCGACCAGCCAGGTTTGAACTGAATTCCGGAAGGGAAATCCCTATGAAGACCGCACTATTCGCCAGTGCCGCCGTGATCGCGCTCGCCGCATTCGGCACCACTGCCAGCTTCGCCCAGTCGCGCGATACCATCCAGATTGCCGGTTCCTCGACCGTCCTGCCATTTTCGTCGATCGTAGCCGAAGAGTTCGGCGCTGCATTCCCCGAATTCAGCACGCCAGTGGTTGGCTCGGGCGGCACCGGCGGCGGCTTCAGCCAGTTCTGCGAAGGCATTGGCGAAAACACGATCGACATTGCCAATGCATCGCGTGCGATGCGCGACGGCGAGCGTGAAGCATGCACCGCAGCTGGCGTGACCGACATCCGCGAAATCCAGTTCGGCTTTGACGGCATCGTCTTCGCTTCGGCGGCTTCAGGCCCCGACTTCGCCCTGACCCCAGTACATGTCTACAAGGCGATCGCCGCCCAGGTCATGGTCGACGGCGCTCTCGTCGACAATCCCTACACGACCTGGTCCGAAGTGGACGCTTCGCTGCCAGACCAGCCGATCGTTCTGGCCATTCCCGCGTCCAACCACGGCACCCGCGAAGTCTTCCAGGAACGCGTCGTCGGCGCTGGCTGCGAAGAAGCAGGTCTGCCCGAAGGTATCAGCGAAGAAGACGCTGAAGCCGCTTGCACCACCCTGCGCCAGGACGTCGTCACCGAAATCTCCGGCGACTACACCGAAACCCTGGCTCGTCTGAGCTCCGACACCAACACCGTCGGCGTCTTTGGCCTCTCCTTCTACGAGCAGAACACCGATACCCTCAAAGTTGCCACCGTCGATGGCGTCGTGCCATCCAAGGAAGCCGTTGCTGCCGGCGAATATCCAGTTTCCCGCCCACTGTTCTTCTACGTGAAGGGCCAGCACATCGGCGTCATCCCCGGCCTTGAAGAATTCGTTCAGTTCTTCCTGTCCGAGCAGATGTCCGGCGAAGGTGGCACGCTTGAAGCCGCCGGCCTGATCCCGCAGCCGGCCGAAAAGACCGCCGAAGTGGTCGCCGCTTTCGAAGCAGGCGCTCAGTAAAGATCCTTCGGGCCGCGCCAACAGGCGCGGCCCACTCTTTTTTCCTCGGGGCGCGATACCATGAATTCCCTGATCATTGCTGGCCTGCTGCTTGTCCTGCTTGGTCTGGCCTATCAGACGGGCTGGTCGACCAGCCGTCGCCTGGTAACCCCGACCGGCCCGAAAGTTCACTCCCGCCCGCAATATCACGCTGCGCGGGTGGCCCTCTGGACCTTGGTGCCTGCCCTGGTAATCCTGGCAATCTGGGCCTGGTTCGGTGCCGAGATCACCCGCAGCTACACTGTCGCGCAGATCCCCACCGACACTCTTGTGGCGCTCGATCAAGCCGGGCTCAACGCCACCCTGCAGCGCATTGGCGCCCTGGCCTCGGGTTATGGTGTCGCCGGCGAAATTCAGCCGTTCGAGCAGTCCGCTGCCTACGCGTTGCGCAGTTTCCAGTTCATCACTTTCCTGGCCGTTGTCGCTGCCTCCGCAGGCTTGGCTGTGCTGGGGCTGCTCTATGCGCGCTCGCGCATCAATGCCCGCCTTCGTGCCTGTGGAAGCGGCGATAGTTTTGTCCAGCATCATTGTATTTATTGAGTTTATTCCCACAGGAACGCAATTCGTCCTGTCTATTTGAACCTCTTTCCGCATCTCGAAAGCACAAAAAAGCAGGCCTCCCAACGGGACGGCCTGCTGAATTGCCTGCTGGTGTGCGGCTTAGCTTAGATGTTTGGCGACTTCATCAAGAACGCCACGCCGATAGAAAGTCGCCGTACAATTTGGGGCAGAACGAGCGCCAAGATCCACGGCCGGCGAGTAGCCGAATTTTGCCAGCTTCACGGCATTGTCGGCGACCGCTCCATAGCGCTTCACGAACTCTCCCAAGCTTGCAAACCGAGACATGAACTCTTTCACTTCCGCTTGCTCCACGCGAAAGGCAAAACGACAGCCGTTCACCTTCGCCTTGTCATGGAGGTTGGTGAGGTATCCAGCTTCGATCATCCGGCGCACTGACATCTCGTTGACCAGCATCATCTTGCCGGCCTCTTCCGCCGAGATGGGGTTCGGAGACATATAAAAAAGACGGTATGCCTCATCGATATCAATGTGGATTGAACCCATGGGTGGTTTGTTCGCAAGGTATTCTACCGATAGCTCACCTCGTGCGATGAACTCGAAGAACTTAGGTCTCTGGGAGCGTATCCGATTGACAGCTGTAAACAGCGAGACCCGCCCTGGGCTGGGAGCCTCAACGGCCTTCCACCCGAGGTAAAAGTCGGCAAGGAATGCTTCCACCCGGGGCAGCGAAAACAAGGTCGTATACTGTTCAAGCTGGGGATCACGCTCGTCCTGAAGCAATCCGCAGTCTAACAGTTCCCGCACAGCGTCCCACTTCACTCCGGTCATCACAGCGACTTGGTTCATAGGAATGAGCGGGACGCGATCCTGAAAGAGCTCGTCGGCCATCGTGGCATCGATCAGAACCTTGCCCTCTTTCAATGACCCGGCGACCACAAGACCAGGAGTGTTTTCCAAGAACAGTTCCATGACCCGCGGCGGCATAGGATATGCCCGGGAGGCGGTAGGCAGGGTATGCAGGTAACGCTTGTTACATACTACATCCAGAAAGGTGTCTCCCTCCGCGTAAGGGAATACCTTGAAGGCAGCTCCTGCAATTAAGTCTGCCATGGCCTCGCCTTCTCCAGTGCCAAACATGGACCGCAGGTTCTTGATCAGGTTAGGGATTGCTCGTGCGGCTAGGTCATATTTCGTCCACGTTGCACCCCGCAGGTGCTTAAGCACCGGGATCAATGACGCTTCTCCGTTCTTGACCGCATCAAAGCCAGCTTCCATGCACAGGCGATCATCTTCAGCGGCAGCTTTGTTCTCAGCCTCCGCAGTTAGAATGTCTGCGCCCAGTGCCCGGCAGGCCTTTGCCAGCGTAACCAGTGAAAACGGCGCCAGTGCCGGCGCCCTTGAGGGACGATCCAGAACGCGGTTCAGACATTCGTCTTCAAAAGCTGTAGGGGAGCGATAAACTAGCGGTTGCTCCTCGATAGCGTCGAGGAGTTGGTTCACCCCTTTAGCGGGATCCACCCATTCGTCGTGTGTGGTGGGACGCCGCACCTCGACCAGAGCCACATTGTGCTTGTCACATGTCTGAATGTACCCAACAAGATGCTCGGCCCGCGTGTAAACAGCCACCTCCTGTGGCACACCTTCATCTGCAGCTTCGATGTCTTCAAGCATGCACAAGGGACACCCCCGCAAAACCTTCTTCGGGGAATGCATGCTGCCGAGCAGTTCGCCGTTGAGGGTAAAGAACCGTTCAGAAACCCGCGTTGGGCTCCAGCGGCGGAGCTCGTTTGCGTCGACATTGCATAGAACTGCAAGCTGTGTGATCGCCGCAACTTTGCCTTGGGCAACCTCTGTCACAGAGATTCCATAGTCGAGGCAAAAGTCCCGCGGGTTCGAGCAACCTTGGTGCACCGCATTGCGGGCCAGGAAAGGCAAAGCGGGTTCACGAGGCTTGTGAGCCAGTGCGTGTTTGAGGGGAACAATTTCAGAGAGGGCGGTCATGGCTGTGATCCTGGTGGCGTGTTGGGATGATGGATTTCGGCAATCAGGCGCTGTCGCGGGGCCGATGTTTGGCTTCCTCAAAGGTGCGAGGAGCGATCCGGGTCGTGTCGATGTTGGCCCAATGCGGGGAGTTCAAGGGGTTTGCATCGACGCCGCAGCTCGTCCAAGCCGCATAAGTGTTCTCGAAGTCGCTGGCCTTCAGGCCTTTGGAACTGGGTCGCACGGCGGCGAGTGCGCACGCTTCGCGGGCCAGCACAATAGCGTGTCCGTAGGCGTAGCCCGATGCATGTACGATCCGGCGGGCCAAGTCGGCAGCGAAGAGATCGTTGACGATGTGAATGCCCAAGGTGATGCAATACTTTTGGACAGTATCAATGATGAAGGTGTCGTCAGACATCGTGAGATCGGGAAGACGCACACGGCTGAACTTCCCAAATGCCTCCTCACGGACACGGCGCCGCTTGTCGATCGGATCTTCCATGTCCAGGGAAGTCAGCATGACTTCCGAGCCTGCCAACGCCAAGGGCGTTGACCAGTCCGGGTTCGACATGATGGCGATCATCTGTTCCCAGAACATGTGGGTTTCTGCGCGATATCCTTTGACTGAATGGCGGTCGGGATTGAGCAGCCGGTGCATGCGATCAATGGCGAACACCGTCAGTTGCGCATTCGTCATCTTGGAAAGCACCTTGCGATTGGCTTCGCGATTGTCCGGTTCCCGAACCATCTTGCCACCACCGACCCAATTGATGATGTCCCGTGACATGGCTGCCGTGGTGCCGTAGTCAGGCGCGTCCATCATTGTGGTCTTGGGGTCGATGAAGTGGCCATCGCCGAGGTCCACTGGTTTCAGGGCGCCCAAGGCAGTCTGCAACGAACGGGTGATGGTGGAGCCCGACCGACCGAAAATGATCACACCTTTAACCGGAGCTCGGTTGCTGGGAGACCATGGCTGGGTCGAGTCATAACGCGTCCTGATCTGCGTTTGCACACGTTCAAGTTCCGTTTTGACCAAATCCACGGCCGGAATTTCCAGTTGGATGTCTTCAAGTAGATCGCACTTCGCCCGCCAAGCATTCGTCGCCCGCAGCGCCCGGAAATCGACTTCACTCATCATGATCCTCCTGTGGTTTGAACCGGCGGCTGACCTTGGGGGCCGGGGTTACTGGAGCAACCGAAGGAATTGCGAGCGGGGTCGTCAGCGAGCCGTCCGGAAGCATCGGCCGGGCTGAATTATCCTCGTCCTCTTTTTTTCGGGGATCGTCGTCAGGATCCAGAAGAGGCTCGTAGTATTCGTCAGCAACATCATCATCTTCTTCGCCCGACGTGTCAGGTGCAGGCAAAGCCAGAGGAGCGCTAGAGCCAGTTACCGGTGTGCCGCGCCCCAAACCTCCTTGAGTAATGGACAGGGGATGGCGGTAGGCGTCCGGGCTAGGCCGATAAACGACACGGATACCCATAGACCGTTCGGCCTTGTCCAATGCATCGCTGTCATAACCCGTGTCCAGCAGACCGGCTTCAACACGTGCCTTTGCACCTAAATCAGCAATATCCCGCATCGCTTCAGCAACAATGGGCCAAAGCACGTCCGCCTCGGCGCCGTGCTTGCGCTCAAGTTCCCGGTAAGTCTGCAGCAACCGGGTAACGCCGACATTCTGCAATTCCGGAGGACCAAGAACCGTGTGGAATTGGTTGTTGTGGATGACGCTGATGGCCCCAAGGTTAGCCGGGTCAACCAGGAACTCGATTTCCTGCTTTCCGCCATCCCTTAAAAGGTCAGCCAGCCAATTCGCCCGATACTCCACGTTCATGTAACGAATGCCCGCCGGAGTGAGGGTTCTGGTTACCCGGATGGCGAAGGCGCAGCGGATCTCGTCGGACGTCAAGACATCGGGGCAACCGGTGGTGGCCAATGCCGAATTGAAGTAGTTGATGGGCGGCTGTTTCCAAAGGGCGGAGTGGCCCCGCAGATGGTAGATGTCGTTGATGTAGCGAAAGAACGCATTTCCGAAATCTTCCAAAATCAACGAAGCGCGGGCCTCGTGGTCGTATTCACCACGTTCAACGACGTTGCTGAACGCACGGCCCGTGAAATAGCTGAGCAATTGGCTGCCGACCGTGCGGAAAAACCGTTCCAAAGGTCCGCGGTAATTGGGTCGTCCGACAATGCCTACGGCAACATCGCCCGTGATTGACAAAGCGGAGAGTGCGAAGGCTCCATCAATGAAGGCCGGGCCCGAGTCAGTCCTGATCGCTGCAACACCGATCTGCCGTGGCGGAGGATGCTTGCAGCCAGCCATTTCGGCGTAGTCAGACCGATCGCTCACAACCATGCGCAGGACGCGACGGGCAAGCTCGCTGCTCTCCGCCAATCCGAACGCCATTCCGAGGATGACACGGGATGCGATATCCATCGCGACGCACACCCAAACACGCTCTTTGACAGATTCAATAGTGCGGCGATCATGGCGATTGAACTTCATCCAGGCACCACAGTGCTTCAGGATGACAACGATGTCAGTCTTCCAAGCGTCTATGTAGACCATCTCGCCGGCCATGGTGTAGCGAGGCCCTTCGCTGAACATGCCTCGGCTTTCCCGCATGACCTTCAGCCCGTACCGGGATCCGATCATCCTGGCATCTGGAAAAGTTTTGATGATTTTTGCGACGGTCTGCTCGTGTGGAGCCTTCACACCATCGGGCAACCGAGCAGCGATATACCGAGTGAGTTCAGCAACAGTACAGCGGCCCTCGTCCGCATAATGTTGACGGATGATCAGCTCGACCCTTGTGACGAGATCCGTCGATAAACGCTTGCCGCCGTAAATGCAGTTGTCGAAATTGGGCCGGAACTGGGTGGGGCGGAAATTGGGCAGGATATAGATCAGATGGTCTGCCTTGAGCGAGGAGCAACTGGGGACACCTACGTCTCCAGTCGGCTGGCCACGGCGCACCTTGCGCTTCTTCCCGGACTGCTTCTCTTTTTCGACCGTGGCATGGTCAAAAAACGCCTTCATCTCTTCGAGCCACACCGGATAGTTCACCTGAACCCAAGGATCGACGGACTCCTTGTACTTCTTGACTTCCCCGGCGGTGTAGGCAGCATGGAATAACCGCATCCAGATCAGCTTGCCGACAATGAAGTACTGCTCCGCCGGGGTGCAGGTTGAAATCATCTTGTAGGGGCTGTCCTTAGCGGCAGGTGTGCCGTCGAGGTTGAAATGGCCTTCCTCGAGCACCAGCTCTCCGGAGTCCAAAAGTCCCTGGATGTCATCGAACTTCAGCTTTCGTACGGTTCCATGACCGTCTGAACATTCAAGCCGGTAGGCGTCCTTGAAGGTCTCAACGATGCGAAACCGATGCGGTCCCCAGACCACACGCGCAAGAACTGACAGTTCCTTGGATGTCGGCTGGACAGGAGGGAGGATTCTCATGCCGCCGCCTTGGAAGCTGATTTGGCCTTAGGAGCAGGTGGCTTGTACAGTTGCAGTGCGACGCTGACCTCAACCCGGCGTTCAGCGTCCAGGTCATGCCCCACCTCGCCAGAGTACTGAACAAGCCCACCGGGCTCGATCATGTCGTTGCTTAGATGCGTCAAGGTGCCGTAGAAAATTGCCCGGACAATCGGGCGAAAGGCAATTGAACCGCCTCCCAGGCGTTCGGACAGCTCACCTACCGTAATTGGATCAGTCAGTTCTGGAGCCAGAAGGCGCAGTTGGTCATCGACACTGGTGCGGCGTTCGGTGCGCACCTTGCGAAATAGGCGTGCCTTTCGAATCTGCCACTCTGGCATCTGTTCGTCAGTAAGCGGACGAAGTTCGTCCGCAACCTCTGTGGAGATCTGAGTGGCCAGGAGATCAACAAAGGCATCGAGGTCCATTGACTCGGCCTTGTCGGCAACCTTGACCACCCCGCCATAGTTGTAGTCGTCATCGCGTGTTGCCCGCAGGTCGAGGATATGGTCCCGCTCCGTCCCTTCCCGATCAGTGTATGAGAAACGAACCGCCTGGGACCGCACCTTCTTGATTGAGCGGTCAGCATAGAGGCACATGACAGCATTATGTTCAGTGCCACTTTCGGTGTGGATCACCGAGTTGGTGGTCGGACAAACGATCTTGCCGATCTGCGATCCCTTCGAGCGGATCGGAGGCGTACGCACACCCTCGCTCGCGTAAAGGGGGGTGACGACTACATGGTCAGGACTCGGCTGTTGTGGGTAAGTTTCGGTCATGGCTTCGCTCGGCGGCCACGAGTTGGACTTGACGGGAACAGCGTTCCCGCCTAGCGTCCATGTCGTGCGCGGACTTTCATCAGTTGTGGGCACATGGGCGTCGGACGGCAATCCGACGTCTAAAAGGGCACGCTTCTGGCGTGTCCTTTTCTATTTCTGGGGTTCTAAGGCGGCATAACAGGCCCTCCGATTTTTCGCCTTTGACCACAACAAGCCGGGGCGATCAAGATCTAAGACGTTGTTAATGCTCACGTTTCTTTCCTAGTAGCCGGCTCCAAAAACGCACCGGCCGGATCATATCAGAGAGTACCGGCTCCTCGATCAATCGGTATAATATCAGACCGAAGCGCAGCCTCAGCTTTTGCCGGTTCCGAAAACGCACCAATTGGGTCGAGTCAGTTATTGCGACGTATAGATTCAGTTAACCAGCCCGGCAGCTTTCTGATCTCCCCCTCTTTTTCGCGTCAATGCACTGCCCGTGGTGAGCCCACCACACCGATGATCGACTTGACTTGGTGCGCATCAAGGGACTTGCGGGCGATCAACTCGCCGGCAAGAGCAGAGATGACGTGGCGTTGTTCCTCAAAGGTAACCCGCACCCGTTCTGCAATGCGCTTGAGGTCGACGTCGATCATCTGCAGGAAACCGTGGTCCATGTAGAGCATGCCGTCCAAGCGACTGGCGTCACCTCTGTATGCCAACATGTCGCCTAAACCGAAGCTCGCATGCATTTGGGCAAGCAGACGTGTGGCCAAGGCTAAATCCGAGGTTTCGGATCCCCCTGCCCCTGTTGAGGCCGAGCCAAGGAACACCTCTTCCGCAACTCGGCCTGCGAGCAGGATCGCCGCTTCGTTCTCCATTGTTTCGCTGGTCTGCAAAGGGCTGAGGGGGGCAAAGCGTACCCGACCGCCCGATACCACGCCGGTAGTTGGATTGGTGCTGAACAACAGATCGACCCGCTGGAGGCGGTCACCCGCGAGCACGGCACCGAGGTAGGCATGCCCAGCCTCATGAATGGCCATGCGCATCAAATCGGCCTGGTCGATTTGATATGGAGGCAGCAGAGCATTTTCGAGGTCTGCCATCTGCATTGGTCGATTCTCCCGACGCGCGCGGCGCCGAGCCGCCCGAACGCCTTCCATGATCGTTGCACCGGTCATTCCTGAGGCCTCCGCAGCGAGGCACAATGGACCGAGTTCCGCTTCACAGAGGTTGCCATCAAGATGCTGACGCAAGATACGCTCCACACCCACAGCATCAGGGGGTCCGACGTAGATTGCTCTTTCAAGCCTGCCGCCGCGCAGCAAAGCCGGGTTGATGTCTTGGAGCCTGTTGGTGGCCCCCACCACCACCACGCCCTCGCGATTGGATACCGCCGAATCCAGCAGGGTATAAAAGTCGAGAATTACCGGCATCCAGTAATCCTTGTTACGGGATCCAACCGTATCGACGTTTGGCAAGCTATTGATTTCGTCCAGGAAAAGGATGCAAGGCGCTTGCGCACGAGCGCGTTCGAACAGCTGGCGCTGTGCCTTGATCACCGAGTCCAAATACCCGGAAGATGTAGCGAACAGTTCCGCCACCGACGCGACAATGGTGGGGACACCGCAGGCCTTCCCCAACAGCCGAGCCAGCGTGGTCTTACCCGTACCGGTCGGCCCATGCAGCACAACGCCGCGATCGCAATCCTTCCAGCCAATCTTCCCCGCCTTGAAATCCTGAATGTCCTGGGCCAGGTCCAAAGCCCAAGTCCTGGCCTCACCAAACTCTACACAGTCGAAAAGCTCGGGAAGGGTACCGTCGTCGTTCACCGCCGAATTGCGGCGCTGCAAGGCTTCGCGAATGCTGGTGACGATTGCACCGGCTTTCTGACCGATCGGAATCAAGGATGCGAGTTCCTCGAAGTCGAGGGTTTGAACGGCAAGCGCCTCCTCCATCCGTGGAATAGAACCCGTTGCACAACGGCGCAGGACCTGCCGCAATTCCTTTTGGCTGAGCGGGCTCACAACGATCGTTTGGCCGGCGGCCGAAACAAGCGTCTGAGGGAGGCGGCGTGACGGTTCATGGGAGATACCAACCACGATCTTGCCGGCTGACAATCGCCGGGCAATGGTCGAATTCTTGTCCGCGAAGGCCTGGGCGTTACCCGTCTTGGGCACCTCAGTGCCTTGAACGAGAAGTGTTCCCTTCGGCGTCATCTCCTCAATTGCCTCAGCCACTGGAGCTACCCACTGGGCAGAAGGAACGCAGACGATGAGGGCCAGAGGCTTGCCGGCCTTCAGATCGCGGAACAATGCGGAGGGGATTGCCCGGGAAAGGGCAACATCCACGATGCTGTCCCGAACATCCGGCACGTCCGGCACCTTCTCCAAGTGCTCGTCCTGGTCGTCCGGAAATTCATCAAGGTTCAATGACATTTTAGGTTTCCTTAGGGCGGCCGTATCCATGCGCGGAAGCGCACGATCGGCTAAATGACAGGGAAGGTGGTGTTAGGTGCGGGAAGCTGCGGGTAGCTTGACCAAGGAATGGGGGCCGATTGGCACATCCAGGTCCATATTGACAATGCCCTTGGCAGCCAGGTTCAGAATGGCACCATAGGGATCATTGCCATGAAACAGAGTGGCGCAATCGCTGAGGCTGCAGTCACCGAATTCGATGAGGCAGGCTAAGAGAGCCATGCGCTCGGTCGCAGTGGCTTCAACATTGCGCGAACCGTCGATCAGAGTGGCATTCTCCAGACGGGGTTGTTTCTGAACTGCATTCTCCGGCACCAGCACACAGCGGTGTCCCGCATCAATGGCTGCGGACTTGAGGGCGTGAATGCGGGCCATGGTATCTGGGCGGTGCCAGTGCCGCATCGGAACGCCGATGAGCGTGAAATTCCGGGAGCACATGGCGACAGACGTGATCACCAGATCCGACCACTTGAAGCCGGACTGGAGGGCCATCGAGCTGATGGTGTCGTTTCCGCCGGAATGATCCATGCCCGGCTGCATACGGATCAAGGCAAGGAGGTTCTTGCGAAAGCGGGTGTGTTCCCGGCCATGGCGCGCGACGCGGGTTTGACGACAACAATCTACACGGGCATTGCTGTCTTCAGAAACTAAGGCTTGTACCAACATGGGAAATCCTTCCGCCCGAAGGCGGTTCGATAGAGTTGAGGTGACTGATTGATTTTGTTGCGTCACCGGAACTCTGTCCCAGGTGCGGATCGGTGCGAACACCAGGTGAGCGGACTGCGCTCAGGCGGGCAATTATGTGCCGGCAGCGATTCCCTTGCATGATCTGTGGAAAAGATCAACCGAAATTACCCAAAATGCGTATTTTGGCGTTATCATGGTTAACGCCTGGTTCTCAAGCCTGAGGATGCTCGTTGAATAATCCTGATATACATCCCGCTCAGATCCGAGCGGCACGGGCGCTCCTGAACATGACGCAGGAGGAACTAGCTATAAAAGCCGGAGTGACTCGCAAAACCCTGTCACGCCTTGAGAAAAGCAACTTGCCCATACGCGACAGCACCACCGAGGCCGCACTTGCCGTCCTCGAAGCAGCCGGGGTCCGGTTCTTTTCGCAGGGCGGGCGCCATGGCGTCTCTGCTGATCGGTAGACTGTGATTTCTGAATTCCGGCGGAAATCACGCTTCGGCTGTCATCCAATCGTCAACCCTATGTTGTGAAAGCGTCATCGGCCATCCATAGGGATGCAACCCGACTTAAGGTCGGGGAACGAGATGCTCAAGATATCCGGTGTTTACAGGCGCTTCGGCAATAAGGTTGCCGTCAGCGACGTCAATCTCGAAATCCCGCAAGGGCAGATGGTTGGCATCATCGGCCGCTCTGGTGCCGGAAAGTCGACGCTATTGCGCATGATCAACCGGCTCGCCGATGTTTCCGGCGGCTACATCGAGCATGACGGCGTGCGCACCTCCGAGTTGCGTGGCCAATCGCTCCGCATGTGGCAGCGCGACTGCGCCATGATCTTCCAGCAGTTCAACCTGGTGCCGCGACTCGACGTCATCACCAATGTAATGCTGGGGCGCTTGAACGGCCGCAACCCCGTGCTGAACCTGCTGCAGATATTCTCGGTCGACGAGCAGCTCCAAGCACTTAAGGCGCTTGAGCGACTGGACATCGCTTCTACGGCTATGCAGTGGGCCCAAACGCTTTCGGGCGGCCAGCAACAGCGGGTGGCCATTGCCCGTGCATTGATGCAGAACCCCAAGATGATCCTTGCTGACGAACCGATCGCCAGCCTCGACCCGCGCAATGCGCAAATCGTGATGGACAGCCTGCGGGATATCAATTCCGACGGCATCACCGTCATCACCAATCTGCACACGCTCGATACTGCCCGCGCATATTGCGAGCGCATTATCGGCATGTCGGCAGGCAAGGTCGTTTTCGACGGGACCCCGGATGAGCTCACGACGGACGTCGCCCGCACTATCTATGGTGCCGATGGCCTGAAGGAAGCGTTCTCTGAGGCCATGACATCGACCTCGATCGCTCCGATCACCCCGCCCCTGGTTACCGCCCAAGCTATCTGAGTCTTTCTTGCGTTCCCCGGCCGGCCTTCCGTCGCGATGGGCCGACCTGCCGATATCCTCGCGTCACCAAAGGAGATTCCCATGACCGCGATCCGTACCGCTCTGCTGGCCGGCGTTGCCAGTTTCGCTCTCATCACAGGCGCCGTCGCCCAGGACAACGTCCTGCGCATCGGTCTGCTCGGAGGCGAAAACGAAGCCGACCGCCTGCGTGACAACCAGTGCCTTGTCGACCTCATGAAGTCTGAACTTGGCTTCTCTGACGTTCAGCTGTTCCCCGCCGCCGATTACAACGGCGTCATCCAAGGATTGTTGGGCGGTACCCTCGACTATGCCGAACTGGGCGCTTCCGCCTATGCCGCGGTATACCTCCAGGATCCAGAAGCTGTGGAGCCAATCCTCACCACCGAACAGACGGACGGCGCCACCGGCTACTACTCGATTATGTTGGCCCGCAAGGACTCTGGCATCACCTCGCTGGAGGACATGAAGGACAAGAAGCTCGGATTTGCAGATCCGGACTCAACTTCCGGCTACCTGATCCCCGTCGTCGCCCTCCCTAACGACCTCGGCATGCCGGTGGAGGAATACTTCTCTGAGACAGGTTTCGGTGGCGGCCATGAGAACCTTGTTCTCGCCGTCCTTGACGAGCAGTTCGACGCCGGCGTGACCTGGGGTTCGGGTGTCGGTGATTTCTCCGAGGGCTACACCTCCGGCAACATCCGCTCCATGGTCGACAAGGGCATGCTGGACATGGAAGACGTCGTGGAGATCTGGAAGTCCCCGCTGATCCCCAACGGCCCGATCGTCGTTCGCTCTGGCCTCGACCAGGAAACCAAGGACAATATCGAGTCCTTCCTCAAGGCCCTTCCGGAAACCAATTACGACTGCTTCCGTGCCGCTCAGGCTGGCGACTACAACGGCTACGTCGAAGTGGACTCCGAATTCTACAAACCAGTGATCGACGCACGCAAGGCGACAATCGGCGGCTAAGCCAAATGGCGGCCGGTTCCCTCCTAGGGGCCGGCCGCTGTCCCTGATGGAGATGATCATGGCAGACATTACGAACGACGGCCGCGAACTCAGTGCGGCCACTGCCGCGATACACCGCCACTACCGCCAATTGTTGGCCACCAAGCGACTGTATTCTGCCCTGGCGGTTGCCGGCATCGCCATAGTGCTGGTCCTGGCCCTGATCTTCGCCAACGACGCGAGCTCGGGAAAATTCGTCGATCGCATTCCTTATCTTTTCGACTTTATCAAGAACTTCGTTCCGGACGATCCGTTCGAGATCATCCGCGCCATGTTCGACCTCCCCTCCCCCTATGCGGATGGCTCCTTCAAGTACGACTACGAGGTTGGGCGGCACTACCTGTTCGGCACCGGCCTCTATGTCCCGGAATACTTCTTCGAGATGCTGGTGACGCTGAACATCGCCTTCATGTCCACACTGATAGGCGGTTTGTTCGCGTTTCTGCTGTGCTTCGTCGCCGCATCAAACTTGGGTGTCGCCGCTCCCGTGCGCTGGATTGTTCGCCGCATCCTTGAACTGATGCGCGCCTTTCCTGAGATCGTTCTGGCCGGCATGCTCGCTGCGGTGCTGTCCCTAGGACCGATCGCTGCAATCTTCGCAGTCTCGGTCCATACCGTTGGCGCTTTGGGAAAGATGTTTTTTGAAGTCGTCGAGAACGCCGACATGAAGCCCGATGACGGTTTGCGGGCGGTCGGCGCCAACTGGTTCGAGCGGGTGCGGTTTGCCATTGTGCCGCAAGTCATGCCCAACTTCGTGTCGTATTTCCTTCTGCGGACGGAAATCAACGTTCGTGCATCCACCATCATAGGTGCCGTGGGCGGTGGCGGCATCGGCGAGGTCTTCCGCCAGTCCATCGGCCGCGACCATGCGGCAAAGACCTATGCCATCGTCATCCTCCTGTTCCTGACCATCGTCGCCATCGACCAGCTCTCTGGCTGGCTGCGTCGACGCCTTGTCGGAAACGCCGCCTTCCAGTTCGGAGCTTAGGAGCCAACAATGTCCGCAATCGTCCTGACCGCCTCCGACCGGACCCGACTGCGCAGGTCCCACCCTAGCCTTTTTAACCCCGGGATATTCAAGCGCTGGGGTGGACTGATGCTGATCGCCGGAGCGCTAGCCTACCTTATCTATGGCTGGGCATTTTTTGATATCGGCCGCACCCTGAGCGATGGAAAATGGGAACGTGCAGGCATCTATATGGCTGACTGGATCAGCTGGGAGGCCCAGCCACGCTATCGCTTTCAGCCGGATGGTTCCCTGCAGATCGAGCACCAACGGTTCTCCCCTTTGGGAGAAAACCCCGACACCGACTGGATGACCACCCTTCCCGATGGCCGGGAAGAAGTGACATTTGGCAGCTCGGCCAATCGCGTGGAGATCGGGACAACGGACGTCGTGGCGGTTGTTGACGACGTTCCATATGAGATCGTTTTCGCCAATGAAAACGCAGTCTTGCCCGTCAATGCCCCAGCAGCCTTCAGCGAGAAGAACGGCAGGGTAACGGTAAGTTTCGGATTTGCGGGCAGCGCGGAAATCCGGTCGACCCAGGTGTTGGTCCGTCGACGTTTCTTTGGTTGGGAGAACTTCGTTTTCGACACCACCTCGCCCTTCTGGGGCATGAGCCTGCCGGAGCTGTGGTCTACGATTGCATCAGGGCCTCAAATCGAACCCGACCAATCCAACTTGACCCTCGCCTGGCACGAGTTCCTCACCAATTCGGAGTGGCAGCATGGTGACGTGCTGAACAAACTCCTGCAAACGATAGTCATGGCGTTTGTCGGCACCCTGTTTGCAGCCACCCTCGCCTTCCCGCTGGCGTTCATCGCAGCTCGGAACGTAACCAATTCCAGGCCCATGAACTGGATCACCAAGCGATTCTTCGACTTCACCCGTTCGGTGGACATGCTTATCTGGGCGCTGGTGTTCACCCGTGGATTTGGACCTGGGCCGCTAGCGGGTATTGCAGCGATTTTCGTTACCGACACCGGCACGTTCGGCAAGCTCTACTCAGAAGCAATTGAGAACATAGACGATAAGCAGCGCGAGGGCGTGCGGTCGGTGGGAGCTTCCGCAGCGGATGTCAATCGCTTCGGTGTCGTACCGCAGATCGCACCCGTGGTTATCAGCCAGACCTTGTACTTCTGGGAAGCAAATATCCGCGGCGCAACCATCATCGGCGCAGTCGGGGCCGGAGGCATCGGCCTCAAACTGCTCGAGGCCATGCGCACCAACCAGGACTGGGAAAATGTCGCCTATATGGTGCTGTTGATCCTGATAGTCGTCTTCGTATTCGACAACATATCGAACGCACTCAGGACGCGGCTGATCGGGAAATCGCAATAGGGTCCGGCATCTATCAGCAAGTGCTGTGGCGTCGGGGCGCATCGATCCCTATGCCTCGATAACGTAGCCCTTGCCGCGAACTGCTTTGATCGACGGTGCGTTCCCGCCCACCGTTAAGGCTGATTTGAGCCGTTGGACCCGGACATCCACCGTTCGAATTCCGGCTTTGGGCGACGAAAAGGCCTCAAGCAGCACTTCCCGCGAGAGAACCTCGCCAGGCTTTCGCACGAGCAGTTCGAGCATGCGGAAATCGCTGGGCGTGAGGTGTATCCGATGTCCACGCCTAGTCACGACATGAGTTTCCCGGTCGAGTTCGATGTCCCCTACAACCGATCTTGCCGGGTATGCCCAAGGGTACCGCTCGCGAAGAAGAGGAGTGAGCCGCTGATTCAGCTCGGACTCCGAGATGGGGAGGCTGATGAGGGCGCTCACTCCAGCGCTCTTCGCCTGGTCCAGATCTTCATCCGCTACCGATCTGGCGTACATCACGACTGGAAGGAGAACCTTGGCTCTTCCATGGATGATGTCGGCAAGTTCAAGACCGCTGTAACCGTATTGATTCCAGTTCGCCAGCACAAGATGCACGGGCTCTGACGACGCAAGGGAATTCACCATGTTCTGTGGCGTCGAAGCCTGCGCAACCTTGAAACCGATACCTTCCAGGGAAACGGTCAGCAGGGCAGCCTCGGGGGCACCTGGCTCGACAAGAAGAATAGTAAGCTGCGTCATTCGTCACCTCAAAGGACACCGATATTGCATCCTCGTCACGGTTTTATGACAACGCCGAAAATCTACAGTATGTTGATTTGTCCCGCGTTTACAATGGCTTGAGCTGTCATATTACCTTCATTCGTGCGTTATAGAAGTGTCACACAACCTAAGTACGGTCCGGACGTCATAGGGCGATCACGGAAAGTTCCGGAAGGTCGACCGTGCTTGAAACGAATTCCGGAAGGGAAATCCATGAAGACCGCACTTTACGCCAGTGCCGCCGTAATCACGCTCGCTGCGTTGGGCACCACCGCCGCCTTCGCCCAGTCCCGCGACCAGATCCGCATCGTTGGTTCGTCGACCGTGTTCCCTTACACGCAGGCTGTCTCCGAGCAGTACGCAGCCATGACCGGCGGCGCGGCGCCAGTTGTTGAATCGACCGGCACCGGTGGCGGCATGCAGATTTTCTGCGGCGGCGTCGGCCCGGACCATCCTGATATCACTGGCGCTTCGCGTGCCATGAAGCAGTCGGAATTCGAGCTCTGCCAAACTAACGGCGTCGACTCGGTAACTGAAGTTCTGATCGGCTACGACGGTCTGTCGATCGCCCACTCCCAGCAGGGCCCAGACCTCGACTTGACCAAGGCGCAGATCTTCCAGGCCCTGGCAGCCCAGGTTGAAGTCGATGGCGAGATCGTCGACAACCCCTACAAGAACTGGTCCGATATCGACGCTTCCCTGCCGGACGCCGCGATCACTGTGTTCGGCCCTCCTCCAACCTCCGGCACGCGCGACGCCTTCGTCGAACTCGTTATGCTTGAAGGTTGCGCAACCTTCCCGGCCATTGAGGCTCTTGAAGAAGATGCCAAGGAAGAGACCTGCTCGCGCATGCGCCAGGACGGACCTTTCATTGAAGCCGGTGAGAACGACAACCTGATCGTGCAGCGCCTCAATGCTGACTCCAATGCCCTCGGCATCTTCGGCTATTCGTTCCTGTATGAAAACAGCGACACCCTCAAGGCAGTGGCAGTCGAAGGCGTCCTGCCGTCAACCGAGACCATCGCAGACGGTTCCTATGCCGTATCGCGTCCCCTCTACATCTACGTGAAGAACGCCCATAAGGGCGTGATCCCCGGCCTCGAGGAATTCGTCACCGAATACGTTTCGGAAGAATCCTTCGGTGAAGGCGGCTACCTCTCCGAGCGCGGCCTGATTCCGCTGAGCACGGAAGAGCGTGACGCAACCCGCACCGCAGTTGCCGAATCTACCGCAATGACCGCCGGTAACTAAGTTCCTGGGAGCCGGCCCGCCGGCTCCCTTTCCTTTTCTGTCTCTGCTGGAGGCTTCCTTGGTCGGCTACCTGCTCCTTGCCATCGTGGTATTCGCCCTTGTGGCCTTCTGGGTCGGCCGATCGGCCGGCGATCGGTTCGTCACCGCCGGCGGCGCATCCGTACACTCCTTGCCTGGCTATCATGGCGCCTTTGTCGCCGTTTGGGTCGGCATTCCCGCACTTGTATTGCTGCTGCTCTGGATCATGGCCCAAGGTCCGGTGATCGACGGCCTCCTGCTCGGCACGCTCCCTGCCACGCTGCTCGATGGCGCCAGCAATGCCGATCGCAGCCTGCTTCTCTCCGAGATCAAGAATGTTGCCGCAGGGCGCATTTTCGCCGAACCCACTCCTGAGATCGCTGCGGCAGCCCAGTCCTTGCTACGCTGGCAGCAGATCGCCGACTGGCTGATGGTGGTCGTCGTCATCGCCGTAATGCTGCTGGCCATGTTCTTCGCCTACTCGCGCCTCGCTCCGCGATTCCGGGCCCGTCACGGCGTCGAGCGTTTCACCACCTTCATCATGATCGCCTGCTCAGTGGCCGCTATCCTGACCACCATGGGTATCATCGCCTCGCTGGTCTACGAATCCATCGAGTTCTTCTCCATGGTACCAGTGCACGAGTTCCTATTCGGCCTTCGCTGGGAGCCGCAGATCGCCATCCGTGCCGACCAAGTCGCTGGGAACGGGGCATTCGGCGCAGTGCCGGTGTTTCTGGGCACGATCGTCATCGCCACCATCGCGATGCTGGTTGCTACCCCCATTGGGCTGTTCACAGCCATCTATCTTACCGAATACGCCAATGACCGCGTGCGCAATATTGTCAAGCCGATCATGGAGATCCTCGCTGGCGTGCCCACAGTTGTGTATGGCTTCTTTGCCGTGCTCACCGTGGCGCCAGCTATCCGTAGCGCGGGCAGCCTGATGGGCCTAGCTACTTCGCCTAACAGCGCCCTTGCTGCCGGCGGCGTGATGGGCATCATGATCATCCCTTTCATTTCCTCGCTGGCTGACGACGCCATCCGTTCCGTCCCGCGTTCGCTGCGTGATGGCTCCATGGCGATGGGCGCCACTCGAGCCGAGACCATGACCAAGGTGCTGTTGCCCGCCGCTCTGCCGGGTATCATGGGCGGCATCCTGCTGGCTCTGAGCCGTGCCATCGGCGAAACCATGATCGTCGTTATGGCCGCGGGCCTGATCGCCACGCTCAACATCAACCCGTTAGACTCGGTAACCACCGTAACCGTGCAGATCGTTACCCTGCTGATCGGCGATACGGCCTTCGACAATCCTAAAACTCTGGCCGCCTTCGCCCTGGGCCTGGTGCTCTTCCTGGTCACACTGGGGCTCAACGTCATCGCCCTGACCATCGTCCGCCGTTACCGCGAACAGTACGACTGAGACCATCATGTCCGAAGCAACCGTGTCGACTCGCCCCATCAGCCAAGATCGCATCCGTCTGCGCAATCGGCGCAATGCTGCGGATTTCCGCCTGCGGGCCTATGGCATCGCCGCCATCGGCACCGCCATCGGACTGCTGGCCATCCTGCTCTTCACCCTGGTGATTGGCGGCTACTCAGCATTCGTGCAAACCCATATCCGCGTCGACTTCCCCATCGCAGCGGAAAACGTCGATCCTGCCAATCCGGCCGAAGGCAATTGGCGAGCGGTGGTCAGCGATGCCATGGCGACCCTGCTGCCGGGCTCCCAGAGCCCCGCCGAAACACGCCAGATCGCCCAGATTCTCACCAGCAATACTCAGTTCTTCGTGCGCAATGCGGTCCTGGCCAATCCGGACGTCATAGGCGGCACACTTACGCTCGACGTTCCGGCGGCCGACATCTTCGACCAGCTAAACAAGGGCAACATCAGCCGCGACACGCCCGAGGCGAACCGTCGCGTCTCCGATCAGCAAATTGGCTGGTTCGACACCCTGGTCGAACAGGGTCGCATTTCAACGCCTTTCAACTGGGGCCTGTTCTTCAACGCGGACAGCCGCTTCCCCGAAATCGCCGGACTTGCCGGCGCCATCACGGGCTCCTTTTACGCCCTCCTGGTCTGCTTCGTCATCAGCTTCCCGGTCGGCATAGCCGCGGCGATTTATCTCGAAGAATTCGCCCCCAAGAATCGCTGGACGGACATCATTGAGGTCAACATCAATAACCTGGCGGCGGTGCCCTCTATCGTCTTCGGCCTGTTGGGTTTGGCGGTGTTCCTGCAGATCTTCGGGCTTCCGCGCTCGGCGCCACTTGTAGGCGGCCTTGTTCTGGCACTGATGACCCTGCCTACAATCATCATCGTCACTCGCAACGCTCTCAAAGCAGTACCCCCCTCCATCCGGGAGGCTGGCTATGGCATGGGCGCATCTCCCCAGCAGGTCATCTGGCATCATGTGCTGCCGCTCTCGCTTCCGGGCATCCTGACCGGCACCATCATCGGTCTCGCCCAGGCCTTGGGCGAAACTGCCCCACTGCTGCTTATCGGCATGAATGCCTTCATCACCAGCCCTCCCGGGGGCGTCATGGAAGCTTCAACTGCTCTGCCGACACAGATTTACATCTGGGCCGACAGCCCAGAACGTGGCTTCGTCTCCCGGACCTCTGCCGGCATTTTGGTGCTGCTTGGCTTCCTGCTCCTGATGAATGCCATCGCCATATTCCTGCGCCAGCGCCTTGAGCGGCGCTGGTAGGCCGCGGTCACCCGCAACCCCGAGCTTAGAAGGAACGTCGAAAATGGATATGGTCGCCGGCAAGGTAAAGATGACCCAGCAATCAGTGAACACCGCAATGGACCCGTCCGACATGCTTGAACGCCCCATTCGCTTGACCGCCCGCGACGTCACCGTCCACTATGGTGCCAAGCAGGCTCTGCACGGGATCTCCATCGACATCCCTGACCGCGCCGTCACCTCGTTCATCGGGCCCTCGGGCTGCGGCAAGTCGACCTTCCTGCGCTGCATCAATCGCATGAACGACACCATCGAAGGCGCCAAGGTCGGCGGCACGATCAAGCTGGATGGCGAAGACGTTTACGATCCCAATCTGGACGTCGTGGAACTCCGTGCCCGCATCGGCATGGTCTTCCAGAAGCCGAACCCCTTCCCCAAGTCGATCTACGAAAACGTCGCCTATGGTCCGCGCATCCATGGCCTGGCTCGCGGCAAGACCGATCTCGATGAGATCGTCGTCTCGTCGCTCCGCAAGGCAGGCCTTTTCGAAGAGGTCAAGGACCGGCTGAACGAACCCGGCACCGGCCTCTCCGGCGGCCAGCAGCAGCGTCTCTGCATTGCCCGCGCCATCGCTGTTGGCCCTGAGGTCATCCTGATGGACGAGCCCTGCTCCGCCCTCGACCCGATCGCTACCGCCATCATCGAGGAGCTGATCGACGAGCTGCGCGAGAACTACACCATAGTGATCGTCACCCACTCCATGCAGCAGGCGGCCCGCGTGTCGCAAAGGACCGCCTTCTTCCACCTGGGCAACCTGATCGAGGAAGGTGTCACCGAAGACATCTTCACCAACCCGGTCAACAAGCAGACCCAGGACTACATCATGGGCCGCATCGGCTAAGGCGAGGAAGTATCACAATGGCCACCGAACATATCGTCTCGTCCTACAATGACGAACTCGTCGCCCTCGGGCAGATGATCTCCGAAATGGGCGGTCAGGTGGAGGTTGCCATCGACAATGGCACCAAATCCCTGCTCAAGCTCGATCGCGAGCTTGCCGATCTCACCATTATCGCCGACCAGCGCATCGACGACATGCAGCGCAGGATCGACGACGTCGCTGTTTCCATGATCGCCCGCCGCCAGCCCATGGCATCGGACCTGCGGGCCATCGTCACGTCCATCCACGTGGCCTCCGATCTGGAGCGCGTCGGCGACATGGCCAAGCAGCTGGCGCGCCGCTCGCTCAAGCTCGAAGGCATGACGCTGCAGCCTACCTTCTACAATGGCGTCAAGAACATGACCGCGTTGGTGCAGCGCCAGATCAAGGAAGCGCTCGACGCCTATGCCAGCCGCGATGCGGCGGCCGCCATCGAGGTTTGCAATCGCGACGACGAAGTCGATGCCATGCATACCTCCCTGTTCCGCGAACTTCTGACCTAC
>NZ_PYVW01000009.1 GCF_003056355.1 Devosia naphthalenivorans
GCAGGCTGCCGCGAAAATCCGACCTGGCAACCATCACCGACGAGCACCTGCAAACCATTGTCGCCCTCTACAACAACACCCCGCGAAAATGTCTCGACTTCCAAACCCCAAATGAGGTCTTCTCCAGCTTCTCTAACCGTGTTGCACTTCAAACGTGAGTCCACCTCCCGGCCTGCGCCGGGATGACATCGCGTGTGTTCTGATGTCAGCGCCAACTTATCCCCCTTCTCCCCTCACCCACGGGGTCATGTCATCATCCCCCCATTCCCGCACATGCTGCGCGGTCGCGACGAACGGTCGGTGCGGGAATGCCGGGTGAGATGGGGGTCGCTCCATCTCCTGTGGCACAAGGATGATCTGGCACCGATTAAAGCCCCCGGTGTGACTTTCGGCACGGGCGACTAGCCGCAGACGGTCCTTACTCCATAGAGCCCCCGGAAACATGGGGCGAGGTGGGTTCCACCTCTACCAATTTTGCCGGACGACCGGCACCGGGACGAACCTCGCCCCATGTCGCAGCCTTCTGCGGCGAACACCGACCCATCAACCGCAGGGTTTCAGGCTCGGGCGGCGCTTTGGCACGTCTTGCCGCTACCCCATCTCACCCGCCATCTCGGCGAAGAAGCCTTCAGGGCTCTCAACCTCCCTGAGCCTCCTGCCATCGATCATCAAAAACCGGCTGCCCAACCCACGCACGAAACTCCGGTCATGCGACACGAGGATACACGTAGCGCCATGTGCCAGGATCTCCTCCTCCAGCCGCTCCTGCCCCGCGATGTCCACATGGTTGGTGGGTTCATCCAGCAAGTAGAAATTGGGCTGCAGCAAGCGCATCGCGAGCAGCCCCAGCCGGGCCCGCTGCCCGAACGAAAGTTGGCTGATCGGCCGATCCTGCTTCTCCAGCTGAAACCCTGCCGCGGCCAACAGGCTCTTGCTTCTCTGATCACCCTCGTCGAATGCCGAGGTGATGTAGTCGAGCGGCGAACGCTTGTCGGGCAGGAAGCTCATCGCCTGGTCGACATAACCCGGCACCACCTGCGGGCTGATGCGGATGCCCGGTGTCTCGCTCCCGTTCATTGCGCGGTGCAGCAGCCCCATGAACTGCGACTTGCCCGTGCCGTTCCGTCCCATGATCACCAGCCGGTCACCCTGGAAGATGTGCAGCTTGTCGATCCGGAACAGCCTGTCGCCGGCAGGTGTCGTGACCTCGACATCCTCCACCGCGACCATCACCCGCGCCTGGGCACCGCTATTGCCCAGCCTGATCTCGCCACTGCGCTCCTTGTGCACCGCATGGACCGCTGTCTCGATCTTCTCGGCCCGCTCGCGCAGATATTTCGACTTCACCACCAGAAGGTCGCTGCCCGAGTTGATGCCGATATTGGTGAGCTTGGATGCCTGCTTGCGCAACCGGCTAACCTCCTTCAGATCCCGTTCGCGCTTGGCTTCCGCGGCTTCATCGATCTCAGCCAGGGCAAGCCGCGCCTTGCTGTAGGGCAGCGCGAAATAATGCGACGCGTCCGGCCGCAGGAACAGCGTGCGGTTGGTCGTAGCGTCGAGGAACTGCCTGTCGTGGCTGGCTATAATCACGGGGATATAGCGCGCCGCCTCGTTGATCCAGTTCTCCAACTGCACCAGCTTGCCCAAATCCAGATGGTTGGTCGGCTCATCCAGCAGCAGGGCATCCGGCTGCAGCACCCAGCAGCGCGCGATCAGCGCAATGCGCTGCCAACCGCCACTCAACTCGTTCAGCTTGCGGTGACGCATCGCCTCAGGCGCCTGGAATTCGTCCAGCACCACATCGACCCGCCAACTATCAGTCTCGCGCTCCGCCACAGGCAGCGCCTCCAGCACAGCCTCGTAAAGCGTCAGGCCCATGCTCTCGGCCGGCATGTCCTGCTCGACATAGCCCACCTGCAGCCCTCGCGAGCGGACGATGTCGCCGGAGGTCAACTCACCCTGCCCGGCCATGGCCTTGAGCAAGGTCGTCTTGCCGCGTCCGTTCCCGGCGACGAGACCGACACGGTCGCCATCGCCGATGACGAAGTTCAGATTGGAAAACAGTGTTTCGGTGGCCACAAGGCCGGCATTGCGGAGGCTGATCGAGCCCATCTTGATCTCACTGGGTGCGGCGGCTGCCGTGCAGCGCGCCATTGCCGATTGGGAGGTGGCCGGCGCAAGCGCCCGAGCCACCACGAAGGGCAAACCGGAATGGGAAAGACAGGAAGAAACGTCCGTACCAGGTCCTGGTCAGCCCTGCAGCTTGAGCCACAGGGCCTGGACGGGGCCACGCGAACGGTGCTCGAACATTTCGATCATGGAGCCCTCCCTTCGCTTGGTGCTGGCCATATACCAGCCATAGCCAAACCCGCCGCGAAAATCAATTCGCAGCAGGATTAGACCAGGTAGAATAGGACAGACGCCAAAAACAACGCCCCAATACGCGGGACGGAAAGCTTGGCCAGCCGGTACGCAATACCAATAAACCCGGCTTGCGGCCAATGGATGACGGCAGGTGAACCAGATGGGGATTGATACGCAGTACGAAGATCCCGGCCGGCTCGCATACGGCAACTCCAAACAAAAGACCGTATGTCAGTTGTTCTACGCCCTTGCGTTTAAGAAAGTGCTTTCAAGAAGCAAACGGAACGTAAACCCGCCGCCCAATCTTGGGACGGTTCTGTTCCGTGGCGGGATCAGCGCAGGCGGTCCCGACCCTCGATCTCCCCGGTGCATGCGTTGAAGTCGATCAGATAGATGACGCCGCCCCGCGTAGCCCGAACCTGGATGTTGTCTTCATGCTGCACATTGAGCGCGATGTCCTCATATCCGAGGTCAGCGATGGCATTGCGGATCTGCCGATCGGTCATGCACATCGGCAGGCGCGGATCGCGTCGATGCAGATCAGAAGGTTCGTCCCCGAAAAAGATGCCAAAGCCTTGAGCGTGTGACACCGACGGCGTAGCAAACAGCAATGCCGCCAGCGCAATCTTCAGAAATCTCACCTTAGCCTCCTCCGGACACGATCCGACACTGTCACGGGTAACACTTTGCTGACGTAAACGCATGGCTAAGAGCGCAGTTGCTATAGTACGAAGGCTGCAGCAAACCCTGCCCTGGGTTTCAACCCGCCTGCCCCAATATGGTAGAAGTTGACCTCGCCCGATTCGGGTACAGAAACGGAACATGAATGTCGCAAGCAGAAGACCTTTTCGGCGGCTCGATCGAAGTCGAGCCCCAGCGCGCCAAGACCGAGGCGCCAAAGCTGGCACCCAAGTCGGCCGCCGCGCCCGGGTCCTACTCCGCAGCGGACATCGAGGTTCTGGAGGGGCTTGAGCCGGTCCGCCGCCGCCCCGGCATGTATATCGGTGGCACCGACGCCAATGCCCTGCACCATCTGTTTGCCGAAGTCATCGACAACTCGATGGACGAGGCCATTGCCGGTCATGCCACGCGCATCGAGGTGCATGTCGGCGCCGACGGCTATGTCACCGTCTCGGACAATGGCCGCGGCATGCCCGTCGAGCCACACCCGAAATTCCCGGACATGTCGACGCTGGAGCTGGTGATGACCAAGCTGCATGCCGGCGGCAAGTTCGACTCCAAGGCCTATGAAACCTCCGGCGGCCTGCATGGCGTTGGTGTTTCGGTGGTCAACGCGCTGTCCGACGATCTGATCGTGGAAGTTGCGCGGGACCAGGTGCTGTATCGCCAGACCTATTCGCGCGGCATTCCCCAGACCAAGGTGGAAGTCGTCGGCCGGGTGAACAACCGCCGCGGCACCACGACCCGCTTCCATCCAGATGCGCAGATCTTTGGCGATACTGCGCATTTCTCCGCTGCGCGCCTGTTCCGCATGACGCGGGCCAAGGCCTATCTGTTCGGCGGCGTGGAACTACGCTGGAGCTGCGACGAAAACCTCGTTACCGAAGATGCCCCGGCGAAGGCGGTCTTCCATTATCCCGACGGTCTCAAGGATTTCATGACCGCCCGTATCGAGGGCGAGACGCGGATCGTCGATGAGCTGTTCGCCGGCAGCCACGGCAAGCCCGGCACCCACGGCGCAGTGGAATGGGCAATTGCCTGGACCTTGGGCGATGGCGGGGTTTCCTCCTATTGCAACACCGTGCCCACGCCCGATGGCGGCACGCATGAGGCCGGCCTGCGGCTGGCGCTGCTGCGTGGTCTCAAGGGCTATGCGGAGCTGACCAAGAACAAGGCCGCCACCATCCTGACTGCGGAAGACGTTTTCGCCCATTGCAGCGCCATGCTGTCGGTCTTCGTGCGCGAACCCGAATTCGTCGGCCAGACCAAGGACAAGCTGGCGTCGGGCGAAGCCACGCGCATCGTGGACACTGCCCTGCGCGACGCTTTCGATCATTGGCTGGCCGCCTCGCCCAACCAGGCTGGCAAGTTGCTGGATTGGGCCGTGGAGCGCGCCGAAGAGCGCCTGCGCCGCCGCAAGGAAAAGGAAATCGACCGCGCCAGCGCCACGCGCAAATTGCGTTTGCCCGGCAAGCTGGCCGATTGCACGCAAACGGCGGCACAGGGCGCCGAACTTTTCATCGTCGAAGGCGACTCGGCAGGCGGTAGCGCCAAGCAGGCGCGCAATCGCCAGAGCCAGGCCGTGCTGCCGCTGCGTGGCAAGATCCTCAACGTTGCCGGCGCAAGCCGCGAGAAGATGCAGGCGAGCCAGCTGATCTCCGATCTGATCCAGGCGCTCGGCTGTGGCACGCGTGACCGCTATCGCGAAGACGATCTGCGCTACGACAAGATCATCATCATGACCGACGCCGACGTGGACGGCGCCCATATCGCTTCATTGCTGATGACGTTTTTCTTCCAGGAAATGCCCAAGCTCATCGATGGCGGGCATCTGTACCTCGCCCTGCCTCCGCTTTATCGCATCACCCAGGGCGGCAAAACGCTCTATGCTCGCGATGACCTGCACAAGGACGAGTTGATGGCGGCCGAGTTTACCGGCAAGGGCAAGGTCGACATCACCCGGTTCAAGGGCCTTGGCGAAATGCCGTTTGCGCATCTGCGCGAAACGACCATGTCACCGAAGTCGCGCACGCTGCTTCAGGTGAAGATCAGGGACGATCTGGATGCAACGCGGATCAGCGTCGACCGCCTGATGGGCACCAAGCCGGAAGCGCGGTTCGATTTCATCCAGGAGAACGCCGCCTTCGTCACCGACCTCGATATCTGAAGACTTGCGCTGTCCCAATTAAGCACAAAAACGGCAAGGCCGTTGACAGACAAGGTCTTTGCGCTATGGTCCGCGCCGGTGAAGCTTCTCCGGCTTGACGGCCGTTTTATTGACACGGTCGGCAGATGCTGAAGGGGCCTCAGGGCCACTCCGTCGTTTCTGCAGGTCTTGCATCCCGTCCGGTGGCCGCTCCAGTTCGCGGGCGCGTGCGCTTTTCAGGATGTTATGCCCGCAACTGACGACCCGGTGTACCGTTCGAATAGTTCGATGCGGAACTGGCCCCGGGCTGCCCTAATATTGGATTAGCAGATTTGAGCGACGATTTTTCCGGGCTTGGCCTTTCAACCAAAGTAACCGACGCGGTCACCGCAGCCGGTTACACCAAGCCAACCGAAATCCAGGCACAGGCAATCCCGCATGTTCTTCAGAAGAAGGACATTATCGGCATTGCACAGACCGGCACCGGCAAGACGGCGTCTTTCGTGCTGCCCATGCTGACGCTGCTGGAAAACGGCCGCGCCCGCGCTCGCATGCCCCGCACGCTTATTCTCGAGCCGACGCGCGAACTCGCTGCGCAGGTCGCGGAGAACTTCGAGAAGTACGGCAAGAACCACCGGATCTCGATGGCGCTGATCATTGGCGGCGTTTCCTTTGAAGACCAGAACAAGAAGCTTGATCGCGGCGTCGACGTTCTGATCGCCACGCCCGGCCGACTCCTCGATCAGATCGAGCGCGGCAAGATCATGCTCAATGGCGTCGAAATCCTCGTCATCGACGAAGCCGACCGCATGCTCGACATGGGTTTTATCGACGACATCGAAAAGATCTGCTCGCGCCTGCCGGTGCGCCGCCAGACCATGCTGTTCTCGGCGACCATGTCGTCTGAGATCGAGCGGCTGACCAAGAAGTTCCTCAAGGACCCTGTGCACGTTCAGGTTTCCCGCCAGAGCTCGACGGCCGACACTATTGACCAGAAGCTGGTCCATGTCCCATCCAAGCCCGATGAAAAACGCGCCAAGCTGCGCGACCTGATACATTCGGCCGAAGGGCTGACCAACGCGATCATCTTCTGCAATCGCAAGCGCGACGTGGCGACCTTGGCGCGCTCACTGGAGCGGCATGGATTCAGCGCCGGCGGGCTGCATGGCGACATGGACCAGAAGAGCCGCACCGACACGCTCGACGCCTTCAAGAACAATCGGCTGACCCTGCTGGTGGCCAGCGACGTTGCCGCACGCGGGCTCGACATCCCCGCAGTGAGCCACGTCTTCAATTTCGACGTTCCGGTTCATGCCGAAGATTACGTGCACCGGATCGGTCGCACGGGTCGCGCAGGCCGTTCGGGTGTGGCCTACACGCTTGTCGGCCCCGCCGACAGCAAGCACCTCGATGCCATCGTCAAGCTGATCCAGAAACCGATCGAATGGATGGAAGCCACAGCCGTGGAAGCCGAAGAGCCCAAGGAGGAGCGCTCGGCTCGCCCGACTCGCACCCGCCGCGGCGGAGCGCGCACGCGTCCGGTTGCTGCCGCAGCCGAGGCAACAGAGGTCCAGCCAGCAGAGCAGTCGCCGAGCAAACCCGCTTCTGAACAGGAACGTCCACGCCGGCAGCGCACGCGACCAGTGGCCGAGGCCGTTCAGGCAATTGAAGCTCCTTCGCCAGTTGCTTCCGAGCAGGCAGACACCCCGCCCGCCCGGGAACAAGAACGCTCCCGCCGGCAGCGCACACGTCGTCCAACCGAAGACCGTGATGCAGAGACCGAAGACGTCAGCAACTCGCCTTTTGGCAATGACGGCCCGATTCCAGCCTTCTTGTTGCGCCCCGTCCGTATCGCAGGCTAGCTGAACTTGAAGATTGCTGTGCAAGGCAATCTTCGGCGCTCCGTCTTGGTGTTGTATTCCTTAACACCGAAGCGATAGAAGTATTCTGCTGATCGGCGGGTGCAGACAACTGCCGTGTCGATTCCGAATATCGACGCGTGAGGGGTTCTGGTGTCGGAGCAGGAATATAAGCGGGCGCTCGGCTATGCCAATGCAGCACTTGATCTTCTGCGGCGCAGTGGCATTCCACCCTATCCGCAGTTCTACGAACTACTTTACACTTATTCTACTGGCGTCAACCCAGACCTGAACAATCGCATCAATGCGATATTCCGGGACGGCGGATCGCCGGACGCCGATCTTGCTGAAACGCTCTACAACGAGTTCCTGAAGTCCGATGTGAACGATCGGATGAACCATGTTTCACAGCGGATGCACGACCGCATCGAAGCGGTCCATCATGCCATCGACGCGGCCCTGTTGACCGCGCATGCTTATTCAGGCTCGCTCGAAGCGGCGACTGGCGACCTCGAAAAAACCATATCACCAGCGGCGATCAGCGCCCTCGCCAAGCGGCTGCTGAAGGAAACGCTGCACATGCAGGAGACCAATCTGTCTCTTGAACAGAAGCTGCAGGATTCTCGTGACGACATAGCCGGGCTGCAGCGCGATCTCGACGATGTACGCCGCGAATCCCTGCTTGATCCACTGACCAAGATCGCCAACCGCAAGAGTTTCGATGAAGGACTCGCAGAGGCGATTGGCAATGCCTTATCAAGCAGTTCGCCGCTCAGCCTGATGATCGCCGACATCGATCACTTCAAGAGCTTCAACGACACCTATGGCCATCAAACCGGAGACCAGGTGCTCCGGCTTGTGGCCATGACGTTGAAATCGAACATCAAGGGCAAGGACCTGGCGGCACGCTATGGCGGCGAGGAGTTCGTCGCCGTCCTGCCGTCGACCGACCTCGCTGGGGCAGTAATCGTGGCCGAGAACGTTCGGAAGGCGATCCAGGCCAAGGAATTGTTGAAGCGGTCGACCAACGAGAAACTCGGCCGGATCACGGCTTCCTTCGGCGTGGCTGTGTTCCAGCAGACCGACACAGCAGCGTCACTGATCGAACGCGCCGACCGGTGCCTCTATGGTGCCAAGCGCGCCGGTCGCAATCGTGTGGTCAGCGAGGACGAGCTGAACAGTGTGCTGGAAAGAATCAGCGCCGGTGCCTCCGCCGCCTAACTCGCCGGCTTGAGCTCCACGCCCAAGCCTTGGAGCATGTCCCAATATTCAGGGTAGGTCTTGCCGGTACAGGCTGGATCCAGAATCGTTATGCCCGTTATCCGGAGACCAGCCAGCGCAAAGCTCATGGCAATGCGGTGATCGTGGTAGGTCTGGATACGGGTAAGGTCAATGCGATGGGCCAGCTTGCTGCCAAGGTCCGGGTCCGAGGCGACCAGCAGGTCATCCCCCTCCTCCGTGCCGAGCCCCGGCAAAATGCGCGACAACTCCGTCGCCACCGCGCGGGTGCGGTCCGTCTCCTTGACGCGCAGATTGGCGATACCAACGAAGCGAACGGGATTGTTGTTGAAGGCGGCGAGCACAGCCAGCGTGGGCACCGCATCCTGCATCTGCGAGCCGTCTATGACAGCAGGCATGTTGGGAAACTGTGCGATCACCGCCTGCGCCGCGGCGTCGGGTTGCGAGAACGCCTCGGGGGAAACACCGAGATCGATCTTGCCGCCCGTAAGCGCCTCCGCTGCCCACAGATAGGTGGCCGCAGACGCATCCGGTTCAATGTGGAAATCAGTTGCGACATAGCCGGTCGGACGAACCAGCCAGGTGCCAGCGTCGCGTTGCTCGACCTCGGCGCCGAAGCTGCGCATGGCCGCCAAGGTGAGATCGACATAGCCGCGAGCGCCGATCTCGGTGCCGGTAAGGGCAACCTCGATCGGGCCGTCGCCCAGAGGGGCGGCCATGAGCAGGGCCGAAACATATTGACTGGACAGGCCAGCGTCGATTTCGACGCGCCCATTGCCGAAGCTGCCATTGCCGCGAACGGTAACCGGCGGGCAACCGGTCGGGCTGGTTGCATCAATGCCGAGCGACTGAAGAGCCGTGACCAGGGGCCCGATCGGACGGACGCGCATCTCCGCGTCGCCATCGACAACGACTTCGCCGCTGACAGTCGCCACTGCTGCGGTGAGAAAGCGCGTCGCCGTGCCGGCATTGCCGAGGAACAATGATTCATCCGGCTGCTGCAAGCGGCCGCTGCTGGTGACGACAAAGGTCGTTGCATCAGGCTCATCCACGGTCACGCCCATCTGGCGCAGTGCGGCAGCCATGAGCGTGGTGTCCTTGCTCTTGAGCGCACCCGTAAGGCGGCTCGTCCCCTTGGCGAGAGCCGCCAGAAGCAACGCGCGATTGGTGATGGACTTGCTGCCGGGGGGTGAAATCCGCCCGACGAGCGGATGGGCCGGGGGAACGATGGTCAGGGCGGGAGGGAGCGAACTAAGCATGATGGCGCGATAGATGCCTCATGGTGGCCCGCTACGCAACTGGATAGATACCGCCGGGCTCGGAGCGGGTCGCTCAGGCCGTGGCGCGCGCCTCGGCGATAGCCTTGAGGTCCGCAGCCTTGAGCGTAACGCTCTCGCCGCAGCCGCATGCGCCGGTCTGGTTCGGGTTCGTGAACGTGAAGCCTGAGCTCATTCGGGAATGTTCGAAATCCATGACCGTGCCGAGCAGGTACATGGTCGCCTTGGGGTCAATCCAGACGTTCACGCCCCTGTCGGTGACATGGTCGTCGCCCTTCATCGGCTCGGTGACGTAATCCATGGTGTAGGACACGCCAGCACAGCCAGCGTTCTTGATGCCCACGCGCAGGCCGATCACCGGCTTCTCGGAATCCTCGATGATCTCCGTGATGCGCTCGGCGGCGGCGTCGGTCAGGGACATGATCTTGAAGGCCATGGAGATACCTCGTCTATCGGCGTTTCACGATATATATGACGGAACGCTGGTGATTACCACCAGTTCAACGCCACCTGGGCTTCTTCGCTCATTCGTGATGCGTCCCAGGGCGGATCAAACACCATGTTGACCGTAACATCCTGGATGCCTTCGACACCGCGGGCCGCGTTCTCGACCCAACCGGGCATTTCGCCAGCCACCGGACAGCCGGGCGCCGTGAGCGTCATGTCGATACTAAGGTTGCGGTCATCGTCCAGGTCGACCTTGTAGATGAGCCCAAGCTCATAAATATCGACAGGAATTTCGGGATCGTAGACGGTCTTGAGCGCCCCGATCAAATCGGACGTGATGCGCTCCACCTCCGCCTCGGGCAATGCAGCGGAGACGTTCGGCGTGATCCGAGCCTCTGGAATGGTTGGGGCTGGCGCGATTTCGGGTTCGTCGGTCATGGGGTCCTCGCGGCTCAAGCGAAAAATTTCTGGGCGCGTTCGATGCCGTCCACCAGCGCATCCACATCGTCCTTGCCGTTATATAGGGCGAAGGAGGCGCGGCAGGTAGAGGTGACGCCGAAGCGATTGAGAAGCGGCTGGGCGCAATGGGTGCCGGCGCGAACAGCAATGCCGTAGCGATCGAGAATGGTCGCGACGTCATGGGCATGGGCACCCTTGATCTCGAACGAGAAGATGCCGCCCTTGCCCGGCGCCGTACCGATCATTCGGAGAGAATTGATGCGGGTCAGCCGTTCCTGGGCGTATTGGGCAATCTCATGCTCGTGGGCGTCGATCGCCTCGCGGCCGATATCGTCCATATACTCCAGCGCACGTCCCAACCCGATGGCCTGAACGATGGGCGGAGTGCCGGCTTCGAAGCGATGTGGCGGCTGGTTATAGGTGACGCCTTCCGTGGTGACGGTGTCGATCATCTCGCCGCCGCCCTGGTAGGGCTGCATTTCGGCCAGCAGGTCATACTTGCCGTAGAGAACGCCGATGCCGGTGGGCCCATAGAGCTTGTGGCCGGTCATCACGTAGAAATCGGCGCCAATATCCTGCACGTCGACCTTGGTGTGCACGGCGCCCTGCGAGCCGTCGATCAGCACCGTAATCCCCCTGGCGTGGCATTCGGCTACAATCGCCTTGATCGGGGTAATGGTGCCCAGCACGTTACTCATATGCGTAACGGCAACCATACGGGTGCGGGGGGACAGTTGGGCGACAAAAGCATCAAGATCGAAGCTGCCATCGTCGCGCACGTCGACCCACTTCATTACCGCGCCCTTGCGCTCGCGCAGGAAGTGCCAGGGAACGATGTTGGAGTGGTGCTCCATGATCGTGGTGACAATCTCGTCGCCCTCCCCGATGCGGGGACCGGCGAAGGATTGCGCGACGAGGTTGATGGCCTCGGTCGCCGATTTGGTAAAGACGATTTCCTCCGGCCGGCTGGCATTGAGGAAGCGCTGCACGGCGAGGCGCCCGCCTTCATAGGCTTCGGTGGCACGATTGGCGAGCGTGTGCAGGCCGCGATGCACATTGGCATATTCGTGCCGAAACGCATGATCCATCCGGTCAAGCACCTGCACCGGCTTCTGCGCCGAGGCGCCGCTGTCGAGATAGACAAGCCGCTTGCCATGGATCTGCTCCGACAGGATCGGAAAATCGGCGCGGACTTTTTCGAGATCGAAGGTCATATCCAACTCCACGGAGTCATTCCCGCGAAAGCGGGAACCTCCGTTTTCCATGAGCGCTGGCGTCGACAAACAGGGGTTCCCGCTTTCGCGGGAATAACCCGATAGTTTGTCAACCAGCCTTGCCCAGCAGCCACCGATCCACCACGCCGTGCAAGGCCTCGGCCAGAGCTTCGTTCTCGACCGGATCGAGCACTTCCTCGATGAAACCGCGAACCAGCATGGTCTCCGCCTCGGCCTTTGGAATACCGCGGCTCATCAGATAGAACATGCTATCTTCGTCGAGCTCGCCGCAGGTGGAGCCGTGACCACAAACCACGTCGTCGGCGTAGATCTCGAGCTCGGGCTTGCTCAGGATCTCGGCCTCGTTGGAGAGCATCAGGCCCTGCATCATCATCTTGGCATCGGTCTTTTGCGCATCGCGCTCAACCACGATCTTGCCCTGGAACACCGCCTTGGAGCGGCCACGAGCGATCTGCTTGTAGAGCTCCTGGCTGGTCGTGTTGGCGACGCCGTGCCGGATATCGATGGTGATGTCGTTGTGCTGGCCATCTTCGACGAGGTTGAGCCCGGTGAAATCACCATGGGCGCCCTCGCCCGTGAAGCGGGCGAAGATCTGCGAGCGCGACAGGGCCGCGCCGGCATGGATCGTCACCGTGCGCAGCTTGGCGCCATCAGCGATGGTATATTCGCTGGTGGAGAACTGCGTCGCAGCCCTGGGCGAAAGATCGATCACGATGTGGGTGACCACGGTATTCCTGCCGACAGCCAGATAGGTCGCGTGATTGCCCACATGGGCCGCATCGGAGCTCGACAGGGTCTCGAGGATCGTGACCGAGGCGTTGTCGGCCACGAAGATCTTGGCAGAATCCAGCACGTGCGCTGCTTCGCCTTCGATCCGGCGATCAATCTGGATGACCTGCTCGATCGTGTTCTCGATGGTCAGCGTCAGGCTTTCCTTCGCCAGCGCCGTATTGAGGTGCACCAGCACATCGTCACGCGTGCTGAGTGCATTGCCCTCGGCCTTCCCGACAATCACGCCCGCAGGTGCGTTGTCGTCATAGGCCACTGCCCCGTTGGCGATGGTGATCTGGTGCGCGCCTTCGACGTGGAACGGCGTAGCGCCAGATTTGAGGAAGGCATCCAGAGTGTCGTTCTGGTCGGCAAGCGGCGGCACCGACCGCAGCAAGGTCTTGAGATCGGTATAGTGATAGCTCTCGACCCGCCGCGTGGGCAGGCCGGCAACGCTGATGCGCTCGGCTGTCGCCGCAGCACCTGCGCTATTGAGCTGCTCGATCAGGGTATTTTCGGCTGCGCCGAGCCGGACAGGAACGGAAAAGGCCATGGTTCAAGCCGCCGCGTTGTCGAAGTCGGCATAGCCCTTGGCTTCAAGCTGAAGTGCAAGGGACTTGTCGCCGCTCTCGACGATCTTGCCGTCGGAGAAAACGTGCACGACGTCGGGGATGATATGGTTGAGCAGGCGCTGATAGTGCGTGATGACCAGCATGGAACGGCCGGCATTGCGCAGCGCGTTGACGCCCTTGGAGACGACCTGCAGCGCATCGATGTCGAGGCCGGAATCGGTCTCATCGAGGATGCACATCTTGGGCTGCAAGAGTGCCATCTGCAGCACTTCGGCGCGCTTCTTCTCGCCGCCGGAGAAACCGACGTTGAGTGGGCGCTTGAGCATATCGGTGTCGATGTGCAGGTCGGTGCCGGCGGTCTTGACGGCGCGCATGAAGTCTGGCGTCGAAAGTTCGCCTTCGCCGCGCGCCTTGCGCTGGGCGTTCATCGCGGCCTTGAGGAAGGTCATCGTGGCAACGCCGGGAATTTCGATGGGATACTGGAACGCCAGGAACAGCCCTGCGGCAGCGCGCTCGGCGGGCTCCATCTCCAGCAGGTTCTCGCCGTCGAGCAGCACTTCGCCTTCGGTAATCTCGTAGTCTTCCTTGCCGGCCAGCACATAGCTCAGCGTCGACTTGCCCGAACCATTGCGGCCCATGACGGCGTGAACTTCGCCGGGCGGAATGATGAGGTTCACGCCCTTGAGGATTTCACGATCTTCAATGCGGGCATGCAAATTGCGGATTTCAAGGATTGGGGTGGTCATCGTGCAGTCTCCAATTTCGGTGCCCTTGTCGCTTTGAGCGCCAGCAGAGCGGTGAACTTTTCAGTAGACCTCATCCTGAGCTTGTCGAAGGACGGGGTCGTGTCGGAATTTGTGGTTCCGACCCCGTGGTTCGACAGGCTCACCACGGGGCCTCATAAGGGGGCAGCGTTAGCCAACGCTTCCCTCAAGAGAGATCGAGATCAGCTTCTGCGTCTCGACCATGAACTCCATGGGCAGATGCTGCAGCACGTCGCGAACGAACCCGTTGACGATCAGCGCCACCGCTTCCTCTTCATTGAGGCCACGCTGCTGGCAGTAGAACATCTGGTCGTCCGAGATCTTGGACGTGGTCGCCTCGTGCTCGAACACCGCCGTGCCGTTGCGCGATTCGATATAAGGCACGGTGTGGGCACCGCATTTGTCACCGATCAGCAGCGAGTCGCACTGGGTAAAGTTGCGCGCGTTCTTGGCCTTGGCGTGCGCCGAAACCTGCCCACGATAGGTGTTGTCCGAGAAGCCGGCAGCGATACCCTTGGCGATGATGCGGCTGGACGTGTTCTTGCCCAGATGGATCATCTTGGTGCCACTATCGACCTGCTGGTAGCCGTTCGAAATGGCGATCGAATAGAACTCGCCGCGCGAACCGTCGCCACGCAGAATGCAGCTTGGGTACTTCCAGGTGATGGCCGAACCGGTCTCGACCTGGGTCCAGGAGATCTTGGAATTGACGCCTCGGCAATCGCCACGCTTGGTGACGAAGTTGTAGATGCCGCCCTTGCCGTCCTTGTCGCCGGGGTACCAGTTCTGGACCGTGGAGTACTTGATCTCGGCATTGTCGAGCGCGACCAGTTCCACAACCGCCGCGTGCAGCTGGTTTTCGTCGCGCATCGGGGCAGTGCAGCCCTCGAGGTAGCTCACATAAGAGTCAGCCTCGGCGATGATCAACGTGCGCTCGAACTGGCCGGTCTTCTTTTCGTTGATGCGGAAATAGGTCGACAGTTCCATGGGGCAGCGAACGCCCTTGGGGATGTAGACGAAAGAACCGTCAGTGAAGACCGCAGAGTTCAACGTGGCGTAATAGTTATCGGAAACCGGCACCACGGAAGCCAGGTACTTCTGCACCAGCTCGGGATATTCGCGGATCGCTTCGGAGATCGAGCAGAAGATGATGCCGACCTTGCTCAGTTCCTCGCGGAAAGTCGTGACCACGGAAACGGAGTCCATCACGGCATCAACCGCAACATTGGGGCGCTCGACGCCGGCCAGGATTTCGCGCTCGCGCAGCGGCACGCCCAGCTTGTCGTACATGGCGATCAGTGCCGGGTCCACCTCGTCCAGGCTCTTGGGCGCAGGCGAGGATTTTGGCGCGGCGTAATAATACATGTCCTGCAGATCGATCTGCGGATAGTGCACCTTGGCCCAGCTCGGCTCGGTCATGGTCAGGAAGCGGCGATAAGCTTCCAGACGCCATTCCAGCATCCACTCGGGCTCGTTCTTCTTGGCCGAGATGAAGCGAACGGTATCCTCGCTCAGGCCCTTGGGGGCCATGTCGGATTCGATATCGGTCTCGAAGCCATACTTGTACTTGTCGACATCGAGCGCCAGGACGGAGTCCACGGTTGCGCGATCGATGTTGTCCTTCAGCGTCGGGATATCGTCATAGTCGGCCATTGCGGCTTCTCCTTTTTGCCCGGCGGCGATTCAAGGTCGCCGCGAGCCTTCTAAAACTGCAGCCCTCTAGGCTGCCTGCCCTTGCCGCGCCCGCTGGCGCTCAAGGATCGATTGGTAACCGGCGACAAACGCGTCAACGTCGTCGGCTGTAGAATTCCAGCCCAGGCTCACGCGCAGGGCGCACTCGGCAAGCTCGGGCGCAACGCCCATCGCAGCAAGCACATGGCTCGGGCCAACCTTGCCGGACGAGCAGGCTGAGCCCGACGAAACGGAAAGACCCAGCAAATCCAGAGCCATCATCGCCGTGGCGTTCTTGACACCCGGCACGGCGAAATTGGTCACGTTGCCAAGCCGTTCGCCGCCGAAGATCACCAGATCCGGTGACAGGGCTACAAGCCCTGCCTCGAGCCGCGCGATCAGTGCCGGCACATCCGTACCCGAGTAGCGGCCTGCGATGGCTGCGGCGGCCGCGCCAAATGCCGCAATCAACGCTGCAGCCTCGGTGCCGCCACGACGGCCTTGTTCCTGCCCACCGCCTGGGATGAGCCGGACGAGGTCCGCATGCGACTTGACCAGCAGGGCACCGACGCCCGCCGGCGCACCGATCTTGTGTCCGCTCACAGCCATCATATCGGGAGCCGAAGCCGCAAAATCCAGTTCCAGCTTCCCGAAAGCCTGCACGGCATCGATAAACAGCGTGTGACGGGTCGGACCAACCAGCGCATTGATCCGTCCGACCGGCTGCACCACACCGGTCTCGTTGTTCACCCAGTGCAGCGCGACCAGCAGATTGCCATCGGCTTGCGCAACCACTTCGGCCAACTGATCGAGGTCGATACTGCCGTCCGCCAGCAAGCCCACGGTGATCACAGGCAACCCTGTAGCTTCCGCAGCCTTGGCAACCGCGGCATGCTCGCCCGCGCTGATGACCACTGCCGTTGAGCCAAAAACCCTGGCACCGCCCACGATCGCCTGGGTAATCGCCTCGGTCGCGGAACCGGTAAACACAACCTGCTTGCGCTCGGCACCCGCCAACGCGGCAACCTGCCCACGTGCCGTTTCCAGGACGTTGCGCAGGGCCCGACCATGCGAGTGGACCGAAGACGGATTTCCCGTCAGCGCCAAAGTGGAGACGAGCGCTTCACGCGCCTCCGGCAAGAGCGGGGACGCGGCGTTATGATCAAGGTAGATCGCCGGTCTGGTCATCGAAGTCCTGTGCGGCGCATGCGCGCCATTCATACCTTCCATGCCCGAAGCCGGGCGCTGCGACGCCACCGACTCCAAACACTTCTTGAAATTTGACGCCCAACTTCATTACAAGGGGCGCTCTTGCTGGCCATTACACGGCCAAAAACCGAGTTTCGAATTATTCTAAACTAGATTTGCGCCCCTGTTTTAGGGATGGGCACTGGCTTAGTCAAGCCGCCAGAACCTCCCGGCATGGTCGCAAAGTCTCACCAACAGAGCCAACAAGGCCGGAAGAACAAGACCATGCCAGAAGTGATTTTCAACGGGCCCGAAGGCCGTCTGGAAGGCCGCTACCAGCCAGGCAAGGAGCCGAACGCTCCGATCGCCATTGTACTGCATCCGCACCCGCAATTCGGCGGGACGATGAACAACCAGATCGTCTATAATCTCTTCTACATGTTCGCCCAGCGCGGTTTTGCGGTGCTGCGCTTCAATTCGCGCGGCGTGGGGCGCAGCCAGGGCCTGTTCGACCATGGCGTGGGCGAACTGTCCGACGCCGCAGCGGCGCTCGATTGGCTGCAGGTCATCAATCGCGAGTCGCGCGGCTGCTGGATCGCCGGCTTCTCGTTTGGCGCCTGGATCGGCATGCAGTTGCTGATGCGCCGTCCGGAAGTTGAAGGCTTCATTTCGGTGGCCCCACCAGAGAATCTTTATGACTTCTCGTTCCTGGCGCCCTGCCCCTCCTCGGGCCTGATCATCCATGGTGACAAGGACCGCGTGGCGCCCCCGACCTCGGTGCAGAAGCTGGTCGACAAGCTCAAGACCCAGAAGGGCATCACCATCGAGCAGCAGATCGTGGAAGGGGCCAACCACTTCTTCGAAGGCAAGATCGATGATCTGACGACGCGTTGCGCCGACTATCTCGACCGTCGCCGGCAGGAGATCGCCGCCGGCGGCGGGCGCTAGGTTCCAGGCGCAGACACCGCGATCAAGTTCCACCCACGGTATCATTCCCGCGAAAGCGGGAACCTCCGTTTCTCTTTCGGTGGTCCCTAAACAGGTGTTCCCGCTTTCGCGGGAATGACCCTGTGGTGGGACTCACGTTTGGATCGCACTCCATGACCAAGTTCAAATCCGATTTCCTGCGCGTTCTGGACGAGCGCGGCTTCATCCACCAGATCTCCGACCCCGAAGGGCTCGATGCACTCGCCCTCAAGGGACCGATCAGCGGCTATGTCGGCTATGACGCCACGGCGACGTCGATCCATATCGGCAACCTGATCAGCGTCACCATGCTCTATTGGCTGCAGGAAACCGGCCACAAGGCGATCAGCCTGATGGGCGGCGGTACCTCGATGGTGGGCGATCCTTCGTTCCGCGACGATCAGCGCAAGCTGCTGACCGTGGAGCAGATCGCGACCAATATCGAGAGCATCAAGAAGGTCTACGGCAATATCCTCAACTATGAAGGCTCCAACCCTGCCATCATGGTGAACAATGCCGATTGGCTGCTGAAGCTGAATTATGTCGAGTTCCTGCGCGATGTGGGCCGGCACTTCTCGGTCAACCGGATGCTCAGCTTTGATTCGGTGAAGCTGCGGCTCGACCGCGAGCAGTCGCTGAGCTTCCTCGAATTCAACTACATGATCATGCAGGGCTATGATTTCACCGAGCTCAACCGGCGCTATGGCACCGTGTTGCAGATGGGCGGCTCGGACCAGTGGGGCAACATCATCAATGGTGTCGACCTCAACCACCGCATGGGTGGCGAGCAGCTTTATGCGCTGACCACGCCGCTGCTGACAAAGTCCAGCGGCGAGAAGATGGGCAAGTCAGCGTCGGGCGCCGTGTGGCTCAATGGCGACCTCTTTAGCCCCTATGATTTCTGGCAGTATTTCCGGAACACCGAGGACGCCGATGTCGGCAAGTTCCTCAAGATCTTCACCCGGCTGCCGCTGAGCGAGATAGCCAAGCTCGCAGCATTGGGTGGCAACGAGGTCAACGAGGCCAAGAAGGTGCTGGCAACTGAGGTCACCGCCATTGTGCATGGCCGGGCGGCAGCAGAAGAGGCTGCCCATACGGCTCGTCAGACGTTTGAGTCGGGAGCAATCGATCTGTCCCTGCCGACCGCCACGGTTACGCATGCCGAACTTTCAGGCGGCGTTGGAATCCTGGCCGCACTGGTGACTGCCGGCTTGGCCGGTTCCAACGGCGAAGCGCGCCGGCACGTGCAATCCGGTGCTGTACGGGTGAACGATGCGGTTATCGAAGATGACAAACTCAGCCTAGGCGAAAACGCGCTGCTGTCAGAGGGCGTAATCAAGCTGTCCGTAGGCAAGAAGCGCCACGCGCTAATCAAGCCGGTCTGATACCGGCCATTGGCTCTGGGGTGCCCAAGCCACCGTTGCTGCCCGCGGACTTGATCCGCGGGCCACTCCTAGCGCAGCACAAGCGGCCAGAGACCCCCGGATCAAGTCCAGGGGAAGCAACAGTGGTTGGGAGTAATCGGGGAGCTACAGCTAAGAGCGCGGCAATCAGAAGGCACTACGCGCCCACGTGCTAGTGCCTCGTCACCTCGCTCAGCGCCGCGGCAATGTGTTCCCATTCAGAACTTACGCTTGCCGTTGCGCGACGCTTGTTGGCGCGGCGATACCAATAATCGGCATTGCCCATATCGGCTTCGATCCAGTGCATCAGGGCGTGGACCCAATCGAAAGCCTGAACGCCTTCCATAGCCTGCACGATGACATGGGCCTGCTCCCATTCGGGGCCAACTCGGAAATTTCCCTTCTTGAGCCACCAGAGTGCCTGCAGTGGCTTGCTCATGTCCTTGGGTGGTTCGGACCAGTCGAGTGAGGTGAAGATGTCAGAGGCCATCGGCAAAACCCTTGTAGGCCCGGACGCCGCCCGCGGCGAAGTCACTACCAATTTCAATTTGTGCATGGACGCCAGATAAGGCGGATCAGCGCCACGATCAAGTGGCGCTGAATGAGCCGGTCACCACCAGGGCTTGGGCGAGAAGTCCATATCGGCGTTGCGCTCGATAACGCGAGCAGCGGCAAAGAGCGTTTCTTCATCGAACGGCTTGCCGATCAACTGCAAGCCCAGGGGAAGCCCCTGCCCGTCCTTGCCGGCGGGAACTGCGATGCCCGGCAGGCCCGCCATGTTCACGGTAACGGTGAAGATGTCGTTGAGATACATCGCCACAGGATCGGCCGCCAGAGCCTCGTCGCCGATGCCAAAAGCCGCCGAAGGCGTTGCCGGCGTCAGGATGGCGTCGACACCAGCATTGAATGCGTCTTCGAAGTCCTTCTTGATCAGCGTGCGTACCTTCTGTGCCTTGACGTAGTAGGCGTCGAAATAACCAGCGGAGAGCACATAGGTGCCGATCATGATGCGCCGCTTCACCTCACGGCCGAAACCGGCGGCGCGGGTGAGTTCGTACATGTCGGTGATGTCCTTGCCCGACACGCGAAGCCCGTACTTTACGCCATCATATCGAGCCAGGTTGGACGAAGCCTCTGCCGGTGCCACGATGTAGTAGGCGGGCAGCGCGTATTTCGTGTGCGGCAGGGAGATGTCCTTGACGGTCGCGCCTTCGGCTACCAGCCAATCAAGCCCCTGCTTCCAAAGCGTCTCGATTTCAGCCGGCATGCCCTCCATCCGGTACTCGCGCGGAATACCGATGGTGAGGCCCTTTACGCCCCGCTCGACGGCAGCGGCGAAATCGGGAACCGCCATGTCGACGCTGGTCGAATCCTTGGGATCAAACCCGGACATCGACGTCATCAGCAAGGCTGCGTCCTCTACGGTACGTGCGATCGGCCCCGCCTGGTCGAGCGAGGATGCAAAGGCCACCGTACCCCAACGCGAGCAGCGGCCATAGGTTGGCTTGATCCCTACAGTGCCGGTAAAGGCAGCTGGCTGGCGGATCGAACCACCGGTATCGGTGGCTGTCGCCCCCGCGCAGAGCCAAGCCGAAACAGCGGCCGCGGAACCGCCCGAGGAGCCACCGGGAACCAGATTGGCATTGCTGCCTTCAGCGCGGAACGGGCTGACGACCGGGCCATAATAGGAGGTCTCGCTGGATGATCCCATGGCGAACTCATCCATATTGAGCTTGCCGAGCATCACGGCGCCATCGCGCCAGAGATTGCTGGTGACCGTCGATTCGTATTCAGGTTTGAAGCCATCCAGAATGTGGCTGGCCGCCTGGGTGTGGACACCCTTGGTGGCGAACAGATCCTTGATGCCCAGCGGAATGCCCTCGAGCGAGCCGCCCTGTCCCTTTGCCAGCTTCCCGTCGCTGGCCTTGGCCATCTCAATCGCCTGGTCAGCGGTTACCGCGACATAGGCATTCAAGCTCGGATTGGCTGCTTCAATAGCGCCGAGATAGGCGCTGGTGAGTTCGGTCGAGGTGAAGCTCTTGTCGACAAGCCCCTTGCGGGCGTCGGCCAGGCTCAGCTTTGTGAGGTCAGTCAATGGAAATCTCGCTCAGATTGTGCAGCGGTAGCAGGTGCTTTCATCGGATTGATGGTCAGCGTCACGCCGGCTGCTCTGTTTGCAAAGGCAATTCGAAGAAGGCGGACCATTCGCTATCGGGGTAGTCGAGGAACGGTCCACGCGGCTTGAAGCCGCTACGGGTATAAAGCCGGTGGGCCTCGGCCATCCCGTCACCGGTACCGGTTTCCAGCATCAACATGGGCAGGTTCTTTTCACGGGCCAGAGCAACAATGGCCTGCAGAAGCGCCGATCCAACACGCTGACCGCGCGCTTGTGGATCGGTAAACATGCGCTTGACCTCGCCCAGTTCAGCCGAGTGGGCTTTTAGTGCGCCCATGCCAACGGCCTTGCCGGCTTCATCCCGTGCAACGAACAGCGTCGTATGCGGCTCGGCCATCTGCTCGACCGTCATCTTGAACTGGAATTCGAGCGGCGACAGCGGCAGCAGATGATCGTTCAGCTGCGCGACCAGCCCGCGCACGTCGTCCTGCAGGGGCGTTTCGATGGAAATGGAGACGGCCAATTATTCGACCACCTTGGGCACCATGAAGAAATTGTCTTCCGACAGTGGCGCATTGCTGACGATCTTTTCGGCAAAGCCACCATCGGTGATCAGGTCGTCCCGGCGGCGCAAGGTCATTGGCGTAACCGAAGTCATCGGCTCAACGCCTTCGACATTCACTTCCTGCAGCTGCTCGACGAAACCCAGAATGGCATTCAGCTCGCCCTGGTAGCTGGCGATCTCGTCTTCCTCGATGCGAATGCGGGCCAGGCGCGCCATGCGCTTCACGGTTGCGGCGTCGACAGACATGAGAAACTCCAGAAACAGCGGCTCGTTTGCGGAGGTTATTAGCAACCGCTCGTGCAAAAAGACAATGAAAATGGCTGATAAGCCGGATTAGACTTCCAAAGCCATCCCCGCTTCAAGCGCTACAAGTCCCGAGCCGTCCAGATGATCCCGCAGACGCGGCACGGCATCATCGATAGCCGCTTCGTTGCCGGCCAGCGCCAGCAAGCGCGGGGACCTCTCATCGAGCAGCGCCCGACCGAGATCAACCAATTGCCCACCGCCTCCGAAAAGCACCACGATTGCACCCTCGACCCAACGTCCAAGCGGCGGCACGCTGTGTGGAATTAGCAAAAGCGGCGCTTCGCCCAAAGCTTCGATCAGAATCGCGCCGGACTCATTTGACCAAGCATCTACTGAAGTTTCCTCAGTCTCATCCAGCAGACGACCAACCTTCCGGGGGCGCCAGTTGGAGAAGTCGACGGACCGAAGTTCCCCCGCCTTGATCACCCGATCAGCACCCGAAAGCAGTTCCGCCCTATCGACAGCCGCCGGCGCGCCATCCGGATCCACAACCAGAATCACCCCGCCGATATGCACCCGAACAGTCGTGCCGCCAAACCAGGTGAGTTTCATTGCTGCTTTCCTGTCGCCAAACTGGCGCGTACCCTATAGGACGGCTTCATTGTGGCAAGCGAGCTCCCCGTGACAGACGACTACGCCAATCCTCTCGAGCTCATCCCGGCAACGGGGAAAATCCTCGGCCTTGATCTGGGGACGAAAACCATCGGCGTGGCGGTGTGCGATGCCATGCGCTATTCGGCCAGCCCGCTGGAGACGATCAAGCGCACCAAGTTCACCAAGGATGCCGAGCGAATCGATCAGCTCATTACCGAAAACCAGATCGTCGCCATCATTCTCGGCTTGCCACTGAACATGGATGGGTCTGAGGGGCCGCGGGTACAATCGACGCGCGCCTTCGCCCGCAGCCTTGCCCAACGCATCACCATCCCCATCGCGTTCTGGGACGAGCGGCTTTCGACTTCGGCCGTCACGCGAATGATGATCGAAGCAGATCTGCGCCGCGACCGACGAGCAGAGGTGGTGGACAAGCTGGCCGCCAGCTACATCCTGCAGGGTGCGCTGGACCGGTTACGCAGGGGATAATTCAACAAATTGTTGAATAGCGCCGGGTGCTCCGATAGACCGCAGCAAACGTCAGGGACGGGAGCGCATGGCCCACACACGCGCGGCGACAGCCTCAACCACGCCTGCCGGTTCATCCGGCGATTTTCCACCCTTCAATCAGAAGCATCTGCTCTCCATTGCTGATCTGAAGCAGCACGAGATCATCGACCTGTTGGACCGGGCAGAGCGAATGGTTCCCGTCAGCCGGCAGGAGCGCAAGTCGCACCCTACCCTTTCGGGTAAGACGCAGATCAACCTGTTCTTCGAATCCTCCACGCGCACGCAGGGATCATTCGAGATCGCCGGCAAGCGGCTTGGCGCGCTGGTCATGAACATGTCGGTCAAGACCAGCTCCGTCAGCAAGGGCGAGACGCTGATCGACACGGCGGCAACGCTCAATGCCATGCGCCCCGATGTCATCGTGGTGCGCCATTCGGCGGCAGGCGCGGTGGAACTGTTGAGCCAGAAGGTCGGCTGCTCGGTGATCAATGCCGGCGACGGTGCGCATGAGCATCCAACGCAGGCGCTGCTCGACGCCCTGACCATCCGCAACCACAAGGGCCGCATCTCAGGCCTGACCGTCGCCATTTGCGGAGACATCGCCAATTCGCGGGTGGTGCGCTCCAATTTGCTGTTGCTGGGCGCCTTGAATGTGCGCACGCGCGTCATCGCGCCCCGTAATCTGCTTCCCGCCGGCATCGAGCACCTCGCGACCGAAGTCTTCACCGACATGCGAACGGGCCTCAAGGACGTTGACGTGGTGATGATGCTGCGGCTGCAGCACGAGCGGGCCAACGGCAAGATGATCCCGTCCGTGCGCGAATATTACCGCTTCTATGGCCTCGACGCCGAAAAGCTGGCCTATGCCAAACCGGACGCTATCGTTATGCACCCGGGTCCTATGAATCGGGGCGTCGAGATCGATCCCGCTATCGCTGACGGCCCCGCCTCGGTGATCACCGATCAGGTCGAGATGGGCGTTGCCGTGCGCATGGCGGTGCTTGATGCGCTGGTTTCGGGAGACGCCTCATGAGCCGGCCGCTGCTGATCGAGAATGCCCGGATCGTCGATCCAGCTTCCGGCAAGGATGCGCCCGGCGCCGTGCTGGTGGTAGACGGCGTGATCGCCGAGGTAGCGTTTGGCGCACCGATTGGCGTTCCCGAGGGCGCCGAGGTCGTCGATGCCAAGGGGCTGATTCTCGCGCCCGGCCTGATCGACATGCGCGTATTCACCGGCGAGCCCGGCAAGGAATATCGCGAGTCGCTGCAATCGGCCAGCGACGCGGCGGCAACCGGCGGCGTCACGAGCTTTGTGATGATGCCCGACACGACGCCGGTGGTGGACGACGGCGCACTGGTGGATTTCCTGATCCGCCGCGCCAAGGCGACCAGCAAGGTCAATGTCCTCCCCGCGGCGGCGATGACCAAAGGGCTGGGCGGCCAGGAAATGACCGAGTTCGGCCTGTTGCAGGAGGCCGGTGCCGTTTGCCTCACCGATGGCCGGCAGTCGATCCAGTCCAGCTCCATGCTGCGTGCGGTGATGAGCTACGCGGCCAATTACGGCCTCACCGTCATGCACCACCTGTCGGACAAGAGCCTGACCGGCGACGGAGTAATGAACGAGGGGCTATTCGCAACGATCCTTGGGCTCAAAGGCATTCCGCGCGAAGCCGAGACCATTCCGCTGGCGCGGGACCTGCAACTGGCGGCGCTCACCGGGGTCAAGTATCACGCGGCGCAGATATCCTGTGAAGCCTCCATCGAACTCCTCGCCGCAGCCAAGAAGCGCAACCGCAACGTCACCGCTGGTGTGTCGATCAACAACCTGGCGCTGAACGAGAACGACATCGGCCGCTATCGCACCTTCTTCAAACTATCGACGCCGCTACGATCGGAATATGAGCGTCAGGCCGTCATCGAAGGACTGCGCAACGGCACGATCGACACCATCCATTCCGACCATGATCCGCAGGACACCGAGGTCAAGCGCCAGCCGTTCGCCGAAGCATCCGACGGCGCGATCGGACTGGAAACCCTGCTCGCCGCCGCGCTGCGGCTGGTTCATTCGGGCGATGTGGATATCCTCACCGTCTTGCGGGCAATGACCAGCCGGCCCGCCGAGATCCTGGGCCTGCCATCTGGCCGAATCGCGCAAGGCGCACCCGCCGACCTGATCCTGTTCGATCTGGACTATCCGTGGCACGTCAGCGAGTGGGAAATCCGCTCCCGGTCACGCAATACGAGCTTTGAAGGCGCGCGGCTTGCTGGCAAGGTGATGCGAACAATAGTGGGCGGCGAAACCGTTCACACCCATGCCGAGGAGAACCAGGGCCATGAGTGATTCGCTTGCGTCGATGTTTGCGCCCTGGTTGCTGGGCGGCTCGCTCGTTCCCGGCCTGATCATAACCGTGCTGATGGCATATCTGTTCGGGTCCATTCCCTTCGGCCTGCTGCTGACGCGCGCTGCCGGTCTTGGCGATATCCGCGCAGTGGGATCGGGCAATATCGGCGCGACCAATGTGCTGAGGACGGGCAACAAGGGCCTTGCCGCTGCAACTCTGGTGCTTGATGCGGGCAAGGCAGCAATTGCCGTGCTGGTGGCGCGGACCTTGCTGAACGATCCGAACATACCCGTTGGAGGCGTTGCCGCCCTGCCCCTCTACCTGGCGGCGATTGCAGCATTTCTTGGTCACTGCTTCCCCGTCTGGCTCAATTTCAAGGGCGGCAAGGGCGTTGCGGTAATGATCGGCGCGCTGCTGGCGCTGAGCTGGCCGGTCGCCCTGATCTTCTGCGCTGTCTGGCTGTTGATCGCCCTTACGCGAAAGATGTCTTCACTGGCCGCGTTGACCGCTGCTGCGACGGCACCGATCTTTGCCTATGTAGTCGTTGATGAATGGCTGGCGGCTGCTGTATCCGTGCTCGCCATCCTCGTATTCTTCCAGCACCGCAGCAATATCGCCCGGCTTCTGGCCGGCACGGAGCCAAAGATCGGCTCCGGCAAGAAAGCTTCATAGGCTTTGGCGCGCTGGGTTGAGGGTGAGCATTTGTCGCCAGCAGAGCGCGTAGCCTGGCTGCGCCTCATCCGCTCGGACAATGTTGGGCCCGCCACCTTCCGGCAATTGCTCAATCGCTTCGAATCGGCCGAGGCAGCGCTGGATGCCCTGCCCGACCTGCTCAAGCGTACGGGCAAGCCACTGCGCATCGCCAGCCAGTCTGCGGCAGAAGACGAGATTGCGGGCCTCGTTCGTTATGGCGCCCGCCTCGTGGCAAGCGGTGAACCGGACTATCCCAACCTGCTGAAATACATCCCCGCCGCTCCGCCGATCATCACCATGGCTGGCGGTGAGAACCTCGACTGGCAACGTAGCGTCGGCATCGTCGGCGCGCGCAACGCGTCTTCCGCCGGAATCAAGATGACGCGCATGCTCGCAAGTGGGCTGGGCGAACGCGGTTACACGGTCGTCTCGGGCCTTGCCCGCGGCATCGACACAGCGGCGCATCGGGCGAGTCTCGCCACCGGAACGATTGCTGTTCTCGCAGGCGGGTTCGACAAGATCTACCCTGACGAAAATATTCCGCTGGCACACGACATTCTGGATAGCGGCGGCGCCTTGCTGACTGAAATGCCGCTAGGCTGGGAACCGCGCGCTCGGGACTTCCCCCGGCGCAACCGGCTGGTGTCTGGCCTTTCACTGGGCATTGTCGTGGTGGAAGCAGCCAAGCGGTCCGGCTCGTTGATCACGGCACGTCTGGCGCTGGAGCAGAATCGCGATGTTTTCGCGGTGCCCGGCTCACCGCTCGATCCGCGGGCGGAAGGTGGCAATCTGCTGATCCAGCAGGGAGCCAAGCTGATTACCGGCGTCGAGGACATCGTGGAAACACTCGGCAGCGCCGACCCTTCCCGAAGCGCCCTGTTTGATCGTGATTGGGAGCCCGACCTCACTCCCGAAGTCTCCATAAATGATGACGACAAGTCACGGCTGCTGTCAGCGCTGAGCGCCACGCCGGTGGAGGTGGACGAACTCGTGCGGCAGTCCGGCCTTACTGCCTCGAGCATGCAGATGCTTCTGCTGGAGCTCGATCTGGCCGGACAGATCGAATGGTCCAGTGGGCAATTGGTGGCGCTGCGATACTAGCCGCCAGGCTCTCAGGTTCGCATCACCGGTATTGATAGCTCTCATCGTCAAAATCGGTTCGACCCCGCCGCGACACAGGCATATGGTGCCCCCTCTTTGGAGGCACAAATGGACCGGCGCGATTGGTTTTGGATCATATTTCTCGGCGCCATTTGGGGCTGCTCGTTTATTTTCAATGCGGTGCTGATTCGCGAGATCGGGCCGCTTTGGGTAACCTCGTTCCGGGTCGCCATCGGCGCGCTGGGCTGCTGGGCGGTGATGATCGCCCTGCGCAAACCCATCCCGCGTGATCCAGTTCTGTGGGTCAAGCTGGGCGCGCTCGGCATCCTTGCCTATGCCATTCCCTTTGCCCTGTTTCCACTGGCGCAGGCCAATCTTGCGAGTGGTGTTGCCGCCATCGTCAATGCACTAACTCCCATTATGACGGTGATCGTCAGCCATTTCTGGATTGGCGGCGAAAAGGCCAGTCGCACCAAAAGTGCGGGGGTGGTCCTGGGCTTCGCTGGCGCGGCGATCCTCGCCTCCCCGGCACTTGCCTCGGGCGGACAGTCGCAACTTTGGGCCGTAGGTGCGTGCCTCCTCGCAACACTGTGCTACGCGCTTTCGCTCAACATCACGCGAAGCTTCAAGGCCGTGGAGCCGACCGCATTGGCTTCCATCGCGCTGACCGGCGCCGCGGTGGTGTCGGTCCCTATTGCATTTTTGGTCGAAGGAGCTCCCGTAATGGTGCGCGGAGAAACCTGGCTTGCGGCGGCAGCAATCGGGCTGGTCTCGACGGCTTTCACCTTCCAGATCATGTACCGGATATTGCCGCGCGTAGGCGCTACCAACTTCGCAACCACGACGTTCATCGCTCCTGTCTCGGCGATCATCCTGGGTGTCACGCTACTCGGCGAGACTGTGCTGCCGATCCAGATCCTCGGCATGCTGGTGATCTTTGCTGGCTTGATGCTGATCGATGGGCGCATTGGCAAGCTCTGGAGAGGCGCCGCCGCCTGAATGGAACGGCTCGTCGCCTTCCCCCGTTTGCGTGGGGGAGGAGCAGCCATGACCCAGATGCCAGAAATCGATCCGCGTCCCGCGCCCGAAATCATTCCGCAGCCGACGCCTGACCAGCCAGAGCCGATCAATCCGAGGCCACCAGGACCAGACGAGTTCCCGGACGTGCCGGAGCCTGTGGAGGACCCCACGCCTGGGCAACCGGCACCCGACCTCGGTCAACCCCTACGCTCCTGAGGGCTAATTTCCGGCTCCACAGTATTTTGATAGCCTACCCCGACATGGGAGGCTTCGATGTTTCTTCAAACCATTGCGCCGGAAGATGCGACTGGAGAAATTGCCGCAATCTACAACGAGGAAATCGCCGAACGCGGTTTCCTGATGGAAGCTACGGCGTGCTGGACAACTCGGCCGGATCTGCTGCCGCTGTTTGAACATTTCCTTGCCGGCGTGAAAGCGAACTTCTCGCTGGGTGCGCATGAATGGCGGCTCATCACCTTTGTCGCTGCCAAGCAGGTGCCTTCGACCTATTGCAGCCATGTCTATGCCCAAGCGCTGGTGGAGGATCTTGGATCCAAAGCCAAGGTGCTCGCCATACAGCGGGATTATCGCACTGCGGGACTAAGCGAGAAGGAGATCGCCATGCTCGCCTATGCCGAGCAGGTCGCCAGAAACGCTTCACGGATCACGGGCGCAGATATTGAGACGCTGCGAGGGCACGGCTTCACCGACATCGAAATATCCGACATCGCGCTTTGCGCTTCGCTCCGGTGTTTCATGAGCCGGTTCTACGACGCGACGGGCGCAACGCCCGAAGCCGCATTCCTCGATGAGGATCTGGACTTCCGGAGCGCAATGACAGTGGGCAAGCCGATCTAGCTGGGCGGCATGCCTCTCCCTTACTCGAGGCCGAGCTTCTTTTTCATCAGGTCGTTGAGCGCCTGCGGATTGGCCTTGCCACCCGAGGCCTTCATGGCCTGGCCGACGAACCAGCCGATCATGGTCGGCTTGGCGAGCACTTTGGCGACCTGGTCGGGATTGGCGGCGATGATATCGTCCACGATCTTTTCGATCGCGTTCATATCCGTCACCTGCTTCATGCCGCGACGCTCCACGATTTCAGCGGGCTCGCCTTCGGGTTCTTCCGCGATGATGACCTGCAGCAAATCCTTGGCAATCTTGCTGGAGATGGTCCCAGCTGCAATCAGGTCCACAATGCCGGCAATCTGCCCGGGCTTCAGGTGTGTTTCCCACACCGCCAGGCCCTGGCTGTTGGCATAGGCGGCAACGTCGGCGTTGAGCATGTTCGCCACAGCCTTGCCGTCCCGCTTGGTGCCGCCAAACGCTACCACGGATTCGAAATAGTCTGCCGTTTCGCGATCGAGCGTCAGCACCATCGCGTCGTAGGGCGTCACGCCGAAATCTGAAATGAACCGCGCCTTCTTCTCGTCAGGCAGTTCAGGAAGATTCTCGGCCAGCGCCGAAACGAAGGCGTCATCGAACTCCAGCGGCAGCAAATCCGGGTCGGGGAAGTAGCGATAGTCATGTGCTTCTTCCTTGGAGCGCATGGAGCGGGTTTCACCCAGCTTGGGATCGAACAGGCGAGTTTCCTGATCGATCTTGCCGCCACCTTCCAGAATATCGATCTGGCGGCGCGCCTCGTATTCGATAGCCTGACCAGCAAACCGGATCGAGTTGACGTTCTTGATTTCGCAGCGGGTGCCGAACTCGCCGCCAAGCCGCCGCACCGACACGTTCACGTCGGCCCGCATGGAGCCCTGCTCCATATTGCCGTCGCAGGTGCCGAGATAGCGAAGGATCGAGCGCAGTTTGGCGAGGTATTCCTTGGCTTCCTCAGACGAACGCAAATCCGGCTTGCTGACGATTTCCATCAGCGCGACGCCCGACCGGTTGAGGTCCACGAAGCTCATGTTTGGATGCTGGTCGTGGATGGACTTGCCCGCGTCCTGTTCCAGGTGCAGCCGCTCGATGCCGATCTCGATCTGACCCTCGGGCATGTCGAGATAGACCACGCCCTCGCCCACGATCGGGTCCTTGAACTGGGAAATCTGATAGCCCTGCGGCAGGTCGGGATAGAAATAGTTCTTCCGGTCGAACACGCTGCGCTTGTTGATGGCAGCCTTGAGCCCCAGCCCGGTGCGCACGGCCTGGCGAACGCATTCCTCGTTGATGGTCGGCAGCATGCCGGGCATGGCCGCATCGACGAACGAAACGTTGGAATTGGGCGGGTTGCCGAACGCGGTGGAGGAGCCGGAGAACAGCTTGCTTTCGGATGTGACCTGAGCGTGCACTTCCATGCCGATGATGACTTCCCAGTCACCGGTGGAACCAGAGATGAAGCTCTTGGGATTTGGCGTGCGCGTATCGATAAGGGTCAATTGAACGTCCTGAAAGGCAAGGCGAAGCTGTGTAAGTGCTTACTTACCCCAGCGTGTCGATGCAACGGCTCTTTCGTCCATCGGAGGATGGACCACTAATCCTCGTCGTCGATATCGCCGTCAAAAGGCCGCAGGCGCTTTTCCAGATGCACGCTCATGAAGGGCGAGTGAACCGCCCTCCCGTCCGGGCGCAGCGCCAGTATGCGATAGCCCTGCCGTTCGTAGAACCGCACGGCGCGGACATTGTCGGCTGGCGTTTCGAGGTGGACCCGTTCCGCTCCCTCCAGCTCCAGCATCGACTCCATGCGCCGCAGCAGGATCGAGCCGAGGCCATGTCCCTGTAGTTCGGGCATAACAAAGAGGTAGGGAATATAGGCCCGGCGCCGGGCCCGCGAGCACCAGCCCACCGGGACATCATCGATCACCGCGACGATGGTTTGCCCGAGTTGCTCGGCCACCGCCTCCCTCAGGCGGCGGCGCTCGGCCTCGCGCATACCAGGCTGCTCGCTGAGCAGCGGGAAGATGCCGGCTTCCCAGGCATCATAAGCGATTTCCGAGAGACGCGGGGCATCTGCGGGCTCGGCCTTGCGTATGGTAATGACTGGCATTTTGGCCTCCACATCGCTAGGCCAAGCTGTCATCCAGCTGGCCGTCAGCCGCGGCGTCGCGCGGCGATGATGCCCTTCTCGTAGTTGATGTTCCAATCGATCAGGGTCCGCCACACAAGTTCGGCCTGATCTTCATCGAGATCAAGAGCCAAACTGCGATCACGTACCTTGGCGATGACGGATTCGATGCGCGCCGGGTCCCGTGCTTCATGGGGATCGGTCTTGATCTCTGCCATGCGGGTCACGTAGCGGTGCCGTTCCGCAAAAAGGCTCAGAAGCGCCTGGTCGACCCGATCGATCTCGGCGCGTACATCATCTTTGGTCTGGCAGTCCTGGGGCGATTTGGGAGTGGTCACGACGCTGTCCGCATAAATTGGTTTGATGCTGGTTTGCACCGCACGACCGCAAAATTCAACCTGTACCCGCTACTCGGCCGGCGGTTGTTCCTTGGCGCGGAACTCGAAGAGCTCACGGAAAGCGCCGGGAACCAGCGCGGACAGCGGGTTGATCAGGAATTGCGGATTGTTGAGGGGCCCCTGCACGGCAAAGGTCACGCCTACCAGCCCCTCCCCGTCGCGCCCGCCCAACAGGGGCCCAAGGAGAGGAATTTTCTGAAAGGCGCTGTTGAGGCCAAACAGCGGCACATAAGTGCCGGTGAGGTCATACTGGCGCCTGTCGGTGTAGATGAAACCCCGCATCGTGCCGCCCACCGTGCCACCGGTCAGCATGGCATTGCTGACTTCCACCCGGTCGGAGCGGCGCAGGAAATCTACCTGCGCGACATCGAAATCGAGCCGGTTCCGGGCGGCAATGGCGGTGCGGGAATCCGAATGATTGCCGAGCACCTGCGCGACATTGGCCTCATCGACGATGGCAAAGTCCCGCATCAGCAGCCGGCCGGCTTCCGCTTCGGCATCGCGGTCGGTGGTCAGCACCAGACTGCCGCTGCCGCCGGCCAATTGGGAATAGACCCCCAGCAGCCGCAGGATCGTCCCGGCGTCGTTGAAGGCAACGCTCAATGTGCGCCCGCGAGGTGCAGGATTGGTGGTGATGGAAACGGCGTTGCCGTCGCTGAACTGCGCTGTGAGGTTGGCGCGCCGCATATCGCTGCCGCGCAGCAGCATATCGAGGTCCAGGTTGAACGCCGTCGTCGCGTAGTGGCCAAGGGCACGGTCGAGCTGGACATCGAGCGACAAGGTCTGGTCGACCTGGGTGGCCTGCACGCCCCCCGAGCCTTCGCCGAGCCCAAAGAACCTGCGCAGCATGGGCTTGAGATCGATCTGGGCGCCGCGGACTTCTATGGCATAACCGCCATCGATCGGCGCGACAGAAAGCTGGGCGCTGTCACCATTGCTCAGGCCGAACTGGTTGAACGTGGCCGATTGCAGCCCCTTTTCCGCGTCGAAGGTCAGATCGCCTTTGGCCGTCACCGTGCCGAAGGCGAGTTCAATGGCGTCGAGATCGGTGACGCTCCCCACCTGACGTATGGTCGCGCTGACGGTGCCTGGCCGGCCAGCGGCCTTGGTGATGCCGATATCCCTGAGTGTTACGGCAGCATCGTGCAGATCGACAGCCATCTGGATAGCGCCGTCCGCCATGGGCTGGGCGACGAAGCGGATTTTGCCAGCCAGGAACGCCGAGGCGTCAAAGCCCATCTTGGTGAGGTCGGCAACGTCGATGGTGGAGGCCAGCTTGAACTGCGGCGCCGAAGTGGGCGTGCCGGAGATTTCCACCTCGGCTGCCATGCCGTCGATTTCAGCCGTGCCGCCGAGCTGATAGCCATCCTGCGATGCGCTGAAGGCCAATTGGCCATTGTCGATGGTGCGATCCTTGATGGGCTCGGTGCTGCCGAAATCGGCGACCGTGCCATTGAGGACATAGTCGAAATCCAGCGGCCGGCCGCTCGCTTCGTCGGCGAGAAGGATGGTGGCAACAAGCCCCGCATCCAGTTTCCCGCTCAGTGCGTCCAGTTTCACCGGCAGGTCGGAATTTTCTAGGACCGCCGGCTGATGTGCGCGCGCAAGGGCCAGCATTGCCGGGATAGGCGCTGCAACGTCGCCCGATAGCTCGATTATGTTGTTGGACGCAGAGGAATAGTCCATGATGAACGCCGGATTGGTAACAGTGACCTCACCCGCCGCCGTCTGCAGGCGACCACCGCCCGCCGAAACAGTCAACTCGGTATCATCGACCTGCAATCGCGTTTCGCCATCTATCGCGATGGGGTCCATCTGCGGCATCGGCTTGACCGAAACATTGGCTCCCACCATCTCGATCTGCATGGCGCCGTCGGGAATCTCTTTGTCCTCCTCGCCCAAAGCAAGCGAGCCAACAGGGAACCGGAAATTCATGCGCGAGCGCACGACAGTGCCCTCGGTGATGTTGGCCACAAACCAGTCGCGACTGTCCTCGCCAACCACATAGGGCCAGAGGCGCTTCATATCATCGGCGGAGACACCCTGCCCCGCCACGCTCATTTCGACACCAAGACCTTCCCGCAGCATGTCTATGCGTCCCGTGGTCTCCACCACTGCGGCGCCTTTGCGCGCGATGAAACGATCAACACCAAGCGCGCCATAAAGCGGCGCCGACCAGCCGGAGAACTCCATGCTGTCGAATGGCGCCGCTGGCGCAGGCAGATCATTGGGGTGCAGGAAAACGTCGCGGGCCTTGATGGACATGCCGATGGTCGGGCCGAACGTCGGGTCCAACCCCAACGCGAAAGTACCCGCGATTTTTGCCGAACTTTGCCCGATCTGAAGCGCGCTCTCCTCAAGGGTGAAGTGGCCGTTGCTGGGGGTCCACCTGATGTTCATGATCGAGCTGGCGATGGGGAAATAGTTTTCCTCCACGCGCAAATCGAGCCCGGTCAGATCCACCTTGAACAGGCCACCGGTCAGTTTGCCTGCGGGCTTGTCGAAATTGACATCGATCGACAGCGCCCCGGCTCCGCGCATTGCCGCCATGCTGGTGGGATCGTCGATAAACGGCAGAAAGGCCGCGAAATCGATGTTGATGACGTCGGTTTCCAGGCGCGTCGCACCCTGCTCGTCCACCGTTCGCGACAAGGTGCCGGTCATGGTTCTCCCGCCGAGCCTGGCGGAAAAATTGCCGCTGGTGTTGCGGCCATTCGCCGAAGGAGCGATGTCCAGGTCGATGTTGTCGAAGCGCCTGTACAAGCCGTAAACGGCATCGATCATGTCGACTGTGCCGTCCCTGACCTTGAGCCTTGAGAAGCGGCCCTGGACCGATTGGTTGACGATGTCCGCAATGCCCTTCTCGCTGCCTTCCAGGTTGAAGATCAGCCAATCATTATCAGAACGCATCGGCACTGGCTGCGTAGAGCCACTGAGGTCAATACCGGTGGGCGAAATGCCCACTGTAGGAAAGGCGTCTTCCCCCTCTTGCACGCGAACTGTGGGCAGGCCGCCTTCCGGGTCCTCCAGCATCTCGAAGCTGGCAGGCCGCGGACCGAACAAGTCCTGAACCACCTGCAAGTGCGGCCCGACCACCGATACTGTGGCGCCTGGCTGCCCGACCAGGGCACGAACCGGCGAGAATCCGATCTCCAGCGCGTCCACTGCAATGCGCGCGCCGGTCTTGCTGTCGTTTATGGTGACCGGCGAGAAGCGTATAACGGGCCAGACGTTGTTTTCCAGCGCGAGGGCCATGTCGCCCAGTTCGAGTTCGCTGGTCGGGGGCAATGTCGATCTGGCCAGCGCTTCCGCGGCATCGCTGCCGAAGGGAAGCTGCACCGGCGTAAAAAGCAGGACGGCGTAGAGCAGGAGAAGCAGCGTGGCGGGAATGCCCAAAACCCACACGGCCACCTTGGCCGCGTGCCGCGCAGGAGACCGCTTGCGCTTGGCACACGGTGCTACGGTAATGTCTGCGGGAGCGGTTGGCGCGGTCACTTGCTTCCAAAAAGAGGATCTGCCGAACTCTGCTGGCAGCCCAAAGAATCAACCGCAGAAGGCGGTCACTTGCCCGATGATACCGGCTGGAATATGGCATCGACACCCACATAATCGTGGGTACACAGCTAGAACCGGAGTAGGCTTATGCCAGCATTGAAAGAGGGCGATCCCGCTCCCGATTTTACCCTGGCTCTGGACGATGGCACGAGCTTCACCCTGGGCGAGCAACGCGGCCGGCCAGTGGTGCTGTATTTCTACCCTCAAGATGACACTGGTGGTTGCACCAACGAGAACCAGGAATTTTCCGAACGAAAAGCCGCATTCGAGAATCTCGGGGCTCGGCTCGTCGGCATTTCGCCGGACACGATCGAGAGCCACACCAAGTTCCGCCGCAAATACAATTTGCAGGTTCCACTCGCGTCAGATCCGGACCATGTTGCCATCGAGCTTTTCGGTCTTTGGCAGTTGAAGAAGCTCTACGGCCGGGAATTCTTGGGCCTGATCCGAACTTCCTTCATCATCGATGCGGAGGGCACGGTGGCGCGAATTGTGCGAGCGACCCGCATAGTTGGCCACGCCGAGAAGATGCTCGATGCGCTTACCCAGCATGTAGCACAGCGCAAATCAGACTAGGCGAGCAGAGTTCGCGCTAATTATTTGGAACTCTGCTCATTCTGAAGCAAAGGCGAGCGGTTTCCCTGGCGTCCTTCGAAGCTTTGTTAACCATGCCCGGTCATACTCTGGTCACCATGTATTGCGGTGTCGTGGAGTTGGGCGCGTGCGAAACCAAGCCAGTTTTGGTCGAACCAGGGACAGGTCGAGCCATACGACTCTTGTGAACCGCCAAGGCATTTGCCCCGCCCTTTTCTACGGCATGTTCACGGTGCTCCTCGCCGGAAACGCCTTCCTGGGTACGGCAGTGCTGCTCTCGCCAGACATCGCCAAGCTGCTGGACGGCAGTACCGAACAGATCGTGGAAGCCTATGAGGATCGCATCGCGCAGTTGCGGGTCGAGGTAGATCGCCTTCAGTCGCGCAGCTATGCGCAAAGCGGCGACATCAATTTGCAATTGCAGGAACTGGCCCAGCAGCAGGAAGTGCTGCTCGAGCAGCATCAATTGGTCAAGGTGCTGGTCAACAAGGCAGACGAGCTTGGCATCACGGCGGCCGTATTGCCGGAAAGCCCCGCGGACGATCTCGCTGCAACCAACGCGATGACTGGCAATCCGGAAATCGATGCCACCGTTTCCGCTGTGTCACAGATGATGGACGAAACCCAGTTCGCCATGACTTCGATCGCCGAAACGGCGGTCACCCGCACCAACAGCATTGTCGCCGAGTTATCGCATCTCGGCATCCAGGTGGCACTGCCTGAGCCGGAAGACGCAATGGGCGGTCCTCTGCTGCCCGCCATTGGCGAGACCCACACATCGCCGATGATCAACGATGCCAACGACGTCATGGCCGCATTGCTGCGCTACAAAGCTGCAAGGGAAACCAGCGACGCTGCTCCGGTGCATATGCCCATTAGCGGCAGTTTCCGGCAAAGCTCCAGTTTCGGGAATCGCTCCGACCCGTTCAGTGGATCGCGTGCCTTTCACTCCGGCCTCGATTTCGCAGCGCCCACCGGCACGACAGTTCTCAGCGCTGGCCGGGGCGTGGTCAGTTTCGTGGGCACCAAGTCCGGCTATGGCAAGGTGGTGGAGGTGACTCACGCCAATGGCCTGGTCACCCGCTACGGACATTTGTCCGGGTTCCTCAGCAAAAAAGGTCAGGCGGTCAATACCGGCACGCCAATCGCGAAAGTAGGGTCGACGGGTCGCTCCACCGGGCCGCATCTGCATTTCGAGGTGCGGAAAGCAGATAGTGCCGTCAATCCCAAGGCATTCCTTGAAGCGGGCAAGCGTCTGATCGAACTGCGCAGCTAAGAATGCGCCCTCCGTAGAGGGCGCAAACTACTAGCCTTCGGCCGCGACATCGGTTGCAACGCCCACGCGCTGCGCCAGGGCCGCTTCCATGAACTCGTCCAGATCGCCGTCCAGGATTACCGAAGGCTGGCCGCTTTCGACGCTGGTGCGCAGATCCTTGACCATCTGGTAGGGCTGCAAGACGTAGGAGCGGATCTGGTGCCCCCAGCCGATATCGGTCTTGCTGGCAGCCTGCGCATTGGCGGCTTCTTCCCGCTTCTGCAGTTCCGCCTCGTAAAGCCGTGACTTCAGCATCGCCATCGCCGTCGCACGGTTCTTGTGCTGGCTGCGCTCCTGCTGGCAGGCCACGATGATGCCGGATGGCACGTGGGTGATGCGAATAGCCGAATCGGTGGTGTTGACGTGCTGCCCACCGGCGCCGGATGCGCGGTAAGTGTCGACCTTGAGGTCGGCTTCCCGGATCTCGATGTCGATACTGTCATCGACCACCGGATAGACCCAGCAGCTGGAAAAGCTGGTGTGGCGGCGGGCGGCGGAGTCGTAGGGGCTGATGCGCACGAGGCGATGCACGCCGCTCTCGGTCTTGAGCCAGCCATAGGCATTATGGCCCGACACCTTGATGGTCGCGGACTTGATGCCGGCTTCTTCACCGTCGTGCATTTCAAGCACTTCGACCTTCATTTTGCGCCGTTCAGCCCATCGGGTGTACATGCGCAGGAGCATGTTCGCCCAATCCTGGCTTTCGGTGCCACCGGCACCGGAGTGGATTTCGACGTAGGCGTCGTTGCTATCGACTTCGCCGGACAGCAGCGTTTCGATCTGGCGTCGGCGGGCGTCCTGCTTGAGTGCAATCAGGCTGGCCTCGGCGTCCTTGACGACCTCGGCATCCCCTTCCGCTTCGCCCATCTCGATGAGTTCGACGTTGTCGCGAATGCCGGCTTCGAGCTCACGCATTGCCTTGACGGCAGCGTCGAGCTCATCGCGCTCGCGCATGACGACGCGAGCTTTTTCGGGGTCATTCCAGAATTCGGGAGATTCGGTTTGCGCCGTCAGCGCGTCGAGGCGAACTTCTGCAGTATCCCAGTCAAAGATGCCTCCTCAGCAGGGTCAGAACCTGCTCGATTTCGGCGACGGTCTTTTCGATTTCCGCACGCATGTTGAGTTCCTTTTATTCCGGCCCCCATGTAGCGGAGGGGGCCGGAAGGATCAACCGTCCGAGCCGATTACTGCAACTTGCGCAGGGTTACCGGATCATAGAATTCCATGATGTTCCGGCCATCGGGCGTTTTGACGAATGCGCGCATGCAGCCGTTCCAGCGCTCGACCGATTGGGCTTCGACCCCGATTTCGCGTAGGCGCCGCGTGTCCATCCGGTCCTGCAGTTCGGTGTCGATCTGCAGCCTGCTCCGGCCACCACCATCGTCCACGAAAGTCTTGGGTGCGGTGGGGCCTTCATTGGCGCAGAAAATTGCCCAGGCCGGCGTGGGCAGCGCCACCAGGGCGGTCAGGATACCCGCAAGGGCAAGTTTGGCTGGCTTCATGGTCGTCACCCCAATTGGTGGTTTGTTATCGGTAAACGCTGCCGCGCATCGAGGCGCGACGGCCTGTTGTTCATCGGGCACGTAACTTGGCAAACTTGCGTATTGCAATGTCGCGTTTCAACCTCGACAGCCGCTCCAGGAAAAAGATTCCGTTCATCTGATCGATCTCGTGCTGAATGACGCGCGCCACGAAGTTCTCGAAGCGCGCAGTCTGGCGGGTGCCGCTGGCATCGTCATAGCTCATTCCGACCCAGACAGCGCGTTCGATTTCCACTTCGGTGCCCGGCATGGAAACCGACCCTTCCGGCCCCGCTGCACCTTCCCCCGCACGCTCGACGATTTCGGGATTGAAGAACAATCGATGATCCCTGCTCGCGCCATCTGCGGCGACGCTGACCACTATGACGGGTTCATTGTGGCCTAAATGCGCGGTCGCCAGACCGAAAGCCTGCGCTTCCCGGGCCGCGGCCAGCAATTGTTCTCCGGCGGCCAGCATAGGTGCATCAACCGGGCGCGGCTGCGCCTTCAGCCGCAAACGTGCATCGGGGTACGCGATAAACTCCACCACCTAGAACAAGCTGCCGCGGTCGTTTTCGTAATAGGTTCCGTTGATGCGGGCCGTCGGGTCGACATAGCCCGTATCCGGCGCTGGCTGCGGCGCGGTTTCGAAGGCGCTGCCATATTGCTGCTGCATCTGCTGCTGGCGCTGGATTTCATTGAAGGTGTTGTTGTCCAGCCCGATGACCGAGGTCATCAAATTGGGTCCGGTTCCAGGCTTGAACGCCTCCTCGATCGCCGCCTCGCCATCAAAAGCCTCCACGCCGGAATTGGGGTTGATCCAGGCCGTCGTCATCCCCGAGGGCTTGGGGAATGGCGTTGCAGGCTTTCCCGCCAGCGCCTTCTGCATGAAATCGGTAAAGATCGGTACGGCGAAAGACCCGCCCGTAACGGCGCTACCCATGGAGCGCGGCTGGTCGTACCCGACATAAACCCCCACGGCCAGTTCGGGCGTGAAACCCACGAACCAGGCGTCCTTGTAGTCATTGGTGGTGCCGGTCTTGCCGGCCACCGGGCGGTTAAGGACCTTTGCCGCCGTCCCCGTGCCCCGCAGGACCACACCTTCCATCATCGAAGTGATCTGATAGGCCGTCATCGGATCGAGTACCTGTTCGCGGTTATCGATGATGGTCGGTTCACCCTGCCCTTCCCACGCCGTGGCTTCGCATCCCCGGCACAGCCGTTGGTCATGCTTGTAGACGGTCACCCCATAGCGGTCCTGCACCCGGTCGATCAGCGTCGGGACGATCTTGCGGCCGCCATTGGCAATGGTCGCATAGGCCGCAGTCATCCGCATATCGGTCGTTTCGCCGGCACCCAGGGCCATGGCCAGCACGGGCTGCATCGAATCATAGACGCCGAAAAGCCGTGCGTACTCGGCGACCAGCGGCATGCCTATGTCCTTGGCCAGGCGCACCGTCATCACGTTCCGGCTGCGCTCGATGCCGCGCCGCAGGGTTTGTGGACCATAGAACTGCTGAGCATAATTCTCGGGCCGCCAGATCGAGCCATCGCTGTTGCGGATCTCGACAGGCGCATCCAGCACCACCGATGCCGGCGTGTAGCCATTGTCGAGCGCGGCGGCGTAAACGATCGGCTTGAACGAGGAGCCCGGCTGGCGCAGGGCCTGGGTCGCGCGATTGAATTCGCTCATCGCGTAGGAGAAGCCCCCCACCATGGCCAATACCCGCCCCGTGCGCGGGTCCATGGCGACCAGGGCGCCTTCGATTTCGGGAACCTGTTCCAGGGTGTAGATGCCGGTCTTGCCGACAACCGGCGAGACATAGACCACATCTCCAACTTTAAGGATGTCGCTCAAGCTCCTGGAGACCCACTTGATTTCAGGTCCCGATAAAGTCCCCTCAACACGATCGGATGCGACCCCGCCATCAGCGACGCCATCTGGACGCAACCCGATGCGCGCCTCATTGCCGGCGATTTCCAGCACGACAGCGAGTTGCCATTCCGGCACGTCGCTCAGGGGAACGACCTTGGCGACGTCGAGACCCCAATCCTCGCCGATTTCAATGCTGGCCACAGGTTCGCGGAAGCCCTTGGTATGATCATAGGCGATCAGCCCATCCATCAGCGCCTTGCGGGCATGTTCCTGCAATTTGGGGTCAAGCGTCGTGCGCACCGACAGGCCGCCGCCATAAAGCTGGTCCTCGCCGTAGAGCTTGGCCAGTTCGCGGCGCACTTCCTCGGTGAAATATTCGGCCGAATAGAGCTGGCTGCCGCCGGCGCGCGGCAGAACATTGAGCGGCTCTTCCTTGGCGAGTTCGCCCTCTTCGAGCGTCACATGGCCATTCTCGACCATCCGGTCGATGACCCAGTTCCGGCGCTCGATTGCCGCCTCCGGTCGGCGAAACGGATGGTAATTATTGGGGCCCTTTGGCAGCGCCGCTATATAGGCCGCCTCGGCAAGATCGAGTTGATAAAGCGCCTTGTCGAAATAGTTCAATGCCGCCGCCGCCACCCCATAGGAGTTCAGGCCCAGAAAAATCTCGTTGAGATAAAGCTCCAGGATCCGGTCCTTGGAGAAGGTCGATTCGATTCTGATCGCCAGCAAGGCTTCCTGGATCTTGCGGTCCCAGGTCTGCTCGGAGGTCAGTAGGAAGTTCTTGGCGACCTGCTGGGTAATGGAGGAACCGCCACCCTGGATGGCCGAATTGCCGTCCATTCGCGCCAGCGCATTGTCGCGCAGGGCGCGGAACACGCCGTCGATGGCAATACCGCCGTGCTTGTAGAAATCCTTGTCCTCCGCCGACAGAAAGGCCTGCACCAGCAGCGGCGGTACGGTTTCTATGGGCTGGAACAGGCGCCGCTCGCGCGCAAACTCTGCCAGCAGGGTTCCATCGGCTGCATGCACGCGCGTGGTCACCGGGGGCTGATAATCCTTGAGAACGGTGTAGTCAGGCAGGGCGGACGCGACGGTTGTCAGGTAAATGGCGGCGGCGCCTACGGCACCAAGGGCCAGGAACATGCCAAAGCCAAACAGCCAGCCCACTAAGCGCAGCATATACTCGGTTTCTCCGTGTCATCCATTCGCGAGGTCGAGGCGCCTGGCATGTTATCCCGGAGCAGAGCGACGCGTCCGACTTATCCGGAATCATACCAGAGGCGAGAACTAATGTAGATCACAAGACCGCAACAGCGACCCGGCGCAGTCGGTCGCTGCGCCAAGTGATCGATTTGTCACATCATTCCGGCATTTCCAGGCTGTCGAAATAGGTCGAGATGCCACGCGCCAGCGCTTCGGCGGTGCGGTCCTGCCAGTCGCCCTGCATCAAATTGGCCATGTCATCGGCGTTGGACAAAAAGCCAAGCTCCACCAGCACCGAAGGAACGTCGGGCGCCTGCAGCACGAAGAAATCCGCCTGTCGAACAGGAAACCGTCGCAGTTCCACGCTGGGCTCGAGCTGGTGCACGATGGATTGCGCCAGGGAGAACGAATGATGACGCATCTCGCGCCGCATCAGATCGAGCAGGATGTCGACCACTTGCGGCGCCATCTGGGGCATGGAAAAGCCGGCAATCACATCGGTCTTGTTTTCGTTGTCGGCCAGCACCTTATCGAGAACGTCCGTGGCGTTCTCGTCGCGGGTATAGACGCTTGCACCGCGAATTTGGGGTTGCTGGAAGCTGTCGGCATGTATGGAGATAAAGATGTCGGCCTTGTTGGCGCGGGCGAGTGCAACGCGCTCTTCGAGACGAAGGAATGTGTCATCGTCCCGGGTCAGGGCCACATCGAATCTGCCGGAGTCGACCAGCAATTCCTGAAGGCGCAGGGTGAAGGCCAGAACGATGTCCTTCTCCTTGATGCCTTTCGCGGTTTCGGCGCCGCTGTCGATGCCCCCGTGGCCGGGGTCGAGGACCACGAGAGGCTTGGTGGCAAGGGGGAGTTCCGAGCCGCCCGCGGGGGTGGAACTTGCCGTGACTGCCGGAGCGACGGCGGTAGATACCTCCAGAGCCTTGGCGACATTAGTCGCAAATTCCTCTGCGGTGGCAGGAATGATATCCACCACGAGGCGCGCCGGCTGATCCTCGAAGGCGGCAAGGACATAGGCCTGCTGTACCTGTGCGGGCGCCGATAGCGTAAGCGTGGTGCGGACACGATCCGGCCCGGCTTGCTCCACCAGATACTCGGAAATCATCCCCTCCTCGCCGCCCGGTTTGCCGGACGGTTCGGGCACGGACATGGTTGCGGCCCGCACATCGACGGCTAGCCGGTCAGGTCCGCTCATGGAGACGAATGAAAACTCGGTGCGCGCCGCAAGGTCCACCACAAGTCGCGCCCGTTCGGGCGTAACCGTCACGCGAACGTCCATGACATTGGGCAATGCGAGTTGCGCTGCCGCCTGAGCCGCATCCTGCGCCCCAGCAGGGCCAGCAGGTGCCACAAGGAAGGTGACGGCAACAATCGAGGTTATGAGCCTGTGGAAGTGACGCAACAAATCTGGATCGCCCCTGCGAAAATATAGCCTGCATCTGCTCCCGAGATCGGGCGATTCTGCGGCCGGAGGGTTCTTATGCGACGATTTGGGGGCACGGCCAATATTGGCTGGGGCAAAAGCCTGTGAACCGCGGATTTTGACTTTCTTGTTGCCATTCGGTCGCAATAACCCTACACGCTAGAAGGGAGGCGCTCGCTTTCTGAAGGACCCGTTCCCCAAGCCACAAGGCTTGCGACAGTGGTGTCAGAAAGTGGCGGGCAGCGCGGTTTAGAAGAACCATCGCGGCTCGATCCAGAAGCGGCAAATCCGGCGCCTCAATCGGAATTTCGGCCCCATCTGGGCCGGACGGTTGTCTGCCAATCCCCGGATACAGACAGCCTAATAGGAAGAGGTCATATGGCCCGCAGGCGGACAGAACGCGACGCGATCGAACAAGACGATTGCCGTTTTGCCATGCTGCATCTTCCGGCCATGACCACACATATCGGCGCGCTAAAGGCAGAGCTTGTGCGCGCAATCACCTTCAAACCATTCGCCTCGCACTGCGCCACCAGGAGGGTTCCGGCTTGCCGGCGCCCCCTTGTCGGCGCGCGAGCGCGCGGAGTTCATTATGGCTACCAAGAGAATGCTGGTGGATGCCATCCACCCGGAAGAAACACGGATCGTCGTTACCGCAGGTAACAGGCTCGAGGAGTTCGACTTTGAATCGGCGACCCGCCGCCAGTTGCGGGGTAACATATACCTCGCCAAGGTGACGCGCGTTGAGCCGTCACTGCAGGCCGCATTCGTCGAATATGGCGGCAATCGCCACGGATTTCTGGCTTTCAGCGAAATCCACCCTGACTACTACCAGATTCCCGTAGCCGACCGCGAAGCCCTGCTGCGCGATGAAGAGCACGAGGAAGAACACGCCGAGGAAGCCGAAGAAGAGGCTCTGGAAGCGGCTGACGCTGGTGCCGGCGCAGAATCGGAAGCCGAGGCCGGCGAAGGCGACGACGACAGCCACATCGAGCAGGCCCCGGCGAATTCCGAGCCCATCGAATCCATCGGTGGTGCCGATGCGCTTGAGGAAGTGCCCGAACGGCGTCGGCAGAGCCCCAGCCGCCGCCACTACAAGATCCAGGAAGTCATCAAGCGCCGGCAGGTCATGCTGGTGCAGGTGGTCAAGGAAGAGCGCGGCAACAAGGGCGCGGCTCTCACCACCTATCTCTCGCTGGCTGGACGCTATTCGGTCCTGATGCCCAACACCGCTCGCGGTGGCGGCATTTCGCGCAAGATCACCAATGCCGCCGACCGCAAGCGCCTCAAGGAGATCACCAGTGATCTCGAGGTGCCACAGGGCATGGGCGTCATCTTGCGCACGGCTGGCGCTTCGCGCACCAAGGCCGAGGTCAAGCGCGACTTCGAATACCTGATGCGCCTATGGGAGAGCGTGCGTTCGCTCACCCTCAAGAGCCAGGCGCCATGCCTCGTCTATGAGGAAGGCTCGCTGATCAAGCGGACCATTCGCGATCTCTACAACAAGGAGATCGACGAGGTGTTCGTGGCGGGCGAAGACGCTTTCCGCGAAGCCAAAGATTTCATGCGCATGATCATGCCGAGCCACGCCAAGAACGTGCTGCTCTACAAGGAAGATCAGCCGCTGTTCTCCAAGTACGGCATCGAGCAGCAGCTCGATTCGATGTTCTCGCCCACGGTCACCCTGCCCTCCGGCGGTTACATCGTCATCAACCCGACCGAAGCCCTGGTTTCGATCGACGTGAACTCGGGCCGCTCCACCAAGGAGCATAATATCGAGGACACCGCTCTCCAGACCAATCTGGAAGCAGCCGACGAAGTTGCCCGCCAGCTGCGCCTGCGTGATCTCGCCGGCCTCATCGTCATCGACTTCATCGACATGATGGAGAACCGCAGTAATCGTGCGGTCGAGCGCAAGCTCAAGGATTGCCTCAAGGACGACCGTGCCCGTATCCAGGTTGGGCGCATTTCGCACTTCGGCCTGATGGAAATGAGCCGCCAGCGCATTCGCTTCGGCGTCGTGGAAAGCTCCACCCATAAGTGCCCGATTTGCGATGGCACCGGGCTGGTGCGTTCGACCGAGTCGCTGGCGCTGATGATCATGCGCCACATCGAGGATCACGTGCTGCGCCGCCAGGGCCAGTCGATCAACGTTCGCGTTCCGGTCGACGTCGCGCTCTATATCCTCAACTTCAAGCGCGAGACGCTGACCGCGCTCGAACTGCGCAATCACCTGTCGATCACCATCACGGCGGATGGAAAATTGACCGGGCACCAGTTTGCCATCGAAAAGGGCGAAGCCCGCGTGATGGCCTATGCTGACCAGCGCGCGACCGAGCACGTCAGGGTCGATAGTGCAGTCATCGATGACGACATCGACGATGACATTCCCGATGAAGTCGAAGACGAAGCCGTCGAGGAAACAGCCGCTTCAGCGACCGCCGAAAACGGCGAAGGCGAAAATGGCCGCCGCCGCCGCCGTCGCCGCCGTCGTGGCGGAGCCGATCGCGGCGAAGAGCGCCCGCAGCAGCGCGCCGCCCCGTCCGTGCAGGCCGAAGGCGAAGCAGACGCTGAAATTGCCGACGACGCCGATGAAGGCGAATCGGCCGCGCAGCAGTCCGAACGCCCCACCGGCGAGAACGGCGATGCCGAAGGTCGCAAGCGCCGCCGGCGCGGTCGTCGTGGCGGTCGCCGCAATCGTCGCGAGGGTGAAGAAGGCTTTGTCGAAAAAGCTGCCCTGCCGGCCGGCGAGGAAGAACTGACACCGGAAGCCGCCGACGTTGTTGGCGAGGAACTTCTGGCGCAGGAGGCAATTGCTGCGGCGCCCGAGCCTGCTGCCGTGGAAGCGCCGGTCGTCGCCGAGGAACCCGCCGTGGAGCCAGAGGCACCCATCGAGAAGCCGAAGCGCACGCGCCGCAAGAAGGTTGTCGAGACAGCCGAATCTGCCCCCCTGGATGCAGCACCGGTCGAAGCACCAGCGGAGCAAGACGCGGTCCAAGTCGAAGAAAAGCCGAAGCGGAAACCACGCACGCGCAAGCCAAAAGTCGAGGCTGCTGAGGTCATTCCCGCAGCAGAAGTGAGTCAGGCTGCGCCCGTCGAAGAGCCTGCTTCCACGCCAGCGGTGGAACCTGCACCTGTCGAAGCCGCGCCAGCCGAAGAGGCGCCAAAGACTCGCCGGGTGAAAAAAGAACTGCCGGAAGAAGGGGTTGTGGTCACCAGCAGCGCTGCACGACCCGAAGCCGAAGGCGAGCCAGCCGAGCAGCCCAAGAAGAAAGCCGGCTGGTGGCAGCGCCGCCTCGGCCTAGGCTAGAAACAACAAAGGCGGCCTTCGCGGGCCGCCTTTTTTCGTTCTGTACCAGTGACTTACTTCAGGAATGCGCGCATGCGCTCCAGCGCGACGTCAACCGTTTCCTGCTTGCCGGCATAGGAAAACCGCACATATCGGTTGCCCCCTACCCGGTCAAAATCCACCCCCGGCGTCGCCGCCACTCCAGCCTCATCGAGCATCGCCTCACAAAAGCTCATCGAGTCATTCGAGAAACGAGAGATGTCGGCATAGGCATAGAAGGCTCCGTCGGACGGGCTACCCATATGAAAACCCAATGAAGCCAGTCCGTCATTAAGCAAACCCCGATTTGCCGCGTATCCCGCCTTCTGTTGTTCGGAGTACTCCCGCTCACCGAGCGCCACAGTTGCTGCGATCTGGCTCAGAGTCGGAGCAGAAATAAACAGGTTTTGCTGCAGAATCTCGGCCCGCCGCACCAGTTCATCTGGCAACACCATCCAGCCGATGCGCCACCCCGTCATGCAGTAATATTTCGAGAAGCTGTTGATAACGATGGCCTCCCGCGTCAGCTCAAGCGCACTCACCGACGGGCCGCGATAGTCCAGCCCATGATAGATCTCATCCGAGATCAGCCGAACGCCAAGCCGTTTGCAGGTCACAACAATATCGCCCATCTGCTCCCGGTCCACAGCCGCGCCGGTAGGATTGGCGGGGCTCGCAAACAGCATCCCATCGAATGGCTCTGCGGCGTGTGCTGCGACAATGTCCGCACCAGTCAGTTTCCAACCGTTCTCAGCCGTCACCGGGATCTCGGCTATCGCAAAACCCAGGCCAAGCAGCGTGTTCACATAAGCTGGATAGCCCGGCCGCGTAATGGCAATCCGTGCGCCTGGCTTGAAAGCCGCATGGAAGGCGATGATGAAGCCCGCAGACGATCCCATCGTGGCAAGGATCGCATCTGGATCAACCGCTACGCCATGCTGATGGGCATAGTAGCCCGCCAGCCCTTCGCGCAGCTCTGCCAGACCTTTGGCGTTGGTGTAGCCCTGCGCCTGCGGCAGCGCCTTGGCAACCGCTTCGATAACCCGAGGCGCCGGAGGCGAGCCGGGCTCGCCCACCTCGAGGTGACACACGGTGCGTCCGCTGGCCTCAATGGCCTTCGCGCGCTTGAGAATTTCCATTGCATGGAAGGGCATCAAGCCATCGGCCGACGTGCTGGTCACGGTTTTTTTCCTGAGCTTGTCGCGAGATAAAGATGGCCTATCCCGTTCGTGCTTCGCTCTCAACAACAATTGATCCCTCGAGTAGCCTTGCCTTTGCACCCCCCTGATAATCTGGCACAAGGTCTGCTAGGAGCAGGTCACCGATTGTCTGGGAGTTCAAATCCATGTCGCGCGTCACTCTAGCCCTTGTTGCCCTGGTGGGTATTTTGGCCGGGGGGCTTGGATATTCCCTGATAAACAGGCCCGCCCCCCAGACGGATACAGCGGCGGTTCAGACGCTGATCGATCAGGCGATCAGTGAATATGATCTCAAGCGTGCGACGGCCGCACCTGTGGCGGAAACGAAGCCGATCGATGCGACGACGCTCAATCCGATGATCGAATCCTATCTCATGGGCGATCCCAAAATTCTGCAGCGCATGTCCGTGGCGCTCGATTCGACGCTGCAGGCGGAAGAGCGTTCGGCGGCGACCACGGCCATTGCTTCGATGCATGAAAAAATCTTCAACGATCCCAAGCAGGTCGTACTCGGGAACCCCGAAGGCGACGTCACGCTGGTCGAGTTCTTCGATTACAATTGCGGTTACTGTCGCGCGGCACTGCCGGACACGGCGGCCCTCTTGGCAGAGGATCCGAACCTGCGCATCGTCCTCAAGGAATTTCCGATCCTGTCGAACGAATCAATCGACGCTGCGCGCGTGGCCGTACTGGTCGGCGAGTCTGACGTGGACTATTGGGCGTTCCACGAGGCGCTGTTTACGAGCCGCGGGCAAGTGGACAAGAAAGTGGCGCTCGATGCGGCGGCCGAGTTGGGCCTTAGCCCAGTAAGCCTGGAACTGGACATGGGTAGCGAGGGCGTGGCGCAGTCCATCCAGACTTCCTATGAAATAGCCAAGGCGCTGAACATCACCGGCACGCCGACCTATATCATCGGCAACGAGATTATTCCGGGCGCGATCGGCGTGGATGAACTGCGTAGCCGCATCGCCAACATGCGCGCATGTGGCGAAACGCAATGCAACGGCTAGTCTCAGGTTTTGCCTTTTCAGTGCATTTCATATAACCGGGCTTGCAGCAGCCCAATCCGCCGGTGCACAAGGCAAAAATCATGTCAAAACGCGTTCTTGTCCTAAACGGGCCGAACCTCAACATGCTCGGCACCCGCGAGCCTGGAATCTACGGCGCCCACACGCTTGGGGATGTGGAGGCTTTGTGCCGGGCCACCGGCGACGAACTTGGGCTGAGCATCGACTTTCGCCAGTCCAACCATGAGGGTGAACTGGTGACATGGATTCAGCAGGCGCAAACAAGCGCCGATGCGATCCTTATCAACCCGGCTGCATACTCGCACACTTCCGTGGCTATTCATGACGCACTCAAGGCGGTTGGATTGCCAGTGGCAGAGGTGCATCTCAGCAACATCCACCAGCGCGAAGCATTCCGGCACCATTCCTATGTGTCGGCCGTTGCTGCTGGTGTCATTTGCGGCTTCGGGGTCACCGGGTATAGACTGTCGCTCATAGCACTTGCCGAAAAGCTTCAATAAAGATCAACGCGTAGCACGCGGGAGACCAACAAGAATGACCAAGTCATCGCAAGTGGATCAAGATCTGATCCGAGCCATTGCAGAACTCCTCAACAAGGAAAATCTCGCCGAAATCGAGATCGAGCAGGAAGATTTCCGAGTTCGCGTGACGCGCTCCTACGCCAATGAAGGCGTGACCTACGCTGCTCCGCCGCAGTACCTGCATGCCGCACCACAGGCAGCGCCAGCTTCCATCGCCCCGGCTGGCTCGGTGCCAGCGGCGGCGCCCGCCGCGGTCGAGGACCTCGCGTCCAATCCGGGCACCCTCACCTCGCCCATGGTTGGCACCGCTTACCGCTCTCCTGAACCTGGCAAGCCGCCATTCGTCGACGTTGGCGCCAAGGTCAGCGAAGGCCAGACACTGCTCATCATCGAAGCGATGAAGACGATGAACCAGATACCCGCGCACCGCTCGGGCACCGTCACGCGCATCCTGGTACAGGATGCCCAGCCGGTGGAATACGGCGAGCCTCTCGTCGTCATCGAGTAAGGGGGAACTTCATGTTCCAGAAGGTCCTGATCGCCAATCGCGGCGAAATCGCCCTGCGTATCCTGCGCGCCTGCAAGGAGCTCGGCATCCAGACCGTCGCCGTGCACTCGACGGCAGACGCTAATGCCATGCACGTTCGGCTGGCAGACGAGAGCGTCTGCATTGGGCCACCTGCGGCCAAGGACAGCTACCTCAACATTCCGTCCATCATGGCGGCATGTGAGATCACCGGCGCCGATGCTGTGCATCCGGGATACGGCTTCCTGTCGGAAAACGCTCGTTTCGCCAAGATTCTCACCGAGCACAAGGTCACCTTCATCGGTCCCTCGTCGCACCATATCGAGATCATGGGCGACAAGATTACCGCCAAGAAAACCGCTGTGGAACTCGGCATTCCGGTGGTTCCCGGCTCAGCCGGTGCTGTTGAATCCGACGCCGATGCACTGCAGACCGCTTCCGAGATCGGCTACCCAGTCCTGATCAAGGCGACGGCTGGTGGTGGCGGCCGGGGCATGAAGGTCGCGAAGACCGAAAAGGATCTGCTTGAGGCGTGGTCAACAGCCCGTACGGAAGCCAAGGCCGCGTTCGGCAATGATTCCGTCTACATGGAAAAATACCTCGGCAAACCGCGGCACATCGAAGTGCAGGTGCTCGGCGACGGCCAAGGCAATGCCGTGCACCTCGGTGTGCGTGACTGCTCGCTGCAGCGCCGGCACCAGAAGGTCTGGGAAGAGGCTGGTGGCCCCACGATTTCGGCCGAGGAACGCGACAAGATCGGCGAAATCTGTGCCGCGGCCATGCGCAAGCTGAAATACTCGGGTGCTGGCACCATCGAGTTTTTATACGAGAACGGTGAATTCTATTTCATCGAGATGAACACCCGTTTGCAGGTCGAGCATCCCGTTACCGAACGCATCACTGGCATCGATATTGTCTATGAGCAAATTCGCGTAGCATCAGGCGAGCCGCTGTCGATGCGCCAGTCGGATGTGGGATTTTTAGGCCACGCCATCGAAGTTCGCATCAACGCCGAAGACCCTCAAACCTTTGCTCCTTCCCCGGGAACGATAACCTTCTATCACCCGGCCGGCGGCGTTGGCGTCCGCGTGGATTCTGCCGTGTACCAGGGCTACAAGATCCCGCCCTACTACGACTCTCTGATCGGCAAGCTGATCGTCTATGGCCGTACGCGCGACGAGTGCCTGCAGCGCCTGCGCCGTGCGATCGATGAGTTTGTGGTGGATGGTATCAAGACCACCCTGCCGCTGTTCCAGAGGCTCATTCGCGAGCCGGATATTCTGGCAGGAAATTACGACATTCACTGGCTGGAAAAATACCTGGCCGAGAACAAGGTCTGAACTTGAAGGGGCGCTCTGCGCCCTTTCGCTTTTCTACGCAACACAGCCCATGTCCAAGCCCAGCCCTTTCGATATCGAAATTACCCCCGAGCTCATCATCCGAGCCTATCGGGCCGGCATTTTCCCCATGGCCGAAGACGCGACGGATGAAGACCTGTTCTGGGTCAGCCCAGAGCTGCGCGGCATCATTCCGCTCGACGGCTTTCACCTCTCGAGCAGCTTACGCAAGGCCATTCGCAAGTCACCGTATACCATCAAGGTGGACACGGACTTCGACGCGGTCATCAAGGGGTGCGCCACAGTTGGCGAGGATCGGCACTCGACGTGGATCAACCAAACCATCAGGTCCGTCTATGGTGAGCTGTTCCGCCGCGGGGTCGCCCATACTGTAGAAGTTTGGGAAGGTGACCAACTAGTTGGCGGTCTCTACGGGTTAGCGATCGGCGGTGCCTTTTTCGGCGAATCCATGTTCCATCGCAAAACAAACGCCAGCAAGATGGCGATGGCGCACCTTGTTGAGCGCCTCAATGCCGGAGGCTTCGTTCTGCTCGACACACAGTTCATTACCGATCATCTGGAGTCCCTTGGCGGAGTGGAGATCCCGCGCGCCGAATATGAAGAGCGCCTTGCGGACGCTCTTCAACTCGAAGCCGACTGGAATGCCTGGGACAAGCTTAACATCAGCCCTTCAGCTTGAACTCCAGGTGAGTAACCCATTCCTCCATATCAGGTTCTTCCTGGGGATCAGTTTCGTAGATCTCTAATCGGCACGCGAAGTGATCACTGCCGGCGCGTTCTTCCATGTCGAAGGGCATTTGCATCAGGCGGGTCCACCCGATGAGTACAGCGGTGGCGGGTTCGAGTTTGTCGGGGTGACCAAACCAGGTCAGGGCGGCATAGCGGCCGGCCGGCAGGGTACCAAATTGGATCTTGTCAGTGCCCTGCCCCGGCTCACGCACTGGCACTCCGGCTTCTACATCAAGCGTGTCCGACATATTGATCCGCCGGTAGTTGTAGAACGCCGGTCCAACTGGGTCTATTCCATGCTCTGCCAAATGGGCAAAGATGGCAGGAAACCCTGTCGTTGCAGGGGTCTGCATCTGGTCCATTCGAACCGTGAAATTCATGTAGGCGTAGGGTTGAACCGAACGCTCTATTACCTTTGGCAGTGTCAGCATTGCTTTCTCCTTTGCAGATCAAGACGAATGAGCGCGCGGGAATTCGACACGGGAGGCAGAGAATTTTGCCATGCGTGAGATGCATGATTGAGATGAAAACAGGCGGAATGGCGGGAGGGCGGGAAATGCATCATGGTTGCGGGAGTTCTATCCATGGCCCAGGAGGGCGACCCATGTTCGTGCGCGCGGTATGGCGTGTGAAGCGTCTGGTTGATATCCGTCAGACTTTGCGGGAAATGGATGTGCCCTCAACGAGGGATGCAGATTTGCTGGGCATTACGGGCCCGATTTTTCCAAGATGACGCGAGCGCTGTTTGATCGCTGAGTAAGCTCGCCGGTATTTTCCTAGTGGCCGCCGGATTTTCTTCCGGCGGCCGCTCGTCTTAACGGAAGGTGAACGGCCGCTCCCAGAGACCCGCGTAGAATGCATGGCGCGTTTGACCAAAGACTACCTGCTCATACGGTGAGTGCTGCCCTAAATATGAACCCGTAAACGACAGGAGACTACAAATGGACATTCGTAAGACTTTCAAGAAGTGGGCAGCCTACCAGCAAACCGTTCGTGAGCTTGCCGCTCTCGACAATCGTCAGCTCAACGATCTGGGCATTTCGCGCACCGACATCAATCGCATTGCGCGCGATCATGCTGCTGGCCTCTAAGACTTGCTCCACTGATCTTTCAGAACTGGCATTTCGAACACCCGCTTCTCTTTGAGATGCGGGTGTTTTTCTATGCGTAATATGACGTTCGACCCCGATGTCACACATTGCCCGTGAAAGCTGCTTTTCGTTAGCATAGTGCTAACGTTGAGAGCTTCACTAGGGTGCGGGCTAAACGAGTGATTGCCTCAACATGACCGGCTTGGTATCTGCCCATCATGTCCAAAATCATCCATATCATCGGCGGCGGTCTTGCCGGCTCTGAAGCTGCCTGGCAGGCGGCCGAAGCCGGCGCCAAAGTCATCCTCCACGAAATGCGCCCGGTACGCGGCACCGACGCTCACCAGACCGATAGCCTGGCCGAGCTGGTGTGCTCCAACAGTTTCCGCTCGGACGATCATGAGCACAATGCCGTCGGACTTCTGCATGAAGAGATGCGCCGCTGCGGCTCGCTGATCATGCGCGCGGCTGACCAGCACAAGCTGCCCGCGGGTGGCGCTCTGGCGGTCGACCGGCACGGCTTCTCAGCCGAGGTTACCCGGGCCATCGAGAACCATCCCAACATCACCATGGCGCGTGAGGAGGTCCCCGGCCTGCCCCCTGCAGAATGGGACAACGTCATCATCGCCACGGGGCCATTGACCTCGCCCGCCCTGGCGGAGGCCATCCTAGAGAAGACCGGGGAAGACTCGCTGGCGTTCTTCGATGCCATTGCACCGATCGTGCACTACGACAGCATCAATATGGACATTGTCTGGGCGCAGTCGCGCTATGACAAGGCCGGCCCAGGCGGCACGGGGGCTGACTACCTCAACTGCCCGATGAACAAGGATCAGTACTTTGCATTTGTCGAGGCGCTGAAGACCGCGCCGCTGCACGAGTTCAAGGACTGGGAAAAGGTGCCTTACTTCGATGGGTGCCTGCCGATTGAGGTGATGGCTGAGCGAGGCGTGGAAACTTTGCGCCACGGGCCGATGAAGCCAGTTGGCCTGACCAATCCGCGCGATCCGACTGTAAAGTCCTACGCCATTGTGCAATTGCGGCAGGACAATGCCTTGGGCACTTTGTGGAACATGGTCGGCTTCCAGACCAAGATGCGCTACGGCATTCAGGCCGAGATTTTCCGCATGATCCCCGGCCTGGAGAATGCGCAATTCGCCCGGTTGGGCGGGCTGCACCGCAACACGTTCCTCAACTCGCCCAAGGTTCTGGGGCCGGATCTCAAGCTCAAGGCTGACCCGCGCATCCGATTTGCCGGCCAGGTCACGGGCGTGGAAGGATATGTCGAGAGTGCGGCGATTGGCCTGATTACCGGGCGATTGGCAGCGGCCGACGCGCGCGGCGAACCGATGGCAACGCCACCGCGCACTACGGCGCTGGGCGCACTGGTTGACCATATCACGGGGGGTCATATTGAGGCCGAGGGCTATAGCGGGGCTCGCAGTTTTCAGCCGATGAACGTCAATTTTGGGCTGTTTCCGGAGGTGAGCATCACACGGCCGGAAGGGGTTACCCGCTGGCGTGGCAACGATAAAACCATGGCCAAGCGCAAGGCGATTACGTCTCGGGCGCTGGAGGACCTGAAAGCCTGGGCCTAGCGGTTCCGGAATGCCCACCAGGTCATGCGGGCGATTTTGCGCCAATCGGGCTCCTCTGGCAGGGGCTCGAAGGGGGAGCTGTTTCGCTGGTCGATCTGATCCAGTTGGTGTCGCAGGACGGGAAGCATGGCAAAGCCTGCTTTGAGTTTGCCGGGAAGCAGCTTGATAGCTGCCTCAGCTTTGCCCAGGTGCATGCTCGCCAATTCACTGATCTGGCCCAAAGCAGCCTGCAGACCTTCACTGTCGGTGCGCGAAAACAACTCTGTCTCGCGCACGCCATTGGCCTCCATGATGGTCCAGGGGAGCATGATGCGGCCTTGAGACGAGACGTAATCCAAAGCTCGTAGATGACCGATCATGGCGTGGGCCACGCCGAGGTGCCCGGCGGCGTCGCCGGTCTCTACCATTGCGCCGTCATTGAGAATCATCGCGGCCAATTGATAGAGCGTCGAATTGGTTTCCCCGGCATAGCCTTCGAAGGTTTCAAGGTCCGGCATCGGGTCATCGTAGAGATCGAAGCGGCGGGCGCCGATCAGGCGCAACAGCGTTCCGGTCGGTATGTTGTAGCGCTGGATGCTGTCGAGCAACGCATCGGCGACCGGGTTCTGCCGAACTGCACCGTGGCCTTCGCCGGTTAGGGCGTCACTCCACCATTGCAGGCGGACTTCGCCCGGCGCGGGATTGCTGACGCGCTCGCGAATGGCGGCGATATCTGCGTTGAAGGCGTAAAGCGCGGTGACGGCGTCACGATGTTGGCCGCTAAGGACCAGCGTTGAAAGATAGCGGTCATGGTCGCCTGCCCGCAGCGCCTCGGCCGCATGAGCGTAGCTGCCTTCAGCCATCAGCGCACACTCTCGACCGCAAGCAAGGCTGCGGCGACGGCCCGCTCCTCGGCGAGCAGCACGTTGTAGGTGCGCACGGCGCCACCAGTTCCGATCGCTTCCACGATGATCCTGCGTTCACGAAGTTCTTCGCGCAGCGCCTTTGGGAAAGCCGCAACGCCCGGGCCCAAGCCGATCAGCAGTACATCGATCTGATCAGCCGCGGCAAAGACCCGTTCCAGTGATTCTCGGGTGATCTCGGCCGGCGTGGTAGCCGCCCAGGCGTGCATGCCGGTTGGCAAGCATAACAGGGACCCACGGTGCGACATGCCCGCGAAACGGAAGCCGCCATTGCCATAGGCGTCGATGCCGACCTGGTATGGATAGTGCCCGGTGTCGTTCACTGTGTGCATCCATAGTTTGGCGGGAACGGGCGGGGTTTGGTCTGGTTCCGGACCCTCCGCGTCATTCCCGCGAAGGCGGGAATCTCATTTCTCTTCGACACCAAAGTGGGATTCCCGCTTTCGCGGGAATGACCCGGTGTGTGAGCAATACTTATACCGATGCACCGTCCGCGGTTTTTGCGGGCAGATCATCCTGTTCAGAGCGCGACTTGAGGCCGAAATTGATCAGGATCGGTCCGTTGACGATAATCGAGGAATACATGCCCACCAGCGAGCCGAAGGTCATGGCGATGGTGAAACTGCGGATGACCTCGCCGCCAAAGATAACCAGCGGAATTAGGGCCAGGAACACGGTGAACTGCGTCAAGGACGTACGCACGATGGTCTGGTTGATCGACAGATCGATCAGGTCAGGCAGTGGCATCTTTCGATGTTTTCGCAGGTTTTCACGAACGCGGTCGGAAACCACCACCGTTTCGTTCAGTGACAGACCCACAAGAGTCAGCACCGCCGCAATCGAGGTCAAGTTGAACTCGAGCCCCGTTATGGAGAACAGACCGATGGTCATGATGATGTCGTGCGTCGTCGTGGTCACCGCTGCCAGGGCGAACTGCCATTCGAAGCGGAACCAGATGTAGATCAGGATCGCGGCAAGAGCGACGATAACCGCAATGGCGCCCTTCCAGGCCAGCTCCCCAGACACGGTGCCGCTAACGGCCTCCGTACTGCGGACGGTGTAGTTCTCCGTAGCCAAAGCATCACGGACCTTGGTTACGGCAGCCTGGTCAGCATCCTGGCCGCCTTCCTGGGCCTGCACACGTACCAGAACGTCTTCGGGGGTACCGAAGCCCTGAACCTGCACTTCGCCCAGTTCGAGATCAGCCAGAAGCTCGCGTACGCTACCAACGTCGGCCGGGCCATCTTCATGCTGGATGACAATGGCCGTGCCGCCCACGAAGTCGATGCCCAGATTGAAGCCCTTGAAATAGGCCGACCCGATGGAGAGCAGGCTCGCGACGATGGAGAACGCGATCACATAGCGCGAGATCTTCATGAACGGTATTTTGGTGCCGTCCGGAATGAAGCGGAAATGCTGGATCTTGAGGGTCTTGGGCCGCTTGTTGCGATACCACATGCCCACGAAATAGAGCGTCACCGTGTAGGACGTGAAGAGTGACGTCAGGATGCCGAGGCCCAGCGTGACAGCGAAGCCCTGCACCGGGCCGGAGCCCAGGAAGTAGAGTACGATTGCCGCAATGAGCTGGGTCAGGTGCGAATCGACAATGGTGCCCCACGCACGCTCGAAGCCCGCATTGATCGCCTGCAGGGGCGATTTGCCAGCCTTCTGCTCCTCACGCATGCGCTCGTAGATCAGCACGTTTGCGTCGACGGCCATGCCGATGGTGAGCACGATGCCGGCAATACCGGGCAGAGTGAGCGTTGCACCAAGCATGGAGAGCGCGCCAAAGATCAGCACGATATTGAGGATCAGCGAGATATTGGCGAAGACGCCCCAGAGGCCATAGGCAACGACCATGAAGGCAATGACCAGCACGGAGGCAACGATACCTGCCGTCAAACCATGCTGGATCGAATCGGCACCAAGGCTGGCGTCGACGGTGCGCTCTTCAATGATGTCGAGGCTGGCGGGCAAGGCGCCGGCGCGGAGCAGCACGGCAAGATCGTTGGCAGTTGCGGTGGTGAAATCACCGCTAATCTGCCCGGTGCCTCCGGTGATGGGAGACTGAATAACCGGCGCGGTGACAACGGAGTTGTCGAGCACAATAGCGAAGCGCTGGCCGACATTGGAGGACGTGATCTGCCCGAAGGTAACGGCGCCGCGGGTATCCAGCCGGAAGCTGACGACAGGCATGGCGCGTTGCTGGTCGTAGCTTGGCTGTGCGTCGACCAGCGACTCGCCACCGAGCGCGACGTCCTCATAAAGCAGCTCTTCGCCGCCATCCTGCGAAGGCAGGATCATCGTGCCAGCCGGCAGTCCCTGGGCCTGAGCCTGGGCTGCGGTCATGCCGGGGTAGACCATGTGGAAGGTCAGGCGCGCTGTCTGGGAAATAATGTTCTTGAGGCGTGTCGAATCGCCGAAGCCGGGGACCTGTACGAGAATGCGGTTGGTGCCCTGGCGCTGGATGGAGGGCTCGGTGGTACCCAGTTCGTCGACGCGGTTACGGATAACTTCGATCGACTGAGCGACGAGCGCGGACATGCGCTGCTCGATGCCTTCAGGCGTAAGGGAGACGGTCAGCTTGCCGTCAGGTGTTTCGCCGAACGCGAGCTCATTGACGCCGCCGACGGCGATCAGGGAATTACTGACGGTATTTTGCAGCGCCTGGACGGCGGTGCGCGCCGCGTCCTTCTGGGAAGGATCGGTCAGCTCGATAGTCAGGGAATTGGCGGCTTCATCGGTGGTGATGAGATTGCCGATGCCGTTCTGGTTCGCCAGAGTATTGCGGACGTCGCGGCGCAGCCCTTGCAGGCGCTCGGAGACGATGCCTTCCTCGTTGACCTGAAGCAGCAGATGCGAGCCGCCCTGCAAATCAAGCCCCAGCACCACGGTCTGCTTCGGCAGGAAGCCCGGCCAGGCGTCGCGCACGTTTTCCGGCAGGAAGCTGGGAACGGCAAAGAGCACGCCCATTAGAGCGACGAAGGCGATGATTGCGGTGCGGATCGGCGAGAACTGCATGGATAGGTCCTGAACGGAAAAACCGGAGCCCGTGGGCTCCGGCGAAAGGCGGAGGCTGCGTTAGGCAGGCTTGTTGTCGTTGACCGGCTCGGCCTTGGAGCGCACGTCGCTGATCATGCCGCGTACCAGCTTCACCTTGACGCCCTGGGCGATTTCGACCTCGAGGTCTTCGCCATCAACAGCCTTGGTCACCTTGCCGACGATGCCGCCGGTGGTGACCACGGTGTCGCCACGACGGATGGCCGAAAGCATCGCCTGCTGTGCCTTGAGACGCTTCTGCTGAGGGCGGAAGATCAAGAGCCAGAAAATCACCACCAGCAGCAGGATGGGCATGAGCTGGATGAAAATATCGGTGATACCGCCACCCGTGGAGGGGGCGCCGGCTGCCTGGGCAAAAGCGGGCGTTACAAACATGAGGCGAGTTCCTTGTTTTTCTTCTTGGGTTTATTGAGGGACAGCGCCAGGCACCAGCATCGTCTATCAAGGCCACTGGACGCATATGGGGCTAGCTGCACTTGCGCCCCGGTCAAAATCGGCCGGACTATACATTTGCACCCATCTGATTGCAAAGCCATTCCGGGGGTCGCAAATTGCCGCGCCGACCATAGGATTTGACGACATTGACCAGCAAAGACCACCTCGCCGAGATCGCCGCAACGCTGGCGGAAATCGCAAGCTCACTCAAGACGTTGGTTCCGGGGGCTGAGAAACCGATTCCGGTTCTGAGCGATGCCGATGCCTATCATTGGGATGGTGATGCCGGAGTGTTGATGGCTGTGCCGGTCGTCAGCCGCATGCCACTGGCAATGCTCAAGGGGATCGATGCCGTTCAGGACATCCTGCTACGCAACACGGAACAGTTTGCCCGCGGGCATGGCGCGAACAACGCGCTGCTGTGGGGCGCTCGCGGCATGGGCAAGAGTTCGCTGGTCAAGGCCATCCATGGCGACATCGCGGAGCGCGACGGCTTCGAGCGCCTGGTGCTGATCGAGATCGCGCGGGAGGACCTCGACACCCTCCCTGCCCTGATGCGCCGGATTGGACAGGAGCAGGCGCGGTTTATCGTGTTCTGCGACGACCTCAGCTTCGACAATGGCGAAACCAGCTACAAATCGCTCAAGACGATTCTGGATGGCGGGCTCGAGGGGCGGCCGGACAACGTGCTGTTCTACGCGACATCGAATCGGCGCCATCTCATGCCGCGCGACATGATCGAGAACGAGCGTTCGACGGCTATCAACCCGGGCGAGGCAGTCGAGGAAAAGGTATCGCTGTCGGACCGGTTCGGACTGTGGCTGGGGTTCCACAATTGCGACCAGCCGACATTCCTGACCATGGTGCGGGCCTATGCCGACCATTTCGGACTCGAAATCGACGATGAGACGCTACGCGCGCGGGCTATCGAATGGGCAGCCACACGTGGTGCGCGTTCGGGGCGCGTGGCGGTGCAACTGGTGCGGACGCTGGCCGGTGAATTGGGGAAGCGCGCGTAAGGTGAATTTCTTCGATGGACCTCAGGTGAGATCGAGCGAGTGGGGGCCTGGGTGCCACGACCTCGTGGTTCGACAGGCTCACCATGAGGTCTGCTGAGTCAATCTGTTCTGCGGGACATCCTCAAACGCAAAACCCCCGCTTTCGCGGGGGTCTCACTCCGTAGTTCTGGCAGTCAGCTTGCGAGCAGCGGCACTGGATCGACCGGGGTCGCGCCCTTGCGCAGTTCGAAGTGCAGTTGCGGCTTGGTGACCGAGCCGGTCATGCCGGCCGCACCGATAGTGTCGCCGCGGGCAACATTGGCGCCCTTGGTGACGCTCATCGAGCCGAGATGCGCATAGGCGGACACGTAGCCATTGGGATGGCGGATCAGGACCAGATTGCCATAACCCTCAACGCCCGAGCCGACATAGATCACGGTGCCGTTCTCGGCAGCCTTGACGGCGGAGCCTTCGGACGCCTCGATATTGATGCCGGTGCCCTTGGACGAGGCGAAATCGGTCAGGATGCGCCCGCTGACAGGCCAGCGGAACTTGTCGCTGCCCGATGCCACGGGCTCGTTTGCTGGAGCGGTCGCCACCTGCGTCGGAGCGGCAGGAGCCGGAGCAGCTTGTGGTGCAGGTGCCGCGGCAGGAGCGACAGCACTCTGCTGCAAGGTATTAGGTGTCGCAGCCGGCAAGGTCTGCTGCGCAGGCACCGGCATCGCCGCTGGCGTCGCGCTGGCGACCTGTGTTGGTGCCTTGGCCGCGAGCAGATCAGCACGGCCTGGAATAATCACCGACTGGCCGACGACGATCTTGTCGGGCGAGGACAGGCCATTTGCCTGAACGATCGCCTGGGTCGTCACTTCATAGCGGCGGGCGATGGTGTAGAGCGACTCGCCGCTGGCGATGGTGTGTTTGAAGGTGCCGCCTGCGGCAGATGGCGCCGGTGTTGGCGTCGACGCAATGGTCGGCACGGAACTGTTGGTGGGAAGGCTGCCAAGGGTGGCGGGGGACGGCATCGGGGCGGCCGATGCAAAAGCGGGCTGTGCTTGCATGGGTGGAAGGGATCCCTGGGACGAGGAACTCAATACTGGAAGGTCTTGGGACTGGACGGAGGGCGTTGAGCCGCCCGTCTGCAGGGGCGCCAGCGGCTGAGAATAGGCCGCTGGAGATGGCTGGTTCCATGCGGGTTGCGCCGCAGGCTGACTGTTCCACATGCCGCCATTGCCCAGGGGCGCTGGTGGCAGGAACTGATTTTCGGCAACCATGGCCTGCGGCGCGCCGAGGCTGGATGGCATGCTCTGGTTCATGGGGGGTGGTGCCGACTGCTGCACCGAGCCGGTGGTGGTATTGTCGCTGAAGGCGCGACTACCCAGGCTGGAACACCCGGAAAGAGCAATAGCGGCAGTTACCAAACCGGCCATTGCAACGGCGCTTTTCGGCGCTCGACGGCATACGCGGATATTCATCAGCTTACTCGTACGCAGGTACTCAACACGAGATTGAATTTAGGCCGGTAAGGTAAAGACGAGTTTAAGGCGAATGCGATTTGAGCAAAATCGTGAAGAGCGGATTCTGGAATGGGTAAGGTTAAGGGTGGGGGTGCCCGAAAGGGGAAATCGGATCTTGGCAGGAAATGGAAGTGGGATTCCCGCTTTCGCGGGAATGACGTGGTGGGTGCGGGTATTTGGGGGTCGGCTGGCGCAGCTGAGGACTAAAGCGAGAGCGTGCCTTTGAGGCGCTCGACGACCGCCATGTCCGTCTGCTGCAGGAGCATTGGGGTGACGGTGATGTAGCCGTCGCGGCGCATTACCTCGAAATCCGCAGCGCGATCGAGCGGCAGCGGCGTGTCCGGGATGGCTACGAAGAACTTGCCGGCGTTGTCGCTGGGATAATAGCGGAACGGCGAGCGGGAGAAGCGTTGGTGAGGGACGACTTCGATGCCCTTGGTCGCGCTGGGTTTGCAGAACGGGAAATTGACGTTGTAGTAGTGCTCCCGGCCGGCGCCGGCAGCTGCGATGATGGTGCGAGCGGCGGCAAGCCCGTGGTGACGCGCGTTGGACCAGTCAACCTCCCGCCCGTACTCGTAGTTGACGCCCTGGCTCATGGCGATGCCGATGGCGCCTTGCAGGGCCCCTTCCCTTGCACCGGCGGCGGTGCCTGAGCAGTTGATGATGTCCCCGAGGTTCTGCCCGGCGTTGACGCCGGACAGCACGATATCGGCGGGGTGACTGCCGAGAACATGGGTCATCCCCGCGACGACGCAATCGGCGGGGGAACCACCGATCACGGCGAAGGTGCGTGCGTCGCGCTGGTCTATCGCAAGCTCGTGGCCGAGGGTGAAGCGGTGCCCTGCCCCGGATTGGTTGCCGTCCGGCGCAACGATCCAGACGTCTTCACTCAGGCTACGCGCGATATCGGCCATGATGGCGATGCCGGGCGCATCCACACCATCATCATTGGTGATGAGGATGCGCAGGCTCATCTAGCGGCCGCCGATGGATTTCAGGCCACCCATATAGGGCTGCAAGACTGCGGGGATCGCTACCGAGCCGTCTTCCTGCTGGTAGTTTTCCATCACGGCGATCAGGCAACGGCCAACGGCTGTGCCCGAGCCGTTCAGCGTGTGCACGAAGCGCGGCGGCTGCTTTTCGCCAGACGGACGATAGCGGGCATCCATGCGCCGGGCCTGGAAGTCACCGCAGACCGAGACCGAGGAAATCTCGCGATAGGTATCTTGCCCCGGCAGCCAGACTTCGAGGTCATAAGTCTTTTTGGCGCCGAAACCGATGTCGCCGGTGCAGAGGTTCATCACGCGGTAATGCAGACCCAGCTTCTGCAAGACGGCCTCGGCGCAACCCAGCATGCGCTCGTGTTCGTCCACTGACGTTTCGGGCGTGGTGATGGAAACCATCTCGACCTTGTTGAACTGGTGCTGGCGCAGCATGCCGCGCGTGTCACGCCCGGCAGAGCCGGCCTCCGAGCGGAAACAAGGGGTCAAGGCCGTGAGGCGAAGGGGCAGTTCTTCTTCTGCGAGGATGGATTCGCGCACGAAATTGGTGAGCGGTACTTCGGCGGTCGGGATCAGCGCCAAGCGGCTTTCGCCGTGTGGCGTGAAAAACAGATCGTCTTCAAACTTGGGCAGCTGGTTGGTGCCGAACAGGGCCTCGTCACGTACCAGCAAAGGCGGCTGCACCTCGGTGTAGCCGTGCTCGTTGGTGTGCAGATCGAGCATGAACTGGCCGAGCGCGCGTTCGAGCCGGGCCACCTGCCCCTTCAGCACCACGAAGCGGCTGCCGGAGAGCTTGGCGGCGGTTTCGAAGTCCATCTGGCCCATGGCTTCGCCGAGTTCATAGTGTTCTTTCGGAGCGAAGCTGAAGCTGGGCTTGGGTGCACGCGCCTTGGCGGCCGTTTCAGCCGTGCCGTTGCGACCAAAATATTCGACGTTATCGCGCTCATCGATCCCATCAGGGATATCGTCGAACACCAGGTTTGGGATCACCGAAAGGGCGCTGCGAAGCTCGGCATCAACGGCACGTTCTTCCGCCTCGCCCTGTGGAATGAATTCCTTGAGCGCTGCAACGTCGGCCATCAACTGCTGTGCCTTGGCCTCGTCCTTCTGGGCTTTGGCCTGGCCAATCTGCTTGGAGAGCGAATTGCGCTTTTCCTGTGCGTCATTGAGGCGAACGATGATGTCGCGGCGCCGGTCATCGATGGCCAAGAGATCGGAAGCGCGCACGGAAGCACCCTTGCGCCGGGAAACGGCAGCATCGAAGGCGTCGGCGTTGGCTCGGATCCACTTGATATCGAACATAGGTTGCTACGGGTTGGTGCCCGCCTCTTGATTGGGGTCTGGATTGTCTAAGGGGCAAGGGGATGGGCCGCAATCCCCAAACTGTCCGTTTGGCTCAGGTGGCAGGGCGGGCGCTGGATGTAGCTGAGAGATCGCCCCCTCACCCTAGCCCTCTCCCCAAAGGGGCGAAGGGATTTGTCCGGTGGAAGGTACGGATCGAGTTTCATGCCCGATTGGTGGGACGTGCGATTCCCCGCGTTCGCGGGAATGACGCAGTGGAAGCCGGCGATGCTAGCTGTCGGATGAAGTTCCGGTCAATTCGGCTTCCTGCGCTGCCAAAGCTGCGGCGCGCTTCTTTTCGACCATCCTTACGGAGACGATGGCCAGCTCGTAGAGCAGGTACATCGGCAGGGCCAGACCGATCTGGGAGATCGGATCGGGCGGCGTGATGAAGGCGGCGAAGATCAGGATGCCCACGATCGCGTAGCGCCGGCCCTTCTTGAGCAGGTCGACATGCACCAGATCGATCTGGGCCAGTAGGGTGAGGATAACCGGCAGTTGGAAGCAGATGCCGAAGGCCAGGATCAGCAGCATTGCCAGGCCAAGATACTCGCTGACGCTGGTCAGCATCTGAATATCCTCGGTCTGCATGCCGGCAAAGAAGTGCAACGCCATGGGCAGGACGACGAAATAGACCAGAGCAGCTCCGGCCATAAAGAAGATAGGCGTCGCGATGAGATACGGGATGAACGCCTTGCGCTCGTGCTTGTAGAGGCCCGGCGCCACGAACATGTAGATCTGGCTGGCAACGATCGGGAAGCCAAGGAAGATGGCGCCGAACAGGGCAACGTTCAGATAGGTAAAGAACAGTTCCTGCGGCGCAGTGAAGATCAGATTGGCGCCTGGAACCGCCCGCATATAGGGGATCAGCAGCCAATCGTAGATCGTGCTGGCGAAGATGAAGCAGAAGGCCATGAGCGCCACGATGGCGACCGCGGAATAGATCAGACGCTTGCGCAACTCGATAAGGTGTTCGAGGAGCGGCGCTTCGCTACCAGCGAGTTCGTCCTCGGCGGCCGCGGACTTGTCTTCGATCTGCTTGGCTTCGGCCATGACTTATTCGTTTCCGGCGTTGTCGCTGGTATCAGGCTTCGGCTTTGGCTTGCGTGGCGCGCGAGCCTTTGGCGTAGGCGTGGCCGGGGAATCGGCAGGTTCATTTGGAAGCACCTCGGCCTTGGCCGGGGCCTTCTTGCGGGGCTTTTTGGCCGGTTCATCCATGTTGACCGGCTGTGCCTCGGCAGGAGCCGGCACAGCTTCAAGCGCGGGAAGCTCGGTGGTGACAACTGGGCGCGTGGGAGACGCCTTGGCCTTGACGGGTTTTTTCACGGCTTTGACCTCCGATGGTGCCGGGGCGTCACCCGCCGGCACAGACGTGGTTGCGGGCGCCGCGGCCGTCGCAGGCACCGCTGGCTTGGGCTCGGCGATACCGGCCTGCGCCCGGATTTCATCGACGACACTTTCAACCTTCGGATCGGCGGGCTTGATAACGCCGCTGGGCTTGGGGCCCGTGGGCGTCATCGTATTGAATTCCCGCCGAATTTCTTCGCTGGTCTTCTTCAAGGGCGCGGTGATCGAATTGCGTAGGTTACGCACTTCATCGAGACCTGTGGTCTTGTTGATTTCGCGCTGGAAATCGGACCCCATCCGCCTGATCTGACCCACGACCTTGCCCACGCGGTTCATCACCACGGGCAGATCCTTAGGACCGATAAAGATCAGCGCGGCGATGCCGATCACCATCATTTCCGTCCAGCCCAAGCCGAGCATAGTCTTATTCCTTCAGAGCACGGGCGTGTGCGGCAGAACGTTAGAGAGCGTCTTTCTTTTCAGTCTCGCGCGTCTCGGTCGTGGTAGCGACACGTTCCACAGGACGATCTTCATCGTCCTTCATGCCCTTCTGAAAGGCCTTAATGCCGGAGGCAACTTCACCCATCATGCCGGAGATCTTGCCGCGGCCAAACAGCAGGATAACCACGACGGCGACAACGAGAATGCCCCAAATTCCTGGCGCGTGCATTTTGTTCTCCCTAGTAACTCAGTACGCGTTACACGCGAAATGTAGGTCAGAAATAGGTTTAATCGCGCACAAACACAAGAACGTGTTCCTCGTTGAGGGTCACGAAGACATCTTGTCCCACGCTGATTGCAGCATTGGCAGGTTGGCGGATGCCGATTGGGGTGTCGAGACCTTCCACTTTGACCTCGCAGATGTCGATGCCGATGGTGTCGCGCTTGCCGACTATACGGCCCGGTGTGCCGGGGCCGCTTTGGTGGATATGGGCGCCGCCGGCTGGGCGGATGGCCACGGTGACGGGGGTTCCCTCGGCAATTCCGGGTGCAGAGATCGAGCCAAGAGGGGTTGACGCGCGGCCGGAAACGACGGTGCTGGGGATTTCGCTCAGTGGTGAAAAGAAGCGGGCGGCGTTGAGGTCGACGGGGTGGCGGTAGATTTCGCTGGCAGTGCCGATCTGGGCGATGCGGCCATGGCGAAGCAGTGCAACCCGGTCTCCGAGCACCATTGCTTCCTCCGGATCGTGGGTGACGATAAGGCTCGTGACGTGTGTTTCTCTAAGCACGGCAAGGGTTTCCTCGCGCACCGTCTCACGCAGGCGAGCGTCCAGACTGGAGAAGGGTTCGTCGAGGAGCAGGACGCTGGGGCGAGGGGCGACGCTGCGGGCCAGGGCCAGGCGTTGCTGCTGGCCGCCGGAGAGCATGTGGGGGTAATCGGCGGCACGATCGGCGAGGCCGACGCGGCGGAGGGCGGCGGTGGCTTGCGCTAAGGCGGCGCTCCGCCCCAGTCTTTTGACGCCGAAAAGAACGTTCTGCAGGACGGTGAGGTGGGGGAAAAGAGCGAAATCCTGGAACATCAGCCCGATACCACGGCGGTCGGGCGGCAGCGTTCCGGTGGAGGACGATACAATTTCGCCGTTGATACGAACGGTCCCTGAGTGAACCGGCTGGATGCCGGCGGCAACACGCAAGGCGGTGGATTTGCCGGAGCCCGATTCGCCCAGCAGGCAGACGATTTCCCCCGGGCGGAGCGTGAGCGTAAAATCATCGAGAACCACCCTGCCCCCGAGTTGCACCTGGACGGCATCGAAACCGAGGGTCGCGGCGAAGCTGACGCCGGTGGTGCCGCGCGTGCCCCAATGAATGGGTTCTTCAGTCATCGGTGTCATCGGGGTCCAGAGGGTCTTCGTCTTCACGCAGGGCGCCGTAGAAGGGCAGCGGGATCTGCATGGAGGGTGGCAAGCGGCCCGAGAGCAGGCCGGCGCCCTTGAGCTCTTCAAGACCGGGCAGATCGCTCAGGCTTTCGAGACCGAAATGGTCGAGGAAGGCGTCGGTGGTGCCGTAGGTGACGGGGCGGCCGGGCGTGCGGCGGCGGCCGCGCATGCGGACCCAGCCGGCTTCCATCAGGAGATCGATGGTGCCCTTGCCGGTGGCGACGCCGCGCACCTCTTCGATCTCGGCGCGGGTGGCGGGCTGGTGATAGGCGATGATGGAGAGCGTTTCGAGCGCGGCGCGGGAGAGCGGGCGGGTTTCCTGTTCTTCGCGGCGAAGCAAAAAGCCAAGGTCTTCGGCGGTGCGGAAGGCCCATTTTTCGCCCCGGCGAACCAGATTGACGCCGCGCCGGGCGTAGCGCTGCTGCAGGGTCTTGAGCAGTTCGTTGGCATTGGCACCCTCCCCCAGATAGGTCGCCATCTGACTGGCTGCCAGCGGTTCGGCGGAGGCGAACAGGAGGGCTTCGAGGATGCGCAGCTGCCGCTCGGTGACTTCGCTGTGCTCGCTCACGGCGTTTCGGTCCGACGGCGGCGCATGAACAGGGGGCCGAAGGTTTCAGTCTGGCGCAGGTCGATCTTGCCCTGGCGAACGAGTTCAAGGCTCGAGGCGAAGCTTGAGGCGCGGACGGTGGCGCGTTCGGTGGGAATGGTGAGATATTCCGCCAGATAGGTATCCATGGGAACCCAGTCGAAACTCTCCCCGATCAGACGCTGCAGGATGTCGCGGGCGTCCTGCAGGGACCAGACGGTGCGCTGTAGCGGCGTGTATTCGGTGATCGAGCCGCGTTCGCGCTGGTTGGAATAGGTCTTGAGCAGATCGTAGAGCGAGGCTTCCCACAGGCTCTTGCGGGCAATCTCGATGGGTTCGGGCATGCCACGGGCATAGACCTGATAGCCAAGGCGTGGCCGGTTCATCAGCTGGTTGGCCGTATGGCGCATGGCTTCCAGGCGCTTGAGCCTGAACTGCAGCATGGCGGCCAGCATTTCGCCGCTGGGCTCATCGTCGGATGGCGCCTTGGGCACCATGAGGCGGCTCTTGAGATAGGCCAGCCAAGCGGCCATCACGAGATAATCGGCAGCAACCTCGATGCGTTTTTCGCGGACGGTGTCGATGAAGGCCAGGTATTGCTCGGCGAGCGCGAGAACCGAGATGGCGGCAAGATCGACCTTCTGGCGGCGGGCGAGATCGAGCAGCAGATCGAGCGGGCCTTCATAGCCGCCCACGTCGACATACATGACGTCATCGGCCGCGGGAGGAGCCGGTGTGTCGAACCAGTCGGTTTGCGTATCGGTCATGGTTCAGGGCGCGCTGCGGGAAACTTTCGCGCATCCTTGGATGGTTGGGTTGGCAGCGTCAAGCGTGGTGGGGGCTCTATCGTCCCCTCGCCTTCGGGGGCGAGGTGAGGCGGTGGGTGGCCCGCGCTGGGCGCCCCCACTCCTGATGCCCCACCTACATCGTGAAGCAGTCGCCGCCGGCGGCTTTTACGTTGTTGCACATGGTGCTGGCTTCCTGCACCGAATTGGCGGGGACGCGAACGCGGTAGAAGATGCCGCGGGAGCCGAGGTCAACGCGTTGGACTTCCATGTTGGCGCCGCCAAAGAGCGGGCCGAAGCGGGAGACGAGGCGCTGTGCCGTGGTGCGAGCGTCGGCTTCGGTGCGTTGGGAGGCCAGTTGCACATAGGCGGGCGCGTCATTGGAGAGGGCTTCGACTTCGGTTGCACCGGGAACGGCGACTGAAGCCTGGCCCGCGGGAGCGGTTTCCGTCTGGATGACGGCGTTGACCGGCGAGGTCGGCTCGGCCGAGGCGAGCGGCTGCGGCCGGAAGGTGGTTGGACGCTGCAGCGGGATGACCGCGGTCTTGCCGGGGAGCGGGTTGCCGGTGGCATCCACGGCGGGAACAGTTGCGCCGGGCGTTGCGGGCGACGCCGCTGGAGCCGGGGTTTCAGGCGCGGCCGGTGGAATAGCCGCGACAGCGGGAGCCGGCGTCGCAGTGGGGTCCGTTGCCGGAAGCGCGGCGGGGTCCGCAGCTGGTGCGTTGGCAGCAGGTGGAACGGTCGCGTCCGGGCTTGTGCTGGCCAGGAGTTCCGGGCTTGCGGTTTCGGCGCCGGGCACGGCTGGAACATTGGGCCGGTCAACGGGCAGGATCGTGCTGCCGGCAAGGCTGTTGTCGCCGCTGACGATGGTGCCATCAGGCCGGACGGTGACCGTGCGGACCTTGCGATTGGCCAGACCTTCGGCGCTCACGTCCGGCGCGGCTGCGGCCTGTGTAACCTCATTGACGTCGGTCTGGTCGCGAGACAGCAATTGCTCCTCGGCACCCGGCACAACGCCGTTGATTTCATTGAAGACGATGGACTGGTCGGCGGCCGCGTCGGGTTGCGCCGGTGGCGTTTCCTTGACGGGCGTGGCGTCGGCCGTCAGCAAAGGCGGCGGGCCATCCTGAGCGCTTCCGCCCAAACCAAGCACCCAATAGAGGCCAAAGCCGGCGGCAAGCAGCAGGGTGACGGCGATCAACGGCCCGGCCACGGCGCGGCTGAAGCCGATACGGGGCATGGCGAACTGGCGCCGCTCACGCTTGCGGCGGGGTGCGGCCTGGACCGGTTCGGGGGCATCAACCCAGCCGATTTCTGCGCCGGAAGCCTGGGCGGCGGCCAGAATTGCTTCATCGGCGCTTGAGACGCTACGCGGAGTTGGGGCAGACTGCTTGGGTAGTTGCGGAGTCGCGAGGCTGCGCGGCGCGGGGCGCTGCTCAGACTCGTCAGGCTGGGGTTCAGGCCGCTCGAAACCGACACGCATGGCACGGCCGATCAAGCTCTCGATCTCGTCGATGGGATCAAGGCCGACATTGTCGTCCGAAACGATGGTTTCGCGCGAGGCGGCGGGGGGCGTTTCGATGTCCGGCGTGGGCGCAGGTTGGGCGGGTGCCCGGGCAAAGCCTGGTTCGACCGGTACGGTCAAGGGCTCAACGCGAGCGGGTTGGGGCGCCCTCGCCTCGGCCGGCCTTGCAGCCGGCGTGGTGCCAAGGCCAAACACGGGGGGAACCCGGAACTTGTCCTGCTCGGCGCGCGGCGCATCCTGGCGCGGAGCCGGTTGCGGGTTGGACGGGCGCGGCTGCGGCTGGGCGGAACGTTCCTGCCCGGCTAGGTTCGGCGCCGTGTTGACTGGAGCCCAGCCATCGTTCGGGCTGGGCTGGGGTTGCTCGGGAGCCTTGTCCGGCGCCGGTGCTGCAGCTTGAACGGGCTTTGGCGCGGACTGGGAGTCCATCGCTAGCTCGGCGGCGATCAGATCGGCGATGCTGTCGTGGCCAAAATCCTCAGGCGGCTGCTGGGGCGCAGCTGGCTGGACAGTTACTGGTGCGGCGGGCTGCGCTGCCACAGGTGCAGGTGCTGCCACTGGCTGGGCGGGCGGCACTACGGCCGCTGCGGGCTCGCGCCGCGCGCCGAGATTGAAGGCAAAGGCAAAGGGATCAGCAGGATCGTTCGGCTGGGATGGAGCTTGCGCAGGCTGAGTTGCAGCAGGCGTGGGCTGTGGCACAGGTTCCTGGCGGACGGGCTCGGCCGCACGCGGCGCGGCGGGTTGCTGCGGTGGCGAAGGAGCCGCCTGCGGAATGCGAACAGGTTCGCTCTGGCGGGGCGCAGCCGCATTGGCCGGCTCGCCGGGAATGCGAACGGTAAAGGGCGACTGCTCTGCCGGCTTTGGCGCGGGCGTATCCTGCGCGTCCTGCGCCATCAGCTTGGCCAGTTCGGCGATCAGATCGTCAGGGGCTTGGGATTGTCCGGCCATTGGCTGCGGTTTCGCTGTCATAGGCAGCGCCCTCTAGGTTCCTGCTACAGTGCCCAAAGCTTGAGCATTTTGCGGCGAGTCATCATAGTAATGCGCCCGAATTATGAAAGCTCTTCGGGTGCGGAGACGCCCAGAATTCCAAGCCCGTTCACGATAACCTGACGGACGGCATCAACCAGGGCGAGTCGAGCCAATGTCAGCTTTGGGTCCTCAGCATTAACAAACCGTAACGAGGGGTCATCCTTGCCCTTGGCCCAGAAGCCGTGGAAGGCCGCAGCCAGCTCGTGCACGTAGAATGCAACGCGATGCGGCTCATGGGCAATGGCAGCGGCGGTGACGGTGCGTGGCCAGGCCGCAAGCACGCGGACGAGGTCCAGTTCGGCAGGCGTCTGGAGCAGGCTTACATCGGCAGCCGCGAGCGCCTGCGGCGACACCTCGAGGTCCGGCAGATCACGTGCGGCGGTCTTGAAGATCGAATAGGCGCGGGCATGGGCATACTGGACGTAAAAGACCGGATTGTCCTTGGTCTGCTCCTTCACCAGGGCGAAATCGAAATCCATGGCGGCGTCATTGCGCCGGTACATCAGCATGAACCGCGTGGCATCGGCACCCACTTCCTCGACCACGTCGACAAGGGTGACGAGATCGCCGGAACGCTTGCTCATCTTGAATGGCTCGCCATTCTTGAGCAGGCGGACCAATTGGCAGATGCGCACGTCCATATCGGCTTCGTTCAGCGACACGGCCTTGGTGGCGGCCTGCAGGCGCTTGACGTAGCCGGAATGGTCGGCGCCCAGCACATTGATCATGTGCTTGAAGCCGCGCAGATATTTGTTGCGGTGGTAGGCGATATCGGCGGCAAAATAGGTGTAGGAGCCGTCGGACTTGACCAACGGGCGATCGACATCGTCGCCGAAGTCGGTGGCGCGGAACAGGGTTTGTTCGCGGTCTTCCCATTCGTCGGGGGTCTTGCCCTTTGGCGGTTCGAGCCGGCCTTCATAGACCATGCCCTTTTCGCGCAGCCAGGCGAGCGTGGTGTCGATATCGCCCCCCTGCCCGTGCAGCGTCCGCTCGGAAAAGAACACATCGTGGTGGATGTTGAGCGTGGCCAGATCGGACTTGATGAGCGCCAGCATGGCGGCAAGCACCCGGTCCTTGACCAGGGCAGTCATCTCGGCTTCCGGCATGGAGAGGAGCGTGTCGCCGAACTCGTTCTTGAGCGCCTGGCCGACCGGGATCAGATAATCGCCAGGGTAGAAACCGGATGGAATTTCAATAGCTTCGCCCAAAGCCTCGCGGTAACGCAGGAAGGACGAACGGGCCAGCGTGTCGATCTGGCTGCCGGCATCGTTGATGTAGTACTCGCGGGTGACGTTGTAGCCGGTATAGGCCATCAGCGCGGCCAGCGTGTCGCCGAATACGGCGCCGCGCGTGTGGCCGACATGCATGGGGCCGGTAGGGTTGGCCGAGACATATTCGATGTTGATGGCTTCGCCGCCGCCCAGGGTCGAGCGGCCATAGTCGGCACCTTGCGTGCCGATGGAGCGCAGGACTTCGTGCCAGACGGGGTTGGCGATGCGGAAATTGATGAAGCCGGGTCCCGCGATCTCGACGCTGGTGACATCGGAATCATTCTTGAAGTGCTCGACCAGGGCCGTTGCAACCTCGCGTGGGTTCTTGCCCAGCGGCTTGGCCACGACCATGGCGGCGTTGGTGGACAGATCGCCATGGGCGGCATCTCGCGGCGGCTCGACCACGATGCGGGCCAGCAGATCGGCACCGGCTTCGGGGAAGAGGGTCTGCATCGCCGAAGCAACGCGCGCGGAGAAAAGGGCGAAAACGTCCATGATAGACCTGACCAAACCAATATGCTGGATCGCATCGATCCAACGCTTATGCCGGGCTGCTCTCGGGCCTGACCCGAGGGCCATTCACCGCGCATGCCAAATTGAGAGTGACCCTCGGGTCAAGCCCGAGGGAAGCCCGGTGAATATGGGTGAGAATTTCGCCCAATTCACTCGAAATGGGGGGTTAGAGGAAATCCGGCCTAGCGTCAAACAGGCGGGCATATTCGTCGAGGGCGTAGGGGTCGGTCATGCCGGCGATGAAGTCGCAGACGGTGCGGGCGAGCGCGGGCCCGTCCGCTGACATGGCGGCGGCGCCCCAGCGGCCGGGCAGATCGCGATTGGCCATGTAGCTGGCGAAAAGCTGGGTGACCACCATTTCGCTTTCCCGCACCGGGGCCATGACGGTTTCGTGGCGATAGACGCGGTCAAAGAGGAAGCTCTTGAGGCCTTTTTCGCCCTCGGCCATATCCGGCGAGAAGGTGACCAGGGTACGGCCGGCGGTGCGGACGTCCTCGGCGGACTCAATGCCGGCGGCTTCGATGTTGGCTTGGGTGGTGGTGATGACGTCTTCGATGGAGCGGGTGATGAGGCGGCGTTGCACCTCGTGGGCCTGGCGCTTTGCGGCCGCAGTCGGATAGCGGCGGGCGACTTCGCGCACGATGGGACCGGCAAGCGGCACGTCGGCGAGGTCGGCCAGGGTGATGAGATGGGCGCGCAGGGCGTCGTCGATATCGTGGGCGTTGTAGGCGATGTCGTCGGCGATGGCAGCGGTTTGCGCTTCGAGGGAGGCGAAGCTGGAAAGGCGCAGATCGGCCGGCGCGGGGATGTTGTCGAACCCCGCGGGAAGGCCCTCCTCGGCGTATTTGCCATAGTGGGTGCCGTCCGGGTTGGTCAGCGGGCCGTTGTGCTTGAGGATGCCTTCGAGGGTTTCCCAGGTGAGATTGAGGCCATCATGGTCGGCGTAGCGGTTTTCCAGCAGTGTCACGACTCGCATGGCCTGGATGTTGTGGTCGAACCCGCCATAGGGGGTCATGGCGCGGTGCAACGCGCGTTCGCCGGCATGGCCGAAGGGAGTGTGCCCCAGATCGTGCGACAGGGCGATGGCTTCGGCTAGGTCTTCGTCAAGGCGCAGGGCACGGGCCATGGAGCGGGCCATCTGGCTGACTTCGAGCGTATGGGTCAGCCGGTTGCGGAAGTGCTTGCCGCCATGCTGGAGAAACACCTGCGTCTTGTTCTGCAAGCGGCGAAAGGCAGTGGAGTGGATGATGCGGTCGCGGTCGCGCTGAAACTCGCTGCGCGTGGGGCTCGGGCCGGTGCCGTGGAGGCGGCCCAATGTGTGTTCGGGCTCGCTGGCATAGGGGGCGGTTTGCGCCATGGGTGACAAGGCCCTTTTCATTTTGGGCAAGAGTTACTATTTTAGCCTTACCGTTATGACATTACGGCGCGGATACACAGAAATGACCGATACTGCACTCGCCTCCCCCAACGTCGTACTCACCGATCGGGCTGCAAAGCGTGTTTCGCGGATCCTCTCCAAGGAACCGGAAGGCACGGTGTTGCGGATCTCGGTTTCGGGCGGTGGCTGCTCGGGATTCCAGTATGAATACAACCTCGTACAGGAAAAACCTGGCAGCGACGATATCGTTCTGCAAAAGGGCGATGCGGTGGTGTTGATCGATTCCATGAGTCTGGAATTCATGGGGGGATCGGAGATCGACTTCGTGGACGATCTGATCGGGCAAGCCTTTCAGATCCGCAACCCCAATGCGGTGGCGTCCTGTGGGTGCGGAACCAGTTTTGCCGTTTAAGCCGAATCCAGTTTAGAGTTTGATGTCCCCGCGCGAGCGGGGATTTCTTTGTGGGGGGAACAAACATGGATCTGGAGCAGCGGCTGGACGCAGTGGTCGATGCGGCCAGGGCGGAACGGCGCATCGTTGGTGCGGTGCTGATGGTGCGGCGGCGGGGCGAAGTGCTGTATGAAAAGGCATTGGGCATGGCTGACCGGGAAGCAGGCCGGCCCATGCAGATGGATGCGATCTTTCGGCTCTCGTCGCTGACCAAGCCGATCGTTGCCGCCACCGTGCTGGCGCTGGTGGATGCGGGCAAGCTGCGGCTGGATGATCCGGTGACGCGGCATCTGCCGGAGTTCAGGCCGCGCATGGCTGATGACAGTACGCCGGAAATCACGATCCATCATCTGCTGACGCATACGTCGGGGCTGAGCAGTGCTTCGATCCTGAGCGAGGAAGAGACCGCAGCGGGCGTCAACAAATGGCGTCTGGACACGGCAGAAATCCTGCGGCGTATGGCTGATATGCCGCTGTTATTTGCGCCGGGGACCGGCTGGTCCTATGGGCCATCGATCGACGTTCTGGGGGTGATTGCGGGAAATCTGGTGGGCGGTACGCTCGAGGATGCGATCCGCCAATACGTTGCCGATCCGCTCGGCATGAGTGACACGCGGTTTACGGTCACCGACGCCAGCCGCCTGGCGGCAGCCTATGCGAACGAGGACAATGGCGCGGTGCTGATGGGCGATCCGCATAGCGTGCCGAACCCATTCGGCGGCATTGCAACTTATGACCCCGGCCGGATATTTGACGCCGAGGCGTTCCAGTCCGGCGGCGGCGGCATGGCGGGAACAGGACCCGATTTCGTGAACTTGCTGGAGACGATTCGATCCGGTGGCGGCGCTATCCTCAAGCCAGCGACGCTTGCCATGGGGCTCGCCAACCAGACGCCGCAACTGACGCAGTCCCAAGCTCCAGGCTGGGGCTTTAGCTATTTCGGCGCGTGGCTCGATGACCCGGCGCTGGCGGGCTCGCCCGCGGCGCAGGGCACCAATCGCTGGGGCGGCATTTATGGGCACAACTGGTTCTTCGATCCGAGCCAGGAATTGTCGGTGATTTCGATGAGCAATACGGGGCTCGAAGGCTGCGACGGGCCGTTCAAGGCCAGGTGCGCGACGCTGTGTATGCCGGCCTCTAGCGGTTGCCGAAGGGCTGGCCAGCTTGTAGTTTCGGGCCAACCGGAGGCATTGAATGCGCATCGCGACCTGGAACATCAACGGCATCAAGGCACGCCTTCATATCCTGCTGACCTGGCTGGCCCAGGAAAAGCCGGACATCGTGGTGTTGCAGGAGATCAAATCGGTCGACGAGGCGTTTCCCCGCGCCGAGATCGAGGCGCTTGGCTATAATGTGGAAACCCATGGCCAAAAGAGCTGGAATGGCGTCGCCATCCTGTCGCTGCTGCCGTTCGACGAGGTGACGCGTGGTCTGCCGGGCGATGACAGCGACGAGCAGGCGCGGCTGATCGAGGGCGTGTTCTCGGTGGAAACCGGCGTCGTGCGGGTGTGTGGGATTTATCTGCCCAATGGCAATCCGGTCGATTCGGAGAAGTTTCCCTATAAGCTCAACTGGATGCGGCGGCTGGAGACTTTCGTTGAAGGCCGGCTGGCGCTGGAAGAGCCGTTCGTGCTGCTGGGGGATTTCAATCTCATCCCCGAACCCATCGATGCGCACAATCCCGAGGGCTGGTGGGGCGATGCGCTTTACCGGCCGGAGAGCCTGGAGCGCTGGCGGACGCTGAGCAATCTGGGAATGACGGATGCGTTGCGGGCAACGACGTCGGAGCCGTCGTATACGTTCTGGGACTTCCAGGCGGGCGCGTGGCGACGCAATGCGGGCATTCGCATCGATCACCTGATGCTGTCGCCACAGGCGGCTGACCGGCTGGATGGGGTCACCGTGCACAAGGATGTGCGCGGATGGGACAAGCCGAGCGACCATGTGCCGGTTGAGGGGCAGTTTAGTTTGTAAGGCTTTGGGGTTGGGCCTGCTGCTTCTAGCGACTCTTACGCTGGCCCCCTCACCCTAGCCCTCTCGCCTGAGGGGCGAGGGAACTAGTTCTGTGGATGCAAGCGCCTTAAAACCCGGCGAACTGCGGTGCGATGTTGTCCGCCAGGCCCTGCGCTTCGGCCTGTTCTTCGGCCGAGGACAGCCCCAGGGCGTTGTTGCGCATTTCTTCGATCCAGCTGGCGTCTGCCGTGCCGGCGCAGCGTTCCTGGGCGATGTTGAGCCACATCAGGCCTTCGACGGGTTGGGCTTCGATGCCGTCGACGCCGCCGAAGATCAGATTGCCGAGCTGAGCCTGTGCCGGGCAATGACCTTTGCGGGCGGCCAAGGAAAACCAGCGGGCGCTCTGGAGGGGATTGATGCCGAGTTCGTTTTCCTTGGTGTAGAGCAGGCCCACCCGATATTGCGCATCGGCGTCGCCGAAATAGGTGGCGGCGTGCAGCAGCAACGCGTGGGAACGATTGGCATCGGCGGGAATACCGGCGTCGGGCAAGCCCTCGCGATAGTAGTCACCAACCTTGACGAACGAGCGCGCGACAATGTCAGCCTCGACGCCCTTGGGCGCGGCGTCCGCGTGCTGATTGGCGATCTGGGCGAAGTAGCCGAAAGCCTTAGCCGGGTCCTTGGCGACGCCTTCGCCGTTTTCATACATGGTGCCGAGCTGCCACATGGCCATGGGCTGGCCAGCGTCGGCCGCATTTTCAAGTGCCGCCAGCAGGTCGCCGCTGGATACACCGCCCCCTGCCCCATCGAGCATGTTGGCCATGTTGAGCGCGGCGTCGGCTGCTGTCTGGGCGTGTGCGGGCAGGCTGGAGGCAAGCAGCCCCATCAAACCCGCCATAGCCACGGAAATCAGGGAGTTGCCCCTAATGGTCCGCATCATACTCCTTTTGTTCGCGACGACGCGAACGAACATGAATTGGCGGGTCCGGCCATACGGGTTCCGCCGGGACGCGCCTGCAGAAGCGGCAGCGTCCGCTGTGTGTTCCGGTAAGTTTTCCTCAAGCAGCGCTCTGCGGAAAGCTTTTGTTAAGAGATAGGTAAACCCGGTTTGTGACCGCATTGAAGCCGAAGTGATCACGAGATTGCGCCTGCCTTTCCGGTGATCGGGCGGCGCAGTTGGGCGCTTACGACAAATGCTGTGGTCACGATCAATTCCTACCCTTTCACCAACAGCTGGACGCCCGGCCAACCTGCTGACTCGAGCAGATCGTGGCGGCCAGCTTGCCGGCTTCGACAAATTCAAGCGGAGTACACAGACGCGACTTCAGCGCGTGCCGAAATGCTCGTGGCCATCCGCCCCCAGATGCCTGTTGCCGTCTGGTTTAGGGTGAGATTGTGGCGACAAACATCGCCAAATCGTTGCCGAGAACGGAAGGGGAATCGATTCAATGGGGTTGTTGCGGAATCAGCACATTTGGGGGGTGGGGGAGTGCCCTGCCCTTGGGAGGAGGAGTTTACTTCTCGTTTCTTGTCAGTTCCATCCACTGTGTCATTCCCGCGAAAGCGGGAAGCCCTGTTTCGAAACGGCGGTTCCCGCTTCCGCGGGAATGACACAGTGAGAATGGGGAAGCCAGTAAGTGCCGGAATGAACTGCCCGAGGGGTGATGAGCATGTGAAGACCTCGTGGCTTTTGGTAGCCACGAGGTCTGGCTCACAGCCTACTTCAAGCGTTCGAGCGCTTCGGCGATGCGGGTGCGGCGGTCGGAGGCGGCGGTGCGGCGGGATTTTTGTTCGTCGATGACCTCTTCGGGCGCCTTGGCGACGAATTGTTCGTTGCCGAGTTTCTTGTCGATCCCAGTGATTTCGCCATCGAGCTTGCCGATTTCCTTTTCGAGGCGGGCGCGCTCGGTTGGGATATCGATGAACTCGGCCAATGGCAGCGCCCAGGTGGCTTCGCCGACGACGAACTGCGCCGACTCGCCGGGGATGGCGGATTGCGGCGAGATGCTATCGAGGCGGGCAAGGCGGGTAATGAGCGAAGTGCCGGCGACGAGGCGCGCCAGGGTCTGCTCCCCTGCCCCCACAACAACGAGCGGCAGCTTGGCGCTGGCCGGCACATTCATTTCGCTGCGGACCGAGCGCACATTGGTGATGACGTCGATCAGCCAGTTGAGTTCGGCATCGGCGGCCGCATCTTTGAGGCCTGCCAGATTGGGCCAGTCGCTGAGGATCAGCATGTTCTGGCGCGCTGGGCCAAACTTGCCGGTTTCCGCCCACAGCTCTTCGGTGACGAAGGGCATGAAGGGGTGGAGGATGGCCAGGATCTGGTCGAGCGCCCAGGCGGCCGTGGCACGGGTCTCGGCCTTGGCGGCTTCGTCCTCGCCCATGAAGACGGGCTTGGCGAACTCCACATACCAGTCGCAGAACGTGCCCCAGACAAAATCATAGGCGGCGTTGGCGGCTTCGTTGAACTTGTAGTCGGTGATGCCCTGCGTAACAGCAGCAGCGGCGCGCGCGGTGGCGCCGACAATCCAGCGATTGAGCGAAAGGCGGTTGGCCTTGGGATCATAGCCCTCGACGCGGCGGCACTCGTTCATTTCGAGGAAACGCGAGGCGTTCCAAAGCTTGGTGACGAAGTTGCGGTAGCCCTCGACGCGGGACATGGAAAGCTTCAAGTCGCGCCCCTGCGCAGCCATGGCCGCGAGGGTAAAGCGGGTTGCGTCCGCGCCGTACTGGTCGATGAGCGCCAGTGGGTCGATGACGTTGCCCTTGGTCTTGCTCATCTTCTGGCCCTTTTCGTCGCGAACCAGGGCGTGCATGTAGACGGTGTGGAAGGGCTCTTCCTCGAGGAATTCGAGGCCCATCATCATCATGCGGGCAACCCAGAAGAAGATGATGTCAAAGCCGGTGACGAGGACGCTGCCGGGATAATAGCGCGACAGCTCGGGCGTCTGGTCGGGCCAGCCCATGGTCGAGAAGGGCCAGAGGGCGGACGAGAACCAGGTGTCGAGCACGTCTTCGTCGCGACGCAACATGCTGCTTGCGGCTGGCTGCTTCAGAAAATCGTCGAAATCATCGACGCTTTTGAAAAGCCCGTTGTCGCCAGCGGTCTGGCGGTAATGCGTGGCCGCCATCTGCAAGGCTTCGGCCTCATCATAGGCGACGAAGGCGTGATTATCCGGGCCATACCAGGCCGGAATCTGGTGACCCCACCAGAGCTGGCGGGAAATGCACCATGGCTTGATGTTTTCCAGCCAGGCGAAATAGGTGTTTTCGTATTGCTGGGGCACGAATTTGGTGCGGCCCTCGCGGACCGCCGCCATGGCGGGCTGGGCCAGCACATCGGCCTTGACCCACCACTGATCGGTCAGGAAGGGCTCGATGACGACCAGCTTGGACTTTTCATCATGGGGAACCATGATTTTCTTGTCCTCGATGTGATCGAGGCCACGCAGCGGGTTTTCTTCAGCAAGTGTGGTGAGTTCGGCAATGATGGCCTTGCGGGCAACAAAGCGATCGAGGCCCCAGAAGCGATCCGGGATATTCTCGTCCGAGCGAATTTCGCCGCGCGTGGTGAAGACGTTGATCTGCTCGAGATTGTTGCGGGTGCCGACTTCGAAGTCGTTGAAATCATGCGCGGGCGTGATCTTGACCGCGCCGGTGCCCAGAGCGGGATCGGCATATTCGTCGGCAACCACCGGAATGCGGCGGCCGACCAGCGGCAGGTCGACAAACTTGCCGACCAGCGAAGCATAGCGCTCGTCGGTGGGGTGCACGGCAATGCCGCTATCGCCCAGCATGGTTTCGGGGCGGGTGGTGGCGACGATGATGTAGTCGCGGGTTTCCCACTCGGTGGGCTTGCCCTCTTCATCGTGAGCAATGGGGAACTGATAGGTTACGCCATCGGCCAGCGGATAGCGCAGGTGCCACATGTGGCCCTTGATCTCGATGTTCTCGACTTCGAGGTCGGAAATGGCGGTTTCCAGCCCCGGATGCCAGTTGACGAGGCGCTTGGCCCGGTAGATCAGGCCGCGCTTGTGCAGTTCCACGAAAACCTTGGTGACGGCGCGAACCATCTGGTCGTCGGGGGCGCCGTTGTCGCCCATGGTGAAGCGCTCGCGCGAGAAATCAGCCGAAGCGCCAAGGCGCTTGAGCTGGTTCATGATGGTGCCGCCCGACTCGCCCTTCCATTCCCAGACGCGTTCGATGAATTTTTCGCGGCCCATGTCGCGGCGGTTCATCTGCCTCTCGGCAAGCTGGCGCTCGACGATCATCTGGGTGGCGATGCCGGCGTGGTCCATGCCGGGCTGCCAGAGCACATCCTTGTGCAGCATGCGGTTGAACCGCACGAGAATGTCCTGGATCGTGTTGTTGAGCGCGTGACCGATATGGAGCGAGCCGGTTACGTTGGGCGGCGGGATCACGATGGTGAAGGGCTCGGCGCCCGGAGCCGCACCCGCGCCCGCCGCAAAGGCATTGGCCTTGAGCCATTCGGCGAAGATGCGCGTTTCGACGGCGCCGGGCTCATAGGTCTTTTCAAGCATAGATCAGGTCCAACAGCAGCGACCCGCCAGGTTGTACATGGCAGGCCGGATAAGAATTTGGGCAGACTTCAAGCAAATGCGGGAGGGCGGGTCAACAGGCAGCTACGGATGGCCGTTGGGAGAGCGCCAACTAACCTCCCCGGGTGTGTTTGACTCGAACTCTGAATGCGGGGTCTTTGTCAGCCGCGTCGTCATTCCCGCGAAAGCGGGAATCCCACTTTTGTGCCGAAGGGAAGTGAGATTCCCGCCTTCGCGGGAATGACGCGGTGAAAATTGAAACTTGGTGCTGGCTCCTCCCTCCCCTCGATGGGAGGAACAGACAGCTGGCAGGCGATCAATCGCCGCGGGCGACGCGGGCGATTTCCTTTTCGACCATGCGCTCGACGACAGAGGGCAGGTTTTCGTCCAGCCACTCCTTGAGCATGGGGCGCAGCATGTCGCGCATCAGGGATTCAATGGTGGCGCCGGAATTGCCCAGCCCCAGGCCGTTAAGCTTGGTGATGGAGCTGCGAACGGCGGCTTGCGTCGCGGGCTCGATCAGCTGCGCGGTGAGGTCGGCGGTGAGCTTGGGATCGGGGAGCGGCGCCGCCTGTGCAGGCGTTGGCTGCGGGCGCGGCGCTGGGCGAACCGCCTCGATTTGTGGCTCTGGCTCGGGCTGCGGTTCGGGCTGGCGGAGCGATACTACGGGTGCGGGCTCGGGCCGCACTTCGGGAATCGCGGCACGCATGGGCTGCGGATCGAATGACGGCAGGCCGTCATCGTCATCATTGTCATCCGCGGCGAAGCCGATGTCTTCTGGATCGACCAGCCGGGTGGCGGCAGCTGGCTCTTCGTCTTCTTCCTCGGCAGCGGTGTCGGCCAGGATCGAGTCGAAACTGAAACCGCCGACATCGTCGTCCTCGGGACGCTCGATGATCTGCGAGGGCGAGAGCGCCAGGGGCTCGATATCATCGAGCATATCGCTGAGGTCGCGGTCGTCAGACTCGCCGATCGGGCGCGCGGGAGTTGCCTGCATGGGCGGGGGCGCGGCCTGGATGGAGGGGCGACGCGGAACCCCTGCTGCGTCGTCATCCGCTATGATCTGCCGGATGGACGACAGGATTTCGTCCATAGAAGGTTCTTTTGGTGCCGGCTTGTTCATCACTGCCTCTTACTCATGCGCGCTCGGACCAGCGGACGGCCAACCGCCTTGGCCGCGACCTGATTCGTGACCAACACCTTAACCCCAGCGGGCCCCAGTGTGAATCGGGGAGGCAATGGACAAAGCCGTCTTCCACTAAAACTTGTGGCCGGGCAAAGCCCAGCCACGATGGAAGGTGCGATAAGGGGAGAAGAACCTACTCGGCGACGGTGCGTAGTTCCTGCCAGACGTCTTCGACGGCCTGGTTGTAGCGAACCGCGGACTTCACCTCGACGGCGAGACCCAGATCGGTCGCGGTCAGGTTACCCATTGCCGCAAAGAGCGAGAACGTTGCGACCACCTTGTTGGACGAGGCGGTGATGAGGCCTTCGCGGGCGGAGGTCAGTTCGGCCTGGGCGTCGAGCACGTCCAGCGTGGTGCGGGTGCCCAGGTCGCGTTCCTGAATGACGCCCTCGACCACTTCGCGGCCGGCTGAAACAGCGGCGTTGGCGGCGGAAATCTGTGCATCGGCACTCTGGATGCCGGCCCATGCCGAAATTACAGCCTCGCGGATCTGGTCATAGGCGGACATGGCGTCCACTTCGGAGCGGATCTGCTCGATATTGGCGCGGCGCACCGTAGCACCGATGGCGCCGCCGGCGTAGATCGGCACGGTAATCTGGAAGCCGAGCGAAGCGGTGAACCCGTCCTGCCCGGCATTGGGCTGGCTCCAGCTCGAGCCGACCTGACCGGTCACCGAAGCGGTGGGGCCGAACTCGGCCTGGGCGCCATCGGAATTGGCCTGAGCTGCGCGGATCGCGGCCTTGGCACCTAGAATCGCGGGGTGCCCGACTTCGGCTTCGGAGATGGCAGCCTGCAGATTGGAGGGAACCAGACGGCCGTAACCGTGGGAGCTATCAAGGGTTTGCGGCGCCACGCCAACATAGCGCTGGAAGGTTGCTTCGCTGATTTCGAGGCTGTTGACGGCGGCTTCGTAGGTTGCCTGGCCCTGCGCCAGACGAGCGCGCGCCTGGGCAACGTCGATGCGGGTGCCCTCGCCCACTTCGAGCCGGTCTTCGGACGATTGCAGCTGCGCGCTGAAGAAGTTGACGTTTTCGCGCCGCAGAGCCACCAGCTGGCGATCGGACAGGACCGACATATAGGCCTGGATCACGGAGAGAAGGACGTTCTGCTCGGTGTTGCGGATCTGAAACTCGGCGGCTTCGGCACCAGCACGGGCGGCTTCGATCTCGGCGTCGGTGCGGAAATTGTCGTAAATGGTCTGGTTGTAGGAAAGGCCGGTGGTGATGGCGCTGCCGCCGCTAAAATCCCCGTTTACCAGGGAACCGGAATAGGTGCCGCCAATCGAAGCGCCGATGGTCGGCCGCTGGCCCGATTTCGCCAGAGCCACGTTTTCCGCGGCGGACTTGGCAGCCAACAGGGCCGATTGCAGATCAGGCGCATATTCATATGCCCTGGTGAGAGCCTGGGTGATCGACTGCGCCTGAGCGCCTGTCACGGCCAGTGAAGCGAGGCTCAGCGCTAATACACTGGCAACCACTTTTCCGCGAAAACTCATACCCGGCTCCAAGTCTTACAACGTGGCTTGCGGTGTCCGGGAAGAATCCGACAGGCGCAAGCCTTGTGAACTATACTGCTTAAAATCTTTATGAAGCGTACCCGACGGGCAACACACCGCACTGAATGATCTAGAATACGAACTCTTCGACAGGTCGCGCATCGAGCATTGGCGGCAGCCAGGCATTGAACTCACTGCGGGCGGCAATCCCCTTGCCGGTTTTGACGAAAACCTTGGCGACGGAAACGCCGCCAGTCCAGACCAGGGCGATCAGCCGGCCGCCATCCTTGAGGGCGGCGAAATACTGGTCGGGCACGGTGTGGAGCGCGCCTTCGACGAAGACCACGTCATATAGATTTTTGCCGATTTCCGGCACGATCTTTGCGTTCGAGAGACCGAGCCGCTCAAGGTTCTGGCGCGCGGTGGCGGCAAGTTCGGCGTCGGGTTCGAACCCGGCAACGCCTGCGGCAAGCCCGGCGATAACGGCGGTTGAATAGCCTGTGCCGGCGCCCACATCGAGGACGGTGTCATCGACGGTAATTTCGGCCAGCTGCAACAGCTTGGCGAACGTGGCGGGAGGGGCGATGAAACGGCCGGAACCAACCTTTTCCAACCATTGTACGCTGTCGATATAGGCGGTGGCGCGGCGCGACTCGGGCACGAACATTTCGCGCTGGACGGCACCCATGCGAGCCAGAATGCGCTTGTCGGTGACGCCGCTGGTCTGCAGCTGGCTGTTGATCATGTGCGCACGTGCGCGCGTGAAATCGGTCATCGGTAGCGCTGCCCCAAATTCATATGCTGGACGTGAGTATCAATGCCGCATGCAACTTGGCAAGCGCGCAACAAGCCTTTTCGCGTCGGTGCTTCAACATAGCTCATATTCCCGTCCTGCGTGCTGTCCATTTGAGGGCGCGGAGGGCCCTACTCCAACAACACCGCACATTCAAATGTATTGGCGGGCGGGCGCTGCATAGTGAGGGGTTCTACGGCAGCCGAGAATTTTCACGCCGCATAGTGCTGAATCTCTCCGTCGGGCGTTAGGTGTTTGTTGAGGTTAACGACCCATGCTCACCGAGGGGCTCGAGGTTGTTTAGATGAGGACAACACATGCCCGAATTGTACATCTTTGGACTGGCCGCTGCTGCCGCAGCCGTCACCTGGCTGATCTTCAATGTGACGGATCATCCGCCGGCCAAGTGAATAGCGCCTATCGCGAACGAATACCCGCGTTACAGCTTGGCTTTGTAGCTGATGGCTAGCTGAATGAATGGCGGAAGCGCTGTGCTGGTCAAACCGTGAGCAACGCCGAAGTCAGGTCTTCCTGACCTCTGACTTGGACTGCTCGGGATCGGTCAACTACCATTTGGTCATCAGTTGTTATGGGTGTGCCGATAACCTGGCCCAGGTGGGGTTATGTGGAGCGGCATCGTGCAGGGAAAGAGGATAATTGGCTGGAGCGCCGCCGCCGTCGCTACCCTTTCCCTAGCCTATGTGGTCATTGGAAGTTGGCAGGCGGCCAACCTTCTCGACAGCACATTGCGGGTTGGTGCCCCAACGGCACAGAGCAGTGGATGGCCTGCCCCCGAAGAACCGGTGGACATTGGTTACGAGGGCGATCCAAGACAGGCCTATGGCTACACCTTTGAGAATGTCACTCTGTCAGGCGAACTCGGCGATCTTCCGGCTTGGTTGATATCTCCCCAACGCCCTGAGGCTTCCGCTCCGTGGGCAATATTCGTGCACGGCATCGGCGGCCGCCGTGAGAACGGCTACCGCTTTTTGCCTGCACTCCGGCAAGCGGGCCTTCCTGTCCTGATGGTCAGCTATCGGAACGACAGCGATGCTGCGGCCGATCCGAGCTCCATGTATGCATTTGGCCTGACGGAATGGCGCGACCTCGATACGGCGGTGCGGTATGCCCTGGCAAACGGCGCCCCATCGGTCGTTCTCGTTGCTGAATCTATGGGCGGCGGCATCGTGGGTCAGTTTCTTCGCCACTCCGATGTGGCAGACACCGCTTCAGCGGTTATCCTTGATGCACCCGCTATCGACTTTCTCGCGCTACTCACGAGACAAATGGATCACATGCACCTCCCCCTGGCCCGTGTCTTGGCCAGAGGAGCGCTACTCATCAGTGATTGGAAAACACCAATCCGCCTGGGGGACGCCGACACGACGGCGGAGCTTGCTTCCTATCCAGGTCCGGTTTTTCTTTCACACGGGTTCGCCGACAGCGTCGTACCGATCAGCAGTAGCGACACTCTGGTTTCCGAGCGTACCCACGTCACTGAGTACCTCAGGACCGGCTCCGATCACATTCAATCCTACAAAGTGGACCCGTCGCGCTTCGTTGCAAGCCTAGGGGCGTTCCTCACCACGCTGCAAGCTCAAGGGGGCCAACCCTGAAGCGCTACGCTCCAACAATGTGCCAGCTACTCGCGGCTGCACTAAGGGCTCGATGCGTTTGCAATGGGTTAGTGGTGGCACAGGGTGGCACCTAACGCGCCAACTCATCCTGAGTTAAGTTTTTGAATTTGCCAAGGATTTTAATGGAGGCCACGTCCGGAATTGAACCGGAGTACACGGATTTGCAATCTCACCGAAGCCCAGCACAGCTGGGGCTTTCAGCTATCCGTGTTGCATCCATGTTGCATCAAGCATCTTTGTAGCGACATCTCATATCAGCGCAGACCTGCAGAAGGTCTCCAGACAGCTCCGACTGCGCCAAGCTGTAGGAATGCCGTAGATCACGCGAGAGGATGACCGCTTCATGAGCAAGGCGCGAAGCGTCTTTGAGGGCAAGATCCTGTCCTTCCTCGCCGAGTATTTCGTATGTCTCTCTGATCCCCCGGTTAGACTGTTGGATCATGAGGCGGAACGTTAGGGCACGGTTCGCCAAATGCAGGTTCAAGGTCGGCCAAACTTCTTCCGCTTCCGGGTACTCCTCGATCGGCGGAACATAGAGAAGATCATCACCGATTTGTCCCCCGCTGCTTTTTGCGTTCTGGTCAGCGAAGAGCGCTTGGACGACGCTCGCGGCGAAGCGTTCCAGTGCGATCGACAGGCGAAGCGCCAAGTAAGACGCCTTTGCTCGTCGATCGAAAAAGGAAATCGACCAGCCAATGGCACCAGTCACAAGGGCGCTTAGAATGCCAGCGGAGGCTGCCAAGGACACAAAGGTCCAAAGCGTCGAGTTATCTTCGCCGTTCATGCAAACAACGAAGCTTCTGCAGCCGCCAGTTCGGCGGCGTCATCGCCCCTTGGAAACAAGTGCCCATAGACGTCCACGGTCATGGTGATGCTGCTATGGCCCAGGCGCTCTTGCACGACCTTAGGCGGGAGCTCGAGTCCACCATCGCTCCGCCGGTTGATGCACCAGCTGGCGTAGAAGTGCCGTAGGCAGTGCATGCCGGTGTACTTGGGGGCGATGACCGGCGGACCTTTTTCGTCGATCTGACCAGTGTCTCTGACGATCCCTGCCCTCTTCCATGCGGCCTCGATGCCAGCATGGGCCAGATATGAGTGCCCCTCTACTCCGCCCTTGGTGTTAGGGAACACCAGGTTGAGCTTGCCCTTTGGGCACTGCAAGCGCCACTCCTTGAGCGTATTGGCGACCATAGGTGTCATGGGTATTTCCCGCTCACCCGATTCCGACTTGGGCCTTCCGATTTCGCGATAGCTGTCGGCGCGCTGATAAACTCGGATGATCTTCTTTTCGAAGTCTACCGCATCCCAAGACAGCCCGCGCAGCTCCGAAGCTCGCATGCCGGTGAAAATTGCCGTCAAGATCACGGGCCGCCACTTGCCCGTTAGAACGGCAATGAGACTCCGGATCTCGGCCGGGGTCGGAATATCAGCACCGATCTTCAGACGACCCTTGGCTCGCTTCTGAGCCCGGTGATCGCTGGCGCCGCGGCCGCCGCGCAGATCCCTAATAACGTTGCGGGCCACCAGCCCACGCTCCTGAGCATCTGCAAGCAGAGAGCCAAGACTCACCAGCACCTTCCGCACCATTGCTGGCGAGCGACCATTGTCGAGCATCCATTCCTCGAAGGTGCGCACACGCGGCACCGACAGCGATGTCAGCTTCTCGCTGCCTAGGTGCGGGTAGATGTGGAGATCGAGGTGATTCTGGTACTGGGCAATGGTGGTGCGCTCGCGCCCTGCCCGCTCCCGAGCCGCTATCCAGAGCTTGCCAGCTTCGCGCACCGAGCAGCTGGCGCCGTCGGCAACGTGCACGCCCTCGCGCACCTCGACGTGTGCCGTGGCGGCGAATGCATCAGCGTCCTTCTTCTTCGCGAAGGTCTTAAGCCGTCGCGTGCCCTGCCCATCCTTGTAGTCTACAACCCAGGAGAACTTGGAAGGATCGGTCTTGGATACCCGCTTACGGACTGACATTGAGCTTCTCCGCACGGTAGCTGTCGGGAATGTCTGGGGTTGGTTTCAAAGATTGCGCAGCGGCGTCTGCGGCTTGCAGTATCTTGGCGGCTCGCTCCACGGTTTGGCCGTCATGGCCGTTTCCGTCCAGATCCAATCGCATCTGGGAAAGCAGCTTCTTCTCGAGTTCATCGACCATGACCTTGATCCCGGACAAACCGAACTCATCGATAAACCCGGCAAGCTCAGGAAGGGCTTCTCGAATCGGCTTGAGAACAACCTCTGAGTTATTTAGCGACTTACCGTCGAGCCCGGATTTCAGAGCCATGATCTGGGCGATTGGGTACATAACAGCCAAGGTGTAGGCGGAGAAAAGTGCCCAAGTAAGTGGTGAAACAAAAGGCCGCTCAAGATCCCCCTTCGGCAAACCGCCATCTGTGAGCTTGTCTGCTCCTACCATTTTCCAAAGCATTTCACCCATGCGCGTGACACTCTCTCCTTCGGCATGCATGCTGCTTGGATTCAGCAATTTCTCCATCCGGAGCCGGGAGGTAATTTCAACGGCTGCTCGCGCAGGCCCCATAGAGATCACCGCCGCCCAGAGCTTTTCCACCGCTTCCAGCTTCCGGTTGTCCAAGGAGGTACGACGCGCTGAGAGTTGCGAGAGGGCACCAGCGCGCAATGCGTTGAGGGCGCTTTCCTGCGCGCTGAGTTCCGCTTTAAGATGTTCCTCTTCCCGTCGAAAGCTGGCCCTTAGGTCCTCAATTTGACGATCGAACTTGTGCTGGATACTGCGTTCGATCGTCCCGCGGTACCATGGTGACAGGATTGCGCCGACGACCCCGAGAAACGCGGTGCTTGTTAGAACAGGCGTCCAGAACTCTTTAGTCGCCATGAGCTCAAACACGTTGAAGCATCTCGCTACGCCTGGTGGCTTGGACGTCACACACGACGATTACTCCTCACGCGGGCTGGCGAAGTCGCCAAGTTGGTTCAGGTATTCGATGCGCTGCTCAATGATCTGACCTTGGCAGATGGGAAAGTGCAGCACCTGACCCTCACGGCCGTAATCACCGTTGCCGTAGTAGAGGCAGGAACCCTCTTTGAAGGCGTTCCAGGCGCGCTGCTCGGTGCGCAGCAGTGTCCGCCCCTCAGGTGTTAGCTCCGGGAACACCTGCTGCCAGGTGTCGTTTAGCTGGCCATCCAAGCGGTCCAGATAATCGCCGCCGCACGCAGACCAGGCTGTGTTGGTGCCGTCTGAGTCTTCAAGGCAGCGATCGTAAATATCATCGGCAGCTGCTGGAGCAGCCAACATTGAGCCAGCAATGCAGACCGTAGAAGCGAAGAGGAATGCGCGGAGCTTAGGAGTCCATGTGCTTTTGTGGAGGCTCATTTGTTGCCCTCGGCATCTCGCGCGCCTTCCCTGGTTTTCTTGAGTTCCTTTGCAAGCGCCAGTACTGCGTTCAACTCCCCCTGTTCACTCCAGATCACCTGATCGCCGTGTACGGAACCCGCTGCTTCTCCCGCCGCAAGCACAACCTCCATCATGTCAAAGGCAATCTCCAGGGGGTCATCTTCCGTCGCTTTTTCCTCGCTGGCGTCCTTCATCCATTGAACCAAGCGCAGCGTCAGCTTTACGGATTGGCTCGCCGTATTCTCGAATACTTGCCGCTGCTCCGCTACCGACAGCCCGATCTGGCAAAGGCGGCGTATCGCTTCACCGCGCGACCTGATGCGATTGGCGAAGCTCCACTCATCAATGGCTTCGAGTTCTGTCGGCGTCATCAACGTGATGATGCGCTGATCCTTCAACTCGTCGGCCATTCCCACGCTCCTGCTAAACATGATCATGTTTCTCACAAGAACAGTTGACACGGCTCGCCTCAAAAGGCAACGTGACAATAGTGCTAAACATGATCATGTTTCTCACGACCATCAACGGAGTTCGAATGTGACCGATAGAGATCTGCGTCAGCGCCGCTTCCCACTGCTCTTGAATGATCAAGAGGCCGAAGCGGTCGCAGAATACCGCTGGAAGAACCGCATACCATCTCAGACTGAGGCCGTTCGTCAGCTCATAGCAAAAGGCCTCGAAGCCGAGGCCACCCACAACACAGGAGAAGCCGCATGAGCTATCAAGAACAGATATCGCAGGCGCTTAAGCAGGCTGCAGAAGAGCGGGTCCTCTCATCCCTCGTAGAGCCAAGCGACGAGCTAGGTGGACGTTCCGTGGACGCCATTCTGTTGCTCCACGAATTGGCCGATCAGTTTGCCGCCGGCGACTATGACGCGGGCTTGATGTCCGAGTACGCGGCACTGATCGAAGATCCCGAACGCGCAGCAGACATGTCTAACGCGCTGTCGGAAACGGTTGCCAAGGTCGGCTTAGAGCCTGGCTACCTTCACCCGGACGACCTTCTCGACGAAGCGTTGGTCCAAGCGGGTCGGGCATGAATACTGCAATAAAAAGGGCCGAGGCTGGCACCTCGACCCTCTCAGCGAGCGCCCTGGCAGGCGCCCCAATGTCAAACCAATGCATGGAGATGACGATGAAAAGTCATAGCACTTCGCGCCCCTCAGGCGCAACGATAAGCATTTCTCCGACCACTCTCAATGACATCAGCGACGAACTGGGCCGGGTGTGCTCGGCCATATTCGCTGTGACAATGGCAGCACAGACCCTTCACCCCGAAGAAGGTGGTGCGATCATGCAGGTAAACGGCGACTCGATGAACAAGATCGAGGCCGTTAGGGCCAAGATCGAAAACATCGTGCACAACGCCATGTTGAAGACAGGCAGCCCCACGCTATGCCCGCCAATGCTTTCCACGATGTCCGTTGATGACCTCTGCAGTGCTGAGAAAGCTGTCTTGGCCGCTCGCCACATCATGGTGACCGCGGCTACCAGTCACGGGTTCAAGGGTTCTGATGACGGTCTCGATGCCCGTCGTAACTGGGCAAATGAACAGTTCGAGCGGCTCGATGCCGAGCTCCTAGCCATAGTGCTCGAACTCGACCGCCGGGACATCACCGATGAAGTCGACCAGCTCACCTACGTGAACGTCAAGGCCTCTGCGTTCGCGCACCTCTCCGACCCTGATTACGACATCAAACTCGTGAGGGCTGCATCATGAACGAGCAGACCGAAAGCCTGGATCTCGTCTGGGGCGCCAAGAACATCGCCAAGGTGCTCGGCTGCACTGAACGGGCCACATTCCACATGCTTGAGGCCGGTGATTTGCCTGAAGCAACTCAGATCGGCCGGCGATGGGTCGCTTCGCGCAAGAAGCTGCGCGAGCGCTTCGAGGGGCAAGCAGCATGATCGGGGCAGTAGCACAGCTGGCTGAACTGAAAGCCGCCGGAGCCGAGAGCGCACAGAAGAGTGCCGAACGGTTCCATGCTATGGGCTTTCGCGGACGAAAGTACCGGCGAGAGCTGAAGGGCGGAACAGAGCAGCTCGCACTAGCCGTCCAAGACGTGGCGTTCTCAAATGGCTTTGATCAGGCCACCGCCGACGAAGTGATCCTGTTCGTCGTCGATGTGTTCTTCCGCCGGCTTTCAACGCTGGAGGGAAGCCGATGACCAACCTCCTACATGATCTCGCCGCCGGCGCCGGCCTGCTGCTGGCTGTCGCCTACGTCATCACCGTCGTCGGGTGGGTGTCGGCATGAACAAGCTCACCCGCCGAACCGAGTACATCACCGCCGGCACCACAACGATCGGTCTCGTGAACTGCACGGATCGCGGCTTTGAAACCTTCGGGCCGTTGGACCAGTACTTAGCGACCTATCCAAGCTTGGAGGCCGCACGAAAAGCACTATTCGAGCTTCACAAGGCTGGTCAGATAGAACACGGGGGCGCCCCATGAGGCGCTCCCTCCCCGCAGCAGTGCTCTTCGACAATGACCCGAGATCGGCGGACGTTGCGAACACCGTGCCGGCCCATGCAGAGGTACAGCGCGTCGGCAACTGCGTGCTAGGTTACACCAAGATGCCGGCAACTATCGGCGGGGCGCAGGGCGCCCGCCAACGGTTCACCCTTCTAGAAATGACTGGACTGGGCAACCGAAAGGCTCTCCGCGCCATAGTTTCGTACCGTCGCGAACAAGGGGTGGTTATTGAGGATGATGGCTCCTGGGCAGCGGTAGCAGCGGACATTGCAGCCTGCATATTCGGGCCGGGGATGACCCTACGCCATGTTGAGGGTCAAGCACTCTACATCGGCTTAGATCATTTGGATCGTGCCAAGCTGCTCCCGTTTTTCAGGCGCGCAGCAGCGCTGCGCAGTCTGCCTGATTACCAACCCCTTACGGGCAAGGAGATTGGGCAAATGATCAAGCTCGATTGGCGCGAGCGGGATGATCTCAGAGTTAAGAAAATCCTAGCCTTCAACGAGTCAACGGAAGATCGTCGTCGACGAAAGGACCGGGATCGTAAGGCAGCTGCGCGCGCTGAGCGCGCCGCCTCCAAGGCCGTAAAGCCTTGGGAGGAATTGGGAATGGCGAAGTCCACCTACTACTACCAGCGACAGACTTGGACCAAAAACGTCGGCGTTTCCACTGTAGAGGGGAACGCCGACAAAAACAGTCCAACGCCGGGGAACGCGGACGCTTCTAGTCCAACTTTTGGACCGCCTGCGCGTAGCGCACCAGTCCTCATGGGGAACGCGGACAGAATTGGTCCAACCAGCACCAGATCAGAAGGAGGCAGTAAGTGACCCAACTCGACCTTTGTCGGGAAACTCCGAAAAATCCAACCGCTTGCGCACTGCTGTTGCCTTTCCCCATCGCCCGCCGCCGAAAGCTGATCCTCAAGACCGTCAGCACAATACTGGCCCGCAAAACCACCGAGGGTCAGCAGTCATACTGGACGAACACGATCAACAAGCTTGGTGCTGAGCTTCGCCGATACGGTGCTGACCAGGCTGAGGTCGATCGCCAGCTGCAGGCCTTCTACTTTGCAGTATCAGCAGAACTTAGCCGAGCCACTCACCAGCAACCAGGAGGTGCGGCTTGAAGATGGATCATGCAAGCACCTGCTCGTCATTCTCCAAGATCCCTATAGAGCCGAACGCTGCCATCCTCATCCACGTCACTCCCGAAGCCGTAGTAGGACGCCTTCGCAGCATGAGTGACGCCGAACACGTCGTCATAGAAGATCTCGATCTCCAGAAACACTTCATCGGACTTGGCCTGTTTCACCACGTTCAACTTGTCTCTTACAGACGGCGCGAGATCGAAATCTGCCGCCCGAGCATCATTTGGCGCGAGGTCGGAGCGGCTTTCCCCATCTTCACTCTCGAGGGGGCTCTCACCGTCTACAGAGCCCAAAAAGAGTTTGTACTCGACCCAAATGCCCGTTGCGGGGGTCTGTCCCGCATTCACGAACGAAAACTGGATCTCGTATTCACCACTCGACATGTGAGCGACGATCGCCCGGGAGATGATGATGTAGGCCCGGACCTGCGCTTGCCCGATATCTCTCGCCCCCTCAACAGCAGCCAACGATGCCGCAACTGCTTTATCCGCAGCGTCAGCGCTGCGCTTAGCCTCCCGCAGAGTACGGTAGATCAGGTAGAGGCCTCCCGCGCCCACAACAGCCGAAGCAGCGGTGATCACGACCATCCACCAAGCTGCAGCAGCCATACTCCGCTGCGCCCCAAGATCAAGATTGTTGGCGGGGTCGGGCACGCTTGCAATCCAGGGCATGCCCGGCAGCATCGCCACCAACATCACACCGCCAAGGACACCAGCGCCAAACAGTATCGCCCCGGAAGCACCCTCACCAACATTCATCGACTGCCCCCGAATCCCCAGCGTCGAATAGGCAACAGGCGGAAGCTAGCGGTCAATGGCGGTGCTGCATGATCGATGACATCCTCCGCCCTGGAGAGTACGTTGGAGTAAAAGAGGCCGCGGCCATCTTCAAACTTGAGGAGCGCACCCTGCGCCGCTGGTATCGGGACGACCCAAGGATCGGCCGTCGACCACTCGCCGGTGGTCGCATTGAACTCAGTCTACCCGCAGTGTTGATGTCACGCGCGGGGCGCGCTGATTTGTTGGATCTATACGCCCAAGGGAAGCGGGATGATCCAGAGGTTCAGCTGTTCATCCAAGCATCCACAGTTTGAAGTACACCATGTCCGTCTGTGTACATTGAAGCCCTCTATGGCGGCTGCAAACCGGACCGCTAGCGTGATTTGATGCTTCTCAACGGAGGCATCAATCATGGCCCAAACCCGCCGACTGCCGCTTCGCGGCGGCAATGTTCTTGAAGACTTTTGCGAGGCACTGATCATAGAGAGCAACCGCTCTGGTCAGTCCGTAAACGAGGTCATCATCCGCGCCGCTGGCGAACGCCTGGCCCAGCGTGGCCTGCAGTTCACTGGCGTATTCGAGCCCGGTGATCTGGACCAGTTGGGCATTGCACGATGAAACCGGAACTGGTTCGCGTAGCCGAGCTCGCCCGCACCCACCCCTTTCAGCCGATGCTCCCGACACCGGCGCAGGTCCTCGAGGCTGCCGAGATACGTGAAGCTGCCGAAGCACAGTTAGCTCTGCGGAACCCGTACGCCGAAGTGCTCGCGGAGATCATCTGGCCCCATGAGCGACCGGCGCGGGTGCCCAGCATTGGACGAAGAACATGAACACCAGCAGCAGCAGCTCGGGTCGCGCCGGCGCGCTGTTGGCATGGGCCCGCGGGCGATTTCCGCGGGCCCAACTTATCTGAAAGGACGGTCGCATGACCAAGAAGACCGCATATGAGCTCAGCCAGGAACGCGCATGCATTTTCAGCCAGCATTTCCGAGCGCTGATTGAGTCCGAACGTTTCGAAGAGGACACCCACGGCGCCCATGCTGAAGCCAATCGGCTGACCGATCTGCAGTTGGCAGGTGGCGGTTCAACAGATCCCCTAGCTTCCAACCTATCGAGCACGGGCGGAGGCAGCGCCAACAGCAGCCCGGCCCAGAAGCCAGCGGAGTACGGCGACTCCTGGGCTGAGGTACTCGGCACGAAGTGCGAGAAGCCCGCTGCAAATCACACGTCCAATGATCACCGCCCCGGCGACACCAGCCTCTGGGATGAAGTCATCGCCGAGCATAATGCCGAGCGGCAGCGCCATCGGCGATAGGAGACTCACATGAAGTTACTGACAAACAAATCGTCGGAAAGTACCCCCGAACAGCGCCTGAAGGCGGCTCTTGCCACTGACCCCAACGTCGCCACTGCTCTTGCAGCACTGCAAGCTGCTACAAAGCGGTACTCTTCCATCCGGGAAACTCTCCAGGACGACACGATTGAGACCCGTGCCGTTGAGCGGGAGGCAGAGACCAGGAAGGTCCTTATCCGAGCACAGGCTCTGAGCGAAATTGGCAACACCACCGCAGAAGATGTTGCCACGGCTCGCAAGGAGCACCAGGCAGCCAGCGAGGCCCTGCAGGGTATCGCCGGCCGCGATGAGGTGCTGACGGACGAGCTGCGAAAAGCCCAGGCCGAAGTCGCCGAGCGTCACGACAAATTGGATGATCTGCTATCCGCTTGGAAAGCAAACGTCACCGAAGCGGCACGGGCGACGGCGGCCGAAGGGGTTCGCCTGATCCAGCTCGCGGCTTTTTCACAGTACGACCTTGGGCTGACTTGGAGCGCACCGCGCTACGTTTCTGAAATCGGGGAATGGCTCTCCAATAACGCCATTCAGTCGAGCCCAGAGCAGAAGTCTCCCACTGTGGCGGCCTCCGCCGACGAGGCAGTCCAAGCTCTCCGCCGCGCGGCCAGCCTGAAGTCAGAAGAAGTTCGAGCGCCCCGCCGAGTGGTCTCCGTTTCGCAACCCCCACACAAAATTGCTCCCACATACAGCGCGCCCGGCATACCGGCATCGTTGACACATGATCCGTTGGGGAACCCTCTTCCAGAGGCCAAAGCAATTCTGGAGCGGCGTGCCAAGGAGAAGGCAGCGCGGAGCGCCCCCTACCCGGACGACCGAGCCGGTGTGGAAGAGGTACGATGATGGAGGCTCAAACCGTGACCGACAGCACAACCCCGGCCGCCGAGGCGGCGCCCATCGGGCCCAGGTACCTGGCCGACACACCACGTTCCGTCACCATCCCGCTCCAGCACCCTTTCGAGCTGAACGGAGTGGAAGTTCGGGAAGTCACCGTGCGCCGGCTACGCGGGTTTGAAGCCAAGCACTTCGCTCAGGCCAGCTTGCTCGCAGCCCAGGCGGGTAGAATCGAGCCCATGTTTCCGGGAATCGACATCTCGGCAGAAGGCTATTCAGCCCTTGATGATGACGATGTCTATGCCATCGACGAGGCCGTAGAAGTTTTTTTGCCCGCCCGCTTCCGAGCCCTGGGCGCGCTGGCGGAGAAAGTTCAGGGCTCAAAGGAAGACGACAACTCGCACACTGGCGATCCATTACGAGCCTGATCGCCAGCGAACTCCATCAACCCATGAGCGAGATCCTCTCATGGTCTTGGGACGAGATCCTCGATCGCTTCGCTGATGCGATCGATCTGAAACGCCAAGCTGCCATCATGGCAGGCGCCCGGATGAAGGGATAAACTGATGGCACGCACCCTAGTCGGCATACTGCAAATCCTGCTCAGACAGGATGTCACTCAGAAGGCGCCCGAGATCAATCGGGCGCTTGCTTCAATCCAGGGTGCCGCCAACCGTCTTGGCAGTGCCCCGTGGGGAGCGGCATTCGATCGGCAGCTCGACAAGCTGAAGCTTACCCCAGCCGAACGCGCGGCAATTTCCAGTAGCTATGGCCTGCTAGCCCGGGACATCAACGGCAAAATCGCCAAGGCCGATTTAGCAACTTGGCGACACGCCACTCTTGGGCATTTCGCGGCCGTCCGCACTGGCATCGATGAGGCGAATGCCAGTGCCAGGCGCTTCCATACCACGGTGGGTAAGATGGTCCGCATGGGGCTGATCACCTTTGGCGGTGTGGGTGGCCTCTACATGGGCTCAAGGGCCGTCCACGGCGGTGCGACGGCAGCGTCTGAGGAATGGCGGCAGAAGGCTGAAGCCCGATACTCCGGCTTGCCAGAGGAGGAGCGCGATGCCCTTTGGAACCAATCAGTCAAGCTAGCGGGCGAGCGCCGGCTGAACAACGCGTTGGTGTTTCAGATGCTACGCGAAGCAGCGCTTGCGATGGAGACCACGGACGATGCCATTGCCGTGTCGGACGCGATGGCCCAGGCACTGCTCTACCTGTCCAACACTTTGGGTGCAGATGGTGCGGTGAACGGCCTGCGTGGCTTTAACCGAGCCATGGACAATGTCCAGAACATCACTCCGGAAGAATATCACAAGTCGCTGGAGGCTTATATTCGAGCCCAGCAGATGACCGGCGCAGACATGGATCCCACGGCGTTTGCCGAGGCTATCAAGTACTCACGGGCTGCTGGCAAAATCTTCTCAGATGAGTATTTGTTTCAATGGCTACCCTTCCGTATTGCGGAGGTCGGCGGCTCAGATGCAGGTACCCAGCTGCGAGCCTTCTCTGACAACACGATCGGCGGCACCGCCACTGACAAAGTCGAGGACTATCAGACCCAGATTGGCGTCCGCAACGAAGACGGCACCATGGCCTATGCTGCCGAGTTGCTCCAAAATCCCGAACGATGGATCAACGAGCGTCTAGTTCCTGCGCTTGAAGCCGCCGGCGTCAACACCAAAGACAATGTTCAGCTTGCCCAGGTGCTCAACGATGTGGCCAGCAACCGGCTTGCTCGAGACTTCATTCTCAGTGCCATCACCAATTGGGACCAGAAGCAAAGGCTTGTCGAAAACCTACCGCGCACGGCCGGCCTTGCAGCTGCCGACGACATACAGGACGTGAACCCGTTCGCCACCTTGGACGGCCTGGTGGATTCGCTGGAAAATCTCAGTGGTGCCGCCGGCAACCACATCTTCCCTGTGATTATCCCGGCAATGAATAGCCTCGCAGACACCATCAACTCCATGGCCGCCGGCATCCGCGAGATGCCTGGTGGGGCTTTCGGGCTCGCAGCTGGTGGCGTGGGGCTTGGCCTTCTGGGTGCATGGAAGGTTGGGGCTGGAATGATTGCTCTGACCACGGCAGGCCCATCCCTCCAGACCGCCGCAGTGATGCTCCAAGGCGCGGCAACCTCGCTTGGTGGTACAGGAGCCGCAGCGGGTGCTGCTGGAGCAGCAAGCAACCAAGGCTGGCTTGCAGCTGCTCTCACCTGGCTGAAAGGTGCAGGTGTTGTTGCGGCGCCAGCAGTCGCCGCCGAGCTGGTGACTGGGCAGCCCGGATCCATGGAGGAATACGAAGCCCAAGTAGCAGAGCAAGGTCGGATCAAGACGCAGCTGTGGGACATGGTCAACAGCGTGCTTGGTACGGGTAGCGCTGAACCCCCTCCACCCCTTCCGTCACCCTATGATGACCTAAGCCCCGCGGGTGCCGACGTCATGCCAGGCTCGCCAGGATGGGGTGCTTCGCTGGACTCGCAGTTCGGGTCGGGTGCTGGGCCCCAGGTAGACACAGGCCAGATCGACGCTGCCGGAACGGCGGCAGACACTGCCGCTGGGAAGCTTCAGGTGCTCAATGGAACGCTTGTCCCGAAAGTCGACACAACGGACCTGCAGCATGCTCTCCTGCTTGCAAACCGCCTGTCAGCTGCTTTGCAGGGCATAGGCGGGCTGATGCAGAGCCAGTCGACAAGTGTGCGCGACCAGGTCAACGCCTCCTACGCGGACTACGGGGTTGCGCCTTGACCACCGTCATGGTGCGCGGGAATGCGGTGGAGATGGACGAGCGGGGCAAGCCACTGCCCCGCCGCTCAAATCTCTGGGCTGTGCGGCTGGGTTACTGGCACGGCCGCGGTTACTCGGCCCGGGTGATAGCGGAGAAGCTTGGAGAGGGCACGAGCGAGGCAACCGTGAGAGGTCAAATCCGCAAAGCAGGTGTTCTGTCGGACGTTCCCCTGCGCGCAGTGATTCCGATCAACGTGCCGCACTGGTGGCGAGACATTCTCAGCCGGCATGCTGAAGCCCGCGGCCTCAGCCTCGATGAGCTGATCTGCCAGGTTCTGGAGTCCGCATTGATCCTGGATGATCTTTACGACGCAGTGACGGACGGAAAGTATCAGGGCGCCTAGTTTACGGGTACTGCGCGAATATTTCGCACATGCCGCAAGTCAGCCATTCAGTTTCAAGGTGAGGCCGGGTGCATTGAGTCCCGCCTGAACCAAGAACAAGCCGACCAGCTCGTGACACTGACGAGGCCGGCAAGAGGCGCCAACCCCCTGGATACCGCGGACTTCTCAGGATCATCGCTGCCACATCGTCAACGCACCTATTCCCGGGCGCCTGGTATTTTGTTCAAATACCAAGCAAATTATTCAACCGATACACGATTGCGACCATCATGATCAGACGCAACGTGTGATCGGGTCCTTCCATGCTTCTCAGAAAACTTATCGTTGCAACAGCTCTTGGCTTTCTCGCTTCGTCGCCGGTGACTGCGATGGAGTATTATCAGCTCACCCAAGCTGAAATGGCCGCTATACAACAAGAAGTAGCGAACAACCTGAGAGATCCGACCTCTCCCATTTTCGGCGGGGCACGAGCTGTCATCGACCGTTCCAGCGACATGGTTTACGTTTGCGGTGCTGTGAACGGTAAGAACGCTTTCGGCGCATACGTCGGCGCAGAAGCGTACATGGGCGCGTTATTCAGGGGGCAAAACGGCGTTAGCGTGTTCTCGGTCGTTGGTATCGGCGGACAAGGCACCGCCCAGCATTGCCGTCAGTACGGGCTGCTTTAACACCGTCTTTGCATCTGCCCCAGCCGGCGTAATCGCCGGCCGGCTGAACAGAGCTGGTCGACGGTTCGAGCCTCTCCTTACCACTCGCTGGATCTACGTACCTGCCTGGGCGGTGAAGGGGTGTGCTGCCCGAGCCAGTAAGTCGATTTGCACGCCGGGCACTGATATTGCTTCTGCGTGCCATGGCTAGAGGTCCTCTGCAGCACGCTTTTTCGCCGATCTTCAAAGCAGTTGGTACAGAGTAGATGAGCCGGTTCGTCGGTCAAATTTCCCTTTAACCGATAGCTGAAGGTGTCGCCGCCCATGTCAACGAGCTCGTAGCGCTGTGTCACAGCCTGCCAGTTGTTGAACGCCTCAATCTCTTTCTGCAGATCGCGAATTTGCTGCACCAGTTCCATTTGCTGCATCTGGGCCGAAGTGGCACTAGATTGCGCATCAAGGATCAGGCGCTGAAGTTCAATGACCTTGGTTTGAAGCAGCTGATGATCACGAAGCCCAACTAAGCTCGAGGCCACATCGGAGGCGATACGGAGAGATGAGGCCGCGCCGGCAAGCAGAGACAGATCAACCATTGACTGATTCCTTGGAGCTAACCGGCGAAGCCTGACGCCATAAACAAGGCTCCGGCAACGGTCAGATAGCCCAGTCCCCAGTAAAGCTCGCTCTGCCAGCTTTTCACCGGACGAGCACCGATCGCATGCACCGGCGCCAGAGCCTCCCGCACCGACATTCCGGACTGAGACCGCTCTCCCTGCCATTCCCTCACCACCAGCCCACGCGCTGCGCGATGCCGGTTCTGGAAGTCGTGGCTATGGCGTTGCCCTTCGATAACCGACGGGTATTTTTGGCGCATCGGCGATTGCTCGATGATCGTCTGCCGTTCGATGTCCGACAGCGCGCCGATCTGCCCGGCAGGCTTCCCCACCTTGATGCGCTCCACCGGCATAGGCACGCCGTCATCAATGAGCGTGGAAACCAGTGCCTCGCCCAAACCCATTTCCAGCACAGCCTTCTCGACGTCCACGTCCTTATTGGGCCGGAAGGCGCGTGCCGCTGCTTTCACGAAGCGCTGCTCCTTGGGCGTGTAGGCGCGCAATGCGTGCTGGATCCGATTGCCCAGCTGCGCCAGCACGCCGTCGGGAACATCGGACGGGGATTGAGTGACGAAGTAGACGCCCACACCGCGCGATCGCACCAGGCGCACAATGCGCTCTATGGCGTCCAGGAGGTGCTTGGGAGCATCGGCAAACAGCAGGTGCGCTTCATCGAAGAAGAACACCAGCTTGGGCTTTTCGACGTCGCCTACCTCCGGCAGCTTGCGGAACAATTCAGTTAGCAGCCAGTAGATCAGCGTGCCGTAGAGCTTCGGTGCTTCCATCAGCCCATCGGCGTGCAATAGGTTGACCATGCCCTTGCCATCGGCCGCGCGCATGAAGTCGGCGATCTCGAAAGGCGGTTCGCCGAATAGCTTTGCTCCGCCCTGTTGCTCGAGCGTCAGCACATTGCGCTGGATGGTGGCAATAGAGGCAGCGGTGATGTTGCCATAGACCTGGCATACCGTTTCCCGATCATCCTGCATGTCCTGCAATTGCCAGCGCAGGTCATCCAGAGTCAGCAGGAAGTCGGCTTGGTCTTCCGCGCGCTTGAGCGCGATCGACAGCGTACCGGCCTGCGTCTCGTTCAGGTTCAACATGCGGGCCAGCAGCACCGCACCCATCTCCTGCACGCTCGTCCGGATCGGGTGCCCCTTGTCGCCGAAGACGTCCCAGAACGTCACGGGAGCATTGGTGGCGATCCCTGAAAGGTCGCCTTTGATATCGGCCGCGAACACCGGCACGCCGGCCGCGGAGAACTGCTCGGCCATGCGTTGAAGTGAACAGCTCTTACCCGTCCCAGTTGCACCCGTAATCAGGCCATGGCGGTTGGCGAACTTGAGAGGAAGTGAAACCTTCCGTCCGTCTGCAGTAAGACCCAGATCGATGTTCATCAGGAAATCCGATCGCGCTTGATTGTGTGCATAAAAAGTGTAACTCATGCGTAGTCTGGGTCAATGTAAATCGGCGAGTAAATGACTGAAAATGTAAACATTTCCGCTGCTCAATGCCGCGCTGCACGGGCAATGCTTGGCTGGGCACGAGAAGAGCTAGCAGAAGCCTCGTCCATCCACTTGCGCACCATCGTGGACTTCGAGCGGGAAGCGAGATGGCCCAGGGAGACAACCCTTAAAGCGCTTCAGGCGGCGCTTGAAGTTGCAGGGGTGACATTCTTGGCTGACGATGGCAAGGGGCCCGGCCTACGCACAAAGCCAGAAAGCAAGGTTGTCGCAGCGGAAGCCCAGCAACGCTGAAGGTACTAGAGGTCGTCGTCTCTAAGGGGATCTGCAATCAGCGCGTCATAGTCGCGACGGCGCATCTGTACGCGTTGACGACGCTCAAGTTGCCAGACGAAAGGTTGGGGGTATCTCCACGCAAACTGCGCAAACACGTGGTTCTCTGGGTCTATAGTTTCGTGGTCGGTACGCCTGGCGAGGCGAAACTCCGTGGCTTCTTCGGCATCGATGACGACCTCAACACTCTCGCCCATGGCCGCAACCACTGCAGCTCGGATGCTGTCATCCAAGATTACCCTGAGTTCGGTAGGCTCTATGTTGTCGCCGAAGCGTACAATCATCGGACGATCCGAAGGGTTCTTGATGCGTAGAAAATGCGTCTTGGCTGGGCTAAATTCATACGCTTTCCGAACGACAATCACGGCTGCCGGCAGCCGCCGAGTGATAAACTGCCAGCCTAGATAGAGGGCGGACAAGAGCCCGGCCGCTGAGCCAAGAGCTTGCACGATCTGAAGTACTTGCATGCCAGCAGCCTTGTGGGTTGAAGGCAGTGCAGAATCGCTCTAGCCCTCTGGTATTCAACACCGGCGCATGGACGTGCCACAACTCGAAAGAGCTGTGCCATGTCTACAGAATTCGCCTTCTCCCTTTCTCTCCACATAGATGCGGCTCAGGTGCTGTTTGTAGCCGCGGTCCTAATTCGTGCCGCCCGGTCTCCATGCCAGGACTCTGGCAAGCCAAGACGCAAGCGAACTCTGTTTTGGCGAAGGTGGCCGATGCGATTTCACATCAAGCCGCGCTGCGTTCCGCCTGCTGGTGCCGCCAGGCGAATTGGCTTGACCGAAGCAAGGTTTAGAGATCTCCTTCCAGCGCTGCAGGGGAACGGCTTTCCCATGGCTGATGTAGTTACCGGCAACTATGACCTTCATGCTATCGATTTGTATGTCGACAGGCGTAATCCCGATTTGATCGCCCCCAATTCTCAGAGCGAGGCAGAGACGGACAATGACCTGTTCATGGCGCGCATTGCAGCCATAGGCCGGACCTCTCCGCGTACATGACCTGGCTGACCGCTTGTCCCGACTAACCCGGCCAGCCTGGTGGGTGAGGGTGTGACATGTGCCCGCCCGGGTGATGCCCTGCACCCTCGCGCTGCTGCATGGCCCTACTGATGGTGATGGTCGAGAGGGCGCACGCACAGAGCCGCGCCACCAGGCGAGGCAGCGCAGGTGGGAGGCAAGTGACCGACACAGTGCTAACGCCTGCCAGTGACCCGCGCTGTGGACTTTTTGGGGGTTTAGGGACCGTACCTCGACCATTTGCCATGGGGGCGGCACCCGACCGCGCATCATCGCTCAAGTTTTTCTTCATAGGGGGTTCAGCGCCATCCAGCGCCCGCCGTTGAGGCAAAAGCAGAATTCTCTCCGCCCGCTGCAAATGTCGGTTCCGAAAACGTCCAAATGAGACTATCTACGTTCAATAATCTTGAACGGAGTAGCTGACGTGGAAAGATGTGCAGTGAAGGGGTGGTGGGCGGATGAGCAGCGGGGTGCCTGCTGATGCTCTACAAGCTACCCACGGCCGATGTTGAAGCATCCGCTACGCTCTGGACACCGCAGGCAGTGATCCGTGCCCTAATCGATTCTTTTGCCGTGCTCAGCGTCACCACCGGCAGGGTCGGGCCGAAGAAAATGAAAGCATTTTGGCCTGAGTACCACGCAGACCTGGCCGACCTTGCCGATCGTATGGAAGCCAAGCCCGCGAAGTGGCGGGTCAAGCGCCGGCCGTCGTCTGTCGAGGTCAGCAGAATGGAAATGGTATTGCTGGGCTGGACTGATGCTAAGGGCAGCCACTCAGCTTGGCTGAACGGCAACCTCATGGCCTACGAGCGCCCGCGGCTCTGCCTGGTGGCTTTCATCATCGCCAAGTCCAGGGGCATGACTGAAGTGGCTCTTTGCCGTCAGCTGGGATGGAGCCTGGCTACGTTCAAGCGGCACAAGCTAGCGGCTGCAAAGATGATTGCGGTCAGGCTGAATGCTTCGAAGGTGGCATGCTGGTGACTCCTCTGATGGGTATGGAGGGATGCCGTATGGGAATGGATTCGACAGCTAGTGGACGCAGGTTGACGAAGCCTACTGCAGCCCTTCTAGAAATAGATAAACCGGTTCTCGCTTGTACTTGCTTATCTAAGTCATCTCATTGGTGAAGTGTCTGCACATCAACTTCGTCGCCGCACTGTTGTGCATCATAACCGCAACGACGGACCCCCATGTCGCAATAATCCTTGCCGTCGGCGGTCGAATTAGGGCACCCATGTTACCGCCGAGAGAACAATTTTGGGCGGGAAACCTGTTATGGCACTTACTACTGGCGACCTTCATACCTACTCTACCAACACGCATGCGTTTGCGGATCTGGTCACTGGGGCCGATGGTCGCTTCTACGTGGCCTATAAGACGGGCTCCACTGGCATTGCCGTGGATGTCTATGACCCAGCCACGAAGACCTGGAGCAATGCCGCTGGATTTACTGCCGCAGAAACCGGGAATGTCTCGCTATCCGATGACCTTGATCTTGTTGCCACCTCGGATGGCAGACTGCACATCGCGTTCAAATTCGACAATGGAGATGGACAGTATCCCTTTGATGAGCCCCGGGGCGTTGGATACGGCGAGTTCGACGGTACTAGCTGGTCGTTCTCACGGGTCGACCAAGGGAGCAATCCCAGCGGATGGCACAACTTCGATAATCCAAGCCTTGTCGTAGACGGCTCAGGTAAGGCTCACATAGCCTACAATTTCGCCGATGCCACGTCGCACGACTACTATGTCAAGTATGCGACAAACGTTAGCGGCTCGTTCGCCTCGGAGGTGCGAGCCAGCTACACGGCGGATGTAAACGCCGGTATCAACGAGATTCATCGTCCGATCCTGAATATGGCGGATAACGGAACGCTTCATCTCACCTATTTTCGCGAAGACAACATCAATGGCTCGCAAGGTAACCCCTACTATCAGTCAAAAGCTTCAGGTTCTCCCTGGACAGCTGAGTCCCAGATAGATGGCACATACGGTGAGATTAACCCCTGGAGCTATTCCAACGCGGTTTTGGACGGCGACGGTAATGTTCACCTTTTCTACGCCTCTAACGGAGCCGTGTATGATCTGAGTGGAAGCGAGGGTGCATTTAGCAAGTCAGTGATAATCGAAGACACCGAAAACATAGCTACGGTGCGCGGCTACTATCGCGCCGCAGATGTAGAATATCTCTTGGTCGCCAAAGGAGACGACAGTGCCTCTTTGTTCAGCAAGGCAGCCGGAGGAAGCTGGCAGATAAACACCGAGGCAGTGATCGGCTCAGACACCGATTTCGCTATCAATGCTGATGGCCAGGTGATGATCGTGACGACAAATTCTGATTTGCGCCAAATCGATTTTGCTACGGGCCCCGTCACGATGTTTGTCAACGCGGCGCCGACGGCTTCCAATCTAACGCAGACTCTTCAAATATCCGAAGATGGTGGTTCACTGGATCTTGCCGATATCGTAGTCGTCGATGGGGATGCCGGGGATGCGATAACCGCGTCGCTCCACCTGAGCAATTCAGCGGCTGGAGCACTGAGCACCGGTACCTACGGTTCAGCAACATCGACTTACAATGCTGGAACTGGCGTCTGGACGGTTAGCGGTGTCGTAGCCGATGTCAACGCCGCACTGGCCGCGGTCAGTTTCAACTCGGCCGCCAACTGGGACCAAGACGTCACCATAACTACCAGGGTCCGAGATGCAGCAAATTCTGGACCAGCAGATGGCACTATTTCGCTGGATTTCACCTCCGTTAATGATGCTCCGGTCCTAACAGGCGGTGGCGTCCTAACGGCGATTGCCGAGGATGTTCTATCTCCCTCAGGAGCGGCCCTAAACTCGTTGGGCATTGCTGCGACAGACGCTGTCGATGGAGGCTCCATTGCGGGCTATGCCGTTGTGGGGAATTCGGCAGATACAACGACCCAGGGCGCGTGGCAGTACTCAACAAATGGCGGAGCCAACTGGCATGCCGTCGGTGCTGTCAACGACAGTGGAGCCGCGCTCGCAATATCCGCGTCTACACTGGTAAGGTTTGTTCCAGTCCAGAATTTCAACGGTACGCCTTCCCCCTTGGCAATCCGCGCATTGGACGGGAACGTCACGACTTTCTCCGCTGGAGATGCGACGGAAGCGCGGGTGACCATCGATACGAGCACCAACGGTGGAGAAAGCTTTCTATCGGCGGCCACTGCCCAGATATCCACGTCGGTCACAGCCTCCAACGACGCTCCTGACATAGCAGCGCCTGCTAGTCTTTCTGTTCGGGAAGACACCGCTTCCCCGCTCACAGGTATATCATTCTCCGATATCGATGCATCCGCGGGGTCAGTCACCGCATCGTTCACGATCAGTAGTGGATCCTTGAGTGCGACGAGCGGCGGTGGTGTGACCGTGGGAGGGACAGCGAGCGCGCTTACGCTCACCGGGTCCATTGCTGCCATCAATACGTACTTGTCGGCGCCCAACGTGAACTACGTCACCGCGGCCAATGCGACAGGCGATCTCGATCTGACGATCGACATCAATGATAACGGCAACACCGGTTCCGGGGGCGCGCTGACTGGTCAGACCACAGTGTCTCTTCAGGTCGACGCGGTCAATGATGCTCCCATTGTAACAGCGCCCCTTTCGATTTCGGTAGATGAAGATGTCACAACGCCCATAAGCGGCATGAGCTTTAGCGATGTTGATGCGGGAGCCTCGATTGTTACCGCCACCTTCAGTGTACCGAGCGGGCTGCTCTCTGCATCTTCCGGGGGAGGAGTTGGGGTAACCGGATCGGAGAGCGGTCTGATCTCACTCAGCGGTACGATCGCGAACATCAACGCTTTCATAGCAGCAGGTAGCCTGGGATATACATCGGCTGAAAACTCAACGAGCAACGTAGTGCTGACCGCGTCTATCGACGATGGTGGAAACACGGGCGCCGATCCCGGCACGAGTGGGACGGCGACCTCTGAAGCTGATGTGAGCACGACCACGTTGGTTGTAACCGCGGTGAACGATGCTCCTGTCAACCAAGTCCCGTCTTCGCAGAGCGTTGATCAGGATTCCGCCCTCGTCTTTAGCTCCGCTAACGGAAATGGAGTGTCGGTGAGCGACGTGGATGCTGGTGGTGGTACGCTGCGCGTTTCCCTCACGGCTTCGAACGGGGCACTCACCCTCAGCAGCACTGCTGGCCTATCCTTCGTTTTGGGTTCTGGCAGCGGCGATCTTACTATGACCTTTGAGGGCACACTGACCGACATCAACGCCGCCCTGGATGGCATGTCTTTTAACCCCAACCTGGGCTACCACGGGCCTGCCAGCCTATCTGTTGTCACCTCTGATTTAGGGCTGAGCGGGAGTGGCGGCACTCAAACCGACGCAGATACGATTGCGCTAGATGTTCAGGCACCCGTAGTGCCACCGCCACGACCTCCGCTGCCGCCACAGCCGCCTGGTACCCCTTCCAGCGACCTGCTGCAGGGTACACCGGGCGATGACCAGATCAACGGAGGTGGCGGCACCGACATTTTCCGTGTAGCGGCAAACCGAGACGAGGTGACTATCACCCCACTGGCTGACGGCACGTTTGCAATTTCGCACCCCGATTACGGCACCGATGTCCTTGAGAACGTCGAGCTAATCCGCTTCGACGACAGCGTTGAACTGCTAAACCCACCGTCCGCTCCAATTAGTCAGCCGATCTCCATTCCATTCAATGAAACGGCCTATCTCGCGCAGAACCCTGATGTCGCGGATGCCGTTGAACAGGGCCAGTTTTCGAGCGGCTTTGACCATTATACGCAATGGGGAATGGCGGAAGGTCGCCAGGTGCCGATGGTTGCTATGGACGAGCAATTCTATTTGTCCCAGAACGAAGACGTTGCGCTAGCCGTCGAGCGCGGTGAATTCAGCTCGGCGCTCGAGCATTATCTTCTTCATGGAGCCGCAGAAGGGCGTAGCCCCAACGTACTATTCGACGAGCAATGGTACCTTGATCAGAATCCGGATGTCGCTGCTGGAGTGCTTCAGGGCGCCTTTGCTAGTGCATACGAGCATTTCCAAGTCTATGGCTGGAACGAGGGTCGCAACCCTTCAACTTGGATGGACCTCAAAAGCTATCTTGCTGACAATGAGGATGTTTTCTTGGCCGGGATAAACCCGCTCGACCACTTTTTGAACTACGGAGTTCACGAAGGGCGGACAATCAAGGCAGATGACGCGGGGCTGTGGCTAGCGTGATTTCGACATCGTCTAAGGGCCAGGAATAATTCCAGTGATCTCTTGAGGTAGGACGAGTTACTCGTCCTACCTAACGCTCCAATCGAGAGCAATCAGCACGGCTACGCAGTGCCGCCCGTCTTCGAGAGACGGGAACATGGGTGGGCCGAGTAGACAACGTTCTCAGTCGCACCACCACTCTTCACCGTCGGGCCAATGCCGGGCGAGCCGTTCCTCAATCAGGATATCACCAACATCTCGACTGCCAATGCGGATTGTAGCCAATCGACGCTTACTGCTGGTGCTGTCATAACCGAGGCGTTCGATGGTCCACTCGTTACCGTTCAGCAGCTCGAGCATTCTAGCGCTAGCCTGGTGCGCCAGCTCCTTCTCAGCCTGTCCGCCACAAATAGAGGACTGAGGTTCGGGCGTGTCGAAATCCTTCAATCGGATGTTCTCGCCCTGCAGCCAGAGGGTGTCGCCGTCGACCAAGCAGGTCTTGTTAGCAGTGTTCGGACGGTTGCCGCACACAGTCAGGACTGGATTCTCTGCGAATACCGGCGGCGTAAGACATGAGCAGACTGTCAGCGCCACCAGGACACGCCTTGCCGCTGAGCCCTCTAGGTAGTGTTGAAGGCTCATTGGTCATTCCCATTTTGCTCAGGTGCTATCGTTGCAGCCGGGACGGCGCCGGCGCCCGGCGGCCTCCCGGAGCGCTCAAGTAGCTCTTCCAACTCGCACTTGATCATTAACAGCCGGCGACCTTCATCGGTCTCCGAGGCTGTGGGATTGAGCTCGAGCCACCTCTCACAGCCGAATAACAAGGTTTGAAGGCTTGCCCTTGGGTGCTGGTCATCCAGATCGCCGGCGCGATCACGCCAGTGAAAAATGGCGAGCAGGTAATCTGGAGGCATCGGTCTTTCTCGCAGGCTGCTTCACGTGTGCGGTGCGGGTCCCCCGACCTCCGTTGCGCAACGGCGATGTGCAATGATTTGGGCTGCGTTGTCCATAAACTTGCGACAGGCCCATGCTCATCGACTGGCCTCTGACGCCCTGGAGGCGTACGTCAGGCCGACGTACGGCGCACCGGAGCCGTGACCCGCACGTCAGCTTGGTCAGCGGTGATCCGTAGACCGCGTTTGGTGAGGTGATATCCGATTGACGCAATATCAGTGAGGCAGGCAGTGGTATCCACCGCAGGTCGATCGAGCTCACCATCTGACATAACCAGTGCCCGGATCATCTTCCAAGGCGCAAAGCGCTCCGGCAAATTGCTGCCGGAAAGGTCTGAGGTGTAGGCGACCACGGATCCTTGGCCATGGAAAACGTAGACGTGCATCGCTGCTCCTATGTCGCATTCCATGTCGCATGGATTCGCGGGGCCATTAGGGAAATGCCCGGAAATGCTGGGTATTTGCGTGCAACACAGCTGCGACATGAACCGGCGGTTCGGAGCACCCTGCCCGACTACAAACCCTTGCGATTATTGAAGAATTTCTTGGAGGCCACGTCCGGAATTGAACCGGAGTACACGGATTTGCAATCCGCTGCGTAACCACTCCGCCACGTGGCCTCACGTCCGCAGTAACTATTGCACGACAATGCCTTATGCAAGACCCCAGCTAACAGGCGGTAAACTTTCTGGACTACAAACTCCACGGGGTGGGATGGTTGCCGGAATGCCCCATTGCGGCGCATGATCAGCGACGCCGCAACCGACTGGCCGCTGCGTCGCCATTCGTCAGTGGGCTGCTGCCACATGATAATTCATGTGCTGGAGGTCGGAGAGAAGGCTGGGACCGGTCGGCTGCCAACCCAGTTTCTCGCGCGTCCATTCGCTCGATGCCGGCAGGTCCAGGGTCGCAAAATGGGCAAGCGGGCCGTAGTGACCGGGCACCTCTTCCGGCGACAAAGACCGCACGGGGATACCCAGGCCGAGTCCCACTGCCTCTGCCACCTCGCGCGCCGAGACGCCCTCCTCGGCGACGGCATGGTAGCGCGCTCCAGGCTCATGCTGCTCGAGTGCCAGGCGGTACAATCGAGCAACGTCGCTGACATGGGCGGCGGACCAGCGCTCCTTGCCTTCCCCGACATAGGCTGAAAACCCTCGGGCGCGGGCGACCTCGATCATCGGCGTGAGCAGCCCCTGCTTTTCGACATCATGCACCTGAGGCAGGCGCACAACCGCAACGCTGACGTCCTTCGCCGCCACAGCTTCTCCGGCCAGCTCGGACAGGCGACGCGGATTGGCGTTGTCGCGATCGAAACGCTGTTCGGTTGCCGGTTGGCCGGGGGCTCCGTTCCCCATCCCGACACCGGAGGTGATCAGAAACGGCTTGCTCGATCCGGCGAGCGCGTCACCCATGGCTTCGATCACGCGGCGATCCTTTTCGCAGTTCGCGAGGAAATTGGCGAAGTCGTGATCGAAGGCGGCGTGGATGACCGCATCGGCTTGTGCCGCCCCGCTGGCTAGAGTTTCGGGATTCTCCAGGCTGCCGCGGTGGACCTCTGCACCCGCGCGGGCAAGCGCCTCCGCCCCGTGGTCCGATCGGGTCATGCCGAGAACCTCATGTCCCGCAGCGATGAGTTCAGGCACGATCCTCGAGCCGATAAAGCCCGTCGCACCAGTCAGGAAAACACGCATGAAAACACCTTTCTGATTGTTGGATCAGCCAAGTGGACCTATGTTCGTTCCTGTTAAAGTAGTGACTTTATCATGGTATAAACGCCAACAGGATAATCATGCCCTCCCCCACTGCCAATGCGCTCGGGACTTATCTGCGAGATCGCCGGACGCGGCTTGATCCCGCCACGTTCGGGTTCATCGGCGGTCGTCGCCGAACACCGGGATTGCGCCGGGAAGAAGTGGCGCAGCGCGCCAACATCAGCCCAACCTGGTATACGTGGCTCGAACAGGGACGCGGCGGGGCACCATCGGCCGATGTGCTTGACCGGATATCGAAGGGCCTGATGCTGACCGAGCCCGAACGGGAACACCTTTTCATGCTTGGGCTCGGCCGTCCGCCCGAGGTGCATTACAAGCCGGTTGAGGGAGTGACACCGAGACTGCAGCGGGTGCTTGACGCCCTGGATAGCAGCCCGGCCTTCATCAAGACGGCGACCTGGGACGTGATTGCCTGGAACCGTGCCGCCGCGGCCGTGCTGACGGACTACGGCCAGCTTCCACCTGAACAGCGCAATATTCTTCGGCTCATGTTCGGCAATTCGCAGATCAGGGCCATACAGGAGGATTGGGAGAGCGTCGCCCGTTACGTCGTAGGCTCGTTCCGCGCCGACGTGGCGCGCGCCGGGGCGACCGAGGAAATTACCCAATTGGTGGACGAACTCTGCCGAACCAGCCCGGTGTTCGACAGGCTATGGCGCGACAACGAGATCGCCGCACATCACGAGGGGCTCAAGCGCCTTCACCACCCTGATGTTGGCCTGCTGGAGCTTGAGTTCTCAGCCTTCGCCGTTGATGGACGTCCCGAACTCGGCATGGTGATCTACAATCCGGCGTCCAGCGACGATGCCGACCGTGTGCGGGCGTTGGTGCGCATGCGAGAGCATCACATCTCGTAGTTCGTCCGGCCAACGGCAGAGCAGCGCCCGACTGCGCACTTGGCCAAGCGTTAGCCCATCAGGCGATAGCCCCCTCGAATTCCTCCGCCGCCATGCCGGGCGATGTTGCCGGGGTGTCGCGTGCGTAGCGGGCCGGGGATATGCCGGCGTCACGCAGGAAGGCCACGCTGAAGGCGCTTGCGGAGCGGTATCCAACCTTTCGGGCGATTTCGCTCACACTCCCCTCGCGCTTGCGCAACAGGTTCTTGGCCAAAGCCAGCCGCCATGCGGTCAGATATTCCATGGGCGCCATGCCCACCGTGCTCTGGAAGCGCTCATGAAAACCCGACCGGGACAGGGCTGCCTCCCTTGCCAGTTCGGCAACCGTCCAGCCGCGCTCGGGCTTTGCGTGCATGCTCCTTATTGCCGTCGCCAGCCGATCGTCCGACAGGGCGCGCAGCAATCCCGGTGAATTGGCCAGCTCGGCAGTCGAGCGCAACGCCTCGATCAGCAGCACTTCCAATAGATGCTGCAACACCACTTCACGCCCCGGCTTGTTGCCCACTGCCTCGTCGCCCAGCAATTGCATCAACATGGCCAGACGATGCTCGCCCCGCACCACCACCAATTTGGGAAGCAGCGACGACAGCAGGGTCGCATCGTCGGACCGGAAAATGCAGTAGCCGACCAGCGCCCGCATATCGACCGGGCCATCGATACTGCCGACGCGATATCCGCCGCCGGGCAGGATCACCGGATCGATCACCAGGTCATTGTCTGCGCTGGGCACGTCACTCCACATCATGAAGTCCTGCGCAAAGGGGATCAGAATGAAATCGCCGGCATTGACGATAACCTCACCGCTTTGGTGATCCCTGTAGCGCAGGCTCCCCTTGAGCACCGCGACGTAATAGGGGTTGGGCGATTGCGTCCGCCTCACCCGCCAGGGCCCCGATCCGGTGACGCATTTGGAAAACGGCGCGCCCGGCTGCAGCAAGCCAACAATCTGCGCGAGAGGATCAGCCATTCTGGACTCACTCGAAATAATCTTGGACGATAAAATATAGAACGTCCAACCGCCTGTGACTATCTCCTGTTCGGCCAATCAAGCACAGGATCATGCCATGACCGAAAATTCTCGCATCGCACTCGTCACCGGCGCCAATCAGGGCATCGGGCTTCAGATCGCAACGGACCTTGCCGCCAGTGGCCTCACGGTGCTGCTCGCCTCGCGCAATCTCGACCGGGGCAAGGCCGCCGCTCAAGGTATTGACGGCGATGTTCATCCCATTCAGCTCGATGTCACCGACGAGGCTTCGATCCGCGCGGCTGTCGCGCAAGTCGAGCAGCAGTTCGGCCGCCTCGACATTCTCGTCAACAATGCCGCCATTTCCCGGGCCAACGGCCCGGAAAGCGAGACCATGCAGGACTATATCCAGCGCTCGCGGGCGACACTGATCTCGGTAGACGAAGTCCGGACCATCTGGGAAACCAATGTCTTCGGTGTCCTTGCCGTCACCCAAGCCTTCGTGCCCTTGCTGCGGAAGGCGAACGGCGCAAGTGTCGTCAATGTCTCGAGCAGTCTGGGCTCGCTATCCATGCTCGCACCCGACAATCCCTACCGGACAACCTTCAACCCCGGTTATGGCGCATCCAAGACCGCGCTCAACGCCATTACGATGGCCTTTGCCATCGATCTTGAAGCCGAAGGTATCAAGGTCAACGCGGTGACGCCGGGCTTCACTGCCACCGCGCTCAACAATTACGAGGGTACCGAAACCGTCCAGCAGGGTGCCGCCGAAGCCGTTCGTGTCGCCCTGCTTGGGAACCAAGGCCCGACGGGCGTTTTCACCGGGTCGGTCAACGAAATCCAGCCCTGGTGATGGAAACGAGGCCCGCCGGCACCTGCTGGCGGGCCGACTCCTGAGCGGCAGGCTGAATTCGGCCTGCGGCAGGTCTGCGACACCAGTTTAGCTAGCAGCGCTCATATGCGCTGGCCCATTACTCAGGAAATGCGTCTTCGTGAACAGGGCCAAGTCTAACGGATTTGGCAACCTGACATCGCTCAGATCGGGAGAGCGTTTTCCAGAGGGATCGTAAGACCGAGCGATCTGCGAGATGAAGACAACTGCCACCCCGCTTTTTTCGGCGAAGGATTTCAGGGCCTCGACCTGTTCTGCGAGTGGGGGATGCTCACGCTTCTGGTCCAATAGCTGCAGATAGTCGATTACGATCACTGTGCCCGTTGGTGCAGATCGCGCCTTGGAAATGATGTGGTCCGCACATATCCCATCGGAGCAGTCGAACTCGAACCCAGCCCCAAGCCGGCTTGGTTCGATGCCGAGGGAACTCAGGCGTTCCAGAACCTCGCCTTCGGTATATTCCAAGGTGAAGAACATGCCGCGTTTGCCAGATTTCACGGCTTCCACTGCGATCTCAAGGGCGAGCAGGGTCTTACCTTGTGCGGGGCGAGCCCCGATAAGCATCATGTCGCCGTTTTTCAGGCCCGCGTACAACTTGCTTGCAGACGAGCTTGATTGATATTTCGTGGCGAGCAGGCTCCAGCTCTTGAAGCCTTCGCCGGAGGCTATGCGATCGAGCGCGACATGTAGCTCGATGCCTTCTTCACGTGCGAGACGCTTTGCGCTGCGTTTAAGATGGTAGATTGGCGCTGAGAGTTTCATCGTACCCTTTCAGTGCGGGCGTTGTCAGCAATCCCTCCTTTTGCTTCTGCCCGACCTATGGGTTGGGTTCGATGAAGTCCGGTATGATGTCTACTTTCCCATTGGAGGGGGGAGGCGTGGACCGCGCCAGAATCGCATTCTAGCACGCCGCAATATTCTCGGAAGATAGCCAATTCGTCGTTCCCGCCCACGCAGCCGTTCAAGAGCAGGAAGGGAGCGATCAGGTGATGTCGCCGGGGCGCAGCATGCGTTTGAGCGATGAGCTGCGGAACACGAAGTGTTCGACCAGGGCTCCAGCAACGTGCAGCACGATTACGGCGACGAGTGCAATTCGAAGTAGCCCGGCGTGCGCGTCAGCTGCGCCTTCGACACCGAGGAACCAGGCCACAGCTCCACTGAGTGGCATTGCAATGAGCAGCAAATAGAGCGCGCCGTGCGTAATGGCGCCGAGGGTCGAGGCCCATTTCGGCTGGTTCTCGGAGCGCGGTGGGTGACCATGGGTGCGTCGCAGGTAGAGCCGGTAAAGCACGACCAGAAGGACGCTTACCCCGGCGATTATGTGCAGGATGGCGCCGATGCCGGGGGGCCCACCAAGACCATCCTCTCGGGCTTCCCACGCCTCGCTCATGGCGTCGCCGATGATCAGCTGAAAGACCACCAGCGCCACTGTCACCCAATGCAGTGCGACTTGCTGGCTAGACCAACCAGTTGAAATGGGCATATCCGACCTCCCGTTTTCAGCAGCCCATCACGGATTGGCTGGTGCGGCAAGTGGTCGTGGAACTGGAGGATGGTGAACTCCCTGCCGCCTCCGTTCGGTTTGCGGAAAAGGACAGTTCTCAAGCAGAAGGGCGGGATCGAAATCCCGCCCTCCCCTTTCATTCGCTCGAGGCCTTATTCGCCGCGGATGGTGGCCAGTTCCGCGTTGACGCGCTCGATCACCTCGGCGCCGATGGATGCGGCACTGCGTTCGTAAACGCCCGCAACCGCTGCACGGATTTCGGCCATGTTCTCTTCCGAGATATCGTTGACCTCAAGGCCGGCATCCTTGATGCGCTGCAGTGACTCGCTGGACAGGGCGCGGCTGGCGGTGCGCTGTACGTCGCGACCGACAATCGAGCAGTCCACAAGGATCTGCTGCTCTTCGGCAGAGTAGGTATCGAAGATCGGCTTGGAGAACAGCACCACGAATGGCGTGTAGGCGTGGCGGGTGTTGGAGACGTAGTCCTGCACTTCAAAGAAGCGCGACGTGTCGATCGTCACATAGGGGTTTTCCTGGGCGTCGATTGCACCGGTCTCGAGTGCGGTGAACACTTCGCCGAAAGCCATCGGCTGGGCGTTGGTTCCCAGCGTCTGGAAGGTGTCGAGGAAGATATTGTTCTGCATGACGCGCACGCGCATGCCTTCGAAATCTTCCAGGCTTTCCACCGGGCGAAGCGAGTTGGAGAGATTGCGGAAGCCGTTCTCCCAGTACGAGAGGTTGACCAGATTGTGCTTGGGCAGCAGGTCGGCCATGTACTTGCCGAACTCGCCATCGAGCAGGGCATCCGCTTCTTCTTCGTTGTTAAGAAGGAACGGCAGATCGAAAACGCCAAGCGCGGGTTCGATGGCGACCAGCGGTGAAGTCGAAGAAATCACCATTTCGAGCGTGCCCGAACGCAGGGCCTGGGCCGACTGCAAATCATCGCCCAGAGCCGAGCTCCAGAACGCGTTGACGGTCCAGGCGCCATCGGTGCGCTCGGCAATACATGCCTTCATTGCCTCGACGCCGTCACCCACCGGATGGTCTTCGGCAATGCCGTTGGCGATGCGGATGGTCCGCTCCGAAACCTGGGCGAATGCCGGGGTGGCAACGCTTGACAGCAGAGTGGCGGCGAGACCCGCCGCGACGAGAGATTTCCAATTCATGAGTATTCTCCTCCTTGTTGATTATATTGGGTCGAAACGACTGATTTAGTGCCGCATCCAGCTGAGCGGCACCAAGACGAGCTGGGGAAAGAATGTCAGCAGCATCAGGACCATGAAATGGGCGATAAGAAACGGAGTTACGCCCGTAATCACCCGCCCCAATGGTACCCGCGCCACGCCGCTGACGACGTTGAGCACAACCCCTACCGGCGGCGTCAGCAGCCCGATGCAGTTGTTCATGATGAACATCACGCCGAAATAAACAGGATCGATCCCCGCCTGGCGAATAATGGGCATCAGCACTGGGGTGAGGATCAGGATCGTCGGCGTGAGGTCCAGAGCCGTGCCCACGACGAACACCAGCACCATGATCATCAGCATCAGAACCAGCTGGTTGCCCATGACCGGCTCGAGGATACGGGTGATCTCGCCGGGAATATTGGCGCTGGTGATGAGCCAGGCGGAGACAAGCGCCCCCGCAACCAGGAACAGCACCACCGAGGTCGTCTTGGCAGCACGCAGGAACACGCTGTAGAGATCGGAGAACTTGAGCTCGCGGTAGACGAAGAGCCCCACGAACATCGCGTAAACTGCCGCCACCACGCCCGCTTCGGTAGGGGTGAAAATGCCGAAGCGAATGCCACCCAGGATGATGACCGGCATCATCAGGGCCCAGCCGGCGCGCAGGGTAGCGCGGCCGCGTTCGGCCCAGCCCACCTTGGGCAGGGACTCCACCCCATCACGCCGCGATACGATGCCCCAGGTGATCAGCAAAGCCACCGCCATCATCATGCCCGGTACAATGCCGGCCAGGAACAGCTGGGTGATGGAGACGTTGGCAGCCACGCCGAAGATGATGAAGGCAATGGAGGGCGGGATCACTGGGGCGATGATGCCACCGGCAGCGATCAGGCCCGCCGAGCGCGGCACGTTGTAGCCGGCCTTGCTCATCATCGGGATCAGGATCGCGGCCAGTGCCGCCGTGTCGGCAGCAGCAGAGCCCGAAAGCGCCGCCATGATCAGGGCCGCGATAATGGCAACAAAGCCCAGCCCGCCTCGCAGGTGACCCACGAAGGTAATGGCAAATTCGATGATGCGCTTGGATAGTCCGCCGGCATTCATCAGCTCGCCGGCCAGAATGAAGAACGGAATGGCCAGAAGCACGAAGCTATTGGCGCCATCGACCATGTTCTGGGCGACGATCTGGGGCATGAACATGCCCATATAGCTCATCAGGACGATGCCGCAGAACATCAGCGCAAACGCAATCGGCGCTCCGATTGCCATGGCGCCCAAGAGCGAGGACAGGAAGACGACAAGGGTCATTCGCCGCGCTCCAGCAAGGCATCGATACTGTCGTAGTCACCGACGAACTGGGCGATTTCGGCTTCGGTGGTGCGTCCGGCCAGGATCTTGAACAGGCGCCAGATCGCGATGATGCCCACGCCGATCGCGGTGAAGAAGGTGATCCCGTAGACATAGAGCAGCGGCATGCCAGCCACCGCCGAGCGCATGGTTGCGTTGATCGGCGCCTGCTGCCAGCTGCCCCAGAACAGGACGGCGACGCAGAAAAGGATCAGCAGGTTGGTGAGGAACATGCAGATGATCCGCCCGCGCCGGCCGAACATGCGCACCAGCGTTTCGACGCCCAGATGCCCGTTCTCGGCAAAGGCCAGGACCGCACCCACGAAAGTGAGCCAAACAAAGAAGAACCGGCTCATCTCCTCTGAGATGACCAGACCGGAATTGAAGCCGTAGCGCAGCACGACATTGAGAAACACCATGCCTGTCATGCCTGCCAGCAGCAGGACGATGGAGACTTCGATGATTTTGCCGATTGCCGACGTAAATACCCTCACGACCTGACACTCCAGGCCGTGACCGGGATGGTCACAGATGACACGCGCACTTCCTCCGTCGCGGCTGCTTGCCCTTGGGACATCACACCGCATTCTCCTCACTTGGCGCCCCTCCAGGGTGCCGAGCTAGACAGCGATCTAAATGGTAGCGTATGTCATTGTCAACGGGACGACAGTGGCCGGCAGGCGCAGCGGGGACTGCATGACCGATAGTACCAGTGTTTACAGGGCTGTAACGCTGAAGGAAGTCGCCGCGGCGGCGGGCGTCAGTCTGATAACGGCCTCCCGCTCATTGCGCACCCCCGAAGTGGTCTCGGTCAAAACCCGTCAGCGCGTTGCAGCAGCGGTGAACCTGCTGGGCTACACGCCGAACCAGGCAGCCCGGGCGCTCGCTTCGTCCAAAAGTTCGATCATCGGCATCATCGTTCCCTCAGTCACCAATCTGGTCTTCACCGACGTTTTGCGCGGGGTTTATGACGCCATCGAAGGAACCGACCTGCAGGTTCAATTGGGCAATTCCCGCTACACGCCGCACAAGGAAGAACGACTGCTCCGCGTCTTCGCCGCCCAACGCCCGGCCGGCCTGATCGTGGCGGGGAAGGATCAGAATCCCGCGGCTCGCGCCATTCTGGTGCAGCTCGGTTGTCCCGTCGTCCAGGTGATGGATCTCGCCGATGACCCCATCGACATGAGCATCGGTTTTGATCACACCGAAGGCGGCCGGGCAGCGACGCAGCATCTGCTTGACCAGGGCTACCGGCGGATCGGATTTTTGGGTGCACGCATGGATTCGCGCGCGCAACGACGCCTTGACGGATACCGGCAGGTCCTGACGAACGCAGGACTCGACGATGCCCGCCTGGTCATGACCACACCGCAGCCCTCATCGGTCCTGCTCGGTGGCCAAATGCTCGCTGAGTTCCTTTCCAGGGTTCCCGATGCCGATGCGGTATTCTGCAACAATGACGATATCGCCATGGGTGCACTTTTCGAGTGCCAGCGGAGGGGCATAAGCGTTCCCGGACAGTTTGGCATCATGGGCTTCAATGACCTGGAATATGCAGACTCCATCGCGCCATCCCTGTCGACGATCCGTACGCCTCGCTACGAAATGGGGCGCCGGGCGGTCGAGATGATTGCCGCCGCCAATGCCGGTCAGCGCCCGGAAACAGCGACTGTCGACCTGGGGTTCGAACTCAAGGCTCGCCAAAGCACGGCTCGCAGGGGAAGCCGGCGATAAATGCGCCTATCCTGCCGGCCGACTTGGCGCTGCCCGAGCGCCTGCCGCGTGATTTGGAACTATCTCCCCCCACCGAGATTGCCCATGCAGCGACGGAGGCATGATGCGCAGCAAGATCATCCATGATGCAAATGGCGAGCGGACGTTCGCAATCATCCTGGAAACGGGTGATGAGGTCCTCGGCTGCCTGGGCGAATTTGCCAGGCAGCATGAGCTGCAGGCCGCCAGCTTCAAGGCGATCGGCGCATTCTCCTCGGCCAAACTCGCCTTCTTCGATTGGGAAAGCAAAGAATACCTGCCCATTCCCGTGGATGAGCAGGTGGAAGTCGCTTCCCTGACGGGCGATATCGCCATCGGTCCGGATGGAAAGCCCGCCCTGCACATCCATGCAGTCCTCGGAAAGCGGGACGGCAGCGCCGCCGCCGGGCATCTGCAAGAGGCAGTGGTCCGTCCAACGCTGGAGATCATCCTAACCGAGGCTCCCGGCCATCTCAGGAAACGTATGGATGCCGATGTGGGGATCGCACTGATCGACCCCCGCATCTGAAACTCCCTATTTGAAGATGCCCGCGAGCAGACGGCCCTCGATCTCGGCCAGATCGGGAGCGCCGCGCCGGCGCGGGCGGGGCTGGTCGATGGCGATGTCGAGCGCGATGCGGCCTTCATCGAGCACGATGACCCGATCGGCCAAGGCGACCGCCTCGCCCACGTCGTGCGTCACGAAGAGCGCCGTGAAGCCCTGCTCCTGCCATACCCGCTCGATCAAAGCCTGCATGGTGATGCGGGTCAGCGCGTCGAGTGCGCCCAGGGGTTCGTCGAGGGCAAGGAATGCGGGCTGGCTCACCAGCGCACGAGCCAGGGCCGCGCGCTGCCGCTGGCCGCCAGACAAGCGCGAAGGCCACTCACCGGCCTTTTCGCCGAGCTGGACTTCAGCCAGGGCGGCCTCCGCCAGCCGGCGAGCGTCGCGCCTGCCGACGCCCTCCCCTAATCCGACCACAACATTGTCGATGACGCTGGCCCAGGGCAGCAGCCGCGGCTCCTGGAACACGATGCGCGAGCTTGGCTCAGTATCGGCGCCGTCGGGTCCGACGAAGCTGATGGCGCCAGAGGTCGGCGTATCCAGCCCGACCAGCAGGCGCAGCAGCGTGCTCTTGCCGCAGCCGCTTTTGCCGACGATGGCGAGGAACTGACCGGCAGGGACTTCGAGGTCGAGATCGTGCAGCACCGGCACATCCCCGAAGCTCTTCGCCAGCCCCTCGATGCGGATGCCAACACCACGATCACCGGCGCGCTGGCGCGGGATGCGAGCCGCATATTCGGGCTCGATATCGTTGCCCCAGACGTTCTTGGTACGGACCGTCGTACTCATGGCTCAGCTCCTTGCCGATTTCTGGTAGGCGGGGTTCCACGACAGGGTCAGCCGTTCGAGGGTCAGCGCGACCAGGTCGGCCAGCTTGCCGAGCAGCGCATAGATGACGAGGGCCAGGATGACGACGTCCGTCATCATGAATTCGCGGGCCGAATTGGCCATGTGGCCGATACCGGATGAGGCGGCCATGCTTTCGGCGACGATCAGTGTCAGCCACATGATACCCAGCGAGAAGCGCAGACCGACGAAGATGGAGGGCAACGCGCCGGGAAAGATCACCTTGCGGAACAGGGTCCAGCCGTTCATGCCATAGACGCGGCCCATCTCGATAAGTTGCGGATCGACATTTCGCACACCATGCAAGGTATTGAGGTAGATCGGGAAAAAGACGCCGAGCGCAGTGAGGAACAGCTTGGCCTCCTCCCCTATGCCGAACCACAGGATGACCAGCGGGATCAGCGCCAGATTGGGAATGGTGCGCAGCATCTGCAGCGTTGTGTCGGTCAGCGAATGGCTCAGCCGCGACACGCCATTGGCCAGGCCGAGCAGGAAGCCGATGGAGCCACCGACCAGGAGGCCCGATATGGCCCTGATGGCGCTGGCCTGGATGTTGACCGCAAGCTCACCACTCACAAGCTTGTCCCAGAAGGCCCAAACGACCTGGATGGGCGCTGGCATAAGCCGGTTGGTAATCCAGCCGAAGGAGGATGCCGCCTGCCACAGCACCACGATGCCGAGCGGCAGCAGGAAGGGCAGCAGAGCCGATGGCGAAATAGCTAGGGAACGGCGCGGCGCGCGGATGCGCGGGCCGGTGGGCACGGAGATGGGCTTACCGAGTTCAGCAGCGAGAGTCATGGCGACCTTCCAGTGAATGCAGGGGAAGCGGGCCGGCTTCAGGCCGGCCCGGCAGGTTCAGAGCGCAGGCGGATACCAGACGGCGTCGGCCACTGTGAGTTCACGAGGGATGATCTTGAGCCCGTAGAACTCGTCGGCCAGCGCCTGCTGGTAGGCGATGATGTCATCATCGAGCGGCAGGATGGCGCCCAGGTCAGTGCCCTTGCGGCCAAGGGTGATGCGCGTGATTTCCGTCGGGACGCCGGTCGAGGCAGAGATGGCTTCGGCGGTGGCATCGAGATCGGCCTGGGCCGCCTCGCCGACCTTTCGCAACTCATCGAGGACTTCGGCGAGGATGACGGGGTTGGCCTTCGCGTAGGCGCCGTTGGCCTGGTAGAAGCCGTAGGAATCCACCACGCCCTCGGTCGTGGTCAGCACGCGCGTATCGGGCTGCTGTGCCGCAATGGCATAATAGGGGTCCCAGATAACCCAGGCGTCGATCTGGTTATTGGCAAAGGCCGGCGCCGCATCCGGCGGCCCCAAATCGAGGGGCGTGACGTCGTCCAGCGTCAGTTCCACGCTGCGCAGTGCCTTGACGATGAAGTTGTGCGAACTGGAACCGCGCTTGAAGGCAACCTTCTTGCCCTTGAGATCGGCCAGGGTCTGGATGGGACTGTCCTGCTTGACCAGAATTGCCGAGCCATCAAGGCTCCCGGGCGTGGCGGCCACATAGACCAGGTCGCCGCCTGCGGCATGGGCAAACAGTGGCGGCACGTCGCCGGTGGAGCCGAAATCGAGCGCATTGGCGCCCAGCGCTTCAAGCAGCGGTGGCCCCGAGGTGAACTCCGCCCAGGTGACGGTGACGCCGCGCGGAGCGAGGCGCGCCTCGATGGCGCCGCTGTTCTTGGCCAGGGCGAAAACGCCGCCCTTTTGCCAGCCGATGCGGAATTCGGTGGCACTATCCTGTGCACGCACGACGGCGGGCAGCGCCAGTGCGGCCGCCGTGCCGGCCAGCAGCGAGAAGGTCTGTCTACGAGTGAACATGGAAGCTCCGTTGAAGAGGTCAGGCGCTCTGCGCCAACAGGTCTGCATTGCGGGTGGCGGCCAGGCGCCAACCGAGTTCGTCGACTACCCGCTCGATGCGGGCCTTGAGATTGACGCTGGCCGGCTCGTAGTCGGCAAAATCGGGCTCGGTGGCGTATATGCCGGTCGACAGGATATCAGCCGAAAAGAAGGCAAACAGCGGCCGCAAGCCGTGATCGACCACCAGCGCATGGCGCTCGCTGCCGCCAGTGGCGGTCAGCACCACCGGCTTGTCCTTGAGCGCCTTGGGATCGATCAGGTCGAACAGGTGCTTGAAAAGGCCCGTATAAGTGCCTTTGTAGACTGGCGAACCGACCACCAGCGCATCGGCATTGGTGATAATGTCGATCAACTCCATCAGATCGGGCGGCGCCTGCCGCGGGTCGAGCGTCGCGCCCAGCGAGGGATGGATATCGACCAGATCATAGATCGTGGTCCGGGCCCCTGCCCGCATCGCGGTGGTTTCGACGATGGACTCGACCAGGCTCTTGGTGCGGGACGGCACCGAGGAACTGCCGGCGAAGCCGACGATGTGCAACTGGCTCATCACGCGCTACGCTGCTGTTGATTGGCACGCGCGACGAAGCGGTTGGCCGGGCGTTCGAGGCCGAGATTTTCCCTCAGGGTCGCGCCCTCGTACTCGGTGCGATAAAGCCCGCGCTGCTGGAGGAGCGGCACCACCTGCTCAACGAAATCGGTGAGGCCTGTCGGCAGGATGGGGGGCATGATGTTGAAGCCGTCGGCAGCACCGTTGTCGAACCAGTCCTGCAGCGCATCGGCGATCTGCTCCGGAGTGCCAACCACGGTGCGGTGACCGCGAGCAGTCGCCAGCGAGCGATAGAGTTCGCGCAGCGTCAGGCCGGTGCGCGTCAGGTCCGATACCAGTTTGAGGCGACTCTTGTTGAGTTCGGTATCGGTGGGCAGCGCCGGGGCCAAATCATCGAGCGAGTAACCGGAAAGATCGACGCCCACGTAATATTGCTTGAGGATGCCCCAGGCGATGGACGGATGTACCAGCGACTGGATGAACTCGTAGTTCTCCTTGGCCTCGGCCTCGGTGCCGCCAAGCACCGGGAACAGGCCGGGCATGATCAGCAATTGCTCGGGACGGCGGCCATATTTGGCGAGGCGTCCCTTGACGTCGGAATAGAATTCCTGGCCATCGGCCAAAGTCTGGTTGGCGGTGAAGATGACCTCGGCCGTGCGGGCTGCAAGGTTGCGACCGGCCTCGGATGCGCCGGCCTGCACCACCACCGGCCGGCCTTGCGGCGAACGGGCGACATTGAGCGGACCGGCGACGTCGAAGAATTGACCGTGGTGATCGACCTTGTGCACCTTGTCGGGGTCGAGGAAGACGCCGCCTTCCTTGTCGATGATCAGCGCATCGTCCTCGTAGCTGTCCCAGAGGTCGAGCACGAGATCGACAACTTCCTCGGCGCGCTCGTAGCGATTGGCGTGCGCGGGATGGCCAGCAATGGAGAAGTTCTTCGAAACGTCGGCGCCCGTGGTCACCACGTTCCACGCCGCCCGGCCCTTGCTGATATGATCGAGCGAGGCGAACTTGCGGGCCAGCAGGTAAGGGTCCTCATAGGTGGTCGAGGCGGTGGCGACGAAGCCGATATTGCTGGTCACCTGCGACAGCGCCGACCACAGCGTCACCGGCTCGAAATGTGCCGAATGGCTGACGCGGGAGCGGATTTCCGGATCGCGGTCGCCGTCCCAACCGGCGGGGCTATCAGCCACGAAGACCAGGTCGAACAGCCCCTTCTCGGCCGTTTGCGCCAGGCCGCGATAATGATCGATGCTGTGCCCCGCTTCGGCGTCGGCGTCGGGGTGCCGCCAGGCGGCGATATGGTGGCCCGTTGCCATGATGAAGGCGCCGAGGCGTATCCTGCGTGCTGTGTCACTCATCTCGACCTCTCGATATTCAACCGCACCAACCGTGCAGCCATGCCATTTGGCATTATCTCTACCGATTTAGTCGAGTATGATGTTTTGCGTTGTTTCGTGGATTTCCGGTTTGGCTTTTCGCTGGACCTGCAAAGGTGGGCAGACGGTTCCGCGCGGTCTTGATGTGCGTACTACCGGGCCAACCGGCGATAACGCCGGTTGTGGTACAGTGGCGATGGGAGCAAGTTGGGGTGCAACCAGGGCGAGGGGTGGCCATGCAACCGGTTCGATACTCTATAAACATTACGCTGGATGGATGCTGCGATCACGAGGCCATGGTTCCGGACGCAGAACTGCATCGTCACGCCACCAACCTTCTGGCACAGGCCGACGCACTGATATTCGGCCGCACCATCTACGAAATGATGGAGAGCGCCTGGCGTCCGCTGGCGGCAGGAGTGGAGCCGAGGCCGGACTGGGTTCTCGATTGGATGATGCCCTTTGCCCACACAATCGACGCCGCCAGGAAGTACGTCGTTTCCGACACCCTGGACCGGGTCGACTGGAATTCAGAGATCATTCGCGGGGATCGCCTGGAAGAAACTGTCCGCCACCTGCGGCAGCAGGACGGCAAGGGCCTGTTTGTCGGCGGGCTGCGGCTCCCGCTCGCCCTGGCGCAATTGGGGCTCATCGACGAGTACGAATTCGTGGTGCACCCGCGGATCGCGGGACACGGACCCACGCTGTTTGCGGGGTTGGCCAAGCATGTCGATCTGAAGCTGGTGGACCGGCACGAGTTCAGCGGCGGGGCCGTGGCATTGCGCTACGAGCCGAGGCGGTAGCCCACGGCCTGCCCATGCCCCGGTGCTAGCTGTTTAGCCCCGACGCGCCGCATCGATGGCAGCGACGTCGATCTTGGTCATTTCCATCATGGCTTCAAAGGCGCGTTTTGCTTCATCGCCACCCGCAGCCATCGCCTCGCTCAGGGTACGCGGCGTTATCTGCCAGGAGACACCCCAGCGGTCCTTGCACCAGCCGCAGACGCTTGCCTGTCCGCCATTGCCGATAATGGCGTTCCAGTAGCGGTCCGTCTCTTCCTGATCGTCAGTAGCAATCTGGAATGAGAAGGCTTCGCTCTGCTTGAACGCCGACCCGCCATTAAGGCCGATACAAGAGACCCCGGCCACGATGAACTCCACCGTGAGCACGTCCCCTGCCTTGCCGGATGGGAAGTCACTAGGGGCCTTGCGAACCGCCGTTACGGAGCTGTCCGGAAACGTCTCGGCATAGAAGCGGGCAGCACTCTCGGCATCGTTGTCGTACCACAGGCAGATCGTGTTCTTGGCAATTTCCATGACTAAGCTCTCCTCTGCTGGCTCACGAAATCTGCGATTCAAGCTGGGACAGACGCATCCGTTCGCCCTGCAACCGACGCGGGAAGCGTCTGAGGCCGCCATCCCAAAATTTCAGGTCGAACAGGAATTTCCTGTCCACCGGCGCTTCGAGCACCTTCAACTGCAGTTTGAACGGGCGGCCGGAAAGCGCAAGGGCCGTGGCGCGATGGTTGCCATCGAGCAGCAGGAATTCGTCCTGGCCAACACAATAGGCGGGGATCTGGACCTCGAGCGGCGCGCCGCCTTCAGCATAGTGCGAGGGCGAGAACCGCACCCGGTCATGCTCGGGGATTTCCGACAGCCTTGCGATCAACTCGGCAATGCGCATCGGCCGCGCGTTCGGCGTGCCCGAACCGACAAAAATACGCTGGTTGGTGGCCCGGAACGCGCAGAACAGATTTTCGACCTCTGCCGCGCTGCGAATCTCCCGCGTGATCACCCGGCTCTGTCCGGGCGGGATGCGCTCGGAGTGCAGCCGGAGCAGGATGTCCGGGAATTCACGGTGAAATCGGGTGGCGGGCGTATCGGTATAGGTGCGCATCGGCCTCAAATCTCGCGAAGCGCCGACTATACCAAAGTGTCATGCGGTTGTCATATCGGGCCGTCAACCTACCGGGCCTTTCGCGGTTCGGGCTTCACCGGGAGCACGTTCGTCGCGTAGCTTGGCGCCGCAGCAATGGGGAATCGCGGTGTCTGAACAGGTTCTGGAGCAAGCTCGGGCGCGGCGCGATTATCTGCAGCCGGTGATGGCTGGCGCCCTTGCGGCGGTGGTTGGCTATGCCAGCACGTTTACGCTGGTGCTGGCGGCGCTGACCGCCTCAGGCGCTTCGCCGCAACAGGCGGGTTCGGGATTGATGGCGGTGTGCATTGCCATCGGCGTGCTTAACATCGTGGTCAGCGCGCGCGTGCGGGTGCCGATCAGCTTTGCGTGGTCGACGCCCGGCGTGGCTTTTCTGCTAACGGTTGGAGAGCCCGTGGGCGGATTTCCTGCCGTAGCCGGCGCGTTTCTCGTGGCAGCAGCCCTGATCTTGCTGACCGGGATGATCAAGCCACTGGCCCGGCTGATGGCCGCCATTCCCGGGCCGATTGCCAATGCCATGCTGGCCGGGATGCTGCTGACGCTGTGCCTGGCGCCGATCACGGCGGTGGCCGAAGTGCCGGCGCTGGCGCTGCCGATCCTTTTGGCATGGGTGCTCGGGCTGCGGTTCGCGCGGCGCTATGCGGTGCCGATCGCCGTGGTGGTGACCGGCGTGATCCTGGCCATGACGACACATCTGCCGGCCGGCGCGCTGGACGGGACTTGGCCGACATTCGTACCGGTGTGGCCGGTGTTTACGCTTGATGCGATTCTGCGGATCGGCCTGCCGCTCTATGTCGTCACCATGGCCTCGCAAAACCTGCCGGGCATCGCCGTGATGCAGGCCAACGGCTACTCAGTCAGACCGGCGCCGCTGTTCGTCATGACCGGGCTGGCAAGCGCCGCGTCGGCTTTTTTCGGTGGACACACCAGCAATCTGGCGGCGATTACCGCCGCAATTTGCGCCGGGCCGGAGGCGCATCCCGACCGCGACATGCGCTGGCCCGCGCCAACCGCCGCGGGCGTGGTTTACCTGCTGCTCGCCGGGGCGGCGAGCCTTGCGGCAGCCTTCATAGCTGCTGCGCCCCCGGTGCTGATCCAAGCGGTGGCGGGGCTCGCGCTTCTGTCGAGTCTCGCGGCAGCGCTGTCGGGCGCGCTGGCGGATGAAGAGGTGCGGCTGCCGGCCATCTTCACCTTTGTCACTACCGCGTCGGGAATCACCATTGCCGGGCTGGGCGGACCCTTCTGGGGCCTGTTGGGAGGCATCGCCATTTTGCTGCTGCTGCGAACGGGCCGGACCACCGCGCGATGAGCGCGGTCCATGCGGTCATCATCGCCGGCGGCGAGGGGCAACGGCTGGGCGGCGTGCGTAAAGCCGACTTACGAATCGGCGGCGTTCGGTTGATCGATCGAGTCGCGGCGAAGCTGGCGCAGGCGGAGCGACCGCTGCTGGTGTCGACGGGGCGAATAGGCCGCGAGTTGGCTTTGCCACCATATTGCGAGCCGATCAGCGACTTGCCCGGCGCCGGCGGCGGCCCTCTTGCCGGGCTCGTGGCTGCGGTTCAGTGGCTTCGGAGCAAGGGCGTGCAACAGGGCGTGCTCGTGTCGGTCGCGGTGGACACCCCCTTCCTGCCCGATGACTATGTGAGCCGGCTGGTGGCCGGCCTTGCCCATGCGCCAGTGGCGTTCGGCGCCTGGGGGGCGAATTTCTATCCGCCCAATGCGGCTTGGGAACTGGCCGCCATTCAGGACCTGCAGCAGGGTGAAACCAGCCTCAAGCGGTTGCAACGGGTCATGGGCGGGCAGCGCATTGGCTGGGACGAGATGGAGGACAACCCGTTCGACAATCTCAATACGCTGGCGGACCTTGTGGCGCTGGGGAAAAGAGCCAGGCAAAAGCCCTTGTTGTGACGAGATATTCACACGCTGGCCAATTGGGGCTTGGCAAAGCAAATCAAGTTCGCTACATGGACCTCGCCTTCGGTTCGAGGGCGCCCGATAAGTGTTCCGCGATAGCTCAGTTGGTAGAGCGTTCGACTGTTAATCGAATGGTCGCTGGTTCGAGTCCAGCTCGCGGAGCCAATCGGATTTTTTCCCAAATCCCCTAAAGATGCAGCCAGCCATTGCCTCCGCAATGCTTGCGGGTTAGGGGTGCGGCTGTTTCCAGTTTTACGGACCTCCTGAAATGGACACCGTCTCCAGCAAGGCCCCACAGGCCGTGCAGCGCACTTCCCTCGCCATCATCCTGGCTGTCAGCGCCTCTCACTTCGTCAATGACCTGATGCAGTTCCTGCTGCCGGCGCTCTATCCGCTGCTCAAGGAAGCCTATGGGCTGGACTATGTGCAGATCGGGCTGATCACGCTGGCGCAACAGATGACCGCGTCGATCCTGCAGCCGCTGGTGGGGCTTTATACCGACCTCAAGCCCAAGCCCTATGCCCTCGCCATTTCGATGGTTTTCGCGATCACCGGGGTGACGCTGCTGGCGACGGCGAACACCTTCGGCCTGCTGATCCTTGCAGCAATGGTCGGCGGCGTGGGTTCGGCGATTTTCCACCCGGAAGCATCGCGAGTTGCAAGGCTCGCATCCGGCGGACGGCTGGGCTTTGCGCAATCGCTGTTCCAGGTGGGCGGCAATCTGGGCACTTCCGTCGGTCCCTTGGCGGCCGCCTATTTCCTGTTGCCGCGCGGCCAGGGGAGCGCTGTGTGGTTTGCCCTCGTCGCGCTGACGGCGTTGATCATTCTGTCGGCGGTTGGCCGGTGGTACGCAGCGCATCAGCGGGCGCATTCGGGCAAGCCGGTGCTCAAGGCGGCGCAGCAGATCCTGTCGCGCAGGCGGCTGACCATCGCGTTCCTGGTGATCGGCGCGCTGCTGCTGAGCAAATATGTCTATATTTCCTCGATCACGAGCTATTACAGCTTCTACCTGATCGAGAAGTTCGATCTCACTGCGCAGGAAGCGCAGCTCTACCTGTTCCTGTTCCTGGGCGCGATCGCAGCAGGAACCTTCATCGGCGGTCCGGTAGGCGATCGATTCGGACGTTTGACCGTGATCTGGGTGTCGATCGTCGGCGCCCTGCCCTTCACATTGCTGTTGCCGCATATGAATTTGGCCGGCACGGCAGTGGTGAGCATTGCCGTGGGCCTGATTCTGTCATCGGCGTTTTCGGCCATCGTGGTCTATGCGCAGGAACTGGTGCCCGGCAAAGTGGGCTTGATCGCCGGATTCGTCTTCGGCTTTGCCTTCGGCATCGGGGCGATTGGCGCTGCCGTAATCGGAGCGCTGGCAGACGTGACCGGCATTGTCTATGTTTTCAACCTGACTGCGTTGCTGCCGTTCCTGGGGTTCCTGACGATATTCCTGCCCCGGGCACGTGAACTGCACCCGAACCTGAAGGAGCCAGCATGAGCAACGGCACCGAACTTGATGGCGAAAGCCAGATCACGCTGACGCGGACCATCAACGCCCATATCGATGATGTTTTCGCCGCATGGACCGATCCGGCACTGATCGAGCAATGGCAGGCGGACGAGGCAGAATTCGACGCGTTCGAAGGCGGCGACTACAAGTTCACCACTTTTGGCGATGATGAGGACCCGGAAGATCACACCGTCAGTGGCGAGGTCCTGCAGTTCGTCGACAACCAGAAGCTGGTGATGTCCTGGGTGCACAAGGATGGCGAAGACGAGGGCGAAGACCTGATCTTCGTGCTGGACGTCCAGTTCAAACCCTTGAGCGAAGACCGCACGCAGGTGACCATCACCGAGAGCGGCTTGGCCCATGCCGACCCGGAATCACGCATTTTCTCGATGGAAGCCTGGAGCGCCGCCCTGGAACATCTGGCCGAAGTGCTGGAATAGGGTAGAGGGCGAGATAGATCTGGTCCATGCGACCAAAGTGAACACTGCCCCTCCAGCAGTGTTCATCTCCAGCATCAATTTCCCGGCCCCTTCGTCTCCCTCCCCCTTGCGGGGAGGGATCAAGGGTGGGGGATGTTTAGCCCAGATTTGGGCGCTCTAAGCCCCCCCTCAATAGGGAGTGCTCATCGTCTGCACCTGCCCAGCTACACCGCGTCATTCCCGCGAAAGCGGGAATCTCACTTCCCTTCGGCACAAAAGTGAGTTCCCGCTTTCGCGGGAATGACGCAGTGGCGGAGGACCATGAGGTCTACTGATCTGCGCACCCACGGGAATGATATTCTTCTGAACCACGTCCAACGCATCCGCGTTGCGCCCGCACCCGGCAGAGCGGAATGGTCTGCCCGGCCAGCGGGTTATCACTTGCTGCCGCCCTGCCCTGCACCTACCATCCCGGTTCTCTTCCGCATCACAGATTGATCCATGGCCAAGCACCAAGACCTCCTCTCCGCCATCGGCAACACGCCGTTGATCCGCCTCAACCGCGTTTCCGAGCTGACAGGGTGCGAGATTTGGGGGAAGGCCGAATTCCTGAACCCGGGCCAATCCGTGAAGGATCGGGCAGCGCTGTTCATCATCCATGATGCGGTGAAGTCTGGCGCTCTCAAGCCGGGCGGCACGATCGTCGAAGGCACCGCCGGCAATACCGGCATCGGGCTTACGCTCGTGGCCAATGCGCTGGGCTTCAAATCGGTGATCGTCATTCCTGAAACGCAAAGCCAGGAAAAGAAGGACGCGCTGCGCCTTTATGGCGCGGAACTCATCGAAGTGCCGGCCAAGCCGTACAAGAACCCCAACAACTACATCAAGATCTCCGGCCGCCTGGCCGAGAAGCTCAACCGTGAATTACCGGGCGGCGCCGTCTGGGCCAACCAGTTCGACAATCTTTCCAACAAGCGGGCGCATACCGAAACCACCGGGCCCGAAATCTGGCAGCAGACCAATGGGCGCATCGATGGCTTCATCTGTGCCGTCGGATCGGGCGGGACACTCGCTGGCGTGGCCGAGGCGCTCCGGGTCCGCAACCCGGATGTCAAAATCGGCCTGGCAGATCCCGAAGGCGCCGCGCTTTACAATTTCTATGCGCATGGGGAATTGAAATCGTCCGGCAATTCGATCAGCGAAGGTATCGGCCAGGGCCGCATCACCGCCAATCTCGAAGGGCTGACTATCGACAATCCGTATCAGATCTCCGATGCGGAGGCCCTGCCCTACATCTTTGATCTGCTGGAGCACGAAGGGCTGTGCCTGGGCGGCTCGAGCGCCATCAACATCGCCGGCGCGGTGCGCATGGCCAGGGATCTTGGGCCCGGCAAGACGATCGTCACGGTCCTCTGCGATTACGGCAATCGCTACGCCAGCAAGATCTACAATCCAGAATTCCTGCACGGTAAAGGCTTGCCCGTGCCGCCCTGGATGGAAGGCCGCACCCCAATCGACATTTCGAGCGTTATAGAACCTGAGCCGAACTGAGCCAAAGCGCTCGGAAGGCATTGTGACATGGCGGCATGCTGATAAAGTGCGCCCATGACTTCAGGCGGGCGCTTTGTTCGGCATCGATGACTTACTGAAAACCATTGTTGCCGACTTCAGCCTGATGGCAGCCCTGACCGGACTGTTCTATCTGCTGGCGCTGATTTGTGCCGTGCGCGAGATCATGAACTCGCGGACTTCGCAGGGGTCCATTGCCTGGCTGATCTCGCTGGCTTTGCTGCCGTTTCCTACCACGCTGCTCTACTTCGTCTTCGGCTGGAAAGCCTTTGACGATTACGCCACCGATCGGATCCGCAACGGGCGCGCGGCCCGCCCGCTCAAGGCCAAGGATCTGGCGCTGATCGACCGGGAAACCAGCCATCTCTGGCCCGTACAGGTCAAGGTTTCCGAAGTGCCGTTCCTCAACGGCAATGAGGTGGAAATCCTCGTCGACGGCCGGGCAACTTTTGATTCGATCTTCGAAGGCATTGCCAAGGCCAAGCACTACCTGCTGGTGCAGTTCTACATCGTGCGGGACGACGCACTGGGCAAGGAACTGGCCGAGCGGCTGATCGAACGGGCGAACGCCGGGGTTAAGGTCTACCTGCTCTATGACGATGTCGGCAGCACGGGCATGCCAAAGCGATACCGGACGCAGTTGCGTGACGCCGGGGTCAAGGTCGCTGGGTTCAACCAGCGGCACAAATTCCTGCGCGTCTATGGCCCCACCCGCATCAACTATCGCAATCACCGCAAGATCGTGGTGGTGGACGGCGAACAGGCCTGGGTTGGCGGGCATAATGTCGGGGTGGAATATCTGGGCGAAGACCCAAAATTTGGCCGTTGGCGCGATACCCATGTGCGAATTTCAGGGCCGGCGACGCTGGCCTGCGCCCTGCTGTTCCGCGAGGATTGGGAATGGGCGACGGGGGAAGTACTGCCGGCCAATCCGCCCGAAACCGTGCCCACGCCGGGCGACCAATCGGTATTGGTGATGGGCAGCGGCCCGGCGGACAGACTGGAAGAATGCGCCATCGCGTTCACCGACATCATCGGGCGGGCGCGAGAACGATTGTGGATCGTCAGCCCCTATTTCGTGCCGGACACCGATATTCGCACGGCGCTGTTCGCCGCCAAATTGCGCGGCGTGGACGTGCGGATCATGCTGCCCGATGAGCCGGACCACAAAATGGTATGGCTGGCGAGCATCGCCCATGCCGACAGCATGGTCGAGCATGGCGTCGACGTCTACCGGTTCGTCGATGGCTTCCTGCACCAGAAGGTGGTGTTGATGGACGATCAGATCGCGACCATTGGCAGCGTGAACTTCGATAACCGATCGTTCGGGCTCAATTTCGAAATCACCCTCTGGTTTACCGACAGGACAACCATCGACGGCGTGGAGGCCATGCTGCTCGAGGACTTCGAAATGTGCCGGCAGGTCGACCGGGATGAGGTCAGAAATCGGGCGCTGCCCATGCGCTTCCTGACGCAAGCGGCCCGCCTGCTTTCACCACTGCTGTAACTGGCCCGCAAAAGCCGGGCAAAATTGAGAATAAAGCCGGCAAAACAGGTGCGTGAACCCAGCATTTGCGAAGCAGAATCGAAGCATGCTTTGCCCGTCAGCGCACCGGCGGCGCATAGAGAAGCCCGCCATTGGTCCACAGCGCATTCTGCCCCCGCAGCAGCGCAGCCCCGGTTTGCGGCCCGAAATGGCGATCATATAGCTCGGCATAATTGCCCACCGCGCGGATGGCATCGGCCATGAACGTCCGCTCCAGGCCAAGCGGCGCCCCAAAGTCCCCCTCCACCCCCAAAATGCGCCGAATCGCTGGGTTTCTCGAGGCGGACAACGATTCGGTATTGAGCCCGGTGATGCCGACTTCCTCAGCGTTTATAAGGGCATACAGCGTCCAGCGCACGATCTTGAACCATTGGTCGTCGCCTTCGCGAACCAGCGGCCCCAGCAATTCCTTGGAGATCCGCTCGGGCAGGATGCGATGGGCATTGGGTTCCGGCAGCGCCCGGCGAATTGCCTGCAAATTGCGGCCGGCGGCTGAGACCGCCTGGCACAAACCAGCTTGGTAAGCCACGGAAAGATCGCTCACGTCTTCATACGGGACTTCAGTGTAAAGGGCTTGATTGGAAAAGAAAAATTCCTGGATACGCTCCAGCTCCTCGCCCGTATCGAGCACGCAGACGCTGACGTCCTCGAGCTCGAAGGCCGAGACAATGCCCATAGACTGGGGCACGAGAAATGACTGGCCATCGAAAAAGGCCGTGGCGACATAGGTGGCGCCGTAGAGAGTATCGCGGCGCTGGGTCCAGGGGCCGCTGCGGGTCAGCACATCGACCATGCCGGTCTGCAGTGGCGCAAACCGCGTTTCACCACGCAGCGAGCGGAACTCGATCAGATTGGGATCGCCCAGCACGGCAGCGGCAATAGCGCGGCAGATATCGACGTCGAAGCCAGACCACCGACCCTGCGGGTCCTGCTGCGCGAAGCCGGGAATGGGATCCGTAGCGCCACAAATCAGGAAGCCGCGCTCCTTGACCGTTTCAAGCGTCGACTGGGCCGACGTCGGCGGCGCACAGGCGAGAAGGCATAATAGAAGGGCGGCGAAACCGGCCAGCAGCTTTGATGAAATGGTCAATCCCTCCGGTTTGCCTGTCATATTGGCGGGCAAAGCTGTGGGGTCAAGCAAAGGGTCCGTGTTGCCCAGAATTTTCGGTGGGTTCTGTGTTGGATTTCATAAGAAAACGCTCCCGTAGCCCACACGCCATTGCTTCCCCCGGACTTGATCCGGGGGTCTTTGCCGGCTTGTGCCGTGTTGAGAGTGCCCCCCGGATCAAGTCCGGGGGAAGCGCCGTGGGGAGGTGAGATGGTCGGGATACTCGAACGCCTGTGGTCATGCAGACGCGCGACGATAGCGCAGCCCCAACCTAATGCAGAATTTGGCTGAGGAAGAGCTTGGTGCGCTCGTGCTGGGGATTGGAGAAGAAGTTCTCCGGATCGTTCTGCTCGACGATCTGGCCCTGATCCATGAAGATGACCCGGTTGGCGACTTGGCGGGCAAAGCCCATTTCGTGGGTCACGCAGATCATGGTCATGCCTTCTTCGGCGAGGCTGATCATGACTTCGAGCACTTCCTTGACCATTTCCGGATCGAGCGCGGATGTCGGCTCATCGAACAGCATGATGCGGGGTTGCATGCAGAGCGAGCGGGCGATGGCGACGCGCTGTTGCTGACCGCCGGACAACTGGCCCGGAAATTTGTTGGCCTGCTCGGGAATCTTGACGCGCTCCAGATAGTGCATGGCCGTAGCCTCGGCATCTGCCTTGGGGATGCCACGCACCCAGATCGGCGCCAGGGTGAGGTTCTGGAGAATGGTGAGGTGTGGGAAGAGGTTGAAGTGCTGAAATACCATTCCCACTTCGCGCCGAACCTCGTCGATCCGCTTGAGATCGGCGGTCAACTCGGTGCCATTGACGATGATCTGGCCTTCCTGATGCTCCTCGAGCCGGTTGATGCAGCGGATCAGGGTCGACTTGCCTGACCCTGAAGGACCGGCAATGACGATGCGCTCGCCGCGCATGACGCGGAGGTTGATGTCGCGCAGCACATGGAAATCGCCATACCATTTGTGCATGCCGATCACGTCGATGGCGACGTCGGTCTTGGAGACCTGCATGCCGGATTGGCGCGCGGTGGTCTCGGCCGTGGTTTCGGTCATTTGGCTCATAACTTACCTCTTGTGCCCAGTGTCCAGACGCCGCTCCATCCAGAGCGAATAACGGGACATGGCGAAACAGAAAATCCAGAACATGAAGGCCGCAAAGACATAGCCGGTCACCGCCTGCGTTGGGGATGCCCATTCAATGTCGGAGCTGGCCGCTTGCACGGTGTTCAGCAGATCGAAAATGCCCACGATCGAGACCAGCGAAGTATCCTTGAACAGGGCAATGAAGTTGTTCACGATGCCCGGGATCACGTGCTTGATCGCTTGCGGCAGGATGATGAAGTAGGTGCGCTTCCAGTAGCTCAGGCCAAGCGATGCGCCTGCCTCGTACTGCCCGCGCGGCAGGGCCTGCAGGCCCCCACGGACCACTTCTGCCAGATAGGCCGAGGCAAACAGCGTTACGCCGACCAAGGCGCGCAGCAGCTTGTCCACGTTGGTGCCGGTTGGCATGAACAGCGGCAGCATGATCGATGCCATGAACAGGACCGTGATCAACGGCATGGCGCGCCACAGTTCGATGAACATGACGCAGAGCGTTTTGATGACGGGCAGATCGGATTGCCGCCCCAGCGCCAGGAGAATCCCCAGCGGAATGGAGCAGATAATGCCCACCAGCGAAATGATCAGCGTGACCAGCAGGCCGCCCCACTGCTCAGTCGGCACATAGGAAAGCCCAAACACACCGCCACTCAGCAGAAAAAAGCCGAACACCGGGAAGACGAGAAAAAACAGCACCGCGTTTATGCGCTTGAACGGCGCCGTGGGGATCAGCAGCGGCAGGATGAGGGCGGCGCCCAGAATGAAGACGATGTTGGGACGCCAGTATTGGTCGATGGGGTAGAAGCCATAGATGAAGAAGTTGAAGCGGGCATAGATATAGGCCCAGCAAGCCCCCGCCCCTTCGGCGCGGCAATCTTCCACGGTGCCACCCGGAAAGACGGCGTGGCCGATGATGAAGTTATAGATGGGTGGGACAGCCCAGAGCAGGAAGATAACGCCCAGAACGGTCAAGATGGCGTCGGACGGGGTCGCAAAAAGGTTGGCACGGAGCCACATGATGGGCCCGCCGGCGCGGCCCGGTGCGGGTCGCTCGGGAACGAACTCATCGCGAATGTACGCGGTGTCAGTTGTCATGGCTCTACCGCTCCACCAGGGCCACTCGGCCGTTGTACCAGTTCATGAAGGCTGAGGTAAGCAAGGAGAAGGTGAGGTACACCGCCATGGTGAGCGCGATGACCTCGATGGCCTTGCCGGTTTGGTTGAGGGTGGTGCCGGTGAACACGTTCACCAGTTCCGGATAGCCAATGGCCGCACCAAGCGACGAGTTCTTGGTGAGGTTGAGATATTGGCTGGTGAGCGGCGGAACGATGACACGCATGGCCTGGGGGATGATGACGAGGCGCAGCCGGTCACCTTCCTTGAGGCCAAGTGACTGCGCAGCCTCGTTCTGTCCGCTGCTGACGGCGCGAATGCCGCCACGCACGTTTTCCGCGATGAAGGCCGCCGTGTAGATCGTGAGCCCGAAAACGAGCGCGACAAGCTCGGGCGGCAACTGCACGCCGCCGCGGAAGTTGAAGCGCGCCAGCACCGGAATTTCGAAGGCCAGTTGCGCCCCCGTTGCCCAGTAGACGAGAGACGGAATGCCGACGGCGATGAGAATCAGCAAGGCGAACGGAAAACGCCCTTCGCTGGGCGGACGCTCGGTTGCCCGCGCGAAGGTGATCCATGCCATGGTCAGGCCGCCGATGGCAGAGCCGGACGCAATCAGCAATTGCGGCACCGCCGGAAACATGGCGACCAGCAGCGCATAAAGAATGGTGAGCCCGAATACGAACGCCAAAGTGGCGCGCCCAAATGGTGCGAAACGCGTAACCGAGACGGCAGCCACCAATACCGATGCGCCCAGCATGATCGGCATCGAGATACCGCGAACCATGTTGGCGAGCAGGGAGAACGCCAGAAGGGCGACAAGAAAGCTGACGATTGCGTCAGCGACCTTTGCCGCGAGCACCACCTGACCCGGATAGCGGCCAGTGGCAGTGCGAACGCGGGTGGCCCAGATGCCAATGGCAATAGCAGCGATGAGGGCTGTAACGATGGCGACCAGAACCCAGACGAACTCTTGGTCCGGCAAAGGCCGTGGCACCATCAGGCCGCGCTGGTTGATGAAGATGTCGAGCGGCAACGCAAAGGATTCGCGCACCGCCGGCATGGCCTTGAGCACGGCGAAATACCAGAAGAACAATTGCAACAGCAGCGGGATGTTGCGGATTGTTTCGATGTAAACGGTGGCGACGCGGGCCACGAGCCAGTTGGACGAGAGGCGGGCTATGCCCAGCGTGAACCCGAGAATTGTCGCAAAAAATATGCCGATAATGGAGACGAGCAGTGTATTGAGCAGTCCCGCCAGGAACGCCTGCCAATAAAGGGACGTGCGGCTCCAGGGAAACAGGGTGAAGCTGATGTCGAAACCAGCCGTCCGGAACAGGAAGTCAAAGCCCGTCGACTTGTTCTGGGCCGCCAGGTTCTGGGCCGTGTTCAGAACGATCCAGCTGATGAAGGCGACGACTGCCGCAGCGACAAGCACCTGATAAATGATGCCGCGTACCACGGGATCGTTGAGTAGAGAGGCCCGCGGGGCTCGCTCGCCGATATTGTCTTGCACTGCCATAGGGCATGCGTTCCTTTGCTACGAACCGGGTCCGGGGCTGGCTTTGGAATCGCCTCGCCAGAGCGGCTTTTGACCACTCCTCACTGACCGGCCCAACGGGCAGATCGCATCCATTTCCAAGGCCTTTACCGGCTCAAACCAAAACCGGCGCCCCTTGGTAAGGAGCGCCGGGCTTGTAATCGATGCGGTTAGCGGATCGGGGGGGCGTATTGCAGCCCGCCATTGGTCCACAGAGCATTGAGGCCACGCTCAAGACCGATATCGGTCGACGGACCGACGTTGCGCTCGAAAGCCTCGCCGTAGTTACCGACCAGCTTGATGATCTGGTATGCCCAATCCTTGGTCAGGCCGATCGGCGCACCGAAGTCACCCTCGACGCCGAGCAGGCGCTTGATGGCCGGGTTGTCGGAACCAAGCATTTCATCGACGTTGGCCGAAGTTACGCCCAACTCTTCAGCTTCGAGCAGAGCGAAATAGACCCAACGGTTGATCTTGAACCACTGATCGTCGCCCTGACGGACCACAGGACCGAGGGGCTCCTTGGAAATGATTTCGGGCAGGATGATATGATCGCCGGGAACGGCGAACTTGGAACGTTCGGCGGCGAGAGCCGAAGCATCGGTGGTGTAGACGTCGCAGCGGCCATCTTCATATGCCTTCACAACTTCGTCCTGGTCCACGAACACGACGGTGTTGAACTCGAGGCTGTTGGCGGCGAAATAGTCGGCCGCGTTGAGTTCGGTAGTGGTGCCCGATTCAATGCAGATAGCAGCGCCGGACAGATCGAGAGCGGATGCGATCTCGTCGGCCTTGCGGACCATGAAGCCCTGGCCGTCATAATACATGGTGCCAATGAAGCTGATGCCGAGGTCGGTATCACGGCTCATGGTCCAGGTCGTGGTGCGCGACAGGATGTCGATTTCACCGGCGGACAGTGCGGCAAAGCGCTCCTGGCTGGTCAATGGCGTGTAGCGGACCTTGCCAGCATCGTTGAACACGGCGGCAGCGACCGCACGGCAGAAGTCGACTTCAAGTCCGGCCCAAACGTTGTTCGCGTCGGGAGCAGAGAATCCGGCCACACCACCGGTAACGCCGCACTGGATATAGTCCTTTGCCTTAACGTCATCGAGCGTTGCCGCCTGGGCAGCCGTCGCAACGAGGCCGAGTGAGGCCGCCGCTGCGAAGGTTACGAGCATTTTTTGCATTGAGTTTGCCTTCTATTTTCCTGACCACGTGTCCCAGAGTTCATAAGGCTTGCACCCCCCGTCCCTGGCGGCACCGCCGCCTTTGAATGGCGGTTCTGATGCTGCTAAGCATGCAAGCGTCTATTGAACCACACGTCAAGCGTGTTCGCGGCTTGGGACAGCAACGCTGTCGCTTTTTTGGCCAGAGCCGACCATTTGGCGCGTTAATGAGCAGAGAGCCTATGATGAATGATGAGCAAAGCGGCAGCACACAGCGGCCTTCCGTGGAGACCATCCTGACCCACTATGGGCGAAACCCCGAAGACCAGTTTGGATTCGTCAACACGCCCGTCTATCGCGGCTCGACGGTGCTGTTCAAAACCCTGGCCGACATCGAGGCGCAGGAGCAGCGGTTCCTTTATGGACGCGCCGGCAACCCGACGACGGAAAGCGTCGAAGCCGTCGTGACAGAACTGGAGGGCGCATACCGGACGCGCCTGCTGCCATCGGGGCTATCGGCCATAACGGTTGCCTTGCTGTCCTGCCTCAAGGGCGGTGACGATGTTTTGGTTACGGACAGTGCTTATGAGCCGGGTCGCAAGTTCGCCGATGGCTTTCTGGCGCGCATGGGCATCAGCGTCCGCTATTACGACCCACGAATCGGAGCTGGACTGGCAGAGCTGATGCGGCCGAGTACCCGGGCTGTGTTGGCGGAAAGCCCTGGTTCGCTGACGTTTGAACTGCAGGATATCCCGGCGCTGGCAGATGCTGCCCATGCCGGCGGCGCGCGGCTGATCGTGGATAACAGTTGGGCGAGCCCACTATTCCTGCAGCCGATCAAGCTGGGCGCGGACCTGGTGGTACACGCCGGCACCAAGATGTTCGTTGGACACTCGGATGCGTTTGCGGGGACGATCTCGGCCACCGAGGAAGCCTGGCCCGATGTAGAAGCTAATCGGGCGGCGCTCGGCTTTTTCACCTCGGGTGACGACGCATTTCTCGTGGCGCGGGGTCTGCGCACGCTGGCGATCCGCATGAAGGAGCACAATGAACGCAGTGTCGCGATGGCACAGTGGCTGGAGCAGCAGCCGGAGGTCACCAAGGTGCTGCACCCGGCCCTGCCCAGCCACCCCGACCATTGGCTGTTCAAGCGGGATTTTACCGGCTCGGGCAGCCTGTTCAGCATATTGCTGGCGCCTGCGCCGCGCGCTTCAGTAGCGGCTTTCCTCGACCAGATGCGTATCTTTACGATGGGGTACTCATGGGGCGGGTATGAAAGCCTGTGCCTGCCGGTGAAGCTGGGGAAGAATCGCACAGCGAGACCATGGACCGAAGAAGGCAATTTGTTCAGGCTGCATATCGGCTTCGAGGGCATGGAGGATTTGAAGGCGGATCTGGCCGACGCGATGGCGCGCTATGCCGAGGCGAGGTAATTGTGGAGCACGGCAGGCAGGTTGCTGTGCGAATAGCATAAACTGTGCTTTTGCGTGCTTGCCCTTTCCAATCGAACGCGCTAACGAAGCGCCTGTGATCTCGGAGTGTAGCTCAGCCTGGTAGAGCACCGGTTTTGGGAACCGGGGGTCCAAAGTTCGAATCTTTGTACTCCGACCATCACAACTTGCTGCGCAGCGCTTCGTGTCGAGGACTTTGCATGACCGCCCGTATCTACCGCCCTGCCCGCAACGCAATGCAGTCGGGCAAAGGCAAAACCAAGAACTGGGTTTTGGTCTACGAGCCTTCCGCTCCGCGCGATATCGAGCCGCTGATGGGCTATACGAGCTCCCGCGACATGCGCCAGCAGATCAAGCTGTCGTTTGATACGGTTGAAGCCGCAGAGGCTTACGCCCAAAAGAACGGGATCGCCTACACGGTTCAGACAGCGCATGAGGAAACTCCAAAGCGCCAGAGCTATCCCGACAATTTCCGTGCAGATCGAAAGACTCCCTGGACGCACTAATCGCGTTGCTATCGCCGAGAGTTCGTAGTGCGTCGCAAGTGATTGTGGCGCATTTGCTTTTTGTGTCTGCAGCAGCCGGTGTGGCCGGTTTTGGCAAATCGAGAGATTTGAGGCACACTGGCGGCCAGGGAGAGCATCCGATGCCGAAAACAGCTATTCGCCTGCTAGGCCTATTGATGGGTCTCTCGGCTGCCGCTCCGGCGGTGGCTGCACCGGCGATGTGGGAAGTTCGTGACGCCGATAGTGTCATTTGGCTTTTCGGGTCGTTCCATGTGCTGCCTGAGGGCCTGGAGTGGCGCACACCATTGTTCGACCAGACCTTCGCCGACGCGGACAAGATCGTCTTCGAAGCCGATGTCAGGCCCGGGGCGATGGCTGAACTGGCGGCGGAGGCATTCGCGCGCGGTATTTATACCGATGGAAAGCTGCTGAGCGATTTCATCGATCCGGCAGCGGAGGCGAAGCTCAGAGAAGTGGCGAGTGGGCTCGAATTGCCCGTCGGCAGTCTTTTGGCGATGAAACCGTGGTTTGCGGCAAACACAATCTCAGTGAGTGCGATGGCCGCTGAAGGCTATAAGGCTGAAGGGGTGGAGTTCGTGCTGCAGCCGGATTTGCCGGCGGATCGGCAGACTTACCTCGAAACCGGGGAGCAGCAGTTGGATATTCTTTCCGGCGCACCGGAAACCGAGCAATTGGCGATGCTGGGGGCCACGCTCGAAGAGCTGGACGCCTTTCCCAAGATGCTGGGCAAGATGGTTTCCAATTGGGTGGAGGGCACGCCCGACAAGCTGGCCAGACTGTTCCTGTCGGAGATGGGTGGCTTCGAGGATGCGTTTCTGGAGCGGCTGATTTACCAGCGGAACCGCAACTGGATAGCGCCGCTCGAAAGCATACTGGAGGAAGACGAGGAGGCGCTGGTGATCGTAGGCGCGGCGCACCTGATCGGAGATGGCAGCGTCCTCGACCTGCTGGAGCAGGCCGGCTACCGGATCGAGAGGATCCAGTAGCCGTCTGTTTGGGGAGAAAAACTCAGACGTCGCTGAGCTTGGTCCACTTGCCGTCGTTCTTGCTCGATTCGACCGAGGCGACGATGAACTGCATGCCTTCAACGCCATCGGCGAGGCTAGGCAGCAGCGCTTCGTAATCGGCGCCCTCGCCGCGGATCACCGCTGCGAACTGCGAGTAAAGGGTTGCAAAGGCTTCCAGATACCCTTCGGGGTGGCCGGAGGGGATGCGGATGTTCATGGTGGAAGACGCATTGCCGGAGATGGCGCCGCCGCGGGTCAGCAACTGCTTGGGCTTACCGAACTCGGTGAACCACATGTAGTTGGGATTGTCTTGGCGCCATTCCAGGCCGCCCTTGTCGCCGTAAATGCGCAGTTGCAGGCCATTTTCGCAGCCGACGGCTACCTGGCTGGCCCAGAGCATGCCCTTGGCGCCGCCTTCGAAGCGCAGCATGATGTGGACGTTATCGTCGAGCTGACGACCTTCGACGAAGCTGGTGAGATCAGCAGAAACGGCGTCAGTCCTGAGGCCGGAAACGAAGCGGGCGAGATTATAGGCGTGGGTGCCGATATCGCCGATGGCGCCGCCGGCGCCGGAGCGGGCGGGATCGGTGCGCCAGGAGGCCTGCTTGTTGTCGTCGGTGGTGGGCTCGGTCAGCCAATCCTGCGGATATTCGGCCTGAATGACGCGGATTTTGCCCAGGGCACCGGAAGCCACGAGTTCGCGTGCCTGGCGGATTAGGGGGAAGCCTGTGTAGTTGTGCGTCAGAAGAAACTTCGCACCGTTCTTCGGCTGGATGGAAGCAAGCTTGCGAGCGTCTTCGAGCGTGCTCGTGATTGGCTTGTCGCAAATCACGTGGATGCCCGCTTCGAGGAAGGCCTTGGCGGGACCGTAGTGCATATGATTTGGCGTGACGATGGAGACCGCCTCGATGCCATCCGGACGGGCTGCTTCCGCGCGGGCCATTTCCTCATAGGAGGTGTAGATGCGTTCTTCGGCAAGCCCGATATTGCGGCCGGACTCCTTTGCGACGTCAGGGCGGGACGACAGTGCGCCCGCGACCAGGTCATAATCTCCGTCGATGCGGGCCGCGATACGGTGCACATAGCCGATGAAGGCTCCGGTGCCGCCGCCAACCATGCCGAGACGAATGCGCCTTGCGCCGTTTTCAGCCATTGAAGTCTCCTCGAATATTATTGCGCCACGACCTCGTGGTTCGACAGGCTCACCATGAGGTCTACTGAAAATTCAGAGTAGCCCTCATCCTGAGCCTGTCGAAGGACGAGGGCGTGGGAAGTCCGATTACGACAGCCCCAGGATCTTCCGGTTTGCCGCCAGGTCGGTGCCGGCCGAGGCGAAATCGTCGAAGGCGTGTTCGGTGACGTGGATGATGTGGTTCTTGATGAACTCGGCGCCTTCGCGCGCGCCATCCTCGGGGTGCTTGATGGCGCATTCCCATTCGAGCACGGCCCAGCCGGCGAAGTCATATTGCGCCATCTTGGAGAAGATCGAGGCGAAATCGACCTGGCCGTCGCCCAGCGAGCGGAAGCGCCCTGCCCGGTTGATCCAGCTTTGATAACCCGAATAGACGCCCTGGCGGCCGGTGGGATTGAACTCGGCATCCTTGACGTGGAAGAGCTTGATGCGCTCGTGATAGATATCGATGAAATCGAGATAATCGAGCTGCTGCAACACCATGTGGCTTGGATCGTAGAGGATGTTGGCGCGCGGGTGGTTGTTCACGCGCTCGAGGAACATCTCGAAGGTGACGCCATCGAACAGGTCTTCACCCGGATGCAGTTCGTAACCGACATCGACGCCAGCTTCGTCAAAGGCGTTAAGGATCGGCGTCCAGCGGCGTGCCAACTCGTCAAAGGCTTCCTCGACCAGACCAGCCGGGCGCTGGGGGAATGGATAAAGGAACGGCCAGGCGAGTGCGCCGGAGAAGGTCGCGTGTTCGGTCAGGCCAAGGTTCTGCGAGGCTTTTGCGGCCCAATGCAGCTGCTGAACAGCCCATTCCTGACGGGCTTTTGGGTTGTTGTGCACGGAAGCTGGGGCGAAGCCATCCAGCATCGTGTCGTAGACAGGGTGAGCGGCGACAAGCTGGCCCTGCAGATGGGTTGAAAGCTCGGTGATTTCGAGCCCGTGCTTGGCAGCAGTGCCCTTCAACTCGTCGGTATAGGTCTTTGAGGTCGCGGCCTTTTCCAGATCGATGAAGCTGCCGACCCAGGTGGGGATCTGTACGCCCTTGTAGCCGTAGTTGGCCGCCCAGCCGCAAATTGCGTCAAATGAATTGAAGGGGGCCTTGTCGCCGGCGAACTGAGCCAGGAAAATCCCTGGTCCCTTGATGGTGCGCATAGATGCTGCTCCTCACTGCGGCTCCTGCCGAAGCGGAACCTGTCCTTGATCCTGGTATTGTTTGACAGGCCCATGGGCCTGTCAACGAGCTCGGATAGATTGTCTACCTGAGCAAAGCCTGGGCGTCCTGCGGCGAAAGGGCCAGCGGGCGCTCGCAGGTGGTCGAGAGCGTCAGAACCTGACCGCTTTCGCCAGCCTTGAGCAGGCTCGTCATCACGTCCACGACGTGCAGGGCGACATCAAGCCCGCAACGCGCGCGGTAACCAGCGTCGATTGAGTGCATCATGTCGGCCAGACCAGCGGTGCGATAGTTGGCGCGCGGATTTGGCTTGTCGAGGTCCTGGTTGGCCTTGCCGAAGGGGTGGTCCCATGGAGTTACAGTGTGCCGTTCGCCCGAGAGATTGGCGGTGACGAGATCGCCGCCAAAGAAGTTCGGATCGGGCACGAAGATCGACCCATCGGTGCCGTAGAGCTCGATGTTATGGTGGCCATGGGCCGCCACGTCCCAGCTGGCGCCGATGGTGACGATGGCACCGGAGGCGAACTCGAGGACACCATGGATGGTGGTGGGGGTGCCGACCTTGACGAAGCTGCCCTTGTAGGGGCCTTCGGCGGTCACTTCGCGTTCCGTGCGCGCCATGTTGGTGAAGGCGGAAAGGCGCTTCACCGGACCGAGTAGGTGGATGAGCTCGGTGACATAATATGGGCCCAGATCAAGGATGGGACCGGCGCCGACCTGGAAGAAGAACTCCGGATTGGGATGCCAATGTTCCATGCCGCGGCTCATCACGTGCGTAGTGCCGCTCATGATCTTGCCGAGTTCACCGCTATCGATAATCTGACGCGCCTGCTGATGGGCACCGCCGAGGAAGGTGTCAGGGGCGCTGCCGACGCGCAGACCACGATCGTCAGCGGCCTTCTTGAGGGCCATGCCCTCTTCGAGGGACAGCACAAACGGCTTCTCGGAATAGGCGTGCTTGCCGGCCGAGATGATGTCCATCGACACCGAGTAGTGCGTAGCCGGAATCGTCAGATTGACGATCACGTCCAGTTCGCTGTTCTTGAGCAACTCGTCAGGAGTCTGAGCCTTGACGCCATATTCGTCGGCGCGCTTCTTGGCGGCTTCTGGAATGATGTCTGCGACGGCGCGCACTTCGAGGCCCTTGAACAGCGGAGCAAGCCGCAGATAGGCGCCCGAAATATTGCCGGCACCCATGATGCCGACGCCAAATGTCTTGGTCATTTGATATTACTTCCAGTTCTTGGCGGCAGCGATCGAACGCGTGGCGAAGCGCACTGCGTCGGATGGCTTGTCGTGTTCGGCAACGAAATACTGCGCCTTGGTCTTGGACTGAACCTTGGTGATCAGGTCATCCCAGTTGAGAGTGCCCTGCCCCACGTCAGCCCAGCCGTCTTCATCGGTGGCTTCGCCAGCGGGCGCGATGTCCTTGACGTGAACAGCGGTGATGCGGTCGCCGTACTTGTCGAACCAGGCGATCGGGTCGGCATTGCCGCGAGCAATCCAGGCCACGTCGGCTTCCCATTCGATGCTGGGAGCGGTTTCGAGAATGATCTCCATGGGCGTACGGCCCGAGGTGGTCGCCTTGAACTCGAAATCGTGGTTGTGCCAGCCGAAGCCGTAGCCTTCCTTGGTGTAGGTTTCGCCGGCCTTGGCCAGCATCTCGGCAAGCTCAAGCCACTTGGACTCGTCTTCGCTGCGGCCTTCAGGGCCGATGTGGGGGCAATAGATGCGCTTGATGCCGAGAGTTTCAGCGGTCTTCAGCGTGGTTTCCACGTCCTGCACCTGGGCGGGGCCGAAATGGCCAGTGGGCATGGTAAGGCCATTCTTCTTGAGCTCAGCGGCAAGACCGGTGGCGTCGGCATAGAGCCCGCCGTAACCTTCGACCTGCGTGTAGCCAAGCTCGCCGAGCTTGGCGAGGAAGTCCGGGAGCGATGGGACGTTGCGGGCGCTGTAAAGCTGGAATGACAGTTCAGTCATTGTGGCCTCTTTCGTAGAGTGTGCAAGGGCATCGGGTGATGCCGCTTATGGATTGATGTGTCAGATGCCGCGCGCAGCCCGGCCGGTTGACAATGGAGGGACGCTACAGGCGCAGGGTGCCGCACGGCGCCTGTAACGATTTGATGCTAGAGCCGGTTGGTGGTTTCGGCGTTGAAGATCGAGCCACGCGCGGGGTCGAAGCCGACCCGGACTTTTTGGCCAGTCGAGATCACCACGTCGCTATCGCAGCGGAACGTCACCGGCTTGCCGGCGATCTTGGTCCACGCCAGTGTGTCGGAACCCATCGGCTCGACGATTTCAATCTCGACGTCGGTGGAATAGGGCATGCTGGCCGCTTCCTCGCCCATCACAATGTGCTCGGGGCGTACGCCCAGAACGGCCTTGGCGGACCCTGTCGCCGGGGCGGTGAAGGCGTAATTGCCAACCGGGATGACGGTGCCGTCGTCCGTCGTGAAGGTGGTGCCGTTGAGGGTGCCTTCCAGCATGTTCATCTGCGGCGAGCCGATGAAGCCCGCAACATAGAGATTGACCGGCTTGTTGTAGATCGTGTGCGGATCGGCAAGCTGCTGGATGATGCCATTCTTCATGACGGCGATACGATCAGCGAGGGTAAGCGCTTCGATCTGATCGTGCGTCACGTAGATCATGGTGTTCTTGAGCCGCTGATGCAGCCGCTTGATCTCGACGCGCAGATCGGAGCGCAGCTTGGCATCCAGGTTCGACAGAGGCTCGTCGAACAGGAACACGTCCACGTCGCGGACCAGGGCACGGCCGATGGCGACGCGCTGGCGCTGCCCGCCGGAGAGGTTGGCAGGCTTGCGCTGCAGGAAAGGTTCGAGCTGCAGAATCTCGGCGGCGCGCTTGACGCGCTTGTTGATCTCGTCCTTGGGCATGCCCGCGACACGAAGACCGAAGGAGAGGTTCCGCTCCACGGTCATCTGCGGGTAGAGCGCATAGGACTGGAACACCATGCCGATGCCACGGTCCTTGGGCTCGGCCCAGGTAACGTTCTTGCCGCCGATGAAAATCTGACCGCCGGAGACGTCGAGCAGGCCGGCGATGCAGTTCAACAGGGTGGACTTGCCACAACCGGAAGGTCCGAGCAGCACGATGAACTCGCCCTGCCCCACTTCGAGATCGAGATGCTGCAAGACCGGAACGCTGCCGAAGTTGAGCGAGACATCCTTGATGGAAACACTGCTTTGCATGGTTTTAACCCTTCACCGCGCCAGCGGCGATGCCGCGCACGAACCATTTGCCCGAGACGAAATAGACGAGCAGCGGAACAGCTGCAGTCAGGATCGTGGCGGCCATGTTGACGTTGTATTCCCGCACGCCTTGCGTGGAGTTGACGATGTTGTTGAGTTGCACCGTCATCGGATAATTCTGGGTGCCGGCGAAGACCACGCCGAACAGGAAGTCGTTCCAGATGCCGGTGACCTGCAGGATGATGGCCACGGCGAAGATCGGCAGCGACATCGGCACCATGATCTGGATGAAGATGCGCCAGAAGCCAGCACCATCGACACGGGCAGCCTTGAACAGTTCCTGCGGCAGCGACGCAAAATAGTTGCGGAACAGCAGCACCAGGATCGGCATGCCGAACACCGTATGCACCAGAATCACGGCCCAGAGCGTGCCGAAGATCTTGAGCTGCGCTGTTATCATCACCATGGGATAGAGCATCACCTGATAGGGGATGAACGAGCCCAGCAGCAGGCAGGTGAAGAAGAACTCCGACCCCTTAAAGCGCCAGTTGACCAGGGCGTAGCCGCTGACCGCAGCAACCAGCACCGAAATGATGGTGGACGGAACGGTGATCTTCACCGAGTTCCAGAAGCCGGGCGCAAGCCCCTCACAGGTGAGGCCGGTACAGGCGCTGGTCCAGGCTTTCACCCACGGTTCGATCGTGATGATCTCGAGCGGCGGCGCGAAGATGTTGCCGACGCGGATTTCAGGCAGGCCCTTCAGCGATGTGGTGATCATCACATAGAGGGGCAGCAGATAGTACATGGCGGCAACGATGATGATGCCGTAGATGACGATGCGCTTGGGGTTGAAACCCTTGCTTGGACGCGGCCCGGAGGGCTCGTCGACCGCAGTGATATTGGTCATAAGATCCTCCTAACGAGCCTTCTTGGGGCCGAATTCGATCATGATCCACGGGATCAGGATGACGAATACCGCAACGAGCATGATGGTGGAGGCAGCCAGGGCCTGCCCCAGATTGCCCGCCGTGAACATGTAGTTGATGACGTATTTGGCCGGCACTTCCGAGGACAGGCCGGGCCCGCCATTGGTGAGCGCCACCACCAGATCATAGGTACGCACGATGCCGGAGCCCACGATGACCAGGGTGGTCACGATAACGCCGCGCATCATGGGGAGCACGATCTGCAGATAGGTGCGCCAAGCGGGAATGCCGTCGACGCGGGCCGCCTTCCAGATTTCACCGTCGATGCTGCGCAAACCCGCGAGCATCAAAACCATGACGAAACCCGTACCGTGCCAAGTGCCCGCGATCAGCAGGGCATAGAGCACCATGTCCGTATTGGTGATCCAATCGAAGGTGAAGCTGGTCCAGCCAAGACCGCGGATCGTGGATTGCAGGCCCAATGTCGGGTTCATGATCCACTGCCACACCAGACCGGTCACGATGCCGGAAAGGGCGAATGGATACAGGAAAATGGTGCGGAAGCCGTCTTCGAAGCGGAGCTTCTGGTCCATCAGCACTGCAAGCAGGAAGCCGACAACCATGGTGAAGACGAGCGAGAAAATACCGTAGGTGAGAAGGTTCGTGGCCGAAATCTTCCAGCGCCGTGCCGAGAACAGACGCTCATACTGAGCCCAGCCCACGAAATCGCCGTTCGGCAGCGAACGGGAATCGGTAAACGAGAACCAGACGCTCCACAGCGTACAGCCGATGAAAACGATCAGGACAATCGCCACCATGGGCGAGGCGGCGATCTTGGCCGTAATGTTCCTGACGAATATATTGTACAGCAGACCAGGTGGCTTATCTGCTTCCACCGGCCGACCCATAGCGCCGGAGCGCCCAATGTCGGTCATTGCACTTCCTTTGAAGAATAAGTGCGCCGGGCAAGCCCGGGATGGATGCTTGCCCGAAACGCTATTTGGAGGTCACCAATGGCGACCCCCATTTTTCAGCCTGAAAGCTTAGTCGGCCTGTTCGATGATCGAAGCGTATTCTTCGATGTAGTCATCGACCGAGAAGCTCTTGTCGGCGAAGAATTCCTGATTGAGGTCGTCCAGCTGCTGCTGGGTGTCGCTCGAGTTCAGGGTTTCGCCCGATGGCAGCAGGCCTTCCGGGCTTTCCAGAATGGTGATTGCCTTCTTCATGCAATCGTTGGCCGTGGACAGGTCGATGTCCGTACGGATCGGCATGGAGCCCTTCTTCAGGTTGAACGCAACCTGGGCTTCCTTGCTGACCAGCAGCTTGGCGAGAGCGGTCTGGGCATCGATCACGTCCTGCGCGGTGCCTTCTGGCAGCACGGGGAAGTAGAACGCGTCGCCGCCGCCTTCGATGCGGTTGGTCAGTCCCAGGCCTGGCAGGCAGTCATATTCGACGCCTGGGGTTGCACCGGCAACCGCGAACTCACCCTGGATCCAGTCGCCGTGGATGTTGCCGGCGGCTTCGCCAGCAAGGAGCTGGTTGGCCACGTCGCCGAACTGCGGCACGACTTCGGCCGGATCGACAACATCGCGCAGGGCGGCCCAAGCTTCGGCAACCTTGCGGAATTCGGGGCTGCGGACAGCCTCGGCATCGTGATCCTGGTTGACCTTCATGTAGAGATCGGGACCGCCGACGTCGGCCAGCAGAACGCCCGGGATGCCGTTCAGAGCCCAGCCAGCGGCCAGACCGAAGGGAACCACGCCAGCTTCGCGCAGAGCCGGCCAGGAGGCTACGTATTCATTCCAATCCTTTGGAACGGCAGTGCCGGCCTTCTCGTACGCTGCAGTCGACAGCCAGAGCCAGTGCCAGGAGTGGATGTTGACGGGAACGCAATAGATCTTGCCGTCATAGGTGCAAGCGTCAAACAGGCCTGGATCGGCGTAGAAATCCTTCCAGCCCTCTTCGTCTGCGATGGGGGTCAGATCGCGGATCAAGCCAGCCTCGATGAGCCCTTCCGCGTCGCGACCGGTGTTCATCTGGGTGGCGCCCATCGGATCGCCGCCGAGAATACGGCTGATGATGACGGGGTTCGCACCGGTGCCGGAACCTGCAAGGGCGCTATCGACCCAAGTGTTGCCGGTTTCGTTGAACAGACGCGCGAACTCGGCCACAGCGGCCGATTCACCGCCCGAAGTCCACCAGTGGGTGACTTCGAGGTCTGCTGCCATTGCAGCGGTAGAGCCCATCATGGCAGCGGCCATCGCGGCCACTACGGTAAACTTTTTCATTAAATGTCCTCCCAACGATCACTTGGAGCGAGGTGCTCCCGCGAAGCGGCCAGCCGCAAGGTTGTCTTCTGATGAAACATCCCGAGCTGACTGCATGTAATCGATTGCAAGACGATCGTCTGAAAATCTATGCAATCGATTTCATTAGTTTCACCTAGCTCTTGCCGGGCTGTCAAGATCGATTTAGACAGAAGTGTCGCTGACAGTGGAAGGGGACGCTGTTGGATCATGAACTGAGCGAAAAAGCGCCAACGATTCAAGACGTTGCACGGATAGCGAAAGTGTCCACAGCCACCGTTAGCCGGGCCTTGTCACGGCCGGAACGAGTTACGGAGGCGACCCGCGAGCGGGTATCGGAAGCTGTTCGGGTGACCGGTTATACGCTGAACCAGTCGGCGCGTTCACTGCGGTTGCAGAGCGCGAGAACCATCCTTGTGGCCCTGCCCGACATCGGCAATCCGTTCTTTTCAACCATACTGGACGCTATCGAGCGAGAGGCCGCCCGACGCGGCTATGGGGTTCTGGTTGCCAACCGGTTTGCCCGCGGAGACACGGATCCGCTGCGGGACTATTTTCTGTCGAATCGCGCCGATGGATTGCTGCTGCTCGATGGATCGATCGATCGCGCGCAGTTGGAGGCCCTCACCCGTGCGCCGACCAGCCTGCCCCTGATCGTCGCATGCGAAGCGATTGCCGACGCTCCGTTCCACACCGTCAGGACGGACAATGCCTATGCCGCAGAACAGGCGACACGGCATTTACTGCGCCTTGGTCATAGTAGAATCGGTCACATCAAAGGACCCGCCGGAAACGTGCTCACCGCAGAACGCGAAGCCGGATTCCTTGCAGCATTGTGTTCCGCGGGGGCCGAAATCCGTGCCGAGTGGGTCCTCCATGGAGGTTTCAGCATGGATGACGGGGCGCGCGCTGCGCGCACAATGCTCGATCTTCAGGAGCGGCCCACCGCCATTTTCGCGACCAATGACGAAGCCGCTATCGGCTTCATCTCGGAGATTGCCAGATCAGGGCTAATTTGTCCCCGCGACATGTCAGTCATCGGGTTTGATGATTTGGGCATTGCCGAGCACTTCCTGCCGCCGCTCACGACCATGCGGCAACCGCGCGAGGCACTGGGCCGGTTGGCGGCGGAAGCTCTGATCGACCTGATCGAAGGAGCGCCGGGAAAACGCGTCCCGAGGCAGTTCGTGCTAAGCTCCCAGCTCATCGTTCGGGGCAGCACGGCCCCTCCCCGACCGCGGTGAACATGCACAACAGATGTCAATAAGGCGGTTCCCTTCGCCGCAAAATGCGCTACATGAAACATGCCTGCGCTGGTCCCGTAGCTCAGCTGGATAGAGCAGCAGCCTTCTAAGCTGTTGGTCACAGGTTCGAATCCTGTCGGGATCGCCAGTAACCTATTGAAATCGCTCGTGTTGAACGGAGTCCGATATTCCCGATTTTTTGGGCATTAATCGGAATTAGTCAACGTAGGTAACGACTTAGACAGGATTGCGTAGGCATTTGCCGCGTAATCCGATCTTCCCGTTTTGAGGTGTCGCGGCGCGCTACCCGCAGCCTGCACCGAGTTTTTGGTCGTGTAGCTCAGCTGGACTAGAGCGCAGGTTTCCGAAACCTGAGGTCGGGGATTCGAGTTCCTCCGCGACCGCCAACATTTAAAAGACTCTTTAATCAGCTCCCAGCCATCACTCCTGGACAATGCTGCTCGCTTCGACCTCAGCGTCGGTCTTGCGTGCTAGGTCTTCACGGATACGACGATCAAGCATGTCGTCTTTAACGTATCGATGCAGCGATTGGTCGAGATAGTCCGAGGCACGCTCGATAACTCGTGGATCGAAGCTGATAAAACCCAGAGGGACTGGCAAGCCGGTTTTAGATCCAATGGGGGCATGGACTGACGCTGCAACAACGACGCCCGGCACCAGCAGGATCTCAAGCATCTGCGGAAATGCCGGTGCATCGCTTTTGCAAACCTGACCGAATGCCTTTTTGATATGCGCTTCCGGCCACCCCGACACCAAGCCCACGGTGGTAGTAGCTGGGCGCTCACCGCTATTGTCGGCCCCAATGCGGGAAGCCATCGTCCGCAGGAGCTCCGGGAGTGTTCTCGTTGCCCCCCAATATTTAACTATCGGCATCAACCACAGTAAGGTGGAGGGTCTCGATTGCGACCGGAGTCCGATACTGTAAGCCTCGGTCAGCTTTCGTACGTTGTCCCTGGTGAAGAGCGACCCAACAAAAGGAATGGTCTGCCGGTTCGAGCGCACTTCACCGACGCGGTTGATGGTCTCCCGATAGTATTTATCCACGGCGAGGCCGTCCTTGCGGACAAATTCTTTCAGGAACTCGGGCGCCAACGATATCAGGGCCTCATAGCCGTCCTGATCACCACTCCGTTGGCTGACAGATAGGTCGTCTACGAAGGCCGCCACGGCGTCCAGAACCTCGGGGCGATCCTCCTGTTCCACCTCGTTGCGCCACTCGGTCAAGTCAGCCACGCCCACCCAAGGACGGAGTCCGGTTGACTGGATGGTCAACTTCACCGGGCTGGAGAAGCGGTCGCCGGCGCTCACATGATCGATTGAATAGAGTGAACGTCTATCGAGCGACCTTTCCCTTCGGCTGATGATTTCTGGATACGATCTCCGAAAGGCCGAATAGATATTTGAAGCCGCGGCGCTGGCGCGCTCTGGATGCAATAGCGGCAGTTCGGGAAGAGTTCTTGAGAACTCATCGAGACCCCTGGGCTGTTCGTAGGCCAACGAGATTAGGTCAAACCCGACATTCTCTCGCCGAACCTCCACCTCGAATATCTTTGGCTCCTCCGATCCTTCTAGAAACAGGGACATTCCTGAAAGGGTGATCCAGAGCCTGCCTTCACGCCGCTCCACGTATCCCAGACCCTCTACCTCGGCCAGAACGAAAGACATGTCACGCAGGCCGAAGCCGAAAAATAAAGCAGCATCGGTTTCATCAATACCGTCAGCCGATTTCACCAAGCGCAACAAGAACTCAGCGGTTAGGGACACACGACCCAGGACAGCAACCTTGTGGTCAACCTCGAACCGGCGGCAAGGCAGCAGCACGTCATAGCTGGCCAGTTCAAGGTCCCTATCCTCTTCCGGTTTCAATAATCCAGACAGAGACAGCGTCGGTCTTGGATGCGCGATCATACCGTAGCCACCGTTTCTTTAACCGCACTTCGCACGTCCCTAGCATCGCCCAGCAATACCGACGCCGAGATCACTAGAGCTTCTCCCGCATTGAAGCGATCTTCGACTGCTTCCGACAACCTCTGCATTGGAGTACCTGTTTGCCAACGTGACTTGGCGCCAACTATAACTAGGCGATCCATAGCGCGACTGACAGCTACGTTGATACGGTTCGGGCGTTTCAAGAACCCTGGCCGGATGCTGGCGAGTCCTCGCTCAGCCTGGCCGGAAACATTGTTGCGAACGAGGGAAAGGACCACGATAGGGTTCTCCTTGCCCTGGTAACTATCGACGGTGTCGATCTTGATTGAACGTCGAAACGCTTCGGGTAGGTTAGCCGCCTGGATCTTCTTGCGGATGAGATCACGCTGCGCCGCATACATGCAGATCACCCCTACTACATGAGCATGCTTCGTCTGCCCCGCGACCCATTCGGTGAAGGATGGGGTCGCAGACCAGTTTTTTAGGAGTGCGACGATGCTGTCGGCCTCTGCCTGGTTTACCCTGCTGGTTCCCGTGCTTTCTGTTTTCTCCTCTCCGGCAGCACCCATCGAATCGGTAGTGATCCAGGTCAGAGGAAGCTCAAGGCCATCAGGCAACACCTTAGGATCGATCTCAGGCTCCGTTCGTCCAGCCTCGAGTTCACCTCCATAGAAGGTGTCCGATACAACCTTCCCGATAGGAGGGAGCATGCGGTATTGGGTCTTGAGCCTCGCGCCCGCCGACTTGCCATAGCCATTCTCGAAAAGGCGTTCGAAGTCGCTTTGTATTACCGTGAGCTCAGATGTGCCGAGCTCAGCAGCAACTTTCGATGCGACGGTGGCGGGGTGCTGCGGCTCCAGCTGCGCATGGTCTCCGACTAGCACGACCCAACGTCCAGATTGCATAGGGACCGCCAATTCGCTTGCGGTGCAGCGCGCCGCCTCGTCTATAATGACGAGATCGAACGGGGTTGTGGTGAGACCCAGCGATGTGCGCCCGAGTCCTACACATGTTCCGGCAACGATGTGCCGCGTACCAGCCAAGAACGCCTCGAAACCCCGCTGCTGGGTAGACACACTACCCACGAAGTCCTTGGCTATATTAAAAACCGAGCGCATCCTGCCCAGCCGCTCTGGCGCAGGTCGTTCACCTACAGGCATGCGATCAACTACCATTCGCAGGACGTCGTCTAACAGTTGTAGAGGATCATCCTCCACCATCAGAACCTGATCTGCACCAGCTACACTCTTGGCAAGAGTCTCGAGCGTGCCCAGCAGGCTGTTAATGCGGTCCGTCTCCGGCTCGGCTTGCCCTTGCAACTCTACGATCTTTTCGGCAACGGGTCGCATGTTGACCTCGATGTCAATCATCGCCTCCACCACCGGCAAGGGTACACCCAGCGAGCGCCCGGCCAATTTCATACGGTCGCGGAATTCGGCACCGAAACGGTCTTTGTACAGTTGTTCCAGTCGATCGGTGTGAAAAGGCATCAGCCGCTCGGAGACCACACCTTCGTTACCGACACGGAGAATACTCGGCTGCTCATCCTGGTTGGCAAAAAGCCTCAGAACGGCCTCTGCGGCATTGTTGACAGCTTCATGAGATTGGCTTGCTAGTAGGATGTTTTTTGCAAGGCCGCGCGTTAGTGCGAAATGCGCGAGAGCGGCAATGAACAAGGTCTTTCCGGTGCCAGGAGGCCCCTGCAGGGCACCCAGCGGACGAACGGAAACAAGCTTCTTGAAGGCCTCCCGCTGATCTTCGTTCAACCCATATCGAGCAAGATCACTATCGCTCACTTCGATGCTAAGAGATGCTGGACGAGATGAGGTTCGCGGCTCGAAAAAGGTCGGAATAGCCTTAATGCGGGCCTGTCCACCCAGTGTTCTACCAATCGCTGATTCCCGGCGTCGCAGGCTTTGGACTTCGAAGTGGCTGATGAAGCGCAGTCGCTGCTCTTCATTTACAAGACCTGCGTTTCCAGTCGCATTCCACTCCGCTGCATCGATAAAAACTCGATCGGGCTTTGACCGGGCGATATCTAGTTCACCCACCCGTTGCCAGGTTCCCTTGCGGTCAAGCCTTTCGACACCAACACGATCGTTTCGGTTGAAATCGAAGGTCCCGCTGGTCAGCTCAAAGGGAACAAAATGGCGTTTGATGTCACGATTGTACCCGCTGTCGGCCGCTGCCACCCCATCAGTAGTCAGATCGCCCTCTGCGGTGATGAGTGACTGCCATAACCGCCTGATATCGATACTAGGCGTCGTTGGGCTTGCGACCCGGGCTTGATCGTCACTAAACTCATCAAACGCAGAGTCGTCGAACGCGGGTTCAGGCTGGGCCTCGGGTATCTCATCTCCAGCGGATGTATCGACGCCCTTGGTGGATTGGTTACTCCAGTTCGAAACAAACGCAGGATCGGCCAAGAGAAATTCTACATCGGTGAAGTCACTCGCTGCTGAGCCAGATATTTCTATCTCAGCCTCGAACTGCATGAATTCGAACCTTGCCAGTTTACCTATCTGCTTTTGATCCATCGTGCATCGCCGTGCCCGCACGGGACGCATCTGATCATCCATAAATATCTCCAGCTCCTCGCATGCCCCACGAATGAAGATGCTGGATCGGTTCACAGCGCCTTTTCGAACGTAAAACTGCCCTTCGTCTGATAGCAGGGGGCCGGTGGAAATTCCCGGAAACCGTATCTCTATAAGGCGTTTCGGTGTTTGTTCGGGCTGTGGAAGCAGGGCCACCTCAAGCGCTTCCACCAACGGGAGTAGCGTGCCATTTTCAGGCACGGTGGCTCGGCAGCTTTCGATGCTTGTCGAAACCGTGGCCGCAACAGATGCATCCAGCCCGGCTTCGGCTAGTACCTCTTCGGTAATCCTTGTTACTGCGAAGCGATCCCTCTCTAGTCGTCCGCCCGCGGAAGGCGAGTAAGCCGTGTTCGTTGGTTCGCCGTCATCGCTTGCATGAAAGTCGAGGATGTCGATCAAGACCGGGGTTCCATCCTCGGCGACGATTATGTTCTGTGGCTTGATATCGCCATGTGTCAGGCCAGCGTCGTGAAGCGAGTTCACCGTATTGGCGAGCGCCAGGCAGAATTCTACCGACCGAGCGGGCTCACCACTAAAGGGCCCTGCTTGTAGGGCTTCCGAAAGCACGCTTCCATCGACCCATTTCTGGATGATCGCCATAGCGTCACCAAGCCAGTAAGAGCCATGAACTGCAGCGCATCCGTCTAGAGGGGACAATTTCATTTCATGTGCTCTGGACAGGAAATCCAGAATACGTGGACCCTCTCGTGTCTGGTCACCCCAAGCAGCCCTCTTCCACAGCTTGACCAGAACTGGAATGCCTTCACTATCCTCACTCTTCCATATGTCGACTCTGTCGCTCTCCTTGAGCATTCCCATGTCGGGATAAGCCGAGAACAGGTGCCGCTGGGAACGGTAAGTTTCGCGGAACCCCTCCAGACCCCGGATTACTTCGCCAGCATTAGGCCGGTCGGCAGTGGCAGCGTTGAATGCGTCCAGCGCTGCCTGCGCATCCGTGAACCGATCCATAGGGTCTAGCGATAAGCAACGTTCAAGCCAGGCATGAAGAGACGTGTATTTCCCCTCGGCATCGGCTGATGGGTTCCATTCGAACGGCATATCCTCGCCGCTGTCTGTGGCCGGCTGAACGCCCAACAATAGCCAGTGAACCGATGCTGCGAGAAGGAATACGTCACGGCGCTTAGGGATGTTTTCACCGCCAAGCAAGTCCTCGGGAAGCTTTGCACTGGCCAAGAACTGATATCTGCGCTCCCCCAGAGATTCGACTTGAGGGAACTTTGCCGCCATCAAGTGGGAAAGCTTTACTGTCGAAGGTGATTCGAGCCAGATACTATGTCCGCCCAGGTCTAGATGCGCGGCGTCCGCAGCATGTAGCGCAGCAACCCGGGCGATAAGCTGGCGTGCTAGTTCGATGCGACGGTCGCGCGCCAGGTGAGAATTCTCTGAGGTGACAAATTCCGACAAGCGCCGCAGACGCTGGCGCCTATCGAATATTTCCCAGTATGCTACCCCACGCTCCGGATCCTCGGCGCGCGGTTGAAGGATCGCGTTTTCACAGGCCTCGCCCCGATCCCTCAGATATTCTACTACGCTGCGTTCCCGTCCGGCGATCTCCTGGCGCGCCTCGTCGTTCTGGAAGCGTGTATCAGCCTTGGTGAAGTCCCATATCCGCAACGTCCCAAGTGTCTGAGCCGCGTTTTCGTCGACCGCATCGTACTCGCTGTAGATTTCTCTCGGATGCTGGAAGGTAGCCTCGTCTGAATTGGCGATGAAGTTGTTGTATCGCCGCCGTCCTGGGACAATGGGGCCTGTACGTGCGTTGAAAAATTTGCTGAGCTGATCCTTCCAGATTTTCTCCGTGAGTAGACCACGTGAAGAAATGGCGACCTTTCCGAATGTCTCGATCCGCGATCCGGTCTTGCTGACCAACGAGATGAATTCTTCATCGGTGAACACGGAGCCCTTCTCGGTTTCCGAGATGCCCGTCATATCCGCCTTGCCGGTCACTACAACCAGCCCAACCACTCTTGGAACGACCTCGCCCTTCATATGGCGTTTGAGGTGTTCCGTCAGAAGTTGCCAAACGGCCTTTGCGTTAGCGTGGATCTTAGCAACCGGAGATGGACCGGTATCCCTGCCGTTATGAATCCAGTTCCCGTTCTCGCTTTCTATGCGGCCATGCCAATCTTTCAGGTCGACTAAAAAGATGCGGTCGTCGGTGACCAGTACAAGATCGATCTCGCGCGATCGTCCCCTGCCTGTGGCTAGATCGAGATTGGTGAACCCATACCAGTCGTTGGGGAGCTTCCGCAGGCGCTCAATGCCGACAACCTCGCGAATATGTACGCCCCGCCCGCAGGTTGTAATCTGCATGAATCTCGCCCCCATAGTCTTTTGACTAGGGTCGTTCGGAAATGATTTCTTTGCAATATCTGTTTGCTCCACAGACATGATAACATTAGAGAAACCTATCCCTTTGATCACTCTCAAGGCCGCTCAACAGGTCAGAGAATATTAGAGGACGTGCCCGACCCAGGCATTGCTTCCATCTGTGACGGCTAGGTAGGCAAAAATGCGCCGCCGACTACCGAACTTCTTGGTATGTCGTGTTCAGGAACCTGTCGGTCTTGGTGAAGGACGCGACGACGCTGCGCTGCAAGTCGTCGTACCACACCTCTTCGGTGGCATGGGCGATGCGGTCCACGTTCAGCGTCAGGATATACTGCTGCTCATCCTCGAACTCCGCCCGGGTGAGCAGGAATTCCAGGCTCCTGTTCAAGGTATCCTCGTCCACGTCGAAGATGTTGTCGTGTACCAACAAGCCCGGGTGACGCACCTTAGTGAAGTCGTTCAACAGCAGCGCGATATCGTAGATGAAGACCTTCTCGCGCTCCACGCTGTGGCTACCGTCGTCGTCTATGCGCAGCACGATGTCGACGACCTGCTTGTTCGCCGTGGTCCGGACGTCGAGAGAAGCCTTGCGGTTTCCCTGGATGAACTGGTGGATGTCGAGGATGGTCTTCTCGACCGATTTCAACCGGTCGCGGACGGCGGCGATGCTCCCCTGCAGCCGCAGTCGCTCGGTTTCCTTGTCCGACCGCTTCTGCTGCTTGTCGACCGCTAGCTGGTCGTACCTCTCCAAGAAGCCTTTGAGCTGACCGAGTTCGTCACTCTTCGCCTGATATGAAGCGTATGTCTGCCGGAGACTGCGGAGCTGTCCTTCCTGGTCCAGCACCGCAAGCAGCTTGGAATACCTCCGGTCCAGATCGGCCAGTTGCCTATTGAGGCCCTTGATCTCGACGTCCACGACTTGGGACTTCTCCTCCAGCAGGTGCTGCTGGAAGCGTTCGATCTTGTCCTTGAAGGAGATCACCTCCGTCAGGTCGCGGGCCACGACCGTTCCGAGCCCCGCGCGCAATTCGTCGTAGAACTGCCGGATCTCTTCGCTGTCTATCGTGGGCGTGGCCAGGACTGGAGCCAGGCGTACCGAGCGCTGGGAAAGCACCTCTTTCCGGCGCCGGAGTGCCGCCATCTCTTCTTCTATAGCGAGGATTTCGCCTTTCACGATGTCGAAGGCCGGGGCGTTTTCCAGGGCTTCTATGGCGCTGTTGATGCTCTCGACCTCTTCGTCGAGGGCATTCAGGTCTGAACGGGCGTCATCGATCGTCTTCTGGCGGACGAGCAGGACGTTTTCACGGATGCGGGCCTCCTCGGCACCGATCAAGTCGATCTCCTTCAGGATATCCTTGATGAGATGATAGATACTCAGGTCGATGCCGAGGAGCATGAGGTGGGGCGCATAGTTCTCCGGCACTTTCAGCCGGGTGTCGAAGTAGGAGACGATGGATTTGAATTCCGATCGCTCATCGCGGATCAGGGGCCCGAGCATCTCGCGGAAGTTCACCGCACCCGCGCCCTCGAAGGGAAACATCCGCTGCGTCAGAAAGTCAGTGGCGTCCTCGCGTTTGGCGAATATGGTCTCTCTGCCACCGACGACGATCCTGGGCTGCTCGGCTTCCGACAACGACCTCTTGATCGTGTAAACCTCGCCGTGCAGCATGAAGCGAACGCAGACAAAGGTCGCCGGGTCGAACGCTTCCTTGGGTATCTTGGACACACGGCTGTCCGACTTCTTCTTGAGCAAAGCGAAGTTGATGAACTCGATACAGAGGGACTTGCCCACGCCGTTGTTCTTCGAGCTGGTGTCGTCGCTTTCGCCGAGTACGACATTCACGCCGTCACCGAACTCGATCGGCTCGATCGTCGCGGGCTCGGTGTAGAGCAGTTCAATCCGCATCGAGCGCAACCAGATAAGGTTCCTCGAAATCGATCAGCCCGACTGCGTAAAGGAAGGTTAGGCCGTAGAAGAACGCGCTGGAGGTGAACCAACGTTCGCGCTTGAAGTGATCGATCACGTCGAAGATGCTTATGCGGCCCTTGCCCTTCGTCCGGACATAGCGGATGATCTCGAATCCCACGATCGCGGGGGCCTTGTCCAACGGCTCATCCTTAAGGAAGAGATTAGACATGGGCAGCCCTCTTGTTGGGGAACACGTTGCAGCGGATCAACTGGTCGATGAGGTAGAAGCGGACGGCGCTTTCGTCGAAGCCAGCGGTCCCGTCGCCCATCTTCTCCATGACCCGCGTCACCATCGTCTCCAAAGCCAGTTCGGGATCGCCGCTGCATTCCTGCAGGATGCGGTCACTCCAGTTCGTCAGGTATATCTGCAGCTTCAGCATGCGACCATGGCCGATGTCCGCTTGGTTCGACACCTCCGCCAGCGTAGCGCCGTAGATGACGTGAAGGCCGGTGAACTGCCGCTTCAGGAAGTCGGCGTGGTCGGCGAACCTTGCATTGATCTTCCCGTCCGGGTCCGGGTCGACGCGGATATCGTCGGCGGTGATTCCGACCTCCGACTCACTTAGCACCTCGATCAGGCGCAGTAGCGTCAGCACCTCGTTCGCCTCGCGCGGTTGCCGGGTCGAGATGCCGGCATTGAGATAGTTGAAGCATTCGACGAGCTTCTCGGGCCGCAGGTCGTCGATCCGGGCAAGGAGCTCTTCCAGCCCCCACACGTCATCCTTGATCGACATGGCGAATACACCATCCCCGCCCAGGATGTCCTGCTTATAGAGCTTCTTCTCGCCGATGATCAGCACTACGAGGCGATCGTACTTTCCGTCCAACGCTCCGGCCACGAAACCGGCATGGGTGTGCTTGATCTTGGCGATGCCGGAAGTCGACGTCACCTGGATGGCGATGCGCTGCGCCTCGTCACCCAGGTCGATGGCACGGGCATTCTTCTCCACGATGTTGATGTTCTTCAGACCGTACCCGAACGCCAGGTTGAGGAAATCCCGGAAGAAGTTCTCGGAAACAACGTTGATGTCCTGATGGTTCAGGCTGTTGTGGAGTTCCACTGAAACCCTGAGGATCGACAGGTAGTGGATGATGCCATCGAGGAGCGACTTGCGGTTCATGCAGGCACGTCCCTATCGTTTTCGCTGGTGGAGGAGCGAATCTCGCCGGTAGCGACACGCATCCCGTCCCATGCTCTACGGCCCGATGAACCAATGCAACTGGTCGTCGAAATCTTCGAGCCCAAGCCATGAGGCCGACGCCTGCAGCGCCGGCACCACTTGCCGAGCGCTTGGGCGCACCCAAACCCATTCCGGCACGCGTCGGTTACAGGAATCGCCTGAGTTGAAGAGTTCGACGGGTCATGCGATGCGAGCTGAACGGAGGCGCAGGGAGTTCCCGATCACGCTGACGGACGACAGTGCCATGGCCGCGGCGGCGATGGCCGGCGAAAGCGTCAGTCCGAAGAATGGATAGAGGACCCCGGCGGCTACGGGCACGCCGGCAGCATTGTACACGAAGGCAAGAAAGAGATTTTGCCGGATATTACCCATGGTGGCCCTGGAAAGTTTCCTGGCACGGGCGATGCCGAGCAGG